>CAWDWK010000049.1:0-98346 GCA_963805775.1 uncultured Solibacteraceae bacterium | reverse complement strand
AACAAAATCAAACTCAGCCGCCGCGCGGTGCTGAAAGAACAGCGCGAAAAGTTGAAGGCCGCTCCTGTGAAGGAGTAGTCTCTCTCGAACCGAAGAAGGGCGCCGGTGAAAGCCGGCGCCCTTTTTGCGTTTAGCCCTCGACGTTCGCTCCGCGCTCGATTAGGAATTCACGCAGCAACGATCTGTGGCAGCGGCTCTCTTCCTCGCAGTAGCAGCGCAGCGACAGGTTGGTATGGTGCGACAGCGCCGCCAGTACGTCGAGTTCGCGGCTCCGGTCGGGCGCGCTCATCTCGCGTCGAAACTTCCGGCTGAATGCCGCCCACGCCCGCTCGTCCGCCGCTCCCAGCGCTTCGTGCACCAGCTCGGCGCTGGGCGACAGATTCGGGAACCAGACGTCGTAGTAGTCGAGCTTCGCGAAGTCAGACTTCGGAACGCCGCGCGGAGGGCGCCGCACGGTACCCAGCCGCACACCCTCGCCCGGCTTGCGAAGTGTGCCGAGTCGCACGATGAAGATGGACATACATTCCCTACTGTCAGTGTGCCACGCATTTGACTTGCCCTTCCCGGCTTCGCTATCCTGGATTTTCACCGTAGAGGTGCGGCGGCCATGAGTAGCCGGACCGGGTTTCCGATTGAGTTTCGGAGGCCGGCGACTGGGGCCGTAAGCAGTATCCGCCGAAATCGGGATGGAATCTCAACTCCTTCCGGTTGGGGAGCCAGGTTAAATCCTGCTCACTGTCACCCGTTCACAGGCGGGTGGAGCGCTATCGGGATTGAAGCACGCGGCCTGCGCGCGAACTTTCTCCCCTTCGCCTTCCCCCAAACGGACTTTTATGAACGTATTCGAGCTCACGCGAGCATTAGTCGATATCGAATCCATCACGAATAACGAGGAGCGTGCCGGTAACTACCTCTACGACTACCTGGCGCCCCTCGCCGCCCTCTACGATGGCCGCATCGAGCGCATCGAAGTGGAACCGCGGCGCTTCAACGTTTTTGCCCAGTGGGGCGAGCCGCTGGTAGTCACCCTTTCCACCCACATCGATACCGTGCCGCCATTCTTCACCTCCCGCGAGGACGACGAATTCATTTGGGGACGCGGCGCCTGCGACACGAAGGGCATCATCGCCAGCATGATCAAAGCCGTCGAGGCGCTGCTCGAGGCGGGACACCGCGGCTTCGGTCTGCTCTTCGTGGTGGGCGAGGAGCGCAACAGTGCGGGCGCTTACAAGGCCGCCCAGACACCCCGCGGCTCGCGCTACATCATCAACGGCGAGCCTACCGAGAACCAACTCGCTCTCGGCAGCAAGGGTGCACTGCGCTACGAGGTCTGTGCCAGCGGCAAGATGGCCCACTCCGCCTATCCGGAACTCGGCGAATCCGCCGTGGACAAACTGCTCGACGCACTCGCCGATATCCGGCGCATCCCCCTGCCCACCGATCCACTGCTCGGACCCAGCACGCTCAACATCGGCACGCTTGCCGGAGGCCGCGCGCCCAACGTGATCGCCGACGAGGCCCGCGCCGATATCATGATCCGGCTGGTGGGCGATTCCACCGAGATCAAGGCCGCGCTCGCGCGCGCCGCAGAGGGCCGCGCCGAACTCCGCGAGGTCATCGAAATCCCTGCCGTCCGCCTGGGCGCGGTGGATGGCATCCCCACGACCGTGGTGGCGTTCACCACCGATATCCCGGCGTTCAACGGCGCCTGGGGCCAGCCCTTCCTCATCGGGCCCGGCACCATAAACGTGGCGCACACGCTGGAAGAACGCGTGCCCAAAGCCCAGCTTACCGAAGCTGTGGAACTCTATCAAAGCATCGTAAAGGAATTATGCAAACGCGAATCGAAGTAGGCATTCTCGGCGCCACCGGGATGGTGGGTCAGCATTTCATCAAGTTCCTCCAAGGGAACCCGTGGTTCGACCTCACGTGGCTGGGAGCGAGCGATCGCTCCGCCGGCAAGAGGTATAAGGACGCCATGACGTGGCACCTGGCCGGAGGCACGCCTGACTCGATCGCCGGCCGCACCGTCGATGAATGCAAACCGGGCAATGCTCCGCGCCTGCTTTTTTCCGCGATGGACGCCGGCGTCGCCACCGAAATCGAGCGCGCCTTCGCGCAGGCCGGTCACGTGGTGGTCTCCAATTCGCGCAATCATCGCATGGAGCAGGATGTTCCCCTGCTGGTTCCCGAAATCAATCCCGACCACCTCAAGCTGGTTCCCGGCCAGCAGCGCGCCCGCGGGTGGAAAGGCCAGATTGTCACCAATCCGAATTGCTCCACCATCGGCCTGGTGATGGCGCTCGGTCCGCTGAAGCAGTTCGGCATCACGAAGGTGATCGTGAGCACCATGCAAGCTATTTCTGGCGCCGGGTATCCCGGTGTCGCATCGATGGACATCATGGGCAACGTGGTGCCGTACATCGGCGGCGAAGAAGAAAAGATGGAGATGGAGACGCAGAAGATTCTGGGCGATTTCGCCGGCGATCACATCGCGCCGCTCGCGGCCAAAGTCAGCGCGCACTGCAACCGCGTCTCCGTGGTGGATGGCCACACCGAAACCGTGTCCGTTGAATTCTCCTCGAAGCCATCGGAAGCCGACCTGCGCCATGCGCTGGAAAACTTCACCGGCTTGCCCCAGCAGCGCAATCTTCCGAGCGCGCCGCCGCACCCCGTTATCTACATGCACGAGGTCAACCGCCCGCAACCGCGCAAAGACGCCGAGCGCGAACGCGGCATGGCAGCCTTCGTGGGACGCCTGCGTCCCTGCCACGCACTGGATTACAAATTCGTCGTGCTCAGCCACAACACCATTCGCGGCGCGGCCGGCGCCGCCGTACTGAATGCCGAACTGATGCATTCGGAAGGGATGCTCGACTGATGATCGTCATGAAGTTCGGCGGCACCTCCGTGGAGTCCGCCGCTGCCATCGAGCGGGTTGCCGGCATCGTGCGCGCCCGCGAAGAGCGCCGCCCCGTGGTCGTAGTCTCCGCCATGGGGAGGACCACCAACAAGCTGCTCGCCATCGCCGGCGCCGCTATTGAGGGCAAGCGCGAGGAATACATCACCCAGCTTCACGATCTGCGCGACTACCATTCGCGCGAGGCGCGCCTGATCGTCCCGCTGAGCGACCGCGCCGATCTGGACCGCTTCCTCGACGAACATTTCCAGGAACTCACCGAGTTGGTGAAAGGGCTCGCCGTGCTCGGTGAACTCACGCCGCGCTCCATCGACGCTATCTCCAGTTATGGCGAGCGGCTCTCCAGTTACATTGTCACGCTCGCGTTCCGCCACTTCGGCATGCCGGCCGAGCACGTGGATTCGCGCGACGTGCTAATTACCGACCGCCGTCACACCCAGGCCGCCCCGAACTTTCCGGAGACCTACGCGCGCCTGGCGAAAACCATTCCACCGCTGGCCGCGCAAAGCGTGGTCGTCATGGGCGGCTTCATCGCTTCGACAGAGGATGGCGTCACCACGACCCTGGGGCGCGGCGGCAGCGACTACACCGCCGCCATCGTGGGCGCGGGCATCGATGCCGAAGAGATCCAGATCTGGACCGACGTGGACGGCATGCTGACCGCCGACCCCACCATCCTGCCCGGCGGCCATCGCGTTAAGACCATCTCGTTCGCCGAAGCCGCCGAACTCGCGTATTTCGGCGCCAAGGTGCTGCACCCGGCTACCGTGGTCCCGGCCATCGAGAAGAACATCCCGGTGATGATTCTTAATTCGCGGCGTCCCGACGTGCCGGGGACGCGCATCACCGCCGAATCCGTGCATTGCGATAACGTGGTGAAATCGATCGCCTGCAAGCGCAAGATCACTACGGTCAACATTCATTCCACGCGCATGTTGATGGCCCACGGCTTCCTGCACCGCATCTTCGAAATTTTTAACCGGTACGAAACCCCGGTCGATATGGTGGCCACCAGCGAAGTCAGCGTGTCGCTGACTATCGACAGCACGCAGCACATCGATCTCATCCTGGGCGACCTACGCCAGTTCGCCGAAGCGGCGGTGGAGCACGATGGCGTCATCGTCTGCCTGGTGGGTGAGAACATACGCTACACACCTGGCGTGGCGCGACGTGTTTTCAATTCGCTGGACGGCATTAACATCCGCATGATCAGCCAGGGCGCGTCGCTGCTCAACATCAGCTTCGTGGTGGCGGAAACCGATCTGCTGCGCACGGTCACCGCGCTTCACCAGGAGTTCTTCGCCACGCTCGACCCCACTGTCTTCGAACGCAAAGAGGCGGTCCATGCGTAACCTGGCCATCGTCGGCTACGGAAAGATGGGCAAGCTGATCGAACAGCTTGCGCACGAGTACGATTTTCAGGTCACGCTCAAGCTCGATGAGTTCAACAATCCGGATGGCGCCGGACTCACCGCTGACAATTTCGCCGGGATCGATGTCGCCATCGAGTTCTCCATTCCCGGCGCGGTCCCCGGCAACGTGGAAGGCATCGCCGCGCTGGGTGTCCCACTGGTGGTCGGCACCACCGGATGGCTGCATCAGCTCGACCGGGTGAAGCGCGCCATCGAGATCCACAATACCGGCCTGGTGTGGAGTCCCAATTTTTCCATCGGAGTGAACGTCTTCTTCCGCCTGGTTGAGGAGGCCGCGCGCCTGCTGGCCGCCGAGCCGGCGTACGGCGCGTGGGCCTGGGAAATTCACCACTCGGCGAAGAAAGACGCGCCCTCCGGCACACTGCTGAAGCTGGTGGAAGAGATGAAGAAGGCGGGCTATGCGCGTCAGATCGACGTGGGCTCAAATCGGGCCGGCACGATTGCAGGTACCCACGAGATCGGGTTCGACAGCGCGGCGGACACGATCACGCTCCGCCACACGGCGCGCAGCCGGGAAGGCTTCGCCAGGGGTGCGCTGAAAGCCGCCCAATGGATCGCAGGCAAAAAAGGTTTTTACGAGTTTAGCGAGATTGAGTTCTAATCGAAGAAGAGAATGGGCCGCCGATGAACGCCGATAAGAACGTTTTGTTTTCATCGGCGTTTATCGGCGTTCATCGGCGGCCAATCATGTGTTCTTTGGAGGTGGTACATGTTTACGGGATGCGGCACCGCCCTGGTCACGCCTTTTCGCCAGGATCTTTCGTTGGATGAAGCGACGCTGCGCGCGTTGGTTCGCCGTCAGATCGAGGCCGGCATTAATTTTCTGGTCCCCTGCGGCACTACGGGCGAGAGCCCGACGCTCACGCGCGCCGAGCATCTGCGCGTAGTGGAGATCACGCTCGAGGAAGCGAAAGGCAAAGTTCCCGTGCTCGCCGGCGCCGGCGGTTACAACACCCGGGAAGTCATCGAGCTCGCCCACGAGATTGCAGCCTTGGGCGCCGACGGTATTCTCTCCGTCACTCCTTACTACAATAAGCCGACCCAGGAAGGCCTCTATCAGCACTACCGTGCGATTGCCACTTCCACCCGCCTGCCGATCGTGGTGTACAGCGTGCAGGGACGCACCGGCGTCAACGTGGAGCCGGCCACGCTGGCCCGCCTCGCCAAGATCGACAACATCGTGGCCGTCAAAGAGGCCAGCGGCAATATCGGCCAGATGGCGACCGTCCTCAACGAAGTCCCCGCCGATTTCATCGTGCTCTCCGGGGACGACGCGATCACCATACCGCTCGCCGCGCTCGGCGGCCGCGGCGTGATCTCCGTGGCATCCAACGAAATCCCCGCCGAAATGACGGCCATCGCGCAAGCCTGCCTGCGCAACGATTTCCCCGCCGCGCGTGAAATGCAGGCGCGGTTCCTGCCCCTCATGAATATCAATTTCGTGGAGTCCAACCCCATTCCGGTGAAGGCCGCGATGGCGCTGATGGGCCTGTTGGAACCGGTCTGGCGCCTGCCGATGGTGCCGCCCAGCCAGTCGAGTCTGGCCAAAATCGAAGCTGTGCTATCGAGCGTTGGACTGCTGGTGCATCAGTAGGGAAGACCGCTCCCTTACGGTCGCGGCTCGATTGGTCGCGGATCGGATTGGCAAGAGCCCATACACACGAACATGCAATCACTTATCGAGGAACTCTTCGACAACAAGCCCGCCGAATACACGGCAGCCCATCGCGAACTCTTCTCACGCTTTCTTGCCGCCCTCAACTCGGGCCGGATTCGCGCCGCCGAGCCGGACCCGGAGGCGCCCACCGGCTGGCGCGTCAATCCCTGGGTGAAGAAGGGCATCCTGCTCGGTTTCCGCATGGGCATTAACAGCGACATGTCCGTGGGCACGCTCACCTTTCGCGATAAGGACACCTACTCCACCAAACGCATCGACGCGGGCAGCAACATACGCATCGTGCCCGGTGGCAGCAGCGTCCGCGACGGCGTGTATCTCGGCCAGAACGTCACCTGCATGCCGCCCATGTACATCAACGTCGGCGCCTATGTGGACGAAGGCACCATGGTGGACTCGCACGCGCTGGTGGGCAGTTGCGCCCAGGTCGGCGCGCGTTGCCACATCTCGGCCGCCAGCCAGATCGGCGGCGTATTGGAACCCATTGGCGCGCTCCCGGTCATCATTGAAGACGACGTTCTCATCGGCGGCAACTGCGGCATCTACGAAGGCACCATCGTGAAGCGCCGCGCCGTGCTCGGCACCGGTACGATTCTCAATCGCTCCACGCCGGTCTACGACCTGGTCCTCAACACCATCCACCGGGCCGGTGACGACGACCCTCTGATGATTCCCGAGGACGCCGTCGTGATCTCCGGCGCGCGCGCCATCACCAATGGTCCGGGCAAGGATTGGGGCATCAGCGTCTACACGCCGGTCATCGTGAAATACCGCGACGCGAAGACCGACACGCGCATTCAGCTCGAAGACCTATTAAGATAAACATGCGCCCTAATGTCCCGCATACTCGTCGTTGACGACGACGCACAACAACTCGCCCTTCACAAGCACCTCCTCGAAATCGCCGGATACCAGGTCGAGATCGTGCTCACCGCATCGCAGACGGTGCGTCGCTTGAAGCACACGCCCGCGGACCTGGTGATCATGGACCTGCGCCTGCCGAACGCCCGTGGCGAACCCGATTCGCGCGAAGGCATGGCGCTCATCCGCGGCATACGCGACCTGGGCTACCGCGCGCCGGTGATCGTCCTCTGCGGCTGGCCCGAAGATCTATATGGCCAGCCCGAAGAACAGCTGGTCTCCCGCATCCTGCTCAAGCCGATCAGGACCCACGATTTCCTGAACACGATCAGCGACCTTCTCGCCGCCGCTACTTAGTCCGCTGATACATGGTGCGGTACCAGCCCGTCACCGCCGCCCCGACTCCCGCGCCCGCCGCCCCTCCGGCCGCCGTGATCAGTCCTTTCGGCGTGCCGCCGGTCTCGTTGCGAAAGTACTCTCCAAACGTGGCATCCATCACGCCGCCCGCCGCCACGCCGATGGCTCCGCCGAGCACCGCGCCGAACACGCGGCCGTGCCGCGCCGGCCGGTACACCCGCACCACCTCGGTTTTCTCCAACGTGATCTGCTGGTCCGCCTGCAATGTAATGCGCGCATCGGTGGCGCTCTCAAACCGCCCCTCTACCCGCTTCCGGTCCGCCTGGATTACACCAACCCGATCACCTTTGCGCAGCGCCTGCACACTGCTCCACTGGCTGGTATCCTGCGCAAATCCGATTTGTGCTGCCGCGAACAGCAGAATCCCCGCGATTGTCAATCTCAACATGGTCTCCTCGTCTACTACTCTACGCGCGAACCAGCGCGAGAATGGCTCTAAGGAGCTATGGAGCTTTTATTTGAGGGGGCCCTGGCTCATTTGCGGCATGGAGACGGCGGTCGGGACTAAATTCGTGGTAACGGTCATCAGCTTGCGTGCCCGCGCGAAGTCTTCCTTGAGCCTGGCGGTGATCTTGTCCGCAACGTCCGTGCTGGCACCGCGAAATTTGGCGCCCAGGCTCTCCTGCGTGGTCGCCCAGATCACGTCGCCTTCTTTGTTGATCAGGCGCACCGCCGCCACCGCTTCATGACGCCGCTCCGCCGAATGTTCGCTCTCGTTTTCGCCTACGCCGAACCCCGCGTTCACGCCACGCGACGTGTTGGTGGTGCGTCCGGTCCCAAAATTGGACCGCGCATTCAGGCTGTCCGAGGAAGTGTGCACCTCGGTGAATACCAGGTCTTCCGCCGCGCCTTTCAGCGTGGCATCGGCCCGTTCGGGGTTCTCCGTCAGCACGAAAAGCATGCTGCTTTCCAGGCTGCTCAATAAAATGTCACGCATTTGTGCCGCAGTCTCCCCGCCCGTCAGGTGATCCACGTAGACGCGCCGGATCTGCAACAACTGCTTCAGCGAATTCTCTTCGATCGCAACTGCCGAAGGCGGGTTATCCGCCGCTGCCGCGGACATTCCGAGACCGGTCAGAATCATAAGAAACCACTTCATCCCCTTCCTGCCTTTCGCGCCTCGCCGTCCTGATACTCGATCCGGCGGCCCGTGCGCGCCTCGAGACCCGTCAACACAGAACGGATATCCGACTTTTGCACACGGAAAACCAGCGCCTGCTGTTTGCCTTCCTGGTCCACATAACCGATGGTCACGAAATGTTTACGCGACTTGCTGAGCAATAAGAGCGGCGAAATCAACACCGCCTCCGCATACCTGCGGCTCACACTCTGCCCATACTCTACGGTGTTGATCTTCTGGTAAGCGATGCCGAGCTCTTCCTTTCCCAAACGAAAAAAGAGCGTGTCGGCGCCGGTAAGATCCAAGTGGGAATTTGTCTTCGCGGCGATCCCACTGACAGTACCTCCCACGAACTGTACCTTGACTCCAGGCTCTACGGCCACCAATGGCAACGCCAGAATAAGACTTCCGATCGTCAACCAATTTCTGTCGAGCACTGTATACCGACGATAGTACCGTAAGAGACCTTAATATCAAATAGAATTACCTGGAAAATTGAACGGCTATTTCAAACAGCGTACCCCCTTACCCGTACCGTACCTCCCCACGCTTGCGGGTACCTCAGCAGCACTTCGCGCGCGCATATTTCTCGCGCATACGCTGCTCGCTGAAGCGCCGCCACTCGTCGCCGGAGTGGGTACGTCCGTGCGCCGCCAGATGCCGCTGGTAGGCGTTCTCATCCGCCAGCTCGCGCAACAATTCCATCAGCAACTCGAACAGCCGCCTCACAGTTCCTCCGCCTGAAGCCGCGACGGCACAAACGGGGCTTCGTGCACGCGGCGGTCGCCGCTTCCCGAAAGTATTCCGGCCCACACACGGACCGAGTCGGCCAGAATCACCGCCACCAGCACCATGAACAGCCCGCAGACGCCCGCGTCCAGCCGCGCATTGAAGATCAGCGTCCGGGTGGCCGCCGTGCCGGCCGCGCGGCCTGCCTGCACCGCCGCCTCCAACTGGTCTGCCTGCGCCAGAAAGCCGATCGCCGGAATCGGTGAAAAGATTTTCTGCCACGCCGCGGAGAAGGTAGCGCTGACCAGCCACACCATGGGCGCGCACGTGATCCACATGTATTTCGCCCCGTGCATCTTTAGCAGGATTGTGGTGGCCACGCACAGCGCGATGGATGCCAACAACTGATTGGAGATGCCGAACAGCGGCCACAACGAGTTGATCCCGCCCAGCGGATCGCGCACGCCCTGTACCAGGAAGTATCCCCACGCGCCCACCACGGCGGCCGAGCTTGCGATCACGCCCGGCATCCAACTGGTGCGTCCCAGCGGCGCCGACACGTGTCCCAGCAGATCCTGCAGCATGAATCGCCCCACCCGCGTTCCGGCATCGATAATCGTCAGAATGAACAGCGCCTCGAACATGATCGCGAAGTGGTACCAGAAGCCGATCACCGCCTGGCCGCCGCCCGAGCTCGCGAAAATGTGCGCCATGCCCAGCGCCAGCGAAGGCGCGCCGCCGGTTCGCGAGAACAGGGTCTGCTCGCCCACGTTATGGGCCAGGGCCGCCATGTCGGTCGCCGTTACCGGAAAGCCCCAGGCCGAGATGGTCGCCACTGCCGCTGCCGGCGTCGCCCCCACGACTCCCGCCGGCGAGTTCACCGCGAAGTAGATGCCCGGCTGCAGCACGCACGCAGCGATCATCGCCATGATGGCCACGAAGCTCTCCAGCAGCATGGACCCGTATCCCACCGGCCAGGCGTGCCATTCCTTGGCGATCATCTTCGGCGTGGTCCCCGACGAGATCAGCGCATGGAATCCCGAGATGGCCCCGCACGCGATGGTGATGAAGCAGAACGGAAAAACTTTTCCGGCGAAGATCGGGCCGGTGCCATCCGTGAAGCGCGTGAACGCCGGCAGTTGCAGTTCCGGACGCACGAACAGAATCCCGATCGCCAACATGCTCACCACGCCCAGTTTGACGAACGTGCTGAGGTAATCGCGCGGCGCCAGCAGGAGCCATACCGGCAGCGCGCTGGCCAGGAATCCGTAGAGAATGATGCCGATGGCGAGTGTCATCGCCGTCAGCGTGAACACCGGCGCGAGTGTCGCCGATTCGCCCACCCACTGTCCCGCGAAGATGCTGCCCATCACCAGCACGAAACCCAGGGCCGAGCACTCCAGCACCTTCCCCGGCCGCCAGTATCGCAGATACAGCCCCATGAAGATGGCGATGGGCATGGTCGCCGCGATGGTGAAGGTGCCCCACGGGCTGCCCCTCAGCGCGTTCACCACCACCAGTCCCACCACCGCCAGCAGGATGACCATGATCAGCAGCACGGTCACGAGGGCGATGAAGCCGCCCACCTTGCCGATCTCCTCGCGGGCCATCTGCCCGAGCGATTTCCCATTGCGCCGCATGGAGGCGAACAGGATTACGAAATCCTGTACCGCGCCTCCCAGGCAGGCGCCGATGATGATCCACAGCGTTCCCGGCAGGTAGCCGAACTGCGCGGCCAGTACCGGCCCCACCAGCGGTCCCGGACCGGCGATGGCGGCGAAATGGTGGCCGAACACGATCCACTTGTTGGTGGGTTCGAAATCGTGCCCGTTGCGCAGGCGCTCGGCTGGCGTGGCCCGCTCGTCGTTCAGCGTCATCACGCGCGCCGCGATGAACTTGCCGTAGAAGCGGTATGCCGTGGCATAGCTGCACGCCGCCGCCACCACCAGCCACAGGCTGTTGATGTGTTCGCCCCGATTCAGGGCGATGCCGCCCAGGCCGATCCCCGCCGCGCCGGCCATGGCAGCCCAAAAGAAATACCCCAAAACTCTCACGCCATAGAGTCTACTAAATTGCGAGCTATAGCAAGCCGACAGGCCGTCCGCCCCACTGTGCAGATGTCCCTGTCCCCGATTTGTCGCCAAATCTTGAATTTTGGTTGCCGGAACCCCATCAAAAGGAATAGCGTATGTAAGAACAGATGCCTTTTTGCAGCCAATGCGGAAACCAAGTCGGGTCGGCCCTCTATTGCTCGCAATGCGGCGCCAAACAGCCGGTGGACGCGGGCGCTATGCCCCCGACTCCGCCTGGACGCGACCCACTCGCCGGATTCAATCCGCGCACCGCTTCCATCCTCTGCTATATCCCCGGCATCGGCTGGATTGCGTCCATCATCGTGCTGGCCAGCGATCGCTTCCGCCACGATCGCCAGGTCCGCTTCCACGGTTTCCAGGGCCTATACCTGTTCGTCGCGTGGCTACTGGACGACCAGGTACTGCGGCCTATCCTGCAACGCATCCCCGGCTTCCATCTCCAATCCATCATTCAGGCCGTCCTGCTTGCCATGTCTATCTTCATGATGGTGAAGGCCGCCCACGACGAAGCTTATCCCCTTCCCCTCTTCGGCGAACTCGCCCAAAAATCCGTCGCCGAAGACTGAGACTCCCGCCGCAAACTGGGGACAGACAGCGAATTTCCGGCAAACAGCGCCGGAAATTCATGTCGGTCCTCAGTTTGCGGCACCGCTGCTGCGTTACTCTTGTGAGTTGACTGCGGAACGCCATGCACATTGATCGCCCGTCGCGCGACCGCTTGCCCGGTCTCCTGTTCGTGGCGGTCGCGTTTTTCCACTTCGCACTTGCCTGGATCTGCGGCCCCGCGGGAAACTGGCACGGCCAGACGTCGGAGTATTACCAACTGCTCACCGACGCCTTCCTCGCCGGCCAAACCAGTCTCCTGGTGCAACCGCCCGCCCAACTGCTTGCCCTACCCGATCCCTACGATCCGGCTGCCAACGCGTACCTCAGGTTGCACGACGCGTCCTTGTATCACGGAAAATATTACCTGTATTTCGGTCCAACACCCGCGATTGTTTTGTTTCTACCTTACAAGATTTTGACGGGCTCGCATCTGCCTTCGCGCATCGCGGTGGCGTTGTTCTGTGCGAGCGGCTTCGCCTGCTCTTGCGCCCTGTTTTTTTTGCTGTCGAAGCGCGAGAAATGGAACTATCCGGGCTGGTTCGCCTCTGCCGCCGTGCTTTCCCTGGGAACCGCTCCGGGGATTATCTTTCTACTGGTACGCCCTTCATTCTACGAGGTGGCCATCAGCGCCGGTTACTGTTTCATGATGGCGGGCTTTCTGTTTGCCGCACACTCGCTGGACCAGAATTCACCGCGAACGGCGTCATTGCCGGCAGCAGGAATCTGCTTTGGACTGGCGGCCGGCTGCCGCCCTGACTTAGCCCTGCCCGCCATTCTCATGGTGCTGCTGGTGACGTGGCGAGTCCGCTCCCACAAGACGCGGGCGCTCGGGTTCGTAGGCCCGGTGGTTTTATGTGGCGCGCTTCTGGCGTGGTACAACTACGCCAGGTTTCAGAACCCTTTCGAGCTTGGTGTTCGTTACCAACTGCTGGCCAACCGCACCGACCTGGACAGCCATTTCAACCACAGCATCGGAAATCTGCTGCCCAGCATCTACGCACTTATCCTGGGGCGCCCTTCCGAATGGCGATGTTGGTTTGACCGACCCATGGGTCTGTTGTACGGGTCCCCCATTGCATTACTAGGGCTCTGCACGCCTTTCTTTTTGCAATTGCGTGGGGTCAAAAGCCGCATCGGGCTGGGCGCGACGTATTTCAACATCTACTGTGTTTTCTTCTGCGCCCTTTCCGTGTTGGTTCTGCTGGCGTTTCTGGGTTTCACTGTCGGGCGATACATCGTGGACTTCGCGCCCGAATTCGTACTGCTCTCGTGGTTCCTGCTGGCCGCCAACACGCAAGCCCTCCAGGGGTTGGCCAGGGGTCGACTGGTTCCATTCCGGCTTGCGGTGCTCGGCACCACACTCTACTCCGCGAGCTTTGAAATCTGGATGTGGACGCTGTTCCGCAACAATATCGGCTGCCGTTAACCGCCCTTATACCAATTTGGCAGGGCGCTGATGACGACCAACGATAACATTGAATCTCCCCCTCCAGCGGCTTAAGTTCATCTCAGGTACGCGCCTGGCACCGCAGCTAGCCGTTCCAGTGTGTAGCCATCAAATGACAACCTCCCCAGCAGCTTGCCCAGTCTGTTCGAGCAGGAAGATGTACTATGCCTTCTCGGTCCAACAGTCTCGATTGGTCGAGTGCCGGGACTGCGGGCATATGATGCTGCATCCCCCGCCCAGCGACGAGGAGTTGAGCCGGATCTATAACGAGAATTACTGGCTCCAGGACGGCAACGACGAGGAGCGCCGCCATTTCACTCAACTGAAACAGGCGACCGCCCGGCATTATCTGAACCTGATTGAGCGTACTCTCGGCAGGCATGGCGGCCGGCTCCTGGAGATTGGGTGCGGAGCGGGAGATCTACTGGCGGTCGCGCTCGATCTCGGTTACGACGTGACCGGCGTGGAATATTCCCAACACGCATGCGCCCGCGCTCGGGAACGGCTCGGAACCAGCGGTCGCATCGTGTGTGGAAACCTCGATCGCTTGACGGAAAAGAACTATTACGACGTCTGCGTGCTTGCCGACGTGATCGAACATGTCAAGGATCCGCGCGAGTTTCTTCACCATGTCTACGAAGTGCTCCGGCCCGGCGGCATCGTGATTGTTGCGACTCCCAGCCGCGATTCCTGGTCGGCACGGGTCATGCGCAACAAATGGATGGAATTCAAGACCGAGCACATCCACTACTTCAACCAGGAGACACTGCACAGCCTGCTATTCCAGACCGGTTTGGAACCAATTGCCGCCCTTCCAGGCCACAAGTGCCTGAGCCTCGATTACGTAACGGATCATTTCCACAAGTACCGCGTTCCGACTGTCTCATTTGCCCTCGAGCGCCTGTCTGCCCTGCTGCCAGCGTCGTTCCGTAAGGTGCCCTTCAAAGTAGTCGCGAGCGGGATTATCAGCATCGGCGTGAAGACGCCTAAAGTCGGCCGGAAGACGCTTTCGATCATCGTGCCCGCCTATAACGAGGCCGCTACTCTGGAGGCAGTCCTGCAGAGCGTGATGGAGAAGCAATTGGAGGGCCTCGACAAGGAGATTGTCATTGTCGAGAGTAACTCCACCGACCGCACGCGCGATATCGTCCTTAAGTACCAGGCGGTTCCCGGCGTGAAGGTAGTTCTCGAAGACCGGCCGCGGGGGAAGGGCCACGCTGTCCGCGCCGGGCTGGCTCACGCAAAAGGAGATTACATCCTCATTCAGGACGGCGATCAGGAATACGACATAGAAGACTATGACGTCCTGATTGAGCCCCTGACATCAGGAAAAAGGGCTTTCGTCTTGGGTTCCCGCCATGGCGGGCGAACCTGGAAAGTCCGCCAGTTTAAGGGCGAACCTGGTATGGCGATGTTTCTGAACTTCGGACACTGGCTCTTCAAGACCTTGGTGAACATCGCGCTCAGGCTTAAACTTGACGATCCGTTTACCATGTACAAGCTGTTCCGGCGGGACTGCATCGCGGGTGTGACTTTCGAAGCTAACCGCTTTGACTTTGACTACGAGTTATTAATCAAGATCGTCCGCAAAGGATATCGTCCCATCGAAATCCCGGTCAATTACCACTCGCGGACATTTAAGGAAGGCAAGAAGGTATCCGTTACCCGCGATCCATGGACGTGGCTTCGCGCCATCTTCAGGTTCAGTTGCGTAGATCTCAATATTCTGGACGCATGGAAGGCCGGCTCGGCCCCGAAGATCCCCGAGGCTGTGGCAACGCGGCCAGATGCCATCGCGGTTACACCGGTTGCCGGCGCCTCTTCCGTCTCCTGATTGTTTCCAGTGGGATAGCCGCATCACCAACCGGCACAGTCGCAGTTTATTCTCCGAGTCCCGTAACATTCTTCACCAAGGTCCGAGGCTTGCACATCCCCTGTCGGGAGAAGAACAAAAATGAAAATTGTGCATTTGCTGTTACTAGCCGTCGGAGCCCTCGTCGCACAGGTTCCGAATCCCACCACGCAACAACCCGGGGCGCCAGCCGGCAATACAGGTCAGCCGATGCCGATTTTTCGCGTCACCGTGGTTTCACGAACCACTAAGGCCGTCAACTACCACCATCGCACCGGAACCACGCACATCGATTTTCGCGGTACGGAAATGATGCCCGCTGCCCGGGGCGAGGCCAGCGTGGATAGCCAGATGGGTTCCACCAAAATCGATACCCGGCTCAACCACATGACGCCCCCCAGCCAGTTCGGGCCCGAATACATGACGTATGTATTGTGGGCGATCACGCCTGAAGGACGCCCTGCGAATTTGGGGGAAGTCGTTCTCGAAGGTGATCATGCCAAACTGCTTTCCACTACCGACCTGCAGACGTTCGGCCTGATCGTTACTGCCGAGCCATACTTCGCCGTGACTCAGCCTAGCGACGTCGTGGTGGCCGAGAACTTCATGCGCAATGACACTGCCGGCACCATCGAGCAGGTAGATGCCAAGTACCAGTTACTGCAGCGCGGCCAGTATGTCTGGAACCGCGGTCAATACCAGCCGGTGAAAGTGAATCCCAAAGGACCGCTGCAACTCGCCGAAGCCGAAAACGCCGTGGAGATCGCGCGCCTCGCGGGCGCCGAGCGCTATGCCGCGGACACGTTCCAGAAAGCCGTCGTGGAACTGCAGAATGCCGAAGGCTTCTTGAACCAGGGCAAGAATCGCAAGGAATCCGAGACCAACGCGCGCGAGGCCGCGCAGATGGCCGAAGACGCCCGCATTATCACCATCCGCAAGATGCGTGAAGAGGAACTGGCCAACGAACGCGCTGCCGCCGCACAGCGCGAAGCCGACGCCCAGGCGCAGGCAGCACGCTCTGCCGAGCAGGCGAGGCTAGACCAGGAACGCCGCGCGTCGGCCGAAGCCGACCGCAAGGCCGCCGACCAGGCGCGCATGCAGGCCGAGCAGGCGCAGGCGGAAGCTCAAAAGGCCGCCGCGCTGGCGGCTCAGGAGAAGGCCGCCGCGGACGCCGCGCGCGACTCCGCTATGGCTCAACAGGCGGCTGCCAGGGCCGATGCCGAGCGCTCACGCCAGGCCGCTCAACAGGCGGAAAACGAGAAGACCGAACTGCGTGAGAGATTGCGCCAGCAGCTCAACACGATCCTCGAGACGCGTGAGACCGCACGCGGCCTCATCGTCAACATCAACGATGTCCTGTTCGACTTCAATAAATACACGTTGAAGCCCGGCGCCCGCGAGAAACTCGCCAAGGTCGCCGGCATCCTTCTGGCATATCCAGGCCTGAAAGTCCAGTTGGAAGGCCACACCGATAGCGTCGGCAGCGACGAATACAACCAGAAGCTTTCGGAACAGCGCGCGGACGCGGTGCGCGATTATCTGACGTCGCAGGGCGTGGCACAAACCGGCCTGAGCGCCCTGGGTTACGGGAAGGCTGATCCGGTGGCTTCCAACGATACTGCCGCCGGCCGGCAACAGAACCGCAGGGTGGACATGGTGGTGTCGGGTGAGCCGATCGGTGTGGGCGGAACTCGGCCCGAGGGTCAGTAAAGACGCTTTGGAATTCAGCGGAGCCGGCGTACTCCTTGCTAGACGCCGGCCCCGCTGTGCAACTGCGTCATCCAACTATCCCGGCAGGGGAGCAATCGCTCTGCCATTGGGCTTTACTGCCCGCGTTCGAGTTTGAGCAGCGCGTCGGCCATGTGGTTCACCGCGAACTCCTCTTCGCGGCGATTCGCTTCAGTGCGCTGCAAGTCGGAAAGAACCGGCGACATTTCCAGGTGGATCAATTCGTGTACTACGGTGAACTCGATGTCGCGCAGCATCGCCCCGAACTCCATATGGTAGTCGGCAGGGTCCAGAATGCGGATCACGGCGGTCTTCTTATCCCGGTCCCATTTGATGTTTCCTACGGTTTTCGGCTTGAGATCGGATGCGCGCGATACCACTACGGAGATGTTCCAGCCTTCGAGATTCAACCGCTTCTGCCACAGCCAGAGCCTTTCGGTGGCGAAACTGCCGGCCACCAATGAACGCTCAGAAGTGAGCACTTCGCCGGGAATCGTTGCTGATTGTGCTTGGGAAGGTAATGTGCCGCACAACATCAGAACAAGAATAGAGGGCACAAGTGGGAGACATGCCGGAAAAGACCCCAACATGTACTCCATCTTACCAGTTTTTAAACGAGCGTGCGTATCCTCACTGGACCGCTAGGAGTGAAATCCGGGTCCGGGAAGTTAGAATTCGTACGGTCAAGGTTCAAAGTGGGCCGCCCGCAAGGGGGAAGCGGACGGCCGACAGGTTTTTCTACTGAATTTCTATCGTATCCACCTTCAAGGTGTTATCGGTGTCCTTGGTTCCAGTGACTTTAGCTACCACCTGGCTGCTCCCAGCCTTGCTGGGATCGCTCGAACGGTCAGCCTTGTTCTTGATGGCCTCGGCAGCCTTAGCGTTCCCGGTGGCATCCAGCATGTAGGGCCTATTGGCGACAAAGAGCGTGAACATGGTAGTAGAACTGGTGGGATCGCAGGTCGCAGCACTCTTGTGTTGTTCGTAGCATGTGGCATCGACCAGCCTGCCCTGCCAGGATTCGGCCAGCGCCAACACGGAGCAGACAGCCAACAGCGCGAATAACGTGACACTTCTTCGCATAGTTTCGTACCTCTCTCGAATTCGAAGATTTGTCGAATGACGCTTGTACTGGCGCTGCATCCGGTGTACCAAAGCTAGTTTCTAATGGGATAGAGGTATTGGGCGCGGGCAATTTCATTTACAGGCTACTTTTTGCCCAGCCAGGGTAAGTAAGAAATCGGCGATCCGGTAATATCTCCGCGCCCTTGTTTCGCCCCCGAGTGTGGTATTATTCATTAGAGCGTATATTTATACATGAAGCGGGTCGGAGTTGTCGGATATCGAGGCTACAGCGGCGCGGAGTTGATTCACCTCCTCCGTCGCCATACTCACGTGGAACCGGTCCTGATGGACCATCGGGAAGACCCTGGCGGTACACCCGTCCTACGCCGCTCCACGCCGCCGACTCGCATCCCCTGCACCGGCGAAGCCGTACAGGGCGAAGGACTTGCGGTCGTTTTCCTGGCCACCCCTCCGGAAGTTTCCATGGAACTGGCCCCCGTCATGCTAGCCGCCGGCGCCCGCGTGGTAGATCTCAGCGGCGCTTTCCGCCTGCGCACGCCTGAAAACTACATAACTTGGTACAAGGAGACGCATACCCAGCCGGAACTGCTCGCCGAGGCTGTCTACGGCCTCCCCGAGTTTTGCCGCGAAAGCATCCCCGCCGCGCGTCTGGTCTCCAACCCGGGCTGCTACCCCACGGCCGCCAATCTCGCCCTCCGTCCGCTGATCGAGGCAGGCGTTATAGATCGTACCGCCGGCATCGTCTGCGACGCCAAATCCGGTGTCAGCGGTGCGGGACGCAAACCCAGCCTCAAAACCAGCTTCTGCGAGGTCACCGAAAACTTTTCGGCGTACTCCATCCTCTACCATCGCCACGTCCCCGAAGTGCTCCAGGTCTCGGGACTCGAAGAGCACGAATTCAGCTTCACCGCGCAGCTTCTGCCGCTCGATCGCGGCATCCTGGAGACCATCTACTTTCGAGCCCCCAACGTCGCTATTGCAGAAGACCTGCTCGCCATCTACGATCGCCGGTACGCCGCCGAGCCTTTTGTCCGCCTGTATAATCCGCCGCACGTTCCCGATCTCCACGGCGTGGCCCACACCAATTTTTGCGATATCGGAGTGACGTTCGACGCGCGGACCAAACGCGCCGTCGTGGTCAGCGCCATCGATAACCTGGTCAAAGGCGCCGCCGGCCAGGCCATACAGAACATGAATCTCATGCTTGGCTATCCAGAGACCGAGGCGCTGTTGTGAAGCTTCTGATCAAACTTGGCGGCACGCTGCTCGATACCGCGGACTCGCGCGACCGCCTTGCCCGGCAGATCGCCTGCGCCTGCTCCGCCGGGCACGAAATCACCGTCGTGCACGGCGGCGGAAAGCAAATGACCCGCTACCTGGACGAACGCGGCGTTCAAAGTACCTTCGTCGGAGGACTACGCGTCACTACACCCGAAACCCTCGACGCCGTGCTCAAAGTCTTCGCGGGCAGCGTCAATCACGAACTGGTGGCCGCCATCAACCGCGCCGGTGCGCTTGCGGTCGGAATTTCCGGCATCGACGCCTTCCTCGTCGAGGCCGAGCAGATGGATGCCGCGCTCGGCGCCGTCGGCCGCGTCACCAGATCCAACCCCGCGCTGTTGCACCTTCTGACCGCCAACCGCTACGTGCCCGTCGTTGCCTGCGTCGCCGGCGACCGCCGGGGGCAGGTCTACAACGTCAACGCCGACCAGATGGCCGTGGCCTGCGCCGCCGCGTTCGGCGCCTGCCAACTCATCTTCCTCACCGATGTCGAAGGCGTGCTCGATGGCGCCAAACAGGTTCGCCCGCTACTCACCGCCGCCGCCAGCCGCCAGTTGATCGCCGACGGCGTCGCTACCGGAGGTATGCAGGCCAAGCTCAACGCCGCATTGAGTGCGCTCGAAGCCGGGGTGCAGCAGGTGCGCATCGCGCCGGGCGCCGCCGTGGACGTCCTGGGCCGAATCCTGGGCGGCGAAGAACTCGGCACAGGGATGGTGACCGTATGATCAGCGGCCTTCATGCCGACGCTTTCGTGGAATCGCCGGGAGGGGGGCCGCGCCTCACGGTCCGCAACGCGGTGATGAAAGATATCGCGCCTATCCTGCATCTCATCAACGGGTATGCCGCCCGCGGCATCATGCTCGCCCGTACCGAATTCGAGATGTCCGAGGCCATACGCGATTTCAGCGTCATCACACTCGACGGTCAACTGCTGGGCTGCGGCGCCCTGCACTTCTACAGTCCCACCACTGGCGAGATACGCTCCCTGGCTGTGCACGAGCACGCAAAAACCAAAGGTGTCGGCCGCAAACTCATCGAAGCCCTGGTTACGGAAGCCGAACGATACGAGCTCGACGCGGTCTTCGCCTTCACCTATGTTGTGGAATTCTTCAACAGGGTCGGCTTTCAGGCGGTCGAGCGTGGCACTCTTCCGCTGAAAGCCTGGAAGGATTGCGTACGCTGCCCTAAATTCCAGGCCTGCGACGAAGTCGCAGTATTAAGGATACTTAGGCCCGATCATTGGGCTCAATCCGAGCCGCAGCCTTGGGGTCCTTTAATGACGTCAGCCACCGACGAACTGATTCAAATCCCCATACCCCGCAAACTGTAACCGAATACCCACAAAGTGGTGCTATCCGGCACCCCGCATAAGACCGTTGAAATAATCCTCGATTCCCGTGCCACTCCGGCGTAGAATCGATTTTAGGATATTGAGTACCTAAATTCGACTCGGATCCTGAAATTGAGAGGCGAACATGAGAGCGCAGACGGTTGACGTGAAATCCTCAACTGGTCGGATCCTTTGTTGCACCGTATTCCGGCCCGGTGGGAAGAAACTTTTGGCCAAGGGCCATGTCATCAGCGACGAAGACATTCGCGTGTTGGAGTCCGAAGGCATGGAATCCATTTGGGTAACCGAGTTGGAAGAAGGAGAGATCGGTGAGGACGACGCGGTCTGCGCTGTAGCCAGCGAGATGGGTTGCGGAAGTTTCGAAATCCGCCTCGCAGCCGGTGGCCGGGCTAACCTCCTGGCGACCGAAAACTGCTGCGTCCTGGTGGATGATGAACTGCTGAAGCAGATCAACTGTCCTGCCAGCGTGGTCATCGCCACCGCCTTGAACTTCAGCTACGCGGTCGCCGGCCAGCGCATTGCCACAGTCAAGAGCGCCCCCTTCGCCGTCGCCAAAGATCAGCTCGATGCCGTAATCGGCATCCTCAAGGAGCGCGGCCCCATCCTCCAGGCCCGTCCGGTCCGGACCCCGACTGTCGGAGTTCTCTACACGGACCCCGTCAGCGGCGAGCGAGCCCGCCAGTTGTTCGAGAACATCATGCGCCAGCGCCTCGAAAGATTCGGCGTCAACGCAAATTTTGTATTAGCGTGCACGGAAGATGAGAATTCTGTCGCCCGTTGCCTACAACATCTCTTAAGATCGAAGCCGTGCACGATTCTGGTGGCCTCCACCACCGCGCCGGCCGGTCCGGAAGATATCATCGGCCAGGCCATGTTAAAGGTCGGCGGACAAGTCGAGCGCTTCCTGGCTCCCGTGGAGCCCGGTAATCTGCTCCTGATGGCGTACAAAGACGACGTACCCATTATTTCCGCTCCTGGCTGTTTCCGTTCGGCCAAGCCGAACGTTGTCGATTTGGTGTTGCCTCCGCTGCTGGCTCGTTATCACGTGACCGGATGGGAAATCGCCTGTCTCGGACACGGGGGACTGCTGGCGTAACGGGTTCCTCCACCTCCTGTAAGCTGTTTCCTCCGAATGGCTTGCAGGCTTTACAGACCGGGCGTCTCTCCTCCGTCACGCCCGGTCTTTTTTTATTCCCACACGATTCCCCGCATACGCAACTCCTGCTCGATCTGCGTGCACGACTGGAACTGCACGCCGTCGATCCCCATTGCCCGAGCGGCTTCCACATACGCCGCAATGTCGTCGGTGTAGAAACACTCTGCCGGCGGGCAGCCCGCACACTTCATCGCCGCCTGAAAAATCTCCGGCTGCGGCTTCATGGCGCGAACTTCGTAGGACAGCACCAGGTCGTCGAAGTGGCGCAAGAGGTGGCCGTAGGTTTCGCGCAGCATCTCGAAGTGCAGCGCGTTGGTGTTCGAGACCAGCACCAGGTGATAACGGCGCGCCAAGCCCTCCAGCATGCTCTCGGGAATCAGAGTCTCGGTAAAAATACTGCTCCAGATCCCCCGGAACTGGTCGTAGTCCACCTTCAAATCCAGAATCCCGGACATCTGGTGCACAAAATCGCGCGGCTCCACCAGCCCGGTCTCAAACCGCTCCACCAGCCCCGTCCCCGCCAATCGCCGCGGAATCTCGTCCGCCGCGTAAGGGCAGAGCCCCTCCAGCGCGCGGTATCCGCGCCGGAAATCAAAGTGAATCAATACCTTGCCCAGATCGAAGAAAATCGCCTTATGCATGGCCAACTTCCAGCATACCTGCATCACAGAAAGCGCTGCACCTGATCGCGGAAGCGGGTGTAGACCCAACTGACGGTGACCAGGAGGAGGCCGAGAACGATGAAGCTGATGATGCGTGGCAGGGTATCGAGATTGCGCAGGTCCCAAAAGAAGAGCTTCAACGTGCAGATCAAGAACAGTGCCAGACCGGAGAGCCGGAGGACGCGATCGCGCAGGGCGAATCCGGCGGCGAGCAGGACGACGGCCTCCGCACCCCATGCGACGGTGAGGACGGAGCCGCTGACTTCGTGGAAGATCAGGGCGCCCAGCAGCAATGTGGCGAGCAGGGATGCGTAGAGCCGGCGTAAGCTGCCGACTTTGCGTCGCAGCATAGCGGCCCAGAAGCAGGCGATGGTAGGCGCGATGGGCAGGACGGGTTGGGACGATACCAGGTCGATGGCGAGACAGCGCGTGGCCACGACGGCGCTTGCCAGCAGGGCTTGCGCTCCCAGGTTGCGGCGATCGAATTCGGCAAGCCCGAGCGCGACCAGCGCCCAGGCGGGGCTGACGGCCCAGGCCGGCAGTACGGCGTTGAGACCGGCCAGCAGGAAGAAAGTTGCCGGCCAGGTGGCGACATCGAGCACACGGCCATCGGCTTGGTTGCGGGCACGCACGGCGAACGCGTAGGTGAGGCCCGATGAGACCAGGGCGAGCCGGCTGGAGAGATCGAAACCCGTTACGCGTGCGGCGCCCAGAACACCCACGATCAGCGCGAGGGCGCGGAATTCGCCGGGCAGCTCGCGCAGTCCGGCTTCGAGCATGAGCAGGGCCAGGGCCAGCCACGCGATTCCGAGGTATTCGCCGGAGACCACACGCCAGACCAGGGTGCAGAGTCCGAGCGTGGTGACGCAGGATGCCGCCACGCGCACGGCGTTTCGCTCTCCCTCGTCGAAACGATCTGCGCCGCTCCACAGCGTCGCGTGGACGAAGGCGTAAGCGACGGCGGAGGCGATGGCGAGAGATATCGCGGGATACGGAAGGTAGATGGAGGTGGCGACGGCGCCGATGCAGGCCAGGGCGTAACCTTGCGCGCGGAAATCGCGCAGGCGGCGCCACCAGCCGAGCGAGAAGGGGCCGAGCGCCATGAGGGACCAGACGACGCCGCGCCACCGGTCTCCGGCCTCAAAACCGGAGACGAGCACGGCCATCGCGGCGGCGGCGTAGCCATACCAGACTTCGGAGATTTGGAGCGTGCGATTTAAGTAGAAGACGACGACGTTCAGCGCGGCCACGGGCTCCCAGGCGCGTTGAGGAACATTGACGAGGAAGACATCGGCGAGCAGGGCGCCGGCTTGCAGCAGGAAAATCGCACCGGCCAGCGTGCGCAGGAACGTGGAGCGGAAGCGGACACCGGCGAGATAGTAGAGTTCGGCCTCGATGAGCAGGGCGAGCGGCAGCCATTGCTGGTGCAGCTTGAGCACGATAGCGGTAGCGACGAGCGCGGCGTTGAAGAGGACGGCGGGCTTCCAGCGTCCGGCGTGGGCGCGCACGATGGTGCTGCCGAGATAGAGTGCGGCGGCTCCGGCGGCCAACTGCCAGATCTCGTCCGGGGACGCATGCGTCCATTTGCCCGCGGAGAGCAGGAGGAAGCCGAGCGCATTGAGCGGCAGCAGCCAGCGGCCGGGGCGCAGCAGGTCGAAGGCCTCGAAGATCAGCCAATAGGCGAGGAAGAGGCCCTGCGTCTGCCAGAGGGGCGACCCTGTATCCTTGTGCAGTCCACAGGTGACGTAGGTGGCAAGGAGTCCGAAGAGCGCGATGCGGTTCCACTGATAGCGGTATGCGACGTAGAGCAGGGAGGCGACCAACGGGACGAGCATGAGCACGGCAAAGGTGGTGACGTCGGCGATGGCGAGGGTGACAAACGCCAGAAAGTAGGCCAGCGCGGTGACGGTCTGCGAGCGGTATTTCAAGGAGTGGACGATCATGCCGACGGCGACGGCGAGCAGCAGGACGGTGGCGGCGAAGGCGCTGTCGAGGACCCTGGCGGCGGGGATGGCGTACATCGCGTAGACGGTGGTGTAGAGCGCGGCCCATCCGCCTCCGATCAGTCCATAGGAGAAGGTGCGGTACTTTTCGCGGCGCTCAAAGACGGCGCCCGCGACCAGCATGGCGAGGCTGGCGCTGAGGCTGAGGGCGACGCGTCCGGCGGCGCCGAGTTGCGTGTAGGCGTAGTTGAGCAGTAGCGCGATGCCGATGACCGCGACGAAGACGCCGATTTTGTTGACCCAGTTGCCACCGATCAAGGCCTCCCATTCTTCGCTGGTGCGATGTGCCGGGGCTGGGATGGGTGCGGGTGCAACTGGAGCGCGGACGGGCGGAGGCGGCGGGGGCGCGGGACGATCCACGATTGGCGGTGGAGGAGCGGGCGATGGGCGCGGTATGGGAGGAGCGGCGAGTGGGAATACCGGGGCACGGTCGGCGGCGCGCTCCAACAGGAAGAGGCGATTTTCCAACGCGTCCAGGCGATTGCGGAGGGAGATCCAACAGATCACCAACACTAGCAGGATGCAAACGAATAAGAACGATTCCATGGGGCGCTCCGTATTTAAGACTAATTACACCATTTCACACGTACGCACGTAGTGTGAAGCCACCGCTCCCTGAGAAGCTATCAAGAAAAAACTGATGGGCCGCCGATGAACGCCGATAAAAACAGGATGCCTATCGGCGTTCATCGGCGGCCACTTGATTTCAAAAACGTAGGAGATAGCTGACTTTCGCAAAGAACTGGCGGGCCGTGGTGGTGGATGGGAATCCGATGGGTAGCACTGTCCCGTTGAACAGTCCGAGATTCTGCAGTTGGTCTGTGTATCCCACGTAGAGGGCCGTTCCGGGATGGATCAAGTAAGTCAACAGCGCGTCACCCGTAATCCGCTTCTGGCGTTGCAGATCGATTAGCGAGGCGTTCTCAAGGACTCCGTTGTAGTCCACAATGGTGCGCAGCGAGAGGGCGCGCGTGAACTGGTAGTTGATGCGCGTGCGGGTGAGGTGATTGATGAAGACGCTGGCATTCGCCGTCCGCATGCGGGTCAGGTAATAGACTTCGTCGATCTTGAGGCGCGCCACAGGCCGCAGAGTGAAGCCCGCCTGCAGCTCGCTGCCATTCGCCAGAAACGGTGAGAGGCCGGGTGCCGGATCGTAGTTGATGCGCGTTCCGGCGGCATAGTTGAAATCGAAGGTGGCGCGTTTGGAGTACTCGGTGTGCAGGAAGACGCTGGCATCGTGTCGGCGGAAGTTGATGTTCTCGTATCGCTCGAAGATCTGGTTGATGGAGCCTCCCATATAGGTACTCCGCGGCATCTCGAGGTTGAATCCCGGATTGACGCGCCAATCGTTCTGCACGCCCTGGTGGTCGAGATTGCCAAGCAGGCTGATATTCGGACTGATGGTCAGCACGCGCTTGCTCTTGGGGCGGAAGCGCCGCATGAAAAACTGCTGGGCCTGGCGCATGTTGACGCGCGGGATATATCCCAGGTCGGTGTGGAAGCCCTCGCTGCGGTCGATGAAGTTTGCGTCGTAGATCCACTTGCGGTTCTGGTGGAACAGGTCGAAGTTGTATGCGGGGCCTCCGCTGGTGGTGCCGTCGAGGTCACGCGTCTGGCTGGCGATCACTTGGCCGGAGAAGGTCCAGGTATCGTTGAGCTTGAGCCGCGTGTCGAGGGCGGCGACGCGGTTGTAGCCGCCGGCGAACTCGCGGTCAGTGACCAGCACGCCGACATTCGATTTGCCGAATTCGCGCTGCACGCGGACCACGCCAATTGCGGCGCGGTCGCCCGAGTTGGGATCGGACGGGTCGGTGGTGGCTCCGGCGGCGCGGTCATCGATGGCCAGCACTCCGAGGTTCCAGTTGCCGAGTTTTCCGGTGACGCGGGCGCCGAATTCGGGGTCGACGATGCGGCGCGAGAAGAAGAGATTCTCCGGGGTGGTGAAGTAGCTGTTGTTCTCCAGAAAGAACGGCCGCTTCTCGGGGAAAACCACTTCGAAGCGCTGGTTCACGGTGACCTGCGGGTCGTCCGATTCCACCTGGCTGAAATCGGGATTGAGCGCGACATCGAGCGTGAGCGTGTCGTGAATCACGGCTTTGGCGTCGAGGCCCGGGCGAAAGTCCGTCTTCCCGCGGAAGGCGGGGATGCCCGGGTCGGGCTGATCGAGGTAGTGAGAATTGCTGAAGACGGCGTACGGAATGAGCTGCAGGTTGCGGCCGGGAGAGATGCTCTCCAGACCCGTCATCTTGGCCAGTTGGGGGGTGAAGCCGGAGACCTTCTCGGTGATATACGGCCAGAAGGAATTTTCGTTATTGGTAGGGATGCCGCGGTACAAACCGAAACCCCACGTCTGCAGGGAACGGGAGGCAAAGCGCAGGCTGCGGAAGGGAATGGTCATCATGGCGACGTACCCCTCGGGTGTGAGTTTGCCTTCGGAATACCAGAGGGTGTCGAAGCTGAAGTCGTCGTTCTGGCCTTCGGCGAGCGCGGCATCGGCCTGAATGCCGAATGGGTTGACAAAGAATTCGTACCCGCGCTGGCCGGTGTGATAGGTATCGAAGAAGACGCCGACCAGGTCGTCGCTCATGATGTCCTCGCGTTTGGCCATGCGGGCGCGCGTCTGGCCGGGCGGCGATTCGCAGACGAAGACCGCGTAAAAATTCTGAGCGTCGTACCCGATCCACGCAGAGGTTTTGCGGCTGACGGGCACGCCGTCGCCGGGTTCGCGCTGGCGGAAATCGTCAACCCGCTGCATGTCGCCGCGCGAGGCGCCGCCGAGGAACTGCTCGAGGCGCGGCGGGCTGGTGAGCTTGGGGACCTGAATATCCCTAATTTGTGCGGTGGCGGTCGGAGGCGCCGGCTGTGCATCGAGCGACACAATGAGTGTGCCCAGCAACAGGAGCCCGGCCGTAGGTCTCACCATCCATTGCACTATACGCGCGATTGGCAGTTCGGTTGCCAAAACGTACATGTTACAATCGGGGAAAATACGAAAAGAGGTGCCCATTATGGCCCAGGACCAAGATGTCTCCCGCCGCGATTTCGTGAAGACCGCCGGTGTGGTGGCAGCAGTAGCCGCCGCGATCCCCGCGGTTCACGGCGCTCCCGCCGTCAAGAAGGTAAGAGCCGCGAACGACCAGGTGCAGTTTGGCATCATCGGTACCGGCAGCCGCGGCAGCTATTTGCTTAAGCACCTCAAGAGTATCGACAACGGACGCTGCGTGGCGGTGTGCGACATCAATCCGGAGAACATGAAGCACGGCGTCGACACCATCGGGAACAATCCGAAGCAGTTCAAGGATTATCGCGAATTGCTGGCCGCGAAGGACGTGGATGCGGTGATCGTGACCGTGCCCCTGTTCGTTCACTATCCGGTCACGCGCGATGCGCTGATGGCGGGCAAGCACGTTTTCTGCGAGAAGTGCCTGGTGTTCAAGCCGGAGGAAGTTCACGCGCTGCGCGCGCTGCACCTGGAGCATCCCAAGCAGACGCTGCAGACGGGGTTACAGCGGCGTTACAGCTACTTCTACCAGACCGTGAAGCAGATGGTGGACAAGGGAATTCTGGGCGATGTATACCACATGCACGCGCAGTGGCACCGCAACATGATCAACGAACCCAGCTCGCTGTGGACCATGAAGCCGGGTGGCGAAAAGAACATCGCGAACTGGCGCGTTTACCGTTCGATGTCGGGCGGACTGACGGCTGAGTTGACCTCGCACCAGGTCGATGTGGCCGATTGGATGTTCGGCTCGGGGCCGGAGTTTGTAACCGGCTTCGGCAGCCTGGACGTGCTCAAGGACGGCCGCGACGTTTATGACAACGTCCAACTGGTTTACCGGTATCCCAAAGGGCGGCAGCTCACCTATTCATCCATCAGCACCAATCAGTTCCTACCCTACTTCAACAGTACGCGCGCGCAGATGGGCGAGTGCATCATGGGGACCGACGGCACCATCGAAATTACCGTCGGATTCGACGACCCGCATTGCATCGCGTGGTGGTACCGGGAGCCTCCTAAGAAGGCCGCCGAGAGTGCCAAGGCCGGCGAGAAAAAGCCCTTCGTGGCGGGCGCCACCATGGTGACCGGCGGCGGCTCCGCCGGACCTATCCCGATCATGACCAGCGATCTGAGCTTCACCGGCAAGGAAAGTTTCATCGATAAGGAAGTGAAGTTCGCCAAACGCTGGCTCACCAGCAAGGGAGTGATGTTGCAGGAGGAGCAGGGCAATCCGGTGGATGTGGAACTGGAAAGCTTCTTCGACTGCTGCCGTACGGGCCAGACGCCCAAGGCCGACATGGAAGTCGGGATGGCCGATTCGGTGGCGGTGATTCTGTCCAATATGGCGATGGACGAAGGGCGCAAGGTCTACTTCAACGAGATCGATAAGATGGGCAAGACGGCCGCGGCGCCCGTGAAGAAGGGGTAGGCGCGTCCACGATACAGACAGGCCGGGAGGCCTGTCTTACAGGCGATTGATCAGGCTGGCCACGTAGCCGGCACCGAAACCGTTGTCAATGTTTACGACTGTTACGTTGCTGGCGCAGCTGTTCAGCATGCCCAGCAAGGCGGCGAGTCCGTTGAAACTCGCGCCGTATCCCACGCTGGTAGGCACCGCGATTACGGGGCACGAAACCAAGCCGCCCACCACGCTGGGCAGCGCGCCTTCCATGCCGGCGCAAACCACCACCACGCGCGCCTGGGTCAACCTCTCGCGATTGCTCATCAGGCGATGAATGCCGGCGACTCCGATATCGTGGATGGTGTCGACCTCATTGCCCATCAGTTCGGCGGTGACCTGGGCTTCCTCAGCCACGGGTATATCGCTGGTTCCCGCGCAGACCACTGCGATACGGCCCTTGCCGTGGACGGTGCGGTCGCGCCAGAAGCGGATGGCTCCGGACAGCGGAAGATATTCAGCCTGCGGGAGTTGCGCGGTGACGAGGGCGGCGCATTCGCGATCGGCGCGGGTAATGAGCACGTTTTGGGCGTTGGCCAGCAGGCGTTCCGCGATGGCTGCCACCTGCCCGGGAGTTTTGCCTTTGGCGAGAATGACTTCCGGCATGCCGTGGCGCAAGGCGCGATGGTGGTCCACCTTGGCGAACCCCAGGTCCTCAAACGGCATGTGCCGCATGCGCCCCATGGCTACATCGATATCTACCGCGCCGGTGCGTACCTGTTCGAACAGCATACGCATTTGGTCCTGGTCCATGACGCCAGAATATCAGAATCGCTCGCTCGGCCAAGTTCCAGCGCACGCATCGGCTGGGAAGGGGAAGGATCGAAGGAGGCTGAACTTTAGTACTAGGAAGATTACCTAGAAAATACAGCCAACAGAACTATTGTGCTCCAGTTGCGAAAGCTAGATGATAGAACCCATGAATACAAGCACAGATAGTAAAGGTGCTCACGTCGGAGGACTCCCCGAGCGGAGGGGTACTAGCAGGTTTCCGGTGCGTGAGGACGTGCGTTATCGGATTGTGCAGTCGCGGACGGCCAATGTCAGCGGTGTTGGAACTACGCTGAACATCGGCAGTGGCGGAATTCTATTCACCACGGAAGAAAAGCTGCCAGTCGGGCGCACGGTAGAGTTGAGTGTGAATTGGCCGGCGAGGCTGGATGGCATCTGCCCCTTGCAATTCGTCGCCACGGGCCGCGTTGTCCGGTCCGACGGGCAAAAAGCTGCGGTGCGTATCGAAAGATACGAATTCAAGACTCGCAGTGTCAGTGGCCTTGTGGCTGCCGCAGGGTAACCCAAGTTCGCCGCCTTCACTCGTCGCGGTGAACCGTGTTCATGGCAAATGCCGGCAGGCAGACTGCGATGTATTCAGCGCCGTCCTCGCCTGGTGTACTGTAACGGACCCATTCGCCGCAGTGAGCAATCACTGCTTGCCCGGCGTTAACGTCCATCGAGCCACCGCGATGTTCGACGCGCAGCGAGCCGCGCAGAACCACCGTGAATTCGTCAAACTCCGGAGTTTGGCCCGGCTCCTGCCAGCCGCCGGGGCTGCGCATGTGAGCGACGCTGGTTGCGCTGGTAGAGGAATTCACCCGACCGATATATTCGTCGATTAGTTTGGATTTATTGCCAGCGGCCTCGATCCGCGTGGGCTTGGCGATCAATGTAGGCACCGTTTTCTCCTCCGAATGCGTCCATTCTAACAGTCACCTAAAGGAAACCGTTTTGGACTTGCCGGATCATAAAGGTCCTCGGTATACTTACAATTTCGCTGAGAACTATTATGACGGCGAGAGATGATTTCGACCCCTTGGCGCCCCAGCGGGAAGCTGCATTTTTTTACGGCCTATTTTTGCGTGGGCACGATGTGGATACCTTGCGGCAGGATATCGACGTACCTCATCCGATGATCGAGAAGTGGATGAAGGCACGGGATTTTGAAGCCAGTTTTCGGGATAACTTACGGCGCGTCTGTGCTTACCGCAAACAGGTGCTCGCCATTTTTGACGGTCTGATCCTCAACGAACAGAATCGACCGCGCCTGCAGTGAGCCGTGCGGCGCGGCCGCTGGTCCCCCCATTAGAAACTAAACGCCCGCAAACGATAGTCGCCCTCCTGAGGCATGGGTTGGGCCCAGGGGCTTTCGGGCACAGGCGGCACCCAGGGATTTTCTGCCACGGGCTCGGGAGACACGGGACTCTTCACCCCGAGTTGCGACCAGGGGCTCTCGGTCACGGGCTGTGACCAGGCGCTTTCTGTTTCCTGCTGTGACCATGCGGTGTCGGTGATGCCCTGCGACCAGGCGCTCTCCGTGGCCGCCTGTGACGACGGAGCGAGCTCCGTCACCGGCTGCGACCAAGGGTTCTGCGTCGAAGGCTGTGACCAGACACTCTCCGCTGCGGGCTGTGACGACCAGGCGCTTTGCGTGGCAGGCTGTGACCAGACACTCTCCGCCGCGGGCTGTGACAACCAAGCGCTTTCCGTCACCGGCTGCGCTGGGGCGCTCTCCGCCACAGGCGTGCCTGCCGGAGTTCGAATTCCTTCCCATCCTTCGGCGAGAGTGGATAACAGGCCAAGCACATCGGCCAGCGGCTCGTCGCTCTGGCGCATGTTTGCTTCCAGCAAGCGGCGATGCATGTAGTCATAAAGCAGCGCCAGGCGCCGGCTGATCTCCCCGCCGCGCTCGTGATCGAGCGAAACCGCGAGTTCGATCACGATCTGGCAAGCCTTGGTGATCTCCCGCGAACGTTCGGCGATCCGGCCCTCGGCCAGGTGGAGGCGGGCCTCGCGCACGGCTTGCATGCCGCCCTGATAGAGCATGTTCACCAGTTCGATGGGGTCCGCACTCAGGACTCTGCTTTCCAGATACGCGTCGTGTCCGTTATTCCACATGATGTTCACCCAAAGAAGCTTATCGGCTGTGAAGGGAGCTTCTTTATCGCCGGCGGACGGCGCACGGTGCTGCTAGCGGTGTCTCTTGAGATCTTCCGCCAGGCGGAGCACGTACTCCTCGGGGACCTGAGAGATAACTTCCTTGGTTTTGCGGTTCACCACGCGGACGACGAACCGGTTGGTCTCCGGATCTTTTTCGAAACGTAGTTCGTTTTCCGGTCCGAACATCTCCGTACCGTTGACCGCCTTGACCGCTTGAACCACCTCTCTTTTTTCGGCGGTCTTGTCCACGGACACCGTCGGCGCGGGTGCATGAATACTATCGATGCGGTTGATTGCGGTTAAATCCATAACTTCTCCTTCGCTCGGCTCCCGGTCGCGGATATCCCGCGCATCAGAAGGCTGGCGCTTATTCTTATCGGCCGCAAACCAAAAAACTTGTCAATGTTCATCAACTGGCCAGTCTGTCCGAAGAGATAGTGAAGAGACCATGCGATGGCGAACACTGTCCCCGTGATCGGTATCGAACCTGCGGAACTGGCCTGGATCCGCATGCTGGTTCTGTTACTCCGCCACCCGGACCCTATCGTCCCCGAACTTACGCGCGAGGCGTTGCGCTACCTCGAGGCCGCGGCGTCCAGAAGCGGCGTGTCCAGAGCGGACGGAGATGTAGATCGGTTCCTTGGCGACCGGCCCGAATGAGGGCACCGCGTCAGCCGCCGCAGGCTGGTCCTGGCGTCCGGATTCCAGATCGTCCTATCCTAATATGAGAGAGGCGATCATGAATTCCCTTACCAAGATCCTCGTGCCGGTCGATTTCTCCGAACGGTCGGCCCTCGCCGTGCGCTATGCGGGCGAGCTCGCCCTCCACTTCCATTCCGAACTCATCCTGGTGCACGTCCTGCCGCCGTTGCACTCCGAGTACGGAATCGAGGTCACCGGATCGATGCTGGTGGACGTCTTCCGCTCTCGCGCGGAGCAAGCCGAACACGACCTCAACGCGTTCGAGATTCACGCGCTCGCGGGGCTGAAGGTACGCCGCCTCCTGCTGCACGGCGAACCCTCCGCCAAAATTGTGGAACTGGCGCAGCAGGAACACGTCGACCTGATCGCGATGCCAACCCACGGGTATGGGCCCTTCCGTCGCTTCATTCTGGGATCCAACACCGCCAAAGTGCTGCACGACGCCGATTGTCCGGTCTGGACCGGCGTGCACATGGAAGAGGCGTCCCCGATAGCCGCTCCTTTCGCGAAGATCCTCTGCGCGGTGGATTTGGGACCGCAAAGCGCCCGCGCGCTCGCCTGGGCGTCCTGGCTGCAGCGGGAATTCCACGCACACCTCACCCTGATCCACGCGATCGCCGCGCACGCCGAGGCGCTCGACGAAACGGACCTGAGCTGGCGAACGGGAATTCGCGAGATCGCTGAAGAAGAACTGCTCCGCCTGCAGCGCGAAGTCGGCGCCGAAGCGGATCTCGTGCTGGAAGCCGGCGAACCGGCGCGCATCATCTGCTCGGCTGCCGCGCGCGTCGGTGCGGGCACGGTGGTGATCGGCAGGGGCAGCGCCGCCGGCACCTTCGGCCGCCTGCGCACCAACTCCTACGCCATCATCCGCCAGTCCCCGTGTCCGGTTGTGAGCGTGTAACCGGTTCCTAGTCTTCTTTTCCCACACACAACCTACACACGTTACAATAGTTTCAGGTCTTAATAGCGATTATGCCCCGGCGCCTCGCCCGGAAGCTAATGCTCTCGATCACCGTCATCGTGATCATTGTGGCGGCGGTTTCCGGACTCGTCAACGTCACAACCGAAGAGCAGCAGCTCCTCAACACCATGATCGTTGGCGCGGATCAGCTATCCAAGGCCATCACCAGCGCGACGTGGCACGCCATGTTGGACGACCACCGCGAGGCCGCCTACCAGGTGATGCAGACCATCGCCCTCAAACAGGGAATCGACCGCATACGCATGTTCAATCGCGCCGGTCATGTGATGTTCTCCACCAATCCGGAGGACCAGGCGGGCGCCAAAGAGATGCCGGCGGACAGCAATCCTCCCGACCTGCCGAACCATGTACGCATCTTCCGCGGAGCCAATGGCGGCCGCCGGCTCGCCATGGCCACGCCCATCTACAACGAGCCCTCCTGTAGCCAGGCGCAGTGCCACGCGCATCCGGCGGAGATGAAGGTGCTCGGCGTCCTGGACCTGCGGCTCAACCTGGAAAGTGTCGACCACGAAGTGGCGGCCATGAAGTTCCGCGTGCTGCTGGTGACCGCCGTGGAAGTCACTCTGATGAGTCTCTTCATCATCTATTTCACGCGCCGCTTCCTCAGTCGCCCCATCGACAAGCTGATCGAAGGCACCAAGGCGGTCAGCCAGATGGAACTCGATCAGCCGCTCGACATCGTGGGCAGCAGCGAGGAACTCGACGAACTGGCGCGCTCTTTCGACGTCATGCGCGACCGCCTGCGAACGGCGCTCGGCGAGATCAATCAGTTCACACAGAACCTGGAAACCAAGGTCGAAGAGCGCACGCAGCAGCTCAAGGCCGCGCAAAAAAAACTGTTGCAGAGCGATCGCCTGGCCTCGCTCGGACAACTCTCCGCCAGCGTGGCGCACGAGATCAACAATCCGGTGTCCGGCATCCTGAACCTTTCCATGCTGCTGCAGCGCATGTTGAAAGACGATGGCGTTCCGCAGAATCGCATCCCCGAATTCCGTAAGTATCTCGGGCAGGTGACCAGTGAGACCGCCCGCGTCGGACGCATTGTCAGCGACCTCCTGGCGTTTTCCCGGCGCGGCAAACCGCAACGCGCGCCGGCCGATCTCAACAAGATCCTGCGCATGACGCTCTCCCTGGTGGAACACAAGATGAAGCTGAGCAACGTGGCGGTGGAGACCACGTTGTGCGAAGACCTCCCCGCAGCCCCGTGCGACCCCTCGCAAATCCAGCAGGTGGTGCTCAACCTGTTGCTGAACGCGGCGGAAGCGACGCACAGCAAGACGGAACGGCGCGTGACTGTTTCCACGGCCAAGGGGGACAGTGCCGTCCTGCTGCATGTCTCCGATAACGGCGAAGGCATTCTGCCGGAGAATCTGACGAAAATCTTCGACCCCTTTTTCACCACAAAGCCCGAAGGCAAAGGCGTAGGGCTTGGTCTGGCGGTGTCGTACGGAATTGTGGAAGCCCACGGGGGCGATCTCGAAGTCAGGAGCACCGTGGGAGAAGGCACGACGTTTACCGTGTCCCTGCCGCTGGTGCCGCCCGCCACACGAACGGAGTCGGCGCCGGCCGTGCTGGCGCGCAGGGAATGAAGTATCTGTATGTGGCCGCGACCGACGAGGTGGAGCGCGAGGCGCTCGCCGCGGTAACCAGCCGGGTGGCGGCCGAATTCGGAGGTCCGGTGCGCAGCATGGAGTTGGGCAGCATGGATTTCGCGTACGACGCGGAGCGCCGGCAGTATGGCTCCATCCCCGTGCTCGATATGCTGCTCCAGCGCTGTCCCGGGGACGCCTCCAAGCTGTTGGCCGTAACCGAGCGCGATCTCTTCATTCCGGTGCTCACTTTCGTGTTCGGACAGGCGCAACTAGGCGGGCGGGTAGGTGTTGTTTCCCTTGCCCGGCTCAGGCAGGAATTCTATGGGCTCGCGATGAACCGCGAGATTTTTCTGGAGCGGGCTTCCAAGGAAGCTCTCCACGAGACCGGCCATCTTTTCGACCTGGTGCACTGCGCGGAACGCAAGTGCGCGATGTCGCTCGCCACTACCGTCCGCCAGATCGATTTGAAGGATGACGCATTCTGCACCGCCTGCGAGGCGCGAGTGCGGCGGAATCCCGGGGGAACACAGATATGAAAACTCATTGGCAGATTCTGGTTGTGGACGACGAGGAGGTCATGTGCGAATCGCTCGCCGCCTGGCTCCGCGAAGACGGGTACGTTGTGGACACAGCGTCATCCGGCCGCGATGCGGTGGCGAAGGCAGGACTGCGCGACTATGCCATCTACTTCGTCGACCTCAAAATGCCCGGCGGCATGGATGGCATCGAGACTATGATGCAGATCCGGCGACTGCACCCCGAAGCCTCGATCATCATCATCACAGCCTACGCCACGGTGGACACAGCGATCACCGCCATGAAGGAAGGCGCGCAGGAGTACATCGTCAAGCCGTGCAATCCGGAAGAAATCTCGCTGCTGGTCAATCGCATTATCAAGGTGAAAAACCTGCAGCGCGAGAACGCCATCCTGCGTCAGAAACTGACGCGGCAGTACCGCGTTCACGACGTGGTCAGCAAAAATCCGCGCATGCAGGAGATCATGACATTGTGCGGCGAGATCGCGAGCCTGCGCAGCACGGTCCTGATCCAGGGCGAGAGCGGCACCGGCAAGGAACTGGTGGCGCGCGCGATACACAACGCCGGCGACCGCGCGTCGAAACCCTTCGTAGCGGTCAGTTGCGCCGCCCTCGCGGAGACTCTGCTGGAGAGCGAACTCTTCGGCCATGAGAAGGGCTCTTTCACCGGCGCGAATCAGCAGAAGCGCGGCAAGTTCGAAATGGCCGACACCGGGACTATCTTCCTCGATGAGATCGGCGACATGTCGCCCAAGCTTCAGGTAGACCTACTGCGCGTCCTGCAGGATCGCACTTTTTACCGCGTGGGAGGCAGCGAAGAGGTGAAGGTGGACGTGCGCGTGGTGGCCGCGACGCACGTCAATCTGCAGCAGGCGGCGGCGGAAGGAAAATTCCGCGACGATCTGTACTATCGCCTCAACGTGATTGAGATCCGCATTCCCCCGCTGCGCGCGCGCCGCGAGGACATTCCGCTGCTTGCCGAGCACTTTGTGGAGCGCCTCTCCCACGAGCTGGGCAAAGACGTGAGCGAGATCAGCGAGGGAGCGTTGCGCATCCTGCTCGATCACAACTGGCCCGGCAACGTACGCGAACTGGAGAACGCCGTGGAGCGCGCCATGGTGACCTGCCGCGGGAGCGTGCTGACCGAGACTGATTTCGCATTCCTGGCGCAGACGGCTACACCCGCCCCCGTCTGGGCGGTCCCCGCCGGCATGACCATGCAAGAAATGGAGAAGGTGTTGATCACCGCCACGCTTCAGCGCACGCAGGGCAATATCAAAGAGGCGGCGTCGATCCTCGGGATCGATCGCTCCACGCTTTACGAGAAGATCAAAAAGTACGAGATCCCGCGGTAGACCGTGGGACAGACGATCGGTTTGTGTCGTCTGTCAACTAACTGTGTCTTGGTGTTGCAATGCTTGCGAAGCATGACAGACCACGAAAGACGATGGTCTGTCCTACAGCGTATGCTTGACAGATATGCGCTATCGGGAATTCGCTCCGGGCGAGGATGCAGGCCGTATGGTTGCATGCTACTGGCTGCTGGAGGACGCCGCACCAGGGGCCGTCCAGCGCGTGGTTCCTGACGGACGCCCGGAACTGATCGTAAATCTCGGACAGCCCTTTGAGTCCCTGCAGAATGGCCAATGGCAACCGCAGCCGCAGTGCTTCTTCGCGGGACAGCTTACCTGTCCGCTCCTCTTACGGGCGACGGCCGCCTCGCGGGTCCTCGGAATCCGCTTCCACCCGGGCGGAGCCGGGCAGTTGCTCGGCATGCCGATGCAGGAACTCACCGGCCAGGTGATTGCAGCCGGCGATCTCGGCCTGCACAGCCTGACCCGCCATGCAACCTTTCCCGACATCGAACGCGCGCTTCTCGAACTGGAGCGCGGACGGCCGGACCCGCTGGTCGATGAAGCCGCGCGTCTGCTGGGCCGCGCGCCGGATGTCGGCGCCGCCGCGGCGCTTCTGGGCGCCAGCCCGCGCCAACTGGAGCGGCGCTTCAAAACACGCGTCGGCATGTCGCCCAAACATTTCGCGCGCATTCGCCGCTTCCAGCGCGTCTTCCCCACCATTGAGCGCGGCGGCGGGTGGGTCGATGCCGCGGCCGCCTGCGGATACTACGACCAGGCCCACCTGATTCGCGATTTTCGAGCCTTCGCCGGCGAGGCGCCCTCGCACCTGCTGGCCGGCGACGATCTGGCGCGGCATTTCCTGTCGCATTTTTCCAAGACGCGGTCCGCGTATCGCGAGTAAGCTGGTTCGCTTGGAGGAATCATGAAACTCGCCGTTTTCCTGGTGCTCGCCGCCGGAAGTGCCCTGGCCCAACCTGTGGTGACCAACCTGGCCGGCGCCAAATGGACCCACGACAAGGGCGATCCGCCCGGCGCGGAGAGCGTTCTATTGCGCGAAGATCCGCGGACCGGCGCCATGGAACTGCTCGTCCGTTTTCCGGCGGGACACGTGATCGCGCCGCACTGGCACAGCGTCAACGAACGCGTGATCCTGGCGGAAGGCAGCCTTTTCGTAGGCGTCGGCGACGGACCGGAGACCGTTCTTACTCCCGGCGGCTTCGCATTTCTTCCCGCGAAGGAAGTGCAGCGCCTGTCCTGCGTGTCCAGCACGCGCTGCACGTTCTACATTCACTGGGACGGTAAGCTGGACAACCACAAGGTGCAGTAAGGCTCCGCGTTCAGCGTGGATACGCGCCGATTATCTTTTTCACCAGTCCGTGAAACTGGTGAAACCACGGCGTGCCGTCGAAGAACATAAAGGGGCATTCGCCCGAGACCGCGCGGATCCCGTTGGCCTCGCAAAGTTGCAGGGCGGTCTCCGTGAGCGCGCCCTGGCCGCCGCCGCGGTAGAACCAGACCCGCTTGATACCCGCTTCCACGCACTCTCGAACCACCAGGTTGGTCACCGCCGGCGAGGTCATGAGGAGGACGGTATCAACTGGCGGCTGAATGTCCCGCAGATGAGCGAAGCAGGGCGCGCCCTCGATTTCAGCGGCTTCCAGGTGCACCGGCACCGGTTCGTAATCCCGCGTCCGGAATTCGCGGAAGAGCGCCCGCGAGAAATCTTTCGGCTGCCGCGACACGCCGATGAACGCAAAACGTTTTTGTCCCAGGAAGTCCTGGATGTTTTCCATCCGTGTCATTTCGGATATCAACCTCCTGTTCTAGTTTAACTGAAGCGAGCGGCAGAGTACGTCCAGGGCGAATGCGGCATCCTCCGGCCCAACCGGACGGCCCCAGGTGCGCAGGTGCCGTTCCATCAGGCCGCGGATCATGTCGGAAACGGTGAGCGCCGCCAGTTCCGGGTCAACCGGGCGGATTTCTCCCCGCGCGGACGCGGCGGCGAACATCTGCGCGAGTTGCGCCTCGCCTTCCTGCACCAGGTTGGTGAACTCGGTAAGCGCCTTTCCTTGCATGCACATGCCGCGGAATTCGGTCATGTAGATGCGGAGGAAGTCCTGGTGGGCCTCGAAATAATCCAGCCGCACTTGGAGATAGGCGGCCAGTTTATCCCGCCAGGTGGTGGCAGCGCTCATGGCGGCTCGGGAGTCGGTGTCCAGACGCCTAGCCTCTTCCAGTAGCGCCGCCAGGTAGATCTTTTCCTTAGAGGCGAAGTATAGGTAAAGGGTGCCCTTGGCGATACCGGCTTCGGTGGCGATATCGTCTACTACCGTATTTGCATAACCTTGGCGGGCAAACACTGCCCGCGCGGCCTGCAGAATGGAACCGCGCCGCTGCTCCGTGGCCAGCTTGCGACTCGGTGATATTACTGACATTGACCGTCCAGTCACATTATACACGCTGTGGTCCATTACACCTGCTAGCCCTTATGGGCCGCTACTTTGATGAATCCCGCGTGGTAATCTTAAAATCAAACTGACTGTTTGGTCATAAAAGCACTCCGGGGAAATGTGATGAAACCCTCTAAATGGTCAGGAGTATTCCTGATCGCACTACTCGCAGGCCTGGCTGGTTGCGGGTCTAAGAATCCGCAAAACGTCGCAGCACAGGCGCCTCCGCCCACGGTAGCTGTCACCGAAGCCCAGCCGGGCGAAGCCGACATTTACGTCGAATACCCCGGGCAGACATACGCCAGGGACATGGTGGACGTTCGTGGCCGCGTGGAAGGCTACATCGAGAAATGGCTTTTCCGCCCCGGTCAGGAAGTGACGGCGGGCCAAGCCCTCTACATTCTGGACCTGCGGCCGTTCCAGGCGCAGGTGCAGCAGGCGGAAGGTACGCTGAAGCAGACCGAAGCCGATCTTGATTTTGCCAAACGCCAGGTTTCGCTGCGCCAGGCCGAGGCCAACCTCGCCGCCTCGCAATCCAACCTGGTGAAGGCGCAACAGGATTACGAACGCCTGAAGCCCCTGGTGGAGCAGGACGCCGCCGCCAAGCAGGATCTCGATGCCGCGGTGGCAGCGCTGCGCTCGGCCGAAGCCAGCGTTCTCGCCAATCAGGCCAACGTGGAGCAGACCAAGCTCACCACCGAGACCCAGGTGCAAGCCACGCAAGGTAAAGTGCAGGCACAACGCGGCGCGCTCGAAACCGCCACGCTCAACGTGCAGTACGGCGTGATCCACGCGCCCATCAGCGGCCTGGTCGGCGACACGCTGGTGCCCGTGGGCGGCCTGGTCAACCCGAACGCCGCGCAGCCGCTCACTACCATCGTGCCGCTTGACCCCATTTGGGTTCGCTTCAAGGTCAGCGAAGCGCAGTACCTGGCTTTCATGGCAAAGAAGGGCGGACCGGCGAAGGAAGACCCCAAGCTCGAACTGATTCTGGCCGATAATACGGTCTTTCCGCATACCGGCCGAGTCACAAATTCGCTCAATCAGGTGGACCCGCGCACCGGCACTCTGGAACTGCAAGCCGAATTTCCCAATCCGCAGCACAAGCTCCTGCCCGGCCAGTTCGGCCGCATCCGTTACGTTGCCGAGCACCGCACGGGCGTGATCCTGGTGCCGCAGCGCGCGGTGCAGCAGAACCAGAGCATACAGACCGTGTTCACCGTGGGCGCGGGGGACAAGATCGAAGCCCGCGCAGTGAAAACCGGCGCGCGCATCGGCGATTCGTGGCTGATCGAGCAAGGCCTTCAGCCTGGCGATCGCGTCGTGGTGGAAGGTCTTCTCACCGTGCGTCCGGGTATCCCGGTCCATCCGGTTCCTTATCGGGAAAAGGCCTCGCCAACCGACCAGAAGAAGGCGGGCTGAACCATGGCACGATTCTTCATCGACCGTCCGGTCTTCGCGATGGTGATTGCCATCGTGATCGTCATACTCGGCGCCGTGGCAATTCCCGGCCTGCCGATTTCGGCCTATCCCCAGGTGGTGCCGCCATCCGTCCAGGTCACCGCAACCTATTTGGGCGGCAACGCGCAGGATCTGGAAAAGACCGTGGCCCAGCCCATCGAGGAACAACTGGTGGGGCTCGACGGCATGCTGTACTACCAGTCCACCAGCGCCAACAATGGCCAGCTCGTCATCAACATTACCTTCAAGCTGGGCACGAATCCGGATATCGCGGCGGTGCAGACGCAGAACCGCGTGAATGTCGCGCTACCTCGCCTGCCGCCTGAGGTACAGCAACAAGGCGTGATCGTAAAGAAAGTCTCGACCGCGTTCCTGATGGCAGTCAGCCTGGTGGCCAGCGACAATCGCTACGACGCGCTCTTCCTCACGAATTACGCGCAGATTAACCTGGTGAACCAGATCGGCAGCCTGCCGGGAGTGGGCGAATCGCGCCTCAGTTCGCAGCAGGTTTATTCGATGCGCGTCTGGCTGAACCCCGACAAGATGACGACGCTTGGCATCACGGCGACCGACGTCTCTAACGCGGTGAAGGCGCAGAACCGGCAGAATCCCGCGGGGGCCATCGGCCAGGCGCCTTCGCCCCGCGGCACGGACTTTCAATATGCGGTGACCGCACCCGGCCGCCTCACCGACCCCAGCGAGTTCGGGGACATCGTCGTGCGCGCGCAGCCTGACGCCTCCCTGGTGCGGATTCGCGATATCGGCCGCGTCGAACTCGGCGCGCAGACTTATAGCGGCTTCAGCCGGTTGAACGGCAAGCCCTCGGCCAATGTGATTGTCTACCTGGCTCCCGGCGCCAACGCGGTCGAGACGGCCAACCAGGTGATCAAGTACGTGGACAGCGTGAAGGCGAGCTTCCCCAAGGGCATCGATTACGTGGTGCCGTACAACTCCACCATGTTCGTTCGCGCCGCAATCAAAGACGTGGCGGTGACCTTGATGGAAGCCATCGGGCTGGTGATTCTGGTGGTCTTCGTCTTCCTGCAGAACTGGCGCGCCACGCTGATTCCGCTGCTCACGGTTCCGGTCGCCGTAGTCGGTACGTTCGCGCTTTTCCCGCTGCTCGGGTTCTCCATCAACATCACGAGCATGTTCGGACTGGTGCTGGCCATCGGCATCGTGGTGGACGACGCCATCGTCGTGGTGGAGGCGGTGCAGCGCCACATCGACGACGGCATGTCACCCAAGCAAGCCACGGCGCAAGCGATGTCGGAAGTGTCGGCTCCTGTTGTGGCGATCGCGTTTATTCTGGCCGCGGTGTTCATTCCGGTGGCCTTCATCGGCGGCATCAGCGGCGAGATCTATAAGCAGTTCGCGCTGACCATTGCCGTCTCCGTGCTGCTCTCCGCGTTCAGCGCGCTTTCGCTGAGCCCGGCGCTGGCGGCGCTATTGTTGCGCCCGCACAAGAAATCTTCCTCGTGGCTGCAGCGCCCCTTCACCTGGTTCAACAGGGGCTTCGAATGGACCACCAACCGCTACTTAAGCGCGGTGGTGGGGTTGATCGGCCGCTCGGCGCTACCGGTGCTGGTGCTCTGCGTGGTGGCGGTGCTCACCGTGGGGCTGTTCAAACGGCTCCCGGCGGGCTTCCTCCCCAGCGAAGACCAGGGCGCGTTCTTCGTCTCCATGCGCCTGCCCGATGGCGCCTCCACAGACCGCACCGACGCGGCGGCGAGCAAGATCGAAGGCGTCATCGGCAAGCTTCCCGGCGTGGACAAATACTTCGTCCTGGGCGGACTGGATATCGCCACCGGCACCTCGAATTCCAATGTCGCTACCGTCATTGCCACGCTGAAACCGTGGGAGGAGCGCACGTCCAAAGATACGCAGCTCGATGCGATTCTGGGTGCGGCGCAGCGCGGGTTCGCTAAGGTTCCCGAGGCCTTCACCTTCGCCTTTGGCCTGCCGCCAATCCTCGGACTGAGCCCGACCGGCGGATTCCAGTTCATGCTGGAAGATCGCGCGGGCGGCGATATCGCCACCCTGGCGCGCGCCGCCGACACGCTGACCGCCGCGGCGCGCCGCCGCCCCGAACTGGGTACGGTGATCAGCACCTTCCGCCCTTCCGTGCCGGGCTACTCCATCGACATGGACACCGATAAGCTGCAAACCATGGGGATCTCGCTGACCGATGCCTACAACACGCTGCAGACTTTTCTGGGCGGCTTGTATGTGAACGACTTCAACCAGTTCGGCCATACCTGGCAGGTGCTGCTGCAGGCCGAGCCCGAGTTCCGCGACCAGCCCTCCTCGGTGGGCCGCTTCTACGTGCGGAATTCGAACGGCGGCATGGTGCCGCTTTCGACGCTGGCCACCATCACGCCTTCGGGCGGCCCAGACGTGGTCTATCGCTACAACCGCTTCCGCGCGATTCAGCTACTGGGCACTCCCGCCCCCGGCTACTCCAGCGGGCAGGCGAGCAACGCCATGGAAGAAGTGGCCGCGGCTACACTACCGCAGGGCTTCGGTTACGAATGGACCGGCACTACCTACCAGGAAAAACAGGCGCAGGGTAACGAGGGCGCCATTTTCGGCTTCGCGGCGGTTCTCGTCTTCCTGTTTCTGGCCGCTCTTTACGAAAGCTGGTCGATTCCGTTCGCGGTGCTGTTCGCCCTGCCGCTGGGAATGTTCGGCGCCCTGGCCGGCGTTTACCTGCGCTCTTATCCGTACGACATTTACACCCAGATCGGCATCGTGACCCTGATCGGCCTGGCGGCCAAGAACGCGATTCTGATCGTGGAGTTCGCCAAGGAGAGCCACGAGCACGGCAAGAATGTCCGCGACGCGGCGATCGAGGCGGCACATCTGAGGCTCCGCCCGATTCTGATGACGTCCTTCGCGTTCATCCTTGGCGTTTTGCCGCTGGTGCTGGCTACGGGCGCCAGTTCCGGCGCGCGCCGGTCGCTTGGCACCGCGGTATTCAGCGGCATGTTATCGGCGACGCTGCTGGCCATTTTTATCGTGCCGGTGCTTTACGTGATCATCGAAAGTTTTGTGGAACGCCGCCGCTCTTCCGAGGCTACCGAGCCAATTGCGGAGCCGGCCCAATGAAGCAAGCCATGAAACCAACCATTCTGGCGATCAGCCTACTGACCCTCTCGGGCTGCGTGATGGGGCCCAACTATAAGCGTCCGCAAGTCGAGCTCCCCGGCGGGTTCCGTGGTGCGCCCACCTCCGCGGGCATGACCACATCGATCGCCGACACCAAGTGGCAGAATCTGTTTTCCGACCAGACCCTGAACCAGATGGTCACCAACGCCCTGGCGCACAACTTCGATATGGGCATTGCCGCGGAACGCGTGGAGGAAGCGCGCTTCCAACTGGGAATCACGCGTGCCAATCAGTATCCCTCCCTGGATGCCCAGACAGGCTTCACGGGGACGCGAAGTTCCGCCCTGGCGAGTCTCCCGGTACCGCCCGGCACGAACCTGAGCGCCTCTTTCACTTCGCTGGGCGCGGCGCTTTCCTGGGAACTGGACATCTGGGGCCGCCTGCGCCGCCAGACCGAGGCCGCGCGCGCCACCTATCTGGCGAGCGAAGAGGGCCGCCGCGCGGTGGGCGTGTCGCTGGTCTCCGACGTGATGGAAAGCTATTTCCAGCTGCTGGAACAGGACCTCGAACTGGAAATCAGCCGAAAGACCCTGGGACTGGCGAACGACAGTTTGAAGCTGGTTGAATTGCGCCGCGAGCGCGGCGCTGCTACCGGCCTCGATGTCAGCCAGGCCGAGCAGTTGATCCATACGGCAGGCGCGCAGATGGCGGCCGCGGAACGGACCATCGCACAAAGCGAAAACATGCTGAGCCTGCTGCAAGGCAGTGAGCCAGTTCCGCAGGCGCGCGGCAGGAAACTGGAAGAGATCCAGGTGCCCGCCGAGTTGCCTCCCGGCCTGCCTTCCGCGCTGCTGGAGCGCCGGCCCGATATCCGGGAAGCCGAGCAGAACCTGGTGGCCGCCAACGCGCAGATCGGCGCTGCCCGCACACTGTATTTTCCGCAGCTTTCCCTGGCCGCCTTTATCGGCGCGCAGAGCCGGGGCCTGTCCTCGCTAGGCAGCCCGCTGGCGCGCGTATACAACGTCGCCCCTTCAGCGGTGCAATCCATTTTTAATGCCGGACAGATTCGTAACCAGGTGCGCTTGAGCGAAGCGCAGCAGCGCGAACTGTTGATTACCTACCAGCGCTCGATCTATACCGCCTTGCGCGAAGTCTCCGATTCGCTGGTCAGCTTCGACCGCCTGCGCGAGCAGCGCAGCCAGGAGGAGCAACTGGTGCGCACGCTGGAAGACACTGTGCGACTCTCCGAACTCCGCTATCGCGGCGGGCTGGATAGCTACCTGCAGGTGCTGGACGCGCAGCGAAACCTCTTTACCGGCCAACTCTCCCTGGCGCAATTGCGCCTGCAGGAACGTGTGTCGGTGGTGCAACTCTATCGCGCGCTGGGCGGCGGCTGGAGCTAGCTGAGCGTCCCCCATCCCGGCGCGATATAATCGGTACGATTACACTTCACCAGGAGTAAGCTCCAGGGAGAATACTTGGGACCCAATCGACCCGTGCCGGCGCGTGGCGGTGCCCTGCCCGTCGCTAACCGCGGCGCCGACCGCTACTTCGAGCTGAAATCGCAGATCCATCGCAAGCTCATTGGCGTGCTCAATCTGGAGCGCGCTTCGTCCATTCCCAAGGACCGCATACGCACCGAAATCGGCCGCGTCGTGGAGCGCCTGCTCGACGAAGAGCGCGTCCCCATGACCACCGCCGAGCAGACCAAAATTGTTGAGGAGGTGCTAGACGAAGTCCTCGGTCTGGGCCCGCTAGAAACCCTGCTCAAAGAGCCCACCATCAGCGATATCCTGGTCAACCGCTACAACAAGGTCTTCATCGAACGCAACGGCAAGCTCTCCGAAACCGCCGTCCGCTTCAAGGACGACGCGCACCTACTGCATATCATCGAAAAGATCGTCTCCCAGGTGGGCCGGCGTATCGATGAAGCCCAGCCGATTGTCGACGCGCGCCTGCAGGACGGCTCGCGCGTCAACGCCATTATTCCGCCGCTGGCGCTCGATGGCCCCTGCCTCAGCATCCGCCGCTTCGGCCGTCACGTCATCACCCAGGACGAAATGGTGCAGTACAAGACCCTCACGCCCGGCATCCTGCGCTTCCTTTCGGCCTGCGTGCAGTGCAAGGTCACGGTGCTGATCTCCGGCGGAACCGGCTCCGGCAAGACCACCATGCTCAACGCGCTCTCCCGATTCATCCCCGAGGAGGAGCGCATCATCACCATCGAAGACACGGCGGAATTGCAACTCCAGCAGCGCCACGTCATCAAGTTTGAAACCCGCCCGCCCAATCTCAACAAGGAAGGCGGCATCAATCAGCGCATACTGCTGCGCACCGCCCTGCGCATGCGTCCCGACCGCATCATCGTCGGTGAGTGCCGCGGCGCCGAAGCCCTGGACATGCTGCAGGCCATGAACACCGGCGTCGAAGGGTCCATGAGCACGGTGCACGCCAACACCCCTCGCGACGCCTTCTCGCGCCTGGAAACCATGGTCATGATGGCCGATCTCGAAATCCCTACGCGTGTCATCCTGCAGCAGCTAGCCAGTGCCATCAAGCTGGTCGTGCAGGTTTCCCGCCTGCAGGATGGGAGCCGCAAAGTCCTTAGCGTCAGCGAAGTGTTGGGCGTGAAGGATGAAAAGGTGGACCTGCAGGAGATCTTCACCTTCGAGCGCATCGGCGTCACCGACGCCGGCAAGGTGCAGGGCCGCTTCCGCGCCACCGGCGTCATGCCCAAACTTCATGGAACGCCTGCGCATCAGCGGCGTAACCGTGCCGCCGGCGATATTCGAGGAAGTCGTTCCCGTGAATCTGTAAGTACACTGTTATCAGGCGGCGAGAGTGGAGCGCGAACAGATCCTGGCCAAGCTTCGTGAAAGGATTGTGCTCTTCGCGGCATCTCATCTATCGAGGGACGCCGCCGAGGATCTGGCCCAGGAGGTGCTCCTGTTGCTGCACGAAAAGTACGCCCACCTGGAACGCGTGGAAGATCTGCTGCCGCTTTCCCTTCAGATTGTGCGGTTTAAGATCATGAGTCAGCGGCGGAAATCGGTACGGCGCGGCGAGTACACCCAGGTTTCGATTACCGATATCCAGTTGCCGGATCTGGACGCCAATCCGGCGGAGTACGTGGAACGCAAAGAGATGCTGGATCGCCTCGCCAAAGCGATGAGCGGCCTGGGCGACCGTTGCCGCGAACTGATGCGGCTGAAGCTGCAGGGCAAGACGTTTCCGGAGATACAGAAGATCATGGGAGCGGCGGCGATCAATACGATCTACACCTGGGACCACCGTTGCCGCAAGAACCTGCTGGAGGCCATGGGCGGGAGTTGGGAGCCTCCTAAACGATGAGCCCGCAAGAGATCAAAAAACTGTTGGGCGGATATGCCACCGGTACCCTGACGGTGGAAGAGCAGCAGGCGTTGTTCGCCGCCGCCCTGGAAGATCAGGAACTGTTCGACGCCATGGCCCGCGAACAGTCCCTGCGCGATCTGTTGCGCGACCCGGCGGCGCGGGCGGAGCTGCTGAGCGCGTTGGATGCCCCGGCACGCCGGTTTGGATTTTGGCAGTGGCTGCGCCGTCCCGGGTCGCCGGGTTGGCGACGGCGTGCGTCATCGCGATTGCGACGATCGCGATATGGCAGGGGACCCGCGTCGCTCCCATGAAATCGGCCGCGCCCGCAATGGTCGCGGAACTAAGGAGCCAACCTCCAGCCACGGCGCCACCTGCGGAGATTCCTCGGCGAGCCAACCGGCCCGAGTCCCGTAAACCCTCCATCATCCTCAAGTCCCCACTTCCCCAGCGATTGAAACCGCTCGCCGCACCACTACCTGCACCTCAGCCGCCACCTCCTCAGGGCATGCAGGACTCAGCTTTGCGCAAAGATCAGGTTGCTGCCGCCGCGCCTGTCACGACGCCAACCTTCATGGCGCGCAAAGCCCAAGCCGAATCGGCCGTGTCCGCCCAGTCGGGCGTGACGTCCGGGGCTCTTCAGGGAACCCCCAGCCTGGATGCGCGAACCCTCTTCTACGGTAGCCAATTGACGCCGGGTGCTAATGCGTTCGTACCTCAAAGCAGTCCCGTGATCGGCGGAGGCGGTGGCGGCGCCGCACCGCCTACCATTCGTCCGGCGCCCCCGCCCCAGGACAATCCCGCGCGAACCGCCAGGGCCATCGCAGGTCTGGCAGCGAGCGTCACGGCCGACGCCTTACGCCTCGGCGTGCGCGTCAGCATCCTGCGCGGCGACAGCGAAGCAGATCTCAGCACGCCTCTGGATCCCGGCGAGGCGGTCCGCCTGAAGCTGATTCCCAATGCCGATGGTTTCGTGTACGTCTCCGATGGTGCGCGCATGCTGGCCAGCGGAGCGGTGCAGCGCCTCAAGCCCTTCTTAACACCGGAGCTGCGCTTCGAAGGAGGCGGGCCGAAACAGTTGTACGTGATGCTTGCGCGCAGACCGCAGACCGTCGCTCCCGAATCGATCGGCACCCTCGCGCACGGCGACCTGGTAGAGACTTCGACGGGCCAGGAACCCGCCACCTATGTCGTGACGGGCGCGCGCGAGGCTGCCGCGCTGCGTGTGGTGGTTCCGGTCACACTTACCTGGCGATAGTGCCACATATGGCGTCCACGAACAATCGGGCCACGAGCGGCGCATCGAACCGCTCCACCCGGGCGAGGCCTTTTGCAGACTGCGCGGCGCGCGCCGCGGGAGACTCGTAAAGGTCCAACATCCCAGCCGCCAGCGATTGCGCGTTTTCGGGTTCCACCAGGGTCGCGTGCGGAGCCACTTCGGGGCTTGCGCCCGCTCGTGCCGCGACAATCGGCTTGCCTGCCGCCATGGCTTCCAACAATACGATGCCGAAGCCTTCCTGCACGCTCGGCAGGCAGAAGATGTCGGCGCGACTGTATTCCACGGCCAGGTCGGCGCGCGAGATGTCGCCCAGCCAGGTGACCGTGCCGGATAAATTCAGACGGCCGGCCTGCGCCCGCCAGGAAGCGTCGCAGGGCCCGTTGCCCACAATCCGGATTTCCAGCTTGGGGATCGCGTTGCGCAGCGCCGCCGCGGCCTCCAGCAGCAGACCGACCCGCTTGCGGCGGTAGAAGCGTCCTACGTAGAGCGCCGTGAAGCGGCCTGTGCTAGACGCTGCCGGCGCAGGGGATTCCGCGAGGTGGCGGCGCCAGGCGGCCAGATCGATCAACTCCGGCACCACGGTGGGAAACTGGCCCAGTCCGTAAAACTTGTGCGCGCATTCGCCCGAGTAGCGGCTGGTCACGAGCACCCGCGCGGCGCGTTGAACATGCAACCGTTCGCAGCGCGCCTGCACGCCCATGGTGAAGCGCGTGAGCCCGCTTTCAAAGCGCGCCTCGTCGGCGATTACACCTTTGAGCGAGGCCACGTGCAGAACGCCGGGCGTACCGGCAATCCGGTAACCGTCCATGTCGAAGCCGACCGTACAATCGTACGTTGCGTTGGCGCGCAACCCGCGGTTGAACCAAAGCCGCTCGGCGGTGTAGACCGGGAAGTGGCGTGTGGGAGATTCGAAATCGACCGTGTGCCCGAGTTCGCGCAGTGCACCGGCCAGCACCGAGATGCCGACGTACGTGCCGCTGCCGCGCGTGATGTCCTGCGGCGTCGAAGTGAGGAAGCAGAATCTCAAGGTGTAGTTGAGTCTAACCCGAATTCTCGCGGGCGGTTGCGGAGAAGTACACTGGGAATGCGATGCAGAAAGCGGTGTGCCTCCTCAGCGGGGGGCTGGATTCGGCGACTTGCCTGGCGCTGGCGCGGCGCGAAGGGTACGAGTGTTACGCGCTCTCGTTCGACTACGGGCAGCGGCATAAGATCGAACTGGAGGCGGCGGCCCGGGTGGCGAAGGCGCTCGGCGCCACGCGGCACTTGGTGGCCAAGATCGGCCTCGATGCCTTCGGCGGGTCGGCGCTGACCAGCGAGATCGACGTGCCGAAGGGGCGGTCGGCGGGCGAGATGGGGGAAGGAATCCCGGTGACCTACGTGCCGGCGCGAAATACGATCTTCCTGTCGTTTGCGCTGGCGTGGGCGGAGGTGCTCGAGAGCTCGCACATCTTCATCGGCGTCAATGCGCTGGATTACTCGGGGTATCCCGATTGCCGTCCCGAGTTCATAGAGGCTTACGAACGCATGGCGAACCTGGCGACCAAGGCGGGGGTCGAGGCACGGACGCGGGTTAAGATCCACACGCCGCTGCTGCACCTGTCCAAGGCGGGGATCGTCAGGCTGGGGCAGGAGTTGGGACTGAATTTCGGGCTGACCTTTAGCTGTTACGATCCGGGGGCGGATGGCCGCGCGTGTGGGCAGTGCGACGCCTGCCTGCTACGGCGCAAGGGGTTCGACGAGGCGGGAATTGAAGATCGCTGAACTGTTCTACTCGATTCAGGGTGAGGGGTCGCTGGTGGGCGTGCCGTCGGTGTTCATCCGCACCAGCGGGTGCAACTTGCGATGCGCGTGGTGCGATACTCCCTACACGTCGTGGCAGCCCGAGGGGATGGATCTCGACCTGGATCAGATTCTGGATGAGGTGGCGGCGCACCCGGCGCGGCACGTGGTGGTGACCGGCGGGGAGCCGATGATCGCGCCGGACATCGTCGCGCTGACAGGACGGCTGCGCGCGCGGGGAATGCACATCACGATCGAGACGGCGGGGACGGTGTTCGCGCCGGTGACGTGCGATCTGATGAGCATCAGTCCGAAGCTGGCCAATTCGACGCCGGACGATCCGAGGTGGGGCAGGCAGCACGAGCGGTTACGGATTCAGGAGGCGGTGCTGGCAGAGTTGATGGCGCGGTACGATTATCAGCTGAAGTTCGTGATTGCGCGGCCGGACGATCTGGACGAAGTGCGGTCGCTGGTGGGATCGTTGGGTGCGGAGAGGGAGCGTGTGATCCTGATGGCGGAGGGCACGGAGGTCGAGCGGTTGCGGGAGCGCGGACTGTGGCTGGCGGAGATCTGCAAGCAGGAAGGCTACCGCTTCAGCCCCCGCCTCCACGTCGACCTATGGGGCGCCCGCCGCGGGGTATAAACCCGGTGACAGACGGAACGTTTTCCAGTTTTCTAGAAGGCTCGTAACGTTTAGAATGAAACAGCTGAACTAAAGGACTTACGCGTGGAGGACCTGTCAAAAAAACCGGAAAACGTTCCGTCTGTCCCCGGGTTTTTGGTAGCGGACGAGGGGTGCCGGGGGCATCTCGCGGGGCGGACCCATCCGGAGAAGCCGGAACGGTACGATGCCGTCATGGGCGGACTGGCGCGCGCCGGACTGCTGGGGCGGATGCGGCGCGCCGCGGTGCGGACCGCTACCGGGGACGAGCTTTTGCTTTGCCACACCGCGGAGTACCTCACAACGGCGCAGCGTGACGTCGAATCCGGACGGCCGTACCTGAGCACCGGCGATACCGACATCACGCCCCAGTCGTGGGAGGTGGCAGTACGCGCGGTGGGTGGCGTCTTGAACGCGGTGGACGCCGTGCTGTCGGCCGGAGCGCGAAACGCCTTCTGCGCGGTGCGCCCTCCGGGGCATCATGCCAACGCGGGCCGCGGGATGGGGTTCTGCCTCTTCAACAACGTCGCCATCGCGGCGCGATACGCGCAGCGGCGGCACGGCGTGGGACGCGTGCTGATCGTGGATTGGGACGTGCACCACGGCAACGGCACGCAGGACATCTTTTACCAGGATCCTTCGGTGTTCTTCTTCAGCTCCCACCAGTGGCCGCTCTATCCCGGAACCGGGCGCGCCGACGAGACCGGCGAGGGGCCCGGCGAAGACACTACGATGAACTTCCCGTTCCCCGCCGGATCGGGCCGCCGCGAGATCCTGGGGGCGGTGGAGAATCATCTGCTGCCCGCGGCGGAGCATTTCCGGCCCGACCTGGTGCTGATCTCGGCGGGCTTCGACTCCCGTCTGGGCGACCCGTTAGGCCGCTTCACGCTCACGGATGAGGATTTCACCGACCTCACGCGCGCCGTCATGGGTATCACTGACGGCCGCGTGATCTCGGTGCTCGAAGGCGGTTACAATCTTGACGGCCTAGCTTCGGCGTCGGCGGCCCACGTCGCGGCGCTACTCGATGGGTAAGACCACGGCGTCCAGCGCGCCCCGGTGCAGGCGCACGTGGATGGGCGAATCTGGGGGCGCGGCGGCAGCGTCGGTGACGATGCCGGCCTGGTTCGACACGATGGCGTACCCACGCTCCAGTACGCGCAGCGGACTGAGTTGCGACAGCTTGGCGGCGAGCTGATCGAGTATGCCCCGCTGGCGCGTCAGGTAAGCGCGCATCAGTTGCAGGGCTGCGAGGTGGGCGGCCTCCATGCGGCGGCGGTCGGCGGCCAAGCGCGGGCGCACGTCGAACTCGCGGACACGCGCTTCCAGGCCCCGGCGCGTCCGTTCGCGGGAATCGATGGCGGCGCGCACGCGTTCACGCATGCGGTAGTCCTGCTCGTCGATCTGCTGCAGTCCACGGCCGATGCGCCGGTGCAGAATGCCGAGCGCGCGATCCATGCCCTGCTGGCGCAGGCGGCGCTCCAGCATCGCGATGCGGTAGCGCAGCGCTTGTGCGGCTTTGGCGCGCGCGGCGGCGATGCGGTCGAAGAGTTCGTCGCGCGTGCAGACCACGATCTCGGCGGCGGCGGAGGGCGTGGGAGCGCGCAGGTCGGCCACGAAATCGGCGATGGTGACATCGGTCTCGTGTCCCACGGCGGAAATCACGGGCACGGAACAGGCGGCAATGGCGCGCGCCACAGCCTCCTCGTTGAAGGTCCAGAGATCTTCCAGGGAGCCCCCGCCGCGGGCGACAATCACCACGTCAGGCCATTTGGTACGGCTGAAATATTCGATGCCGCGGCACACTTCTTCCACCGAGCCCTCGCCCTGCACCAGCGCGGGGAAGAGGCGTATGTGCAGGCCGGGGAAGCGGCGCGCCAGAATCTGGATCATATCCGCGACGGCGGCGCCGCGCGGCGAGGTGACGATCCCGATGCGCCGCGGGAAGCGCGGCATGGGACGCTTTCGCTCGGCCGCGAAGAGTCCTTCGGCGGCGAGTTTCTTCTTGAGCTGCTCGAAGGCCAGTTGGAGCGCGCCCAGTCCCTGGGGCTCGAGCAGTTCGACCAGCAGTTGGTATTCGCCGCGGGCTTCGTAGACGTCAATGCGGCCGCGCGCCAGCACGGCGAGTCCGTCGCGCGGTTTGAATTTCCAGAAGCGGTGGGCGGAGCGGAAGGCCACGGCCTTCACCTGGGATTCGCGGTCCTTCAGGGTGAAGTAGTAGTGGCCGCTGGCGGCGAGTTTGAGGCCGGAGATTTCGCCGGTCACCGAGATATCGGAGAACTCGCCGTCGAGCATGGCGCGTATGGCGCCGTTGAGTTCACCGACGCTGAAGACGCGGCGCTGCGGAAAGAGGTCGAAGCCGAGCTCGAATTGCTCCACTACCGCATGGTACCGCGCCCCGCCGTGCCGGCTAGTTCTTCACGGAGAGGATCACGCCGCTGGGCGAGGATGCTCCGGAAACTGTGGCCGTGAGCGCGTAATCGCCGTCCGCCAGGGGTGCGGGCACTTGAATCGCGACCTGGTAGAGTCCCGCGAAGCCGGGCGAGAGCGCCGTGCCGAATACCTGGACGTTGGCGGTTCCGAGTTTGACCGTGACCGGGCTGGCATTGTAGACCTTGTCCGAGGGCACCTGAATTCCGGCGGCGACCGGCGGAGTGGTGGGTCCGAAGCCGGTGCCCCAGAGAATCAGCACGTCACCGGGTTTGGCAGCGACCGTGGTGGCTCCGGCGAAGGTGCCGTTCTTCACCGCCAGGCTCGCGTCGGAATTGCGCGTGGCCACCACCTGGCTGTTGGGCCACAGGAAGAAGGCCGGGGCCTGCGCCACCACGGTAGCGGTCACGGCGGCGCTGGTGCCGCTGGGAGTGGTGACGGTGACGGGCACTGGACCGGTGCCGACGTCGGGTGCCTGCACGTTGATCTGCGTGGGGCTGATGTATTGGACGTAGGCAGGCGAGCTGCCCACATTTACGCTTACGCCATCGAGCACTGTGGGAAGTTTGCCATTGACGATGGCCTTATCCCAGGTGTCGGTCACGGGAGAGAGATTGGTTCCCGGTGATGGTCAGCCAGGAGCCGGGGACGATGCCGGGTTGGAAGCTCGCGCCGCTGACCACTCCGCCGGCAGTGATGGTCGGGGGCGTGCCGCCGGCCGAAGGCGTCAGGGTATAGGTGTTCGTGTAGATGTGGCCGTTATCTCTGGGTAGCTGGTCCGGGCGGCCCGGCATTGCCGGCAACGTAGATCACGACGTTGCCGACGTTGGTGGCCGGCGGCGTCCAATCGAACTGATAGCTTCCTGACACGGGACCTCTGGTGGCGTTGTAGCCGGTGAAGCTGTGCTCTATGTATTGCAGCGAATAGCCGAGCTGGGCAAGAGGTGGAGTTGTTGTGCGCAGCTATCGGACAATTTGTTCTGGCACTGCGGCTGGATGATGACGAAATCCGGATGCGAACACATGAGCAGCGTATTGGCGTCGGTGAAGGCGAAAAAGCCAGCCATGGTGGAGGCACTGTTGGAAGGCCGCGCCGTCAACTGGAATCCCCAGGCCTGTTGCGTCGCGGCGGGGTCGGCGATGGTTACCGTGAGGTGCTGCTTCACGCCCGGCACATACGTCGTGCCGTTGGGAAAAGCGACGCTCACGCTACCCTTGTTGGCTGGGTTATTGGCCGTTCCGGCATGGCACACCGGCGGTGGCGCACGTGCGCCTCAATTCTCCCGGGACTCCGCAATAACCCGGATCAGGACCGAATTCGGAGGCCCACAGCAAAATCGGGATGGCTGTCCCCGCGACAGCCAGTTTTACCATCAACAGCTTCCTGTTCCGCTCCATAGATTGTTTAACACCCGTTCCCTGTAATCTACTCGATGGTTCGCGTGAAATGTCCTTAATCGTGGGAGTTTTACCAAACAATCACAACTTGTAAACGAAACCGGCTAAGCGCAGCGCCTTACGCGCCGTGGTACTGAAAGGAATCTCCGCAAGTTGGGCGACGGTGAACCAGCGGAAGCCGTCCGCATCCGGCAGGCGGGCGGTGGCGCTGCGCACTTCCAGGGTGTAGTGGTGGTGGGTGATAGTATGGCGGATCTCGCCGATGCGCGTGCCGAGTCTGGCGGCGGGGAGGTCTTCGGGCGCGGGCAGATCCCAGAATCCCGCCATGCGGCTGGCGGCGGCGTGGCGCTGTCGCAACAATATGCGGCCGCGATTGCGCACCACCAACAGGGTGCCGTTGAGGCGTATGGGTTCGGTCTTACGCAACTTCACGGGCAGTTGCGCGGCGGTGCCTTCCTGGCGCGCACGGCAGCATGTTGCGAGCGGGCAGACCAGGCAGAGCGGATTGCGCGGCAGGCAGACGGTAGCACCCAGTTCCATCAGGGCCTGATTGAAATGACCGGGTTCGCGCGGGTCTAGCCACTGCTGCGCGATTTCGCGAAAGCGTTCGCGGGTGCGGGCGGTGGAGATGTCGGCAGCATCGTTGGCCACGCGGGCGACCACGCGGAGCACGTTGCCGTCGAGGACGGCGAAGGGCAGGTCGAACGCGATGCTGCCGATGGCCGCCGCGGTGTAATCGCCGATGCCCGGGAGGGCACGGACGGCGTCATAGTCCCGTGGAAAGCCGCCGGCGGCCGCGACTTGCTGTGCGGCGCGGCGTAGGTTGCGGGCGCGCGAGTAGTAGCCGAGACCGCTCCACAGGGCTAGTACATCGTTTTCGGCGGCGGCGGCCAGGGCTGCCACGGTGGGGAAGCGTTCGAGGAAGCGTTGATAATACGGGATGACGGCCTGCGCGCGGGTCTGCTGGAGCATGATCTCGCTGACCCAGATGGCGTACGGATCACGGGTATTGCGCCAGGGCAGATCGCGATGGCCGCGGGCATACCACGCAAGCAGGAGGCGGCTGATTTCGGATTTCAATCTATGACGCGCAGCCATTCGGCGACTACGGCGAAACCTTCCGGATCGACGTCCCACGGTTCGAATTCGGGGTTGAGGGGCTCCAGGCGGATCTGTTCGTGGCGCCACTCGTCTTCGCTGGTGACAACCTTGCGGCTGGTGTAGCGTTTGATGGTGTAGCGTGCGCTCTGGTCGAGCACGCCGAAGCGCTCGATGAGCAGAATCTTGCCTTGCCGCGAGCCGGCCGGGTGGAGGCGGAAGAGGTTCAAGCTGCCATCGGGAATGCGCGGTTCCATGGACCGGCCTTCTACGTGGGCCACGAAGAGATCTGGGGAAAGATGCATGCCTTCGGGAGCGGGGACCCAGTCTTCCGCCTCGGATAGCATTTCGTCGCTGAGGCCGCCGGCCGCGGCGCGCAGGCTGAAAAGCGGCAGATGAGTGGCGAACTGCCGGATCCCGGTATCTTCGACGTGTTCGCGATAGAGGCGATCAAGCACGCGCGAGAAGGCATCCACGGAGACCGCCTGACGCTGGCTGACGCGCAAGGTGTTAGAGAGGGTGTCTTCCAGGGAACTCAGGAAGGCTTCAGCGCCGGATTCGGCCAGGAGTTGGCGGATGTGATCTTCGAGCGCTTCCAGGACTTCGGCGTCCTCGGGCGCGGCGATGGCGTCAAAATCGCGGCGCATGCGGAACCATGGCCGTCCGGTATCGAGATCGATGAGGAGCACGCCGACCGTGCACGGAGGACGCTCGGGCAGAAAGGCATCCAGGAGTACGTAGGTACCTTGCCGACACCCGCTGATGGGAAGCACGCTGGATGGCACGTTTTTATCCTAATCTACTTATCGGGAGGAAAGCTATGAAGATGAATTGGCCACGGATGAACACGAATGAACGCGGATAAGCAAAACAAACCGTTTTTGTTTTATCGGCGTTTATCGGCGTTCATCGGCGGCCCAATCTCTTTTGCGTTAGCGGCGCACTTCCGTGGACGGTGCCGGAACGGGGGTGGCGGGGACTTCGTTGGGGAAGTAGCCTTCGCGAGCGCTGATTTTGACGTTGGGCAGGCCGGGGATGTCGACCGCGATTTTGCGGAAAGTCTTGGACTTGACGTCGAGATCGTAGTCCGGCTTGTAGCGCAGAATGTATTGGGTGGTGATCTCGCCGCCGATGCCGCCTACGGCCTTGATGATGCCATTGGAGATTTGCGCGGCGTAGCCGCCCGTGCCGACTGTGAGGGCGTAGTTGCCGTCATCGGAGGGGTTCGAAAGATAGCCGGACACGTCTTTGTAAAGCGAATTGAGGGGGTATTCCACGTGGCCGCCGGTCTTGTGGGTCAGCTTTTCCAGCACGTCCTGGGATTCGTTGGAGAAGCCGAAGGCCATGGTGCTGACGGCGTAGATGGTGACCAGATTGCGCTGGGCGAGTTCCAGAACCTCTTCCAGATTGTGGGTGCTGGCATTATCGTGGCCGTCGCCCACCACGATGATGACGCGACGGGGTTCGTAGGGTTCGCCCTTCACCAGTTCGCGCCGCGTGCAGGCCAGATAGATGGCATCATATAGCGCCGCACCGCCGCCGGGCTTCATCTTGCGGACCTTTTCGGTGATTTTGTCCGAGTCCCAGGTGGTATTCACCGCAATATCGGCGGTATTGCCGTAAGAAATCAGGTAGCCCGTGTAGCGCTTGTCGCCCGGCAGGAGATTCCAGACCAGCTCCAGGATGGCATCCTGATAGGTCTTCCAGTGGATGCGCGAATTGTTGCTCAGGTCGATCAGGAAGCCGGCGACGATGGGCTGTTTTTCGTCGTGGCTGAAGAATTCGATATTTTGCGGCCGGCCTTCGTCGAGGACGCGGAAGTCCTTCTTCACGAGGTTGGAAACGAAGCGGCCCTTGTCGTCGGTCACGGTCACCGGCACGATGACTTCGGTAGCGGACCCTTTGAATTGAACGCGGTTCGGGTCCTGTTGCGGCGCGGCGGGTGGCGGCGGTGGAGTGGTTTGCTGGGAGACCGCGGGCAGGCACAGAATCAGGCCGCAGAGGGAACGGACAGCGAAAACGCGTAGGGCAAGCATGACGACGTTGGTTCTATTCTACCGCGTGAAGTGCCGGTCCGGGGCAGCCGGCTAAAGTTTGGTGACGGTGACGAAATAGAGATCGGTGGCGACTTCGAATTCGTCTTTCTTTAGCGGCGTCTTCAGGGTCTGCCATTCGACGGTGGGTTGGAGGATCTGCCAGTGGTCCCTGGCGCCGGCGCGGATGGGCATGCGGAACGCGGGCTCATCGGCCTTCCAGCGGTAGGCGACGGTGCCGTCGGCGTCGTTCCACTTCAGCTCCAGGGCGGGGAGCGCGGTGTGGCGGAGGTACTGGTCGAAGACGGGCGTCAGGTTCATGCCGGTGTGCTGGTTGAAGTACTGCACCACGTCTTCGGTCATGATGTTTTGATACTTGAAGTGCTGGTAGAAATCGTGGATCAGGGTCCACCAGCGGGCGTCGTCGTTCACTACGCCGCGCAGGGTATTGAGGAAAAGCGCTCCCTTGAAATACTGGTCCTGTGGCGGTTCGCGATTGATGCCGCGCGGGGTGATGATGGGCTGCAGGTTGCGCACCTTGGATTTGTAGGCGTTGGTGTACTTCAGGCCGTCGTCGCGGCCCCACATGTACTCGACGTAGAGGCACTCGAGGTAGGTGGTCCAGCCTTCGTGGATCCACATGTCGGAGACGTCGGCGGCGGAGATGCTGTTGCCGAACCACTCGTGACCGCTTTCGTGGATGATGATGAAATCGAAGCGCGGGCTGATGCCGACGCCGGTCCAGTCGCGCTCCAGGTAGCCGTTGGCGAAGTGGTTGCCGTAGGTGACGGCGCTCTGGTGCTCCATGCCGGAGTAGGGGGCTTCGATGAGTTTGTAGCCATCCTTTTGGAAGGGGTATTCGCCGAAGTAGTGCTGATAGGCTTCGAGCATTCCCCTGGCCTGGGCGAACTGCTTTTTGGCCTTCTCCAGGTTTTCGGGCAGGGCGTAGAAATCGAGCGGCAGGTCGCCCAGGCGGTCGGCCCAGTGCTGGTAATTGCCGATGTTGAGCGAGACGTCGTAGTTGTTGATGGGGTATTGCACGAGCCAGTCCCAGCGGGTGTAGCCGCCGCCGAGGTCGGTCTTGCCGATGAACTTGCCGTTAGAGACATCGACGAGATCGTTGGGGATGGAAACGCTGATTTCCATGCTCTCCACTTCGTCGCGCCACTGGTCTTTGTTGGGCCACCAGACGCTGGCTCCGATGCCTTCGCACGCGGTATTGACCCAGGGATGACCGGACGGATCTTTCCTGAACGCGATGGCGCCGAAGCGACCGGTCTCCACGGGATTTCCCGAGTAGTGGAAATCGATGCTGTAGGTGCGGCCGGCGCGGAGGGGCTTGGGGAAGTCAACGAAGACGGCGCCGGAATCGCGTTCGTATTTGAGCGCGGTGTCGCCGAGGAGGATTTTATCGACGTTGAGCGCGGCGTGCAGATCGAGCTGGATGCGCGTGCCGTCCTGGAGCATTTTGAAGCGGATAGTGTTCTTGCCGCTGAGGTATTTCTTTTCGGGATCGACGCGAACGTCGAGGTGGTAGAAGAGCAGATCGTTGTTGGCGCGATAGGGTCCGTACGCGCCGCGCAGTATGTCGGCGTGGGTGGGCTCGCGCGGCGCCGGAGGCTGGGCGGAAAGCGCGGCTGCGGCAAGCGTCAGCAGGAGAAGGCGAGAGATTGAAGGGGGCATGAGGATCAACCGGCGAGTCCGGGAACGCCGCCGAGTGTGGTAGCCAGCCGGACGGCGCGCAGGATGGACTGCGCCACGGCGTTCGCGGCGGCCGCACCCAGGTGGTTGATATCGGCTTGCAGCGTGCCGAGCGCGAGGGCGAAGGCGACATCGCCATCGGCCATGGTGTTCACCGGGTATATGGTGCGGGCCATGCCGAGAGACGCGAATTGGGCGAGTTTGTTGGCCTGGACTTTATTGAGCCGCGCGTTGGTGGCGACCACGGCGAGGGTGGTGTTTCTGGGGGCGGCTCCGACGACGGCGCCGCGCAGCATCTCGGCTTCGCTATCGATGAATTCGCGGCTGCTCGCGCTCTTGCGGGCGCCGGCGACGATCTTCGCGGTGGCGGGATCGCGCACGTCGCCGAGGGCGTTGACGGCGACCAGGGCGGAAACCAGTACACCGTTGGGGAGGGCGACGGTGTAGGAGCCGATACCGGATTTCATGGACTGTGCCATGCCGAAGAGTTTGCCGACTGTGGCGCCGGTGCCGGCGCCGACACTGCCTTCCTTGACAGCGTCGGTGGTGGCTGCGGCCGCGGCGGCTTCGCCCATGGCAACGTTGGGGTGCACGTTGGATTTGCCGATGCCGAGATCGAACAGGATGGCGCCGGGAACGATGGGTATATGCTGGCCGCCGAAGGGATAGCCGACTTTGCGGGAAGCGAGGTAGCGGCGCACGCCGGCGGCAGCTTCAAGGCCGAAGGCGCTGCCGCCGGCGAGCAGAATGCCGTGAACTTGATCTGTCACGTGGCCGGGGCTGAGGGTGTCGATCTCCTGGGTGCCGCTGGCGCTGCCTCGGATGTCGACGCCGCCGACAGCGCCCTGCTCGCAGAGGATGGCAGTGCAGCCGGTAATCGCGTTGAAATCCGAGAGGTGCCCGACGCGAATTCCGGCGATGTCGGTAAGTCCTTTCATGGAGGGAGCTTTCAGGATCTATGGTAGCATCGGAATGCGGGGACCGAATCTACTTGCTGGATCTTCTGAAAGAGCCTGTACTTGCTGTTCAGGAATTCTTCTTGCTCACTGGAAGGGCCCTGAAAAACATCTTCCGCCGTCCTCACTACGGCGACGACATCATCCTGCAGATGGACGCGATTGGGGTTGGCTCTCTACCGATTGTAGTCATGATCGGAACCTTCAGCGGCGCGGTGATGGCGCTGCAGATGTCACGCGCGCTATCGCAATACGGGCAGGTCGGCAAGACCGGCACGCTTGTCTCTCTGACGCTGGTGCGCGAACTCGGGCCGGTGCTGACGGCGATCATGGTGGCGGGACGCAATTCCACGGGAATGGCGAGCGAACTGGGGTCGATGAAAGTGACTGAGCAGATCGACGCCATGCGCGCGTTGGGCACGGATCCACTTCAGAAACTGGTGACGCCGCGGGTGATTGCCACTTGCGTGATGCTGCCGCTATTGACGATCATCGCGGATTTCGTCGGGATGGTGGGCGGCTATGTGATCGCCAAGTTTCTTCTGAGCATCGAAAGCCGGCAGTACTGGTCGACGGTGTGGCGCGCGCTGGAGTGGAACGACGTGACGCAGGGGCTGCTCAAACCGCTGGTATTCGCGCTGATTGTTTCGCTGATGGGCTGCTACCACGGATTGCGCACGGAGGGCGGAACGCAGGGTGTGGGCCGATCGACAACCCAGGCGATGGTGGCGGCGACGGTACTTATTTTCGTGCTGGATCTGATGATCACCAAGGTGTTTGTGAGCCAGGGTGGATCCTGATGGCCGAAGCGCGAGTCCCAGTGCTGCGATTCGAGAACGTCACGGTTTCTTTCGATGGAGAAGTGGCGCTGCGGGAGATTTCGTTCGAAGCGTACGAGGGCGAATCGCGCATCATCCTGGGGGCGGCGGGCAGCGGCAAGACGGTGCTGCTGAAGACGGCCATGGGGCTGACGCCGCCGGAATCGGGAAAGGTATTTGTTTTCGGCCAGGACATTTCCACGATGTCCGAGAAGAAACTGTTCGATATTCGCAGCAAGATCGGCATGCTGTTCCAGGAAGGGGCGCTGTTCGATTCGCTGAACATCGCGGAGAACGTGGCGTATCCTCTGCTGAACCAGCCGTCGATTCAATGTCCCAAGGACGAAGTGCTGCCGCGGGTGAAACAGACGCTGGAATTCGTGGAACTTGGCGGCACGCTGGAAAAGTTTCCGAGTGAACTTTCGGGCGGGATGCGGCGGCGCGCGGCGATCGCGCGCGCGGTGGTGACGGAACCGCCGCTACAGATGTACGATTCGCCCACCGCGGGGCTGGACCCGATCACGGCGCACACGATTATGGCGCTGTTGATTAAGGAACGCGACGTGAGCCAGGCCACCACATTGGTGGTGACGCACCGCTACCAGGACGGGAACCTGGTGGCCAATTTCCGCTACAATTCGGAGCAAGGGAAGTTGGAGCCGGCGCGTAACGGGGCCAGGCAGAAATCTCGCACCACCTTCATGGTGTTGAAAGAAGGCCGGCTGATTTTCGAGAGTGATCAGGACGCAATCGAGTCCTCGAACGACCCATATATCAGCAAATTTGTGAAGCAGCGAGTCTAGACCATGGCGGATCCGAGAAAAGTACGCTGGTCGCAGTTGAAAGTGGGGGTAGTCGGGCTGGGTGCGTTTATAATCCTGGCGGTGCTGATTTTTCTGCTGACGAGCACCAAGGGATTTTTTCAGAAGACCGCGTACCTGCGGACGTTCATGGCGGATGCGAGCGGCATGGCGGAAGGAACTCCCGTGAGGCTGAACGGCTTCACGATCGGGACGCTGGATACGATCGAGCTGACAAAATCCCCCGAACCGAAGCGGTCGGTGGAATTCATCATGAAGGTTCAGGAGAAGTTTCTGCAGCAGATTCCGGTGGATTCGGTGGCGGGGATCAGCGCGGCCAACCTTCTGGGCGACAAATTTATTAACATCACCAAGGGGCGCGATCAACAGACAGTGAAGGACGGCGCCGAACTCCAGAGCCTGCAGGCGCAGGACATTCCCGAGTTGATGGCGCAGACCGCCAGCCTGCTGCAAACCTTTCAGAGCATCGTGAACCGGCTGGACACACTGCTGGCGGGCGTGGAGCAGGGGAAGGGCAACATCGGCAAGCTGCTGAAGGACGAGGAACTCTACGACCGGTTGAACGGGATCGCGAGCGAAGGGCAGAGTCTGCTGGCCGACGTGCGGAAAGGCCAGGGCACGATCAGCAAGCTGATCTACGACGATGCGCTGTACCAGGAGATCCGCTCGCCGATCAAGCGGGTGGACTCCCTGCTGGCCGACCTGCAGGCGGGAAACGGAAGCGCGGGCAAACTACTGAAGGACCCGGGCCTGTACGACGAAGCCAAGGCGTCGCTGGCGGAGATCCGCGGGCTGCTGTCCGAACTCAATGCGGGTAAGGGGACGGCGGGCAAGCTGCTGAAGGACGATGCGCTGCACAAGCGGCTGGAAGAACTGGTGGCCAAATTCAGCAGCACGATCGATAAGATCAACTCCGGACAGGGCACGCTGGGGCAGTTGGTGGTCAACCCGCAGTTGTACGAATCGCTGACCGGCGCGACGCGCGAGTTCCAGTCGCTGGCCAGGGACATGCGGGCCAATCCGAAGAAATTTCTCACCATCCGGCTAGTGCTGTTTTGATTCCGCGGAAACAACTCGTGGTGAACGCCGACGATTTCGGCTTCACGCCGGATGTCAACGCGGGCATTGTGGAAGCGCACCGGAACGGGATTCTAACGGCGACCACGCTGATGGCCAACGGGGAGGCGTTCGAAGATGCGGTGCGGCTGGCGAGAGAGACTCCGACGCTGGACATCGGCTGTCACCTGGTGCTGATCAGCGGGCACTCGCTGGTGACGAAGAAGGCGTTCCCGGCGACGGTTTCGCAACTGGCGGCGGCGCTGGCCATGAGACGGATACGGGTGTACGACGAGTTGGCGGCACAGATGCGGCGCATCGTGGACGCGGGGCTGCGGCCGAGCCATTTGGATACGCACAAACACACGCACCTGGCTCCGGCGGTACTGGATGCGGTGGCGCGGCTGGGAGAAGAGTTCGGCGTGCGATGGGTGCGGCGGCCGTTCGATTTTCCGCTGCAGGCGCTGCGCGGAGGGGTGCCGCGCATGAAGCGGCTGACCAGCGACGCGCTGGGATTGATGCGGCGGCGGTTCCACCGCGTGTTGGCCAAGCACGGGTGCCGCACGACTGACCACTTCGCCGGGTTCCAGATCACCGGACGGTTCCGAACGGCGGAACTGGTGGAATTGATGTCGGTGATCCCAGGGGGAAGCACGGAGCTGATGGTCCACCCGGGACGATGCGGTGCAGCGCTGCGGGCGGCGCGGACGAGATTGAAAGAGAGCAGGGAAGCGGAGCTGGCCGCGCTGGTAGCGCCGGAAGTACGGGCGGCGATGCTGCGGCAAGGGATCGGGCTGGTGAATTATGCGGGGCTCGAGGCCGAGTGAATGTTTTACCGGTGGTCACTGGGTTCGGGAGCACAGGCAACTCGAGAGAGGCGCCATGACGCGGAGGCGGCGAGACACTGAGACAGCGGAGGAAATGGCCGTCCTACGGGATCTGTCACTTGTTTGCGATCATGGTTTTGCGAATCATGGATCACTTGCCCTTTGTGGAGGAACTGCGTGAAGTTCTGCCTGCCGATCTGCCTTTTCGGGAGAAATGCGTTGCCGGCTCGGCGCGGCATCTGGATTTGATTGTCGAGGCCAACCGGCAGTTCAATTTGACGCGCATTGTAAGCCCTCGCGAGGCGGCGATTAAACATGTGGTGGATTCGGTGCTGCCTTGGCGGCTCTTTCGGGGTGCCGGGCAGGTTGCCGACGCGGGGTCCGGCGCCGGATTTCCGGGTATTGCGCTCGCGCTGGTGCTGCCGGAGACTCGATTTATGCTGTTGGAGTCCACGCAGAAGAAGGCTCGGTTTTTGGAGGCGGTAGTACGGGAGCTCGGGCTGGCTAATGTTGAAGTGCGGGCGGAACGCGCCGAGGAGTGGCTAAAGACGCACCGGGTGTCGGTGGTCACGGCGCGCGCTGTGGCTCCGCTGAATCGCGCGGCGGCACTGTTTGCTCCGGCGTTGAGAGGCGGGGCTCGGGTACTGTTATATAAAGGTCCGGACGCGGCTACGGAAATTGGCGAAGCGGCGGCGGAGATTGGGAAGCGGCGATTGCGGATGCGGATTGTGGAGCGGTATGAGCTTCCGGATAAGGTTGGGAGCCGGACGATTGTGGAGATGGCGGGGGGGTAAGTCCGGGCAATGCCCGGAGCGCCGGTTGCCAACGGGCGCGCAGTTTGCCAAGCTGCCCCGCAACGTGCCGGATATTAGTTGCCGGTGTTGTGGGCCACTACTACCGGAGTCTTGCGAGCTGAGGCAGTTGTAGTTCTTGCACCGCGGCGGCGGGATGCGGCGGAAAGGGGCTTCCTGGCTGCCGGGGTTTGGATGCGCTGTGCGACGGCCGGAATCAAGAGGCGGTCGCCTTCTACGGCTTGTGCGGATTCCAGGCGGTTCACCGATACGATGCTGGCGGGGGTCACGCCGTAGCGCTTGCCGATGGTGGCGAGGGTTTCGCCGGCGCCGACGCGGTGCATGCGCCAGGCATCCAGGTGATTCGCGGGGATGAGTTGCAGCGATGCCACGAGCGGATTGCCACTTCCCTTCGGGACGTGGAGGGAGAAATTCTCGGGAATCATGCCTCGCAGGCTGGCCGGATTGAGGGCCGCCAGTTCGGCAAACGGCAGGTCCAGGATATCCGCTACCAGCGTCAGGCTGGTGGGGGCGGTGGTCTCTATCGTGTCGTATTCCAGGGGCGGATCCAGTTGGAAACCTTCGATGCCGTACTCGGCAGCATTCTTTTCCATGATGGTCATGGCGAGAATGATGGGCACGTAGTTGGTGGTCTCGGCGGGCAGGACGCCGCGCGCGCGGAGTTCCCAGAAATCGGCGTAACCGGTACGCTCCACAGCCTTTTCGACCGTCACGGGGCCGCAATTGTAGGCCGCGATGGCCAGGTACCAGTCGCCGAATTCGTGATAGAGGTCGCGCAGGTGGTGGGCGGCGGCGCGGGTGGCCATCTCAGGATCCATGCGGTCATCGGTGTAAGTGGTCTGCTTCAGGCCGTACTCATTGCCGCGCCACTTGAGGAACTGCCACATGCCGCCGGCGGCAGCGCGCGATACCGCGCGGGGGATGAAACCGGATTCGGCCTGAGCCAAGTGAATGATCTCCTGCGGGATGCCCTCTTCGTCGAGGATGCGCTGAATCATGGGCCGGTAACGGCCGGAACGCTGCAATCCGGCGAGGAGGGTTTTGTGGCCGCGGTTGGAGAAGTAATTGATGTAGCCCAGCACCGCATCGTTGACCGAAAGGGGCAATTGGGACGTGGTGGCGGCCACCTGTTCCTTCACCTTGTCCTTCAGCTTAGGATCCACGGGGAAGGTCATCTGCAAAATATCTTCGAGCGGCGCTTTTTCGAACTTTCCCTGGTCTACGACGGCTGCCGCGCCGAGGTCCGCCAAGTCATAGCGGTGGATGATATCCACCATTTCGTCCAACTGACGTTCATATTGCTGGCGATCGATCAAGCCCTGGTCGCTGGCTTCGAGCATCAGGTCGATGGCTCGGTCGAATTCGCGCCGCGCAAGGGCTACGTCTCCGACCTGGTAAGCGCGCTTGCCGGCCTGGAAACGGCTCTGGGCGGACTGGATGGTAGTATCGCCCTGCACGCGGCGCTGAAGGATTTGCGGGTTCGAAAGGATAATTGCGGGGATGTCGGCGCCCAGGTAAACGTTGTGTTGAACGGGAGGAGGTTCAGGGAGTTCCGTCGCCGCGGCGGCGCCGCGCGGAGCCGGCGGGAGGAACGACATTTGGAACTTGGACTGCTGAGTATACCCACAACCGGATGTAAATACAGTTACGGCAAACACCAAAGAAGAGCAAAGAGTCTCGGTTCGAACTTCCATCCAACCGCCTCAGATTATGAAAATAAAGTACTTTTGCGAGCCGTAGCCCGGTATTGACCCTAGTAGCCTAACTCACACACGGTATAGAACGCAACCCCTAATTCTGGGGGAGGGGTCCCGTGTGCGGATCATTCTCGTGTCATCCGCACACGGGGCTGTGTCTTCTTGTCTACTCCTCTTCTTCCTCTTCGCCCATTTTCGCCGCTTTTGCAGCGGCGATTACCTTGTCCGCCTGCAATTGCGGAACGTAATCGTAATGGTCGAACTCCATCGTGAAGCTGGCCCGGCCCTGAGTCATTGCCGTCAAGTCACTCTGGTAGTTTAACATCTCTGACATGGGCACCTGAGCGCGGATAAACTGGGTGCCGCCTTTGGTATCCATGCCGGAGATGCGTCCGCGGCGACTATTGAGGTCGCCCATCAGGTCACCCGCATACTCGACAGGCGCCTGGATCTCGACATTCATGATGGGTTCGAGGAGCGCGGGCTTAGCTTCCAACATGGCGGCCTTGAACGCTTTGCGCGCCGCCAGCTTGAAAGCAAGTTCGCTGGAATCCACGTCGTGGTAGGAGCCGTCGTAGACCGTGACCTTGAAATCGACCATGGGGTAGCCGGCGAGGTAGCCGTTGGCTGCGGCGTCCACGATGCCCTTTTCTACCGCGGGAATGAAATTCTTCGGGATGGAACCGCCGAAGATCTCATTGGCGAACTGGAAGTTGCTGCCGCGCGGCAGGGGCTCCATTTTGATCCAGCAGTCGCCGAACTGACCGTGGCCTCCGGTCTGCTTCTTGTGGCGTCCCTGGACATCGGCTCTGCCGCGAATAGTTTCGCGGTAGGGAATCTTGGGCGCTTTCAGGGTGACATCCACGCCGTAGCGTTTCTTGAGGCGGCTGACCACGATTTCGACGTGCTGCTGTCCGCTGCCCGCCAGGAGGAATTCCCGGGTCTGCGGGTCGCGGTAGAAACGCAGGGACTGATCTTCTTCCAGGATGCGGTGGACGGCATTGCCCATGCGGTCTTCGTCGTTGCGCGACTTGGCTTCAATGGCGAAGGCAATGGAGGGTTCGGGCAGTTTGACCGGGGGATAGGTGATGTCGAAGCCCTTTTCGGCGAGGGTGTCGCCGGTCAAGGTGTCCTTGAGTTTGGCAACGGCGCCGATATCGCCGGCGTGCAGTTCGGTGATGGGCTGCAGGGTCTTACCGTGCGGGCTGCTGAGGTGGGCCAGGCGTTCCGTGGAATTCTTGTTCACGTTTTGAAGATTGGAATCATTCTTGACGATACCGGTATCCACGCGGAAAAAGTTGATGCGGCCGGCGAAGGGGTCGGCGGTGGTTTTGAAAACATATGCCGAGGCCAGGCCGCTTTCGGCTACAGGGCGATGCGCCTCAGTGCCGTTGACGAAGGCGGTGATCTCGCCGCGCTCGGTTGGGTTGGGCATGTCGTCGACGAGCAGGTCGAGGATTAAATCGCTGCCGATGTTGAGGTTGGCGGCGGCGCACATGACGGGGAAAATGCGCATTTCACGGATACCGGTGCGCATGCCGTCGAGGATGTGTTCCACGGGCAGGGAGCCCTTTTCGAAGAACTCTTCCATGTACGCATCATTGCCTTCTGCCACCATTTCTACCAGCGCTTCGTGGGCTGTCTGCGCCTCTTCGGCGTACTGGGCGGGGATGTCGCCTTCCTTACCTTTACCGTCGCCGCCGGGCGTGTAGGTGAAGGCGCGCATGCGGATCAGGTCGACGATGCCTTTGAAATCGCGCTCGGTACCGATGGGGAGGTGGATGGGGACGGCGGTGCGTCCGAAGTTTTCCTGGACACTGGCCAGCGCGCGGTGAAAATCGGCGCGCTCGCGATCCAGCTTGTTGACCACGATGGCACGCGGCAGTTTGTACTGTTCGGCGAAGGCCCAGACCTTTTCGGTCTGCACTTCGACGCCGCCTACGCCGTCGACGAGGACGAGCGCGGCATCGGCAGCCACGAGGGCGGCGCACGTATCGTTAATAAATATGTTGTAACCCGGGGTATCGAGGAAATTGATTTTGGTTTTCTTCCACTCGGCCACGGCGATGGCAGTAGAGATCGTGATTTTGCGTTGGATTTCCTCCTCGTCAAAATCGGTGATCGTGTTGCCTTCATCGACACGGAGGAGGCGGTTGGTGGCTCCGGCGGTGAACAGCAACCCGGCTGTGAGCGTTGTCTTGCCGGAATCGCCGTGGCCCACTACACCAACGTTCCGGATATCCTTGCTTTCGTAGACTTTCACGGAATTGCTCCCTTTTCAAAACGGAATAGTAACACGTGGGGCGGTAGGGTGGGGCAAAGCAGGGACAGGACAGCGCATTTCCGGCAGAGTGCACCGGAAATGCATGTCAGTACCCATTTTGCGGCATACGGGGGAATGTAGAATGATGAGTGAGTTCGTCAGAGGGGGGCCAAGTGCCGCAGGTCAAAGCCAGTCCGAAAAGTTACGATGTGATCGTGGTGGGATCGGGAGCAGGTGGGGGAATCGCGGCTCATGTGCTGACGCTGGCCGGGGCGAAAGTCTGCATGCTGGAGGCGGGCGGCGAGTACAATACCGCCAAGCAGAGCGACATGTTCAAGTGGAACTACGACGCTCCGCACCGCGCCGCCGGCAGTAAGGAAAAGCCCTTCGGTTACTACGACGCCACGCTGGTGGGCGGGTGGCAGGTGCCGGGCGAACCGTACACGAGCGCTCCCGGCAGCGAATTCATGTGGTACCGGGCGCGCATGCTGGGGGGACGCACCAACCACTACGGGCGCATCTCGCTGCGCATGGGGCCTTACGATTTCAAGCCTTACAGCCGCGACGGCAAGGGCTTCGACTGGCCGATTACTTACGACGACCTAGCGCCTTACTACGACAAAGCGGAGGAACTGATCGGCGTCTTCGGGACGCAGGAAGGGCTGGAGAATACTCCGGATGGGCGCTTTCAACCGGCGCCCGCGCCGCGCGCACACGAGCGCATCATTAAGAAAGTCTCCGACAAGCTCAAGATTCCGTGCATTCCCTCGCGGCTGGCGATTCTGACCAAACCGCTGAACGGCCGGCCCGCCTGCCACTATTGCTCCGAGTGCGGGCGTGCGTGTGCGGTGAATGCGAACTTCGCTTCGCCGGGCGTACACATTGCGCCGGCGTTGAAGACCGGGAACCTGGAAGTCCGCACGGGGGCGATGTGCCGGGAGGTGACGGTCGGTCCGGACGGTCGCGCGACGGGGGTGTCTTACATTGATACGAAGACCCGCCGGGAGGTGACGGTGAAGGCGCGGGTGGTGGTGCTGGCGGCGAGTTGCTGCGAGACCGCGCGCATCATGCTCAATTCCAAATCCACGGTGTTTCCTAACGGGGTTGGCAATTCCACCGGGCTGGTCGGAAAATCCATCATGGACACGGTGGGATCTTCGGTCAGCGGGTATCTGCCGATACTCGAGGACCTGCCGCCGTCGAACGACGACGGGGTAGGCGGCATGCACATGTACATGCCGTGGTGGCTGTACCAGCAGCAGAAGGCGGGCCAGATGCCGTTCGCGCGCGGCTATCACATCGAGCTCGGCGGCGGGCGCGGGATGCCGGGCGCAGGGATTTTCGGCGGGTCGCACACGCTGCTGGGCAGTGGTTACGGCAAGAATTTGAAGCGCGATATACGCAAGATTTACGGCGCCAGCGTGCATTTCGCGGGACGCGGGGAGATGATTCCCAACGATCAAAGCTACTGCGAGATCGACCCGGTTACGGTGGATCAGTGGGGGATTCCAGTGCTGCGCTTCCACTTCAAATGGAGCCAGGACGAGATCCTGCAGGCCAAACATATGCAGGATACGTTCCAGGAAATCATTCTGGCCGCGGGGGGAAAGGTCACGTCGAAGTCGGGCGACCCCGCGGTGGGCGGGATCTCGCGCGGAGGAGAGATTATCCACGAGGTGGGCGCGACCAGGATGGGCGACAATGCGAAGACGAGCGTGCTGAATCAGTGGTGCCAGTCCTGGGATTGCAAGAACCTGTTCATCACCGACGCCGCGCCGTTCGCCAGCAATGCGGACAAGAACCCGACGCTCTCCATCACCGCGCTTGGGTGGCGGACCAGCGACTATATTGCGGACCAGATCAAGAAACGGAATCTTTAGGAGTAAGACATGGACGTCACCCGTCGCAACCTGATCCAGATTCTGGGCATCGCGCCCGCTGCCGCGGCTGCGCAGACTCAGGCAGAGCACACGCACGCCGAGCCGCCTGCGCCCGTGAAGAAGGCATACCAGCGAAAGGTGTTCAACGACCACCAATGGCGGACTGTGCACGTACTTTGCGACCTGATTGTTCCGGCCGACGAGCACTCGGGAAGCGCCACGGCCGCGGGGGTTCCCGAGTTCATCGATGACTGGCTCGACTTCCGGACACATGAGGACGGCAATCAGAACTTCGCCGCGGGTGTGCTGGGCGGACTGGCGTGGTTGGACCTGGAATCGACGAGTCTGTTTCAGAAGGACTTTGCGTCGGCGGCGCCGGAGCAGCAGACCCAGATTCTGGACCGAATCGCCTGGCCCGACCGGGCTTCAGCCACGGACCGTCGCTGGGCGGATTTCTTCACGCGCTTTCGGGATCTGACGGTCAGCGGCTTTTTCTCCAGCAAGATGGGAGTTGCGGACCTGCCGTACCTGGGGAACAAGGCGGTGGCAGAATGGAAGGGCTGCGACCCGAAGGTGTGGGCCGTGATCGAAGAGCGGATGAAGAACGGATATAAGGGACTTGTCGGCGAAGTTAAGCCCTGGAAATAGGTTTGCTTCACCCCTACCTTTCATATAACATTGACCTCACAGGGTGACGATGACTGTGAGGGGAGCAGTGGCGCGTGCAACCACTGGGGCTAAGTCGCGGTCCTATACGCGAATTAGTTTCGGTTCTTTCCGCTTCTATGTAGCCCTCATCGTGGTCGCGGTGGCACTCCACTTTATCGGCACGATTGTAAGTTACATTCCGATCATCGAGGCGGACCCTCCGCAGGAGCTGGCCACGGAGTACCGCAAGAAACAGATCGATATCTGGGCGGAGATGAATAAGCTCCTGATCGCGCTGGCTACGGTGTCGATCGGGGCGATTGGCGGCTTTCTGTTGAAGGGGGATGCGGAGGCGCCTCTGCCTCCGCGGCAGGCCCGCCGCGCGGCCGCCGGGTGGATGTTCTGCGCGCTGTCGCTCTACTTCGGATATCTGTCGTATCACGAAGCGACTCTGATGTTGAGTCTGGGGACATTCAATTCCAATAGTCCGCGGCTTTGGTGGCCCACGCGCGCGCAGTTCTGGACGTTTATTCTCTCGGTGGTTCTCTTTGCGGACCTGGTGTACGGAGCGACTAACGCGCGGAGGCAACGGGAGCCGGTGCGATGATTTGGAAGTCGCGCGGGATGGCGGCCGCCATCGCGTTGTGTTGGCTCTCTCTTTCCGCCGCGGCACGCACGCCGGGAGCATCCGCCGAACTGGCCACCGGATCTGGCGTGTACCGGGTGGTCTTCCATGTTCCGGAGGGCAAAATCAACGTCAACGTTCCGAATGATGTGGCGACGGGCGACACGATTCTCGCGCTGGTGTATCCGGAGGCGGCAGGCAAGAATCGCCAGGAAGTGGATCGCAACTCCGCGGCGCTGGCCGGGTACATGGTGGAGTCGGATGGGTCGAAGATGGTGTCGGGGGGACGGCTGCGATGGACGGTTCCTGTGCGCTTGCCCTCGGGAATCGCGACAATCCGGCTGCGGGATCGGAAGGGCGAGGTGCTGACGCAGTGCGGTGTGCCGGTCACTCCGAGCGGCGCGGAGGTTCGCCAGCGAACAGGCACGGCTCATTTCGTACTGCCGCTGGGGGCGCGAGCAGGCGGCGCGGTTTCGCTGTGGGGGTCGTTCCCGGGGGATGTGGTTCCGGCGATCCGGGTTGGCGGCTTCGCAGCGCTGGTGATCGCGCAGTCGCCGAGGAGAATTGTGTTCGTGAGCCCGCCGGACGCGGTGAGCGCGACCACGCTGGAAGTGAAGTTCGGCGGGGCGGCGGCGGTGACAGGGCCGCTTCACATTCTGGCGGTGCAGTCTTCGGCGGCGCACAGCGAGCTGGTGCGTGGACAACGTGCCATGTTAACGGTTCGGGTCTCGGGATTGCGCGGCCTTGCCGCGCCCGCCGTAGTGGTGCTGTCGAATCGATCGCCGGCGAATGTGGCGCTCGAAGGCGGCGGGTTACAGAGGATCGCGATTCCGGCCGCGGAGGTTCGGCCCGATGGGACGTGGCAGTTCACACGAACATTAACCGGCGAAAGCGGAGGGACGTACGTGATTGGGGTCGATGTGTCGCAGTCGCCAACCACGCAAATGCCGATGGAAGGGATGGTGGAACTGAGCGTCGACCGGTGGTCGCGACGTAGTAATGTCGGGGTCGCCGCGGATGCCCGGCTGCTGATCACGGCGGAGGTCGTGGCCGCGCGTTCCCTCTTGGACGAGTTCTTCGTGGCGCAACTGGCTTACGACGCGGACCCGGCGTCGCTGTTGGATTCGCTGATCAGGCACTATTGCTTTGACTTGCGCGATCGCAAGTTGCGGTCCGGCGGCTTGGGCGGTTTGCGTTCGCCGCGACTGCCGCGGATTGCGAAGGGATTTAGCCCGCCGGCGGCGGCTCCGGCGGTCTCGATCGAGGCGTCGGATGTGCGCGCCTACCCGTTCTTCAAGTATTTGGGCGAGTTGCTGGCGCGGGTGACGCCGGTTCAACCGGTCGGACTGCTGGTGGTGACGTCGCAGCCCGATAAGCAGCAGATCCGGATCGACAGGAGTACTGGGCTGGATTATTTTACGGCGCGTAGCTTTCACATTACTTCGGGCGATCACACGGTGACGGTGGGGGGCTGCACGGAAGTGGTTAAGATTCGGACTAATCAGCAGTCCACGGTTAACTGCGGGCGGTAGTGAGGGTGCATGGGATCGGCAATGACAGACCACGCAAAGCGATGGTCTGTCCCACAAGGGAGCTTGGCTGGCGCTACGCTGGAGAGATGGAGAATCTGCAAGGCAAGGTGGCGTTGGTTACCGGTTCCAGTCGCGGCATCGGGCGCGCCATTGCGGTGGCACTTGCCCGTGCAGGCGCCGACGTGGCACTGAATTACAGGACTCGTGCTGCTGACGCGAAGGACACCGAGGCTGAGATCGGGGGCCTGGGGCGCCGGTGCACTGCGATACAGGCCGACGTTTCGCTTTCGAGCGGCGTCGCTCGCCTGGCGGATGCGGTGCGTACGGAACTGGGCCACATCGATATCCTGGTGAACAATGCTGGGATCGCCCGCGTGCAGAGCATCGAAGAGATCACGGAGCAGGATTGGGACGAACTGCTGACTGTCAATTTGAAATCGTGCTTTCTGGCGACACAGGCGGTGCTGCCGGGCATGCGTGCGCGGCGGTGGGGACGCATCATCAACATGTCTTCGGTGGCCGCGCATGTCGGCGGCGTGGTGGGCGCTCACTACGCGGCATCGAAGGCAGGCATACTTGGGTTGACGCACTTTTATGCGTCGCGACTGGCGCGGGAAGGCATCACGGTGAATGCGATTTCGCCGGCGCTGATCGAGACGGAGATGGTCACGTCGAATCTGAACGCGACACCCGACCGCATTCCGATCGGGCGCTTTGGCGCGGGCAGTGAAGTGGCCGATGCTGCCGTGATGCTGGCGCGCAACGGGTACATTACCGGCCAGACGCTGCACATCAATGGCGGTTGGTACATGAGTTGAACTTGACTTCCGGGCCCCTCGAATGTGATCATCCTGCGTAAATGAAACAGAGTGTCTGTCTCGCCGCGAGCCTGCTCGCAATCGCTTCCGTTTCCGCCCAACAGAAGTTCACCGCCGCGGACTATGCGCGCGCCGAGAAACTGATGGGTTACAACACTACGCCGCTGGTGCTGCGCTCGGGCGTACGCCCCAACTGGCTGCCCGATGAGCGCTTCTGGTATCGCATCACCACGGCGGAGGGGGCTGAATTTATTCTGGTGGATCCCGTGAAAGGCACGCGGATGCCCGCCTTCGATCACGCGAGGGTTGCCGCCGCGCTCTCTACGGCCACCGGGCGCGCATACAGCGCGGGCAACCTCCCGTTCCAGGAGATTGAGTTCTCGGCGGATGGACAATCGATTTCGGTGCAGGCCGGCGGGCGCTGGAAGTGCGACGTGAAGGGTGGGAAGTGCTCCGCGGAAGAAGGCGCGGGGACTGCCGCCGGCCGCGGTGGACGGGGCGGCCGCGGAGGCCGGGCCGGCGGCGCCGGTGCCGAGGTGCTCTCCCCCGACAAGAGGCATGCCGCTTTCATCCGCGATTCCAATCTGTGGGTGCGCGACGCCGCGACTAATAAGGAGACGGCGCTCACCACCGACGGCGTCAAGGATTTCGGTTATGCCACGGACAATGCCGGTTGGGCGAGCAGCAACCGGCCCATCGTATTGTGGTCTCCCGATTCCAAACGCATCGCCACATTCCAGCAGGATCAGCGCGGCGTGGGCGAGATGTACCTTGTGGAGACCAAGGTGGGGCACCCGACGCTGCAATCGTGGAAGTACCCGCTGCCGGGCGACGATGTGGTCACTACGATTCAGCGGGTCACGATCGATCTGGATGGGCCGCGCGTGGTGCGTTTGCAGGTGCCGGCGGACCAGCACCGCTCCACGCTGTGCGACAACGTGGCGTGCCGTGGGGGCGAATGGGCCGACGTGCAGTGGGACAAGGAAGGCTCCAAACTCGCCTTCGTCTCCACGTCGCGAGATCACAAAGAGGAGGTGCTGCGAATCGCCGACGCCACCAGCGGAGCGGTGCGCAACGTGCTCGAAGAGAAGGTGCCGACTTTCTTCGAGAGCGGCAACGGGCGCGTCAACTGGCATTACCTGCCGGAGTCCAAGGAGTTTATCTGGTTCAGCGAGCGCGACAACTGGGGGCATCTGTATCTATACGACTCCGAGACGGGGAAGCTCAAGAACCAAATAACAAAAGGGGATTGGAACGTCACGCAACTGCTGCGCGTGGACGAGAAGAACCGGCAGCTTTATTTTCTCGGCGTTGGGCGGGAGAAGGGGAGCGACCCGTATTTCATCCACTTCTATCGCGTCGGGTTCGACGGCGCGAACCTCACGCTGCTTACTCCCGAGGATGGCAATCACGAAGTGACGCTGTCGGCGTCGGGCAAGTATTTCGTCGATAGCTATTCCCAGCCGGCCGTTCCGGCGGTCGCGGTGCTGCGCGACGATACGGGCAAGCTGCTGGCGACGCTGGAACGCGCCGATATCGCAAAGCTCACCGCTGCAGGATGGAAGCCGCCCACATCGTTCACGGTGAAGGCGCGCGACGGCGTAACGGATCTTTACGGGCTGATGTTCAAGCCGACCAATTTCGACGCCGCGAAGAAGTATCCGATCATCAACCATATTTATCCGGGCCCGCAGACGGGAAGCGTAGGCAGCCGGAGTTTCTCCGCCGCGCGCGCGGATTGTCAGGCGCTGGCCGAACTGGGGTTCATCGTGGTGGAGATCGACGGCATGGGCACTCCGTGGCGCAGCAAGAAATTTCACGAGGCCTACTTCGGTAATCTCGGCGACAATACGCTGCCGGACCAGGTCACGGGCATGAAGCAACTGGCGCAGCGCTACGCGTGGATCGACCTTGATCGCGCGGGTATTTATGGTCACTCGGGCGGCGGGTATGCGACCGCGGGCGCGATGTTTCACTATCCCGATTTCTTCAAAGTGGGGATTTCGGAGGCGGGCAATCACGACAATCGCGAATATGAAGACGATTGGGCGGAGAAGTGGCAGGGGCTGCTGAAGACGAATAGCGATGGCACCACGAGCTACGATGACCAGGCCAACGAACTGTTCGCCAAGAATCTGAAGGGCCACCTGCTACTGGCCCACGGCACCATGGACAACAACGTGCCGCCGTACAATACGCTGCTGGTGGTGAACGAGCTGATCAAGGCGAACAAGGATTTCGATTTGCTGCTGCTGCCCAATCGCAATCACGGTTTCGGCAATGAGGCTTACATGGTGCGGCGGCGCTGGGATTATTTCGTGCGTTATCTGCTGGGTGGAGAGCCGCCCGCCGGATACGAACTCAAGCCTCCGGCAGGCGGCGGACGCGGAGGCTTCACGCCGCCGCAATAGAGCGCGGGCGGCATACCTCATGCTCACGGCTTTGTTCGTGGTGGCGAGAATTATCGCCAACCCGTTTTCGAACGTCTTCCAGAAGCAACTGACGCAGCGCGATGCGAACCCGATCTTCATTATCGGCGCGACTCACGCGCTGCTGACGGTGGTGTGCCTGCCCATCGTACTGGGGTCGCTGCCGCTGGCACTCGGGGATGGGTTCTGGACGAACATGGCGATCTGCGCACTGCTTACGGTCGCGGGCAACGTGCTGCTGGTGTTCGCCCTGCAAACGGCCGACCTCTCGGTACTCGGCCCGATCAATGCTTACAAGTCGGTGATCAGCCTGCTGCTGGGCGTGTTCCTGATCGGCGAGGTGCCGACGGCGATGGGCGTTGTGGGAGTCCTGCTGATTCTGGCAGGGAGCTACTTTGTGGTGGATCGCGATGGGAAGCAGACGCGCACCAATGCGTTCGCGCAGTTTTTTCGGGAGCGCGGTGTGCAGTTCCGTTTTGCGGCGCTGGGGCTGTCGGCAACGGAAGCGGTGTTTCTGAAGCGCGCGTTACTGCTCTCCTCGCCGCTGACCACGTTCCTTTTTTGGGCGATTCTCGGGCTTCCGGTTGCCGCTGCGGCAGGTGCGTTGCTGCTCAGGGAGCGGCTTGGGACGGAGGTCGTGGTGCTACGGCGCAACTGGAGTACGTATGTGTGGCTTGCGGCGACTACAGGCGCGATGCAATCGACCACGCTATTCACTTTTGGCAAGCTGCAGGTGGGCTATTCGCTGGCGCTGTTTCAGTTGTCTACCTTGATCAGCGTATTTCTCGGGTATCGATATTTCCGCGAAGGGCATTTTCGGAAGCGGCTGGTGGGATCGGCGATCATGGTTGGCGGCGCGGTGCTGATCGTGGTGCAGGGATTGCGGCGTTAGTTAAGTTAGAAAAGAGGCGGGTCCGGGGGGTCCGCCCTACCGTTAGTCGCGCAGGTGGAAGGTGTAGCGCAGCATCAGGGTGTGAGTGCCCGAAGTTGCGCCGTAATCGGTGGAATATATGTACTGCGCGAAGAGATCGCGGGTGAATCGCCAGCCGGCGCCGAAATCGGAGAAGCGCGGGATGTACTGGGCCGGGTTCGGAGTCATGGGGAAGAACGCGTCTTCCACGCTGACGGTGTTACCGAAGCGGTCGGGATACACGTTCACGTTCAGATTGTGCGCCTGCCAGACGTTCAGGAACGATGCGGTGAGGAAGAGACGGCGCGTGATGTCGCTCTGCACGGCGGCGTGCGCGGATACGAAGCGGCTGTCGTCGAGGGCGTTCTGGAGCAGGGCGCCGGAGTCATCTTCGGTGCGCGAGGCCCAGGTGCGGGCGGTGCCGCCGGCCAGATCGAAGCTGAGCGTGGTGCTGCGCGTGAGCGCGTAGCCCAGGCCAACCGCCACGGAGCCGCGTTTGGCGCGATCGCGTTCGTGGGAATCCACGGTGGTGATGCGGTTCATGCCGTCGAGCAGGGAAATGCCGAGCCATGCGGCGGCAAAACCATAGGAGAGGCGGCGGGTGGCGAGGCCGCGCAGGCGCATACCGAACTCCGAGGAGTGGCCGCCGGTGCGCGTGGCATTCAGGCCTGCCGGCGAAGCCGTTGAGGGTGTGAGAAACATCCTGATCGTCGGCGCGGATGAAGGCGTAGCGGTAGAACAGGCCCAACTTCACGTTGCGGGAAAGATCGCGCGAGAAGCCGGCGGTGAAGCGCGTCTGCGAGATGTCGCTGGTGGATTGGCTTTGCTCCTGGGACAGGCGGCCGGGTCCGTCGGCTTCGGTGGTCAGGCTGGAGATGGAGCCGGTTCCCTTCAAAGTCGCCAATTCCAAGCCGAAACTGTTGGCGCCGAAGCGCCGCGCCGCCACCAGGGCGCCGGAGTAGAACGTGTCGCTGGAACTGCCGCTGGTTTGCGAGCCGCCGGTTTGTGGCGCGTACTGCGGATTTTGCTGCAGGGTGCCGGGCTGAGTAATCCGGCGTCGCGGTCAGGGTGGTGTTGCCGACGCTGCGACACCGAGGCGCTGCCGCCGAAGGTGAATCCGCCGGCCGGCGCGAAGAAAGAAACCTGCGGCGAGACGCTGTAATCGCTGGGCAGGCTGCCGCCCGTACCGAACGCGGACTGGTATTCCTGAAGAGTGCTGGCGCCGCGGAACGTCGGCAGGATGAACACGCGCCCCTCGGCGCTGTGGAATTCCGTGGCGTAGGCCGGGTTCTCCAGGCTGTCCAGGTGCGCTTCGGGAAAGGCGTTGAAGCGAAACAGGAACGGCACTTGAGCGATATCGGCAAGGCCCGCCAGGTAACGATCGTAGGTGCTGGCGCTGGCGCGCGGCGAATCGTCGCGATCGGCGATGCGGCTGCGGGCCGCCAACGGCTTGCGGGGCGGGCCCTGTGCGGGGCGATGAAGCGCTTGGACGGATGCCGGCGGGGCGCCGGGCGCGAACGGCGGCGGTCCGTCTGGAGTGCCCATCCGGTGGGCGGGCGGCGGCCTGTTGGACCGGTTTGGCCTTCTCCTGCTGGCCGTTGCGGTCACCCGCGTCGCGATTGCCGGGCTGCACCGGGTTGGCGCCGATGAGGTGGAAATCCTGGCCGCCCTGCACCAGCACGCCGCGTCCGGCTTCGATCAGCACGCGGCGGTCCGGGTCGGTCAGGCTCGCCACTTCGACGGCGCCTTCGAAAACCACTACCTGTGTAGTGCCCTCGGCATCCACCTCGATGGTGAATTCGGTGCCGCGAACGGCGATCGACGCGGTGGGGCTGTTCATCCGGTAAGGATTCGGCTTGCCGGCGAAGTGGTTGATCTTGACGCGCACCATGCCCAGCGTGATGCCGAAAAGCTCGCGCAGCGAGGCCGCGGCGCGGTAATCCTTGAGGGTCACGATGGACTCGGGCGAGACCACCACCATGCTGCCGTCGCTGAGATCGATCACCACGCGCCCGCCGCCGCGCGTATCGATGCGGTCGCCGGGGTTCAGGATGTAGCCGGGAGTCAACGCCAGCGGCGCGAGGCCGGGCGTCAGCAGCACTGCCTGGCCAGTCACCCCGACGGCACGCGCCACCACCGCCGTGGATTGGGCGTGCGAAAACAAAGCGCTGAACAGCGCGAGGGTGAACGCGGCTATCGGGGCTGGGCATCACCTGGGACCCCAGGGAGACACCCCACTTCCGTTCTTTCACGCGATATCCATTGGCCTTTCCGTGGATTCGTCCTCCGTCTCCAGTTCGGCCTCGCCTTCGGGGTCTACCGCCCCGTGTAACTGGTAGCGGGCGATCAGCCGCTGGATGGTCCTGCGATCAAGATCAAGGACGGCGGCGGCGCGGCGGCGGTTCCAACCGGTCTCTTCCAGGATAAGCTGCAAATAGCGGCGCTGCAGTTCCTCCATGTTGGGGCGGTCGGCGATGAGGCGCACCTCGGGACGTTCGGCGGCGGCGGTTTTGGGGCGGCGGGCGCCGATTTCGGGCGGCAGGCAATCGATGGTGACCAGGCCGCCGGTGGAGAGGGCCACGGCGCGGCGCAGGGCGTTTTCCAGCTCGCGCACGTTGCCGGGAAAGTTGTGGGCGGCCAGCGCGTCGGCGGCTTCCCGCGTGAGATGGAGGGGCGGGTCGCCGGCCTCGCGGAAGGCTTTCAGAAAGTGGTTGGTGAGGAGTTCGACGTCGCCGGTGCGATCGCGCAAAGGCGGCAATTCGATGCTGAGGACGCTCAAGCGGTAGTAGAGGTCGGCGCGGAAACTTCCGGCGGCGACGAGGTCGCGCAGGGGAGCGTTGCTGGCGCCGATGACGCGGACATTCATACGGCGCGATTGGGTGGAGCCCACGCGGCGCACTTCGCCGCTCTGCAACACGCGCAGCAGGCTCTGCTGAAACGCGGGGCTGGTGGAGGCAAGCTCGTCCAGGAAGAGGGTGCCGCCATCGGCGGCTTCGAAGAGTCCCGCGCGTTCCCCGGCAGCGCCCGTGAAGGCGCCGCGCGTGTGTCCGAAGAGCTCGGCTTCCAGCAGGGTGTCGGTGAGGCCGGAGCAGTTGACGCTGAGGAACGGGCGCGAGCGCCGCGAGCTGAAATCGTGGATGGCGCGCGCCACCAGCTCCTTCCCGGTGCCGGATTCTCCCGAGGATGAGCACGGTGGCTTCGGTGCGCGCGGCCTGCGCGATCAACTTGTAAACCACGATCATGGGGGCGCTGCGGCCCACCAGTCCGGCCTGGGAAAGCTGGAGGTCGGGTTCGGCGGCGGGGACGGCGTCGGCTTCGCGGCGCGCCTCCAGGAGGCGCCGCAGCAAATCCACCACGGCGGAGATATCGAAGGGCTTGCCGATGAAATCGCTGGCGCCGCGGGTGACTGCTTCGACAGCGACCTGGAGTGAACCTTGCGCGGTCATCAGCACGATGGGCAGGTTCGGGTCTTTGGCGCGCAGTGCATCCACCAGTTCCAGGCCACCCAGATCGGGCATGTAGATATCGCTGAGCACGGCGTCGAATTTGCCGGTGGACATGGCTTCGAGCGCCTCGCGACCGTTGCGGACGGCGGTCACGCGAAAGCCGTTGAGGGTGAGGCCGGTTTCGAGCATCAGGCGAATCGAACGCTCGTCATCGGCGATCAGGATATGAGAGGGAGTGGACATATTATGACTCCTTGCGGGCTTCGGACGAGGTCCGCCGGAAAGAAAAGAGAAGAAGGGTCCGAGCTTCGCTCGGATTGACAGGCTGAAGCCTGTCCCACCACGGAAAGTTGTGAGACGGGGGCATATTAGGATGACTCCTTGCGGGCTTCGTTGCGTGGAATCCTCAGGGTGAAAGTGGAACCCTGGTTGACTTCGCTCCGGACGGAGACGGAGCCGTGATGCAGTTCGGCGATTTCGCGAACCAGCGCCAGGCCGAGACCGGTGCCGGGCACACCCGCGTCCTGCACGCGCGGAACGCGGTAGAACTTTTCGAAGACGCGTTCGAGATCGGCCGCGGGAATGCCGTACCCGTGGTCGGCCACCTCGATGGCGATATAGTCTTCTTCGGCACGCGCCGAGATGGCGACCGCCGTCCCGTCGGGGCTGTACTTGATGGCGTTGGAAACCAGATTCTCGACGGCGCGTGAGAGCAGGTCGGCATCGGCGAGAAATGGGGGCAGATCCGGCGGGAAGCTGCTCAACAGCCGGATCTGGCGCTGGGCGGCCACGGGTTCGAGCAGGATCAGAATGCGTTCCAGAAGGCTCTCCGCGCGCACCGGCGAAAGCCGCATTTCGGTGGCTCCGCTTTCCAAGCGAGTGATGTCGAGGTACCCCGAAATCATGCGCGTGAGGCGCTTGACCTCGTCGTTGATGGCGAGGTTCATCTCGCGGCGGCGCACCGGTTCCACATCGTAGGCGGCCAGGAGTTCGGTCATGCCCTGGATGGCGGTCAGCGGAGTGCGCATTTCATGGGAGACAAGCGAAATGACGTCGTTCTTGGTTTGCTGGAGTTCGTATTGCCGGGTGACGTCGGCTAGAGAAGCCACGATGCCGAGGACGGGGCCCTCGCCCTTTTCATCGGCGGAAACCGCGGCCAGGCGAAGCATGTATTGCTGCGTGCGCAGGCCACGGATGGCAATTTCGCGTTCGAAGTGGCCGCGTTCGGCGACCAGGCGGGCGAGGGTTTCGGCATCCACCGAACCGGACAAGCGCTGGGTGAGGTTCTGGCCGACGAGGCCGCGCGCGGGGACACCGAGGATGGCGCCGGCGCTGCGGTTGGCGAACGTGATCCGGCCGTCAGGATCGGCAATCAGCAGACCGTCCTCCACCGAGCGCAGGGCGAAGTTGACGAACTTCGCGCGATCGAGGAGACGGGCGTTGAGGTCGCTCAAAATCCGCGCCTTCCATTCCAGGCCTTTGGGAAGCCAACCGCGCGAGAGGGAGACGGGGCCGCCTTCGGCCCAATGATAGGGTCCGGGAATACCGGGGCCGGCGGGCGCCAGCAGATCGCCCGAGAGTGCCAGTTCCGCGATGTTGGCGTCCAGGCGCGCACTGGCGACCAGAGATCGGCGCAAAAGGCCCAGCAGTCCGGCGCATGCGAAGGCGACCAGGCACGCCACCATGGGCGGGTAGAGCAGCAGCTTCATAAACGCCAGGTAGCTGGCCAGAACTACCAGCGCCGCCATGCCCAACAGCACGCCGAGTTGTTTCAGAAGTTCTTGGCCGCCCTGGGCCCATTCGAGCAATAGCAGGGTCAACATGGCGACCGCGCAGCCGCAGAGAAAGGCCGCGAAGTCGGAAGGCTCCGTGTAATACCTTGAGGTCAGAATGACGTGGATTGCGTTGGCCAGGACTTCCACGCCCGGCATCAGGGCGCCGTGTTGATCTGCGCGGGCATCCGTGTAACGCACGAAGGGCGAGGCGACCCGGTCCCCGAGAGAGGCGGCGGTGGCGCCGATCAGCACGAACTTGCCGTGGAATTTTTCCGCCGGAACGCGCCCGGCGAGCACATCGGAGAGGCTGTAGGTTACGGGGTTGAAAGAGCCCGCGGGGCCGATGTAATCGATGGTCATACGGCCGCCGTGCAACACCTGCGTGGATGCAGAGGGGGCTATGGCGACGGCGGGCGGGGCGGTGTCGAGCCGAATGGTGCGCGCGCCGAGGAGCAGGGAGCCCTGCAAATCGGTGATGCCTTCCTCGGGCGTGCCGTCGGCGATGCGCACGGCCTCCACGGGCATGGAGCGGTACGAGCGGCCGTTATCGTCGGCCAGGCGAACTGCCACCTGGCGCACGATGCCGTCCAGTTCTGTCTGCGCATTGACGTGGCCCACGCTTGCCGCGGCGCGTTCGATGGCGGGCAGCGGCTGCAGCCAGCGCGACGGTCCACCGTGCACAGGGGAATCGGTGAGCTGCGCGGACACGACGACGTTGCCCGCGCGGCCGATGGAACGCGCGAGGGCATCGTCGTCTTCCGGCGTACTGGGGTCGGTGAAGAGAACGTCGAGGGCGATCACGCGGGGGCGTGCGGCGGCGAGCGCGTCGATAGTGCGGGCGATGACTTGGCGCGACCACGGAAAGCGGCCGAAGCGGGCCATACTGGCTTCGTCGATCGCCACGATGGCGATGTCTTCGGGAACGGGAAGCGAACCGCGGGCGCGCATCAGCCAGTCGCGGGTATAGCGGCCGATTCCGGGCGCCTGCCAATCAACCACGATGCCGGCAGACGCGGAAGCGAGAATGATGGCCAGACTCCAGGCGATCTTCGCGGCGCGTGCCCTAGTGGTCGACATTCGGCAACTTTCAGCTTACTCTCACGAGTGAAACGTACTGCTTCAGACCTGTTAAATGCACGTCTTTAGCCAGGATTAGCAGGAGCATAAGCGGTTTAAAATCAATGAAATAAATCCGTGGGGCGAACGAGTGGTGGCAAGTTGCCGCACCGTAGTGGAGATAACGGGGCCACGCGCCACCCCGGACCGGCCGAACCGTCTTTTAGCTACTTTGAGCCATCGGGCAGTAACATCGATGGCCTGAATAACGCCTAATCGGATACTATGACCAAAAAGCTGCTTTTTGTAATGACGATTCTGCTGGTCGCATCGTTCGCGCTCATGGCTGCGGATGTGTCCGGCAAGTGGACCTTTGAACAGCCCGGCCGCGGTGGCAACCCTGGTCGTCAGGTGACGATCACGCTCAAGGCCGATGGCGCCAAACTGACCGGCAGCGTTCCGGGCATGGGCCGCGGCGGCGGCAATCCTCCCCCTCCGACCGAGATTACCGACGGCAAAGTGGATGGCAACATCGTCTCCTTCACAGTGAAGCGTGAATTCAACGGCAACACGATGGTGCAGAAGTACGAAGGCAATGTGAGCGGCGATGAGATGAAGTTGAAGATCACGCGCACCGGCCAGGATGGCACGCCGATGACGAACGAAGTGACCGCTAAGCGGTCGACCACGTAGTCCCAGCATGCTCGACTAACAAGGTTTGAGGCGGCAGGCCCCAGGTTTGGGCAGGCCGCCTTTTGTATTTTTGAGCCCGTGTAACCGACGTACTATGGATAACGCCTAATTCGACACTATGACCAAAAAGCTGCTTTTTGTTGTCACAATTTTACTTGTCGCCTCATTCTCGCTGCTTGCAGCGGATCTGAACGGCAAGTGGGTAGCCGAGCAACCCGGCCGCAATGGTGGGCCGCCCCGGCAAACAACCTTTGTCTTCAAGGCTAGTGGCTCGACGCTGACCGGTACTATGACCGGCGGCGGGCGTGGCGGCGGTGCGCCGACGCCGATTGAGATCACCGACGGTAAGATCGACGGAGACAATGTTTCCTTCACGGTGAAGCGCGAAACGCAGAACGGCCCGATGGAGACAAAGTACAAGGGTACGATTTCGGGTGATGAGTTGAAGTTGAAGTTCACGATGATGGACCAGGAGCGGGAAATCACCGCCAAACGGTCCGGTACGTAGAGCACAGTTCAGCATTTGGAGAGGAACGCTCCTTTAGAGGCGTGGAGAAATTGGCAGGCGGAAGCGCCTGCCCCGCCTCTTAGGGAGCGTTCTTTATTTGTGCGGCCGGGTCAAAAGGCGCGCGCGTATTGCGGCGGCGGCGCAGGCTTATCGCCCAGGGCGGCGGCCGCATGCAGCGGGAAGTAGGGATCGCGTAGGAATTCGCGCGCCAGCAGGACAAGATCGGCCTGCCCGTTGCGCACGATGTCGTCGGCCTGCTCAGGCGTGGTGATCATGCCGACGGCGCCGGTTCGTATCCCAGTCTCCATGCGGATGCGCTCGGCAAACGGGACCTGATAACCGGGCCCGACCGGGATCTTGGCATCGAGCACGTTGCCTCCGGACGAGCAATCCACCAAGTCCACTCCCAAGGCCTTCAGGTGACCGGCTAGGACCACCGAATCGTCGACAGTCCAGCCGTCCGGCACCCAATCGGTGGCCGAAATCCGAAAGAATAGGGGCAGGTGCTCCGGCCACACGGCGCGGACCGCTTCGGCGACCTCCAGGGCGAATCGCAGACGGTTGACGAGCTCGCCGCCGTACTCGTCGGTGCGCTGGTTACTCAGCGGCGACAGAAATTCGTGGATGAGATAGCCGTGCGCGCCGTGGATCTCCACGACGTCGAACCCCGCGAGGAGCGCTCGCCGCGCGGCATCGGTGAAGTTATCGATGAGGCCGTGAATTTCGGCGTGTGAGAGAGCATGCGGCGCGGGATCGCCGGCCCGGAAGGGTACCGCGCTGGGAGCAACCGGCTGCCAGCCTCCGGCATTCTCGGGCAGGAAACCGCCGCCTTCGCCGGGCCGCCGGGTACTACCCTTTCGGCCGGCGTGGGCCAGTTGTATGCCCGCGGCCGCTCCCTGGCTATGGAGAAAGCGCGAGATACGGGTAAGGAACTCGATGTGCGCGTCCTCCCAAATTCCCATATCGTACGGCGAGATGCGGCCGCGGGCTTCCACCGCCGTGGCCTCCATGCAAACCAGTCCGGCGCCGCCCACGGCCCGGCTGCCGAGATGCACCAGGTGCCAATCGTTGGCGAACCCATCCTCGGAGGAGTACTGGCACATGGGTGAAACGGCGATCCGATTACGTAAGGTGAGCTTGCGTATGTCGAGCGGCGTCATCAAGTTGGCCGCGGGATGTGAGTTCATGGTCCCAGTATGGCAGGAGCTGTTTACCGTAAGCTAACCGCTCTATACTCCCTCCCGTGGGACAGGCAGGCGCATGCTCAGTGCATGGGAACTCAAGCCAAGAGGGTGCTATTGGGAGTGGTCATGGCCGGGCTTGCCCTGGCGGCCGCTTCGGAGGGCGTGGAATGGACTGCCAAGGGCCTGCAACTCTACCGCGAGGGACATTATGCGGAAGCTGAGTCGATGTACCGCAGGGCGCTTGACGCCTTTGACCTCGCCGGCGAAGGCGGCAGCCTGGATCGCGCGCTGACGCTGGAGAATGTGGCCGTGATGCTGCGTGCACAAGGGCGGTACACGGAGAGCGAAAAGGTACAGCAGGACGCGTTGCCGCGGCTGGAGGAATTGACGGGGCCGGACAGCTTGGCGACCGTGCGTGCGGTGGGGAATCTGGCGGCGCTTTACTGGTCGAGCGGCAAGCTGGAGCAAGCTGAATCGCTCGCCTGGCGCGCCGAAACCGCGTTTCACAAACTTCCGGCCGCCACCCCGGCGGACCGTTCGGCCAATCGCCAGGTTCTGGCATCGATCTATCTCACCGAGCATCGCTACGCGGATGCGGAAAATCTGCTGCAGGGCACGCTGGAAGACGGCGACACCGCGAACTCCGTGATGACTTATAGCAACCTGGCCGTGGCTGCATTGGGAGTCCACGACAATGCGAAGGCCGAAGAGTACTCGCGCCGGGCACTGGAAGCGGCACTGCACGGCCTGCCCGCGCGGCATCCGCTGCTCGCGGTGTCGCTGAACAACCTGGCACAGGCGTGCCGCTTCCAGGGCAAGTATCTGGAGGCCGAGAGCTACTACCGGCAGGCGATCGGGATTTGGGAGGACGCGCTGGGCCCGCGGCATCCCGACCTGGCGCGCGGCATGATGAATCTGGCGGCGTTCTATCACGAGCGGGGTCGTGAGGCAGGGGCTGAAGAACTTTACACGCGGGCGGCGGCGATCCTGGAGCAGTCCCTGGGGAGGCAGAGTGGCGAGGCGTTGGTGGCGCGCGACGAACTGGCGGACGTGCTGCGTGCCGAGAGACGCTACACGGAAGCGGAGAAACTTTCGCGGGCCACGTTGGGTGCGATGCAGAGCGCGTTCCAGGAGGGAGATGCGCGGTTGGAACGCGCACAGGGCAATTATGCGCGGTTGATGGAAGATACGAAACGGCTGGGGCAGGGCAAGAAGGTTAAGGTGCAGACGCTGCGATAGCGGAGAAGAGAGAAGACAATCCGAGCTTTGCTCGGATGGACAGGCCTGGAGGCCACAGCTGTCCAAATTAGCTCGGACGGCTGATTGGCGGTGTTGATTCCATTGGACGAGTTCTGTCAAATCGCGTCTCCTGGGGAACGAGGTTGGGGATGCTGTCCAAATTAGATCAGGTAAAGGCTAGGGCCAACTCAGTCTCCAACTCGATCACCGCGGGTGGAGCGGAGAAGGGATCGTCGAGCCACTTGAATAAGTCGCGATAAACGAACAACTGCTGCCGCAGGATGGCCAAGAGGTTGGATAGAGACCAGCCGTAGCGGGCTTTCATCTTCAGCCATCGCAGCAGCAGCATGACAATCAGTGCGGTCCAAATCTGGGTCAACACGGCTTTTTCCGTGGTGCCCACAAAGGTTTTGATCTTGAGCAGTTGTTTGAGGCTTTTGAAGAAGGTTTCGATCTGCCATCGCTCGCGGTAAATGCGATCGATGGTGGAGGCCGCCAAAGCCAGGTGGTTGGTCACGAAGATGAAAGTCTCCTGCTTGTTCTCATCCCACACTTCGATTCGGCGAAGCCGCAGGCCCGGCGTACCGATTTGCCCGTAGCCGAGTAAGGTGATCTCTTCGTCGCGCCGCACCCGTTGGCGATGGAGATGGGGAATCTCGCGGTGGGCTTCCGCTCGGTACAGGGCATCCTTCCGAAGACGGGTGACGAAGTAGACGTTCTGCTGGCTGAGACGCTTCCACCAGGCGTAGTCGGCGTATCCTTTGTCCATCACTACGATTGTTCCTGGCTCAAATGGCAAGGTACGAGCCACCGTGATGTCGTGCTTTTTGCCGGTGGTGATCACCGCGAATTTCGGTAAGTAGCCGTCGTGATCCAGCATCAGATGCAGCTTCACGGCTCCTTTGGCCCGCTGAAAGTATGCCCAGTCGTACATCGACACGCACAGCGCGATGGTAGTGGAATCCAGCGACACCAGTTTGTTGTGAAAACGGAATTTGTGGCCGGGAGATGCCTCCTGACGGCACCGTGCCAGGAGGGCGTAAAACTGGTCCTGGTAGACTTCCCAAGGCCGGTGCTCGTTGGCGTATGCCAGGGTACTCTTTTTGGGTGCATCCGGCAGGCCTAAATGCTTCAGCTTTCCCTCGCACGCGGCCAAACCTTGGCAGATTTCACGAAGGGAATGGGCTCGCGCCAGCTGGCAGAACATCATGGCCACGAACTGGGCCCAGCAGCTAAAACCGCGAGCATGCCGCTCCGCTTTATGGTCGGCGACGAAGTGTTCAAACTCCGTCCGGGGAAACAATTTCAAAAGCTGACTGAAAATGCTGGAGAATCGTATCAAGGCGACACCTTTCCGTATATCCTACCTATTCCATGCGGAGGTGGCGCAGGATTGTTTGGAAGCGAGGGGCGGCGCGGAGGGGATCGTAGACGGGGTGCACTTTGAGGGCGGTTATGGGGACTTCGTGGAGTCGGCAGCCGCGTTCCAGCCAGTCGAGGGCATTATCGTATTCGCCCAGGCCGATGTGAACGATGGCGAAGACGGTGGCGGGCACCCAGGAATTCTGGCGCCTGTGTTCCAATTGGCCCAAGATTTCGCGGGCCCGCTCGGGCTCGCCGCCCATTGCGTAGACTTGGCCTATGGCTCCCAGGATATTGGGAACGTCGCCAGCCAAGGAACGGCCCTTTTCCAGCATGCGGATGGCGTCCAATAGCTTTCCCTGGTGGGCATAGACGCGACCTAGCGAAGTGTAGCCTTTGTAAAATGTGGGGTCGTCGGCGATCAGATTGCAGTAGCCCTTAACGGCGTCGTCGTAGCGGCCCTGCAGGAATTTGATAAACATCTGGCCCTCGCGAATGATGCTGGAGAGCGGGTCCAATTGAAGCGCGATTTCGATCTGCGCGGCGGCTTCGGCGAAACGGCCAGTGAGCGCCATCCAATCTACGGCCAGCCAGTGGTGCGCGGTGGCGTAGCCGGGATTGAGTTCGATAGCGCGCTGGTACAGGCAGCGGGCTTCCTTCCACTCCCAATCGTAGAGCGAGCGGATCAGCGCCAGCGAGGCGTAGGCTTCGCCGAGAGCGGGGTCGAGTTCGATGGCGCGTGCGGCGGCAGCTTTGGCCTTCGGCATCCCGATGGACGGGCTCGCGAGGCCGTAGTCCACTAACAATGTGTGAGCGTCGGCCAGGCCTGAATGGGCCAGCGCCGAATTGCGGTCGGCGTCGATCGCCGCTTCGAAGTATTCGATGCTACGCGCCAGATCTTCCGGAGTGCGACTGTGCCAATAATAACGGCCGCGCAGGTAGTAGTCGTAGGAGCCGATGTTGCTGCGGCCGCGCGCCAGCAGCGCGCCTTCGCCGCCAGTAAGTTGGACGCGCAAGGTGCGGACGATGGCGCGCGCGATCTCCTCCTGGATGGCGAAGACGTCCTGCATGCGGCGGTCGAAAGTCTCCGACCAGAGGTACACGCCGCTGGCGGTATCGATGAGCTGGGCGCGAACGCGCAGGCTGGGGCCGGCGATGCGGACGCTGCCGGTCAACACGGTGCCCACGTGCAACTGTTCGCGGATGGAGCGCACATCCTGTTGACGGTCGCGCAACTGCGCAGCAGTATTCCACGCCACTACGCGCATGCCCGGCACCTTGGTGAGTGCGTGGATCAACTCTTCTGTGAGTCCGTCGCTGAAATACTGGTTCTCGGGCGTGCCGCCGAGATCGGCGAAGGGCAGCACCGCCACGGTGACTATGCCCGCCTCCTGGCGCGGCGGAGCGACTGCGGCCTCGCGCGGCGCTTCACGCAAAGCCAGGCGCGGCGCGTAGCCGCCCGAGACGAACTCGATGAGCACTGCGTCGGCAGAGCCGTCGCCCTCGTAATAGGCCTTGAGCTTGGCGCGGAGGCGGCGTGCTTCGACGCGCACGATCGGGTCCACGCGCGGATCGTAGGATGGCTTGCGGTCGAATACTTCCACTCCGATCAGGTATTCCTTCAGTTGGTCCGCCTGCCCGGCGAGCGCGCACTCCACCGCAAAGCGCAGAAATCGGACCATGCGACCGGAGCGGGAAAAAAGCTGGTGAGCCAGGATTTTTTCCAATTGCTGCCGGACTGCAACGTGGGAAAGTGCGGGTGAGATAGACGGCTGCACCTGTATCAACTATTATCGTCAGTTTGCGTGGGGCAGGGCAATCCGGTTCTTGCTGTTGTTACTTCACACGAAGGGCATCCAGGTCCACAAAACTGGCGCTGGAAGCGGCGCGGCGCTCACCGGTGGCGCGAATCACTAGGAGGTGCCTGCCTTCTCCCAGGCCCGTAAACCGGGCGGAACTCTGCCATTCGGGCTCGACGGAGTACAGGTCGATGGTGCCCCTGGGCGCGCCATCGATTGAGACTGTCGCGGTGCCGCGGTTGGAGGCCCTGGTGAAAACATATGTTAATTCGTGGCCTTCAAATGCGAACCGAATCTCGGCGCCGGGAGTAGCGGTGTAGCTGACGGTGTGGTCGAAAGCCTGCTCGAAGGCATCGTCCCGCTCCCAGGCACCGACCAGGAGGATGGAAGGGTCGAAATCGTCGTAGGTGCCGGGCCTGGCGGTCAAGACCGGCTCGACTGGAAGGGTTGCAGGCGCGCGGCAAATCGGCTCCAGGCGGGCGACATAGTATTCGCGGAAGACGTATTCGGCGATGGTGCACTGGTCGAGCAATTCGCGCAATGCCGCGGGACGCGCGTAGTGGCTGGCGGTGGCCTTGCGTGCGATCAGATAGCGCACCTTCCATCGATCCAACAAGGCGTGGACGCCCTGCAGGCCGGGTGCGCGCCGGATCTGGTCCATCGTGCTGTACTGGTGCCAGTGGTTTTCGTAGACGTCGCCATCGAGCCCGGCGATATAGCTGTCCTGAGTGAGCAGCACGGGGGCTTGCGGATGGGAGCGATTGAACCACGCGATCACGTGGCGGATGGGGGCGGCTTCGCCTATGTAGCTCTCTCGCTGGCCCGGTGTGAATGGTCCATAGAAATCCTTGTGGTACCAACTGGAGGCGGGGAGAAAGTAGACATTGATCGCGGCGCAGGCGATGGAGAATGCGATGAGGGTGCGGGCCAGCGCGCGCTGATGGGCGCCCGCCCAACCGAGCAGTGCCGCCAGCGGCACGAACAGCAAGGGCAGAGCGGGATAGAGATAGCGCGCGTTGGGTTCCGTATTGAGCACCAGCAGGATTGCGGTGACGGAGACCACGGCAGCGCCCACCGCCTGGCGGCGCGGCGACACCAGTAGCGTCAGAAGCGCGAGGGGAGCGATCACCAGGTACTGAAAACCAAACGAGCCGTGCTGCCCCTCATAGTAGCGATTGCTGCGGAAGGTGAGGTCGTACGGTGTGTTCCAGGTGAGCGGCTCGTGAAAGCGAATGTCCCGAATATCGGCTTTGGGATCGAGTTGGCGGGAGTGAAACTTGTCGTTGCGGAACGGGAAGATGGGATTACCGGTCTTGACCCAGGCGATAGCGTAGGGCGGCGCTGCCGCGAGGAGCATGAGTCCGAGAGCGATTCCCCAGCGGACGCCGGTCTTTTTCCTGCGGGGCCACACTTCCACCGCGGCGCAGGCGAGCGCGGGAATCAAGATGGCGATGGCGCCGAATTTGGTCGCCATGGCAGTGCCGCCGAGGGTCGCGGCAAGGTAAAGGAAGCGGGATTCGCCGGATTCCCCGAAGCGCCAGAGCGCGATCATCATGCCAAGCACGAACGCGGCCAGCAGATTTTCCACGAAAAGGGATCCGGTGAGCAGTTGGACCATGGGTGTGGTGGCGAACAGGGCCACCAGCAGCCATGCGACGCCGGGAGATACCCAGCGGCGGACGGCCAGGCGAAGCAGGCCAAGCAAGACGAGCAGGATTGTGAAGTTGAGCAGGCGCGCCGCCATCTCGCCGCCCAGCAGGTAGACGATCGACCAGGTGAAATCCGCGCCCATGGGCATGACTGCCCACGTGATGCGCGCGGGGTCGAACGTCATTACGTGGTTGGCCGCGATGTTTGCCGGGATCGCGAGGTGAATGGAGAGGCCGTCCGCGGAGGTCTCGGGCCCGAGCATGGCGAACCAATGGGTGGTCAGGACAAAGAGAAGCGCTGCGGCGCCCAGGCGCTCGGCCCAGGAGCGCAGGGGAATTGCCTCGGGGAGGCGGAGAATGGCGGGAAGCGCGCGGCGGATGGCGGATCGATTCGCCAGGATAGGAAGGGAGAGTACGACGGCGTACACCCATGGGTAATTCACCGGCAGGCGCGCGGCGAAGGGCATGAGGAAGATGTAGATTGCGATGCCTAGGAGGAGAGCAAGAAGCGGGTCCAGGGGGACCCGCGCGGACCAGGGGGTCCGCCCCACCACCACCATGAGGCCTCCGAGTGACCAGGCGGAGAGGAGGAAGAAAAATACTGATAGTAGGGCGATGGGGCCTATGGCAATCGCGGTGAGCAATACGATGAGTGCGGCGGCGAGGGCGGCAAAAATCCACGGTGCGAGGATCAGGAGCGTGGTTGCAGCAGCTATGTATAGTGCGGCGAATTGGAGCGCTCTTGCGCGTCCTTCGGGAGCCCAGACGGTCTGAGAAAACAGATGGCCGCCAGCGAACCCATAAACCTCCACCGCGACCAGCACCGCCAGGACGGCCAGGATCAGCGCGGTATAGAATCGGCCTGATGGCGCACGCCGCAGGCGCGTGCCATTGGCTTCGGGTCCGTGGAAGATGTAGGTGCGCTGAATGGCGAAATTGACGAAGAACAGCAAGGTCTCGACGAACAATTTGGCAGGCATCGCCGATACCGCCAGCCGCGTCATGAAGAGTTGAATTCCAAGATACGACGCGGTGCCGCTGGTGACTACCAGCAGGAGGTATTTAGGCAGCAGCACCTCGTGGCCTTCCCGGGAGGCGAAGACGCGCGCACGCACCATGGAGTAGTTGAACGCCACGGCGGCCAGGCGCGCTACTACCTGCGCACCCAGGATGTGGCCGGTGCGTTTCCAAACCAGGTAGAAAACGAAATTGTCGATCAGCGCCGCCATCAGCGAGACCAGGCTGAAACGCAGCAGGACGAAGTAAATCTTCATCGAGTCGGTGAGCGGATTGAAGTGCGAAGACTGGTTTCCCAGCTCGTAAATGGTGCGGATAGGAACTTCCACCAGGGTCACGCCGAACTGGCGGGCGGCGATCAGCATTTCCAGTTCGAATTCGTAACCGCGGGCCTCCACATGCAGTAGGCGTTTCGCGAAACCGGCGGGAATGCCGCGCAGGCCGGTTTGCGTGTCGCGCAGCTTGGTGCCGATCAGCATGCGCATCAGGTTGCGTGTGAGGAGATTGCCGAAACGGCTGCGCAGGGGGACTTTGGCATCGAAGGTACGGCAGCCGAGCACGAGCGCGTCGGGTGTTTTGCGCAGCGCCGCCTCCACGCGTGCGATGTCCTCGGGATGATGCTGTCCATCGGCGTCGGCGGTGACGATACCGAGCAGGCCAGGGAACGCGGAGAGTGCGTGGGCGATGCCGGTCTTCAGCGCCGCGCCTTTGCCGAGATTGACCGGATGGCGCAGCACCTCCACGCCGGGGGACTGTGCCGCCTCGTCGAAGATGGCGCGGTACTCCGGCCCGCTACCGTCGTCCACCAACAGGATGGCGGACACGCAGCGGCGGGACAGGTCGCGCACCAAGCCGACGAGATGCGCGGACGGCCGGTACGCGGGGATGAGGGCTGCGTATTGTACGGGCTGTTCCGGTGGCATGGCAGCCGCCTCCCAGGCTGGGCCGGAGCTACTTTTGCTCCGCCGTGGCAAGACGCGCCTGGGCGCGCGCCATCGCGAGAAGGGCAGCGGCCGGATCCACGCCGAGGGCCGGATTCAAGCCCTCTTCCTGGGCGCGCTGCAATGAGGCCCGGGCGCGCTGCACGTCAATCTCTTCGGCGCGCTCGGCGCAATCGGCGAGCACGCGGACATGGTCTTCGAGCACCTCCAGGAAACCTTCGTGGACCGAGAGATACCGTTTTTTGCCGTCCGATGCGGATACGTATGTCAGGGTGCCGATGCCAAGCAGTCCCAGGAGTGGGGCGTGGCCCGGTAGAATCCCCATGTATCCATTCTTGCCGGGAACCTGCACCTCCTTGACCAAATCGCGTACCAACTCGCGCTCAGGCGTGGCGACTTCGAGTTCTAGAGTGTCGGCCATGTTGCTACGCCTTCTGCAATTGTTCGGCCTTCTCCAACACTTCCTCGATGGTTCCCTGCATATAGAACGCCTGCTCGGGCAGGGCGTCGTGCTTGCCCTCGACAATTTCGCGGAAGCCCTTGATGGTGTCGGCCAGCTTGACGTACTTACCCTTGAAACCGGTGAACTGCTCGGCCACATGGAACGGCTGGGAGAGGAACTTCTGGACTTTGCGCGCGCGTGCCACGGTCAGCTTGTCCTCGTCGGAGAGTTCGTCGATACCGAGAATGGCGATGATATCCTGCAGATCTTTATAGCGTTGCAGGGTTCCCTTGACCATCTGGGCCACCTGGTAGTGGTCCTGGCCGACGATCAGGGGATCGAGGATGCGCGAGGTGGAAGCCAGCGGGTCGACAGCGGGATAGATGCCGAGCGCGGCGATGTCGCGCGAGAGGTTGGTGGTCGCGTCGAGGTGGGCGAAGGCAGTAGCGGGCGCGGGGTCGGTGTAATCGTCGGCGGGCACATAGATGGCCTGCACGGACGTAATGGAGCCCTTGTTGGTGGAAGTGATGCGCTCCTGCAATTCGCCCATTTCGGTGGCCAGATTGGGCTGATAGCCCACGGCGCTCGGCATGCGGCCGAGGAGCGCCGACACTTCTGAACCGGCCTGGGTGAAGCGGAAAATGTTATCGATGAAGAGCAGTACGTCCTGGCCTTCTTCGTCGCGGAAGTACTCGGCCACGGTCAGGCCGGTGAGGCCGACGCGCAGGCGGGCTCCGGGCGGCTCCGTCATCTGGCCGTAGATCAGGGCGCACTTGGATTTGGTGTAATCGTGGATGTCGATGACGCCTGATTCCTGGAACTCGAGCCAGAGATCGTTGCCTTCCCTGGTGCGCTCGCCGACACCGGCGAACACCGAAACACCGCCGTGCTTCATGGCCAGGTTGTTGATGAGTTCCTGAATGATGACGGTCTTGCCGACGCCCGCGCCGCCGAACAGGCCGATCTTGCCGCCGCGCAGGTAGGGCTCGATGAGATCGATGACCTTGATGCCGGTCTCGAACATTTCGAGGCGCGTGGACTGATCTTCAAACGATGGCGCCGGCCGGTGAATCGGGTAGTGCTTCTTGGCGTTGACCGGGCCCATTTCGTCGACCGGCTGGCCGATGACGTTGAGCACGCGCCCCAACGTTTCCGGACCCACGGGGACTTCCACCGGATGCCCCAGGCTGATGGCATTCATGCCGCGCACCATGCCTTCGGTAGGCTGCAGCGCGACGGTGCGGACGCGCCCCTCGCCGATGTGCTGCTGGACTTCGCAAATGATGTCAATGGGATCGGGCGTGTCGAAGCCTTCGCTGGTGATGCGGATGGCCGTGTAGATGAGCGGGATCTGCCCTTCGGGGAACTCGCAGTCCACGGCCGGACCGGCCACCTGGACTACCTTGCCGACTACCACTCCGTTGGAGGTTGAGGTTGCCATAAATATCCTTACTCGGCCGCGGCGGCGCCGCTGACCACTTCGATGATTTCCTTGGTGATACTGCTTTGGCGCACGCGATTCATGTAGAGCGTGAGGCGGTCGATCATGTCCGCCGCGTTGGAACTGGCCGCATCCATGGCGGTCATGCGCGCCGCATGCTCGCTGGCCGCCGATTCGGAAAGCGCGCGGTAGAACTCTATTTCCACGTATTTGGGCAGCAGTTCATTGAGCATCTCGGCCGGCGGTTCTTCAAAAATGTAATCCACCGGAGACGCCTGTTGCGGCAACTCGGCCGGTAGAACCTGCGCGACGGTCAACGCCTGCGTGGAAACGCTCTTGAATTCGTTGAAAATCAGATAGACCGCATCGATTTCCTGGTTGCGGTACATCTCCATGGCTTTGCGGGCGATGGCGGCGGTATCTTCGTAGCGAACCTTGGCCGCCAGGCCGAGATGCTCGCCCACGATCAGGGCTCCGCGCTTGCGGAAGAAATCGCGCCCTTTGCGTCCGATCAGCTCGAATTTTACTTCGACGCCCGGGCGTTCCGCCTGAAAGCGCTGCGCGCCTTTGATCAGATTGGTATTGAACGCGCCCGCCAGGCCCTTATCGCTAGTGATCAGCACCAGCAGGATGCGATGTTCCTCGCGGCGCGCCAGCAGCGGGTTCTCAGCCGCGTGGTCATCGCCGGCGATGGCCGCCGCCACGTTACCGAGGACCTTGCGCAATAGCGTGCCGTAGGGCCGGGCGCTGATGGTGCGATCCTGCGCCCGGCGCAGTTTCGCCGCCGAGACCATCTTCATGGCCTTGGTGATCTGCTGCGTGTTTTTGACCGAGCGGATGCGCCGCCGGATATCGATCAAACTAGGCATTGGATTTTGCCGTTGTGTTCTCCGACACGAAGCGCGCCTTGAACTCTTCGATAACCGCCTTCACCTTCGCCGTAAGGTCCGCGTCCAGCACTTTCTTAGTGCGGATTTCGTCCAGCACAGGGCGGTGGGCATTTTCCACAAAGCGGTACAACTCAGCTTCGAACTTGCGGCACACGTCCACCGCCAGATCATCCAGGTAGCCCTTGGTTCCGGCCCAGATGATCATGATCTGCTTTTCGATGGGCAGGGGCTGATACTGATCCTGTTTGAGGATCTCCACCAGGTGTTGGCCGCGATTGAGCTGCTGCTGGGAGGCTCTGTCGAGGTCGCTGCCGAACTGCGCGAAGGCCGCGAGCTCGCGATATTGCGCCAGATCGAGGCGCAGACCGCCGGCGATGGACTTCATCGCCTTGGTCTGTGCGTTGCCGCCTACGCGGCTGACCGAGATACCCACGTTGATGGCGGGCCGCTGGTTGCTGTTGAACAGGTCGGCTTCCAGGAAGATCTGTCCGTCTGTAATCGAAATCACGTTGGTGGGGATGTACGCCGAAACGTCGCCTGCCTGAGTTTCGATGAAGGGCAGGGCGGTGAGCGAACCGCCGCCGTTCTCATTATTAAGCTTGGCGGCGCGCTCCAACAGGCGGCTGTGCAAGTAGAAGACGTCGCCGGGGAAGGCTTCGCGCCCGGGCGGACGGCGCAGCAGCAGCGAAATTTCGCGGTAGGCCGCGGCGTGCTTGGAAAGATCGTCGTACACGCAGAGCGCGTGACGTTTGGAATCGCGGAAGTATTCCCCGATGGCGCATCCCGAGAACGGCGCCAGATACTGCATGGGGGCGGGGTCCGAAGCGGATGCAACCACCACGATGCTGTACTCCATGGCACCGTGATCTTCCAGGGTCTTGACCACCTGGGCCACGGTGGAGCGCTTCTGGCCGATGGCGACATAGATGCAGATCATGTCGCCGCCCTTCTGATTGATGATAGCGTCGAGGGCGATGGCGGTCTTGCCGGTCTGGCGGTCGCCAATGATCAGCTCACGCTGTCCACGCCCAATAGGAATCATGGCATCCACGGCCTTGATGCCGGTCTGCATGGGTTCTTTC
>CAWDWK010000048.1:0-81388 GCA_963805775.1 uncultured Solibacteraceae bacterium | reverse complement strand
CCCCACTCTCACTGCACCGCCGGGGCCGAAGATTCCGGCGGCGCCGCACGCGTCAAAAAACAGAAGGCCGGTTTCCTTCTGCGGAGCAGAGCCGGCCCAAAAACCAAAAACAAAACCCCTCAAATCGCTGGGGGCGTGAAAGGTCGCTCCATATCAGAACGTGATACGGCCCGAAAGCTGGATCTGTCGCGGCGTCCAGTAAGACGTCTGTAACGATTCGACTCCCGTGGTCGTATTGGGATTGACACGCCCTTGTATATTGAAGGCGTTGAACGCGTCCACGTTGATGCGCATCTTCACCTGCTCCGTAATCGAGAAGACTTTAAAAATGGATAGATCGGCGTTGAAATTGTAAGGTCCCATCAAAACGGTCTGCGAGAAGGGATTCGCGCCCGCCGGGCCCGGCGAATAGGCCGTCGATACCTGGCTTCCATTCTTCAGCGTAACGTTCACGTTGTTATTGCCGAAATTCGATGTGCCCGGCGTGTTGTTGATCGGTGCGAGGTACGGAACGTAGTTGGCGGGAATGCCGGTGATTCCGTTCTTCGCAGCATTGACCACAGTCGGCGAGATGTAGCCATTGAACCAGAGATATCCGGGATGGCAAACGCCGCTCGTGCAATCGTTGATCGGCACCGAACTGCCGTAATCCTGGACCTGGCTGCTCGCGCCCCAATTGGCGGACGCCACCTGGAACGATTGCGAGAGAACTTGCCCGGTGAAGGCGACCTGATATCCACCAAACACCGCTTCCATGAACCGGTTGGCGTTGGGCAGGAGTCTCTTGCCCTTGCCGACCGGCATTTCCACCACGCCGTTGAACGTCAGGTGGTGCTCGGGAATCGCCGTATCCACCTTGTAGTTCTCGTAGCGGTTCAACGCCTGACTCGGATTCAGGATGGTGCCGACATCCATGCCGCTTGGCAGCACGCCGGGCGCAAAGTTCGCGGCTGGATAAAGGACGTTGTCGCGGAAGGTGTTGCCGCCCACACGGAACGCGCGTGAGTAAACATAGAAGATCTGATACGCAAATCCCTTCTTGAAGGGCCGCTGATAGTTGATCTGCAGCGCGCTGTCGTTGGACCATCCGGTCTTCTGCGAGATTACGTTGCCGCCCCAGGTTGTCTGGTCGTAGGGGCGGTTTGCGGTTGAGGCATAAGTCCCGGTCGGCGGCGTGGTTCCGGTCGCCGTCTCCCAGACGTAAGTTGACGGCGCGTTGTTATACGAATAGTTCTGATCGAGATTCGTTCCGTGCGTGAATACGTAGCTGAGGCGGAGCACGGAACCATCTCGCAACGGTTGTTCCAACGTCATGTTTACGTCTTTTACGTGTGCCGGCGGATAGTGCGAGGCGAGAGTTTCCCCAAGCGTAACTCCCGGCAGCAGGGCGTTTACGGAGTTGGTATTAACGACGTTGGCGCTGTTCAGTCCGGCGATGACGGTCTGCGGGGAGCGCAGCAGGAAGTTCGGCAATCCATCCGGAGCATAAGCGGCACTCACGTAGCTCTGCGAATAGCCCGCGGTGAAGGGATAGTCCGCCGTGAGGTAGCGAACCGAATTCCGGATCGGCACCGGATAGATATATTCGCCATAACCGCCGCGCAGCACGGTGCCGCGTTTGCCAAAGGTGTATGCAAATCCAAGACGGGGATCGAAGTTCGCCATGCTGTTCTCGATTCCAGCCGAGGGAAGCCCGCCCTGTTGCGGAGTTTCGAACTTGACGCCGAGGTTGGTCAGATTGGTGACGATCGCCTGCGTGGTGAACCCGTTCGCAATGTAATCGGAAATGGGTTTGGGAAGCGCAAGCGCATTGTTCTTCATATCGAAGGTGACGAAGTTCCCGTCATCCGCATGGGGCGCCGGATGCATCTCCCAGCGCAAACCGGCGTTGATCGTGAGGTTCTGGCTCACCCGCCAGTTGTCCTGCACGTAAAAATCGAATTCCTGCTCGCGAGAATGTCCGAACGGAGCGTTCTTATTCTGGGTGTACGAATCCGCGGCGCCCAGGAAGAAGTCTGCGTCCGCGTAGCCGGTGTTCGGTTTGGCGCCGTAGTTGGCACCGGTTGTCGGATCGTAGACTGCCGTAGCCTGATTTGAGAAGGCGATGGTGTCAGGCGAACGGTCGGACAAATATCCGAAGCGCTCATGACGATAACGGCCGCCAAACGTCAATTGGTGCTTACCCACCGACTTAATGAAATTCTGGTCCAGGGTCGAGATGATCTGGCTCATGCCGTAATACCATTGCGAACCGCCATACGGCATGGTCAGGTTGGCGCCGATTGCGGGAAAGCCGATCTGCCCGAAGTTATTCGGCAGGCCCAATTGGCTTTCATAATTGGCCAGTGACGCCTGGTTGCCCTGTACATACATCCGCTGCCACTGCTGGCTGGCGATGGTCTCGGAATAGAATGTCGGGGAGAACACGTGTGAGAAGCCCAGCGCTCCGCTGAGGGTCTGCACCGGAATATCCTGGAAGCCCGTGGCGCCCGCCGGCAGTCCGCCACCCGCGATATTGGCCGGCGAATTTGCCGGATAGTTGCGGAGAGCTTCCTGTTGCTGATCGATGTCGGTAAAACGGAAATACAGACGGTTGTTCTGATCGAAGACGTGATCGAGCCGGGTGGTAATGTTCGGTACCGTCTGCTTGGTGGCGTTGATGGCGTTGAAATTGGAATTGACCAGCGGGTTGTCTGAACTGGTCGGCAGCGGCGTGGCGGCATAGAGGGTCTTGGCAAGGGGACTCTCACGTGCGATCGGAATGATGTTACCCGGGAATGGCGTACGCTGGAGCGTACCCGCCACGGTGGTGTTGGGGTCGTACAGCACTTGCTGGATACCGGCGCTGTTGATCAGGCCGCTGAAGTCGCCATTCCGCATTGCCACAGTCGGCACGGTCACCAGTTCGTTGGAGGATTGCCGGAGCGAGAACCGCTCGTATGCAAAGAAGAAAAATGTCTTGTTCTTGCCGTTATACACCTTCGGGATCCAGATCGGGCCACCCACCGAGCCGCCAGATTCATTGCGGATCAGCGGCGGCGCGGAAAAGTTAGCCGGATTCTGACGAGCCTTGGCGATACCGATCGCGTTGTTGCGGGCGGTTTCGAAGAGCGAACCGTGGATTGCGTTCGTACCAGACTTGGTAGTGAGAATCACGGTCGCAGGGGTGGCAAATTGCGCGCTTGAATTGAGGGTCTCGAACTTCGCTTCCTGCACGGAGTCCGGATCCGGGAGGATGGCCTGAGCCGTATTGGCCTCGCCGCCGAAATTCCGATTGGTCATCGGAGCGCCGTCCTGGGAATACTCCATGCCTTCGCCCATCAGGCCGTTGGCGCGTGTGCCGCCCGCCTCAAGCCCGGGCACCGTCAGCGCCGCCAGGTTGAGCACGTTGCGTCCATTCTCCGGCAGTTGGTCGATTCTCTTGTAGTCCAGCTGCGAGCTGACAGTTCCGCTGTCGTAGGTCGCCAGCTGAACGGCTTCCCCCGAAACGGTAACCTGCTCTGTGACATCGCCAACTGTCAGCTTCGGGCTGAGAACGGCGTTCTGTGCATCTTGGAGGTCCACCGTGGTTTGGAATTTCTTCATTCCGGGGGCTACAAATGTCACCGTGTAGCTGCCTGCAAAAACGCCCGGAACCGTATACGCCCCTGCGCTGTTCGATGTGGATTTTAGACTCACGCCAGTGCTCTGGTTGAGCACTTGAATGCTGCAATTCGGTACCGCGGCTCCAGTCGAATCCTGCACCGTGCCTTGAATCGAACCCGCACCGCTCTGCGCGAGAAGGCTCCCAGGGAGCAGTAAACACGCCGCAAGCAGGGCAAAACAGATCTCTCTTGTCTTAATCGCAACGTTGCGAATCATTACAACTCCTTGGTGTCGAAATTCGCCAACTAAAATGATTTTGGCCGCACAGGGTGGCGGACTTCCTCTGAGACTGGACTACCCTCGAATCGAAACCCTTGTGCCGCAAGTTATATCAAAAATCTGTTACAACATCAAGGAGTGTGGCACTATTTGTGATTCCGATCGAACGCACGGGCACAACGCATCGGGTTCAAGGGCGGCGCTCTTTCGCAAGGATCGTCGGAGCTCTGGCGTTGTTGATCGCCTTTGCGCGCCTGACCTGCTGGATCTTGCCGGACGTCCTCGGCGCCCAAACCAAACCTGAACGGCCCAATGATCCGCAAGCCGAATACGTAAATCCGGAAGTCTGCGCCACGTGTCATCGGAATGTGTGGGAGACGTATCGCCGCACTGGAATGGGACGCTCATTCTACACACCGTCCGAAGCCAATACGGCGAACGAACGCGACGCCGGGAATACTTTTTACCATCCGGCCTCGGATAGCTACTTCACCATGCAGTGGCGCGACGGCAAATTCTTTCAGCGCCGCTACCAACTCGATGCTGCGAGACAACCGGTGAATGTAATGGAGAAGCAGATCGATTTCGTCATGGGCTCCGGCAATCATGCGCGCGCCTACCTTCATCGCACCGAACGCAATACGCTGGTGGAACTTCCGCTAGGTTGGTACTCCGAAAAGGGCGGCTACTTTGCAATGAGCCCGGGCTACGACCGTCCAAATCACGACGGCTTCCGTAGGCCGATCACTTACGACTGCATGTTCTGCCACAATGCTTACCCTGTGATTCCAGACGGACACGAACAGCCGTTCGCCGAGCCGGTCTATTCGAACTCGCTGCCCCAGGGAATCGACTGTCAGAGATGCCACGGTGGCGGGCGTAGACATACGCAGTTGGCGGCAACGGCAGGTGCGAGTGCCGACGCGGTTCGCAAAGCCATCGTCAACCCTGCGCGGCTCAGCCCGGAGCGCCAAATGGAAGTATGCATGGTTTGCCATCTTGAGTCGACGAGTTTCCCTTTGCCGAACGCGATCCAGCGTTACGATCGAGCACCCTTCTCCTTTCGGCCAGGCGAGCCAATGCGTGATTTCATCTTAAACTTCGACCACGCTCCCGGCACCGGCCGCGAAGACAAATTCGAAATCGTAAATGCGGCCTACCGGTTGCGGCGGTCGGAATGTTTCCTTAAGAGCAACGGCAAGTTGCTGTGCACCACCTGCCACAATCCGCACGACGTGCCGCGCGGAGAGGAAGCGGCGCGGCACTACGCCTCCGTGTGCCGGCAATGCCACGCTACGGCGTTCGAGCAACAGGTCGCCGCGGGGAGACATACCCGCGCCACCGGCTGCGTCGAATGCCACATGCCCAAACGGCGGACGGAAGACGTCGTTCACGCTGTCGCAACCGACCACTTCATTCAGCGCGAAAATCCCAAAGGGGTCTGCTGGCGGATCGTGCGGAACGGCAGGAGACTGGAGCTAACGCTTACCGTGGTGCAGTGGTACTGTACTATCCCGCGATTTGCCGCATACGCCTGAGAACGATCTGTACCTCGCCGTCGCGCAGGTGAAACAGGGCAGCAATCTCACCGCGGGCATCGCGCAACTGACGGCCGCAATCGCAAAGTATGCGCCGCGGCGCGCGGAGTTTTACCTGGAACTGGCGCAGGCGTTGCAGAACGCCGGACAGCTTTCAAATGCCTTACCGGTCTACCGGGAAGCTGTCCGGCGAGATCCTACGTCGGCGGCCGGATTGCAGCGGCTTGGGACGGCGTTGCGGCTTGCGAAACAGTATCCGGAAGCTGCCGATGTCCTCCAACGCGCCGCTGCCATTGCGCCGGAACGCGCGCTTACATGGCATGAACTCGGCCTGACGTTGCGGGCGCTTAACCGCGGTGACCAGGCGATCGCTGCGCTTGGCAAGGCCGTTGCGCTGAATCCCGATCTGCCCGAGGCGCACAATAATCTGGGCATTCTCTGGGCCGCGGCCGGGGATCGGACTCGCGCGGCATCGGCGTTCCGCGAAGCAATCCGAATTCAGCCGGATTATGTGGACGCGCACGGCAATCTGGCAAGTCTCCTCGCGGCATCCGGCGATTTCGAAGCAGCGCGCGAGCAATTCGAGACGGCGCTTCGGCTACGTCCGGAAGACGCAGAAATGCGCTATCACTTCGCCATGACGTTGGGCCGGGCACGTCGATTCGACGCGGCGCAACGCGAGTTGGAGGCGTCCTTGCGGACCGATCCCGGACTTGTGGACGCCCACATGCTCCTTGGCGACTTACTCTTGGCGAAAGGCCAGGTTCAGGATGCGCTTCCGCATTACCGGGAGGCGGCCCGGATCCGGCCGGAATCCGGGCGGGTACAACTCGGCCTCGGGCTCGCCATGATGTTTTCCGGCGATCCGGCTGGAGCCGCTCCCCACCTTCAGCAGGCCGCTACCGATTCCGATCCCGCCATCCGCGACGAAGCGGCCGCGGCGCTTCAAAAAATCGGCAAGGCGCGCCCTTGACTACTGCGCTTCACGGCCCTGCACACGTCCAAAGAACAAAAGGCCGGCTTCTCTCCCGCGGAGAGGAAAGCCGGCCTAAAACCAAAAACAAAATCCCTCAAATCGCCGGGGGGCTTGACAGGTCGCTCCATATCAGAACGAGAAGCGGACGAGCAACTGCAGCACGCGCGGTCCACCGGGAGCGCCGGCGGCAGGCGAGGTAACGGAACCGAAGCCGGTGACGTTCACCAACTGCCCCGCCGCATTGTAAGGCGTTGCGTTGTTGGCGAGGGTCGGCAGACCGGTGACCATCCCGTTGCTTGTCGGATAGGCGTTGAAGTTAACGGTGGTGTTCAAGCCCGTGAAGTTCGCGTGATTGAAGACATTAAACGCGTCTGCACGGAACTGGAAATGGTACCGTTCTTTCACCGTGACATCGCGCTGCACGGCGATATCGAAATTGACCAGGCCCGGATTGTAGAGCCAGTCCAGACCGGATTCAAGACCGTTGCTGCCCGGCATCGGAGCCGTGAAGCAGGCCGCGTTCAGGCGGTTGAACGGATCGCTCGATCCCGTGTAGGGGTTGCAGCCTGACACGTAGCCGATGCGCGCCGTTTCCGTGTTGGAGCCGGTCTGGTTGGAGCTGCCCGCGCCCGAAACGCTGAAGCCCGGAGTGAATGGCATCCCCGTGCGCAGCGTGGTAACGCCGGAGATTTGCCAGCCCCCGGTGAAGCCGCGCGCCAATGAGTTCGCCTTCCACGTCGGAATCGAATAGACGTAGTTCAGGGCGAAGTTCTGGCGCACGTCGAAACTGGCCGGGCCGTAATCGGCCGCGTGAGTGAACTGATCCACGCGCACCGATGCGGTATCGCTCGACGCCGTCGTCAGCACCTTACTCGCCGTATAAGTGACGCCGAAAAACAGGCCGTGCGATGAGCGCCGGTTGAGAGCAAACTGGATGGCATTGTAGTTGGAGGTGGCAGCGCTCTCGTACACCGTGATGCTGTTGTATCCGATCATCGGGCGGAGGAAGTTAGCGGGGAGTGAGTTGTTGCCTAACAGCGAGGTCGGCTGGGTCGCAACCAGCGTGGGATCCTGATTCTGCGGCCGGAAGTTCGCGCCGTAGGGAACATAATTCAGATTGCGATTGTCCTGCAGGTGACGCCCGAGAGTGCCTACGTAGGCGGTATCGAGCACCATGTTCCACGGCAGGCGCGACTGAATTGAGAACTGGTAGTTGTAAGTCGTCGGGATCTTACCGCTGGGGTCGGCCGCATACAACGTCGGCGGAGCCAGAAGCGCCGTCGCGGGATTGATATTCTGGGCGAACCCGTAGAAGAGCGTGGGCTGCACGGTCTCCGGAGGATTGCGCACGAAATCGAACACGCGGTTGCCCTGGAAGCGATCGTAATAGATACCGCCCCCAGTGCGGACCACCATCCGGGAATCGCCGAAAACGTCCCAGGCAACGCCGAAGCGCGGCCCCCACTGTGCCCCGGGGTCCTGCTGCAGGTATTTAGAAACACATTTCGCGGCCTGGCAGATACCGTTGAAGGGATTGCCGCGTACCGGGGACTTCGAGGCCGATGTCATAGGCCGGCTGATAAGTGTTGGTCACGGAGTCGTAAGCCGATCGGATGCCGGTCGCGGGGTTGAACGCGGGCGCATAAAGTCGCGGAGCCTGCTTCGGATCCCAGGCGGACGGAATGAACGTCGAAGCCTGCAAGCCGGAGTCGTACTGCGGCTGATACCACGAGATGCGCATACCGTAGTCGAAGGTTACACGAGGAGTAACTTTCCACGTGTCCTGGACGTAGCCCTCGATGTTCCAGTAGCGATAGAGGCCGTTGATATAGGCGCTCGACTGGTCCATGGTCTGATATACGCCGAACAACATGTTCGAATAACCATAGCCGGTATCCAGCGGGTTAGAGGTTGTATCGCCCCAGTTATAGCTTCCGTTGTTGTCGCTGAAAGAAGTCTGGTTCTTCCGGCTGCGTTGCAGGTAGACTCCACCCTTCAGCGTATGCTTGCCCCAGATCTTCGTCAGGTTGTCGCTATAGTCGATGGTCGTGTTGTAGTTATGGAAGGGAGCGTCCGCGGTACCGAAAGACGGTTGATTTGCCAGGTGGCTGCCGTTGACGGCGATCTGGGGAATGTAGTCGTCCTGGACGGCGTTAGGGTACAACAGCGGAAGATTGACAGCGGAAGTGGTGCGCGTCAGCACATTTCCCGATTCGAAGATGTCGATCTGATTCTTGGTCATGCCGATGTTCAGCTCGTTGGTCATCGTCGGGCTGATGATCCACGTGACGCCGCCGGCGAAGCTGACTCCGGGAGTTGGGTCGTTGATGGTGGTAAGGGGAACGTTTTCTCCGAGCACGAACGAGCCGTAGGGGCTGACGACGGGCTGTACGTTGCGGATGTAGTGGCCGAAGACACGAATGTTCTGGGTGGCGTTGAAGTCGCCGCGGAGAAGGTCTTCACGGCGTGGAGTCTGCACCGAGTACTGCGAAGTGTAGTTGTAGCCTGTGCCGCTCGTGTTGGGCTGCGGCAACAAGTTAGCCAGAGCCTGGCCCTGAGCGTAAATCCGGCTGGCGGGAATAATGTTGCCCGGAAGCGGAGCCTGCGTCAGCGGGTCTCTGATGATCAGGGGCTTGCCGTTGTTATCGACGCTTTGCGAGAAATTCCCTTGACGCTCCAGGGTAGTGGGAACTTCGATATTCTTTAGAGCCTGCGGCGCGAGTTGTTCCTGCCACTCCTGGCTCCAGAAGAAGAACAGGCGATTCCTGGTCCTGTTTTCGAGATGTGGGATGTAAACCGGCCCGCCGATGGTGTAGCCCGGGTCGTTGTAACGATACAAGGTTCGCGGAAGACCGCGAACGTTATTGATGAAAGTGTTGGCATTCAGGTCGTCGTGGCGGTGATAGATGTAACCGCTGCCGTGGAACTGGTCGGTGCCGCTCTTGGTCACCATGGCGATCTGGCCGCCGGCATTCCGTCCGTATTCGGCCTGATACTGGCCGGTAAGAACTTTGAACTCAGCCATGGAATCTATGCTGACCGTGACGTTCTGGCTGCCATCGGCGCCCGTGTCGATGTCGCCGATGCCGTTGATGGTGAGCTGATTCATGGTGCCGCGGTTGCCGTTGACATAAACGCCGCTGAGACCTCCGACGCCTCCCACGGAAACGTTGGCGGTGCTGACGATGCCGGGCACGAATTTCGCCATATCCAGCGGGTTGCGGCCATTGACCTCGATGTTTTGGATCTGCTTGCCGACGATCGCTTCGGATCGCTCCACGCTTTCGGTCTGCAGCAGGACTTGCGTGCCCTGAACTTCAATCGATTCCGAGACGGCGCCGATTTCGAGAGTCAGGCTGCCTAGAGCGAGTTTGTCCTGCGCATCGAGTGGAATGCCTGGCTTCGAAAGCTTCTTGAAGCCCGGAGCCTCGACGGTAATGTTGTAGTTCCCCGGCAGCAGTCCAGCCAGGCTGAACTCTCCCGAGTGCGTGGTCGTGGTGCGTATCGTGAGCTGTTTTTCGGGCTCGTTTGCCGTGACTACGGCGTTGGGAACTCCACCTCCCTGTGCGTCAACCACGCGGCCTGACATGGAGCCCGTGATGTTTTGCGCGTACCCCTGGAAAGCGAGTACGAACAGTGAAATAAGTATCGTCCTGGATACTCTTCGCATTGTTTACACTCCCCTCTTTTCGAGACTTGCATCCAGTGGCGCCCCTGGGAGCCCGGTCGAATTTCCGAACCGAATCAACCTCCAGGATCGCCGATGTTTCAAGTTCACCCCTCAAACTTACGGGTATTATATGGCCGCTACCGACATCGGGCAACCCCTAATAGGGCGATTGCTTACGAGTGAAACAGCCTGCCAGGATTGGCTCACCGGGCGGGCAACCTGCAACAATGGCAATGAATCCTATGACTGAACGGCTCTATTACACCGATTCTTACAAGCGTGAATTTCAGGCGCGCGTAGTGGAGCGCTCCGCGGACGGGCGCACCGTGTACCTCGACCGCACGCTCTTTTATCCGGCCTCCGGCGGGCAGCCGTTCGATGCCGGGTCCATCGCCGGGGTGGCGGTAGTCGAAGTGGTGGATGAGGAGGAGCGAATTGCGCACCGCATGGCAGCGCCTCTACCCGTCGGACGGCGAGGTGGCGGGCGAGATCGATTGGGCGCGGCGCTTCGACCACATGCAACAGCACTCCGGACAGCACCTGCTCTCGGCCGTATTCGAGGAGCTCTTCGGCCTGCACACCGTCAGCTTCCATCTCGGCGCGGAGAGCGCCACCATCGACCTGGAAGGCGGCCCCGTGGACCCGCGCACCGTGATCGAGGCCGAGCGGCGCGCGAATCAGGTGGTCGCCGAGAATCGCACGATGGACGTGCGGTTTGAGGACGCGAGCACGGCGCAGGGACTGCGCAAGCCATCGGAGCGGGCGGGCACGCTGCGCATCGTCTCCATCGACGGGCTGGACCGCAGCGCCTGCGGCGGCACCCACGTCCGCACCACCGGCGAGATTGGTCCGATCCTGCTGCGCCGCACCGAGAAGATCCGCCAATCGGTCCGCGTGGAGTTCGTGTGCGGCGGGCGCGCGGTGCGGCGCGCGCGGGCGGATTTCGAAGTACTGAGCAAAATCTCCCAGCTCTTTTCGGCCCCGTTGGACGAAGTGGCGCTCGATGGTGGCCACCCAACTGGAGGCGGCGAAGGCCGGCGAGCGAACCCGGCGCAAGCTGGAACTCGAGCTGGCGGCCTATCAGGGCAAGGAACTCTACACCACCACGGAAGCGGGGCCGGACGGCGTGCGGCGCGCCGTGCAGCGCCTGGATCGCGGCAACCTGGAAGACTTGCGCGCGGTAGCGCAGAACTTCACGGCGCAGGCGAAAAGCGTTTTCGTGGCGACCCTGAAAGATCCGCCGTCGGTGCTGCTGGCCGCTTCGGCCGATTCCGGAGTGGACGCAGGCAAACTGCTGAAGGCGGCTCTCACCGAAGCCGGCGGCCGCGGCGGCGGCAATGCGCGCATCGCCCAGGGCTCCGTCCCGGACCCCGCTCTGCTGGACGCCCTGGTGGCCAAGATCGGTCCCGGGTGCGCGACAATCAAGCCATGAAGATCTGGCTGATTGCCGCGTGCGTCTGCTGCGCGGCCGGCGTAAGGGCGCAGGGTATCGGGCAGTCGCAGGCGGCGCCGCCGCTGGTCAATCTCAGCGTGGTCGCCAAGGACGCGCACGGGGTGCCGGTGACGGACCTGACACGTGATGACTTTCAGGTGTTTGAAGGGTCGAAAGCCCAGCGCGTGGTTTCGTTCCGGCGCAACGACGCAATCGTAAAGCGCGTCATGCGCGCCGAGCCAAATGAATATTCCAACCGCACGGGAGCTCCCATGTCGCGGGTGACCGTGATCCTTTTCGACCTGCTGAATGCCCGCTTTGAAGACCGCGGGTCGATGATGAGCCAGCTGGGTCCGGCGCTGCAACACCTGGAGGCGAGCGAGACGCTGTTTTTCTACATCCTGACCATGAATGGCACGCTGTATAGCGTGCACGGGCTGCCGGATGGAGACCGCGAGAAGGCGGAGGCGGGCGCGCGGCCATGGACGGAGGACATCAAGGCACTGCTGGACGACGCGTCGCGGGAATTGTTCCGGCTCCGGCCAGTCGGAGTCGACGTGGATATGCGGGTGCGCATGACGTACCAGGCGCTGGGATCACTGGCCGACCTTGTGGCGGCGGCGCCGGGACGCAAGAGCTTGATTTGGATCAGCCACGGAGTGCCGATATCGCTGGGAGTAGGAGGCTCGAGCATTTACGCCGGTATGGATTACACGCCGCTCTTGCAGCGCCTGACGGCGACTCTGGATCGCGCGGACGTGGCGGTGTACACGGTACGGCAGCCGGAATCGCTCAGGCCGGGCGGGCAGTCCGATGCCGCGGCGGCCTCGCCGGGAGCGTCCGATGGGCCGGGGATCACGATGTCCACGGAAGATACGCTGGAGCAGTTTGCGCAGTTGACGGGCGGGCACGCCTTCATGACGCCGGACATTCGCGGCGCGATCGCGCTGGCGGCGAGTGATGCGCGCATGAGCTACCTGATCTCCTACGAACCTTCGCTGGGAAATTGGGATGGCAAATATCACAAGATCCGCGTGACCTGCGCGCGCAAGGGCGTGAAGTTGGAGACCAAGCAGGGTTACTACGCCTTCGCCAATCTGGCCGCCCCGGGCGATCGGGAGAAAGCGGCACTGGAGACGGCGACGGCGAGCGCGTTCAACGCGACGGAGATCGGCCTGTATGCGCGATTGACGGAGCACGATACAAAGCCGCCAACGGCGGAGTTAGCCATCCGCGTGGACCCCGGCGATGTCGGCCTGGCGCAGGCGGGCGACACGGCGATCCGGCCGTCTGGCGGTAAGCGTAGTGGGCTATCTGAAAGACGGACGTGTGGAGACGTTCCCGGTGGAGGAAGTTGCCCCGAAGCTTACGGCCGAGGAGCGGGAAAAGGCGTTGCACGAGGGCATTCCCGTGGAGCGGCGACTCGTATTGTCGGAGGGTGTAGAAAGACTGCGCGTGCTGGTTTACGATCGCGGAAGCGGCGCGTTGGGATCGCTGGCCGTTCCCCTGGGACGGAAGTAGGCTAGTTGGATTTTTTGGCAGCGGTCTTTTTCACGACCGTCTTCTTCGGGGTGCCGGCCGCTTGCTTCAGCATCTCCTCGACCTTCGCACGGATATTTTTCTCCACGCTGGATTCTTCGAGAAACGAGTCGCGTCCCTTCATATTGCTCGCGGATCATGCCGTCCTTATCGACGAACACCAGCCCGGGCATGTACAACTGGAGCATGGTGGGATGTTGCATGTAGGCGATGAATTCGGTGGTTGTATTGACTCCCACCGGGAACGCCGGCGCGTACTGGCGGAGGAAGCCGGGGAGGGCGGCGGCGGCCATGTCCTCGGTCGCGGACGCTAGTACCTGCAGGCCGCGCGCGCCGTAATCGTTCTGCATCTTGGACAGCACGCCGACCACTTTCTGACAATGGGAACAGTAGGTCAGGATAAAGGCAACCACGACGGTCTTGCCTTTGTACTGGCTGATGCGGATTTGCTTTCCCTGTCCCAGATTGATGGCAAAATCCGGTGAGGGACGCGGAAGGATGGGTGCAGCGGTGATCGGCGAGGTGAGTAGGGTGAGGGCCGCGATTACCCGAAAGAAACGCATAGCATCAGTCTATCGCAGGGGGCAAACCTTCCACGCTGGTAACTATGGCGCCTTTGCGGCGCAACTCGAAGCGGCCGTCGTCCCCTGTGCCGGTGACGGCCTCATCGCTCTCCGTAGCGACGGTCATCTGCTTCCACTTCTTGGCGAGCAGCGCTCGATAGGCGGCGAAATACTGGCGGGCGGCATCTTCGTTGTCCCACTCCACGGCGTAGAGCAGCACCAGACGCCCTTCTTTCTTGTTCTCCAGCAGGTTGAAAGCACAGCCGCGCCAATGCGGCGCAAGTTCGGCGGCGAGCGCTTTGCCGGAATACTGCTCCAGCAGAACGGTGTGCTCCAACTCGCCGAGCGATCCGCCCACCAGGCTCTTGTAGCCTTTGGGAAGGCTGGGCTGGGGCAGCGCCGGGTCCGTGGGCTTGACGCCGCTGAAGTATTTCTCCGGGTGCAGAATCTGCTGGGTGGAGGCGGGAGGCTTGAGGAAGACCTCAGCGAAGCCCTTCTGCCCGTCGCGATTGTAGACCGCATTTTGGAAGAGCATGCCCTTGGTGTAGGGGAAGATGAGCGTCAGCCGCAGGTAGAGCGGAGAGTTGTCGAAAACCGGAAACTGGCCGGCTCCCGTCTCGTTAGCGCCGCTCATCATGGCCAGCAAGGCCGGCGAATCCTTGAGCGATTGCCCCATTTTGCGCGCCAGCAGTTCAGACATCAGCCACGTAGCCTGGCCTTCCATGACGGCCATCCGCGCGGTGGATCCGTCGTCGCTCTTGCGGCCCGCCTTGATGAACTTGGAGAGGTTATAGTTCTGGTCGGCGATGGCGTGGGCAATCTCGTGGGCGAGCACGGGCTCCTGCGTTTCCGAGGACGTAGTGTCGGTGATGAAGAGCTTCTTCTTGTCGTAGTCGTAGAAGGCGGCCGCTTGTTCGGTGAGCAGCTCGATGGTGTTTTTGGCGAGGTCGAAATCCGCCGGCACGAGGCCGAATTTCTTGAGCGTGAGTTCTTCGGCGCGCAGGTCCTCGGGTTTGGCGACGTCCTTGACGCGCTGGTTGAGGAAGTCTTTGATCTTCTCCTTACTGATAAAGTCGCAGGGCACGGGATGGCGCAACGGCATGCCCGAGATTTTGGTGAGCTGTTCGGCGAGCGGAGGGATCTGCGCGCAGAGTTTGGCGGAATCGTCGGTCCAGGCAGGCGCCGAGGCGGCCCCCAGCAGGGTCAGGAACAGTATAGGTTTAAGCCGCAATCGGATCTCTCCTCAAATGCCAGGCGAAGACGAGCGATGAAACCAGCGCGAGCACGCCGCCGGTGGCCATGGTGGCGCGCGCACCGAAGCGTCCGGCCAAAGCGCCGGCCGCCAGGCTGCCAAACGGTCCCAGGCCGACCACGGTCATAGAGTACAACGCCATGATGCGCCCGCGGTATTCGTCGGGGATCAGGGTCTGAATGGTGGTGTTCGCCGAGGCCATCTGCCGCATCACACTGTATCCGATGAGCGGCATGAGGGCCAGCGACAAATAGAAAGATGGCGAAAACGCAAAGGCGAGATAGCAGGCGCCGGTAGTGAGTCCACTGATCACCATTACTTTACCCAATCCGGAAAGCCGCGTGCGGCGCGCCAGCACGAGTGTGCCGACGACGGCGCCGATTCCCATGGCACCCATGAGAATTCCCAGGCCGCGCGAGCCGCGGTGAAAAATATCGTCGGCGAAAAACGGCATGAGGACCAGGCCCGGCATCCCGGCCAGGGTCGCGGCGCCCATCAGGGCGAGCACACGCCGCACGGCGGAATGATTGGCGGCGTAGCGGAAGCCATCCACCAGGTGCCGCCACACGGGCGCGTGTTTTCTGGGCGCGCCGGGCGGAATCCGCATGGCGGTCAGGCTGACGATCACGGCGAGGAAGCTAAAGCCGTTGATCAGGAAACACGTGCCTTCGCCGACCACCGCCAGCAGCAATCCGGCGACGGCAGGACCCACCACGCGCGCCGCATTGAACACGGCCGAGTTCAGCGAGATCGCGTTGATGAGATCGTCCTTGCTGGTCATCTGGATCACCAGCGCCTGGCGGCCGGGCATGTCGAAGGCGTTGATCACGCCCAGCAGGCCGGCGAGCACGAGCACGTGCCAGACCTGGACGCGCCCGGTCAGGGTGAGCGCCGCCAGCACGAAGGCCTGGACCATCGACAGGGTTTGTGTCACGATGACCACCTTCCGGCGCGAACAGCGGTCCGCCGCAATGCCTCCGAGAGGTCCGAGCGCGAACACCGCGATTTGAGCGCAGAACCAGGCGGTACCCAGCAGAAGTTCCGAGTGGGTGAGGCGGTATACCAGCCAGCTTTGCGCCACGTTCTGCATCCAGGTGCCGATCAGCGAGACGATCTGGCCGCTGATAAAGAGGCGGAAGTTGCGGTGGCGCAGGGCGCGAAAGGTATGCGGCACCCGGCTGGGAGCGAGGTCCGCGGTCAGTGGCAGGTCTGGATCTCCCCCGAATTGTGGCGCCGGAACCCCCATCCTCATCTTCCAGAATAATGCGCGGTACAATGAAGGATCAATTAATCGTAGATTTCAGGAGAAAAAGTTTTGGCGGAAGATAAACTGTTTCAGGCGGAGTACGTGGGCAGCGGCACCTTCAAGATCAGCAAGCCCAAGCGAAAGAAGATCAAGGTGCGTCAATCGCAGATCCGGAACCCGCGCCGCGGTTCGCGTAAGTAGGCTGCGCGAGCAACCCATTCGAGACCGGCCCCCCAGATTTCCATTTCTCACCAGCCCGGAGTCCACAGCCATCCACCGTCTTTGACGGCAACACGGCCAATGGAAGGGAACGGGAAATGAAAAGCCATCACGTGCATGTCGCCGGCCACGGCGCGCTCCATGAGTTGGCGACGGGTAACGAGGGCACTGTCGGCAGCGAGGTCGAAACCATTCTGCCAGGACGGCTGCTCCAGGTGGATCGGATGAACCGCGGCATCGCCCAGGTTAAGCAATTGCTGGCCTTCGGAAGCGAGAATGACGGCCAGATGGCCTGGCGTGTGCCCCGGTGCGGGCGTGGCCACCACACCGGGCACGATTTCGGTTTCCCGTTCGATGGGCTCAATCTGGTGGCGCAGCGGCCCGAGGCAGCGGCGCGCCATCGAGACGATAGACTCCTTGGCGACGTCCGGCAGGCGCAGACGGCTCAGGTCTGAGCGGGCGGCGGTCCAGAATTCCCATTCCAGTTCGGAGAGCACATAGCGCGCGTTGGGGAACGCCGGGCGTCCGAACAGGTCGATCGCGCCACCGATATGGTCCGGATGCGCGTGGGTGAGGATCACCGTATCGACATCCTTCGGGCGGATGCCGGCCACTTCGAGGCGCGCCTGGATGGCGCCGGAACTGCGGGAGTATTCGCCCGCTCCGGTATCGACCAGCACAACGTGGCGCCCGGTTTCGATCAGCAGGCAGGTATACGGGCTCAGTACGGCGTCCGTGGGCAGGTGATGACTTTCGAGAGCGCGGCTGAGATCTTCGGGAACAGCGTTGGGAAAGAACCAGGACGCTGGATAGGAATAATAGCCGTCACTGAGCACCGTGCAACTGATCGAGCCGACCTGGAAGCGGTGAGAGCCCTCTGGCATATGTGAGAGGTACCGCGAATCGGATAAAAAGTCAAAATAATATTTTTTGTAAGAGAGCGCCGTCGGAAGGAAGGAACGCTCGTCAAGGAGCGGTGGGGATTCCGGGGAAGGATGTGGGAACAGCAAGGAGGAAGTTTGGCGACCGGCTCTCTCTTACAACTACACGGTAGCTTGCGAGCGGGCACGACCCGGGAGTTGGAAGGGTTAAGTTGTTGAGGAGCGGGGCTCAAATAAATAAAAAGTTTGAGCAATGAGATTTGCCATGCCTCCACGAATGGAGACATGGCAACTGGAAGGCGACTCTAGCGGGCGGAGAATCGGTAGAGCGTGGTCGTGTGATAAGTCGCGCCGGGCTTCAGTTCGGTGGTGGGGAAGGCCGGTTTGTTGGGCGAATCGGGGTAGTGCTGGGTCTCCATGCAGAAGGCGCCGCGGCGGGGATAGGTTTTGCCTTTCCCGGTAAGCGTGCCATCGAGGAAATTGCCGGTGTAGAACTGCAGGGCGGGCTCGGTGGTCCAGACTTCCATGACGCGTCCGGTCTTGGGCTCGTTGACCTCGGCGGCTTTGGTCAGGTCGTTACCGGTCTTGTTGAGCACCCAGTTGTGATCGTAGCCTTTGCCGAACTTGATCTGCTCGTCGTTGGCTTCAATGCGCGCGCCAATGGCGGTGGGCTTGGTGAAATCGAACGGGGTGCCGGCAACGGGCTTCAATTCGCCGGTGGGGATGAGGCCGGCGTCCACCGGAGTGAAGCGGTCGGCGTTGATCATGACTTCGTGGCCGAGCACATCGCCCTCGCCCTGGCCGGCGAGGTTGAAGTACGAATGGTTGGTGAGGTTGACCACGGTGGGCTTATCGGTGGTGGCGGTGTAATCGATCTTGAGCTCGTTCTTCGGGGTGAGCGTGTAGACCACTTTCGCAGTGAGGTTGCCGGGGAAACCCATTTCCCCATCCTTGCTGAGGTAGGTGAGCTCGAGCGTTTGCCCGTCGGGGCCGGCGCCGGGGACGGCCGTCCAGACGTGTTTGTCGAAACCGTCGGGTCCGCCGTGCAGCGTGTTGCCGTTATCGTTGGCCGGCAGCTTGTAAGTCTGGCCGTCAAGCGTGAACTGCGCGTGGCCGATGCGATTGCCATAGCGGCCGATGAGCGCGCCGAAAAACGCGGTCGCCTTCCGATAACCCGCCAGATCGTCCATACCGAGGACGACATCCGCATACTTGCCATTGCGGTCGGGAGCTGTGAGTGAAACCACGGTGCCGCCGTAGGTGATGATGCCTGCCTGCATGCCGTTGGCGTTGGTGAGCGTGTAAAGATCCACGTCGGCGCCGTTGGGCATTTTGCCGTAAGCCTGCTTTTTCGGTTCGTTTTTCACTTCGGATGTTTCCTTTGTCGCGCAAGCCTGCGTCAGGCAAGCGAGTGTCAGAACCCCCATGAGGGCGAACGTGGACCAGCGATTGTAGCTCATCATCGCTATGGTAAGCGATTACAGGCGTCGACGGCGGTGGTAGTCGCCTCCGCCCAGCCCGCCGAGGTCGATGATCACGGCGACAATGATGTAAAGCAGGTTGATGCCCTCAATGGGAGAGTGAGTGTTCACCAGCCAGGCGTAGACCAGAGTGGTCAGCGGCAGAAAGATGAACCCAAGCAGCGGAATGAGGAGTTCATGATAGGCGCGCTGCAAATAGGTAGACGTGAGGTACATCCACACGAGCACGACGCGGGGGAAGATGAGAATCAGCAGCAAGAGCAGGCAGGGCATGAGCAGTCTCCGTTTGAAATTGTCCCAAACCTGGCCGGTGCATGGCGGTGCGGGAGCGTACAGCCGGGTATAGAATCAAGACTCGATGTCCGAACCGACGCGAACCGTGCTCATAGTCGACGACGACCCTCAGATCCTGAGGCTGACCCGGGCCATGCTGGGTCCGCAAAACGTCAATGTCGTGGCCGTGCCAAGGCCGTCCGATGCACTGCGAATCTGCGGGGAGGGGTCGGTGGACGTGCTGATCTCCGACATCTCGATGCCGGAGATGGATGGAATCAAGCTGGCCGAGCGGGTGTTCAAATTGCACCAGCGGATTTCAGTGCTGCTGATTTCCGGCGAATTCGATGAGCCGCCGGTGGTGAAGGGCGGGCAGGTGCGATTTCTGAAGAAGCCCTTCTTCCCGGCGGAGCTGATCAAGCTGCTGCGCGAGATGCTGGCCGACAAGGCGGAGTACGCGTAGGGCCGCGTAGACAGGCCGGGAGGCCTGTCTTACTCTCTTCGGGAGAGGACAGCGGTCACATCGAGGGGCTTGCCGTCGCGGGTCACCTTTACCTTGACCTCGTCGCCGGGCTTTTTGGCGCGCAGGGCATAAGTGAAATCGTAGAGGTTCTGGATCGGCTTGCCGTCGAATTCGATCAGGATGTCGCCCGCTTTGAGTCCGGCCGTGGCCGCCGGAGAGCCTTCGCGCACATCGGCGAATTTCACGCCGACGATGCCTTCGCCGAAATCGGGAATGCTGCCGAAGTAGGGACCGTAGCCGGAAACCGGGCCGGGTGAATTATTGTCGCCGTGAGGGCCGCCATGCGGAGAAGGTGCGGCCAACTTCACAAACGCGGGACGCTCCGGAGTATCGCGCAGTGTCTGGGCGACCTCAGCCACCAGGGCCAGCAAGCGGGCGGCGGCGGGCGCGTCGATCTTGTCCCACGTGTCGCTGGGCTTGTGATAGTCGCCGTGCAGGCCGGAGAAGAAAAATAGCGCCGGGACCTGGTGCGAGGTAAACGACGTGTGGTCGCTCGATCCCTCGCTGGTGCCGCCGGAATAGTCGACACTCAAGCCGGACGTGGCGATCAGTTTTTCCAGCATGGGCCTGAGATTGGAGCCGCTGGCGGAACCGCCGATGTAGAGCTTGTTATCGCGCATGCGGCCGATCATGTCGAGGTTGATCATGGCGACGGCGCCGGACAGGGGCAGCAAAGGGTGGTCGGCGTAGTAAGCGGAGCCGAGCAGGCCCTGCTCTTCGCCGGCGAAGTTGAGGAACAGGATGCCGCGCTTCTGGCTGGGCTGTTTGGCGAAATAGCGGGCAAGTTCCATGACACCGGCGGTACCGCTGGCGTTATCGTCGGCGCCGGGGTGGATGGTGCCGGTCTGGCTGGGCGCGAGCGAGTACTGACCGCCGAGCCCCAGGTGATCGTAGTGCGCGCCGATGATGACGTATTCATCGGTCTGGCCGGGCAGCAGGGCAGCCACGTTGTGCACGGTTTTGACGGCGCGCTCCACGTCGAGATTGGCGTCCACGCGAATGGTGTCGGGGAAGGCGAAGGATTGAGGCTTGAGGTCCTTATCGATCGCGCCCTGGATCTTCTCCAGGCTTTTGCCCGAATCGGCGAACCACTTTTCGACGCGGGCTTCCTTCACCTGCACAAATGGAATGCGCGCATTGGTGGGGCCCGCCGTGACGCCGAATTTCTCCAATTCATCGGGCTCGCCCGGATGATTGGCGCGGTCAGCCACCAGGATTACGCCGGATGCACCGTGCAGCTTGGCGTTGGTCGCCTTGGCGGCGAACTGCGCGTGCTGCGTGAGTGTCTTGCCTTCGAAGACGCTCTTCGGGTCCGATTCCTGGGGCTCGTGGCGCATCAACAGGACGATCTTGCCTTTGACGTCGAGACCGGCGTAGTCGTCGTAGCCGTATTCGGGCGCCGTGATGCCGTAGCCGGCGAAGACCACGGCTCCGGCCACAGGTCCGGTCTGCGAAAAATTGAACGGGACGAAGTCGTCGGGAAAGCGCAGGGCGGTGGCGCGGCCGTTCTCGGTGAACTGGAAGCGGTTGGCCTTGCCGAGGGCGGCATCGGTGGTGACAGGGAAGGGCTGCAGGTAGCTGTTGCCGACGGGTTTGATGCCCAACTGTCGATAGTTGTGTTCCAGGAACGCGGCAGCTCTTTCCAACTCCGGACTGCCGGTGGCGCGCCCGCGCAGTTCCGGCGATGCGAGGAACTTGATGTCGTTGAGGTAGAGAGTGGGATCGATGGTCGCGGTCGCGGCGAGAGCGACGGCGGCAAGGATGAGGCCGGCAAAAAGGCCCCGAGTACGGATTTTCATTTCGGTCTACTTTTTGGTTTACTACTTCTTCTTGGCGGCAGCCGGCAACACGGGCGAATTGGTTGACGGCAGGCCCGGGACATCGAGTTTGACTTCGCAGCCGCAATCGTCGCCGGCGTTCTTGGCGGTCTTCTGGTATTCGATCTCCGAGTCGATGATCATCTTGAGATTCGGCCATTCGATGCTTTGCGAAATGCGGCGGCCGTTGATGAACAGGGTGGGTGTACCCGAGACTTCGAGAGCGCGCGCTTCCTCGATTTCCTTTTCGACTTCCGCCTGGGTGGACTTGCCGTCGATGCAGGCGCCGAGTTTGAGGGAATCCACACTCTTGGCGTCTTTGGCCCATCCCATTACCTGGTCCTTCAAGTTCTCCGGGGTGACGGCGTCCTGGTGGGAGAAGATCCAATCGTGATAGGACCAGAAGGCATCGGGATTCTGCTGGAAGACGCAGCGGCCGGCCATGGCGGCGGGTTTCGCCCACGGGTGCAGGCCTTCCAGCGGATAATCCTTAAAGTAGAGGCGCACTTGTGTGGGAAAGCTCTGGATCAGGTTCTTGCGGAGCATCTCGGCTTCGACCTTGCAGTGCGGGCACTGCAGATCGCTGAAGACGACGACGACAACGGGCGCACCGGCGGTGCCAAGGGCGGGCTGAAACTGCGTCTTGAGCTTGTCCAACTCGGGCTTGAAGGGATTGGTGGTGACGTCGTAAAAATTGCCCTGAACGATTTTCTTGCCGTCGTTGGAGACGTAGAGCGGCAGTTCCTGGGATTGGGCGCCCTGCGAAATGCGCACGCGGACTTCCTTGAAACCGGGAAGGGCGGACGGTTTGGGGTCGCCGATAGTCACTGTCAGAGGCGATTGCAATAGATAGAGATGGCGGACATAGGCTTCCAAAGTTGGTTTGTCGAAGGCGGACTTTTGCGGGGCGTCGGCGGCGGCGAGCAAAAGGGCACCCAGTAGGAAGAGCGAAGTGGCTCGAAACATGCTTCCCTTCATTGTAATGGATGGGCCGCGCAATCGGGCGGCCGGTGGGGGTTGCCAAAACAAAGCCAATCTGGAGTATTTGTCAAAACAAACCCAATCTGGAGCGGCGGACCCACCTTACCTTCTTTAAGATAGAACGGCGTGCGCGGGGAATCGGGGTTTGATACCTGTAAACTCATGGAAACGCGGCACGAAGATTTTTGGTCCTGGTAAAATGAACGCGGCGGACGGAGGCGGAGTATACTGGGGGCGCGGGAGGGACGGTTTGATTCCCAAGGTGCACACCTGTGAGGCGAATTCACGGATTGACCGCCCCAAGTCATTCGAACTAAAATGGATGTCAGTTAAAACCAGTTTTTGTCCCAGGAAGCGGTGAGTCGTATGAACGCTACACGCCTTTCGATCTCCGTGCTTTCGCTGTCCTTGCTGCTGGGCATCTATGCCCTGGCGCAGGACAAGAAGAAGGCCGACTCTTCTCAACGCGAAACCGTTGCCAAACCGATGACCGACAAGGAGCGGAAGAAAAAGGAAGAGCGGCTCCGCAAAGAGTTGGAGACGCCCTACCGCAAGTGGCTCAACGAGGACGTAGCGTACATCATCACCGACGAGGAACGCACCGCGTTCAAGCGGTTGCAGACGGACGAAGAGCGCGAGCAGTTCATCGAGCAGTTCTGGCTGCGCCGCGACCCCACGCCGGACACGGTGGAGAACGAATTCAAGGAAGAGCATTATCGCCGCATCGCTTATTCCAACGAGAACTTCGCTTCGGGCATCCCGGGGTGGAAGACGGACCGCGGGCGCATTTACATTACGTACGGACCGCCGGACGAGAAGGAAACTCATCCTTCGGGCGGAACCTACGAGCGGCCTCCGGAAGAAGGCGGCGGGACCACCTCCACCTTCCCGTTCGAGCAGTGGCGCTATCGGTACATCGAAGGCATTGGAAGCGACATCATCATTGAATTCGTCGACCCCACGATGTCCGGCGAATACCGTATGACGATGGACCCCTCGGAAAAGGACGCGCTGCTGTATGTGCCGGGCGCCGGCCTCACCATGATGGAACAGATGGGGATGAGCAGCAAGGATGACCGCTTCAACCGCACGGATGGAACCCACCTGGGTGTGCCGTTCGGGGCGGAGACGGAGAAGATGAACGAGTTCAGCCGGTTGGAGCAGTTTGCGAAACTGCAGCGCCCGCCGGCGGTCAAGTTCAAAGATCTGGAAGCGGCGGTCAATTCGCGGATCAGCTACAACATCCTGCCGATGAAAGTGCGCGCGGACTTCTTCCCGCTGACGGAAGCCAGCGTACTCACCTACGTGACGCTGCAATTCGACAATAAGGATCTGCAGTTCCATGCCAAAGACGGCGTGCAAAAGGCGTCCGTGAACATTTTCGGCAAGGTCAGCACCATGACGCGGCGCATCGTGACCAATTTCGAGGACACGGTGGAAGTCACCAGCCCGCCGGAGTACCTGCAGCAGACGGCGCAGCGCAAGTCGGTCTACAACAAGACCGTACCACTGGCGCCGGGAACGTACCGGTTAAACGTGGTGGCCAAAGATGTAGTAGGCGGCAACCTGAACAGCTATGAAGTGGCCCTGGTCGTGCCGCGGATGGACGGCGAGAAGCTGACTTCGAGCAATATCGTGCTGGCCGATCTGATTGAGCACGTGGACACCAAGAGCATCGGAATGGGGCAGTTCGTGATCGGGACTTCAAAGGTCCGGCCGCGTGTGGACGACATCTTCAAGCGCGACGAGAAGATGGGGATTTATTTTAGAATCTATAATTTCGGGACGGACGGGGAGAGCCGGATACCGGAAGGCGAAGTTTCTTACGAGGTGACCAAGAACGGCACCAACGAGAAGATCTTCGAAACTACCGAGGATATTTCCAAGATTCCGGGCGCATCCCCCAACCTGGTAACCATTGAAAAGCTGTTGCCCCTAAAGGACCTGCTTCCGGGGCAGTACACGTTACGGGTGAAAATTACCGACAAATTCCGTAAACAGGTGCTCACCCCCTCAGCCCAATTTACGGTAACCTAAGTATAAGCGGAGGCATCTCCGTAACATAGAGCGTCGTTTGATGCTACAAGCGCGGACGCACAAGACGGTGGTTTCGCTAGTGCTGGCGGGCGCGGTGTGTCTTGCCGGCGCAGGCCTCGTACAAGCGGCCACTCCGCTTCGCATGGCTGGCGCGATCACGGGTTTCGTGACCGACGCTGCCGGAGTTCCCCAGATGGGTGCGGCGGTGGTCCTCTTCAATCGTCAGGAACGCCAGTTCGAGCGGGCGCTGACGGACGAACGGGGTGCTTTCCGATTCCTGGGGCTCAGTCCCGACCTTTACTCCATTAAAGTGACGCTGGCCGCTTTTGTTCCGGCGATGAAAAAGGGCATCCTGGTGCAACCCGGGATGGCGAGCGTGTTGAACGTCAATCTGAACACGCTGTTCAGCTCGATCCAATTTGCCTACCCTCCCATTGAAAACGGCAGCCTGATGAGCGACGAGTGGAAGTGGGTGCTGCGCAGCGCCTCGCCCACCCGGCCGGTTCTGCGCTTCAGCGGTGACGCCGTGGCGCTGAGCACGGAAACGAAGACCAAACGCCGCACGGCGGTGTTCAGCGATACGCGCGGCGTTTTTAAACTCTCGGCCGGCGAAGGGACGATTAGTTCCGATACGGCCAACGAAGCAGATATGGGGACGGCTTTCGCGCTGGCGACGTCGCTCTATGGAAACAACATGCTGCAGGTAAGCGGCAACGTCGGTTACGGTTCGCAGACCGGTGTGCCGACGGCGGCTTTCCGCACGAGCTACAGCCGCACTGTGGGCAGCGAGAGTCCGGAAGTATCGGTGACGATGCGGCAGTTGTACCTGCCGGGCCGACTGGGCGCGGCGCTGGCGGGCAATGAGAGCGCGCTGCCGATGCTGCGGTCGATGTCCGCGAGTTTCGACGACCGTACCGAACTTACCGATCAGCTGGCGGTGCAATACGGCTTCACGATGAATTCGATCTCTTTCCTGGACCACGTTAATTACGCGAGTCCCTATGCGCGGGTAACGTACTCGCTGGGCGACAATGGCGAGTTCGCGTTCGCGTATACTTCGGGCGACGCGCGTCCGGACTTGGCGGGCAGGGGACAGATGGACGCGGATTTGCAGCGCGATTTGAACACTCTGGGCATGTTCCCGCGGATCAGTTTGCTGGGAGGACGCGCGAAGATTCAGCGCGGCGAGAATTTCGAGTTGAGCTATACGCGCAAGGTTGGCTCGCGCACGTACCAGCTTTCGACGTACCGCGAGAGCGTCACGAATGCGGCGCTGTCGCTGGTGGCCCCGGCCGGCATGTACACGAGTGGCGACATACTGCCGGACCTGTTCACGGGAACATCGACGTTCAACGCCGGCAATTATCAGAGTTCGGGCTATACGGCGGCGGTGACGCAGGAACTGGGCCAGCATGTGACAGCGACCGTGATGTATGGATCGATGGGCGCGCTGACGGCGGACGATCGCGAGATTGTGAGCGACAATCCGGACGAGTTGCGGTCGATGATTCACGCCGGACGCCGGCAGGCTGCGACTGCGCGGGTCACGGCGACGGCGCCATGGATCGGTACGCACTTCATCGCCAGCTACCAGATGATGGGCGACCACCGTTGGGCATCGATGGGGCACAGTTACAGCACCGATTCCGTACGGCAAATGCCGGGCTTGAACCTGTACGTGCGGCAGACCATTCCTGGCCTGAGCATGCTGCCGTGGCGCATGGAAGCCACCGCGGATCTGCGCAATATGCTGGCGCAAGGGTACCTTTCACTCGGTGCACCGGGCGGGCAGCAAATGATGCTGGTGGACAATCCACGCAGCGTGCGCGGCGGGCTGAGCTTCATTTTCTAGGGATGCCGTTCCCGGAAGAAACAAGAAAAGCAGAATTGGCCACGGATGAACACAGATGAACACGGATAGGACGTTTTTGCGTTATCCGTGTTTATCCGTGTTCATCCGTGGCCCAATCTTCCTGGGGCGACTTTGAACGCGCCGGGCGAGTTTTCGCGCATCGACTCCCACCAGCATTTCACCCGCGAGTATTTGCCCTCGCTGCTGTTTCCGATTCTCAAACGCAATCGCTTCGATGGGTCGGTCGCAGTGGTCAACGTCCCGAGCGTGGACGAGACGCGATGGCTGCTCGGGCTCGCGTCAGAGCACGATTTCATTCGCGCGGTGGTGGGGTGGGCGGACTTGGCCGATCCGCGTGTCGGAGAGGTGCTGGACGAATATCAGCGTCATGCGAAATTCCGCGGAGTCTGCTACTGGTTTGAAGGCGAACTGCCCCAAGACCTCGCGGAGGTGGAACGGCGGGGGCTCACGCTGGACGTTTGCGCGGGGTTTACGCCGGCGATTGCGGATCGCTTTCCCGCGCTGCGCATCGCGATCGACCATGTCGGGACGGGACGCGGCACTCCCCCGCGCTGCCCGGCACAACACAGTAACGTGTTCGCCAAAATCAGCGGACTGATCACCGATGCGCCCACTAAGTGGAAGGCATCGGAATTTCAGCCGGCGGTGCGGGCGGCGCTGGCGGCGTTTGGTCCCGAACGCGTGATGTATGGCAGCGACTGGCCGAGTTATCTGCCGGTCGGGACCTGGAAGGAAGCGCTGGCCGCGTTCACGCAAGCCATCGGTCCGCAGACCCTGGAAACGCGGGAACAGTTGTTGGGCGGCACGGCGCGACGCTTCTACCGGATCGGGGATGGCGCGTGAAAACCTCCTCCGGAAGACTGCGCACGGCCGCGTGCGCGGCGGCGCTATTCGCGCTCAACGCCTATATCACGCTGTCCCTCTTCCACACGGATTACACGCGGCAGATGGGGTCGATCGAGGCAGCCTACATCGGCCTGGCGCGCTACATCGCCAAACATCTGGGAGACCTGTCCTGGTTCCCGCTCTGGTACGGCGGTATTCCGTACGCCGATACGTATCCGCCGCTGTTGCACATAGTGTGCGGGCTGGTAGTGGCGGCGACGGGCGCATCGCCCGGCCTGGCGCACCACTTCGTGACGGCGACGATATACGCGCTGGGTCCGGTGACGCTGTTCTGGATGGCGTGGCGCTTGGGCGGCAATCGCGCGAGCGCGCTGGCGGCGGGCGTGGGCTACTCGCTCGTCTCGCCGGCGTGCCTGCTGGTGAAGGAAATACGCTTCGATGCCGGCGGCTTGCTGGCGGGGCGGCGATTGTGCACGCTGATCGTCTACGGGGAAGGGCCGCATCTGACGTCGATGTGCCTGCTTCCGCTGGCCATCGGGTTGCTGCACGTCGCGCTGACTAAACGGCGGCCTTGGTACTACGTGCTGGCTGCGCTCAGCATCGCGGCGGTGCCGTTGAGCAACTGGCTGGGCGCAATGGCGCTGGCCTTCTCCATTGCAGCGTACCTGCTGGCGGGCTTCCACATGCCCTGGCTCCCGGGGTGGGTTCGCACGGCCGGGCTGGGCATCTACGCTTACGCGCTGGCGTTACCGTGGATGTCTCCGGCGACCATCGCCGTGATCCGCGCCAATGCTCCGCGCGTGGCCGGCAATTTTGAATCGAACACAGTGCAGCGCATCTTCCTGGCGGCGGTGGCGGCGGGATTTCTGCTGGCGGCGTGGGCCATGGCGCGGGTCAAAGTGGCGCCCGCAACACGCTTTGCGCTGCTGATCTCGTACCTGTTCGGGATTACGGCGCTGGGCCGCTACTGGTTCCGGCTCTCACTGGTGCCGCAGCCGGAGCGATACCACCTGGAAATGGACATGGCATTCTGGGTGGCGCTGGCGTTCCTGGCATGGCCGTGGATCTCGCGGATTCCGCGGCGCGCGGCGTGGGGCGTGGGGATCGCGGCGGCGCTCGCCTGCGTGCCGTTTGTGGCGCACCAGCGGCGTGCGGCGCGCGAGTGGGGAAAGCCGATCGATATACGCACCACCATCGAGTACAAGACGGCGAAGTGGCTCGAAGCGAACAGGCCGGGACAGCGCGTGTTCGCACCGGGGACGATCGGGTTCTGGCTGAACGCCTTCAGCGACGTTCCGGAACTCGCAGGCGGATTCGATAACGGCATCGTGAATCCAATGCTGCCGCACGTGATCTATCAGGAGTATGCGGGCGATAAGCAGCAGGTGGGAATCGACCTGCTGAAGGCTTACGGGTGCGACGCGGTGATCGGCGGCGGTAAGGACAGCGCCGAGGTATACCATCCGTACGCCCACGCGGAGAAGTTTCTCGGCTTGACGGAATTGTGGCGCGACCGTGGCGACGTCATCTACAATGTGCCGCGGCGGTCGCGGAGCCTGGCGCATGCCATGCGGTTGAGCGACCAGGTGCAGGTGACACCAGTGGCTTACGACACCACGGCAATTCAACCGTACCTGGCGGCGCTGGACGACCCCAGCTATCCCGCGGCGGCGTTCCACTGGCGCGCGTCGGACGACGCGGTGATCGAGGCAGACCTCAAACCGGAGCACATCCTGAGCGTGCAGATCACCTGGGACAAAGGATGGAAAGCGTACGCCGGCGGGCAGCGGGTGCACGCGTGGGGCGATAAACTGGGGCAGATGGTGGTGGAACCGCGGTGCAGCGGGCGCTGCACGGTCGAACTGAAGTACGACGGCGGCACGGAAGGTGTTTATGCACGAGCGATCCATCGCGCGGCGCTGGCAGGCGGCGGGCTGTGGATACTGGTGGCGATTTTATGGCGAAAGCGTTCGGGTTTGATGAAGACGAATTGAAGATGCTGCTGGTGGCCGTGCGGCAGATGCGGCGCACGTTCGCGGCGGCGCGCAGGACGGCCCCGGAGCCGCAGCCGGCAGTGGATGCCTATGCCCGGCTCTACGACGACCTTTACGAGAAACTGCTCGACATGGCGGGACCGTTGCCGCCGGCGCTCGAAGACGTTTTCGAGAAGTGAGCGGGTCCCGAAACAATCATTCGCCCACGGCCCGGCGAATCGCGTTGGCGATATTGCCGCTCAGCGTCTCCACCTGCGCCATATCGGGGCCTTCCACCATGACGCGCGCCAGCGGTTCGGTGCCCGAGAAGCGCACCAGTACGCGGCCCTGTCCGGCGAACGCTTCCTCCGCCAGGCGGATCTCCTGCGCCACTGCGGGCAGCTCCAGTAGACCCTTCTTTTCGCGCACGCGGATGTTGACTAGCAACTGCGGGTAAATCTGCAAGTCCGCCGTCAGTTCTTCCAGTCCTACGCCGGCATTGTGCGCGATTTCAAACAAGCGCAGGGCAGTGAGCATGCCGTCGCCGGTGGTGGAGTACTCGCGAAAGATCACGTGGCCCGACTGTTCGCCGCCGAGCGCCGCACCCAGGCGGACCATTTCCTCCAGGACGTACTTATCGCCCACCGGCGTGCGTACCATGCGGATGCCCTCCGCCTCGAACGCCTTCTCCAGGCCAAGGTTGGACATGACGGTGGCGACCACGATATTTCCCGGCAGACGTCTCGCCGCTTTAAGTGCACGGCCGGCGGCCAGAAGCACGGCGTCTCCGTTCACCACCTTACCGGACGCCGAAACGAAGATGGCGCGGTCGGCATCGCCGTCGAAGGCCGCGCCGAAGGCAGCGCCCTGCGCTACGACTGCCGCCTGCAAGCCTTCCAGGTGGAGCGCGCCGCAGTTGAGATTGATGTTGCGGCCGTCAGGCGCGCAGCAAATGGCAACCACTTCGGCACCCAGCCTGCGAAAGAGCTCCGGCGCCAGCCGGCAGGCAGCGCCGTTGCCGCAATCGATGACCACCTTTACGCCGTCCAGCCGCAACGAGGAAACCCCCAGTAGGAGATCGAGGTACTGCCGGCTTAAGTCCTCTTCCACGGAAAGCGCCAGCGGAGCGGGAACGACACCCGCGGCCAGCAGGCTGAAGATCTCCTGTTCGATCAGGTGCTCTTCCGAATCCGGCAGCTTGAAGCCGTTATGACCGAAAACTTTCAGTCCGTTGTCCTTATACGGATTGTGCGACGCCGAAATCACCACGCCGGCCACGAATGCGCCGGTGCGCGTAAGGTAGGCGACGCCGGGAGTCGTGATCACTCCAGCGTAGTGCACACTCGCGCCCTGGCTGGCCAGCCCCCCAGCCACCATCTCCGCGATCCACGAACCGCTCTCGCGCGTATCCGTGCCAATCAGAATTTCCGGATGCGCGGCATGGGCGGCAGCGTCTTTGCCCAGCGCGACTCCGAAAGCGGAGACCGTCGACGGGTCCAACGGGTACTCTCCGGCCACACCGCGGATTCCATCCGTTCCGAATAGCTGTTTGCCCAAACCTTCTCCTTGATCTGTTAACACAGAGTCCACCCAATTTGCTTCTTCTTCATGACTTCTTTTTCATGGTCACGGTGACCACCGCTTCCGGAGTGTCCTGGAAGCGCACAAAGGAATCTTCCGTGAACACATTCACATGAAACGTCGAGGTGCCCGTCGTGCTGGCCAGGTCGATGGGGTCGGCAATCACCGCGGCGACGCGCGCCACATGGCTGCGTGGACCAGTGATTTCCAGGTCCGGCGGTTCCACCCGGCACTGCGCCACATCATAGCCGTTTTGCCCTTCGTTGAGGAAGCGGACGCGGACCGGCACGGTGCGCGTCCGCCTCGGCTCGAACTGAAAACGCACTTCAGACGGGATGGCGCGCACCAATTGAACGCCGCGCATCACCTTGACATTACGATCGCCGATGCTGAAGGTGTGCTCGCCGGATTGCGCGTCGGACATATCGATGACCACTGCGGGATGAATGGACTCTCCCGTGCCGCGCAGGGCGCCGGAAGGGCCCTTCAATTCGAGCATGACGGAACTCACCGGTTCGGAGCTGATCTCCAGCCCATCGGGCAGATTTTTGTACTCCAGGCGGACATTGGCGAAGGTGGCAAGTTCGGGCTCGGTGGCCACCAGGGCCCAGATCACCACGGCGATCGCCAGGGAGAGCATTTTCCAGCCGAAGTTCTGAAACAACAGGTTCGGAATCCACTTCAGCGAGCGGATCAGGTTGAGGGGCAGGCTCACGGATGCACCCGTTCCGCGGGCGGCTTGGCGGCGTCAGTGGTGAGCGGGATATCGCCGGCGAAATCCTCCATCTGGGGCGCTGCGGGCCGCTGCACCCCGAAATGCTGGTTGATTCGCTCCACCACTTCAGGGACGGTGAGGCCCGGGGACAATTCGCCGAACGCCGCCACCGAAATCCGCCCGGTCTCTTCGGAAACCACCAGGGAGAGGCAATCGGTTTCCTCGGTGATGCCGATGGCCGCGCGATGCCGTGTGCCTAACTGGCGAGCCAGCGCCGGATTGGTGGTCAGGGGGAGGAAGCACGCTGCCGCCGAAATGCGATCCTTCTGAATGATCACCGCGCCGTCGTGCAGCGGCAGGCCGGGCTGGAAGATGGAGAGCAGAATATCGCGCGAGATGCGCGATTCCAGGGGCACGCCGCTTTCCACAAACGTGCGCAGCCCGATGTCGCGTTCCAGCACGATCAGCGCGCCGATCTTCTGCTGGGAGAAATGCTCCGCCGCCATCATGATTTCGCTGAGCGCTTCCGGGGCGCGGAAGCCTTTGGCCAGGCCGAACCAGTTTTTACGCCCGATGCGCGCCAGGGTGCGCCGGATTTCGGATTGGAAGAGCACAATGATGGCCAGACCGATGTAGGGAACGATGAAAGACAGCAGGGAGCGCAGCGCCTCCAGGCCGGCCCAACTGGCAAAGGCGTAGATGGAAACCATCGTCAGGATGCCAATCAGAATGTGTCCGGCGCGGGTGCCGCGGACCACCATCAGCGCCTCGTACACCACGAAGGCGACCAGGAAAATGTCGAGCGCCCCGGTCAGATCCAGGGTGGGCAGCGACGGGATGAAGCGCGCCGGGTCGGGCATCAGGGTCCTGCGACCATCTTAACCCGCCTGCACGTCCGCGCGACATACCAGCATATTAAGTCCCTGCGGATACAATGAATTATGCCTTTTGTTTCGGTACCAGACGCCATCGAGGAGATCCGCGCGGGGCGCATCGTGGTGGTGGTGGACGATGAAGACAGGGAGAACGAAGGCGACCTGACAATCGCGGCGGAGAAGGTCACGCCCGAGATCATCAATTTCATGGCGGTTCAGGGGCGCGGGTTGATTTGCCTGGCGCTGACCCCGGAGCGCTGCGACCACCTGCGGCTGCCGTTGATGAGCCCGACCAATACTTCGATGTTCGGGACGGCGTTCTGCGAATCGATCGACGCGCGCGATGGCGTCACCACGGGAATCTCGGCGGCGGACCGCACGCGCACCATCCTGCAAGTGGTGGACCCGGCGTGCCGGGCAGCCGACTTGGCGCGTCCGGGGCACATGTTCCCGCTGCGCGCGCGCGAGGGCGGCGTGCTGGTGCGCGCGGGACAGACCGAAGCCAGCGTGGACCTGGCCCGGCTGGCCGGACTCACGCCCGCGGGCGTGATTTGCGAAATCATGAACGACGACGGCACCATGGCGCGGGTGCCGCAATTGGTGGAATTCTGCAAGCGCCACAACCTGAAAATGCTCTCGGTAGCCGACCTGATCCGTCACCGGTTGAAGCATGAAAAGTTCATCCACCGCGTGGCCGAGGGCGCCATTCCGACCGAATTCGGCGAGTTCCGCACCATCGCCTACGGCAGCGATTTGAATCCCGAGTACCACCTGGCGCTGGTTCGCGGTGAGGTCTCCGGTAAGGAAAGCGTGCTGGTGCGCATGCACTCGCGGTGCGTATTCGGCGATGTCTTCGGATCCAGCGATTGCGATTGCGCGCGCCTCGTGCGGAACTCCCTGCACGCCATCGCCGAGGCCGGACTGGGGGTGCTGGTGTACCTGCACGAGACCGGTCCCGGCTTTCGGGTCGATCGTGAGGGCACAGGCGCGCCGCGCATGCTGGGCCACGCGCGCGATTTCATGCACTATAAAGGTGAAGCGGGGCAGCGGCAGTTGCAGCACGAGCACGGAATCGGCGCGCAGATACTTTCGGACCTGGGACTGCACACTATCCGGCTGTTGACCAATCATCCGCGGAAAATTGTCGCCTTAGAAGGGTTCGGGATCGAGGTAGTGGACCAGATCCCGGTGGGGCACTAGCAGAGGGCGGCCATCAGGGCGCCTCGCGCGGTGGAATTCAGCGGGTCCGTGGACAGTCGCACTTCGGACAGCCGGATCGGGAAATCCTGCGCGCGAAGGGCGGTCGAAAAATGCTCCAGGAATCCTTTCGGCATTACGGTACCGCCGCTGAGCACCAGCGGGACTGCCTGATCCAGTTTGGGCAGGCGCTGGGTAGCCGAGATGTGGCTGCGGAGGGTGCCGGCCAGGTTCGCGATCACTTCCTGGTAGTACACGTTGAGCGCATTGTGGGTCCGGTCGGAGGTGAGGCCGTTCAGCCGGAACGTCTGTTCCTTCTGCACACGCAGGCGCGTCGCGAGGTCGCCGGTGACCGCCGCGGCCTGGCAATCGATGAAGTCCCCGGCTTTCGGCACGCTGAAAGTGAGAACCGGGACCGATAACACGGCGAGGCAGGCGTTGCAGAGACCGCTCCCGCAGGAGACTGCGATACCGGTGAAATTGGATTCCGCGAGTTCGCCGAAGACCACGGCCAGCCCTTCCTGTATGGGCATCGGCGCGTAGCCCAGGTCGGCCAGAATCTGGCGCATCGATGCCTCGTGGTAAGCGATGCCTTCGTCCGCCTCACCGACTGGCGCCGGAACGCTGAAGAACACCTTCTGGCCCTCCGCGGCGGCAGGTCCCAGCAGTTTGCCGATGATTCTGCGAATCACCGCCAGACTATGCGGTTCCTGGGGGTTGAGCACCCCGTTAGCCATGGGCCGGCGGGTTTCCAAATGAAAAATTTCGGCAAATTTCCGTGCCTCGTCGCCGGCTACCACGATGTCGGATCCCTGCACTTCGTGGAACACGTCTTCACGCTGCAGGAGGCTTTCCGCCAGTTTGGAGTACGGTATGGTCAGGAACGCGTTGAGCTGGGCGTCGTACTGACACTTCTTCTCCCCGTTGCGGGCCACGACGATGCGGCTGGTGCCGATATCCAGGCCCAGCGGTTGTGTATATTCTTGTTCGGCGTTGTTCATCAATAGTTTCCCGGTTACTTAGTCGAATGGCAGCGATTCTTCCCGATGCGATCTCTCGGAAAAGCGCCTTAATCTATGAACTTCGTTTCGGTCCAGCGGCTGGTTTTGTCCCAACGACCGGATCAATACAGTCACGACAAATACCACCAGGCAGGTGGATGCGATTAGCATGACAACTACCTCCGTGGCAGGTTGACTCGCTCGAGCACCGCGGTCAGGCTGCTGGCGCCATTAGAGCCGTTTCCTTGGGGCACGCAGAATGTAGCCGCATCCGTGATCCGCTGCGATTCCTGGAGTTTGCGTTTCTGCCAGCGGCGGAGGTTGTCCTGCTCGTGCGCCACCATGTCCGAATTCGTCTGAATTTTGGACATGAACTGACTGGTCAAGTGCTCGAGCTCGGCATGCAGCTTGTTGTTCTCTTCCGCCTTGAGGGCCTCGAACTTCCGGACCTCTTCCTGCCGCTCTTCCTCATACTCGTCAAGCGCGCGATTGCGCGTGACAGCGTCCTGCAAAAGGTCGCCGATTTCAGCTCCGGCAGCCTCCAACGCCATCATCAGGGAGTTCCGCTTGGCTTCCGGCGTCATGTCGGACAGGTGCCGGCTATTCACCATTTCGGCGACCTTCAGAATGGTGTAGTTCTTGCCCGTCGGCTTGATCCCGGCGTCCAGGTATACTTCCTCGAAGGATTCCAAAACAGGCGATACCCCCTGGTGCTCGACGGCAGGGCAGATGGGAGATCTTTCGGGCTCGCGTTGCAGGGCATTCGATAGCTCAGCCATGCCTACGGCGTGAACCGCCGAGCCGTTCCGGCCTGCCAAAACTACTTCTTTCTCGCTGGACGAGAACTGGAATATTCGTTTAAACATAAAATGACCTCCACACTTCTGCCGGATCGACGAACTGCCGGTCAGCTCAAAGCCTATGCACTGTGGTAGTACTCCGAGGGATAGGTTTCTCTCATAGAACTTCAGGAAACGGCAAAAATCGGGGGGGTCATCCGTTGCGGCGCAGGGCGCGCAGCGGGTCGATACGGACGGCGCGGAGGGCGGGGACGGCCGTGGCTGCGCCGCAGATCAGCAGGAGTCCGAGGGCGGCGGCGAGGAGTGTGAGCGGATCGGTTGCGCTGACGCCGAACAACTGGCCGGCGAGGAGACGGCTCATCGCGAGATAGCCGGCGATTCCGACGGCTAGACCAGCGACCGCGGCGCGCAGCCCCTGATTGGTCACCAACCAGACGACACGGGATGGCGATGCGCCAATGGCGATGCGAATGCCGATCTCCTGCGTGCGCTGGGCCGCCAGCAGCGACATGACTCCGTACATGCCGGCCGCGGCCAGAAGGAGCGCCAGGCCGGCGAAGATGGTCAACAACGCCATGGTGAACCGGCTCTGCCAGTAACTATCGGACAGGTGCACTTCCAGCGGCTCGATCTGATATACGTTCATCAATTTTCCGAGGCTCCACAGGGATCGTTCGGCGGTATTGGCGATGGCCATGGGAGCGGTACTGGTGCGGATCACGAACGACATCGTCGGCGCGGTCATCTGAGAGTGCGGAAAGTACAGGACATCGGGAGCCTGGGTGTCGAGACCCCGGGCGCGGACGTCTTGCACGACACCTACGATCCGCCAGTCCCGCCGGTCGTTGTTCAGGCGAAAGCTCTGGCCCACGGGATCGTGCTTCGGAAAATAGCGCTTCGCCACCGATTGCGAAATCACGGCCACAGGAGCGGAATCGGCGGTATCCGCATCGGATATGGGGCGTCCGCTCACGATGGGAGTGCGCAGCGTTTCGAAATATCCGGGCAGAACAACCAGCACCGTGGCCCTGGGATCGTGGCCAGGATCGACGGGCTCTCCGGAGGGCACGAAACGGGACGGCGCAAAGGGGGCGACCGGCGGCGGAAAATCGATCGCACTCACCTCCTCGACGCCGGGAATCTCCCGCAGTTTGCGAACTGCCGCTTCGAAGTAGTTATGCTGGGCCGAGGCTGTGCGGTATGACTCGCCCCGGAGCGAGTTCCGGATTAGCAGGATCTTGCCTGGCTCAAATCCCCAGGACGTTTTCGAAAGATGCAGAAAAGTCTGCACCAGCAGCCCCGCCGATGCGAGAAGGATGAGTGACAATCCGATTTCGCCAGCGATTAGAGAATGTCGCCAGAGAGCACTCGACCGGCTGGCGCTTCGCGAGCGGCCGGAGTCTGCGAGGTGCCGCGCGGTGCCTGCGCGAGATGCCTGGCGCGCGGGCGCGAGGCCGAACAGAATGGAGGAGACTAGGCTCAATCCGAGCGCGAAGACAAGGGCTTGGGGGTTTACGCGGACCTGGTCGGCGAACGGCAGGCCGGCCACGGCAGGCACCAGGGTGAGCATGGGGCGGAGACTCCAACTGGCGAACAGGATCCCGCCGATGGCACCAATGCCAGAGAGCACCAGATTCTCGGCCAGAAGTTGTCGCACGATCTGACCGCGCGAAGCGCCGATCGCGATGCGGACGGAGAACTCGTATCCCCGGGCGGAATATCGGGCTAGCAGCAGGTTGGCCACATTGGCACAGGCGATCAGGAGCATGATGCCCACGGCGCATTGGAGGAGGAAAAAGGGTCTGCGATATTCTCCCGTCATATCGTCGCGAACGGCGTTCACCACGGACCCAGGCGGCGTCACTCCTTCGGGAGTCTCGCGTACGACCTGCGCGGTGATCGCCGCAATTTCGGCACGCGCCTGGGCCACGGAAACGCCTTCGCGCAATCGGCCGATGATCACCATCGACCGGGCGACGCGCTCCATGCGCTGTCTCTCAAACGAGGCCGGCAAGAAGAGGTCGGGCTGTCTGGTGATGCCGTTGTTCGGCATGCGATACGCCGGGGGCAGAACTCCCACGATCCGCACACTGCGGCCGTCGAGTTGCACGGAGCCTCCGACCAGGGATTCGGAGCCGCCGAATGTCGAACGCCAGAGCGCATAGCTGATCAGCGCCACGTCCTCCCTGCCCTGCAGTCCCTCGTCCGGAAGAAAGGTGCGACCGCGAAGAGCCTGAATGCCCGCGACATCGAACAAGTTCGGAGTCACTTCGTGGGCAAATAGGGTAACAGGCCGGTCGAGGGCGGTAAGAGTGCGGTCGGCGTTGGTGAAGGCAGCCATGCTTTCGAAGCTTCGGCTGCGGTCGCGCCAATCGAAGAAGAGGGCGGGTGCGGTTAGAGCCCGGCTGTAGCCTCCCTGGCGGCTGAAGTCCGACCAGATGACGGCGAGACGCGCGGGGTCGCGGAAGGGAAGCGGATTCAGCAGCACTCCGTCGATGAGACTGAAGATTGCTGTGGTAGAGCCGATACCCAAGGAGATGACCAGGACCGCGAGCAAGTAGAACCCCGGATTGCGGCGGAGCAGACGCAGACCATAGAAAAGCTCTCGGAAAAAGCGCATATCGAGATGGACGCGCAGTTGAAATAAACGTATCCACGGCGACATACCGTTTCGGATCGCTGCCAGGCCGTTTCAGAACAAACTCCTGGAGCGCTGCCACCGGGATGGCTACACTGCCAATATGAAGCATGTCGATTTTGGACAGGCACTCAATGCCGCTACTGTGTGTGTGTTACTGGCAGGTGCGATTGGTCCCTTGACTGCGCAGCAGCTCTTCGTGAACGCCGCTTCCGGCGTGGACACGAACCCCGGGACACAGGAACAGCCATTGCGGTCGGTGACTGAAGCCGCCCGACGCATCAATGGCGACACTGCGAGTAAGTCGTCGGAAGTGATTGTGGCCCCCGGCCTGTATGTACTGTCCCAAACGACACTGTTCAAGAACAACAAAGCTTATACGGCGACGGACCGGTTAGTCATCCGCGCGGAGGTTCTGCCGGACGACCCGGCATGGCATCCGCAGCAGATGCCAACTGTGGTGACGGCCGTACCGCTGGTGGCCGACGAGGCAGGTGAGTTCGGCAACGGAATTCAGATCGAGGTGAATCACGCAACGATTCAGGGTCTGCGATTCACGGGCGGCCTGGACTTCTCCTACAAGAGCCCGAAGCAGATCCGGCGGACCTATCCGATCTGGCGCGGAGGTAAGAATCTGGATGACCTGTTGGTGAAGCAGTGCGTATTCGTGGGAGACGAGCAGGCCATGCCGCTCCATGTAGGAGTGATTGCGAATGGACACGGTCTGGTGCTGGAGCACGACGTGTTTTACAACGTCAGGAACGCTGTGGTGTTCTGGGGCGCGGAGGGCGGGACGAGCCACCGGAACGCCATGCGCAACTGCCTGGTATATGGAGCCAGCACGAGCGGCATATGGACGGTAGAAACCGATGGTGATGATTTTGATTTTCGCAACAATGTTATTGCGAACAGTCGAATTGTCTGGATGCGTGAACGTGGCGGGACACGCCGTTACAAAGCGGTTGCCTCTGTTTTCACCGATAATGCGAATATGGCTGCGTATGGAGCAGGGGCCGCCGGTTCGATCACCCTTACGGAGTCCACTTTCCTCAGCTTGCAAGAGATGCGACTCGCAGGCAGAGTGGACCTCGTCATGGATCGCAGCGAACGCAACTACCTGCACATTCGCAAGGGTTCTGCGGGCTCCGAGGTAAAGGCCGGTCTCTTTACACAAGACTGACTGCTTCAAAGGCGCAAGAGATTCTTACATTTTAGTCGGTAATCATTGTTACAACTCCGCCGAATGCCCCATAGCTTCCGCCGTGCTCGATGCCGGCGTAATTCTTACCATTGTGGGTTTGTGCTATTACGTCGTCGTCGTCGTGCTGGGCGCTGACGCCGGGACTTATCTCCTAAAGTTTTAGTTGACAACGATATTTTTTGGGGGCATACTCCTAATTGTTTAGGAGGAAAAATTGCCCAGACGTAAAAGTCCCGAGCAAGGGCTCACGCCTCTCGAACTGGAGATCATGAACGTCTTGTGGGAAACCGGACCCGCCAACGTTCAGACCGTGCAGGCGCATATCAAAGGCCGCGAGCTCGCCTACACGACGGTGCAGACCATGCTCAACGTGCTGCACCGCAAGGGCAAGGTCAAACGCCAGTTGAAGAATCGCGCCTACCGCTATCGTCCCGTGGTCAGCCGGCAGAGCGCAGTCACACAGGCGGTGGGCGACGTGCTGGACCGTTTTTTTGGAGGTTCGGCCGATAGCCTGGTGCTGAACCTGGTAGAAACCCGTCATTTGACCCCGGAGAAACTCGCGCAGATTCAAAAGCTGCTGGAGCATACAAGGGAGGAAAAAAATGGAAACGATTAGCCGCTCTCTACTTACATTCCTGCTGAATTCCCTTTGGCAGATTCCGGTGGCCGCCGCCGTGGCCCTGCTCGTCTGCCGTCTGATGCGACGCGGTCCTGCCAGTCACCGGCATGCGGTGTGGGTGGCGGCGCTGGCCGCTTCGGTCCTCCTGCCGGTGGCCAGCATGCGCAGCGGTCCACAGATTCCGACCCCACAATTCTCGACTTCGCTGGCGGATGCCGCGCCTGCCAACATCACGTCGTCGCGGCCCGGCGCCGCGCGTCCTGCGATTCCGGCGGCGCCGGTCTCCCGAACAGTTTCTTTCGCCGAAACTACGGCTACCATTCTGCTGGGTGGATACTTCGTGTTCGTCGTCTTCCGCCTTGCCCGGCTGGCCCGGGCGTCTGCACGCACCGTGCAGATCCGTCGCGGGGCCCGCCATACTGCGATTCCAGCGACTCTCGACGGCGTGTGGATGCGCTGCGAGGAAGCGTTCGGCCTGAGCGGCGTCCCGCTTCTGGTTTCTGCGCGGGTATCGGGTCCGGTGAACGCGGGGCGCGCCATCATCCTTCCGGAATCGCTGCTTGGTGAGACGTCGGAGGACGTGTTGACGACCGCGGTCGGGCACGAAATGGCGCATATCGCGCGGCGCGACTTCGGCTGCAACCTTATGTATGAAGTCCTCTCGATGCCGATCGATTTTCACCCGGCGGTCTGGCTAATGCAGCGCGAAATCGAACGCACGCGCGAAATGGCCTGCGACGAGTTGGTTACGCATCGACTGATGGATGCCGGCGCATACGCCCGGTCGATCGTGAGCATCGCCAGCGGAATGATGGCACTGCCGCGGCCCGGGTACACGCTGGGCGTGTTCGATGGCGACATCCTGGAAGCTCGCATACGGCGCCTGATGGAGCGGCCCGCGGCCAACCTGAAGCGTGCACGGTTGCTGCTGGCCAGCGGACTGGCGGCGCTGGCACTGTGCGGTGTGATCGCCTCCAGCCTGTCACTCACGGCACGGGCGCAGGACAGCGCCCACGCTGCCATGAAACAAGCCGAAGCCGCGTATAATCGCGGCGATTATAAGGAAGCGGCGGAGCAATTCGAAAACGCCGTCAAGCTGGAGCCGGCCAACCTGAAGGCGAAACTGCTGCTGGCCCGCACGCTTCTGGCGGAATATCAACCCGGAAGCGGAGCAGCCGATCCGCTTGTGGCCGGTGCGCGCCAGCAATATCTCGACGTGCTGGGGGTGGAGCCGGCAAACAAGCAGGCCATCCAGGGGATGATGCTCCTGAACACCAACAGCAAGCAGTTCGCCGAGGCACACGAATGGGCGCTGAAGGCCATACAGGCGGACGCTACGGACAAGGGAGCTTACTATACGGCGGCCTTTGTGGATTGGTCCATGACTTATCCCGATTACGCGAAGGCGCGGCTGGCCGCAGGCATGAAACCGTGGGATCCCGGAATCATTCCGGATGCGAGCCTGCGGCAGAGTGTCCGCACGCAGCACGGGGCGCAGATCGAGGACGGCTTCCGTATGCTGCAGGTCGCTCTCCAACTCGATCCGAACTATTCCGATGCCATGGCTTACATGAACCTTCTATATCGCATCCAGGCCGGGATCGCCGATACCGACGCGCAATATACCGACTTTATCGCCAAGGCAGATATGTGGGTGGGAAAGGCGCTAGCGGCCAAACGGGGACAGGCTCGGAGGACGAATCCGACGGCCGGCACGCTGGATGTGGACGCGTCGGTTCCGGTGCCGTTTGTTGCCCCACCGCCGCCACCGCCGCCTCCTCCGCCGCCAGACACCCGGCTTCCCGCCAACCCGGCGGAGGCCGCCCCTAAGAAGCAATAAAAAGGGCCGCAACGATTGGTCGATGGATTGTGGAACTTGTGTCAGACGGGTGCGTTAATAATGGCAGGAGCCACCCGTCATGAATGGTATGAAGGCACAAATCCTTACCGCGACGCTGTTTACAGCGTTTTCCGGCGTGCTGCCAGCCGCCGATCCTACGCTTTTGAATCTGGTAATGCCGGACGCCAAGGTTTTGGCCGGCGTTAACGTGCAGCAGGCCAAAGGCACCCAGTTCGGCCAGTATATATTGAACGAACTGCAGAGCCATGACGCCGAGATGCAGAAACTGGTCACACTGACGGGCTTCGATCCGCGCCGGGACGTCATCGAATTGTTGGTAGCCTCCGACGGAGTGCCGGGAGGCAAGACCGGGCTGGCGCTGGCGAAGGGTACCTTCAACGTGGCCATGATCACAGCCGCTGCCACAATGGCGGGCGTGACCACCGAAGCCTATGGCAGCTTCACCATTCTGGAAGAGCCCAATAAGCAGCATGCAGGCATCGCGTTCCTGGATGGCAGCACGGTGGTGGCGGGTGATATCGCCTCTGTGAAGGGCGCCATCGACCGGTTGAAGACTCCACAACCTCTTCCCTCCACGGTCACGACCCAAGTGAGCCAGTGGACCACACAGGACGCGTGGGGCATCACGACCGTGCCGCCGGCGAGCCTGGCACCGCCGGCGAAGGCTGGTTCGCAGAATAACCCGATGGCGAATGTCGCGCAGAACGTACAGTCGGCGGGGGGAGGCGTAAAGTTCGGCGCGCAGGTGGTATTTAGCGGCCAGGCGCAGTGCGATACGGCACAGAATGCCACGACGCTGGGCGATATGGTAAAGCTGCTGATCAATATGGCGCAGATGCAATCGGGGCAAGACCCCACGGCAGCGGCGCTGATTAAGTCGGTGACTGTCACCGCCACCGGCACTCTGGTCAACGTGAGTGCGAGCTTGCCCGAAGATGTTTTCCAGGGGATCCTGCAGTCCCACAAAAAGACGGGGATGGCCGTACACAAGAAGTAGCTTTATCGCGCCGGGCAGAGGTCGTGGTAGAAGGGGCAGCGTTTGCAGTGGTCGCCTTCGATCAACGGAAAGTCCAGTCTAGATTGCGCTTGTTGAAAGTCCCGAACGGTCTGTTCGGGACTTTCTATTAGGTTGGGGGTCAGGTCGACTTCCACCAGAGTGTTGGGCCGCAGGAAGTGGAGGAATGCGCGGTCCGGGGCGCGGCCGGCCACATGCTCCACGGCTATCGAGTAGAGGCGCAGTTGCAGCGCGTAGTCGCGGGCTCGGTGATGAGCCTCGGCGGAGTTGACCTCGTCGGTTTTATAGTCCGCCACCACCAATTCGCCGCCTTCCTCGAACCACAGGTCCACTTGGCCGCGGATTACCAGGTCTTCGAGGGCCATCAGAAAATCGAATTCACGAGCGGTCCGGGTGGCACGAGCGGCGCGACGTCCGAGCGGGCTCTGGCGGAAAACTTCGGCCAGGCGCAGGGCTTCGGGGACTGGATCGGGCACCGGCTTGCCGGCCAGCAGGGTGTGCACCTGGGTACCGAACTCGCTCGCCGAAAGGTCGGCGGGTTCGTCGGAGATGAGGACGGCTTCTTCCAGTTTGCGCGGGGACGCAACGAATCCAAGATATCGCGACAGATAATATTTTCGGGGGCAAGCGGCGAATAGGGAAAGCGCGGTGACGGTGGCGTTGCTATCGTGCTGGTCTTCCACCACCGGCAAGGAGACTTGGTGTACAGCCGGGGCTTGCTGCCCGGGCGCGCGCGGCCGCGCGAGGAGTTCCGGCGCTTCCTGTACGATGCGTACGCGCGCCTTCCACGGATATCCGTCGGGCGCGTGGTAGTCCACCAACTCGTCCCGCGGCGCTGCGGGGTCGAGCGCCAGGCGCTCGACGACGAGTTTGTCCCAATTGGCGGGCTTGCGCCCGGTGGCGGAGAAACTGAGCACCAGATGATTTTCGGCGCGGGTCATGGCCACGTAGAGAAGCCGGCTGCTCTCTTCCTCTTCGCGCCGCTTCCATTCCTGGCGGAGGGCGTGCTGGTAGAGATCGTCTTTATCCTTGCCAGTGGCGGGATTGCGCCAGCGCGCGCCGAGGCCGTGATGGCGGGAGAAGGCAACGACGGGCACATCGGTATCGACGCCCTTGTGGATGGCGGCGACGAACACGACGGGGAACTCCAGACCTTTGGCCGAGTGCACGGTCATGATCTTCACCGCGTTGGAAGAATCTTCCGGAGGCGCGTCGGGTTCGCGCGGATTTTCCTCGCGGACCAGGGCGAGCTCCGCGACGAATTCATCCAGCGACATGCGCGCCGCGGCGTCGCGGGACTGCGCCAGGAACTTGTCGAGGTTAGGGGACGCGGGGTACCCGCAATCGTCGATGGCGGAGAGCAGCAGACGGTCGAAGGTGACGTACTCGCGACGCTGGCGCCATTCGTGCAGACGGGAGGCGAAGCGGGAGATCTGCCCGTGATCGGCGCCGAACGCGGCAGGAGTGGTGCGCGCGAGCGCGTCGCCCAGCGTATCGCCATTCATCTTGAGGCGGAGCAGTGCTTCTTCGGACGCGTTGACCAAGGGGGAGCGTAAGACAACGGCGAGCGAAATCTCGTCGCGCGGGTTGGCGATCACGCGCAGGAGATGGGTGAGATCATTGACCTCGCGGCTGTCGTAGAAGCCGCGTCCGCGATTCACCACGTAAGGAATGCCGGCGGCGTCGAAGGCGGCGGTGAACTCGGGGATGACCTCGGTGTTGCGCATTAGGACGGCGAAATCCTCGAAGGTGAAGTCGGTGAATTCCAGGATGCGGGCCGCGACAGATTTCGCTTCGACGGCCAGATCCGGGGCGACGATCACCTCGACGGAGTAATCGGGCGCGTCGTCGAATTTGCGGCCGGCCACGAGGGCGCGATTTTCGATCCCGGGAGTTCCGGCGGTGACCGTCTCGACGGCGCGCAGGATGGCGGCGCGGCTGCGGAAGTTGTCCACCAGCTGGACGAGGTGGCGGTCGCGCGCCTGGACGTCGTCGCGGTAGGCGGTGAAGCCCGCGGGTTCGGCGTGGCGGAAACCGAAGATGGATTGATTGATGTCGCCGACGGCGTAGAAGCGGTCGGGCGGGCGGATGAGTGCGACGAGTCTCGCCTGCTGGCCGTTGGTGTCCTGAAACTCGTCCATCAGGATGTGATCGAACTGGCGGCGCAGGCGCGTGCGGGCGTCGGGATGGTCTTCGAGCAGGCGCACGGTGAACTCTTCGAGGTCGGCGAAATCGAGCGCGGCGGCCTGCTCTTTGCGCTCGCGATAGAGACGGTCGAAGCGGCGAAGGATCTCGATCAGGAGTGTGCGCTGCGGGGCGTAGAGCGCGGTGATGAGGGCGTATTCCGCCTCTTCGATCTGCTCGCGCATGCGCTTGAGCAGGCTATAGGCGTTGTTGCCGCGCTTGCACTTGGTGAGATTGCAGGTGAACGCCGCGATGGCGTGCAGGGAGGCGAGAGGGCTCTCAGCGCTGAGGATGCGCTCGGCGCCTTCGAGCGCGGCCTCCAGGTGCTGGGTCTGCGCGTAGTTCCAGGCGGTGAGGGGTTGATTGCGGACGGCCGTCAGAGTGTCGTTGATTTCGTCGAGGGTGACACCGGCGGGGACCGGGAAATCGGTCAGTTGCTCGACGCGAACTCCGGCGCCGCGCATGGTGTCGTAGGCGGACAACACGGCCTGTTCGAATTCGTAGTTGGAGAGGCCGCGGATGAGGTCGCGCATGGCTTCGCGGTGCTGCTCGAAGAGGGAATCGATGGCGGCGCGCATGGATTCCTGCTGGATGCGCCAGGATTGGGTGGCGTCGAGCACGCCGAACTCGGGATCGATGCCGGCGAAGACGGCGTTTTCGCGGAGGAGGCGGGCGCAGAAACCGTGCACAGTAGAGACCCAGGCACGCTCCAGCTTGGCTCGTGTTTCGGGCTGCTGCTGGAAGGCCTGCGCGAGTTTCTTGCGCATGTTGCCGGCGGCCTTCTCGGTGAAGGTGATGGCGAGGATGCGCAAGGGATCGACTCCAGCGGCGACGAGTTGCCGGAAGTATTCCACCAGGACGGTGGTTTTGCCGGAGCCGGGTCCGGCGACGACGCAGGCATCGAGGTGGCGGTGGGCGACGTCGATGGCGTCAAGTTGATCGGGGGTGAAGGTGACGGAGCTCATACGGGGTTGGCAGGCGGAAGCGCCTGCCCCACCACCTCCACTAGTGTGACTTGGGCTGGCTGAGTGGTTTCGATGCGGCAGATGTCTTTGGCGTCGCAGAAGCGGCAGCTGTCGCGGTCGGCGGGCAGGACTTCGATACGGCCGCGGCGGATTTCGTTCACGATGCGCAGGGTGTTGTCGCGGGCGATTGCCAGCCAGTTTTCGGGTAGCGCGAGGCTGTCCATCAATCCGCTTTCGCTCCAGCCGGCGTACTCGATGCCACCTTTGACTCCCAGGTAGAACATGCCGGCGGGGCGGACGTTCTGGTGCTCCGCAGCCATCATATAAAGAGGTGCCTGGAGCAGGCTGGGATTCTCCAGCTTGTCCTTGACGCGCTGCGCGGCGCTGTATTTGTAGTCGAGCACGAAGGCGCGCCCATCGGGCGCGACATCCAGGCGATCGATGCGGCCGGAGATTTCCAGGCCTTCGGCAAGCGGGAAGGCGAATTTGATTTCGGTCTGCGAGGTCCAGCCGGCGCGCTGCCATTGGTCCTGGGCGGCAAAGCGCTTGAGGTCGTCGAGCATGGCGTTGCGCAGGCGCTCGGTGTGATAGCCGTCGGGGATGTGGGACTCCTCCAGGCGGCGCGCGAAAATGCGTTCAAAGAGCGGGGCGATTTCCTGCGGCTGGTTCCACCATTCGGCGAGCACCTCGTGCACGATGTTGCCCTGCTCGAGGAAGGAGAGACGCTCCTCGGGGCGCGGCGGGCGCGGTGGTCAGATACATCAGCCGCTGCGTGAAGTATTGAAACGGGCATTGCAGGAACGTCTCGAGCGCGGTGGGCGAAAGGCGGGCCGTCCTGCGATGCAGGTACTCGAGCAGGTCTGGCGCAACGATCTGCGCGGCGCCGCGGGGTTCGGTCACGGTGCGCGGCACGGGACGCACGGGCACCGAATCCACCGGCGGTTCCAAAATATCTTCCAGATAGATGGACTGCAGATTGCGCTCGCCGCGCGCGTCGAACTCCGGGTAAGAGAGCGTGACCAGCATGGTGGCGCGGCTGACGGCGGTATCGAAGAGGGCGCGCTCCTCGCGCTCGAATTCGGCGGCAGTGCGCACGCGGATGCCGGCGGCATTGAGGCGGCAGCGGGCCGCGTCGGAGAAGAACGGGTCCTGCTTGTGCATCTGCGGGAACTGCTTTTCCACCATGCCGCAGACGAACACGATGGGCAGCACCCACTGGCGCGCTTCGTGGGCGCTCATGACGTGGACGACGTTGCGTCGGCCGTCGTCGAGGCGCAGGGGCTTGAGGCGGAGCACGCTTTTGACGGCGCGCCAGTAGTCCTCGATGCCGATTTCGCGCGCGGCATCGAGGGCGGAGGCAGCTTCGGCGAGCGCCTGATCGAAAAGTTCGAGTACGGCGGACTGGCTGCGCCACTGGAGCGCGAGCTCATGAGTGGCGGGCTCGGCGGGTGGCGCGGGGCGGAAGAGGTGGCGCAGCGTGGAGAAGCGCGCGGCCCAGTTCTTTGGGGTAAGCGTGAAGGCGCGCCACTCTTCGAGCGCGGCGATCGATTCCAGCTTGCGGAGCAGGCGATCGGCGCCGCTGCGAGGTTGGCCTTCGCCGCCGAGGAGCAACGCGCGAAGCCCGCTCAGGCCGGCGTTGGGGATCTGCTCGCGGACGTCGAAATCGAAGCGGTCCGCCGGCGGGAAATCGGCGAAGCGCGGCGTAAGGCGCAGGGCGGCGAGGGTGCGCGCGTGGTCCCAGCCGCCGAGCATGGCTTCGATGGCACCGGAGAGGAAGCGCACCACGGGGTGGCGTTCCAGCATGGTATCGAAATAGAAGCGCGCCGGGATGCCGAAGCGTTCGAGGGCGGAGCGCAAGGCGGGCACGTAGATATCGGGGGCGCGCACGATGACGGCGATCTCGCGGAAGGGACGGCCGGAGGCGGACTGTTCTAGAATGCGGCGGGCAATCTCTTCGACTTCGCGCTCGATGCCGGGCGCCTTGACGAGGGCGAGCGCGGGATGGGCACGGCGGGACTGGAATCGCTGCTCGACTGCGCCCATGGCGATGAGGCGCGCGCGGAGGGCGGGAGTCAGATCTTGGTCGCCGAGGGTGAGGGTGAGATCGGCGTGGCGGGCCATGGCGGACACGACGCGCAGCTCGGGATCGGGCAGGGCGTGAAAGCCATCCATGCAAATGGTGTCGATGTCAGTCAGGCCGTGAGCTTCGATCTGCGCGGCGGCGAGTTCGAGGCGGCGGGCGCGCATGGCGAGGCCGCGGCGTGCCAGTTCGCCGTCGACTTCCTGATAGACGGCTAGGAAGGCCGGACCGAGAGGGACGTCGGGGAGGCAGCCGGCGAGGCGGGCGCTATCACAGCCGGCGGAGGCGAACTCTTCGATAGTGTGCGCCAGGGAGTTGCAGAAGCCGTGGAAACGCGTGACGCGGGAAAACTCGGGGCGGGCGATGCGCTGCGCGGCTGCTTCCACGAGAAGATAGAGCACGGCGGGGGAGACTTCGGCGGTGCCGGCAGCATAATCATCGACGAAGTTGGAGAGGGTCTGGATGATGTTGACGGGGAAAACGAAGCCTTCGCGGGCGAGGCGGTTTTGGAGGTGCTGTGCCATGGTCGCGGTGGGCACGAGGAGGCGAATGTTGGAGCGGCCCGCGCGCAGGAACTGGCGGAAAAGATCGAGGATACGGGAGGTTTTGCCAGAGCCGGCGGGTCCCGAGAACAACTGCATCGGCTCCAGTGTAGCGCAGGGCGAAGAAATAACGAAGAACCGCGAGGGTGAGCTTTCTCGCAAAGGCAGCGGGGGACGTGACCAATATTGAACAGTCTTCGGCAGGGAGTCCCGATATCATCAAATCGGCACGTACCAGTCGAACCGGTCGGCCTTTAGTCACACCGGGTTGAACGTTACAATCCGGATCGGCCGCGCAGGGACGGGAAAGCGCTGGTATTTGCTTGACGGACATGGGCGTGATCTCCCTGCTCGTTCCTCCGGCGATGCGGGGTGCAGGACACGCCCATGTTGCGGGAAGCCCTCCGCCACTTTCAGCTACGATAGATCATCGATGTCGAAACGGGCGGGGTTTCTTCTGTTCGCGGCGTTTGCGGTGCTGTTCCTGACGGTGAACCGCGACGCGTACCGCGGATATTTCCAGGACGACGAGATCGATAACCTGAGCTGGACGCCTTACCTGGGACCGCTGGATTTCCTGAAGGGCGCGGCCACGCCGCGGTTTCAGGCGAACAATTTCCGTCCGGTGGGCCACTACTATTTCCACGCGGTGGAGGAAGTCGCGGGGCTGGATTTCCCGGTCTATGTGGCGGTGCTGCAGGCGTTCCACCTGTTCAATGTCTGGCTGCTGTGGCTGGTGGCCCGGCGGCTGGGGGCGGCGCCGTTCGCGGCAGCGGCAGGGTGCCTGTTCTTCGGACTGCACATGGCGCTGTTCGACGATTTCTGGAAGCCGATGTACATCTTCGATGTGCTCTGCGCCACGTTCTGCCTGCTGAGCCTTTGGTGCTACGCGCGCGGACAATGGGTGCTGAGCTTCGCGGCTTTCTGGCTGGCGTACAAGTCGAAGGAAATGGCGGTCATGCTCCCGGCGGTGCTGCTAGCTTTGGAGTTCTGGTTCGGCAAACGCCGCTGGAAGCCGCTGGTGCCGTTCTTTCTGGTCTCGCTCTCTTTTGGCGTGCAGGGAATTTTCGGTAATCCAAACAAGGATAACGACTACACGTTTCGGTTCACGGCGGCGGCGCTAGCCAAGACCGGCGTGTTCTATGCCGGACGCGTCTTTCTGATTCCGTATCTTGGATTCGTCGTGCCCGCGTTCGCGTTCCTGGGGCGCAACCGCCGCACGTGGTTCGGACTGGCGGCGATGGGACTGTTCCTCTTCCCGGTGCTGTTTCTGCCGGGGCGGATGTTCAGCGCGTACTGCTACCTGCCGTTCACGGGCCTGGCGATCGCGATCACGGGGCTGGCGGAGGCGGTGTCGCCCGCCGCGGTGGCACTGTTTCTTGTGCTCTGGCTGCCGATGGACATCCACGAATCGCGCCTGCGGCGGCGCGAGACGCTGGCCGGCGACGACGCGGTCCGCACGTGGATGAACGCGGTGGGACGATTCGCCGCCGGCAAAGAGCGCGTGGACGCGTTCGTGTTCTCGGGCACTCCCGCAGGCTTCCATCAGTGGGGAGTGGAAGGCGCGCTGAAATATTTCTATGAACGCAGCGATCTCACGGTGAAGCACAGCGGCGAGCCGGAAGCGGCGGCGCTGATGAAGACGAAGTGCGTGGCCCTGTTGAACTGGGACCCGGGGCGCAGACGGCTCGATATCACGGTGCGCTGGCCTACTGTTGAGTAACGACGCGCGAATCAGTCTGAAACTTTTTGTAGTCGCTGAAGGTATATACGATTTCGCCGCGCATCACTTTGACCAGGGCGATGCGCACGGAGCCCTTGATGTTGGCCCGCTTGGGCAGCCAAACTTCGTTGTTGACGCGCGCGTTTTCGATGGTCACGTGACTGCCCCTGGCGAGGCGGACCAGAAAGCCACCAAACGTGATTGTGTCGAGCGATTCGAGATCGACCTTGACCCACTGATAGTCCTGCTTGTCGATCCACAAACGCAGCTTGACCTTGGGGAAGAACGCGGTGGACTGGCTTTTGGGACGGTATCCGGGCTTCGGGGTGCCTTCGATCACATACGCTACGCCGCCGTTGAGCGCTTCCTCGCCGGCTAGTTTGAAGGTAAAGGCGTCGGGCAGCTCCTTAAGCGGTTCGCGCTGCCGCTGCTTCTTGTGCTCCCATTCGGCGATGCGGAGCCGGCGCTGTTCCGGGGTCTCGCGGCGGCGGTCGGCGATACTCTTCTGGAGCTTCTCTTCTTCCTTGCGCTGGTCCGCGGGGGAAAGCGGTTTATCATTGCGCGCCACCAAGCGGCGGTAGGGCGAACCTTCGAGCAGGGTCACGTCAAAGGTGGAGCTCTCGGTCTTTTTCAGCTTGCCGCCGGGATCGAGGTCGCGCTGCTCCTGGCGTTCCAGGAAGGTGTAGCTGCGGGAAATTTCGGTATTGCGCTGGTCGAGTGCGGTGGCGCGGCGGAGAATCTCCAGCGGGTCCTGGGCGGCGAGGACGGCGGGCACAGCGAGCGTGAGCACGATGAGCGCCCGTCTTGATGGTATGTTAATCGGCGTGGCTCGGATTGTCTTCTTCACGGCGGTGTTGGCGTTGATCGTGCTGTGGGCGGCGATTGTGCAGAGGCGCAAGTGAATCCGAACGGAAGCAGCGGGTCCAGGGCGACCCGCGCGGACCAGGGGGTCCGCCCCACCTACTTGGACCCCTGCAGTTCCTTGAGCTTCGAGTCGAACATCTGGAACGGCAGAGCGCCGATTATGAGTTCGCCATCGACGCCCTCGCCGACGCTCTTACCCACAATGAACGTCGGCGTACCGTTGGCGCCGATCTTCATGGCCTCCAGCACGTCGTTCTGCACGATTTCCTTATACTTCCCCCCGTCGACACAGGCGCGCAAAGCGCCGGTGTCCAACTTCAGGTTCCCGGCAAAATTCAGGATGTGCTCGATATCGAGCGAATTCGGGTTGGCGCCCATGGTGTCGCGCAATTCCCAGAACTTGCCTTGTTCGCCGGCGCAGCGTGCGGCCATGGCGGCGCGCATGGCGTTGGGGTGGAAATCGAGCGGCATGTCTTTGCTGTAGAAACGCACCTTCCCGGTATCGATGTAGGCCTTCTTCAATTCAGGAAAAGCAGTGACGTGGAAGCGCTGGCAGAATGGGCACTGGTAGTCCGTGTATTCCACGATGGTCAACGGCGCTTCCTTGGAGCCGAGCATGGAAACCTTGCTGAGGTCGGTGATTTTGGCCTTGGTGGGCGCCTCTTCCTGGGGCTGCGCGGCGGGCTTGGCCTGCTGGCGTTCCAGCAACTGGCGGATCTGGCGCAATTCCTTGAGAATCTCGTCGCCCTGCTGGCGGGTCAGGCCGCCCTGGTCGGCGGCGGGTTGGGCCGCGAGGGGCAGGACCGCGAACAACGTTGCGAATGCTAGAAACTTCTTCATTGGATACCTAATTCTTCCTCAGGATCAGCATGTACTGGCTGTCCGGGATGTGCTCCTTCTCGGCGAGGAGATGAAAGTGATTGGCCTCGATTTCCTTGATGACATCGGGCATGTCGAGGCGGATATGGGTCAGCGCGCGCCCTCCGGGCATGGCCTCCTGGCGCTTGTAGTATTCGACGACGACCAGTTTGCCGTCGGGCTTGAGCGATTGATGTATGGCGGCCAGCATTTTGTCGGGGTAATCGAAGTGATGGTAAACGTCCAGGGCGAGCACGATGTCCACCCCGGCTTCGGGCAGTTTGGGATCGGTGTCGGTGCCTTTGACGAAGGTCACGTTCTCCAGCTTCTGGTTCGCCACGCGTTGTTTTGCGGAGGCCAAAAAGTCGTCGAAGATATCTTCCGCAATCACGCGGCCGCCGGGTCCGACGCGTCGGCTCAGGAAGGGCAGCATGTAGCCGATTCCGGTGCCGACGTCGGCCACGGTCATGCCGGGCTGCACACCCATCGCGCGAATCAACTCGCCCGGCTTCTGCTTTTCGTCACGCGCCGGGTCCGCCAGTCCACTGGCAACGCCCTTGCGCTGCTGCTCGGTCTGATATCCCGAGTTGGCCTGGCCGGCTACCTGCGCGGCAAGCGTGCCGGCCAGCAGCAATCCTACAAACAAGCGGCGGATTTTCATAATGCGGTCTCCATGGGCAGCGCCAGCGGCGCTTCCCGCATGAAATCGAGGCGCGACATTTCTTCAATGGCCTCGCCGATGGATTGCTCGCTGGTCACCTCGGTGGTGATCACGAAGGGCAGATCGTTCTTGGTGTCGCAGGGTTCCTGGAGCACGGCTTCCAGCCCGATGCGCTTGCTGGCCAGGATGCCGGCCAGTTTGGCGATGATGCCGGGGCGGTCGTCCACGCGGAAGCGGAGGTAATAGGCGCGCTTTTGCAGCTTCACCGAGACCGGCTTGTTTTCGCCGAGCCTTTCGTGCGCGAAGGGAGAGACGCGCTCCGGACTGCCGCCGCGAATCTCGCGCGCCACGCGCATCAGGTCGCTGACCACGGCCACGCCGGTGGGGTGCCCGGCGCCCCATCCGTAGTAGAAGGTGTCTTCGCCGAACATTCCCTTGACCCACACCGCGTTGTAGGGGCCCTGCACGCCGGCCAGAATGGTGGAAGTGGGAATCAGCGCGGGACGCACGGACAGAATCAGCCCATCCGGCGTCTTGCGCCCGCCGCAAATCAGGCGGATAGTGTGCTTCAGCGTCCTGGCGTACTGAAAATCGAGCGGCGTAATGCGGCGGATGCCTTCCACGAAGATGTCCGATGCGACGATCTTCTCGCCGAAGGCCAAGGCGGCCAGCAGGATCAGCTTGCTACGTGCATCGTAGCCATCCACGTCGGCGCTCGGGTCGGCTTCGGCGTACCCCAAACGCTGCGCTTCGGCGATCATGGTCTCCATGGCGGCGCCGGTCTTTTCGATCTCGGTGAGGATATAGTTGCAGGTGCCGTTGAGAATCCCATATAAGGCCTGTACGCGGTCGCCCGAAATGCCTTCGCGCAATACGGCGTGGATGGGGATGCCCCCGCACACCGAGGCCTCCATGGCGAGATTGATGCCGGCCTGGATGGCGCGATCCCAAATCTCTGGTCCGCAGGCGGCCATGAGTTCCTTGTTGGCCGTGACCACGCTCTTGTGATAGGCGATTGCGGCGTTGACGATCTCGGCCGCCACGGAGGTGCCGCCAACCAGTTCGGCGACAATCTGCACGTCGGGGTGCGCGACCACTTCGCGCCAGTCGGTAGTCTTGAAGACGTCGCCGAGTCCCGCGGGAATCTGTTTGGTGTGCACCGAGCGACTGCACACGGCGACGACTTTGAGGCGGTATCCGAGCTTGAGAGCGATCTGGTCCCCGTTTTCGGACAGTATGGCAAGCGTGCTGGACCCGACGTTGCCGAGGCCGACGATGCCAAGATTGACTTCGTGCATATCCTCTTATGATATCAGTGGCATTCAGTTACTTAGTGGGAGTTTTCCGTGGTGGACAGGCCGGGAGGCCTGTCCTACTTAGCCTACGAAGAAGGCGGGGCGGCCGGTCTTTTCGTCGATTGGCGGCCAGTTCGGGGTCGGGCTGCGTGTGACCGTGGATTGTTGGAACGAAGCCAATGCGGCCGCCGGCGGCAAAGCGCCGGGGGAATCGAGGTACGAGTCCACGGAGGTTTCGGGGGCGGTTTCGCCTTCGGCGCGGGCTCGGCGGAATTCGGTGTTGGCGCGGTGCCAGGTACGTTCGAAGGCGGCGATCTGGCGCTGGATGCGGAGGAGCAGTTTGGCGGCGGGCGACTCGGCGAGGAGGACGGCGGCGAGGGAGTTATCGGGCGATTCGGTCATGATGGTGCGGAAGAGATCGGCCTCGACGGTTTCGAGGCGGCGTTTCTGCCAGTCAGCGCGGATCATGGTATCGACGTGAAACGATTCGGAGGCGGATTGGGGGCGATACTCGATGAGGTATTGGGCGACGAGAGAATCGTAGACTTCGGGGTCTTCGCCGGGGATGACGATGGAGGCGGCGTCCATGCCGTGCTTCAGGGCGTTGAAGCGGGAGGCGGACTTGCCCTCGACGGAGCGGGGTCCGGTGGACTTCTGCGCGTTGGCGCGGTTGGCGGCGATTTGTGCTGGGCTTGCCATGACTCCGATTTAGCACGCGAGCGGAGCGGGATTCGGGGGGCAGGGCGGTAAGTGATTGAGGGGAAACGGAAGATAAAAAAATGTTTGTGTCACCCGTTGGGAGGTAGCGGTCCCACGGGCACCTGAGCGATCGAGCATGGCTTCGGGTCAGCGGCTAGAGATCTTCGGGTTGGAGGCCTGTCTTTTTGGAGATCTTCGACAGGATTGCGGAGCCAAGCTCTTCGGAATCGTGAAACGAGAACGGATAGTCGGCCCACCCGTCCTTTCTCATGATTTTGTGGGAGCCCGCTGTGCGAATATGGCGCCACCCGATCCGTGTGAGGGCGGCAAATACACGTCGCGCCTTCACCGAAGGCCCGGAACTCATGCAGCAATATCGAAAACGGCATGCGCCGAATCGGGAGGCAACTCGCCATGAGCAATGCGGTCGAGAACTATCTCTTGCGCGGCCGCCTGAGCTCGTTGTATTGCATCCTGCTTCGAGTCCCCATACAAGAGGACATTCAATTCAGGCACTTCAGCAATCCAGCGGCCGTCTACCTCGCGGTCGAGCTCGATGGTGAGCTTCATAAGTACAGCTTATCACCGATAGTGGGCGGAACGTCTCAATGCTGGCTCGCGGACGAAGGGGCCCCGTCGCGAAGCCTTGAATGGCGATACCGGCCGTTGCTCGTTAACGGCAAACCGGTCGTGAAATTTGTCGTTGCCGTTTCATTCGGCAAGGGAGGCAAGGTTCGGTAGACCGGACTTGGGGACGCCGCGGAACGTAGACAATAGAAGTGTGAAGCGCTCGGGAGTTGCGGACCTGCCTTTGCACGGCGGTCGTGTGCCTGCGTGGCTCGCCGATCGGATGACGCAGCTTGGGACGGCGATCGTCGAGAGTATTCTTCTCCACTACGGACATTCGGCGTTTCTTTCGCGGCTCAGCGATCCGTATTGGTTCCAGGCTCTCGGGTCCGTCATGGGGATGGACTGGCACTCGTCGGGCATCACGACGTCGGTGGTCGGCGCGCTGAAGCGGGGGCTCAATCCGCGCGCGTCGGAACTCGGGCTGTACGTGTGCGGCGGACGCGGGCGGCATTCGCGCAACACGCCGGACGAACTGCGTGCCGTCGCGGAAAGCCAGGGCCTGGACGGCGACGCGCTGGTCCGTATCAGCCGCCTGACCGCCAAGATCGATAACAACTGTATCGCCGACGGATTTCAGATTTACCTGCACGCGTTCGTCGTCGCTGCCGGTGGCGAGTGGTCGATCGTGCAGCAGGGGCTCAACGATGCATCCGGCCTGGCGCGGCGCTACCACTGGCATTCCGCCAATGTGCGCGACTTCGTGGCCGAGCCGCACACAGGCATCGCCGGCGCGCACCAGGGCACTATCATGAACCTGGTGGATGCCCACGCCGCGCCCGCGCAGGAGGCGCTGATTACGATCGCGCACGCGCGTCCCGATGTCACGCTGGAGGAGGTCCGGCACCTGGCGATGCCGCGGCACCACGACGTGCGCGCGGAGGACGTCGATCTGAAACGTCTCGGCGCGGTGTTGGCGGTGGCCTACGAGCGCGACCTGAAAAGCTTCGCGGATTTGCTCCTGGTGCAGAATCTGGGTCCGCGCACGCTGCAGACGCTGGCGATGGTCGCGGAGGTGGTCCACGGGACGCCGGTCCGCTTCTCAGACCCGGCGCGCTTTTCGTTCGCGCTGGGCGGCAAGGACGGGCATCCGTTTCCGGTGCCGCTGAAGTCGTACGATGAATCGATCGGGTTCCTGCGGGCCTCGCTCGAGAAGGCGAAACTGGACGGCGGCGCCAAGTTGGAAGGCTTCCGGCGTCTCGACCGGTTTGTGAAAGTGGTGGAGCATCAGATGGAACCTGAGGCGGATTTCGACGCGGTACTTCAGCACGAGCGCGCTATATCGCCTGCGCTGAATGGCCGCACCGTGTTTGACGACAAGCGCTCCAAACCCAAGCCGAGGCCGCAGCAGATGAGTCTGTGGGATGTGTCCGGATAGTCAGATGCCGGCGTACCACGCGTAGCCAAATTCCGGAGACACTGAGCCCAAGCCCTTGCCGAACTGCTTCAGGTTATCGGTGATAGTGAGGCTGGCGATGTATTTCACGCTCTTGTAGCCGAGTTGGCGGGGAACACGCAGTCGAAGGGGTCCGCCGAATGGGACGGGCAGCTCCCCGCCATTCATACCGTGGGTGACGAGAGTCTGCGGGTGTAATGCATCGGCCATATCGATGCTCTCCCACAAGCCGCGTTGAAACGAACGGTAGACGACGTATCGGGCCTGGGGGAGCGTGCCCACAACGCCGAGGATATAGGAAAGGGGCACGCCAACCCATTCGGCGATATACGACCAGCCCTCTTCGCAGGCCAGATGAGTGATCTGGCTGCGCCGGGGAAAGCGCTTGAGTTCATCAATCGAGAAAGAGGCCGGGCGGGTGACCATTCCATCGACTGCGAGGCGCCAGGCGGCGAATCCCCCGTCCTGAAGGCGCTTGAACGCTTCGCCCAGTGGATCGACTGCGTTTGCAAATGGAGGTTTCGAAATCTGGCTGGACTTGAACTCACGCGCGAGGGAGTGGCGAGTCAACAGGCGCTGCGTCGCGTAGGTCAGCGTTTCGCCGGGGCCGTAGATGCCGCCGCCGTCGGGCGGGATGAGCCCATAGCGCCGGGCGAGTCCGGCAGCCGCGGCAAGCCCGGAGGCGCCCGCGCTCGCTGCCAGACCAGTGGTGATGAGGCTACGTCGGGTGAGCTTGCTCATGTTCGCTCCTTATGTGCGGCGGGGCGGCCGGCGATCATCGCAGTCATGCGGCTTCGGAATCCGGCGAGAAATACCATAACGACGTGGACTAAGAGGAAGAGAACGAGGGATACGGTGACGAAGAAGTGTATGGTGCGCGCGGATTGCTGGCCGCCCAACATCGTGACAGTGGCCGGAACGGCGGATGCGACGGCGGGAGACATAGCCAGGCCCGTCCAGATGATCAACGGAAAGAGAACGAAAATCACGAGCAGGTAGGTGAGCCGCTGAAGCACGTTATACGACCAGGCGCCTTCCTCACTCGCCGGCCGGAAGCGCAAATGTTCGGCGAGTGCGGCCGAGAGCCCGCGACGGGAGAGGTCGGCGCGAGCGGGAAGCAAGTTCCGCCGGAAGTGCCCGTTGAGGAATCCGAATGCGACGTAAAGCAAGCCGGTCAATACGGCAACCCAGGCGGATTGGAAATGGAGATAGCGGCTCCAGCCGTTCTGGTCGGGAAGCACGTAGCCATAGCCCGTGGGCACGGTGGATCTGGAGGCGGGAATCGGCAGTTTGAATAACGGCGGAGTCAGTGAGTTGCCGGTTTCACCCCAATAGAAGCGGGGATGCGAGATAAGGATTTCCACTCCGCTGACGAGCAGCGCCAGGAAGGCCAAGGTGGTGATCCAGTGAGTGGCGCGAACTACGGCAGAGTGCCGCGATCGAACGGCGGTGGCCGGCGCGGCCGAGGCGGTAAACGGGGGCCAAACGGAATCGGCCATTGCGGGATTGTATCACTTGCGCACACGGTCCGCTCGGCGCTCCGGCGCCGGAGGCGGGACGAGGGCGTCCCGCGCGGACCGGGGGTCCGCCCCACCTAAGACGGTCAGTTACATAGCGTGCCGTTCAGGTAGAAGGCGGCGGGGTTAGTATTAGTGCCACTGTAACTTGCGTTGAAGCCGATTCCGTTGAGGCTGGCCCCCGCGGCGATAGCGGGGTTGTAACTTTCGTTGGTGAGCTTGGCGTTGCCGCCGGCCTGCGAGTAAGTGGAATTCCAGGATTGGGTGATCTTCTGATTCCCGGCCCACGTCCAGGTAAGATTCCAGCCGTTGACGGGCGCGCTCCCGGTATTTTGGATTGTGATGGCGGTGCCGAAGCCGACATTCCACTGTGAAGTGATCACATAGGTCACATGACATGCCTGAGCCGGCGGGGAGATGGTCTGCCTCAAGACAGCCGACGTGGCGGTGAGATAACTGGCGTCGCCGCTATAAGACGCCTTGATCGAATGCGTACCCACACTCAATGTGGATAGCGATAGGGACGCCGCGCCGCCGCTGAGGGGCGCCGAACCCAACACGGTAGATCCGTCCAGAAACTGAATGGTTCCGGTGGCCGAATTTGGCGTGACGGCGGCGGTGAAGGTAACACTTTGTCCGACGGGCGAGGGATTCTTCGAGGAAGTAAGTGCCACGCTCGCGGACGCCTTGGTCACGGTCTGAGTTACGATGAGCGAAGTAAAGCCGGCATGTGTGGCGTCGCCGGAGTAGTACGCGATGAGTGAGTCGCTGCCGACGGGCAGATTTGCGACCGTCAGTCTGGCCTGGCCGTTGACGAGGTTCGTCGTACCCAGAACGGTCGCGCCGTTGTTGAACTGTACGGGTCCGGTGGCCGAGGTGGGCGACGCTGTCACGGTCAGCGTGACCGGGGCGCCGTACATCGTTGGATTCGGCGTGGTGGTGAGCGTTGTGGATGTGATGATCAATATGACCTGGGTCACCGTCGCGGAACTGCTCGGCAAATAGGATGCGTTGCCGGCGTAGCGAGCGTAAATGGAGTTCGATCCCACGGGCAGAGTGGAGATGCTGAACGTGGCGACTCCGTTGGCCAAGGTGGACGTGGCGAGGATCGACGTCCCTTGCATCAGATTGACGGTTCCGGAAGCTGATGCGGGAGTGACCGTGGCAGTAAAGGCGACGTTCTGGCCTTGTGGGGCACGGTCGGTCGAGGAAGTCAGCACGGTGGTGGTGGGTGCCTGCTGCACGGTTTCCACGATCGCGAGGGACGTGCTCGCGGAATTGTTCGCATCGCCGCTGTAGATCGCGGTGAGGGAGTGCGTTCCCACCGACAGGGTGGAAAGCGACATGGCTGCCGCGCCACCGCTGATGGTCACGGTGCCGAGCATGGTGGATCCGTCCATGAATTGGATGGTACCTGTGGCCGTGTTCGGAGTAACCGTGGCGGTGAGGGTGATGCCCTGCCCGCTGGCAGAAGGGTTCGCCGAAGAAACCAACACTACGCTGGACGACCCTTTGTTGACGATCTGTGCCAGCGCTGCCGAGGCGCCGCCTGGATTGTTGGCGTCGCCGCTATAGACCGCGGTGATGGAGTGCGCGCCCACCGATAGCGTGGAGAGTGAGAGAGTTGCGGAGCCGCCGTTGATTGCCGCCGTACCGAGCGCCGTAGCACCGTCCAGGAACTGGACCGTACCGGTCGCGGTGGCGGGAGTTATTGCGGCCGTCAGTGTTAGAGGCTGACCGGCGGTGGACGGGTTCGTCGAAGAAGTCAATGCTATGCCGGTGGGCGTGGCGACTACGATCTGCGTCACGACGCCTGTGAGGCTGCCGGCATACGTGAGGTCACCGCCATAGCGGGCCATGAGATAGTTCGCACCGAGCGGCAATGTCGCAAGAGACAGTTGCGCCTGGCCGCCGACGACGGTTGCCGTGCCCAGTGTGACGCCGTTTCTGTAGAACGCGACGCTGCCGGTTGCGGCGGCAGGCGACACAGTGACGCTGAGGGTGACGGAACCGCCGAGAACCGATGGACTCGGATTGGCGGTGAGGCTGATGGTGGTCGGCGTAGTGCCCTGCCCCAAGGTTTCCGTGAGGGCCGCGGACATACTCAGGTTGTCGTTGGCATCGCCGCCATAAACCGCCCGCATCGCATAGCTGGAGTTCCCGTCGATTGGCGCCGTCCACGTGAAGGCAGCGACGCTATTGACTAGGGGCACGGAGCCGAGGAGGAGACTGTTCTGATAGAAACGAACGCTTCCGGTCGCGGTGGCCGGTGAAACGGTGGCTTGCAGTGCGACCTGGGCGCCGGGGACCACCGGATTGGGCGAAAGCGTGAGAGCCGTGGTCGTGGGCGGAGTGAAAAATATCTGGCGCAGACGGGACTGGTCGGCAATCAGCAGCCGCTTCGCGACCGGATCCCATCCGATTCCCGAGATACCTCCGAATACCGTGTCGGTGGCCAGGATATCGTCGGCCCCGGATCCCGAGGAATTGGCAGTATTGGCGATGGTGGTGACGTTTCCGGAGGGATCCATCATTAAGATCGATTGGCCCCACGTGAAGAGGAGGTTCCCGGACTGGTCGATCACCAGATCTTTGGAGCTGGAGGTGGTACCGACTACGGTGATGCTCGAGATCATGCCGGTAACCAGATCTACCCTGCGAATCCGGCCGTTACCCGTATCGGCAATGTAGACGCCGCCGTTGTAATAGGAGAGGCTCCACGGCTGGACCAGGCTCGCGCTCGCGGCCGGGCCGCCATCGCCAAGCGGAGCGCCGGTCCCGGGTCCTGGCCCGGCAAACGGAGTGATGATGCTGGTGACGGCATCGATTCGCCGCACGTTGTTTCCGGCGACATCTGAAATATAGAGATTGCCGGCGTCGTCGAATGCGGCGCCGGCTGGATAGTCGAAACTGGCGTTGGCGACGTTGCCACCGTCACCGCTCGAGTTCGCGATGCCGGTTCCGTATCCCTGGATGAGGCCCGTGCCGAGGTCCACACAACGGACCTTGTGGGCGGAGTAGTCCCCGAAGCACACACGGGAACCATGGACGGCGATCTGTTCCACCGTCCCGAGGCTGGCGGAGAGGGCCGGTCCGCCATCGCCGGAGGTGCCCTGCTGGCCGTTCCCGGCAATCGCGCTAACGACGCCGGCGGAACTGCGTGCGAAAATCTGATAGCCGTCCTGGAAATAGATGTTGCCAGTGGCGTCGGCCACGGGATGGCCGATGGCGCAATAGGATACGCCGGGGTCGCAGCTATATGGCAGGCCTACCAGCGTGGTAATAATGGCCGGCGCTACGACAATCGGAGACGCCGGCGCGATGACTTCGGACAGGGCGGTGGACGTGCTTGCAGAGTCATTGACATCGCCGCTGTAGAGCGCGGTAATGGAATGCGTTCCCACGGGCAGAGTGGAGAGCGACAGCGTCGCCCAGCCGCCCGCGAGAATCGCCGTGCCGAGCGGGGTTGCGCCATCCAGGAACTGAACCGTGCCGGTAGCGGTGGCCGGCGATACGGTCACGGTAAGCCATAGCGGGCGGCCGGCGATGGATGGGTTAGCCGACGAAGTCAGCGTCAGGCTGGAAGGAGTCGTGGCCGCAGTCACGATCTGCGGCAGCGCTGCCGAGTTGCTGCCGGCGTGTGTGGCATCGCCGGCGTACGCCGCGACGAGCGAGTTCGATCCGACCGGCAAAGTGGCAATCGACACCTGTGCCTGGCCGCTGACGACGTTCGCGGTCGCGACGGCGACTCCGTTATTGGAGAACACTACCTGTCCGGTCGCACCGGCCGGCAACACCGTCGCGGTCAAAGTGACGGCACCGCCGTAAATCGAAGGATTCGGACTGGCGGTGAGGCTGATGGTGGTCGCGATCGCCTGTACGGTCTGTGGGAGGACCGCCGAACTGCCGGCCAGCACGTTGGCGTCACCGGCCCAAATGCCCGTGACAGTATGAGTGCCGGGTGAGAGATCGGTCGTGGTGATGGACGTCCTGCCGGCGCTGCGCGTCGCCTGCAAGCCGGCAGGCGGATTCCCGATCTGCAGGTCCAGGGTCGCGCCGGTGGAGACCGGGCGTCATGGTGACGGTCAGGGTGACGGCCTGGCCGGCTACGGAGGGATTCTGCGAAGAAGTAACCGTGAACGTTGGCGTGGCCTTGGCTACATTCTGTATGAACGTGGCGGATGTGGCAGGGGGATTGTTGGCGTCGCCCGAATATACAGCCGTGATGGTGTGGCTGCCGGCAGCGAGCGGGGGATTGGGCTGCGCGACGACACTTCCATTGATCAGTTGACCCGAACCTGGGATCGGAACCTGATCCACGATGAGCTGGATCGTGCCCGTAGCCGTAGACGGAAATACCGAGATGGTGATCTGGACAGGTTGTCCGTAGGTCGAGTTCGGCGCGCTCGAAGTAATCGAAACCTGGGACGCGGGGCCGCCAACCGGCTGCGCCAGAGCGGCGGAAGAAATCTGGGAATAATTGTTGTCCCCCAGATAGATCGCGGTCAGCGTGTGAGTTCCAGGCGTGGTGAAAACGTCCGACAGGGTTGCGACACCGTTCACCAGGTTCGCGGTAGCCGCCAGAGTTTGGCCGTCCAGCAGCACTACCGGGCCGGACGGCGCGGTGGCCGCTCCGGGCGGCGGAGTCACCGTGACTGTGAAAATCGAGGGGGCGCCGAGGAGAGAAGGCGTCTGATTGGCGGACAGGGTGACTGTCGCGACGTACTTCGACGCCGACGATTGGGTGAGCGCAATTTCCGCAGAGCCGGAACCGTTGAACGAGGTATCGCCGCTGTAAATGGCCATGACCGAGCGATTGGTGATGCTGCCAAGGCTGGTGAAAAACGTCGCCGTACCGCCGTTCAACGCGGCTGTGCCGAGTACGGTAACGATGCCCCAGGAATTGTCCACGAACTGAATGCCGCCCGTGGGAACGCCGCTGAAGCCGATGGGGGAAACTGTCGCCGTAAGCATGACTACCTGGTTGGGTTGCAGGATGGTCGCGTTGGTCGAAAGCGTGGTGTTCGTGTAGGGATATGGCGAGGGCAGATTGATGCGGCGGATGCGGCAATCGAGGGCGTCGGAAATCAGCAGGTTGCCGTCGCTGGTCAATTGCATCCCGAAGGCGCCATCGATCGTGGCGATGCTGGCAGGTCCGTTGTCGCCTGCAACCGTGCTGGAGCATGGGGGCGTGGGAGTTCCGCCGCCGCCACCGCCGCCGCCCGCGGCGGCGCTCGACATTCCGTGAGGACCGGTGCCGTTACCGGCTACGGTGGTGATATAACCCGTCACGGCGTCAACCAACCGGATTCGTCCGGTGCCGTCGGCGATGAAGAGGTTGCCGTTGGGGGCGGCCAACAGGCCAACTGCCGTCCCAATTCCAGCGCTGGTAGCCGGCACGCCGTCACCCGTAAAGTTCGCATTGCCGTTTCCCGCCACGGTGGTGAGAATCCCACTGAGCGGATCCACACGCCGGATCCGTTTGGCACCAATTTCGCTGATCAGCACGCCGTTAGAGCGATCCAGGGCGACCCAGACCGGTTGCGCCAGGCCCGCGGCAGCCGCGAGGACTCCATCGGGCGCAGAGGTGGTGGTGCCGTTTCCGGCGACCGTGGTGATAGTTCCGGTTTGCGCATCGATACGGCGGACACGGGAGTTACCCATATCGACGAAGTACAGGTTACCGTTGGAATCGAACGCAATTCCAACGGGATTGTTCACGGCGGCACTCTGGGCCGGCCCGCCGTCGCCGTTGAAGCCGGAAGTGCCCGTGCCGGCTATGGTGGTGATCACGCCGGTTTGGGCGTCCACGCGTCGAATCCGGTAGCCCTGGATTTCCGAGATATACAAATTGCCGGCGCCATCCAAAGCGACGCCCATAGGATGATTGATCGAGGCCAGCGCGGCAGGCCCGCCATCGCCGGTGGAGGAAGCGGCGCCGTTGCCGGCCACCAGGGTCAACAGGCCCGTGACCGCGTCCACCCGAACCACGCGATTGTTCCCGCTGTCGGCGATGAAAAGATTGTTCGAGGCGTCGGCGCAAATGCCGTCTGGAGTGATGAGCTGCGCGGTCGTAGCCGGTATACCGGTCGCCAACGAACCGCCTTGGCCGGTGCCGGCAATCGTCGTAATCAAACCGTCATTCGCAGAGAGCAGCGAACTGGAAAGAAGCAGGGTCGCAAGGTGCAATGAGGCTCTGAGTCTGGGCACGGTTTCCATCCTTGTGTTACCGAGGTGGACTTCGGAGTCTCAGAATAGCCCGGGAGTTTTAGTCCGAAATAGTGCCAGTGGTTAACACGAAGGATGGTTTTTTTGCTTCCCGGCAGGCTTGCTATTTCTTCCGGTTCTTGGATTTCGTTTCCAGCAGAATCGGTGTACCCATGAAGCCAAACTTCTTGCGCATCTGATTGACAAGGTATCGCTCGTGCGAGAAATGCAGCGCCGGACCCTTGTCGGTGAACACCGCGAAAGCAGGCGGGCGGATGGAGTGCTGGGTGATGTAGTAGATCTTGCGCTCTTCGAAATGCAGGTTGGCCACGAAGCGGTTAAGTTCGCCCGTGGAAATGCGCCGCGAAGCCGAGTCGTATGCCTCGTGAATCAGCTTGAAGAGCTTGCCTACACCTGCGCCCGTCTGGGCCGATAGAAATACGATGGGGGCGTAATCCAGAAACTTGAACTGGTCGCGGATCTGCTGTTCGAACTCGTTCTTCTTCTGGCCGGACTGGCCTTTCATCTCGTCCCACTTGTTGACGCAAATGATCAGCGCGCGCCCGCCCTCGTGCGCGTAGCCGGCGATAGTGGTGTCCAGCGCCACCACGCCCTCGGTGGCGTCCAGCATGAGCAGCACCACGTGGGCCATGCGTATGTGGCGGCGCGCCATCACGACGCTCATCTTCTCCGCCATGTCGCGCGTCTTGCCCTTGCGGCGGATGCCCGCCGTGTCGATGAAGATATACTCCGTGCCCTGATGGATGATGGCCTGGTCCACGGAATCGCGCGTAGTCCCGGCGACGGGCGAGACAATCGCCCGTTCTTCGCCGGTGAGCGCGTTGAGGAGGGTGGATTTGCCCACGTTGGGGCGGCCGATGATCGCGACCTTGATTCCCGCCGGGGCCGGCGGCTCTTCCACCGCCGCATCGCCGCGCGCGAACCCGTCGGTCACGCGATCCAGCATGGCGTCCACGCCGATGCCATGCTCGGCGGACACCGGGAACACGTCGGCAATGCCGAGTCCGAAGAACTCATTGGTGAGGCCGTCGCGGAGCTGCGAATCGATCTTGTTGACGGCCAGTGAAACGGGCTTGCCGAGGCGCTTGAGCATGAGGGCGAGGTCGCGATCGCTGCCGGTGATTTCGGCGCGCCCGTCCACCAGGAAAATGATGTGGTCGGCGCCCTTGAGGGCGAATTCGGCCTGGCGGAGGATCTGCCCAGGGATGTACTCCTGGTCGTGCACGACGATTCCGCCGGTGTCGATCAACTCGAAGCGCCGGCCGTCGTGTTCGGCAGTCCCATGTATACGGTCGCGCGTGATGCCGGGTTCGTCCCCGACGATGGAGCGCCGTTGTCCTGTGATGCGATTGAAAAGGGTGGACTTTCCTACGTTGGGCCTGCCCACGATGACTACCGTGGGAATGGCATTTGACATGATCCTCTATGATAGCAGGCGCGCGATGGGGTGAAATCCTGTAACGAACGCTTGACTTGGAGCGACGACTAGGATTTTTCCTGTTAGTATGCGTACATGAAATACCTCATCCCGACCGGTAAGCGTGCAATTTTTCACGTTTTACTGCTTCAGTTTTGTCTTGGGGTTACATTTGCTCAACAACCGTCCTCTACTGCACGCTGTCAGGTTTCCACTTCGCCCGTCCCGGTACGAGCCGAAGGCCTGACCGAGCGTCTGGGAGATATCATCCTCCAATGTTCCGGCTCTAATCCCGGTACGGTGTTCAGCGGCAACCTCACCCTCTTTCTCCCGGTCAGCGTGACCAACCGGGTGGACACCAACAACCAGACTCGTGACGCCATGGTCTCGGTGGATCTGGGCGGCGGCTTCGTGCCTACCGCGATCGCCGGACAGGTTTCCGCCAACAGCATCAGCTTCAACGGCATCTCCTATCCGGCACCCGCCAACGGCAACGTCAACCTGAAAATCTCCAACGTGCGCGCCGCCATGAACCAACTCGGCTACACGTCCACGGTTCCCGCCGCGATAACGGCCTCGCTGTCCACCAATCTCCTGGTGGACCAGTCCCAGCTCGTTCTAGCCTACTCCCAGGCGGGTATGCTCTCCAGCCAGTCGGACAGCCAGATCTCGTGTTACGGATCGCCGATGCCCGATACCGTGGACCTTCCGAACCTGTTCGCGGCGGGAACGGCGTTCTCGTCCACGCGAGTCACCGAAGGTTTCGCCTCGGCATTCGAAACTAAAGCCGCGGGAGGCGATACGGGTACGCGATTCCTGGTGAAGTTCAGCGGCTTCCCCACGACTACGCGGCTCTTCATCCCCGACGCCGTTGCCGGATCGGACGCCACCCAGCCTACCTCGGGCGGCGACCTGAACCTGCCGCAGGCGGTGGGCCAGTACACGCCCGGCAGCGGAACGCTCGTGCTGGTACGCGTCCAGAACGCGGATGCCACGGGCGCCGGCGGTCTTATGGTCACGGCTCCACAGGGCTCCGGGCCGGTCACGCTCAGTTCGGTCAGCGAAGTCTTTCTCACGGGCGGTGCGGGCTACGCGGTCTATGAAGTGGCGGACACGAATCCGTCGGTGCAGGAGACGGCGCAATTCCCCACGTTCATCGCGCTGCCGCGCCTGACCCCGCCCGCCGTAGCCCAGGAGACCATCAACCTGGCTCCGGTTTCCAACGTGGCCACCGCCTCGACGACGGCGCCGGTCCCGCGCTTCTCCTCCGTCGCGGTACAGAGCGATTGCAAGCTGTTTGGCGATTGCGTCGTCCCCTTTGTCGCGCCTCCCAAGCTTTCGCTGGAAGCCACGCCGATTAAGCTCACCGCGGTCGCGGGCGGCGCCATGACCGGCGCCGGGGGCAGCATCCGCGTGCACAACACCGGCTCGGGCAGCATGGCGTGGACCACCAGCGTCATCTACTCGCAGGGCTCCGGCTGGGTGGTTCTCGACACGCCGTCGGGGACGAACGAAGGCACCGTGAACGTCACGGCCCAGGCCAAGAGTCTGGCGGCCGGAACGTATCAGGCCACCGTCATCGTCAACGGCGCAACCGCCGGAAGCCAGAGTGTCGCCGTCAGCCTGACCGTAACCGCGGCACCGGCGCCGCCGGCTCCTCCGCCTCCCGCCACACCCAGTGTCACCGTCAGCCAGGTGTTGAGTGCCGCGACCCTGCAGGTGGCGCCGCTGGTTCCGGGATCGCTCGCTACGCTGATGGGGTCGCACCTTTCAGGGAAGAGTGTCGCCGTCACTTTCGACGGGACGGCGGCAACTTTGCTCTATTCGGGCGATACGCAGATCAACCTGCTGGTTCCGGCCAGCCTGGGGTCGAAGAGTTCCGCCAGCCTGGTGGTGACCGTGGATAGCGTGAGCAGCACGCCCCTGACCGTCCCCCTTGCCGTAGCGTGGCCGGCCGTGTTCGCTCATGGCGTGCTCAATCAGGACAATCTGGAGAACACGACGTCGACTGCCGCGAAATCGGGAGACATCCTGCAGATCTACGCCACGGGAATTCCCAAGCTCGCCACGGTCAGCGTACAGATCGGCGACCAGAAGGATCTCGTGCCGGTTTACGCTGGCGACGCGCCGACTGTGCCGGGCGTGCAACAGGTCAACGTAGCGGTTCCGGCTGGCGTGACGGGCTCGCTCACGCTGGAGGTTTGCGCCACGACGGGAGGGCAGCAGTACTGCTCTCCGGGGTACACGATCACGGTGCAGTAAAGTCGGCTGTTAACAGGGGCGGCAAGGTTGCGGGGGCGGCGCTTTGCCGCCGGGTGCTTCCTAGGGTCTGTGTAAGAAATACAACGTTGCAGAAGTCCTTACCGTGTAACCAGTCGGGTGTTAGTGCCGCAGAAGGCTCGCTCGCTTAAGTTCGAAAGGATACGAGCTTTGGCACTTCAACTGCTTCCGCTGAGCACGAAATCACCAAAATAAGTACGTGAGCGTTGACAGACGCTATCGGGCTACCGCGGCTTGGCCGGGAGGGCGGTAGTGTGTCCGGCCCCCCTGTTGCGAAGAGCAGGGAAGTAATCCGGGCTTCTGTCGTGTCGCAATCGTACGGAAAGACTTATGTAAACGAAATGCACCTAATCACTGTTCCAAGGAACTGTCATCGCTGCGGTTTGGAATTCCGAGCCGATCCCAACAAGCGGGTTTGCTTTACGTGCAAAAAGCCCAAAACGCGCGCGAGGAGGCCTCCTTCAAAGCGTCTCAGCCTTCGAGAGAATCAGGTCGTGGACCTTGTAAGTCAAGGGAAGCTGAACAAAGAGATCGCCTTTGAACTGCACCTTAGCGAAATGACCATCAAAGTCTACATGAGTAAGATATTTCAGAAGGTCGGCGTGACCAATCGGACTGAACTTGCCGTTTGGGCACTGACCCGCCGCGAGAGCGCTGCCTGAAAGCGTGTGACTACCGGCTCGCTTTTCCCGGTAGCACCAACCCGCTCGATCCGGCGGGGCAGCCAGATGCCAACGGTTGCGCACTTCGTTACAATTTGAAATTGAAACACTACCCCGTCTTTCTCGATCTGAAAGACCGTCCGGTGCTGATGGTGGGCGCCGGTAAGGTCGCGCTGCGCAAAACCCGTGGGCTTCTGGAAGCCGGGGCGCGCATTACCGTGGTGGCCCCGGATTGCGAGCCCGAATTCGAAGAGTTGCCTGTGCGGCTGGTGCGGCGGCGATTCCGCGCCTCTGACCTGGCCGGCGCGCTGCTGGTCTTCGCCGCCACCGATGACCGGCTGACCAACCACCGTATCGCCATTGCCGCCAAGGGGCGCGGACAGTTCGCCAATATCGCCGATTCCGCCGAAGAGTGCGGCTTCCTGGTGCCCGCCCGGCTGCATCGGGGCGATGTGCAGATCGCCATTTCCACCGGCGGCGAAAGTCCGCGGCTGACTGCCGAATTGCGCAAGAAACTGGAAGAAATCCTATAGAGGCGGCGCACTTCCGCCGATCATTCCAGCGGGAGCGCACCTGTTAGACTCAAAGCATCCGATGCCCAGCCAGACCCGTACCGCCAATGCCCGCCAATTTTTCGGCCGCGGCGGGACGCTGTCCAAATGGCACCCCAATTACGAGTTCCGGTCCGGCCAGGTAGAGATGGCCGAGGCCGTGGAATCGGCCCTCATTGATAAGCGCCACCTGATCGTCGAGGCGGGCACCGGTACCGGCAAAACGCTGGCCTACCTAGTGCCGGCGCTGCTCTCCGGCAAGCGCATTATCGTGTCCACGGGGACCAAAACCCTCCAGGAGCAGCTTTTTTTCAAGGACGTCCCCTTCCTCCAGCAGCACTTCACGCGCCCCCTCAAGGTCTGCTACATGAAAGGGCGCAATAATTACGCCTGCCGCCAGAAGATCTACGACGCCGAGAACACCCCGGTGCTCACCGGACTGGAAGAAGTCGCCGATTTCGAGATCATCCGCGAGTGGGAGAAGACCACCGAAATCGGCGACCGCTCCGAAATCAAAACGCTGCCTGAATCCTCGTCGGCCTGGGCCAAGGTGGATGCCCGCACCGAATTGTGCAGCGGGCAGAAGTGCGCCAATTACGACCGCTGTTTCATCACCCTGATGCACCAGCGGGCGCTCGAAAGCGACATCATCATTGTCAACCACCACCTCTTCTTCGCCGACCTTTCCCTGAAGGACGAGAACTACGAGGGTGGCATCCTGCCCGATTATCATGCCGTGGTGTTCGACGAAGCTCACGAAATCGAGGACGTAGTCGGGCAGTATTTCGGCGTGGCCATCAGCAATTACCGCTTTCAGGACCTGCGGCGCGACCTGGGCGTCGTCAGCCGGATGAAGAAGTTCGGCACGCCGGAACTGGACCGCATCCTGCAGCGCCTGGACGAACTCACGGTACACTTCTTCGGCCTCTTCGGCGAGGTGGAACGCCGCGTGGCCTTCACCGGACGAGATGCCTTCCGCGAGGACAACGAGCAGATCTACACAGACCTGCTGGCCGCGTTGGAACTGATTGGCTCGCACCTCCGGCTGCTGCAAAATCCGCCCGAGGAGATCATTCCGCTATTCCGTCGCACCGAGGAACTGAACCAGGGGCTGCGCTTCCTCATGGAAGAGGACGACGAGAATTTCGTCTACTGGGTGGAAAAGCGCGGCCGCGGCTGCTTCCTGCAGGCTACGCCGATCGAAGTAGCGAGCATCGTTTCCGAACGCCTGTTCAAGCGGGTGGACACGGTGGTACTCACCTCCGCCACGCTCGCCGTGGCGGGCGGGTTCACATTTACGGAAAAGCGCCTCGGCCTGGAGAACGCCCGATCCCTGGTGGTGCCCGGCCACTTCGATTACCAGAAGCAGGCGCTGCTCTATGTCCCGCAGCACCTGCCGGAGCCGAAGAACCCCGCCTTCACCAAAATGGCCGCCGACGAAGTGGTCAAGATCCTGGAACACAGCCGCGGGCGCGCCTTTGTACTGTTCACAAGCTATCAGCAGATGCGCCTGGTCTACGAGAAGGTGTCCTTCGAAATCGATTACCCCACGCTGATGCAGGGCACCGGGCCGCGCAATGCGCTGCTCGAAGAGTTCCGCGCCACCCCCAACTGCGTGCTGTTCGCGACTTCCTCCTTCTGGCAGGGTGTAGATGTTCCGGGCGAGCAATTGAGCTGCGTTATCATAGATAAACTGCCCTTTGCGGTGCCCAACGATCCCGTGGTGAATGCCCGAATCGAAGATATTCGCAAAGCTGGGGGAAATCCGTTTTACGACTACCAGATCCCGCAGGCGGCGATCGCTCTGAAGCAGGGGTTCGGACGGCTGATTCGCAGCAAGAGCGACCGGGGAGTGCTGGTCCTGCTGGATAACCGGATCACCAAGCAGAGATACGGCCAGGTATTTTTCGACAGCTTGCCGGATTACGGATTCACCACCAAACTGGAAGATGTGGAGAAGTTTTTCAATGTTTGAAGTGACCATCGAAGAGACATTCGCCGCCGGCCACGCCCTGCGAAACTATCACGGGAAATGCGAGAACGTGCACGGCCACAATTACCGCTGCCAGGTCACCCTGGAGGGTGACCAGCTCGATTCCATCGGTCTGCTGGTGGATTTCGTGGAAATGAAGCGCGTAGTGCACTCCGTGCTCGACCGCATGGACCATCAGTGGCTCAACGAGTTCCCGCCTTTCGACGTGCTCAACCCGTCGGCCGAGAACATGGCGAAGTACATCCACGACGAAGTGAAGCAGGGATTGGGCGTTCGGGAGGGAGTCCGCGTGGGCGCGGTGAAGCTCTGGGAGACTGATACGGCCAGCGCCACCTACCGCGAACGGTGAAGTCCGGCAGGAATGCCGAGGCGTGACAGACCATGCCGGGTGATGGTCGGCCCTGCCTCGGCCTTTGGATTTTACTTTCCGTAATACGCGGCGTTCTTCGCGGTGAAGTCCGACCATTTCTCCGGCAGATCGTCCAGCGCGAAGATGGCGGACACCGGGCACACGGGGACGCAGGCGCCGCAATCGATGCACTCTACGGGGTCGATGTAGAGCAGTTCGGAGGTTTCGTAGGCGGGCTCGTCCTTCTTCGGATGAATGCAATCGACCGGGCAGGCGTCGACGCAGGCAGTATCTTTGGTTCCAATACAAGGTTCAGCGATTACGTAGGCCATTGGCGTTTTTTCCCAGGTACCAATACATAACACAGCGGACGGAGAAACACAATTCGTCAGTTGCCATTCGCCCTCCGCTGCACCAAACTGGAATTTATGCCGGCCAAAGTTCGCAAAGCTGTTTTCCCCGCCGCGGGCCTCGGGACGCGCTTTCTACCCGCTACGAAGGCGCAGCCTAAGGAAATGCTGCCCATCGTCGACAAGCCCATCATCCAGTACGGCGTGGAGGAGGCGATCCACTCCGGCATCCAGAACATCATCATTGTGACCGGCCGGGGCAAGACCGCCATCGAGGATCACTTCGATGTCAGCTTCGAGCTGGAGTACCTGCTGGAGACGCGCAAGAAGAAGGACCTGCTGGCCATCGTGCGCAACATCTCCGACATGATCGATGTCTCCTACGTGCGCCAGAAGGAAGCCCTGGGACTGGGCCACGCAGTGCTGCGCACCCAGGAACTCGTGGGTGAAGAACCTTTCGCCGTGGTACTGGCCGACGACGTCATCGAGGCCGAGACGCCCTGCCTGCGCCAGTTGCTGGACATACACAACTTCTTCTGCGCGCCGGTGCTGGCGGTGATGGAAGTGCCGGCGGAGAGCATTTCCGCCTACGGCGCCATCGATGCCGAGCCGGTGACCCACAACGGCCGCAGCGACCGCGTCTACCGGATCCGCGACCTGGTGGAGAAGCCCAAGCAGAACGATGCGCCGTCAAACCTCGCGATCATCGGACGCTACGTTTTGACGCCGGAGATCTTCGGCTCGCTGCAGGCCATCGACCCGGGCAGCGGCGGCGAGATCCAACTTACCGACGCGTTGCGCCACCTGCTGCGCAGCCGCCCGATCTACGCGTATCGTTTCGAAGGCACGCGCTACGATGCGGGCGACAAGCTCGGTTTCCTGAAAGCGACGGTGGAATTCGCCCTGCGCCGCCACGATTTGGGCGGCCCCTTCCGCGAGTACCTGAAGAGTCTGGCGCTGTAGTTAAGCCGCCAGGAGCTGAGACTTGATACCCTCTTCCGGTGTCTAATATTTTCAGGTCCGAAAACATGATAAGAAATATCTCTGTGGCGGGCGTGGCCCTGTTGGCGGCCTGCGTCTGCTGGAGTCAGCCGGCGACTCCCTCTTTCGAAGTAGCTTCCGTCAAGCCGGCGGCGCCGTGCTGCGCTCCCGGCCAGTGGCGGGAAAGTAAGGCCGGCGTTGACCGGATCGACTTCCCCAACGCCACCCTGCGGTACTGCATCGCGTTTGCGTATGGCTTGAAAGAGTATCAGATCTCCGGACCCTCCTGGCTGGGCGAACTGCGGTACGACATTGTGGCCAAGGGTCCCGCCGGGACGCTCCACGAGCAACTCCCGGGCATGATGCAGGCGCTGCTGGCGCAGCGGTTCAAGCTCGAGGCACACAGCGAGACGAAAGAATTTAGCGTGTTCGCCCTGGTCGTCGGTAAGAACGGGTCGAAGTTGAAGGAATCGCCGCCGGAACCCGCCGGCGAATCGGCGGGTGCAAGGTTCGGTATGAGCATGTCTCCCTCGGGAGTGGGACGCCTGGAAGTGAAAAATGGAAATATGACCGCGCTGGCGAATACGCTGGCGCGGCTGCTGGGCCGTCCCGTGGTCGATCTGACGGCGCTGACCGGCCGCTACGATTTCGATTTGGAGTATTCCAGCGAAGATAGCAACGGGATGAGGATGGCGAACCCCTCCGGTGGATCGCTTCCGTCCGCCGCCGAACCCGGCGTTTCCATCTTCGGGTCCATCCAACAGGTCGGGCTCAAGCTGGACGCGAAGAAACTTCCGCTGAAAGCGATCGTGGTAGATGGAGCGGAGAAAACGCCCACCGGGAACTGAGTCGATAGCGACTTTCCTGCGCCCGCGCAGAGCGCAAAAACACTGCTTCCATCAACCCCCCGCGTAGGGTGTACAATCGTGGATTCAAGGGGAAGTTGCCCGGAATCGGGTGTCGTCACACCCGATAAGGGATGCTTTGTCTCGGTTTGGCAAAGTCCCACCTTTACTTTCAACCCCTTGGGATGGTAGGCTAAGTTACTCATAATGCGTACAGTTGACTTGATCCAGCGCAAACGCGGCGGCGAAGAACTTTCTCCAGAAGAGATTGAGTTCCTGATAAACGGATACACCAACGGTGAAATTCCGGACTACCAGATGTCGGCGTTCCTGATGGCCGTCTACTTCTCAGGGATGACCGACCGTGAGGTCAGCCGCCTGACCGAGTGCATGCTGCATTCGGGCGATACCGTCGATCTGTCGGGCGTGCCCGGCATAAAGGTGGACAAACACTCTACGGGAGGCGTGGGCGACAAGACCAGCTTCATCGTGGCGCCGCTGGCGGCCGCCGCGGGAGTTGTGGTGCCGATGATGTCGGGCCGCGCGCTCGGGCACACCGGCGGCACGCTGGACAAATTGGAATCCATCCCCGGATTCCGCACGGACTTGAGCGCCGACGAATTTCAAAAGCAACTGTCCGAACTCGGGCTGTGTTTCATCGGGCAGACCGAGCGCCTGGTGCCGGCGGACCGAAAGCTGTACGCGCTGCGCGACGTCACGGCGACGGTGGAATCCATCCCCCTGATCTCGTCTTCGATCATGTCGAAGAAACTGGCCGAGGGCATCGACGCGCTGGTGCTGGATGTCAAAGTGGGCACCGGCGCCTTTATGAAGACGCAGGTGGACGCACGCCGTCTGGCGCAGACCATGGTCGGGATTGGCCGGCGCATGGACAAGAAGGTGCAGGCGCTGATCACGGACATGAACCAGCCGCTGGGTTACGCCATCGGCAATGCCCTCGAAATCATGGAAGCGTCGCAGACCTTGCAGAATGCGGGTCCGGCCGACCTCACCAAGATTTCCCTGGAACTGGCCGCGCGCATGATCTTCCTCGGCAAGAAGGCAGCCACTCTGGAAGAAGCGCGCATGATGGCCGAGAAGCATCTGGTAGACGGTTCGGCATACAAGAAGTTCAAGCAGGCCGTAGCCGCGCAGGGCGGAAACCCGCAGGCGCTCGACAAGTTCGAGCTGCTGCCCAATGCCACCGGGATGCGCGAAATCACCTCGCCGCGCGCCGGCTACGTGAGCCGCATCAATGCCCAGGATATCGGCGTATCGAGCAACATGATCGGCGCCGGCCGCGATAAGAAGGAAGATGCCATCGATCCGGCAGTGGGCATCATTCTGGAAGTCAAGATGGGCGAAAAGGTGGACGCGGGCAGCGTTCTTTGCCGCCTCTATTACACCAAGGAAGACCGCGTCGATGAAGCCGCCGACATGGTGGAGGACGCCTTCCATATCTCCGCGCAGAAGCCCGACGAGCGCGAACTCATTCTGGAAGTAGTCGGCTGATGGGGCGGTTCACGGGTTTGCTGGGTCTCGTCGTAATCCTGGCAGTCGCGTGGCTGTTCTCCACACACAAGAAGGAAATCAAGTTCCGCCTGATTTTGTGGGGTATGGGCTTGCAGTTCGCTTTCGCGGTGCTGGTGCTGAAGACGGACTTCGGCCTGATCTTTAAACGCATCGGCGACGGCGTGAACGCCATGCTGGAGTTTGCCGAAGTCGGCAGCCAGTTCCTGTTTGGACCGCTGGGCACGAAGGGCGGCCCGTATGGCGTGATTTTCGCCTTCCAGGTGCTGCCCATCGTCATTTTCATCGCGTCCTTTTTCTCCATCCTGTACTATCTCGGCGTAATGCAGGTGGTGGTGAAGGGGATGGCGATCGCCATGCAAAAAATCATGGGCGTAAGCGGTGCCGAATCGCTCAACGTGGCGGCCAGCATCTTCATGGGACAGACGGAAGCGCCGCTGACCATCAAGCCGTTTCTTGCGGGGCTCACGGAATCCGAACTCTTCACCATAATGACGGCCGGAATGGCGCACGTCTCGGGCGCGGTGATGGCAGCCTACGTGAAGATTGCCGGCGTTTCCATTACCCACCTGCTCACGGCGGTTATCATGACCGCTCCAGCCACCATCATGCTGGCCAAAATTTTCATTCCGGAGACTGAAAAGCCGGCCACCGCGGGCCGCGTGGATATCAGAGTGGAGAAGACCGCCGTCAATGTGATCGACGCCGCGGCACAGGGCGCGGGCGACGGCCTGCACCTGGCGCTCAATATCGGCGGCATGCTGATCGCGTTTCTGGCGCTGATCGCCATGTGCAACGGGATCCTGGGCTGGGTCCACACACTGCCGCTGATGGGCTGGCTCCCGGCATCGCTGGAACGCGTTTTCGGCATCCTGTTCGCACCCGTGGCGTTCATTCTCGGGGTGCCGTGGAAAGATTGCAGCGTGATCGGAGATCTGTTAGGCACGCGCCTGGTGCTGAATGAGTTCGTGTCCTTCCTGAAACTCGGACCTCTGAAATCGCAATTGGATCCGAAATCCTTCACCATCGCCACCTACGCGCTGTGCGGCTTTGCAAACTTCAGCTCGATCGCCATTCAGATCGGCGGCATCGGCGCCCTGGCGCCCACCCGCAAGAGCGATCTGGCCAGGCTCGGCCTGCGCGCCGTAGCCGCCGGAACCATGGCGAACTTCATGTCAGCCTGCATTGCCGGAATGTTACTGTGACCGACGAAGCGAAACGATACATACAGGGCCACACGGATGTGCGGCCTGCCATAGGATTGGTGCTGGGCAGCGGACTGGGCGCGTTCGCTGACGAACTCTCTGAACGCAAGGACATCCCTTACGCGGATATTCCGGGCTGGCCGCACTCCACCGCGGTGGGGCATGCCGGCAAGCTGATCATCGGCAAATTGTGCGACCTGGACGTGGCCGTGATGGCCGGGCGGGCGCACCTGTACGAAGGCCACAGTATGCAACAGGTGACCTTCGGAGTGCGCGTGCTGCAATCCATCGGCGCGCGCTCCATGGTGTTCACCAACGCGGCGGGCGGCATCAACCTCACGCTGGAGCGAGGCGGACTGGTGTTGATCAGCGATCACATCAACCTGCAGGGCGCCAATCCCCTGATCGGCCCGAACGACGATTCGCTGGGTCCGCGTTTTCCCGACATGTCCGATGCCTACACAAAGGCGTATCGCGACATCGCCAAACGGGTGGCCACGGAACTGTGCATCCCGGTCAACGAGGGCGTGTACGCGGCGATGTCGGGACCCAGCTATGAGACTCCGGCGGAGATTCGTTATCTCCGCGCGATCGGAGCGGATGTGGTGGGCATGTCCACCGTGCCCGAAGTGATTGTGGCCAACCACATGGGGATGAAGGTGCTCGGCATCTCGTGCGTGACCAATATGGCGGCCGGAATTCTGCCGCAGAAGATCAATCACGAGGAAGTGCTGGAGACAGGCGCGATGGTGCGCGACACGCTCGTGAGGTTCTTGAAGGCCCTGCTGCCGAGGTTGGAGGCGTCCTTTGCCCGATCCCCTGATTGAAGCCGCCCTCGCCGCGCGCCTCAACGCCTTCGCGCCCTTTTCGAAGTTCCTGGTGGGCGCGGCGATCGAAGACGCCAGCGGGAGAATTCACACCGGCTGCAACGTAGAGAACGCCACCTACGGACTCACGCTGTGCGCGGAGCGCATCGCGGTGTTCAAAGCCATCTCCGAAGGCGTCCGCAAATTCCGCCGCGTGGCGGTAGTCGCCGATACCGACAACCTGACACCGCCCTGCGGCGCCTGCCGGCAGATTCTCTGGGAGTTCTGCGGAGACGTGGAACTGGTGCTGGTCAACCTTCACGGCAAAACCGAAACCTATCAACTGAAAGATCTCTTCCCGAAACCCTTCGATGTCTCGTATCTTTAGTTTCTTCTTCTTCGTCCTGGCGATGGCCGCCGAACCGGCCGACTTCATCTGGAGCGCGCGCTATGTGATCACGATGGACGCGCAGCGCCACGTGATCGAGAACGGCGCCGTCGCCATCCAGGGGGACCGCATTCTCGCCGTGGGCCCGAAGGCCGACATCGACGCGCGCTTTCAGCCCAAGCAGCGCCTGGACCGTCCCGACGCCATCCTGGCGCCCGGGCTGATCAACACCCACACGCACGCCGCCATGAGCCTCTTCCGCGGCATCGCCGACGACCTGAAGTTGCAGGACTGGCTGCAGAAGTTCATCTTCCCCGCCGAGGCCAAGAACGTCACGGCGGATTTCGTGCGCTGGGGCACGCGCCTGGGCTGCCTGGAAATGCTGCTCGGCGGCACCACCACGTTCACCGACATGTACTACTTCGAGGACGTGGTAGCGGAAGCCGCCAAGGAGGCAGGCATGCGCGGCGTCCTTGGCGAGACCATCATCGGCTTCCCCGTCGCCGACAACAAGACTCCCGCCGACGCGCTGGCCTTCACGGAACGCTACCTGAAGCGGTTTCAGAACGATCCGCTGATCACCGCCGCGGTCGCCCCGCACGCGCTCTACACCAATTCCGACGAGACGCTGAAGGCCGCCCGCGCCCTGGCCAACAAGTACAACGCCCCGCTCGTGATCCACCTCTCCGAGACCAAAAAAGAGAATGACGACGAAATGGCCAAGCGTCACACCACGCCCACCAGGACGCTGGACAACCTCGGCGTGTGGAACGGCCGGTCGGTAGCGGCGCACGCGGTGTGGGTAAACGAGGCCGACCTGGCGATCCTGAAGTCGCGCCACGTGGGGCTCGCGCACTGCCCTTCCAGCAACATGAAACTGGCCAGCGGAGTGGCTCCGGTGACGCGCATGCTGGAGCTCGATCTCCCCGTGGGGCTCGGCCCCGACGGCCCGGCGGGCAGCAACAACGATTTCAACCTGTTCGAGGAAATGGATCTCGCGGCCAAGTTGCAAAAGGTCACCACCATGAACCCGCAGGCCCTGCCGGCGGCGTCCGCGCTCGAAATGGCGACCATCCGCGGAGCACGCGCCCTCGGCATGGAAAAAGAAATCGGCTCCCTGGAATCCGGAAAGCGCGCCGACCTGATCACCGTCCGCATCGACCGCGCTCACGCACAGCCGCTCTACGACGCCGTATCGCAGATGGTGTACGCGCTCAAGGCGTCGGACGTCCGCGACGTAATGGTGAACGGCAAGCCGGTAGTGCGCGACGCAAAGATTCTGACCCTCAACGAAGCGCAGATTCTCGCCAAGGCCGCCGAGTATCGCGCCAAGGTCAGCGCCTCGCTCAAGTAGAATGGGCCGCCAATGAACGCCGATGAACGCCGATAAGCAATCTTGTTCTTATCGGCGTTCATCGGCGTTCATCGGCGGCCCATTCTCTTCTCACCCGGAACCAGACGAAAGCCGAAGCGCGTTGGTCTGTGGTTCCCGAGCCACCGCGCCGGGCTTCACCAGGTCGAGCACGATGGTATACCGGTCTCCCCTGACCACCGATCTTACAAATTCAAAAGGCCTTTCATTGGGCAGAAGCGTCACCCGTTCGATCGTGAAAACAGGAGAACCCACCGGTATGCCCAGCAGTTCGGCCGCCCCCGTTTCCGCCGCCGCCGCAAAGTAAGTCTCCCTGGCCCGCGCCGGATACAACTGGTAGCGATTCTGCAATACCTCGTAGAGCGAAGCGTCCTCCGCCACCTCGAGGCCGGGCACGAATGCGGCCGGAATGTGCGCAGTCTGGACACTCATCGGCTCGCCGCCGGCCAGCCGTACGCGCTTTAGGACGAAAATCGGCGAGTGGACCGGCACCAGCAGCGCATCAGCCACCCGCGCATCCGCTTCCACCACAATCTGCGCCAGAACGCGGGATGCCGCGGACAGATCGTGACGCCGCATCTCCTCCGTAAAGCTGGTCAGTTCGCGCGGACCTTCGTCGAACTTGCGGCGCGCGACGAAGGTGCCCCGCCCCTGTTCCCGGCGGATATATCCGAGGTCTGCGAGCTTCTGGAGGGCCTGACGGACTGTGATTTTACTCACACCGAACCGTTCCGCAAGCTTGGTTTCGTTGGGAATCTGCTCGCCGGCACGCCATTTGCGAGACTCGATCTCAGCCCTCAGGACGGCCTGAAGTTGATGATAAAGCGGCACCGGCAGATCTTTGTCGAGAGGCAGTGATTCCGCATCCAGCATTCTGATCGGCGCTGACACCCGTTGCCTGCGAATTGCCGCCTGTCCTACTCGAACTGAGGCAAATTCGCATTCGCTATTGGGGCTTGTCTTTCGTCTCTGTCTGAGATATTATTAATGTCTCAGAAAAGGAGCCGCCCATGAACCGCGCTAGCCTCTCGCCCGCCGAGCGAGACTTCCGTTCCAGACTCGCCCAACTGGCTCACGACAACTGGCTGCTTCGCGGTACCTTGTCGGTTCGTAAGTCGCAAATGTGGCAAGGCTGCATGCCACTGCGCTAACGGCGACTTGCACGCTTCCCTGTATCTGGTTCAAAGCCACGACGGAAAACCGCGACAACTCTGCATCCCCAAGTCGTGGGAACCCCGCGTCCGGCAGGCGGTGAACGATTACCAGCAACTGCAACGCCTCATCGAAGAAGTCTCCGAACTCGAATGGAAGCGCATGCGGGAGAAAAAAACGCCGGGGACACGAGAGCTTACTCCACCGCCTCATTCGCTATGCCGAAAAGGTGTTTGACCTTTCCAGCGAGGTGCTCGACAAAGTTACCCACGGGCGTCAGCAGCCACGAACGCCTACCACGCTGATCCTGAAATCCGCTCTTGCGATGTTCTGGGCGCGCTTGGGGAGCCTCCACGCCCTGGAAACCATTTCCGCCGCCCGCTTCTGGAAACGGTGGTTGGGAGGGGCAATGAGCAGCGCCGACACCATGGGACGAGTACATGCCGCCATCGATGCCAGCCAACTGCGGGACAGTCTCCACCAGGTCTACAGCCGTCTGAAAAGGAACAAGGCGCTGCCCCTGAATTTGGGTTTTGAACGTGGCGGTTCTGGATGGCCACGAACAACATGCCAGCTACCGCCGCCATTGTGCGGGATGCCAGCCAGCGCACCGTGAAGACCGAACAGGGAGAGCGCATTCAGTATTACCACCGGCAAGTCACGCTCATGCTCTTGCCTGGGACTCGCGCCGACCGCAAGCCCCTGCGTGTTTTGTTGGACTGCGAACCGATGCTTCCGGACGAGGATGAAGTCGCCTGCGCGATACGCTTACTCACCCGCGTGTTGGCAGCCTACCCGAGGGCCTTCGATCTGGTGCTGGCCGATGCCCTCTACACCACCGCTCCGTTTTTCAACTTTCCTGATCGGCCGCGGCAAACATGCTTTGGCCGTTCTCAAAGACGAGCGCCGCAATCTGTATCAGGATGCAGCCGGCCTGTTCGCACACGTCCCGCCGCAGTGTGGCGAGCGACGCGGTCGAGATTGCCAATGGTGGGACTTTCCGGATCCGGGTTCCTGGGCCGCAGGTGAATGCCCCGCTGCGCGTGGTACGGTCCCTGGAAACCTACTTCCGTGTACCGTCAACGGGATCGAACGGTCACCCAAGAAACCAGCGATTGGGTCTGGGTGACGACTCTTGCCGTCCTCAACAAGCGCCCACCGCGCGCATCGTCGATTGGGGCCATCAGCGATGGGACATCGAGAACTTCGGCTTCAATGAACTGGTCAATGGCTGGGAAGCCGACCACATTTACAAACACGATGCCAAGGCCATCGAGGCATTCCTGTTGATGGCGTTCCTGGCCTACAACATTTTTCATGCCTTCATCGGCTTGAACCTCAAACCCCAACTACGCGACAACAAGCCGGAGAAATACTGGGC
>CAWDWK010000047.1:0-48098 GCA_963805775.1 uncultured Solibacteraceae bacterium | reverse complement strand
AACCCGAAATGCACGCGCTTGTCGCTGGAGGACATGAATCCGACACTGACGGACACGTGGTTGTATAACATGCGGCCGGAAGCCGTAGTAACTTTAACCTTGGCGCCGATAGCGTCGCGTGCGCTCTTGTGCCCGACCAGTTTCAGCATCAGCCAGTGATTGCCTGTGCCACCTGAGTTCATCAGGATGCGCGGCGCCTCGTTCAGTGACGTCACCACGATGTCCAGCGACCCGTCATTGTTCAGATCGCTGAACGCCGATCCCCGCTGGTAACCTGTATGCAAAAAGTCCTTGCCCATCTCCGCCGAAACGTCCACAAACGACTTACCATCCACGTTCTCGAACATCGTGTCGTGCTGTGGAGATTTGGCGTTGACCATATCCACATCGCCGTTGGAAGAGTAGATATCTTTCCAGCCGTCGTTGTTATAGTCGATGAAGCCGGTACTCCAGCCTGAATAAGTCATACTGAGCTTCTGTAACTTCGAGAGCGACGAATAGTAATCGAACATGGCGCCGCCGCGATTTCGCAGTAATTGCCACACCTGTCCCGTCAGGTTGTTGTAAAAGATATCCACTTTTCCATCATTATTAAAATCTTTGGCGTCCGAGCCCATCGAAGAACCGACCTGCGCATTATCGTTGTAAGCCACCCCAAGCTCCAGGCCTTTCTCCGCGAACGTCCCGTTCTTTTGATTGATGAACAGCGAGTTGGGCTCCGTGTCGTTGGCGATGAACACGTCCGGCCATCCGTCGTCGTTGAAATCGGCAATGGAGACGCCCATGCCTTTTCCGGGCGCCGCGGCGAACCCCGATTTCACAGTCACATCCTCGAACTTGCCATGGCCCAAATTGCGATACAGCCTCGACGGAACACTGGGATAGCGCCGCGGATCGCAATAAAAATCTTTGTCGCTCATCATACAGCGGGCGTCCGTCTTAGGGCTCCAGATTGTGTAGTTGGAAACGATCAGATCGAGCAACCCGTCGTTGTCGTAATCGAACCAGGCCGCGGCGATACTGAGCGTATCTGCCGGCTTTCCACCGATCCCAGAAGCCGCGGTCACGTCCGTGAAGGTGCCGTCGCCGTTATTGTGATACAGCGCGTTCCGGCCGATGCTGCAGATGAAAAGATCCTCGTAGCCGTCGTTATCGTAATCCCCCACCGCCACGCCCATGTTGAAATCGAGCTGCTCTCCGGTGAGCCCCGCTTTGGCCGTAACGTCTTCGAAGGTGCCGTCGCTCTTCTGGTGCAGCAGGCAGTTGAAGTAGGAAGCATCCGTCTTCTTCATCTCCGGCAGTTTGGAGCCGTTGGTGAAGAAAATGTCCGTCCGCCCGTCGTTGTCGAAATCGAAGGTCGCCACCCCGCCGCACATCGGCTGCGGAAAGTACTTTCTGACCGCCAAACTGTTCTTAGAGACGTATGATATTTTCGATTGCGGCGCGACGTCGACGAAGCTGGGCCGCCGGGCGGGAGCGGGCGGGAGCGCCAGCAGCCAGACGGCACACGTTGCGGCAGTCAGCGGAAGCAGCGCGCGCGTCACTCGATCTTCCCCTCGGACTTCGCGGCGCGCTGTTCCAGCGTCAACTTCTGCGAGAGCGCCTTCTCGCGATCCCCGTCGGCCTTCCGCTGCAATCTGTAATAAACGGCGGCCAGCGAGATGTGCGCCTCCACGAACTGCGGAGCCTGCTTTACGATCGCCTCCAGCCCTGCACGCGCCTCATCGAGCCGGCCCGCTCCAAGATTGACGGCAGCGAGTTGAAAGCGCGCGCGCATCTCACCGGGCCGCACGCGCAGCGCGCGATCCAAAAGCTTGCGCGCGCCGTCGTAATCCTGATCCTGCTTGAGCAAAACTCCCAGATTCAGATTCGACTCGAAATCGTTAGGATTCTGCGCCAACTCCTTCTCAAAGCTGCGGCGCGCCGCCGCCGTATCGCCGGTCTCTATGTGAGCGCGGCCGAGGTACGAGTAAACGTCGGGCAACTTGGGGTTCAACTTCGCGGCTTTTTCGAAATCGGCAATCGCGGCCTCGTATTCCCGCGCGTTCAGCCGGGCCGTTCCCAGCAGCAGGTGCGCCTCCGCCGAATCGCCGTCGCGCAGAATGCGATCGATCATCTGCTGCCCGCGAGCGATCTGCTTATCGCGCAGCAATGCCGTTCCCAGCAGATAGGCGATAGCCCGGTCGCGCGGATCCTGCTTCTCCACCGGCGTGAGCAGCTCGATCACCTTGCGATCCTCGCCCTGGCGCAACCAGCAGTCAGCCAGCAAAAGAACGATCTGCCGGTCGGCCGGCTGTTCGCTATGCAGCGCGGCGAGCGATACCGCGGCCTCGGAGATCTGGCCCGCCTTGTAGTGCGCCAGGGCGATGTTCAACCGTATATGCAGATCGCCGGGACGACGCTTGAGCGCTTCCCGATACTCGACGATGGCTTCCTGATAACGTCCGGTGCTCGCCAGCGCAACGCCAAGATTAGAGCGCGCGTCCACCGCATCGGGCCGGAGCTTCAGATACGCCCGGTACTGAGGAATCGCACGCTCCAACTGGCCGCCCTGGTGCAGCGCAATCGCCTGCTGGAGAATCCGCTCAGGATTTTCCTGCCCGCGGGCCGCACAGCAGCACAACATCAGGGCCATTACCACACGAAGATGCGCGAGCGACATCAACTGCCATGATATCGCCCGAGGAGGCCCTACCGCATCGCGTAGCTGGAGAGCACCTTCATGTAATTAGCGCGCTCGAAAGCCCCCGGCTGCGGAACCGCGTTGCGGCTCATGCTACCCTGCATCTGCTTGATAGACGCATACTCGTGCTCGCCCATCCACACCAGCAATTCGGTGTTGATGGTATCGAGGAACGTGATGCCGCGTTTCAGCAGGGCGGATGTCATCATCGCGATCTTCGCGCCGGCCATCATGGACTTCACCACGTCCGTCGCCGAGTGCACGCCGCCCGTGAGAGCGAGGTCCGCTTTGACGGTGCCATAGATCACGGCGATCCAGTGCAGGCGGAGCAGCAGCTCGTGGGAGTTGCTGAGAATCAGGTTCGGAACCACCTCCAGCGCTTCGAGGTCGTAATCCGGCTGATAGAAGCGGTTGAAGAGCACCAGCCCATCGGCGCCCGCCCCATCCAGCCGTTTGGCCATGTTGGCCATGGAGCTGAAATAGGGTCCGAGCTTCACCGACACCGGGATGGTAACTTCCTGTTTGACGGCATGGACCAGGTCGATGTACGTCTGCTCCACGCGGTCGCCGGGGACGTCGGGATCCACCGGAATGTGATAGATGTTCAGTTCCAGCGCGTCGGCGCCGGCTTGCTGCATCTCCTTGGCATACTCCAGCCAGCCGCCGGTAGTGGTGCCGTTGAGGCTGGCGATGATGGGAATCTGCACCGCCTGCTTGCATTTGGCGATGTGCTTCAAATAAGCTTCCGGCCCCATCACTTTGTACAACAGGTCCGGATAGTGGCTGGCGGTGGACTCGGCGGAAACGTCCGAGCCCTCCGTGATGAAGCGATCGAGCTCGTCGCTGTCGATATCGATCTGCTCTTCGAAAAGCGAATGCAGCACCACGGCCGATGCGCCGGCATCTTCCAGGCGCCGTACATTGCCGACTTCCCGGCACATGGGCGAGGAAGAGGCCACCAGCGGGTTCTTCAACTTCAACCCGAGGTACGTCGTGGAAAGGTCGATGGTTTTGTTCAGGTCGATCATTTTTTCACCTCTTCAACGGCGGCGCCATTCTGGTGCGCCATATGTTCGTAGAGCTTCCACTTGGCGGCGACATCTTCCTGCGCCAGTTTGTAGAGCTCCTGTGCGTGTTCGGGATTACTCTTGGCGAGCATGGTGTAGCGCGTCTCGTTGTAGATGTAATCTTTCAGGCTGATGCTGGCCGGGCGCGAATCCAATTGGAACGGGTTCTTGCCCTGCGCGACCAGGTCGGGGTTGTAGCGGAACAGCGGCCAGTAGCCGGAGTTGACCGCGGCCTTCTGCTGATCCATCCCGTGCGACAGATCGTACCCGTGTGCGATGCAATGGCTGTACGCGATGACGAGCGACGGCCCGTCGTAGGCCTCGGCTTCCATGATGGCTTTGACGGAATGCATGTCGCCCGCGCCCATGGCGATCTTGGCCACATATACGCTGCCGTAGCTCATGGCGATGAGGGCGAGATCCTTCTTGCCGGTCGGTTTGCCGCCGGCGGCGAACTTGGCAACCGCGCCGCGCGGTGTGGATTTGGACGCCTGTCCGCCGGTGTTGGAGTAGACCTCGGTATCGAGCACCAGGACGTTCACGTTGCGCCCGCTGGCGAGTACGTGATCCAGGCCGCCGTAGCCAATGTCGTAAGCCCAACCATCGCCGCCGATGATCCAAACGCTCTTTTTGACGAGCGAATCGGCCACGCTGAGGAGGTCGCGAGCGTCCATGGTGTCGATGCCGGCAAGTTTCGCCTTGAGCTCGACAATGCGTTCGCGTTGGGCGAAGACACCAGGCTCAGTTTTCTGATCGGCATTGAGAATGGCCTGCGCCAGTTCCTCACCGATCTGGAAGCCGAGACGCCACACCAGTTCGCGGGCATATTCATTCTGTTTGTCTACGGCCAGGCGCTGGCCCAGTCCGAATTCGGCGTTGTCTTCGAACAGCGAATTGCTCCACGAAGGCCCGCGGCCCTCGGCGTTGGTGCAGTAAGGCGTGGTCGGTAGATTGGCGCCGTAGATCGAAGAGCAACCGGTAGCGTTGCCGATCATCACGCGGTCGCCGAACAGCTGGGTGACCAGCTTGAGGTACGGGGTTTCGCCGCAGCCGGAGCAGGCGCCGGAGAACTCAAACAGCGGCCGGAGCAACTGAATGTCCTTCACCTGGGTGGGGGAAAGCAGCTTGCGGTCGGTTTCGGGAAGGCTCAGGAAGAAATCCCAATTGGCGGCTTCGCTCTCGCGCAGCGGCGGTTGGGGCGCCATGTTGATTGCGCGGTGCTTGACTTCGCTCTTGCTCTTGACCGGGCAGACCTCCACGCATAGCGTGCAGCCGGTACAATCTTCGGGCGCCACCTGAAGGGTGTACTTGCGATCCTTCATGTCCTTCCAGCGCGCGGGTACGGCCTTGAAGCCGGCGGGCGCGTTGCCCAGGTAGCTGTCGTCATAGACCTTGGCGCGGATGACGGCATGGGGGCAAACCAGCACGCACTTGCCGCACTGTATGCAGAGCGCCTCGTCCCACACCGGGATTTCGAGGGCGATATTGCGTTTCTCCCACTGCGCCGTGGCGGAGGGGAAGGTGCCGTCGATGGGCATCGCGCTCACCGGAAGATCGTCGCCATTACCCGCGATAATCTGTGCGAGCACGTCGCGCACGAAGGCCGGGGCGGCCGCCGGCACCGGGGGCCGCAGGTCGAACAGCGCGGTAACTTTTTCCGGAACCTTGACTTCCTGCAGATGACTCAGCGATGCGTCCACCGCCGCGTAGTTCTTCTGCACCACGGTGTCGCCGCGCTTGCCGTAGGTCTTCTTGATGGCGTACTTGATGGCGGCGATGGCCTCTTCGCGCGGCAGCACGCCGCTGATGGCGAAGAAGCAGGTCTGCATGATGGTGTTGATGCGGCCGCCCATGCCGGTGACTTTCGCCACCTCGTCGCCGTTGATGACGTAGAACTTCAGCTTCTTGGTGATGATCTGCTGCTGCACCAGGCGCGGCAGCCTGCTCCAAACCGTCTCCGCGTCGAACGGGCTGTTCAGCAGGAAGGTGGCGCCCGGCTCGGCCAGCTTCAGCATGTCGATGCGTTCCAGGAAAGAGAACTGGTGGCAGGCCACGAAATTCGCCTTCGTGATCAGGTAGCTGGAACGGATCGGCTTATTCCCGAAGCGCAGGTGCGACGTAGTGATGGAGCCGGACTTCTTGGAATCGTAAACGAAATAGCCCTGCGCGTAGTTGTCGGTCTCTTCGCCAATGATCTTGATGGAGTTCTTGTTGGCGCCGACGGTGCCATCCGCGCCGAGTCCGTAAAACAATGCGCGCACCGTGCCGGCCGCCTCGGTGGAGTACTCGGGGTCGTAGTCCAGGCTGGTATGGGTGACGTCGTCCTTGATGCCGATGGTGAAGTGGTTCTTCGGGTGCGCCTTGAGGAGCTCGTCGTACACGCCTTTGACCATGGCGGGCGTGAATTCCTTGGACGAGAGCCCGTAGCGTCCGCCGATCACCTTCTTCGCAACGCCCATTTCGGCGAATGCGGTAATGACGTCGCAGTAGAGCGGCTCACCGGTGGCGCCGGGTTCCTTGGTGCGGTCCAGGACGGCGACGGATTTCACACTCTCGGGAATGGCGGCGACGAAGGTCTCAATCGCGAAGGGCCGGAACAGGCGTACTTTGAGCAGGCCGACCTTCTCACCGGCGGCGAGCATGGCTTCCACCGTTTCGTGCGCCACTTCCGCGCCGGAGCCCATCATAATGATGAGGCGCTCGGCGTCGGGCGCGCCGAAGTAATCGAAGAGGTGGTACTGGCGTCCGACGATCGCGGCGAACTTATCCATGGCGTTCTGCACGATGGTGGGGGCGGCCAGGTAGTACGGGTTGCCGGCTTCGCGAGCCTGGAAGTAGACGTCGGGATTCTGCGCCGTGCCGCGGATGACGGGGCGGTCGGGGGAGAGCCCGCGGGAGCGGTGCGCAAACACCAGGTTCTCGTCGATCATGGCGCGTATGTCGGCGACCGAGAGCTGCTCGACCTTGGCGACTTCGTGCGATGTGCGGAAACCATCGAAGAAGTGCATGAAGGGGAGACGTGCTTCCAGGGTTACCGCCTGGGCGATCAGCGCCATGTCCATGACTTCCTGCACCGAGTTCGACGAAAGCATCCCGAAGCCGGTGGAGCGAGCGGCCATCACGTCGCTGTGGTCTCCGAAAATGGATAGCGCCTGCGCGGCCAGGGCGCGGGCGGCAATGTGAAACACCGTGCTGGTGAGTTCGCCCGCAATCTTGTACATGTTGGGGATCATCAGCAGCAGACCCTGCGATGCCGTGAACGTGGTGGAGAGCGACCCCGCCTGCAAAGCTCCGTGAAGCGCACCGGCGGCGCCGCCCTCGCTTTGCATCTCGATCACCGTCGGGACGGTGCCCCAGATATTGGTCTTCTGTTCGGCAGACCACTGGTCGGCCCATTCGCCCATATTGGACGAAGGAGTAATTGGATAAATGGCGATGACTTCGTTCGATTGGTGCGCTACGTACGCAGCCGCCTCGTTACCGTCGATGGTGACCTTCGGCCGAGTCGTGGTGGTGGATGAGTTGCTCAACTCTCCCCTCCTTATGAGTATGGGATTCACGTCCTTAAACCATATTATAAGACCTAATTGTCGTAAAAATCTACAGATTTTAAGAACCTAAATTGCGTGTAATGCAAGTTGTTGAATTCATGGGGCCGCCGCTATACTCGTGGGATGCGTTGCGGGGTTTTGAAGGCCGATCTGGTGCTGGTGAGCAAGAAAAAGCGTGAAATGGTGCTGCTGCGCGGGGAGAGCGTGCTGCGTACTTACCGCATCGCACTGGGGCGGGAACCGTTCGGTCCGAAGCGGCAGGAAGGCGACGGGCGGACGCCGGAGGGACGGTACACCATCGACTGGCGCAACGCGCAGAGCAAATACCATCTGTCGCTGCACATTTCGTACCCGGATGCGGCGGACGTGGCGCGCGCGCGGGACGCCGGAGTGGATCCCGGCGGGGACATCATGATCCACGGCTTGCCCGACGGCGCGCGGAAGGAAGGCGACTGGACCCAGGGCTGCATCGCGGTGACCGACGAGGAGATGGACGAAATCTGGGCGCTGGTAGAAGAGGGAACGCCGATCTGGATCGGGGAATGACGAAACGTTGGGTTCCCTGAGTTCGTTGGGATCGACAATGAGTGGAGTTTTGTTGCAAATGAAGGACTACTTTGGTTCGAAGGGCAAATTCGCGGTGCGTGTGGCGGGCAACGTGAGTCGAGCAATGCGTGTCATGGCGAACGGGGTCCTTCCAACTTCGACGCTAGCACGTCGGGGGTTGGGATCCGGCCCGGGCCAAGGGCTAAATACTTCACGAGTAATGAGTTAGGAATTGTTATGTTGGCGTGATCGATGACGTCGCAAGCGGCTGGCGAGGTGTCGCCAGCCCCCGGCGAGTTGGTTGGCCTTCGGTGGACCTCGGAGCGGACCAGGCGGTAATCAGTCGGCCTCAGGCGGCATGCGCATACAGATGATCCGCTTTCTCCCAACCAGCAGCAATAGAACAAGCACGCTGCCGAGCAGCACAAACCCGCCTGGTTCGGGTACTGCGGATACTGCGGATACCTTGGCCGCATCCGGGTTGGTGCTCAGCACACTCAAGGCTCCGGTTGTGTCATAGGACATCGTCACCAGGTTCCCTGACGGATCGGCGGTCAGCAGCGGAGTCAGCAGATCAGGGCCTGTCACCTGGACGAGAAACTCCGATCCCGAATCTCCCGTCAGTGTCGCCGGAATGTTCAAATCCACTAGAAACGCGATCTGCGAGCCGAATGTCAGCGCCTCCCCGTAGTCGTTCAGCGCGAACGTGTTCCAGATCGTAAGGTTGTTGCTGTCCAGCGATCCGGAAGCCCCGCCGTCGGAAAAATTGAGCGGCGAAGCTGGGTCCAGGGCCCCTGGAGCCGCCACGCTGAAATTCGCAATGCTCACCGACGCGAGATCCGCATTCAGTCCCGGATCGAACTGAAGGTAAATCCCGCCACCCTTGTCCCAAAAGCGAGCTTGTATTGATGTCAACGGTAAACATCACGTCGGCTTGCGCCGGCGTAGAAACCGCCGCCAATAGAGCGGCGGCGGCCGCAAATGAAAATAAGTTTCGTAACATGGATTTTCCTCCTGATTACTGCGGCGCCCCCGAATAAGTCTTGGGCGTGAAACCAATGCGCGCATTCGACGGATCGCTGAACCCGACGGCGAACGTCGCGGATTGCCCGGGCGACAGCGGCAAAAAGTCGAACGTGTAATACGGACCCGATGCCGTCGAGCCGGTGGCGTTCAATGCCGTGACCCCGGCAGTCAGGCCGGTCAGCACAACCGATAGCGGGCCATTCAACGTTATCGAAGAGGTGTTCGTCACCGTCACGGTGCCGGAGAAGATCTTGGTCAGCCGGCTATAGATGAACGCGGTGGTCGTGATCTTGACATCCGCCGATACGTCGGTGGATGCGCCGGCCGCAGCCACGTGCATGCTGATTTCGCGCTGGCCTACGTTCCCCGCCGCGTCCTTGATCGAGAGCAGGTACGAGAAGTCTCCGGCCTCTGTGGGAGTTCCCTGGATCTGCGCCACCGCGTTGGTGTCACCCGGGGTGCTGAACGGGGTCACCAGGCTGAGGCCCGCCGGCAGCGTGGTTCTGGTTGGCTGCGGGCCTGTGGGATCGGCTAGAAGAGTCACCGTGTACGGCGGATTGTGCACCGGGCCGGTTACGTCCAGATTGATCGCGTAATGCTGACCCGTTGTCGCCGCCGGCTCAGGGCCGTAGCTTATCAGGAGCGTTAGATTCCCGGGCGCGGACAGGGCACTCAGGAAAGACTCGTTGGTGAGCGTGTTTCCCGCTGAGTCCCGAACCTGGAAATCCAGCGGCATTCCATAGCCCGCCTCGAGCACGGTGCCCGCCAGCACCGCATCCGGATCATTCGTAGCGATCGTGAGATCGACCGGGTATGGTTTGAGCGGTGTGATGGTATACGGCGGCGTTCCGCCGGACACCAGCAACGCCTGCGAATAGGATTGATTCAGGTACGGAATATTCGAGCCGTATGGCGGAAATTTATTCCATACCGCAAGGGGGGTCACATGCCAGGTCGCCGGAAAATCTCCGAAATTGCCCACGGAATCCATCACATGCAGAGTGAAACTGTAATCACCGGGAGCGAACACGCTGCCGATGAGGAAGCAACCCTCATAGTCCTGAAGCGAGTCCACCGTGCTGAGATTAAATAGTAACGCACCTGGGGGCAGCGACGAGCCGGGCGCCAGAGTGCAAGTCCACGGCGGTACGCCGCCCACTACCGCGGCTTGATCCTGGTAGTACTCCGCGCGCGTCGCGCTGGGAATCAGCTCCACCGATTCGTAGCGCGGCGTCAGCGTCAGCGGCTGCGGCGACGCTCCCATCACCCTCGTGTCAAAGCGGAATACTCGCCCTGTTCGGAACCGGGGCCGAGTCGGCCACATCAATACTGAAGCCCCACACCGAGTCGAGTGGGTACGTCGGGGTACCTTTAACCGCGCACGCAGGATCGATGGAGAAACCCGATGGCAACCCGCTGTCTTACATCCAGGCTGCAATGGTAGGGCGGCGTTCCGCCGGAGACCGCAACCGGCCAATTCAGGTTCTGGCCGACGCTGCCGATAACCAGCCGCGGCGAGGTCAGGCCCAGGGTAATCACATTCATCTGGTATCCGCGATGAAAACTGGAACCGCCGGAGTCCGATATCCTGAGCGTGAAGTACCATTGCCCGGCCGAGCCGGATGCCGGAGTGCCCGCGATCGCATTGGCCGCCGTGTTTACGCCCGGCGGCAACGAACCCGCAACCAAGGCAATGCTATAAGGAGGCGTGCCGCCGATACCGGTGAGCGGAAGGGAAAATGTCTGCCCTTCGGACACCTGCGACGGCATCCATTGAATATTGAAGTCGATCGGTGAAAAGCGCACCGTTACCGGATGCGCGACGCTTCTGCCCATGCAATCGGTCACTTGCACTTGCGTGGTGAATGGGGTGTTCGCCGCGGCTCCCGCAGGCGCCTGACCGAACAGCGTGCCGTCCCCGGCGGGAATCCAATTAGGCGCGTCCGGCGCGGTGCCGATGCGGAAGCCCGGGATGTTGGTGGCGCCGGGAGCCAGCGAGAACGTGTAAGGCGGTGTGCCGCCCTGCGGGCTGAAACTCCACGACCACTCGCTCTGCCCAATGGTCCCGAAATCCCCCGACGGAGTGAAATCGAGCGGCTGGCCGGTGGGGCTGCCGCATTGTCCCATCAATTGCCCAGCAGTCAGTGCCAGCGCCGCCGCAGCGCTCCAGAATCTTATCATGCGTGCTCCTTCATACCGTATAGCGCAAAACAGCGGCATCAGGGGGCAATTTGCGGACCAAATTGGTCCTGTTTTATCTTGTGATTGATTCTAAAATACTTAGGCTATGCAACGCGATTCCTTCAGTTGGCAGCGAGCTAAACAAATGCAATTTTTCCCACGTTTGCGTTGCATTTTTCAACACTTATTGGATTTTTCCGACTCTTCGCCTGCCGTTTTCGGGATCTCGAAGAGGAGTAGCCGATCTCGCGGAGTTTCGACGATCGCTACAGCCAGTATTGGATTGTCGAGCGCCGGATGCCATGTACGCACAGATTGCGAGCAAGCGCGATGAACTGAAGCACGCGGGTTAGCATCGCAGCGTTGAATCAGGATAAAAGCACCCTAAAATATAATAGGAACAAACTGCACCCGGGCGATTCTGCTTTTTAGTAATGGTATCGAGCCTGGAGGAAGTCAATAGCCTCATCCGTGACCCGGTAAACTAACCTGTGTTCCTGGCTAACACGACGCGACCAGCAACCCGCCAGCACATATTTGAGAGGCTCGGGCTTTCCCAGCCCTTGGAATGGATCACGCATCACTGCCTCGACGAGATCCACCACTCTGATTGCGGTGCTGCGTTCGGTTTTGACCCAAAAGCGGAGGTCCTCCCGAAACTCAGGCTGAAAGACCGCGACCCGCTTAGGATCTGGCTTCACCTAACATCTCGCGACGCAACCCCGCGGCCGTTCCAGGCTTGGTCCGCCCTTTCTCCGCCCGTCGCAATGCCGATTGAAGACGCCGTGCGTTGCGTGGCGACCGTAACAGGTGGGCAGTTTCAATGAGGCCGGCGAGTTCAGTGGCCGGGAGAAGAGCGACGTCGCGCGCTCCCCGCCGCCGAACGATCACGGTTTCCTGCTGGTCCACCACCTGATCGAGAACGCTGGCCAGATTTTCACGGAGGCTTGTATACGTCGTCTCACTCGGCATGGGGCACCCGATTCGTATTGTACAGCATACCTGTACGGCCATTGACTCAGACATCAAGACCACGCGACGACCGGAAGATGGATTAACGCCTTCGTGATCTTGCACGTTTCTGCCTGATCTGCTCAAATATAGAGAGAACTACGACAAAAACGTGAGATATTGTGCGAATCATCGAAGAGCGGTTTCCCAGAGGAACACTTATCCGGATTCCGCGGTGAGGCTGGCGGGAATCAACGCGGTGGTGTTCGATCTCGGCGGTGTCTTGATCGACTGGAATCCTCGCTACTTGTATCGCAAACTCTTCGACGACGACCAGGTGATGGAGCGTTTTCTTTCCGAGGTCTGCTCGCCCGAATGGAACGCGCAGCAGGACGCAGGTCGCCTCTGGCGCGAGGCCGTATCCGAACTCACCACTCGTCATCCCGACCAGGCTGCAATGATCGCCGCGTACCATCAGCGCTGGCCGGAAATGCTTGGTGGCGATATCCCCGAAGCGGTTGAACTCCTGAAGGAACTAACACAGCAGGGGCTGCGCCTCTACGCACTCACCAACTGGTCGCATGAGACGTTTCCCGTCGCGCGCAGCCGCTTTGCCTTCCTCGACTGGTTCGAGGGCATTGTCGTGTCGGGAGAGGAGCGGCTGGTCAAGCCCGACCCGGCGATCTTCCATCGGCTGTTGACGCGATACGAGATCCCACCCTCGCGCGCGGTCTACATCGACGATTCGCCCCGCAACGTTTCCGCCGCTGCGGGCGTGGGGCTTCAGGCGCTGCGATTCGTCGGCGCCCATCAATTGCGGCAGAACCTGATCGCCCTGGGTCTGCCCCTCCGTAGCATGGAGGCTCCGCAATGAGCGCACATTCCGAAGTGCTGCCACAGGAACGCAAGCGTGAGATCCTAACCAGACTGCGTACTCAGGGACGAGTATCCGCCGCCGAACTTGCCGGCGTGTTCGACATCTCCGAAGATTCGATCCGCCGCGATCTTCGAGAACTGGCCGCGCAGGGCCTGTGCCGCCGCGTCTATGGAGGCGCGCTGCTGCCGTCGCCCCCACTCCCGCCGTTTCGGCAACGTCAGGATGAGAACGCTCCTCGCAAGCAGGCGTTGGCCAAAGTGGCCGCGAGTCTGGTGCAGCCCAACCAGGTGCTATTGATCGATGCCGGCTCCACCAACAACGCGATCGCCGCTGCATTGCCCGAACGGCATGGACTCACCGTAGCCACCAACGCCCCCAGCATCGCCCAGCAACTGATGGCGCGCGAGGGCTTCGAGGTTATGCTGATTGGCGGCCGCATAGATATCAGTGCCGGAGGAAGCGTGGGTGCGGAGGCGCTGGATCAGTTGCGCCGTATACGTGCCGATGTGTGTTTTCCGGGGGCTTGCGCGATCGACTCAGCCCGCGGCCTATGGGGCATGGACAGCGATCAGGCCGTGTTCAAGCGCGCCATGATCGAGGCCAGCGGTACGTGTGTCGTCGTCGTGCTCAATGACAAGCTGGAAACGCCGGCTCCATTTCAGGTCGCCGATCTGCATGCTATCGACTACCTGGTAGTTGAGCATGACGCTCCCGCCGCGCAGGTGCAGGCTTTTGAGAAACGCGGCCTCGAGTTGCGTTTCTCGGCTCCCACGGCTTCGTCGCCCATTCCGCCAGCCTGACCAACGAGTTTGGAAGGAGAGTATTGTCATGAAACGAAGAGAATTTCTAAAAAGCGCTGGTATCGCGGGCGGACTGTTGACCGCCTCGCCATCGCCCCTGAGCTTCGGGGCGCCAGCTGATGAGGCGTTCCCGTTGATGGATCTCCATTGTCACCTGACCCCAAATTTCACGATCGACCACGTCATGGAAATCGCCGCAAAGACAGGTGTTCAGTTCGGCATCATGGTGAATTCTGGAGGCGCCGTAAACGACGACGCTGGCCTGCGGCGGTTCATCGATTCGCTGCAGGCGTACCCGGTTTACTACGGGCTGCAGCCAATGAGTCCGGGTTGGTCCAAGAACTTTTCGCCCGAAGTAATCAAGCTGGTGGATTACGTCTTGATGGACCCGCAAACCATTCCCAACGGGAACGGGTACGGAGAGACGCTGCGCATCTGGAATTTCGACACCTACGTTGATGACCCGCAAAAGTTCATGGAGACGTACGTCACGCACTCTCTTGAGGTCATCGAAAACAATGAACCGGTCAACATCTTCGGATGGCCGTTATTCCTGCCGGTCTGCATCGCGCGTGACTACTATACGCTGTGGACCGAGGAGAGAATGCAGAAGATCATCGCGGCTCTGAAAAAGAGAGGTCTCGCGGTCGAGATAAACGACCTTGCCCATACGCCGCATGAGAGATTCATCCTCATGGCGAAAGAACAGGGGCTGAAGTTCACCTTCGGCTCCGATACCCGCGATCAGAAGGCCGGCCGCCTCGACTACTGCAAATACATTGCAAAGAAATGCAGCTTGAAAAGGGACGACTTCTTCATGCCAAAGCGAGCGCTGAACAGGGCCTAGCCGCATCGTCGCGTCCGGCTCCGACTGTGGAACTAGCGCCCAGGCCGTTGCGTAGGATTAAAATTGTACGCGACCGTCGCGTGAGCCGGAGCCCCCGTGCCAATGTCCAGGAAAGCGAAGATAAGTCTGGCCGCCGTCATCTTGCTGCTCATGGCCGCTCTGGCGGGTGGCGCGGCATGGCGCGAATCCGTCAGCGTAGACGAAGTAGCGCATCTGGGCGCGGGTGTCAGTTATCTGCAGAAGCTCGACATGCGCATGAACATCGAACACCCTCCGCTGGCTAAGTTGCTGGCCGCGCTACCCCTCGTTATCGGCGGCGCCCGAGCCGATTATCAGAGCCCTGCCTGGACATTTGGCCAGGAAGGCCTGTTCCCGGCTTTCTTGGCGCAATGGTCCTTCGGGCACCTGTTTCTCGCCCGCTGGAACGATCCTGCCGCGACGTTGGCCTGGGGCCGGCTCCCGATGCTCCTGCTCATGGTGGCCCTAGGGGCGCTGATCTTCTGCTACGGGAGCCGGCTGGCTGGCGAATGGGGCGGTCTTCTGGCCGTGACCCTGTACGCGAGCATGCCCGCGTTCCTTACTTTCGGTCCCCTGGTGATCACGGACATCCCCATTACCTTCTTCGTGCTGCTCACCATGTGGACTTTCGCCGCTCTGTGGGGATCGGGCGGAGAGAATCGCAGAGTCTGGCCATTTGCACTCGCTCTGGCCGGCGCACTGCTCACGAAATTCTCGGCCGGGATTCTGCTGTTCGCCTTCCTGGCTTTTCGAATTAGCCTGCGAACCAATCCGCTCGATGGGTTTCCATCCGGGCGCGAGGAAGGACGCGCCTGGCGACGGGTCCAGTGGCGCGCGACCCTGCGCGGCGTCGTCCGGGCCGGCTTGATCGTCTATGCGGTGTACTTCGTTCTATCGGTGAATCAGCCCACGGACTCTTTGGCGATCCTGGGAACGAACCCGGCTTCTCTCGTTTTAAGGCGGTTACTCATGCCGCCCTGGATTTACCTTCGCGGGCTCGGGTTGTTCGGCCTGATGTCGGTCCGGCCGACCTTCCTGTTGGGGCACACCTATTCACATGGCGTCTGGTTCTACTTTCCCGTGGTCTTCCTATTGAAGACGCCGCTAGCAACTCTGGCGATCTTCCTTCTGGCGATTCCGGTCGGATTACTAGGACGGCGCAATCGCGCAAAAACTACCGTTATCATTCCCGCGGAGAGGCGGATCTACTGGCGTGCCACATGGGTCTTTCTGGTGGTCTTCACCGCGTTCTGCATGATCAGCCAGACCACCATCAGCATCCGGCACTTTACCATTCCCATGGCACTGCTGACCCTGACCATCGCGCCGCTGCCGCGCGCGCTTGCCGTACTGCGGGAATCCGGCTTCGGCTCCGCACGCCCGCTGGGTTGGCTGACGGTGGTGCTCGCGGCTGCGTCGCTGGTGACCACGGCTCGTTCGTATCCGTATTTCATGCCATTCCTGAATTCCCTCAGCCTGGGTCGCCCGGGGTTCGTCCTGGTGAACGACTCCAACCTCGACTGGAATCAGTCCCTCCCCGATGTACGCCGGTTCGCCGAACAAAGGAGACTCGATCACCTGCTATTGGATGAGTACGGATTTTCCGACCCGGCTGTGTACGTTCCCCAGTCGCAGATTTGGAATTGCCAGAAGCCCGTGGCTTCGGACGGGGGTCGATATGCCGTGGTGTCGGCCGGCATGATTCTGGATGGCCATAACTGCGGCTGGCTAACTCGCTATCCGCACGAGGTCCTCGCCGGCGGCAGCATGTACGCGTTCCGCCTGCCTCCCGCGATTCCGGCCGTGGGTGCGCCGGGTGGCCCTCCGAGCTCCGAAGCGTACCGTAATTTGGGCGGAATACCCGGCGGGATAGATATGGTGGCAATCCTTCAGCGGTGCATCCTGGATCCGAACCAATTGAAGCCGACCATGGACCAGATCGTGGCGGATTTCGAACGCCGCCGAGTCCACTGATCTGGGGCAATCAGTCGATAACTAGGGATGATCGATCCTACTTGTCTGATTTGTACCCCTTCTCGCGCAGATACAAGACCAATTCCCCCGGCCGGTCCGTCTGAATGCCATCCGCTCCGGCGTCGATCGCCGACTGCCAGCCCGCCGGGTTGTCCGTCGGACCGCTCCGGTCAGACCCCTGCCGGTCGACATAAAGTTCCGCGCCTGCATCCTTCGCCAGCTTGATGATTTCGGGCTTCCAATCGGAAGCGCCGAACGCGATGACCTTGGGGTGAAGCTCGCTGATAATGCGCTGCACCAGGTCGACATTCACCGATTCCGGCATGATCTTCAACTTCGGATTGATTTGCTGAATGTCCTTCGATAGGCGGCCTGAATAGATCACCACATGGTCCGCCATGCCGTGATCGACAATGTGCTCCACAAGGTCTTTCGCGGTAACCTGCTTGACGTCCACATAGACATTAATCTTGCCGCGGGCGTAGTCCAGCACCTCGTCGAAGGTCGGAACGCGGGTGCCCTTAAACTCCGCTCCCGACTTGATGCCGGCGTCGAGCGCGCGGACCTCATCGAAGGTCATCTTGGAGACCTCTCCTTTGCCGTCGGTGCAGCGGTCCACGGTGCCGTCGTGGCTCAGCACCAGCTTGCCGTCGGCGGTGGTGCGGACATCCACTTCGATGTAATCGGCCCCTAGGCGGACCGCCTCTTCAAACGCCGGCATCGTGTTCTCGGGATGATGCAGGTGCTCTCCGCGATGCGCGATGGCGACCACGCGGTGGGTCTGCGCCTGGGCCGCCGCGAGCAGAATGGCGAAAACAAGGAATCGAATCATAGTCATGTTTAAAAGAAGAGGCGCAGCGCCAGTTCCATAGTACGCGGTCCGTTGTCGGACGTGAACGGTAGTAAAACAACCCCGCCGACCGACCAACGGTTCGGGCAATTCTCTTCCCACAGTTAACGCAATTCGTGTGCTCCCATACGGACAGCTCAAATAATTGCCGGGGGCTGTCGATTTTCGCCGGGGCCCGTTCGTCTTACCTGTGAGGGCCGGCCTGGCCGGCTCGAATCTTACTCAGAGGGCAAACATGTCAGCGAAAATTACCGAGACGAAACCTACTTACGAGCAGGCACAATTGCATCTTCAGCTTTACGAACAGCGGCGCGAGGCGCGCCTCCGCGAGGCCCGCGACTGGTTCTCCAAAAGCTATTTCGCCAATAGTATGGAGGAATCCATGCGGATTGCGGCGCCGGGAACCGATAACGGCGCACGGGTCATGATGGTGTTCAGCTACTGGGAGCAGGCCTGCGCACTGCTCAATTACGGACTGCTGCACGAAGACCTCTTCTTCGAAACCAGCGGCGAATTCTTCGGCGTGTGGGAGCGGGTCCGGCCGATTATCGCGGAAGGGCGGAAGATGTTTTCGAACCCGGGCTTTCTGGCGCACCTGGAAAAGGCTGCCGGGCGCTTCGAGCAATGGTCTGAAGCCCGCTCGCCGGGTCAGATCGCGGCGATGCGGAAGTTTATGGAGCAGATGAGGCCGAAGACGCAGACGGCATAAGCAGACGATCCCTCACAGTCGTGGCTCCGATACGCTATCCGAGCCGCGACCGTGAGGGAGCGGTGTCAGTTGCTTGAACCCGGCAGTCCCTTAGTAAGGGGAAGTACCCTGGCCGGCAGTCCTCTGGAACGGCCCCGCATTCCCCTTCTTGATCGTAGCGGTGCCATTGGCGTCGATCTTCGCCTCATGCATCACTCTCTCCAGTACCTTCTCGCCGCTCCAGCCCGTCGAAGTTCGGACCCGGTATTTCCACTCTATGTTCCACTTATGCGAACTTACCTTCCAGACCGCCGCGACGGGCCCGGCGGCAGGGGTTTGCGGAGGATGGTCTCCGGTATCAACCGTGTCGATCTGGCCGATCCAATTGATCCCATAATTACCGCCGGGATTCGCCTCCACCGCCATCCAGGCCTGTGAAAGTTGATTGACCGGCTGGTTGTCCGCTCCATACGCCACACCGGAGGGGGCGTGGATCCGTCCGTTTTCGCCGGCGAAGTGTCCGGTGGCGAGTCCTATGCCCGTATGTTCGCGCCATTGGACACCGTCGAAAGGAACTGTGGACGGCAGCAGGTTGGCCCACATCTTGAAGCCGACTCCCGCCCGATTCTGCGTGTGGCGTAGGTTGGTGCCGGGCTGCTGCCTCGTCGCCGTCCCGGTGGGCTCGAGCACCGTGAAATTGAATTCGGACAACACACGGCCGGCGTACGGCCCATTCTTGATCTTCAGTTTGAGGTTGACCGGACCTCTTGTGGAGCCGGCGGTGAATAAAGCCCGGCCGTCGCTCGATTCGTTCGACAGTTCCGCGTCCCCGGAGTGGATCCAGTGCAGTTCCGTTCCCACCGGCGGCGCGGGAGCCGCCGTCAAATTGAACTGCTCGCCCACGCCCAAATTTCCTGCAACACGTCCCGGGTGGACCGCCGGTGTGGCAGTGCCCACGATTGCCGATAATGCAATGGGAAGCGGCGCGAGCGCGACCGGAGCGGGTGCTACCACCGGCGCAGCAGCATTGAACTCCGTTTCACACTGCAAGCACCGCCGCAGATGCGAGGCTATGGGCCCGGGACAAAAGCCTTTGCCGTTCTTACACATGTCTGATCATCCTTTATTGGTTCTCCTCCGCGAATTTCCTCTGCCGAGTTTCCTTGATGCTCTTGAAAGTTGTCAAGTATACCTCGGCAATAAAGTAATCCGATCAGTCGTCCTGTGAGAGACTGAAGAGTTCGTGGACAATCCCATCCAGGTGGAAGCCCTGACCAAGAGCTACGGCAGTTTCCCGGCCGTCAAGGGCATCGATTTCGAAGTGCGCGCCGGCGAAGTCTTCGGCATGCTCGGCCCCAACGGCGCGGGCAAGACCACCACCGTCGAAATCCTCGAGGGACTCCGCACACGCAGCGGCGGACGAGTTAGCGTGCTGGGCTGCGACCCCGAAGTCCAAACCCGCCAGCTCAAGGACCGCGTTGGCGTCTGCCTGCAGGCCAACAACCTCCAGGAGAAACTCAAAGTCTGCGAGGCCATGGAGCTCTTCGCCGCATTTTACACGCGCACCGTAGATGCCACGCAGCTTTTGAAGCGCCTGCAACTCTGGGAGAAGCGCGAGTCCGCCTACGCTAAGCTCTCCGGCGGACAAAAGCAGCGCCTCGCCCTGGCGCTGGCCCTGCTCAACGATCCCCAGGTACTCTTCCTCGATGAGCCCTCCGCCGGACTCGATCCTCAGGCACGCCTCGAAATCCACGAGCTCGTGCTCGCCCTGCGCCGCGAGCAGCGCACCATTCTGATGACGACCCACTACATCGAGGAGGCGGAGAAACTCTGCGACCGCGTCGCCATCGTCGATGAAGGCCGCATCGTCGCCATGGGCACCCCGCGCGAGATTCAGGAAAAGGTGCTGGCGCATTCCACCATCGAGATCGAGCTCGCCACTCCGCTTGGCGATGTGTCGCTACCGCATTGGCCCCTGGCCGACCAGGTCGCCGTGGACGAGCGGCGCATGAAGATTTTTGTGACCACCGGACGCCCGGCGCGCATCGTGGTGGATATGGTCATGTGGCTCGACGAAAAGGGCGTCGAACTGTCCGATATACGCATCAAGCGGCCGTCGCTCGAGGACGCGTTCATCGAACTTACGGGGAAGAGTCTGCGGGAATGAAAGTCTACCTCGCGCTGTTCAAGAATAATATGCGCCTGACGCTGCGCGATCGCGGCGTGCTGTTTTTCAATTACCTCTTCCCGCTGATTTTCTTCTTCGGTTTCGCCGAGATGTTTCACGCCGGCGTGGGCGCGGGCATCGCCTACTTCGTCAGCACCGTGCTGGTGATGGGCATCCTGGGCAACGGGTTGTGGGGCGCCGGAATGCGCAGCGTGCAAGAGCGCGAGGCCAATATTCTGCGCCGCTTCAAGGTGACGCCCATCTCGCCGCTTCCCATCCTGGTGGCCGCCATGCTCAGCGGCTGGCTGCTGTTCCTACCCGTGCTCATCCTGCTGGTGGGGCTGGCCCATTTTCTCTACGCCATGCCGATTCCGCCGAATTGGATCTCGCTGTTTCTGATGGCCTCGCTCGGGGTCTGCTCGCTGCGCGCCATCGGCCTGATTCTGGCGGCGGTCACCAACACCATGGGCGAGGCCACCGTCGCGATACAGAGCGTCTACATGCCCATGCTCTTCCTGAGTGGCGCGACGGTGCCCTCGGCGATGCTGCCCCGTTGGGCGCAGACCCTGGCGCAGTTCATGCCGGCCTCGTACCTGGTCAGCGGCTTCCAGGGCATCTTTTTCCGCAATCAGAATCTCTGGGATAACGCGGCCGCAGTGGCCGCCCTGCTGCTCACCACGGTGCTCGGCTTGTTCCTGGCGGTGCAGCTCTTCCGCTGGGAGAAGGAAGAAAAAATCCGGCCGCGCAATAAGCTCTGGGTGATCGCGGTGCTGGCGCCGTTCGTCCTGATGGGCTCGTGGCAATCCTACAGCAAGGACCACATCGGCAACAACGCCGCGCTGTACCGCGATTTGCAGCGCTCCGGCATCTTTCTGATCCGTAACGCGCGCATCTTCACGGGCGATGGCAAAGTCATCGAAAACGGAGGCGTGCTGGTTCGCGACGGCAAGATCGCCGCCGTTTACGAAGGCACGGCGCCCGATCCCGAACAACTGAAAGCCGAGGTGGTGGAGGGCGCGGGCAAGACGCTGCTGCCCGGCCTGATCGATGCGCATATCCATCTCGCGGCTTCCGGCGGCATCTCCACCGACCCGCAGGATAACGATGTGGAAAAGGCCATGCCGCGCTCCGCCGCCGCCCTGCTCTATAGCGGCGTCACCGCGGCGCGCAGCGTGGGCGATGGCCTGGACGCTTCCCTCAAGCTGCGCAAATCCATCGCCGATGGCGCCAAACTCGGCGCGCAGCTTTTCGTCTGCGGACCCATGTTCACGGCCGAGGGCGGCCACGGTACCGAGTTCGTCCAGCACCTGCCGGCCGCTATTAAGGACACCGTGAGGGCGCAGTTGGTGCGCACTCCCAAGACGCCCGAGGAGGCCCGTAAACAGGTCCGCGAGCTGAAGGCTAAAGGGGTGGATGGCATCAAGGCGATCCTCGAAGCGGGCTGGGGCGACGGCATGCTCTACGATCGCCTGGATCTGCTGCTGGTACGCGCGGTGTCCGAGGAGGCGCACCTGCAGCACCTCCCGCTGGCCACACACACCGGCGATGCGCGCGACGTGGCCGACGCGGTGGAGATCGGCAGCGCCAGCGTGGAGCACGGATCCTGGCGCGACGAAATTCCCGACCCCCTGCTGCAGCGCATGGCCAGGGAGGGCGTCTATCTCGACCCGACGCTCGGAGTCGCCGAGGCCTACGCGCTCTTCTTCGGCGGCAAGCCCGACGTGTTGAATCATTCGCTGGTGCAACAGGTGGTGCCGGCGCGCCTGCTCAAGGGCACGCGCGAATTTGTGACTTCCGGCAAGGGCGCCGACGCCGCGAAGGCGCAGTTGTTCCAGCAGGCGCTCGAAACCGCACGGGTCAACCTGCTGCGCGCGTGGGTAGCGGGCGTCCCGCTGGTGATGGGCACCGATTCGGGCAACCCGATGGTCTTCCACGGACCCTCGCTGCACCACGAACTGCAACTCTGGGTGAAGGCCGGGATTCCGGTGACGGTCGCCCTGCAGGCGGCCACCGTCAACGCCGCGAAACTGTTGGGAGCCGCGAACCACATCGGCGCCATTCGCCCGGGAATGGACGCCGACCTGCTACTGGTGGATGGCAACCCGCTTCAGGATATCGCTGCCACCGAGCGCATTTCGCTCGTGGTGTTCAAAGGCGAACGGATTCGCCGGGCCGCACTGTTCGATCAGAAGTAGCGGCCGCCAGTTTTCGAATCTCGTCCACCACGATTTCGGGCGTTTCCATGGGGATGAAGTGAGACGCGTCCGGCAGCACGATTTCGCGCCCGTGGGCGAAACGCGATGCCAGGTCCGCCGCCGTGGGCGACGCCGCCAGATCGAAGATTCCGTGCTGCCGCTCCCGGCCGGCGCGCATCACGACCACTGGACACTGTACCTGCGAGACCTCGGCATAGATGTTTGACCCGGGCTCCCGGGAGTTCAGATAGATCGACGCCTCCACGGCGGGAGGGCAGGCCAGCACAAATTCCCCATCGCGCGGCAGCACGCCGTAATCGCAATAGTCGCGCAGGATTTCCGGCTTCCAGCGTGAAAACGGAAGGCGGCCTTTGAAGCGCTCGAACATCTCGTCCGGCGATGCCCAGATGTTGCGGCGCCGCAGGGTGAAGGACGCGTCCGGCGGTGGGGTACCGTAAAACTCCAGGGGGAAGATCGTCGGATCGATCAGCAGCAGTGCGCGATAGGTGTGTGGCCGCAGCGCAGCGGCCTGCACGGTGCTGTGCCCGCCGCTGGAATGGCCGATGCCGAGGGCATCCTGCAGGTCCCAGTGCTCGGCCACCGACGCCAGGTCGTGTCCGAAGATCCGCCAGTGGTACGGCAGCTCGAGCTGGCTGCTGCGTCCGTGCCCGCGCGCATCCAGCGCGAGGCAGCGACGCTCCGGAAACATGCGGATGATCTGGTCCCAGCATCGGCCGTGAAATCCGGTGGCGTGCGAGAAGAGAAACGGCGGATCTTCCCCCGGCCACTCCCACACTGCCAGCTCTTTTCCGCGCTCGCCGATGAACTTCAACTCAGGGGTTCTATCCACCTTCGCATTTTCCCATGCGAGTCCGGCATAAATGGTGGGGCGGACCCCCTGGTCCGCGCGGGTCCCCCTGGACCCGCTTCTCGCCAACGAAATTATGCTTCCGCACGAAGCAAGCCGACGGGGGCGTCGGCTGCGGACCAGGGGGTCCGCCCCACCACAACTTATGCCAGATCTTCTTTGCGTATCGGCAGGCGGCGTATGCGCTTGCCCGTCGCCTTGAAAATCGCATTGCACACGGCGGGCGCAATCCCCGGAGTGCTGGCCTCCCCGGCGCCGCCCGGAGCGTTCTGGCTGGCCACGATATGCACTTCCACCACCGGCATCTCATCGATGCGCAGCACGTCGTACTGATGGAAGTTGCTCTGCTGCACGCGTCCGCGATCGATCGTGATGCCGCCCTTCAACGCCGCCGCCAGTCCGAACGCGATGCCGCTCTGAATCTGCTGCTCCAGAATTGCCGGGTTCACCACGCGCCCGCAGTCCATCGCGCACACCACGCGATGCACCTTCAGTTTGCCGCCGGTGACCGACACCTCCGCCACCTGCGCCGTGAAACTGCCGATGTTGTTGACCAGCGAAACTCCGCGCGCGCGACCCGCCGCCGCCGGCTTACCCCATCCCGATTTTTCGGCCGCCAGTTCCAGCACGCCGAGCATGCGCGGCGATTTCGCCAGCAGTCGCCGCCGCACCTCCACCGGATCTTTCCCACCCGCCGCCGCCATTTCGTCCAGGAAGCTCTCCGCGAAAAACGTATTCTGCGAGTACCCCACCGAGCGCCAGTAGCTCACCGGAATTCCCGCTTCCACCGCGTGATAATCCACCAGCATGTGCGGAATGGCGTACAGCAAATCGGCCACGCCTTCCACGCCGGTCCGCGCCAGCCCGTTGCGTACTCCGCCGAAGGGCGGGCACGCGATGCGGCTGGTCAGCACGAGCGGCCAGCCATCGGCATCCAGCGCCCCGGCGAAGCGCGTGTAAGAGGCCGGACGGTAGAGATCCTGTTGCAGATCGTCCTCGCGCGACCACGTCAGCTTCACCGGCGCGCCCACCGCCTTGGAGACTTCCACTGCCTCGCCGATGTAATCCGCCGCGGCACGCCGTCCGAAGCCGCCGCCCATATACAGCGTGTGCACCTCCACCTTTTCCGGCGGCAGGCCGGTGATGCGCACCGCGATCTCGCGCGCCGCACTCTGCCCCTGCGTGGACGCCCACACCGAGCATTTATCCCCGCTCACGTCCGCCGTGCAATTGAGCGGCTCCATGGGGGCGTGCGCCAGAAACGGCACTTCGTAATCCGCCGCGATCTTCCGGCTCGCCGCCGCCAGCGCCGCCGCGGCGTCGCCTTCCTTCCGCGCCTCCGCGCCGGGCTGCTGCATGCGCTCCAGGAATATTTTGGTGAGCGCGGGGGTGCTCATGGCGGCTACCGGACCTTCGTCCCATTGCACGTCGAGCACGCGCCGTCCCTGCATGGCGCTCCACGTGTTGTCGGCCACCACGGCCACGCCGTTGGAGACCGGCACCACCATCTTCACTCCGGCCACGGCCTTCGCCTTGGCGGCGTCAAAACTCTTAACCTTGCCGCCGAACACCGGGCAGCGCGCCACCACGGCGTACACCATCCCGGGCAGGCGGACATCCATGCCGAACTTCGCGCTGCCATCCACCTTGGCCGGCGTGTCCAGGCGCTTCACCGGCTTGCCGAGCAGGTGGAACTGCGCGGGTCTTTCAGCGCCGGGTTGGCGGGCACCGTCAGTTTGGACGCGGCCTCCGCCAGGCTGCCGTACGTCATTCGCGCATTGGTGGCCGTGTTGACCACCATGTTGTTTTCGGCGCGGCACGCCGACGGGGCAACGCCCCATTGCTGCGCCGCCGCCTGCACCAGCATTTCGCGCGCCGCCGCACCCGCGCGGCGCAGCGAATCGTAGGAAGTGCGCACGCTCGCGCTGCCGAACACGCCCTGCATGGGCCCGTACTCGCGGCTCACGCCGGGAAATTCCGTGCGAATCTTTTTCCAATCGCATTCCAGCTCTTCGGCAAGCAGCATGGAAAGCGACGTCACGGTTCCCTGCCCCATCTCGGCCTTGTGGATGAAAAGCGTGACCATGTCGTCGGTGCCAACGTGTACGAATGCATTGAGCTTCGAAGACACGGCCGGCGAAGATTCCTGGGAGCCGAGCTGGAAGCCGATCAGAATGCCGCCCGCTGTCGCCGCGCTCGCCCGCAGGAATCCGCGGCGGCTGAAATTTTGCAGGGCGTTCATCGCGCGCCTCCCTTGGCGCGGAGTTCCGCGGCCAGGTGGACGGCGCGCCGGATGGATTGATAAGTTCCGCACCGGCAGATATTGTTGCGCATGGCCTCGTCGATATCGGCATCGGTGGGGTTGGCCGTCTTGGCCAGCAGCGCCGCCGCCGTCATGATCTGCCCCGACTGGCAGTATCCGCATTGCGGAACATCTTCGGCGATCCAGGCCTGTTGAATCGGATTGGAGCGGTCGGGCGCGAGACCCTCAATGGTGGTCACGCTCTTGCCGGCGACATTGGAGATCGGAGTCACGCAAGAGCGCACCGGCTGCCCGTTGAGGTGTATCGTGCAGGCGCCGCAGAGCGACATCCCGCATCCGAACTTGGTCCCGGTCATTCCCAGGGTGTCGCGCAGCACCCACAACAAGGGCATCGCCGGCGGCACATCCACCGTTTGCGCCTTCCCATTTAACGTAAACTTAACAGCGGCCATCCCGGCCCTCCTAGGAGTGTTTCGATAGGTCGAGTATACCAATGGAACGAACACGGCCAGTACACTCATATCCCTGCGTTACAAAAACTTGCTATCCAACCATTACTTGCCGCCCGGACCATTTTTGAGGCAAGATTCAAGATGCCTTCCTGCGAATCGCGGGAGGCGGGAGATTGACACCCCATGAGCTGCACCGAAAGGGACCACATCATCCTGGCGTTCGCGCTGGCTGCGAATGAGGGGAACATCGCGGCCGAAGAGGCGGAACACGCCGCGAGCGATGGGGAACGCCAGCACGCACAGAGGGCCATGGAGACGGCACGCAACTATTGCCGCCATCTGCGGACGGAGTTTCTGGCGCACTGCGAGCAACACGGCTGCTGAAAGCAAAATGTCATAGAGTCCGCGGCGGATGATGTATGATACCGTCCGGAGATCTGCGTGGACACGAAACCGCCCAAGGACCTTGTGCTCTGCCTGGACGGAACGGGCAATGAGTTCGGCGATGCGAATTCGAATGTCGTCAAGTTATACGCCACCCTGGCCCAATCGGATCGCCAGGTTTGCTACTACCATCCCGGACTAGGAACCAGGGGCGATCCGAGTGCCCTTACCAAGCTGGCCAAGCTTTGGACCGCAGCCATCGGTTTGGCTTTTGGGTACGGCCTCAGCAGCGCGCTGGCCGATGCGTATTCTTTTATCATGTGCGAGTACGAGCCCGGCGACCGGCTGTTCATCTTCGGTTTCAGCCGCGGCGCTTACACCGCGCGCGCACTGTGCGGCATGCTCTATATGTTTGGCCTGTTGCGCGCCCACCACGAAGCGCTGATCTACTACATGATCCGCATGATGGGCAAATGCGATGACAAGGCGATGTACCGCATCGCGGCGCAGTTCCAGGAGACCTTCTCGAGGAAGTGTCCGATTTATTTCCTGGGTGTCTGGGATACAGTTAGTTCGGTGGGCTGGGTCTACAACCCGGTGATCATTCCGTTCACGCAGAACAATCCCGCCATTCAAATTGCACGCCACGCCATTTCGCTGGACGAACACCGTGCCTTCTACCGGCAGAATCTGCTGGGCGACGGCCGGCCGGGCCAGGATTTCCAACAGGTATGGTTCCCCGGGGTACACTCCGACGTGGGCGGCAGCTACCCGGAGGCGGAGAGCGGGCTATCGAAGATCAGTCTGCGCTGGATGTTGGATGAGGCGCGCAAGGCCGGCCTGGCGCTTGACGAGAACAAGGTGCGCGAGATTCTAGGAGAGACCGATCCCGCGTATGCCCGTCCCGACCCGGCGGCCGAGTTGCACACCTCGCTGCATGGACCGTGGTGGATACTGGAGTTTTTCCCGAAGCGCCACAGCGTCAAGACCGCGAGCGGCAAATGGGTAAAGAGGCTGGAACTGCCCATGGCGAAGCCGCGCCCGGTGCCGGCGAACGCGGTGATTCATCCCAGCGTCGAAGAGCGACGCGCGCGGGTGCCGGACTACCAACCCGTGAACCTGCCGCCGGGAATCGCGGTCCACCGTCCGGCATCGGCCAAATGGAGGCTGGTGGTAATCCTCGTCGTGCTGGCGATCGCGATATACGTTCTCTTCGTCCGCTAGGAAATTATCCCACTGCACAGGCGAAACCGCCTGCGCCACCAACACAAGCAATGTGTTTGCCGTGGTGGGGCATGCTTTAGCTTGCCTCGCCCGCGCGCGGGCGCTGCTTTCCGAGCCGCGACCGTGAGGGAGCGTGTCACAGATCCACCGGGATTGCCAGCGCAGCGTCCTCGCGGAAATGCCAGTGGTGGCGCGGTTGCCGGGCGGCCTCCTGCGTCAGGAATTCGTCGAACATCACGGTCAGGCCATTGTCCCCGGTGCGATTGGTCAGGTACGCGTCGAATGCCTGCCCGGCGCGCGCATCGGACAACCATTCGAGTGTGTCGCGGTGTGGAATGCCGTGCCGGCCGTTGCCCGAGATGACGTACCGCGGCGCCGTCACGCGGCGGAAGAACTCGATATCCACGCTGTGATTGCTGCCGTGGTGCTGCACCTTCAGCAGGTCCACCTCGATGCGGCCGTCACCATCGAGCAGCCCCGCCGATTCCAGACCCTTGAGGATCAGATCGCCGCCTGCATCGCCGGTAAGCAGCAGCCGCCTGTTCCCGCCCGCCGTCACGGCATCGGCCAGCACGACGATGCTCGAGAGATTGGGGACAGTGCGGTTCAGAAAATCCGCCGCGACCGATTCCTCATTTGCACCGCCGGTTTTCTTCGCCTCCTTCCAGGAATCTTTGAGCGCCTTTAACTCGGCCTCGCGCGGGCCAAGAACGGTAAACGTGAGCCCTGCCGCGATCGGGATCACTTTCCTCCCGGCCGGCGGCGCCTCCACCAGGTCCCCGTTGGTTTCTCGGTTGATGCCGATGGTGAGCCTTTGGGCGCAGCCGCGCACAGCGTTGCCCTGCTTAACGCTGGCGATCACGGCCGCGACCTCCAGACTGAGACCCGCCGGCGCCACTCCGTCCAGGGACGCGGCCACGATGCTGGATTGCGTAGCGGCTGCGTGTCCGCCCGCCAGTTTCTCGAAGCTGTTGTGCCAGAGCGAGCGGATGCGGTAGCGCGCTTCCTCGCCGTCCGCCTGCTTCTCCACTAAGTCGCGCAGCATGTCCGCGATGCCGGTGATGTGGTCGGAATCGATGTGGCTCACCATCACCAGGCGGAGGTCGAGTTTCGGCAATGTGCTCCGAAGCTGTTCGAGCCGCTTCTTGAGCACTGTTCTGTACACGCCCGCCGAGCCGCCATCGATCAGGATGAGTTCGCCGCCATCGGTGTGCAGCAACAGGCAATCGCCGTCGTTGGCTTGCAGCACTTCGAGTTTCACGTTGTGGAATCTCCTAAACAGATTGCAGCGCGCGCAAAACGTCGAGCATGCCGGCGCCCTGAAAACGCGACTCGCGGCCAAGGTCGGTAGCGCTCTTCACGATAATTTCTTTGACCCGCTTGGGCTGTCCGATCAGTTCGCGATGGCGGCCGATGAGCAGCGCGGCGGCGCCGCTGACGTGGGGCGCCGCCATGCTGGTGCCGTCCATGGTTTCGTAATCGCCATCGGGAGCACACGAATCGATGCGCTCTCCCGGGGCCACCAGGTCCGGTTTGGTCCGTCCGTCGCCGGTGGGTCCGCGGCTGGAAAAATAAGATACGCCGTAACTGTGCGGCATGTAGCGGTGCGTAGAGCCAACCGTGATGACGCTGTCGGCGTTGCCCGGGTCCGTGATGCTGATGTACCGGTAGTCGCCGGCGGCGCCGTCTTCCGGCTGTGCCAGTTTGTTGAAGCCGCGATTTCCGGCGGCCGTAACCACCACCACGCCGTTGGCCACCACGCGATCGCATTCTTCGCACACCGGAGTGCGGCCGCACGCGTAATTGGCGACGTCGTGCGGCACCGACATGCTGAGATTGACGCCGTGAACCGCCAGCAGATCTTTGTGGGCATTCAGGTGACGGACGAACTGCAGCGCGGCGATCACGGTGAATTCGTCGGCGCCAGGACCCAGCACGCGCATATCGTAAATCTCCAGGTCCGGACAGATTCCGTAGACCTCCTGTTCCAGCCCGGTATTCTTGGCGTCCTTCCAGTTGGCGGCAAGAATGCCGGCCACGTGGGTGCCATGCGAGAGCGCGGGCCGCACGTAATCCCCATTGTGGGGGATGCGCAGGAAGGGTTCGAGCAGTTGCCAGTCCACCGCTCGGCCGCGTATCAGATGACTCTCGAGTTCCTCCGTAAGGCTCTTCAGTTTCTCCGGGTCGGTGCCGGCCGCGGAGTGGCGAGACGGAACCGGAGTGTCCGGGTCGAGGAGTTCCTTGATGCGCAGAAAATCATAAGTTGCCACCACGCGGCTGGGAAATTCTCCCGGCCGGTCCGGCACTCCGGCATCGTCCTGGTTGGCATTCTTCGCATTCTTCGGCCGGAAGGCCGGGTGTCCGGCATCGATCCCGGTATCGAGCACGGCCCAGCGAATTCCGTCGGTGTTGACGTCGAACAGGCGGGCGGCCGCATCCGCCTTGACCGCCATGCGCGAACGCCACACGCTGGTGCTGGCGGGACGGTTCAAGCTGATGCCCCAGATCAATCCCCGATTCTCCGCGGGATTCGTTAACTGCCCGAAGAGGCGCGTGAAGGCGGCGGATTGATCCGTGGGGGCGGCCGGGTCGGCGGCGCCTTCGCGTTCGCATTCAATGGCGCCGGCGATGGCGATCAACTTCTTGAGCAGGCGAAGATCGCCGCCCGGACCCTTGGGGCCGCCCGGTTTGCGGTCGCCGCCGGTTTCGATGAAGGCGCGGACCCCTTCGCCGATCCAATCGTTGCCGAGGGGCGCGACCGCGCGACGCCACCAGTCGGTCAACGGCATGGCGACACGCATGAGTTCCCAGAAGGAAAAATTCGCCAGCACCACGGACTCGTTGAACAGAATCCGGGCACGCTGATCTCCGGGGTGCACGGCTGTCCAGCTGACCGAGCCCAGATCCACCGCCTGCTCCGCCTTGAGCCGCTCCCGCAGGGCCTGCGCGGCGGTGGCGGCGTCGCTGCGGCTATGCGGCGTGAGCAGCAGTTCAAAGCGCTGGTCGGGCGCGGTGCCGTACGCGATCCAGACGTCGGGGAGGACCGGGAAATCCTGCGTGAACCGCCGCTGCTGGTCTGGCTGGCCGTAGAAGATCTGTTCGATTTGCGTGCGTTCCATAAATGATGTGAGCCGCTACACGATCTGTGCGAAAGCCTTATCGATGGCCGCTTTGGCAGCGGCCAGCGCCTGGTCGGGCGTCATCTTGCGGACAGCGTCGTTGAATGGCTCGGCGCGTACCGGACCGTCATAACCGATGGTCTGCAATGCGCCCAGAAAACTCGCCGCATCGATCACCCCGGTGGCGGCGGGCAGTTCGCGCTTGCCGTCCATCTGCTGATCCACTGGAATGCCGGCGGGAGCGTCGTTGAGATCCACCGAGATCACTTGATCGCCGCGCAGCGTCAGCAGATCTTTTTTCGATTCGCCCGACGTGTACCAATGCCAGCTATCCAGCACGAAGCCGACGTTAGGGCGATCGATCTCGGCGATCAGTTCTTTCATTTCGGCCATGGTGTGAACGAACGGATAACGTTTCGTGCTCCACGAAGTCTTGGGGCCGACATACTCCAGGCCGAAGCGCAGGCCGTGATCTTTCAAAATGCCCGCCGCCTCGCGTAGGCGCCGCGTGTGCGTGCGCAGATTCTCCATGTAGGTGAGGTCGGAGCTGGAGGGTGAGATCCACGTGGTGACACGCTTCACTCCGGCGCGTTCAACCTTCGCGGCGAAGTCCGGCAGCGCTTTGACCGATTCGTTGAAGGCGGCATCGTCTTTGCGGAACTCCGTTGGGAACCCGGCCATCGCCCAGCCTACGTTTTTCGATTTCATAGTATCGAGCAGGCGTGCGAGATCCGCTTCTGTCAGGTCGCCGAGGTAGCGCCCGTCGGCATCCACCACGTCGAATCCGTAGCGGGCCGCGTAGTCGATGGCTTCGGTTTGGGACGCTTTGATTCCTAGCGCGCCGCAGCTCAAGTGAATCGACATTCCGTGAGAGCGGCCGAGGAGGGCGAACCCCGCGGCGCCGGCTGCGCCGGCGACGAACATACGTCTCGTGAGCACCATGACTTGCAGTCTACACCGCGGCACCGCCGAATGGACGCGGTCTGGGCAGCGTTCGGGCGTGAGTTAGCTTAGCCCCAATCACTCCCTTACGGTCGTGCCTCGGATTGGCGTGCGTTATCGTGGAGATATGCCGGCGCCACACTACCGCTTACGGGCACGACAATGGAGCCGGACGGCGTTCGCCATGGCTGCTGTGTTCGGCAGTTTGCCGCTGGCCAGCCGGATTTTCCTTGGCGGTTGGGGATTCGACGGCGCTGCGGAGATCGCTTGCCTGTGCGTGATCGCGGGCGCTTATTTCCATATCGTGAGCCGCAGGTTTCCGGCGGTCCCCGATCCGGCGACCACGTTGGAACGGGCCGGCGAGCGCGCGTCCGCGGGCCGCAGCGATCAGGCGATTGCGCTGCTGACGGAAGAGATTCGCCTCAGTCCGCAATTGTGGCAGGCGTTCCAGTATCGCGGCGAGTTGTACCTGCAGCGGGGCGACGAGGTGGAGGCGGCTGTCCGCGACTTTTCGGAAGCCATCCGGCTGGCCCCACAGGAGCCGCACCTCTACGGATTGCGTGCGTACGCTTACAGCCTGCTGGGCGATGAATCGTCGTCGCGGAGCGACTACGCGCGGGCGGACGAACTGGCAGGCGCCAGTCCGCAACAGCCGTGCTAGGATGCGGTTTAGAAGGCCTGTATATGCCTCACCAGAAGAGTCAAAATCTGGAGGAGCGGGTGGTGCAGGCGGCGGAAGCCGCTTTGGCGGACCACGGATACGTGAGTTTGATCGATCTCTTCACCGGGATGCGGCTTTTGTACGCCGGGCATGTCGAGGACTGGCGGAAAGGGCGCATCGATGTGCTGGAGCCCTGGATTCAGGGAAGTCCAGAGAAAATCGGCCGCTCCTTCACCATATTCCAGCAGTGGGTGAAAGAGAAAGGGCTGAAGCCCAGCGAGACCCGCTATGTGCGCGCGGGACGCGACGGTAACGTGGACCTGCGATTCACCCAGGACGCAGATCCCGAAATCGAAAAGACCTTCCGCACACACTTCGTTTCACCGGCCCTGACCGGACGCAAGCTGGAGAAGCTGGAAGAAAAGCTGAGTGCGCCGCCGCGGCCCGTGGTGTTCGAGATTCTGCGCGACTCCGCATGTACGGAGTGCGGCGCCGACCTCCCCAGCGGCAGCATGTTGTTCCTGGAGGCGGAACAGGCACTGTGCCTGGCATGCGCCGGGATGGGAGAACTCGAGTTCCTGCCGGCCGGAGATATGGCGCTGACGCGACGCGCCACGAAATACAGCGGCAAGATTGCCACGGTGGTGAGTTTCAGCAGATCGCGCGGCCGGTACGAGAGACAGGGCATTCTGGTGGAGAGCGCGGCTATCGAGAAGGCCGAGGCCGAGTGCACGCTGGATGCGGCCGACCGGGCGGAGGCGCGGGCGCGCGCGGCCAAACAGCGTGTCAAACAGGATAAGGAACTGGTGGTGCAGATGACCGGGCGGATTCTGGATCTGTTTCCGCGCTGCCCGCCGCGAGAGGCGCGCAGGATCGCGGAACACACCGCCAGGCGAGGCAGCGGGCGCGTGGGGAGAAGCGAGGCGGGCCGGAAGCTGGAAGAGCGTGCGCTGTTCGCGGCGGTCGCGGCCGCGGTCCGCCACAATCACACGAACTACGATGAACTGCTGGCGAGCGGTGTGGATCGCGAAAACGCTCGCCGGCGGGTGGGCGAACAGGTGGACGACATCCTGGAGCAGTGGCAGGGCGACTCTGATGAATTACCGGGGGAGATCCATGGCGGGGTTGCGGCCGAAAAATCCCCAGGGAACTAACTGAAAGCCCGCGGAGTGAACGGGCATGACGGGCCAGTCTTCCGGCCGCGGATTGTGAGTGATGCCCATGGTGTACCACAGGACTACGTCCTGGTTGTGGATGTTGCGGTTGGCCGCGGCCCAGCGTGGCAGGCCATCGCCGCCGTGGCTTTGGTTGGGGTAGTCGCCGCCCGCATAGATCTCGCCGGCCTGATATGGAGTGACCCACACGTGCGAATTGAGGAAGGCGGCGCGCTTGCGGACCCAGCTATCGGGCTGCGCGAACGGGACCGCGTTTTCGCCCGGTAACAGCGCGTAGCCGGTGGCGTGGCCGAGCGGGTTGCGCGCCGCCGGATTGGTCACGATCCATTTGCGGCTGGTGGCGAGGTTCAGGTTGCGCTGCGCTTCGCTTTCCGTGCGCAGCTCCGTCTCCTCCATCTGAAAGGCGCCGCCATATGGGTTCGTGGGACCGGTGGGCACGGGCACGCTGTTCATTTCGACGACGCGATTGGGCGAGGGTCCATCGACGTCCATGTCCAGGCGGAAGGTGAAGAAGTGCTGGTGGTGCGGCGCCGCCAGATTCTTGGCGACCATGTGGCTGTAAGGATCGTGCGCCCCGTCGGCCACGGCTTTGGCGGCCATCACGCCGGTGAGCCCCACGCGCATTTCGAGGCTGCCGTTCTGGTGGAAGATCCAGTCGAAGGTGTAATCGTAGTTGCCGACGGTGGCGACGTAGCCGAGCACCAGGTCGCGGGCGCGGCGTGCGTGTTCGTCATGCTTCCAGGCGATGCCGCCATCCCGTTCGTAAAGCGCGACGGCGTGGGGAACGGGAACGGGGCGGCCTTCGGAATCGGCAAACACGGCGTCGAAGACCTTGCAGTTTTCGGGGCAGTCGACACCCGGCGTCAGGGAGACGGCGCTGAGTCCGAGGCCGAGTTCGCCGGCATCGAAGCTGTTGCGGAAGAACCAGCCGCCCGATGGGTCGCCGTAGGGGACCACCATTTCGGAGAGCGATCCGCGATAGAGGATGGAGCGGACGCGGCCGGAATCTTCGTATCCGACGGTGTAGAGGACGAGGCCCTCGCGCGGATGAAGGGCGTAGCGGAAGCGCCACTTCTCCCAGCGGATTTCGCCGTTCTCGATGCGGAATCCGGGGCCGGCGATTTGCGTGATGGCGAGCGGCGCGGGAGAGAGGCGGAGCGGCGCATTGAACAGCGGCGCGAGTTCGGCGGGGTCGCGGGGGACGGGGACGTTGCGATCGGTATCGAGGAGTTCGAGCACCTTGCCGGTGGTCAGGTTGACGTGGGCGACCAGGCCTTCGATGGGGTGGGCGTAATAGTTGTGTGTGTTGCCGGCGGCGTAATAAGGGATGGCGCGAACGATTCTCGATTGCTGCGTGCCGGGGATGTCGAAGTACCCTGCCGTCCAGGCCACGATGACGACATTGCTTAGATCGTGTATGCCGCGCTCTTCCATGGCGCCCGTCCAGCGAGGATCGGCGCGGACGATCTGGTCGGCACGGGCGGAGTCTTCGACGGTGAGCATTGGCTGCGCGTTGGGGACTTCCTGCAGGCGATCGATGTGGCGCGTGTCGAGATTGGCGACGGCTTCCCAGGTGCGGTTGGAATCCATGTCGTAGAGGATGGCGAAGGCGCGGCGCGGCGTCTGGATCTGGCGGAGGACCATCTCCTTGGGCGGTTCGTCGAGAGCGATGATGCTGAAACGCGCGGTCGCGGGGACTCGTGGCCGAATGAGATTCGCGGCGTCGCGGATTTCGGCGGCGCTGAGCGGGGCTAGCGGATGGGTGACCGTCGGGGGCGCGGTGCGGCAGGCTGCCAGGACGGCGATGAGAACGATAAGGGCGGGGCGCACTTAATTTCAGGGTATCGCAGTGCGTCCGAGCTGCGCTCGGATTGGACAGGCCAGAGGCGAGGCCTGTCCTACCGGGTTCAGGCTCCGACGATTTTGAAGCAGATGGCGTGGTCGCTGGGCTTCTCGGGCGGGAGCGTCACGCGCAGGGACTGTTCGTCCTGGGTGAATTTGAGTTTGCCGCGGTGGCCGAGCAGTTCGAGGCTGCGGATCTTGCCGACCTGGTTCTTGCCGCCGAGAGCGAGGGTCGGGACGACGGCTTCGTGCTCCGGCCAACCCATGACGAAGGCGTATAGCGTGCCGTTCTTGGTGGTGTAGCGGACGTCGCCGGCGGTGAGGTCTTTGCGATTGCGCTCGTTGAAGGCGTTGTTTCCGGCGGCGGGCGGGGCGGCGCTGCCGGCGATCTTCCAGGGACGCGTGCCGTAGATGCCCTCGCTGTTCACGGCCATCCATTTGGTGATCTCTTCGACGGTCTTGAGTTCTTCGTCATCGGGCTTGCCGCTGTTGGGCAGGGGGACGTTGAGCATGAGGTTGCCGTTGCGGCTGACGATGTCGCACATCAGGTCCACAACGTTTTTGCCGGTCTTGTACTTCTGGCCCTTTTTGTAGTGCCAGCCGCCGATGCAGGTATCGGTCTGCCAGGGATTGGGGAGGATGTCGCCGGCCACGCCGCGCTCGATATCGAGGGCGCAGGTGCCTTGTTCGCAATCCTTCTTGACTTTGCTGGTGTAGAGGCCATTGGGCACGCGGTTGTAGTAGTGGGAGACGAGCTTGTAGCCCCACTCGTCGAAGGGAATGCCGCCGTCGGTGTAGAGGAGGTCGGGCTTGTACTTGTCGATCAGGTCCTGTATGCGGAGGAAGTAGAGACGCTTCCAGGAATCGGGCGCTACGCGGCTCATCGCCTGGGTGGGAATGGGCTGATCTTTGGGGAACGGGTGGTAGAGATCGGCATATGCGGGATCGGTGCCATCGTAGGGGACGCCGGCGAGGGGGCCGGTCTTATCGGCGCCGTGACTCACGGCGAGCCAGTTGTAGCTGTTGGAGAGATGCTCGCTGACGGCGAACTTCAGGCCGTTCTTGCGGGCGGCGGCGGCGAAGAGGCCGACGACATCCTTCTTTGGGCCGGTGGCGACGGCGTTCCAGCGCGGCTGGTGGGCGGAGTTCCACAGGTCGAAGTTATCGTGATGGACTCCCATGGACATGAAGTATTTGGCGCCGGCTTTTTTGTAGAGCTGGATGAGGTGCTCGGCGTCGAAATCGCGGCCGTGCCAGGTGAGGGCGACGTCCTTGAAGCCGACTTTGGAAGGGTGGCCGTAGACCTCGACGTGGTACTTGTACTGGGGGCTGTCCTGGATGTACATGTTGCGGGCGTACCAGTCGCCGTCTTCGGCGGCGGATTGGGGTCCCCAGTGGGCCCACATGCCGAACTTGGCGTCGCGGAACCACTCGGGAATACGGAATTGCTTGAGGGATTCGGCGCCATTGTACGGGCCTTTGGCGATTTCGGGAATGGTGTCCTGCGCCTGTGAGCGGCGCGGTAAGAGGAGGGCGGGCGCGGCAGCGGCCAGCCCGAACAGGGAGCGTCTGGTGATCGACATGGCTACCTCGGTCATCGTTTACTTTAGCGCAGAAAACGACGGAGTGGACGGGTTGGGAAATGGACAGGCGGACCCAGAGGGTGCCCCGGCCTGTCCTACAGGACTTCTTCGGACCAGTTTTCGAGGACCTGCTTGACCTTCGTCATGAACTGGTCGGCCAGGGCTCCGTCGATGAGGCGGTGGTCGAAGCTCAGGGAGAGGTGGCAGATGCTGCGAATGGCGATGGCGTCGTCGATGACCACCGGCGTCTTGTCGACGGTGCCGACTCCCATGATGGCGACCTGGGGTTGATTGATGACGGGCGTGCCGATCAGGCTGCCGAAGCTGCCGAAGTTGGTGATGGAGAAGGTGCCTCCGGTGACTTCGTCGGGTTTGAGCTGGCGGGAGCGGGCGCGCGCCGCGAGGTCCACGATGGAGCGCTGCAGGCCGAGGACGTTCTTCTCGTCGGCTCCGCGGATCACGGGGACGATCAGGCCGTTTTCGAGGGCGACGGCGATGCCGATGTGAATTTCGTTGTGGTAGATGATGTTGTGCTGATCGAGAGAGGCGTTGAGCAGCGGATACTGGCGCAGACCGGCCACGGCGGCGCGCGTGATGAACGGCAGGTAGGTGAGGCCGAAACCGTAGGCTGCCTGGAACTGGGCCTTGTGGCGCTCGCGCATGCGGGCGACTTTGGTCATGTCGACGCGATGGACGGTGGTGACGTGCGCGGAGGTGTGCTTGGACATCACCATGTGCTCGGCGATCTTGATGCGCATGGTGCTCATGGGCTCGATGCGGGTCTTGGCCTGTCCGGCGGGCGGGAGCGGCGCCATGGCGGGCGGCGCGGCGGGGGCGGCCGGGGTTGGGGCGGCGGGGCGCGGCGCGGGTGGCGCGGGGGCGGGTGCCGCGGGCTGCGATTGCGCGGCGGCGTAGGCTTCGACGTCCTGCTTGGTGATGCGGCCACCGGCGCCGGTGCCTTTCACCTGGGCGAGATCGAGATTGAGTTCGCGGGCCATTTTGCGGACCAGCGGAGAGAGCGGTCCGGTGGGTTCTTTCTCGGCGGCGGGTTCGGGCGCGGGCTCGGGAGCGGGCGCTTCGGCGGGCGGGGGCGGAGGTGCGGCAGCGGCGGCAGGCGGAGCGGGTGCGGCGGGCGGGGGTGCCGGGGCGGCGGCGGGCTTGGCAGGCTTGGCGGCGGCAGCGCCGCCTGCTTCATCGATGCGCGCGACTACGGTGTTGATGCCGACCGTCTTGCCTTCCTCCACCAGAATCTCGGAGAGCGTGCCGGCGGCCGGCGACGGAATCTCGGTATCCACCTTGTCGGTGGAGATCTCAAAGAGCGGCTCGTCGCGCTCGATGCGCTCGCCGGGCTTTTTGAGCCATTTGGTCAGCGTGCCTTCCACAATGCTTTCGCCCATCTGGGGCATGACGACGTCGGTCATATCAGTTCTCACTTTCGGGTAGCATCTGGCAATCGAATATTCGGGCGAAGTGAACGGCGAGTTTCGCGCCCACCTCTTCGAGACTTGCACGGACACCCAGGGCGGCCATGGAGGTCACGGGCCGGGTCAATCCGCAGGGAACGATGTATTGAAAATAGCTCAGGTCGGTGGACACGTTGAGGGCGAAGCCGTGCGAGGTGACCCAGCGGCTGAGGTGCACGCCGATGGCGGCGATTTTGCGGTCGTCCACCCAGACGCCGGTCAGTTTGGGAATGCGTCCGGCCTGAATTCCGTATTCCGCGAGGGTGGTGATGATGGTCTCTTCGACGGCGCGGACGTACGCGCCCACGTCGCGTTTCCAATCGCGGAGATCGAGGATGGGATAGCCGACCAGTTGTCCCGGACCGTGATAGGTGACGTCGCCGCCGCGATCGGTGGGGTAGAAGGCGATGCCCGCGCGCGACAGAACGTCGTCGTTGGCCAGGAGATTTTCCATGTGGCCGTTGCGCCCCATGGTGATGACGTGCGGGTGCTCGAGGAGCAGGAGCTGGTCGGGGACCAGTCCCTGTTTGCGGCCGGCGGCGAGCTGCTGCTGGAGCTGCAGCGCGCTGGCGTAGTCGATGCGCCCGAGCTGGCGCAGTGCGCAGCAGCGTATTGTGCAATCAGGCATTGATGGATAGACCGTAGACGGCGTTGAAGGCTTCGCCCATGGCTTCGTAGAGGGTGGGATGGGCGTGAATGGTCTGCATCATGACGTCGACGGTGGCCTCGGCTTCCATGGCGGTGACGGCTTCGGCGATGAGCTCGAAGCCCTCGGGGCCGATGATGTGCACGCCGAGAATTTCGCCGTGGGTTTCGTCGGCGACCACCTTGATGAAACCTTCGTGATGTCCCAGGATGGTGGCGCGGCTGTCGCCCGCGAAGGGGAACTTGCCGACCTTCACCTTGAAGCCCTGGGCGCGCGCCTGGGCCTCGGTGAGGCCGACGCTGCCGATGCCCGGCTGGGTGTAAGTGGCGCCGGGGATGCGATTGCGGTTGATGGGCTGGGCGGGCTTGCCGGCCATGTGGGCCACGGCGATCATGCCTTCGCGGGTGGCTACGTGGGCGAGCTGCGGCGTGCCGGCCACGACGTCGCCGATGGCGTAGACGCCGGGCTCGGCGGTCTGCTGGTTGGCATCCACCTTGATGTAGCCGCGGTCGAGTTGGACCTTGGTATTTTCGAGGCCGATTTTATCGGTGTTGGGCTTGCGGCCGACGGCTACGAGCAGTTTTTCGGCGGTGAGCTGTTCCTGCTTGCCTTCTTTGGTGGTGAGGGTGAGTTTGACGCCGGTGCCGGTCTTCTCGATGTTCTCGGCGCGGGCTCCGGTTTCGACGCGAATCTTTTGTTTTTTGAAGACGCGCTCGAGTTCCTTGGAGATGTCCTCGTCTTCGACGGGCACGATGCGGGGGAGCATTTCGATCACGGTGACGTCGGTACCGAAGCGTTTGAAGATGGAAGCGAATTCCACGCCGACGGCGCCGGCGCCGATGATGATCAGGCTCTTGGGCACGGCGGTGAGGTTGAGAATCTCGATGTTGGTGAGAATGAACTCCGCGTCGGGCTCAAGGCCGGGGAGCATGCGCGCCTCGCTGCCGGTGGCGATGATGATGTTTTTGGCTTCGAGCGTCTGCACGCCGGCGTCGTTGCGGACTTCCACTTTGCCGCCGCCCTTAAGGGTGGCGAAGCCGGTGATGCGCTCCACCTTGGCGCGCTTGAGAAGCATTTCGACGCCCTTGGAGTGCTTGGTGACGATGCCGTCCTTGCGCTCCTTTACTTTCGGGTAATCGAGGCGCGGGTTTTCGACGTATATGCCGTCGGCTTCGGCGTTGACGAAATGTTCCCAGACGTCGGCGGTGTGGAGCAGGCTTTTGGTGGGGATACATCCCACCAGAAGACAGGTTCCGCCGAGTCTGGCCTGGCTTTTCGACGAGGGCTGTTTTCAATCCATACTGGCCGGCGCGGATGGCTGCAGAGTAGCCGCCGGGACCACTCCCGATGACGATGAGATCGTAGGGCACTTTTATTATTCTAGCGGACGAATGAGAAATGCTCGCGACACGAACACGTTTCGGGACGTGTCTTGCCAGTGGGCAAACAGGGGACAGACAGCGAATTTCCGGCAAACTGCGCCGGAAATTCATGTCAGTCGCGTTATGAGGAAGCCTCATCCGGGGGAATGAAAATAGGAGGCCGTGTGGCCGTGAACCCGGTGACAGACGGGGCTGGCAGCGGGTTCCGCAAAGACGGCGGAACCCATGCCAGTCTCGTCTGTCACCGGGGGCGGTTCGCATTTTCGAGAGAGTCCCCATGGGGGTCAGTCTCCATCGGGCTGCATGAGGATCATGCGCAGTTCGGTGGCGGATTCGAGGATGAGCTCGCGGTCGCGTGCGGAGGAGGAGGAATTGTAGAGGGCGACGAGTTGGTTGGCGATGACGCGGGCACGCGCGGTGAGTTTGGCGACGCGGGCGTGCAGGGTCTCGGGAGACCGGACGCGGCGCCGGCGGCGGGATTGGGTGAGGAGTTCGCCGATGGCTTCGAGGAGTTTGGGAGAGTTTTCGGGGATGAGACTGATGGCTTCGCCGTTGACGAGGAGGCTGTTTTCGCGGACGACGGGCTCGATGGCGAGGTACTGGCGGGGCGAGAGGCCGATGAGTTGGGTGATTTCGAAGTAGATGGGGCCGAAGCGGTTGAGGAGCGAGATGAGGCGGTCGGCGTGGCGACGGCTGACGGCGAGGTTGGGGCCGCAGAAGGCTTCCCAGGTTGGGGCGTGAGGGAGGTATAGCTTTTCGTCGTGAATTTGACGGAGGAGCTGGGCGTGCGCGGCGGAGCAACGTCCGGAGACGGCGGCGAAGGCGCGGCGCTGTCCGAGGAGGCGGGCGAGGTCGGGGGCTTGCGGTTGGTTCATGGAGACTCCGGGTTCCGGGACCGGACAAACGTGTCCGGCGAAGGAAGATACGTTTTATTGATTCTGAATCAGTTAGGCGGCGAGGCGGGCCGAAAAACCGGCCACGTTTGTCCGGTTTGCGGTTCCAGCGCGGTGCGAACTCCGCCCCCTTGATTCCAGGGTACGACCGGCGACGCGGAAATCGGGGGCGGGCGGAAAGCGGGTGGGGCGAGTAAGTGATTTGGAAGGAGTAGATTACGGGAGGCGGAAGATTATTTTATGTTGGTGTGATGGTCTTGCAAAACTCGGCGCAAAAGTGGCTCAGAGCCTCCTCGCGGGGGTTGATTGCCCGTATTTTTGGAGAGCAAATTGCCCTACGGGCCTCGGTTGTGGCTCTCGCTTAACTGCATACTATATATTGGGGCCCTAAAATCGACACTTTTCGCACTTATCCTTGTCATTGTAAAGTACTCTGCATTTTCTAGCGCTATCCCACCAGTTTGAGAAGCTGATCCACCGTCAGCGCCAGCACTCCAAACATCAGATGCGCCATGACCTTACCGGCGCCCCTCACCCGAATCTCCCGGCCTCCAAATTCATCCTTTAATCGCCCATACACGCGCTCCACCATCGTGCGTTCCCGAAAGCGCTCCTCCTCCGCCCAACTCATCGCTCGCGTTGCCTGGTAGCCCGTCTCTTTACGCCCACGTTTCACCGGCCTGACGATCGGTACGTGCCCCAGACTGCGGCTGTGATCCAGAATTTCCGTGGCGTCATAGGCCGCGTCCATCACGTCGTACAAATTGGTGACGCGCTGTGCCGTCATGGTGGCTAACGGGATCGCCACCTGCGAATCGTGCAGTGAGGCCGCCGTCAAGATACCGCTGATCGGGATCTGCCCGTCGGCCACGTCAAGATGCAGTTTGTACCCGCTCCAGTATTGCTGATTGCCATCACGGGTCTTCACCCCCAGACTGCAATCGCGCGGCAGTTCCTCCAGCATCTCCGTCAACTTCATACTGCGTTGTCGGTGGATCCGCGTATCGTCCTTAGGCGTGTATTTCGGTTTGCCACCTTTATGCCGCTTGTGGGGTCCGCGCCGTCCCGGCTTGGGCCCTCTCTTGGCTTTCGTCTTCGCCGCCTTGGCCGCCGCCTGCTGCCGCGTCTCGGGAAATCGTTCCCGCGCTTCAATGGCCGTCGAATCGCGGGCGATGTGACCGATCAGGCGGTCCTTCTGCGTCTCCCGGATCAGGGCCTCGTGCACGAACTGCGGCAGTTCCATGCGCGCGAATTCCTCAAAGGCGCGCGAAAAGGTGGCTTCATGCGGTACCTGCCGTGACTCTTTCCAGCCGCAAATCCGCCGCAGTTGTGCGTCGCTGTCAAGACACTCCAGCAACTGCCTGGTGGTACTGAACCCGTACACGGCTTTGGCCACGAAGGCACTGGCGATCGCCAACCGGTCCTTCGATGGTCGGCCGACCCAGCCGCGGCTGCTCGGCACAAAGCGGGCTAGCGGGATCATCTCCAACGTCGCCACCAGGCGTTTGGCGGGCGCGCGTCAATTCCCCCAGTTCCTCATGCAACACCGGGAACAGTCCCGTCTGTAGCACCTGGGCGAATTGCGTGATCTGCTGCCGAAGTGTAAGCTTCATAGGGACTCCCGAGGCTCTGCTTTGTTTGGCAACAACAGATTACTTCGTGTGAGCCCCCTTCTCCAAACAAAATCTGGCGGTTTTGTTCTTTTTCAGTCGCTTATCTTAATTTTGCAAGTCCCTCGTGTGATCGCGTCGAACGCTAACGTACATATTTAAGGTTAGTGGCTCTTAATATCTTTGCAACGAAGTTTAACAGGTGCTAGATTAAGCTCCACAGAGTGTTGCTATTTGCATCAATCGGCACCGCAGGAAGTAGCGAATGGAAGCAATTGTTTTAACGGATGACGAATTACGAGTGATCGAGAAGCGATTCGGACCTGAGGTCCGGCAGATGGGTCCGTGGAATTCGGACGGCACTTTCGGTTACTCAAGTGTTTCGGTGATCGCCGTAGAGAAAGCGGCCGAAGGGTTGGAAGATCCCAATCTGACTAGTGCTTTGTCCTGCCTGGAGGGGACCCCGGAAGGGACCAGGCGGTTCATTGAATTGTTGGAGACTTACGGTCCGGTTCTGATCGGGAGAATCGTGGCGGCATACCGGGAACGCTCTGTTGAATCGATCGACGGAGGGCTGCGGGCCGGGGCGCGGAGCCAGGCGTAGGGCTCGGCTCTACGGATAGACAGGCGAAGCACGACAGACCACGAAAAGCGATGGTCTGTCCTACCATGGGGAATATGAGGTTGTGGCTGATATTGCTGCTGGTGTGCGGGACGGGGTTTGCGCAAACTCCCTCCAAGCGCGCGCCGGCCAAGAAGGCAGCGAAGGCGGCCGAGCCCGCTTCCAAGTGGCCGGTGGAGACGCTGACGGTCGAGGGAAATCGCAACTATACGCGCGAGCAGGTGCTGGCGGTGGCCGGGCTCAAGGTGGGACAAATGGCGGGCAAGCCGGAGTTCGAGGCGGCTCGCGACCGCCTGACCGCAACCGGCGTGTTCGAGACGGTGGGCTATAAGTTCGAGCCGGGAGCGAATAAGCAGGGCTTCGTGGCGACGTTTCAGGTGACGGAGGTGGAACCGGCTTATCCGATGCGGTTTGAAGAACTGGGCGTACCGGATAAGGAAATCGAGGACCTGCTTCGGGCAAAGGACGCGCTGTATTCCGCGGCGAAGCTGCCTGCGACCAAGCCGGTGATCGATCGGTATACGAACTGGATTCAGGAATTCCTGACGTCGAGAGGGATCACGGAGCCGATTGCCGGGAAGGTGACCCAGACTGCGACCGAGCAGTACGCCATCGTATTTCGTCCGGTGCGCAACCTGCCGGCGGTGGCGCAGGTGACGTTCCAGGGCAATCAAGTGGTGCCGCAGGGGGTTTTGCGCGAGGTGGTGCACGGTACCGCGATCGGCTCGCCTTACACGGAGAAGGCATTCCGCGAGCTACTGAATAATACGGTGCGCGCGGTGTACGAGCAGCGGGGGCGGGTTCGCGTGGCGTTTACGGAGGTACGCGCGGAGCCAGTGAACGATGTCGACGGGGTCCACGTTTTTGTGAAGATCGACGAGGGCCAGAGCTACGCGCTGGGCAAGGTGGCGGTTGCGGGTCCGAGCCCGGTGGACGGGGCGGTGCTGATCAAGGCGGGCGATTTCAAGACGGGCGACGTGGCGAATTTCGACCGCGTGAACGAGGGGTTGGAGAGGATTCGCAAGGCGGTGCGGCGGGCGGGATACCTGGATGTGAAGGTGACGTCGGAGCGCAGCATCGATGATGGGAAGAAGACGGTGGATGTGGCGGTGCACATCGACGCGGGTGCGCAGTACACGATGGGCAAGCTGACGATCGTGGGGCTGGATCTGAATGGCGAAGCGGAGATTCTGCGCATCTGGACGATGAAGGAAGGCAAGACGTTGAACCCCGAGTATCCCGATTTTTTCCTCAATCGGGTCAAGGAGGAGGCGCTCTTCGAGGGGCTGGGGGCGACGAAAGCGGATATGAAGGTGGACGCGCAGAAGCACACGGCAGACGTCACGCTGACGTTCACGGCGGAAGACCCGACGAAGCCTCCGGGACGCCGCGGGCGGGGCGGACGCGGCGGCGTAGGTCTAGATGCCGCAGGGAAGCCGGCGCGGGACATCGCGCATGCTTTCAGAGCGGATTTGTACTCAGGCTCACAATCAAAAGATACACCCGGCGGCCCGATAGAACTGTTACCAGGACGTGTTAGCATACGGCCCATGATTCCTGGTCACTTTGAAGCGTGGCAAATTGCGGCCGAAAACCATATCATTGAGAAGTTACCCGATGGTTCGACCGCGGTCTTCGATACTTTGACGAAGACGGTACATTCGATCAATAAGACCGCTACTGCTGCTTTTGAGGCTTGCCGCGAGAAACGGACCGTGCCCGAACTGGCAACGGCGATGCGGGAAACCCTAGACTCGCCTGTGACGGAAGAAATGGCGCTGGCAGCAGTATACGAGTTGGAGCGGGTGGGGCTCGTCGCCTGCTCCGGGCCGACGCCCGAGGAGGGATTACAGGCCTCACGCCGATCCGTGCTCAGGGCCGTGGGAACTGCCGCTGCTACAGTTGCCCCCTTTGTGTTGTCGCTCTCAAGCGCAGAACAACGCGCATATGCGGCAGCAGCCGGCTCTGGGACCCCAGCCCGCGCGTCGATAGATGGTGATGATTCGAATACTGTGTGCACAGAGATAGCAACTCCTCAAAGTGTCAACATCGCCGGCGAAAACACACACTTCAGCCAAGGCAGCTCGGTTGTGAGCTTTAACGTCCCGTGGCTTACGATAACGAACGTCACGGTGTCTGACCCGACTTCGATTACGGTCACGTTCGTCGTCTTGGCGTCCCATCCATCGGGGTCCGGGACATTCGGTGCCGGGGTTGTGACTGGGTCCGAAAGCGTGACTGGTGTAAACATTTTCAGCTTCGGAAACTGTGATTGAGGACTGAGGGAAGCTTGGACCAGTATCTCGCCCGCATCTTCGCGGGAGCCGGGAAGGGGTAGGCCATGCTGCACGGCTTCGGAATTTCCGCGTTCGGCTGGCGAGTGGCGATTCTCGCGGACAGCGAGAGCACCCGGGTTGTTTTGGATCGCTACCTGTTTCCATGGCTTCCCCGATCGCTCGCGGAACCTGAAGAGGCCGACGCCGTTTTCCGGGTTCTAGCTGCAGAGGAAGGATTTCAGGTGCGCGCGGGCGACCGGGCAGTCGCGCATTCGGCCACATTGGAAACCCTGATTCCGCTGCTGCAGGGCTTGCTCGACGAGGGAACCGTGCGGCGACTCGCGGGCGTAGTGGCGGTTCACGCGGGGGCGGTGGCGTTGAGCGGCTCGGCAGTTCTGTTCCCAGGCCCCAGCCATTCCGGCAAGTCGACACTGGTGGCGGAATTGGTGCGCCGCGGCTGTGTCTATTTCTCCGATGAATACGCGATGATCGATGACACGGGCCTCGCGCATCCGTACCCGAGAGCCATGATGCTACGGAGGGGAGAGGTGGAGGCGCGTCCCGTTCTGGCTTTGGAACCGGAAGCCACAGTGGGTTGTGGGCCGGCTCCCGTCAGACTGGTTCTCGCCCTGGAACATGCGCCGGGTTCGGTGTGGAACATCCGGCGCGTGCCGCAGAGCGAGATGCTCCTGATGCTGCTCAAGAACACTCCGCATTCTGTTTCCGAGCCGAGGGACCTGGTGACGCCACTTCTGCGCGCCTCGAAAGGCGCCGCTTGCTTCGCCGGTGTCCGCGGTGAGGCGGCGGACACGGCCGGCAAAGTATTTGCACTGCTGGCCGGCGAGAAGGCATGAACGGCTGCTGGCCAACCCCGGTTCAAGAGCAGCTTCTGCTGGCGTGCTTTGCCGCCCAACCGGCTGCGTCACGGGCAGTCGACTCCCTTTCCTCCAGCCTCTCTGCCGGAAGCCTGGAGCCCGCAGTGTCCGGGTTGCTTCCCCTCTTATACCGGCGCTGGCCTTCGCTTGAGAGCGAGCTCATCCTGGAAGGGCGGAAAGTCTACCTCTCGCTGTGGCACCAGAATCACGAGCGGATGCAGAACCTTGCCGCTCTGGTGACGGAGTTCAAGAAGCTGAGAGATCGAGTGTCTGGTTTTGAAAGGCGCGGCGTTGACGCTGCTCTACTACAGAGACCTGGGTGTTCGCGGCATGCGCGATTTCGATCTCCTCGTGCCAGAGCGGAGCCTGGAAGCGGCCATCATGCGGCTCCAGGAGATGGGGTACTCGGCGGAGGGAGACTACCCGCCGCGGGCCATCCTGCGACAGACGCGGGTCGGCCACGCCTGGCAATTTTCGGCAAATGGCCAAAGCTGCGATCTGCATTGGCGCCCCGTGATTCGGTGCTATTCGCCGGATTTGACGCGCATGTTCTGGGAGACCGCGGGAACGGCGCCGCTTGGAGAAATCACGGTTGCGGTGCTTTCTCCGACCGATCAGCTGTTCCACGTCTGCGCGCATGGACTTCAATGGGACTGGAGTCCGTCCATACGATGGATTGCCGATGCGCTGACCGTCCTGCGCGATCCGATCGATTGGGACCGCATTTCTCACCTGGCCACGATATCCTGCATGCGGATGCGCCTGGCGAGTGCACTGGGTTACTTGCGACTTCGTTTCGGAGCGCCGGTTCCACCAGCCCTCGTGGAACTTCTCGCCGGGGCGGCGCCCCGCTGGGAGCGGCGTGAGCACCGCTTGCTGCAGAAGCCTTGCCCACTCGGGACATTCGATAGCGCCGCCTGGCACGCGTACCATTTTCGTCGCCTTCGGCCTTTCGATGCGCACTGGCGTGAAGCGCCGATGTGGATTGGCTTTCCGCAATATCTGGAATCGTTCCTCGGCGCGAATGGATGGCCGGACTTTGCTCGCAAGCTTTGTCGGGAACTGCAGATCCGGTGGAACCAGGGAAGATGCTTAGGCAGGCTGCGGTAATCGAGTTTCGAACCTGTCTTCTGTCGGATCAGATCGGCAAGGCCTTCAACATCCGGAAACAGAGACTGCTCGTGGATGTTCCTCTGAAAAAAGCTTAGTTTCAATTTCCAGAATCGCGCAGACGTCAATATCGTAAGTCTTGCACCAGCCATTGCAAGGCTGCATCATCTTGATTTAGCGACTGGCTGAAGCTGAGGTCTTCCGCGCAATTGAGGCGTCTCCCACAAGGCGACTTCAGGACAAACCATCGGGGAAGCAAGCACCTGATCCAGGCGACCGATTCCTAA
>CAWDWK010000046.1:0-56921 GCA_963805775.1 uncultured Solibacteraceae bacterium | reverse complement strand
TGTGGCCGCCGGCCTCCGCTTCGCTCCGGATAGGTGCTTCCATGAGCCAAGCCGAACACTTCCCGCTCAATCAGAAAGACACGTCGCTACGCTCCGAATCGTGTTCGGGACCACCCCGGAATGGTGTTCGACTTCCCTCCGGAATGCTGTTCGGCTTCGCCGGAATCCGCAATCAGGACTCACCGCGCCCCTACAACAGCCGCATTCGTCGGGTCGAATACCCGGCCGGCTTCGAGGTTCGCCTGGGTGGGGGAGAGCGACAGATCCGCTGGAATGGTGCCTATGTGTTCGTGGGCCGGGCACTGGGGGGAGAACCGATTGGCCTGGAGTTGGTCGACGAGGGAAAGTGGCTGGTCTGGTTTCTACAAACTCGGAGTATTCCATGAGGAAGAGCTACTGATCCGTATCAAAGCATCCAAACCTCACTCCTCCAAATCGTAAACTGATGCTCGTCTCGCACCCAGCCGCATTGTGCCTCCAGAGCCCCACTTTTGAAATGGAGGCGCCGCCCCCATACCCCCGGGATTTTATCGCTTTCGCGCCGAGATGTTCCTTGTTGTTCCCTCACGCGAGGGTCGGCCAGTTTGTCCCGCCCGGCCCCATCTCGGCCGCTGAATCGGCGCTCGGGGCGCATCCCTGCGTTGCCATATCCTCCGCTCAGCTCACCTTCGATATCGGACGAAAAGCAGCGGGCATCAATCGACCGAAAGGCCAAGCACAATGTTACCTATCACATCGGTCAATTCTGTCACCACTCTCGCCGACAGTTCAGGCACTCCTGCCGACGCCTGTCAGGCTGAAGCCTGTCCCACCAAACGCAAGAACCAAGTAAAAGCGCAAGGGCTACTTCACTCGTGCCATGACTCGCTGCACGGCGGCTCGGACGCGGGCATCCTGCTGCGGGGCGGCTGCCGCTTCGTTGGAGAAGGGCGCGAAGATCAGGCCGCGCGGATTAATGCCTTCGGGCAGGGCGGCCTCTCCGCTCAAGGCAAGGACAATGACTTGCTTGCCGAGGGAGATGGCTTGAACCGGAAAGGCGTGCACGGGATCGCCACGTTTCTGCAAGCCGTGAGCGGGTTCCACCATCTGGAAGGCGGCTCGGATGCCGCCGATGATGGGGGCGCCATCGGTGCAGCCAGCGGGGGAGAGAGCGCCGTCGGGGCTCACGGTTCCCACACATCGATCGCCGGCGACGATGGAGAGCGAGCGATGGCCATAGCGGACTTCGACCGGTTCCAGGGCAGTGACGGCGCCGGTGATGGCGGTGACCAGATCCTCGGGCTGCTCGGGACGGGCGCCGATACCGCTCCAGTGAAAGAGGAGTCCGGGGCGCTGGAGGTCCAGCGAAACCAGCAGGCGCGCGGCGACGAAATCGGCCAGGGCCTGGGTGATGCGGAATTCGGTTTGGGTGAATACGGCTCGATTGCCGTGAGTGTCTTCCAGCACCAGCGCGCGCGCCGACCCCGATGCGGACGCGCCGGCGCGGTAGTCGCCGGCGAATGCGGCGGCAGCGGCGACCAGCTCAATAACGATATAGCCAGCGAGCTTTCTCGACGACTTTTTCCGCATTGGGCAGGAAGGCCTCCTCCAGCGGAGGGCTGTAGGGGACCGGCGTGTCCGGCGCCGTCACGCGCAGGATGGGCCCGTCCAGGTATTCGAAGACGTTTTCGGTGATGGTGGCGGCGAGCTCACCCGCCATGCCGCCGGTGCGCGTGTCTTCGTGCAGCAGGAGCACCTTCGAGGTCTTGCGCACGCTGGCGCAGACGGATTCGCGATCCAGCGGCACCAGGGTGCGCAGGTCCAAGACTTCGACGCTGCAGCCTTCCGCGGCGAGCGTTTCGGAGGCCTCCAGCGCCGTCCAGACCATGGCGCCGTAAGTGATGATGCTGAGGTCGCGTCCCTCACGCACCACTTTGGCCTTGCCGATGGGCACGGTGTACTCTTCCGAAGGCAGGTCTTCTTTGATCTTGCGGTAAAGGCCCTTGTGTTCGAAGAAGAGGACGGGATCGTTATCGCGGATGGCGGATTTGATGAGGCCTTTGGCGTCGTACGCCGTGGCGGGACACACGACTTTCAGACCGGGGGTGCGGACGAACCACATCTCGGGATTCTGGGAATGGAAGGGTCCGCCGTGGATGCCGCCGCCGGAGGGCGCGCGAATCACGATGGGGACGCCGGCGTTCCAGCGGTAGCGGCACTTGGCGGCGAAATTGACGATCTGGTCGAAGCCGCAGGTGATGAAGTCGGCGAACTGCATCTCGGCGACGGGGCGGAGGCCCATCAGTCCGGCGCCGATGGACGCGCCGACGATGCCGGCTTCCGAAATCGGCGTGTCCACCACGCGGCGGGCACCGAATTTCTCCAGGAATCCGGCGGTCACTTTGAAGGCGCCGCCGTACTCGCCGATGTCCTCGCCGATGCAGAAGACGTTGGAGTCGCGCTCCATTTCTTCCCAGATTCCTTCTCGAATTGCTTCCAGGTACGTAGTCGACATGGGTCAGGCGTTCTCGTAGACGTTGTCCTGCTGGGTGGCGGGGTCGGGGTAAGGACTCTGCTCGGCCCACGCGACGGCGTCGTCGACTTCGCGCACGATGGCGGCATGCAGTTCGTCGAGCTCGCCCTGAGTGGCCCAGGCTTCGTCGAGCATGCGTTTTTCGAGGCGGACGATGGGGTCGAGTTTACCCCACTCTTCGAACAGGCCTTTGGGGACGTAGTCGGCGGCGTCGTGAGCGGAGTGCCCTGTCATGCGAAAGGTCTTGCACTCGAGCAGATAGGGTCCGTTGCCGGCGCGCGCGTGGGCGGCGGCGCGTTGGGTGGCTTCGTGGACCGCGAGCACGTCGTTGCCATCTACGATTTCGGACGGGATGTTGTAGGCTGTGCCGCGGTCGGCCACGTTGGCGCAGGCCATTTGCAGGTTGAGGGGCGTGGAATAGGCGTACTGATTGTTGTTACAGATGTAGACTACGGGGAGCTTCTGCACGCTGGCGAAATTGACGCCTTCGTGCCAATCGCCGCGGCTGGTAGCGCCGTCGCCAAAATAGCTGAAGGCTACGCCGTTGGTGCCCTTGTAGCGCATGGCGAGGGCGATGCCGGTCGCCACGGGTACGGTGGCCGCCAGGGCGCTGATGAGAGACACGATACCGACGCTCATGTCGCCCATGTGCATGTTGCCGTCGCGGCCGCGGGTTACGCCGCCTTCGCGGCCCATGTATTGGGCGAGCACGCGTCGCGCCGAGACGCCGCGGACGAAGAATACGGCCATATCGCGGTGGGTGGGACAGAGGACGTCGTCGGCCTGGGCGACCAGGGCGCTGCCTACGGGTATGGCTTCCTGCCCGCGGCCTACGTAGACGCCACCCAACACCTTACCCTGGCGATATAGCTTGCGTTCGATGCGGTCTTCCACTTCGCGCATGAGGAGCATGTAGTAGAGACACTTGTGGGCGAGTTCGGCCTCGGGCGTGCCGGCCGCGCTGTGGATTTCCGCACCAGTGGCTTGGACCGCGCTCATGGAAATTACCTCGTGCTTGGGGTTCAACGGGTAGTATAACGCTATTCGGCGGCGGGACTAGAGGGAGGCGAGTGTCGCTCCGTGGGCAAAGTGGGGACAGGGTCGAAAAGACAGCCTAGCGAGACACCGCTCCGTGGGGCAAACTCGGGGACAGACAGCGCATTTCCGGCAAATGGCGCCGGAAATGCATGTCAGTCCCCAGTTTGCGCAGCGGTTCCCAGTTTGCGGCGTCCTAGGACTCCGTTTCTAGCAGCATTGGCTCGGCGTAACTTCCGTTTTCGGACATCTGTTTGACCAGGTCGGAGCCGTACTCGAAACCTTTGTCGAAGGCCTGGAGGTTGAGCTTCTGCATGGCGGGGGGAACGGAATCGGCGACGGCCTGGCGGAGACTGTCGGGGTCGAGCATGTGGGTGACGGCGGCAAAGAAACCGACCATCACGATGTTCAGGACCACTTTACGGCCGAGTTCCTCGGCGAGGCGGGTGGCCGGAACGCCGTAGAATTGGACGCCTTGCGGGGGATGCTCGATGCGCACCAGTTCCTGCTCCACAATCAGGATTCCGCCGGGCTTCAGTTGCGGCGAGAAGACGGCATAGGCCTCCTGGCTCATCACCACCAGGATGTCCGGTTGGGTGACATAGGGATAGAGGATCGGCTCGCCGGAGAGAATCACCTGCGCGGCCGAGGAACCGCCTCGGGCCTCGGGGCCGAAGCTTTGCGTCATGGTGGCGTAGCCGCCTTCGAAGATGGCGGCGGCCTTGCCGATGACGGCGGCGGCGAGAATCACGCCCTGACCGCCGAAGCCGGCGATGCGAATTTCGGTGAGTCCGAGTTTGGTTAGCCCTCGCTGCATGTGGTTACCTCCGGATCGGCGTAGCGATCGCCCAGGGATGCGGTCATCTGGTGTTTGAGAAGCTCCAGGTAATCGGGGCGGTCGCGATCGACGAACTTGCCGACGATGATTTCGCCCGCTTTGGTCAGGGAGCATTCGCTGGTGGATGCGCCATTGCGCACCTTGCTGACTTCCTTGTAAAACTTCATGGCATCGAGGCCATCGCCCATTTTGTTGCGCCGCTGGTAAAGAGTGGGACAGGGGGAGAGAACTTCGATGAAGCAGAATCCCTTTTTGTGGAGCACCTCTTCCATGGAGCGGGCGAGCTGCTTGACGTGATAGGTGGTCCAGCGGGCGACGTAGGCGGCGCCGGCGGCTTCGGCGAGCTGAACCAGGTTGAAAGAGGGCTCGAAGACTCCGTAGGGCGAGGTGGCGGAGATGACTTCGGTGGGCGTGGCAGGCCCGGTCTGGCCGCCAGTCATGGCGTAGGTGAGGTTATTGACGCAGATCACCTTGATATCCATGTTGCGGCGGGCGGCATGAATGAAGTGGTTGCCGCCGATGGCGAAGAGGTCGCCGTCGCCCGAGTAGACCACCACCTGCAATTCGGGGTTGGAGAGTTTGAGGCCGGTGGCGAAGGGGATGGCGCGTCCGTGGGTGGTGTGGAAGCTATCGAGGTTGGCGTACCCGGCGACACGGCCGGTGCAGCCGATGCCGGAGACTATCGCGACCTTGTTCAGGTTGAGCTTGGAGCTTTCCAGGGCGCGGGCGAAGCAGTTGACAGTGGTGCCGATGCCGCAGGCCGGACACCAGATGTGCGGCATGCGGTCCATGCGGAGGAAGGGCTCCACCGGGTTGGTCGCGGTGCACGGGATATCGAGAATGGCTTCACTCATCGGGCGGCCTCCAGAATGGCTTGCAAAATGACTTCGGGTTTGTGAACGCTGCCGCCCGCGTGGGGGACGGAAACGACTTTGGCACGGCCGGCGGTGTGGCGCTCCACTTCGTGGACCATCTGGCCGAGGTTCAGCTCCGGGACGACGAAGGCTTTGACGCGGCCGGCTAGCTCGCGGATGTGCTGCTGAGGGAACGGCCACGCGGAGATGATGCGGAAGATTCCGGCGCGAATGCCTCGGGCGCGCGCCAGTTGAGTGGCGCGCTGGGCGACGCGGGAGGTGATGCCATAGGAGACGACGACGACTTCGGCATCGTCGAGTTTCACGCCTTCGAAGAGGGCGCGACCGTTGTCGAACGGCTTGAGCTTGTCCTGCATGCGGCGCACGAGATGGTCCTGAGTCTGGACATTCATGCTGGGGTAGCCGCGCTCGTCGTGGGTGAGGCCGGTGACGTGGAATTTGTAGCCATCGCCGGCTTTTACCATATCGGGGACGAGGTCTTCGCAGGGTTCGAAGAGGCGGAACTCTTCGGGCGACTTGTGGGTAAAGCGGCGCGGAGTGATTGCGATCTGGTCGCTCTCGGGGATGACGACTTTCTCGGTCATGTGGCCGATACACTCATCGAGCATCATCATGACGGGAACGCGGAACTCTTCGGCCAGGTTGAAGGCGGTGACGGTGAGGTCGAAGCACTCCTGGGGAGAGTTGGGGCAGAGGGCGATGATGCTGTAATCGCCGTGCGACCCCCATTTGGCCTGCATCATATCGGCCTGGGCGGGGAGGGTGGGGAGACCGGTGGAGGGTCCGCCGCGTTGCACGTTGACGAAGACGCAGGGGGTCTCGGTGATGGCGGCGTAGCCGATGTGCTCCATCATGAGGGAGAAGCCGGGGCCGGAGGTGACGGTGAAGGCTTTGGCGCCGCCCCAGACGGCGCCCTGGATGGCGATGGAGGCGGCCAGTTCGTCCTCCATTTGAATGAAGATGCCGCCTACGGTAGGGATTCTCCAGGCGAAGCGTTCCACCACTTCGGTGGAGGGGGTGATGGGATAACCTGCGGCAAATCGCGCACCGGCTGCGAGGGTTCCCTCACAACAAGCGTGATCGCCGTCGAGAAAATGGACACCTGTGAGAACACCTTTTGGGTCAGCGTGCATTGCGAGCTCCGAAGATAGCGAAGTCGGGACAGTACATTCCGCAGAGGTCGCAGCCGGAGCACTTGTCGGCGGCAACGACGTGAGGGGGATGGTAACCCTTTGAATTGAAAGCTGATGAGAGCGCGAGGACGTGGGTGGGGCAGAATTCGACACAGAATCCGCATCCTTTACAGCGCTCGACGGTGATTGCAACCTGGCCTTTGGCCATGCCGGCCCTCCTGAATGAAGTCGGTCAAGAGGTAGCACGTAGTGGGCCATTTGAGACAATCCGATCTTGAAGGGAGAAAGAAGAAGAGTCCGAGCTGTGCTCGGATTGACAGGCTCATCTGAGACCCCCCTGTAGAATCAGATGGATATGGCCTCCTGTTTAATGAGGTTGTAGCCCAACTGATTGGCTGTGCTCTTGAGGGCACGTATCCGTGTTTCTTCGTATCTTTTCTCGTACTCCGCTTGGCCGAGGTCGACGTACTGTTGTCCATAGCGCAGCATGCGGTAGACCAGTCCGCCGAGTTTGCGTGCGGTCGCAAAGACCGCCACGCCGGAGTCCTTCCTGCGCGCCATCCGGCGGTAATAGGCGCCCAGAGCGCTACGGCTGTGCTTCAACGAGGTTGCGGCATTGCGCAAAACCTCCGCCGTGCGTGTGCCTTTCTGCTTCTTGCGTTTGTGCTTCAACACCTTCCCGCCACTGACTGGCCGGTGCGGCGCCAAACCCACATGCTTCACAAACTCTCCTTCCGTCGGGAATTTGCTCATCTCCGTGCCGTATTCGCTCAGGATCACTTCTACGGTTTCGACTCCAATGCCATCAATTGTCGTCAGATCCACACCCATCACGCGATACAGCGCTTGCCGTTTCCCCTCCTGATCCCGCCTCTTCATCGTCTTTCGCTTCTCGCTCTTGGCCAGCGGTGGGGCTTTCACGTCCTTGCGTCCTGCCGGAGTGACTTGCTGCATGCGTCGCTGGATTTCTTCCTCGTAGACGACGATCTGTCTGGCGGCGCTGTCGTACATGGCCATGTGCTGCTTCAGATTGAACAGATGATCCGACCGCCAATTCCCGGTCAGAAGTTCGACCATCTCCGCTTCACTCTTCTGACACCCCGGATCGCGGAGTTTGGCTAAATTCCGCGGATCTCTCTCGCCGGCCACAATCGCTCGCAGCATGGCCATTCCAGTTACCCCTTTGGTGTCCTTCACCGCGTGGTGAACTCGCACGTTCATCTGATCCAGACACTTGTGCATCCGGCGAATCCAATCCGCCTGCTGCCGCACCAGGACGGCTTTTTGGCGAACGATGGTCCGCAGTTCACTGATTTGCTCGCTGGGACGATACGCCCCGCGGAGCAGTCCGTGACTATGTAGCGTCTGCAGCCATTGGCAGTCTTCCGCGTCCGTCTTCCGCCCCGGTACGCGCGAGAGCGGTCGCGTGTCCACCAGCAGCACCTCCAAGGCACTGCTCTCCATGATTTCCAGCACCGGAATCCAGTAAACGCCCGTGCTCTCCATGGCGACCGATCGCACTTTCTGTTGCTTCAGCCAGTGAACACACTCCTGGATCTGTTGGGTCGTGGTGGCAAACACCGCATCTCCCGGCGTCCCTGCTGATCTGCCGGGCCGCAGACGAACATCTCACGGCTGCCGATGTCGATGCCGGCTACATCGGGCTGGATTACAGACAGTTTTGAGCCTTGATCCACTTTGGCTGCAGCGCGGCGCTTTGGCTTCTTCATACGTCTCCTCAGAACGCGCGCCGCCCGCGTGGCAAGCTTTTCGGATTCTCATCTGGAGGATAGCCTCGAAGGGCTTCGCTATTGTTCGATTACCAGGCGGAGTCAAGCTGAAGCAGGGGCACAAGGCACCAGTGCTAGTGGGACCGTAGCTGCGGCGTTTGTTCTTCTTTCAGATTAACGCGAGACTCGAATCACCACGCCGCCGGGTCTCATAGTTGTTCAATCTGCCCTTGGCAGAGGCTCCCGCTAAAGCCTGCCCCACCACGGAGAAGTTAGCGGGGGCCGGGGGCGAACTGGTAGTGGAGGATGACTTCGCCGGGCACGGTGCCGTCGGTGTCGCGGGCCGGGACGAACTCCCAGCGTCGCGCGGAGAACAGGGCGGAAGCGGCGAGATCGCGGTCTGGTTCGGCCACTTTCGAGAGCACTTCCGAGTAGTCCACCTTGCCGGCAGGATTGACGTAAACCTTCACGTCGATGTTGACCTCGCGTGAAACGCTGCGCGACGGACTGGTGAGCCCCGGATTGCGGAGTGCGGCAGGCGGCACGTAGTCGGGCCGCCGGTAGCGTTTCCCGATGATGGGAAGGCTGCGCGTCAGTCGCTCCAGCCTCGAACTGGGGACAGGCTCCACGCGTACGCGGATGGACGAAGCCGCGCTCTCCAGTCCACTGGCGGGTGCAATTGGTTTGAGGAATTCCTTGTTGTGTTCCAGCGCGGGTGCAACTGCCTGCTGAATGACCGGGGGATCCGGCAGGCGGGCCGGAGCGACGGCGGCCGAATCCTTTTCGGGCTGCGGCAGCACAAAAGTGCGGGAAAGTTGGCGCGAGGCCGATCCGAGGCGGTTGGTCTCGTGCGAGGGCTTCGGTACGGGAGGCGACGCACGGGGGACCTCGGCGGCAGGTGCGGGGGCCGCTTTGACAGCAGCCGTAGCGGGCGACGGAACGATCTGCAATGCTTTGGATGGCCCTCCGATGGATCGTACAGATTCGGTGACACTGACGCCGGCAGCAGCGGAGAGCAACTCTAGGCGGAAGGTCACGTCGCTGTTCTTGGGCCAGTAGGTCACGCTGCCTTCGCTCAACTGTTTGGAATCGAGTTCGAACCGCTGCTCGTCCTGCCCATCTTTGATCCATAAGATGGCATGGCCGGCGGGGCGGGAGGTCTGATGGTCCCAGGAGAGGCGCAGGCCATTTCCGGCGGCGGCCACGTTCAGGGCCAGCGGACGGGCGTTGGCGGATATGGGAGCGGGTGGGCGCCTTAGGATTGCGAACGAAAGGCCGACGGCCAAACCGAGGACCCCCGCGGTTACCAGCCAACTGGACCACGTCGCGGTCAGGGCGGTCCGCGTCGGCAAAGCGTTCCTCGGTGGCGCAGGGAGTTGAACCACGTGGGAGAGGGGAGGTGGCGGCGGCGAAATCTGGACAGCCCGGACGGGCGCTTCGCGAGCGGCCCGAATGCCGAGGGTCCAATCCAGCGCGAATTGCGCGTAGGGGCTATCGGAAAGAACCTTGCCGTCTTCCCGGATGATGAATCCGCCGGTGGGAGGGCCGACCTCATTGGACTTGATCAGCAGGAAGACATCGGAGGTTTTGGGGCAGTAGGTGGAGAAGAGGGAAGCATCTTCCGCCGTGATGGCAAAATCTTTGCGCGAATGACTTCGGTAGAAGCCAACGACCGGCGGGAATTTGGCGGACGTCTGGCGAGCCGCAATCCGGTCTTTCAGGAGGCGGCGATCCGCGTCCGAGAGGACATAGGAAGGTCCGGTTGCATGCTCGGATTCGACGGGCTCAAAGTCGTCCACGTCGACGACGGTGAGGTTGCCGGCGTCTCTTGCGGTGCCGATGAGAAGTCCGCCGATCTCCAGGCCGCGCCTGGGCAGCGCCTTAAACCCCTCCTGGACTGCCATGCCGAGGCGGCTCACGACATCCAGGCTGAGGCGGACCGATATAGGCTTTCCCGGGACTTCCCAAACAAGCCAGCCGTCCTGGACGGTTGGCGCCATGACACCAGCATCTTCCATCGAACCCACCTTGAGTGATGCAATCCCTCACGGGCCGGGGTGCTGAGCCCATACAGAAATGAGATTGCCTCATTGTACGGCGGGTGTTGGAAGATACATCGCGCAAATTGCGCGACACTGGAGGATTTTGTTACAGGCGATACGCTCGATGAGGTAAGGCGTATAGAAAAACCCGATTAGGGCTCGGGAATCCTAGTCGCCGCTAGGACTTTCACCAGTTTCCAGGGTGATGAGGTCAGGTGCGAGGCGGCGGGCCTTATCGACGGCGCGCGCGGCGACGGAAGGGAACGGTTCGTCGACCCAGTTGCGGCGGTCGATGACGGTGGCAGGTTCATAGCACTGGCCGGCGGCGAGGCGTTTTTCTTCGCGGCGGCAGGTCCACCACAGGACCGGGCCGAGCAGTTTGCCGGCGGCAATCGCGACCAGACCGAACTCCTTCTCCATCTGTTTGCGGAGCGTCCGAATTTTGGCGGCCACCGCCGGGTTCGACGCGTTCAGGCGATGCTCCATGGCCCAGAGGAAGCCGACCCAAGCGTGGCGCAGGGTGCGGCACTCGCGCCGCCAGCGTTCACGGATGCGCCGGTCGGGGTGGTTCTTGTAGCGCATGTAGCCGGTAAACGTGGTGCGGCAGATACGGAAGAGGCTGGGACCGTTGCGTTCGAAATCGCGCTGGAATGCCCAGGCGAGAGAACGCGTGGATTGCTCGCGCGAGATGGCGGCGTGTTCGAAATTGAAGGCGTGCTGGCCGTGGATGTCGGCCAGGTCGACGTCCAGCATGCGTCCCCGTGCGGCCATCTCGAAATAGAGGGGCGTGCCGGGGACCGGGGTATAGAGCATGAACTGGTGGAGATCAGTTTCGTGGGCGATGGCGTGCTCGATCTCTTCGTTGATGTTGTCAGGCGTGTGGTGTTCGAGGCCGATGATGGTGGAGCCCAGCAGTACGATGCCGTGCTCGCGCAGTTCGCGGGTGAGTTTCAGGGTATCGGCGCCATCCAGCTTGGCGTAGTTGGAGCGGGGCGATTCGAGGCCCAGCCAGATGGTGGCGATGCCGATTTCGGCCAGCTCTTCGTAGGTGTACTTGGCGATGGCGTTGGCGGACGAGAAGATGTTGAAGGTCCAGCTTTTGCCGGCGGCTTTCATCAGGGCGAGGAGTTCCATGACGCGGCGCTTCTGGAGGAGGAAGTTCTCGTCCATGATGAAGAAGCTGTGCTTGTTGCGGGTTTTCTCCGCGTGTTCCATGAGGCGGAAGAGCTGTTCGCCGGTCTCGTAGAAGTTGAGGATTTTGCCCTTTCCGCCGAAGAAGGCGGAGGTAGTGCAGAAGTTACAGCCCATGGGGCAGCCGACGGAAGAAATAATGGTGGCGGAAGTGGTGTCGGCGGCGGCGGGGATTTTGACGCCCAGCACGCGGAGGTCGAAGGCGGAGGAGAAATCGGGGTGGCGGATGGGGGCATCCACTTCTTCGCCCAGGTATTGGCGCATCCAGGCGATGCCGTCGCCTTTAACGATGTGGTCGGCATCGAGGAGCTGCTCGACTCCAGGGATGGCCGCGATGTGGCCGCCGACGATCACGGTGGTACCCGGCGAGAGTTCGCGGACCATACGGCACATCTCGCGCGCCTTGCCGATGTTGACGATGATGGACGAGATGCCGACGATGTCGTAGCGGTGGGTGGTCAGCTCGCGAGCGAAGGCTTCGCGGGTGGGGAAATCGAGGACTGCGCAGGGAGCGGAAATGTTTCCCTGAATCATGAGGATGCCCCAGGAACGGTGGAAGCTGCGCAGGGAAAAGGCGCCCTGGCCACGCGTCACCTGGTTGTGGTAGAGCTCCATCGGATTGATGGCGCGGCTGCCGTAGGCATCATCCTGCGCGTACGGGCCGAAGACGGAGGAGAGCAGGATGCGGGCCCGGACTCCTTTAGGATGCTGTTGAATCATGTCAGATTAAAGGATTAAAAGATACCTTGCTCTTTAACGCTAGCAGCATTCGGCGTGGCGGAGGGTTAACGCAGGGTGACCTGACAAAAACATTACAAAGGCTTTCGAGGCGGAAGGCGGCCAGGCATTGAGGTGGGCCGAAAGCGCCGCCTGGAAAGGCGGCTGCAGGCAGGATTGCCTGCCCCACAAGAATTGGGTACAAGGCTAGTGGAGGCTGATTTCCTTGAAGCTTACGCTGGCGGCGCCTCCGTGGTGCTGGACGGCGATGTAGCCGGCGTCGGGGCGCGGGCCGCGGTCGGGCTCGTAGACAGATTTCTTGGCGGGCACCGGAGCGGATCCGTCGTAGTCGGTGACCAGGACACCGTTTAGCTTGACGGTGGTGCGTGGCCCTTTCATGGTGATTTCCATGGTGTTCCATTCGCCGGCCGGTTTGTAGGGGCGCGCTTTGGCCTGGGTCATGGAGTAGAGCACGCCGGTGCAATGGTAGTCGTCGCCGCTTTCGTCGATTTGCACTTCGATGCCCTTGTTGATGGCGTCATCCTCGGACTTCGGCTGTACGGGGATGCGGATGAAGACGCCGGAGTTGGCGTTGGGAGCGGACACCTTATAGACCACGCGCAGGGTAGCGTTGCCGATCTTCTCGCCGGTGAACCAAAGGTCGTCTTCGGGCGCGACGGGGATGGCCACGAGCAGGCCGTCCTTGACTTCGAACCCCGGCTGTTGGCCGGACGGGGCGTCTTCGTGGCGCGGGATGCGCGCCCAGCCGGTGAGATCTTTGCCGTTGAAAAGCTGGCGATCGGCGGAGGTGAGCAAGGGGCACAGGCAGAGCAGCGATAGAAGCAGACGGGTCATGTTCCGATTGTACGGCGTTTAAGCTATCCTGAATCGCATATGAAAAAGCTCTCGCTTGTCCTTGCCGTGTGCTGTCTCCTGGCGGCGCAGGAGAAGGTGGATCAGGCCACCGATGCCCGCTTCCGAAGTGAAGAACTGGAGAATTCGCAGATCATGCACACGCTGCATATGCTGACGGACCGGTACGGTCCGCGGGTCACGGGCACGCCGAATCACGAGGCGGCGGCGAAGTGGGTGGCCAAGCAACTGACCGATTGGGGTTTCAAGAATGTCCGCCTGGAGCCATGGGATTTCGGGCATCCAGGATGGAGCAACGAGCGGGCGAGCGCGTTCATCGTGTCGCCGGTGCAGGAGAATCTGAAATTCGAAGTGCTGGCGTGGACGCCTTCCACGAAGGGGACCGTCACTGCGTCGGCAATCCAGTTGGTACCGCCCCAGGGACCGCCGCCACCGGCCGCGGCGGAGAGCACGGACGGCGCAGCAGGCGGGGGACGCGGGCGCGGAGGGCGCGGTGGCGCCGCAGCACGGTTGGGTCCGACCAAGGCGGAGATGGAAGAGTGGGTGAAGGCCAACCAGCCCAAGGTGAAAGGCAAGGCGGTGCTGGTCGGCAAGGCGGCCGTGATTCCGGTGAATTTCGATCCGCCTGCCAAGCGGCGTGGGGATGAGCAGGTGAAAGCGCAGTACGACCCCAACAATCCCAACGCGGGGCGCGGGCGCGGCGGTTTCGGCGGAGGCGGCCGCGGCGGGCCGGCGGATCCGAACCGGCTGACGGCGGCGCAGGTGACGGAGCAGATCGACGCCATGCTGGTGGCGGGCGGCGCAGCGGTCCGATTGAACGACGCGGCGCGCGGCGATGGTGTGATCGTGGCGCAGCAGAACCGCGCCTATGACCCGGCGAAGGCGGCGCCCACCGTGATCCTGCGCAATGACGATTTCGGCCGCGTGGAACGCCTGCTGGCCGACGGCGAGGACGTGAAGATGGAGTTCCACATCGTCAACCACGTCTATCCGGAAGGCAAGACCAGCTACAACGTGGCCGGCGAGATTCCGGGTACGGACAAGGCGGACGAGGTGGTGATGCTGGGCGGCCACCTGGATTCGTGGCACGCCGCCACGGGCGCGACGGATAACGCGATCGGCTCAGCGGTGATGATGGAAGCGGCGCGGCTGATTCAGGCGATGGGGTTGAAGCCGCGGCGGACGGTGCGCGTGGCGCTGTGGTCGGGCGAAGAAGAAGGGCTGCTGGGTTCGCTGGCATACGTGAAGGCGCATTTCGGCACGGCGGAGAATCCCAAGCCGGAATGGGCGAAGCTAGACTGCTACTTCAACGTGGACACGGGCACGGGGCGGATCCGCGGCGCGGGAATTTTCGGGCCGGCGGGGGCGGCCGGCGTGCTGCGGCCGGTGCTGGCGCAGTACACGGACTGGGGCGTGTTCGGCGTGAGCACGACCAACAGTCGCGCGACGGGTGGCACGGACAGCACGTCCTTCAATAACGCGGGGCTGCCGGGCGTGGGGTTCGCACAGGACCCGATCGAATACAACACGCTGACGCACCACACTAATCTCGACACGTACGAGCGCATCATCCCGGACGACGTGCACAAGGCGGCGGCGATTGTGGCGGCGGCGGTGTGGCACGTGGCCAATCGCGATGAGATGGTCCCGCGGTTCACGAAAGAGACGATGCCGGCTCCGGTGGAAGCCCGGTAAGCGGGTGTCGCGTAAGAAGAGTTTATGGGCCGCCGATGAACGCCGATGAACGCGGATAAAACAAAAGTGCTCATCGGCGATTATCGGCGTTCGTCGGCGGCCATCTATTCTTTCTCTGGATACGCTGCGGCAGTGGTTTTTCTTATCACGACGGCGGCGGCTCGGGGGGCCGCCACGACTCGAATCGCCGCGTGACTATCAGGTATTCCAGAGGCAGACGAAAGATGCCGGGAAGATCGTGGTGCACGGACGGGCGCCTGAGGGCTGCGACTCGGCGGAGGCGTCGGTTATGCGTCGCTGGCAGCGGCTGAATCTGGCGGGCGAGTGCGTGTTCGATGGCTTCGTAACGGCCCCGGCAGGCGGGTGGTACACGCTCACAGTACGCCTGCGGCGCAAGGGACAGATTACAGCGACGTTGAGCGTGGCGCACGTGGGCATCGGCGAAGTGTTCGTGATCGCGGGGCAATCCAACTCCACTAATTATGGCGAAGAGTTACAGACCACGCGAAGTAAGATGGTGAGCACATTCAACGGCACGGATTGGCGAGTGGCCGACGATCCGCAGCCCGGCGTGCAGGACGGCAGCCGGCGGGGGAGCTTCATTCCGGCCTTCGGCGACGCGCTGTACGAACGGTTGACGGTGCCGGTGGGCGTGGCTTGCGTCGGGGCCGGCGGCACGAGCGTGCGGCAGTGGCTGCCCAAGGGGGATCGCTTCCATTCGGCGCCGACTTTGCCGAGTTACTTTACGCAGGTGGGTGAGCACGAATGGGAATCGGACGGGCGCCTGTTCGATGGCATGGTGGAACGTATACGCCAACTGGGCTTTGGCCGCTTTCGCGCGCTGCTGTGGCATCAGGGCGAATCAGACGCACACCAGGCGCCGGGACACGAGATCTCGGGCGCGGAGTACCGCGGCATGATGGAGCGGCTGATCGGCGCTGTGCGCGGCGCCACGTGGGATTTTCCGTGGATGGTGGCGCTAGTGAGTTATCACACTCCGGCGGACACGTCGTCGCCGGAGATTCGCGGCGCACAGGCGTCGCTGTGGAACGACGGATTCGCGCTCGAAGGTCCGGACACGGACACGCTGACGGGAGAGAACCGGCAGGACGGCGGAACGGGCGTACACATGAGCGCGAGGGGATTGCAGGCGCACGGGGAGATGTGGGCGGAGAAAGTGAGCCAGTGGATATTGCGGAATTAGTCAAGGAGGCGGCGCGCTTCGAGCAGCGCGCTCGCGTCGCGAAGCAGACGCTGGGGAACACGGGCTTCGAATGGTACCCCTATGACACGCTGTCGGCGCTGTCACATTTGGAGAAGCTGTTGACCGGGGAGAATCGCGGCCTGCTGGACGGGCGCGGGCGGGTTCTGGACATGGGCTCGCAGGATGGCGAGCTTGCGTTCTTCCTGGAGAGTCTGGGCTACCAGGTTGTGGCGGTGGATCATCCGGCGTACAACCACAACGGCATGCGCGGAATCCGTGCGTTGAAGGCGGCGCTGGGCTCGGCGGTGGAGATTCACGAACTGGATGTAGACCGGCCGTTCACGCTGCCGCACGATACCTACGACCTGGTTTTCTTCCTGGGAATTCTGTATCACCTGAGGAATCCGTTCTACGTGCTGGAGGAATTGTCACGGCGCACCACGCGCTGTTTTCTGAGCACGCGGGTGGCGCGGCGTTTCCCGGACGGCTCGGCCATGCCGGCCAATGTGGCGCTGGCGTATCTGCTCGGGGAAGAGGAACTCAACCAGGACAATAGCAACTACTTCATCTTTTCGGAGTCCGCCTTGCGGGTGATGCTGGAACGGGCGCATTGGGAGATTCGCGACTATGTAAGCCTGGGCGATACGTCGCTGAGCGATCCGGTGCGGCTGGATCGCGACGAACGCGCCTTCTGCCTGCTGGAGAGCCGCTACGACCGCCTGTCGAATCTGGAACTGCTCGGCGGCTGGCACGAAAGCGAAGAGACGGGCTGGCGTTGGACCGAGCGGGAATTCGGTGTCCGGGTGCGCACGGGCGCGGGGCGGCGCGTGCTGACGATGAAGGTGTACGTGGCCCAGGAATCGGTGCGACGGCTGCAGTCCGTCACCCTGCATGCCACAGTGAACGGGGTGGCGCTGCCGCCGGCGGTGTACGATACGGTTGGGTTGGAAAGCTACGTTCGGGAACTGCAGTCGGAGAGCGGCGAACTGGAGCTGCGCTTCAGTCTGGACAAGGCCCTGGCGCCGGAAGATGCGGACGATCGGGAGCGCGGCATCATCGTGACGTCGATCCAGGTGGCATAAGGTTACGACCGATGCCTCAGCGTGGGTGTTGATAGTGACGGATGGGTGTTTATAGTGGAAGATACGCATGAGTTACGATCTGGTCGTATTATTCGAGCACCCGGAATGGCAGAAACCTTTGTTCGCCGCTCTCGAACGCCGTGAGGTGCGATTCGCGAGTTTCGATCTGAAGGCGGCGGCATTCGATCCCGACAGTGCGCCACCGGCTCCACTCTACTTCAACCAGGCGAGCCCTAGCGCTTACGTGCGGGGCAATACGCGGGCCGTGCCGTTGGCGCTTTCGTTGATGCGTTCGCTGGAATTGGGCGGAGCGCGCGTGCTCAACGGTTCGCGCGCGTTCGAGTTGGAACTGAGCAAGTCCGGGCAGGCCGCCTTGATGAGGCGCTTGGGAATCGTGCATCCGCGGACGCTGGCGTTCAACGATGTGGACGCGGCGCTGGGGCAGTGGGGCGATGGCTGGCCAGCCCTGTTGAAACCCGAGCAGGGCGGCAGCGGCGCACGCATGTTTCTGTTGAACTCCGCGGCGGAACTAGTACGCCTGCTGGATGAGCGTGCGGATCTTTGGCTTCCCGATAATCTGCTCCTGCTGCAGGAATACTTCGAAGTGGACGCGGGCGAGGGCATCGTGCGCATGGAATTTCTGGGCGGCGAGTTCCTCTATGCGATGCGCGTGATCTCTCACGGGGCGTTCAATCTGTGCCCGTCGGAGACGTGCAATCCGGTAAGCGGCGAGTCGCATTGCGCGATGCCGGAAACCAAACCGGTCCAGCCGGTGGAATTTCATCCTTATCCTGAAGTTCCGGCCGCGGCGGTGGCGACCGGCAAAACTCTCATGGCCGCCGGCGGACTCGATGTGGGCGGCATCGAGTATCTGGAGGCCAAAGACGGGCGGCTGGTCTTCTACGATATCAACGCCAACTCTAACCTGCGCGCTCCCATCGGCCAGGCTTTCGGGTTTGACCCGTTCGAACGCGTAGTGGACTTCCTGACGGCCCAGATCCGCGGCTCGCGGCGCCAGGCAGCGTTGTAGCTCCCTAACTCGCGCGCAGCAAGGGGCGCTTCGCCGGCAAAGTCTCGACACCGTTTTCCCGGCGCACCGCCATCCGCAGGCTGGTCATCACCCGCTCCATTTGCACCTGCTGTCCACGCCGCTGGCGTAAGTGCACGATCAACGCCAAATCTCCCACGGCGAGCATTGCCAGTAGAATTGCATCCGGATTCATGTCTCGATTTGATCACGAACCCGGCGGCGATACCAGAGCTTCGAGTAACGGTGAGGTCATGGGACTTTTCGCGCGAAACCCCTGTCAGATGGGGCTCTCGCGCACATTTGCGATAGTACTTTTGGGGCGATTCCGGCTACCCTACGCCTCGCGATGCTCGCCGAAAACGCCGCGTAGAGTATCGGAGATCTCGCCGACAGTGGCGTACACGGCCGACGCTTCCAGGATCGGCGGCATCAGATTATGGCTTCCGCGCGCGGCCCTTTCGAGAGCCGCCAATTTCTCCGCGACTGCATTTTGGCTGCGGCTTGCGCGCACTTCGCGCAGACTTTCGACCTGCGACTTTTCGAGCGCAGGGTCCAGGCGGAAGGTGGGCGCCACGCGTTCGTCCTCTTTCTGGAAGCGGTTCACGCCCACCACTACGCGCGCGCCGCTTTCGATGCCGCGCTGGTAATCGTAGGCCGCGTTCTGGACCTGGTTCTGGATGTAGCCGGTCTCGATAGCGCGGAGCGTGCCGCCCGCGTCCTCGATGCACTTGAGATACTCGTGCACGCCGCGTTCGATGGAATCGGTCAGCCCCTCGATGTACTCGCTGCCCCCTACGGGATCGACGGTGTTGGTGACGCCCGATTCGTAAGCGATGATCTGCTGGGTGCGGAGAGCGATGCGCGCCGACTCCTCCGTGGGTAGCGCCAGGGCTTCGTCGCGTGAGTTGGTGTGCAGGGACTGCGCGCCGCCGAGCACTGCCGCCATGGCCTGCAGCGCGGTGCGTACGATGTTCACGTCGGGCTGTTGCGCGGTCAGCGTGGACCCGGCCGTCTGCACGTGGAAGCGCAGCATCAGGGAGCGCGGATCTTGGGCGCCGAAACGGTCGCGCATGAGGTGGGCGTAGATGCGGCGCGCGGCGCGAAACTTGGCGATCTCCTCGAGAAAATCGTTGTGCGAGTTGAAGAAGAAGGAGAGGCGCGGGGCGAAGGAATCCACGGCCAGGCCGGCTGCGATTGCCGCCTCAACGTAGGCGATGGCGTTGGCGAAGGTGAACGCCAGTTCCTGGGTGGCGGTAGATCCAGCTTCCCGAATGTGATATCCGCTGATGGAAATCGTGTTCCACTCGGGCATCTCACGGCCGGCCCAGGCGAAGATGTCGGTGATGATGCGCATCGCGGGGCGCGGCGGATAAATATAGGTACCGCGCGCGATGTACTCCTTGAGGATGTCGTTCTGAATGGTGCCGGAGAGTTTGCGGCGGTCCGCTCCCTGGCGCTGCGCCACCAGCGCGTAGAATGCCAGCAGGGTACTGGCGGTGGAATTGATCGTCATGGACGTGGAAACGTCCTGCAGCGGGATGTCCTGGAAGAGACGCTCCATGTCCGCGAGGGAGGAAATCGCCACGCCGACGCGGCCAACCTCGCCGGCGGCCATCGGGTGGTCGCTGTCGTAGCCCATTTGGGTGGGTAGATCGAAGGCGACAGAGAGGCCGGTGGTGCCTTGCGAGAGCAGATACCGATATCGCCGGTTGCTTTCCTGTGCGGTGCCGAACCCGGCGTACTGGCGCATGGTCCACAGGCGGCTGCGATACATCTCGCGGTACACGCCGCGGGTGTACGGGAACTCACCCGGGTTGCCAAGACGATCGTTCATGACCGGTTCACGATCGGGAAATCTTACGGGCGCGAAGAAAAGAGGTGACACCGAACCAGAGCATCAGGAGCGTACAGAAGCCGGCCACGATGAAACGAACGAAATCGTTGCTGGCAGCTTCGCCGACGCCGCGTGAGAAATCCAGGTACAGACGCACCGCCTTGAAGCCGAAGATTATGGCGAAACAGATGAAAACAAAGCCGATGACCTCATTCCATAGAGTCCGGGCCGGCTTAAGGACGGCGGGCACCACGTGCTTGACGAACTCGCGAGTATGGCGCGCTGTGACTTGCTTCCACACTTCTTCATCGTAACAAAAGCCAGTAATGGGGGTTTCCCCGGTAATGGAACCGCACAGAATTGCCGATTGTTAGACTTGGACGCGCTTGTGAACCCCGGTTGGGTCCACTACAATCGGAACGGGTGGATGCGGAACCCATAGGTGGAACGCTGGTCGTGTCCGGCGCATCTGCCATTAAGGGGAATCTGTGGACGAGCCATTGAAGCACCTCATGCAGGAGCTGGGAAACGCGATCAACGATTCCCTCTCCGAGTCCGACCGGATTGCGGAGGCAATCGGGGAAATCAAACGAGCCGGGTACGACGTTTTCCTCGTATTGGAAGCGACGATCGGCTTTAACCGGAGGGATGAGAACGCCGACGACGAAGACGAAGATAACCAGACTGAAGCGACTGAAGAGCCTAAGCGCACTTTTGAAGCTACCAGCAAGATCAAGTTCACTTCCCAGGATCATCGCTTCCTGCGGGCGCTGAAGATCGCTGTGGATGACGAAAACCGCTGAGGCCGTTGTGTTCTAGACGAAGGACATTCGATAGACGTCCCAAGTTTCGTGGACGGCTTTCTCCCAGGTAAAGTCTCGTGCCCGCGCGGTCCCGCGGCGGGCCAATTCCCGGCACAAATCCAAGTTAAGAGTCAGGTCGCGGAGCGCCTGCCCGATGGCCTCGCTGTGGTCAGGATCCACCAGGACCGCGGCGTCTCCCGCCACCTCCGGCAAGGCGGAGCGGTTGGAGGTAATCACGGGGACACCCGACGCCATTGCCTCCAGCACCGGCATGCCGAAGCCTTCGTCCAGTGAAGGGAAGGCGAAAATTGCGGCTCGCGCATACCAGCCGGACAAGTCCGCCGCAGAGACGTACCCGGTGACCCGTATGCGCTCGCGCGCCGGGCTGTTTTCGATGCGCGCCAGAATCTCTGCCGCGCCGTAGCCGTGGGAGCCGGCGAGCACCAGTTGCCACGGCGGGGCCAGGGTTTCGAACGCCTCCACCAGCCGGACGATATTCTTACGCTTCTGCAGGGCGCCGACGTTCAGGATGACCTTTTCGCGGCCGGACGGAGCGCCGCCCGGTTCGGCGAATTTGCGAATACCGTGGTGCACCACGTGAACCTTAACGGGGGCCACGCCCAGCAGGGAGATCACCTGGCTGCGGGTAAATTCGGAAACCGCAATCACGGCATCGGCGCGCAGGGCCGCGTCGCGCGCCTGGGCGGTAAAGCGGGCGCGGAACTCAGGCGTGGAGTATTCGCCGGTCATCACGAAGAGGTCGTGGAAGGTGGCGATGGCGCGGCGCATCGGAATGCGCGGCAGGCGCTGGTTCAGGCCGTGGAACAGATCGGCGCCGCGCGGTCCCAGCGGTTCGGCCAAGAGGCGCCGCCGCGCGTTCCGCGGAAGGGCAGCGCGCCGCGCACGGAGGTAGCGATGCGGCCGGTAACAGAAATCGAAGCGCACGTCGGGGTGGGCGCAGGCCAGACCCGTCAGGATCTCGTGCGAGTACAGTCCCACGCCGGAGAGCGCATCGCCGATACTGTAGGTCGCGTCCAGCGCGATGTTGTGCAGATCAGGCAAACGGTCTACTCGATACCGTATTGTTTCATCTTCCGGTAGAGCGTGGTGCGGCCGATGCCGAGCAGGCGCGCCGCCTTGCCGCGCTCTCCGCCGGTAGACGCCAGCGCCTGGGCGATGGTGCGGCGCTCGCTTTCGGGGAGGGAAATCACGGGGGATTTCGGCGTCATGGCGAATTCGGGCAGGCAATCGGGGGACTGGTTGGCGAGGGCGATGGCGCCGGACAGCTTTTCCAGACCGGACGCGGAGTAATGATACTGCAGGGCGGTGGGAAGGTCGGCCATTTGCAGCACGCCTTCGGACTGGAGCGCGTTGAGGCGATCGATGCAATGCTTCAACTCGCGCACGTTGCCCGGCCAGTCGTAGGCATCGAAGGTGTCGTAGAGTTCCTGGCTGGGTTCGATTCCCCTCAGGCCGGAAGGGCCGCCGGAGTTCAGAAAGTGGTCCACCAGCAGGGGGATGTCCTCCTTGCGCTGGCGCAAGGGAGGCAGGCGAACGGCGAAGACGTTCAGGCGGTAATACAGGTCCAGCCGAAAGCGGCCGGCAGACACCTCTTCGTTGAGGTTGCGGTGTGTCGCGGCGATAATCCGGAGGTCGACCTTACGCCATTGGAGCGAGCCTACCGCGCGGAATTCGCGCTCTTGAATCAGGCGCAGCAGTTTCACCTGCATTTCGAGCGGCAGGTCGCCAATTTCGTCGAAGAAGGCGGTGCCGCCGTCGGCCAACTCCACCAGTCCCCGCTTGTTGTCGAAGGCTCCGCTGAATGCGCCCTTCACGTGGCCGAAAAGTTCGCTTTCCATCAGGGTTCCCACCAGCGAACCGCAGTCGATGGGCACAAACTGACCTCGCGGGTTCGAGTTATGAATGGCCCGGGCGACCACCTCCTTGCCCGTGCCGCTTTCCCCTAACAGCAAGACAGGAAGGCGGTTAGCGGATGCCTTTTGAATCAGTCTGCGGATTGCGGCGATCGGCGGGGATTGGCCCACCAGACCGTGCGCCCAACTCGAAGGGGCCGAAGCCATATTATTCCTACGTCGTTGAATCAACTCGTACGACGAAGGCGGGAGATTTCTCAACAGAATCTTGGCGGATGCGGTCGGCCAACCGGTTTGCGGCGTCCTCGGACATCTCGGCGCCCACCAGCACACGCCACACAGCCGGATTCTCGGCGCGCTGGAGCAGCCTGGCCGAACCATAAAGCGCTTCCATCTTGCTGCGCAGGCGCTCGGCGTTGGCGCGGTCGCGGAAGGCGCCCACCTGAACCGCGAACAGCCCCGGGGAGACGACCGGCGGGGTGCGGACGACTTCGATGCGGACGCGCGCCACACCGGGACCGATCATCTCCAGGTCGCGTGCCGCGGCGTGTGACAGATCGATGATACGGCCGTCGACAAACGGACCGCGGTCGATGATTCGTACCTCGGTAGTGCGTTTGTTATCCAGGTCGTAGACTCTCACCCAGGTATTGAACGGGAGGGTGCGATGCGCGGCCGTCATCTTCTCCATGTCGTATATTTCGCCATCGGCGGCGGCGCGGCCGTGATAGGGGTGCCCGTACCAACTGGCGATACCCTCTTCGGTGTCGCCGAGCTGGACGACCACCGGAGTGCGAGGCGGAGCCGGCGGCCTGACTCGGGCGTGCTTCTTGTGCCCGCACCCGGCCAGGGCTACGGCGGCGACCACCAGAACAACGAGGGCTTTCATGCCGTTACTGTAAAGTCTACGGGTCCATCCGCCGATAAGGCAAGTATGGACGAGAGGAGATTGGAAGTTCGGATGTTGTGCGCGGACATGGTGGATGTCCGCTGGAAAGACCGCTCGGGCGGCGAATGCGGCACCACGGCAATCCTGGAGGACATTTCCTCCTCGGGCGCCTGCTTGCAAGTGGAAGACCCCATTCCGCTGGGTGTCGAAATTCGCTGGGATCAGCCCAAACAGGCGTTCCAGGGCTACGTGCGGTATTGCGTCTACCGGGAAATCGGGTATTTCGTCGGAGTGGAATTCGACGCTTCGTTCAAGTGGTCGAAGAAGGCTTTCAAACCGCAGCACCTGCTGGATTTGCAGGCCTTGGTCGGGCAATCGAAGAAGGGATAGTGGAGCGAGGCTTACCGTCCCGACGAGCCGAAGCCGCCGACGCCGCGTGAAGACTCTGCCAGATTGCCCTCCAGCCACTCTACGGGCTCGTAGCGCGCCAGAATCATCTGCGCGATCCGGTCTCCGGCGTGGACGGTGTACGGCTCGCGCCCCAGATTCAGCAGGATCACGCGCACTTCGCCGCGGTAGCCGGGGTCGATGGTTCCGGGCGCGTTGGGAATCGTGATTGCGTGTTTGAGCGCCAGACCGCTGCGCGGCCGCACCTGCGCTTCAAACCCGGGAGGAACTTCGATGGTCAGTCCGGTGGCCACCAGGCGGGGCGCTCCGGGTTCCAAGAGGACGTCTTCCACCGCGTGCAGATCCATGCCGGCGTCTTCGGTGGGACCGTGAGCGTATGTGGGCAGGATGGCTTTGGGGTGGGTACGTTGGATTCGGATCTGCATTCCCCGCTATCATAGCGTCTTGACCCCCACAAAACGCGTCATCACGGTAGCGCCCATGCCGCCCGAGAAGAGCGCCTACGCCCTGGCTCGTTACAGCCGGTCCCCCGATTCTATCCGCGATTCGATGGAGTGGGTGCGCACCCACAATTCGGAAAAATTCCTGGAGAGCTTTTATTTCCAGTACGGCCACGCTTCGATCGCCGACCTGGGCCACACGGTGATGTGTTTCGAGGGCATCAGCGAACTGGCGGCGACGGAGATCGAGGCGGAACCGCTGTGGGATGGCCAGGCCAAATCGTCGCGCTACCAGGATTTTTCGCGCTCGGGATTCATCACGCCGCCCGAACTGACCGGCGAACCCGCGGCGGAATATCAGGCCGCGGGCGAAGCCCTGCTCGGCGCCTACGCCAAGGTGAAGGACCTCGCATTTGCCACGTTGTGCGAGCGCCTGCCGTGCCCCGGCGACATGAAGCCGGACGCCTATGAGCGCAATCTCGCGGCGCGTGCGTTCGATGTCGCGCGCTACCTGCTCTTCTGGGGCGTTCCCACCAACGTCGGGCAAGTGGCCAGCATCCGCACGGTGGAAAAACAGATCCGCCGACTGAAGGCTTCCGAATACGAAGAACTGCGCAGCCTGGGCGACGAAATCGCGCAGGCGTGCGCCGCGCTGCCCGATTGCGTCTGGGACGCCAACGCCAAGGCGGAGGCCCTGGCGCCCACGCTGGCACGCCACGCCGACGCCGACCGGCACGTGGCGCAATCCCGTGAAGATCTCAAGCTCTGGGCGGCGCAGAACCTGCCGGCGCGCGCCGGCAATGAGTCCGACCGGGTGGATCTCATGCGCCCCACTAACGTCCCCGCTGATATCGCCGCCACGTTGCTCTACCCCGTCACTGCGCGGCCGTTCCGGGAATTGTACGAACTCGCCTGTACGTGGAGCGAACGGCAGCGCGCCGAGGTAATCGACGTGGCGCTGCAATCGCGGACGCGGCGTGACGAGATCCTCGGCGGCTTTCGCGGGGGGCTGTACGCCTACGATATGGTGATGGATATCGGCGCTTTCCGCGATCTGCACCGCCACCGGCGCTGCCAGAAATTCCGCCAGGCGTATAGCGGCAATCTGGGATTCGACACGCCGAAACTGGTGACCGAATCCGGCGCCGGGGAAATCTATAGTGCCGCCATGCAGGCTGCGCTCGCAGCGATGCACCGCCTACCGGCGGCTGGGGAATACCTTCTGCCTTTCGGCGCTCGCTCGCGCTTCCTGTTCAAGATGGATTTCGCCGAGGCGGAATACATTTCGCGCCTGCGCAGCGGCGTCAAGGGCCATTTCAGCTACCGCGAAATCGCCTGGGAGATGAAGGTCAAGATGGAGCAACTCGAGCCCGAACTGGGCCGCTTGATCGAGGCTACTCCGCCTTGGATCGAAGACCCTTTGAAGCGATAGGCCGGGGGCGCCCGCTCCCTTACGGTCGCGGCTCTGTCGGAAGGCTGTGCTGGCAGACGTTCCGAACTAAGTCGGTTACTTCACTTAGCCGGTACGGCTTGCGGATATAGAGCCACGATTGCTGGTCCCCCATGGCTTTCTGGGCGCTGTCCTGGCTGTACGCAGTCGTGACAATCACGCTCACGTCGGGCCGCATACGCCGCAATTCCTCCAAGACTTCGCGGCCAGTCATCCCAGGCAGGGTCATATCCAGCAGAACCACGTCGATCTCTGGGCCGTTGGCTCGAAACAGATCCACCCCGGAACGTCCGTCGGCGGCCTCGACGACGCAAAAGCCTCGTTTGCGGAGCATCTTCGAAACGCCATCGCGGAGCGCGTCCTCGTCCTCGACCACCAGGATAGTCCCGTCGATGCTTCCGTCTTCACTGGCTGTAACGGGAACCAGGCGAGCGGGAGTGTCCCGAGGCAGTTGACTGCTGCAGGGCAGGAGGACCTCAAAGCGCGAACCCTGGCCGGGAGCGCTGATTACGTTGATTGTGCCGCCATGGTCGCGGATGATTCCCTGGACAGCGGCGAGGCCGAGACCGCGTCCGGCAAACTTGGTCGTGAAGAACGGATCGAAGATCCTGGCGCGAATCTCTTCCGTCATGCCACATCCGGTGTCGCTCACGGACAGGCGGAGGTAGTCATCCTGGAGAAGGTCTGCTGGATTGGCCGCATTTGGGTCCGGGTCTGCGCGGACGTGCACCAGGGTGACGGAGATGATGCCTTCCTCAGTTCCCAGGGCCTCAGATGCGTTAGTGATCAGGTTCATTACAACCTGGCGGATCTGGGTGGCGTTCGCCCGGACTGCGGGCAGGTTCTCAGGGAGATCTACGGTCAAATGAGCGCGTTTTGAAATCGAGACTTTTAGAAGCTGAAGCATCTCGTGGACGAGCCCGGCAAGATTGAGCGGCTCGAAGGCGGTTTTCTCCATGCCCGCATACGCCATCATCTGGCGCACAATCTCGGCGGCGCGATCCGCGACATTCTTGATGGATTCAACCCCATCGCAAGCGGGCGAATCACTGGGAAGCTCCGACAGTACGAGTTCGGAGGTAGCGAGAATACTACCCAGCAGATTATTGAAGTCGTGAGCGATGCCGCCGGCGAGCACGCCGAGACCTTCGAGTTTCTGGCGGGCAATGGCTTCCTCGTGGGCACGCTTGGTTTCGGTGATGTCCTCGATCATGGCAAGGCCGTACAAAGGCAGACCCTCGGCATCGCGGATGACGGAGGCGGTCAGCGCGGCCCAAATGATGCCGCCATCCTTCTTCACGTATCGCTTTTGCATGCGATAGCCGGGAATTTCCCGACGGAACATCCTTACGGCAAGTTCCCGATTCACCTCCATGTCATCCGGATACGTGATATCTCCAAAGGACCTTTGGGTGAGTTCCGCTTCGGTGTACCCGACCATGCGACACAACGCGCTGTTGACTTTCAGGAAACGGTAATCTTTTCCCACCAGCGCAACGCCCAGCGGGCCTTCCTCAAATACCTGGCGGAAACGCTCCTCGCTTTCGCGCAGTGCAGCCTCGGCTTCCTTACGTTCCGTGATATCGAGGCTGACGCCCGCCATACCTACGGGCTGACCGGCATCGTCAAGGTAGACCGTACCCTTCGCCAGCAGCCAGTGGACGCTGCCGTCCGGCCACAGTACGCGGAATTCGCGGTCCCAGACGTGTGTCTGTTCGACGCTCTCCCGCAAGTGTGTCTGGATGGAGTCGCGGTCGGCAGGATGGACCAATGCTAGCCACTCGTCGTAAGTGAGCGGGGAACGGTACGGCGCCAGGCCGTGCAGTCGCGAATAGTCCCCATAGGTCGCGATGGTATTCGTGCGGAGGTTCCGGTCCCAGATGCCGAGATGTGCCACGCTCTGGACCAGTGTCAGACGGCGCTCACTTTCGCGCAGCGCGCGCTCCGCCTGCACTCTGCCGGTAACGTCCTCCACGACAGCGACAAAGTACGGGGCCTGATCCCGCACAAGCGACACGCACAGGCTAGCCCAACCAATGGAGCCATCCTTGCGGACATAGCGAACCTCTTTCGATAACGACGACAACTCGCCGGCCAGCAGTTGGCGCATCGCGGCGAGGGCGGGCTCGCGGTCTTCGGGGCGCGTCATCTCGAGAAATGTTCTAGCGCGTAGTTCCGCCGGCGTGTAACCGAGGATCTCGCAAAGCCGGTCGTTCACCAGCAGCCATTCGCCCTGGGTACCGACCTGGGCCATGCCGACGGCGGCCTGAAAGAAGATCGCGCGGAATCTCTCCTCGCTCTCGCGGAGGGCAGCCTTCGCCTTGACCTGCTCCGTGATGTCCTGAGTCGCTCCCGCGATGCGATGGGGCAGGCCGTGATCGTCTTTGCTGACTTCGACAACGGACCGGACAAACCGCACCTCGCCATCGGGCCGGAGGATGCGATATTCAAGGGTCGTCGGCCCGCTATGGGATAGACCCTGCTCGTCGGCGGCGAGAATCGATTTCCGGTCCTCGGGGTGTATCTTTTCGAGGAACGCCTGAAAGTGAGGCGGCTCGCCGACGGGCATGCCGAAAACCCGAAACATCTCGTCCGACCAATAGATCGCTTCGGCCTCAAAGTACCGTTCCCAACTTCCGACCTGCGCCAGGCGCTGCGCTTCGATGAGGCGGCGCTCGCTGACGCGCAGTTGCTGCTCCACCTGCCTGCGCTGCGCTTCGGCGCGTGCCCTTGCTCCGCTAAAGGCACTGAAGGCGACCGCGGCGAGGAAGAACATCGCGGCATCGGACACCATCCCGTACGTCGGAACCAACTCGGGAAACGCCAGGCCCACTGTCACGGTGGCGAGGCCGGCGCCGACAAGGCCGGGTCCCAAGCCGCGCCCCCAGATGCTCAAGACGAGTGCCAGAAGAACTAGCGGCCTCGGGTACACGTATCCGCGGAGTATAAAACTTACCCCGAGCGCGACGGCCACACTTGTTACGACCAGACCGTAACGATAAGCCGTTGTTTTGAGCGCTGATCGTGTCAAGGCTCCGGCCACCAACCATCCCCTCCGCAACTACGCTGAACCCGGCGGCGAATCGGGCTTCGCATTCGTGACAAGTGTTGCATATTCCTAGGCCTGAAGGAATATGGCAGCGTGCCGCTGCTCACTATGTTCGTTGGCTTACAGCAATATAGTAGTAGTTATGAAGGGTATTTCGGTGGATGGCGTTGGGTTGTGCGCGGACTGCGCGTTTACCCGGATCGTTCGGTCGGACAGGGGCAGTTCCTTCTATCTGTGTGAACGGTCGCTGACGGACCCGTCCTTCCCAAAATATCCCCGCCTGCCTGTGCTCGAGTGTTCCGGCTACAGTGCGCGTTGCCAAAAAGCCGGAACAAGCGGCCCGGTACGAGAATGAAATTATGGACCGCGTCAGAATAGACAAGTGGCTCTGGGCCGCCCGCTTCTTCAAAACACGCTCGCTCGCCGCACGGGCGTGCGAACTCGGCCGGATCGAGTCGCATGGACAACCAGCGAAGGCGGCGCGCGAGGTCCACGCCGGCGATCTTTTGAAGGTGAAGAACGACAGCGGCGAGTTTCAGGTGGAGGTTCTGGCCCTCAGTGAGATGCGCGGCCCGGCGGCGGTTGCACAGACTCTCTACCGTGAGACGGAGGCGAGCCGGGAGTTGCGCTTGAAGCTGGCAGAAGAGCGCAAAGCGATGCCGCATTTCGAAACGTTGGGGGAAGGCAGGCCATCGAAACGCAACCGCCGTGAGATCGACCGGCTTCGGGGTAGAGCATGACCGAAACTGACCGCCGCAGCCGCCCGTTCGGGGGTTACAATGCATTTTGACCCCGAAAACAGGAGTGCGCGCGGCCATCGTCGGCTGCGGACTAATTGGACGTAAACGCGCGGGCTCGCTTCCGGCCGGGAGTGTGACGGTTTGCTGCGACATCGAAGCGGAGCGGGCCGTGCAATTGGCCGCCGCCACGCGCGGCGCGGCGTGGTCCACCGATTGGCACGCGACGGTGCGCCGCGACAATGTGGACGCGGTCTTCATCGCCACCACGCACGATCAACTGGCGCTCATCGCGGCCGAAGCGGCAGCGGCAGGAAAGCATGTCCTCATCGAAAAGCCGGGAGCCCGGACGGCGGGTGAACTCGACGCTGTTGCCGATGCCGCCGCGCGGACCGGCGCGCTAGTCCGCGTCGGCTTCAATCACCGCTACCACCGCGCGTTCCGCAAGGCGCGTGAGATTTTCGAGAGCGGCGCGCTGGGCGAGCTGATGTTCATCCGCGGCCGCTATGGCCATGGCGGACGTCCCGGCTACGACCGCGAGTGGCGCGCCCAACCGGCACTTTCCGGCGGCGGAGAACTGATCGACCAGGGCGCGCACCTGATCGATCTCTCTCGCTGGTTCCTCGGCGATTTCCCCAGCGTGCGGGGCCGCGCTTGCACATATTTCTGGGACATGCCCGTAGAGGACAACGCGTTCCTTCTGCTCGAAACGGCACGCGGCCAGGTGGCTTTCCTGCACGCCGGCTGGACCGAGTGGAAGAACCTGTTCTCCTTCGAGATCGCGGGCCGGGTCGGCAAGCTCGAGATCAGCGGCCTCGGCGGAAGTTACGGCCCCGAACGCCTGACGTGGTACAAAATGTCGCCGGAGATGGGGCCTCCCGAGACCCTCGCGTGGGAGTATCCCATGGCCGACGATTCCTGGCACGCCGAAAACGCGGCTTTCTTTGAAGACATGCGCCTCGGGCGCCAACCCGACCCCGGGATCGCCGACGCCCAGGCCATGCTGCGTGTCGTTGAATCTGTTTACGGCGAGACCGTTTACCACGAGACACAGGCATGATCATCACCCGCAGCCCGCTGCGCATATCGCTGGGAGGGGGTGGCACCGACCTTCCCTCCTACTATCGCGAACATGGAGGCTTCGTCCTCTCCGCCGCAATAGATAAGTACGTCTACATCACGCTGCACGAAACGTTCCAGCCGGAGTTCCTCATCAAATACTCGGCCACGGAAATCGTGCAGACGGTCGACGAGATCAAGCACCCGATCATCCGCGAGGCATTGCGCATGGTACCGGTCAGCGCGCCGCACCTGGAGGTGGTCAGCCTCTCTGATATCCCCGCCGGGACGGGCCTCGGGTCGAGCGGCAGTTTCACGGTGGCGCTGTTGCGCGCGCTACACACGCTGAATAAGGAATTCGTCCCGCGCCAGGTTCTGGCCGAACAGGCCTGCCACATCGAGATCGACATTCTGGGCGAGCCGATCGGCAAGCAGGACCAGTACATCTCTTCCTTCGGCGGCATCACTGGTTTCGAGTTTCATCAGGATGGCCGGGTGGACGTCGCCCCATTGCAGATCTCCAGTGAGACCTTGTATAACCTCGAAGACAATCTGCTGTTGTTCTTTACGGGCTTCACGCGGTCCGCTTCCGCCATCCTCGCCGAACAGGATCAGAGGACCCGCGGCGGCGACAGCGGGATGATCGAGCACCTGCACCAGATCAAGCAGTTCGGCTACGAGAGCAAGGCCGCGCTGGAGCAGGGCGATCTGCGCCGGTTCGCCGCCATCATGCACGAGCACTGGGAACGCAAGAAGTACCGTTCGAAATCCATGACCAATTCGGCCATCGACGAGTATTATCAATTGGCCCGCGCCAACGGTGCTGTGGGCGGCAAACTGATCGGCGCGGGCGGGGGCGGATTCCTCATGCTGTACACCGAGGATAAGACGCGCCTGCGCCACGCGCTGCGCGAAGCCGGATTGCGCGAAGTGCGCATGCGTTTCGATTTCGAAGGCACCATGCTGGTGACGCGTTCCTGACCCATGCTGCCCATCGCTATCCTTGCCGGCGGCCTCGCCACGCGACTGCGGCCGGTCACCGAGACGGTTCCCAAGGCGTTGATCGAAGTCGCGGGCGAACCTTTCCTGGCGCATCAGTTGCGGCTGCTGCGGCACCACGGTTTTGAACGCGTGGTGCTGTGCGTGGGCTACCTGGGAGAAAAGATCCAGGCGTTCGCGGGCGACGGGCGGGCTTTTGGGCTGCATGTGGAGTATGCCTTCGACGGGCCGCAATTACTGGGCACCGCGGGCGCCCTTCGCCGCGCGCTGCCGCTGCTGGGCGACGCGTTCGCCGTGATCTACGGCGATTCCTACCTGCCCTGCGACTACCGCGCCGCGCTGGCGGCGTTCCGCGATTCCGGCAAGCTCGGCCTGATGTCGGTCTACCGGAACGAAGGCCTATGGGACACCAGCAACGTGGAGTTTACCGGCGGCCGCATTCTGGCTTACGATAAGGCGAACCGTACGCCCGCCATGCGCTATATCGATTACGGGCTGGGCGCGTTCCAGCGCGCTGCTTTCGACGATGTGCCGGCCGACCGGCCAAGCGACCTGGCCGCGGTTTACCAGGGCTTGTTGCGGCGCGGCGAACTGGCCGCGTGGGAATCGCCCGAACGGTTCTACGAGATTGGCTCCGTGGAGGGTATCGACGATCTCGGGGAGTTTCTCAAATCATGACGTTTACCGAACAGTTTCTGGCCGAGGCCGCCGAGATCCTCAAACAGATCGATGTGGCGGCGGTGGAACGCCTGGCGGCGACGCTGGCCGAATGCCGCGCGGGCGGCGGCCGGCTGTTCATTCTCGGCGTGGGCGGCAGTGCGGCCAACGCGTCGCACGCGGTCAACGATTTCCGCAAAATCTGCGGACTGGAAGCCTACGCGCCCACCGATAATGTCAGCGAATTGACGGCGCGCACCAACGATGAAGGCTGGGCCGGCGTGTTCGAAGGCTGGCTGCGCGTCAGCCGCCTGCGGGAGGCGGACGCCTTGCTGATCTTCTCGGTGGGCGGCGGCAATCTGGAGCAGCAGGTGAGCCCGAACCTGGTGGCTGCCATCAAGTACGCCAAGACGGTGGGCGCGAAAATCACCGGGATTGTGGGGCGCGATGGCGGCTACACCGCGAAGAACGCCGACGCCTGCGTGATCGTGCCCACAGTCAATGCCAAGCATGTCACGCCGCACGCCGAAGCGTTTCAAGCCGTGATCTGGCACCTGTTGGTGACGCATCCCGCGCTTAAGCAGGCGGAGACGAAGTGGGAATCGGTGAAGTGACGAAGGCCGTTTTCCTGGATCGCGATGGAGTGCTCAATCAGTCCGTGGTGCCGGAAGGCATACCGCTTCCGCCCGCTTGCGTGGGCGAGTTGGAGATCTATCCCGATGCCGCCGAGGCGTTGCACCGTCTCAAACAGGCGGGCTACCTGCTGATTGTGGTCACCAACCAGCCCGACATCGCGCGCGGCACACAGACGCGCGCCGTAGTCGACGAGATCAATTCCGCGATCGGCGCGGCGCTGCCGGTCGACGAATTTGTAGTCTGCCCGCACGACAATGCTGCCAATTGCGCGTGCCGGAAGCCCAAACCGGGGATGGTGCTGGAGGCCGCGGCGCGCTACGCGGTAGATCTCACGGCAAGCTTCCTGATCGGCGACCGGTGGCGCGATATCGATTGCGGCGCTGCTGCGGGTGTGCGGACTGTACTGATCGATCGCGGCTATCGCGAGCGGATGCCGGAGCACGCGCCCGATTTCGTGACGGAATCGCTAGGTGCCGCCGCGGATTGGATTCTGCGCGGCACCCCGGTTTGACCCGATTAATCAGGCGCGCAGTTTCACGCTGGAAGCGGCAGCGCCCGGCACCCACAGATACGGGGCTCGCGGCCTTCGACAAATCGCCTCCGTCAATCGTGATCCCCTGGCTCGCCTCGCCCTCCACACGCAGGAAAACAGGGCCCGGCGCGATCAGGCGGGTCGCACTCAGCAGCACGTCGCGGGAATCGATGAACCTTGCGACCGATTCGGCCTTGGGATCGGCCTGCACGCTCAGGCCGTTCACCGCAGCGTCCTCCACGTGGTCGAACACCACCGCCGGCCGCAACTCGGCGCCGGCCACATCGAAGCGCACGTTGTTCAGCGTGAGCCCGCGCACATTGCGCGCGTACAGGGCGTAGGCCGGGAAGACACCGGCGGCGTAATACTCGCCGACCACTTTCGGAACGTCGCGCAGCGCCCCTTCCTCGGCCGTGCCTCCGCCTGGAAACGTCACGTGGACGTCGTCGAAACTGATGTTCTCCAGGTAGCCGCCGACGCCGCTCAGGCCGATGCAACTTTTGATTTCGCCGGGATTGTACCCGCTGGTGAACGGGACATCGGGGAGTTGCACGGGCACGCTCACCGTCGCGCGAATGCCGCGAAAGGAGATGTTGCGGACGATACCCTGCGTTTGCGGCTCCGGTTCTCCGGCCCGCCGGTTGCGCGGACCCAGGCAAATGGATATGGGTCCGGTCACATTCTTCATCACGAGGTCTGAGAACGAAATATTCTCTAACCGCGGCCCTTCGCCCCCGCGGATCTTGATGGGGCAGCCGTAGGTGTCGTAGATGAGGCAGTTGGAGACCGTGATGTTTTGCGCCGTGCCGCCGCCGAACCGGAACACCGACCAGCGCGTACTGAACGAACAATTCGTTACCGTGATGAACTGGCAGCTACCGAACAGGGCGCAGGCATCGTCCTGGCATTGCACGTCGCAGTTGCTCATGTAGACGTGCTGGGCGCTGATGAAGTGAAACCCGTCGTTGTTGTGATTGACGCGGTTGTAGATGCGGATGCCATCCAGTTTCATGTAACTGCTTTGGATGATGCGCACCGAGTGAAACGCGCAGTCCTTGAGGAAGATGTCGCGCACCGAGAAATTCTGGCATTGATGAAAGAGCAGATGGTAAGGACGGTGTGAGCCGCCGATACCCGACGGCGGCAGAACGCCGCGGCTGGGGCTGCGGAATTGCGCGCCCTGGCCATCGATGGTCCCCGGCCCTTCGACCGCGAAATTCTGCGCCTTGACCGCGAAGATGAGCGCCCAGTTGCCGTCTTCCAGGGTCGTGTCGCCTCGAAGCGGAATCGCGTCGATCGCGTGGTATTGCTTGCCATCGGCGCTGCCCAACAGCTTGCCCTCCGCCGCCAGGTGCAGGGTGACATTGCTCTTCATCTCGACGGCCCCGATGACGAACACTCCGGCGGGCACCAGGACCGTGCCGCCCTGGTCTCTGTTGCAGGCGTCGATTGCCGCCTGCACGGCCGCGGTATCGAGCGTGGTACCGTCGCCTTTGGCTCCGAAATCGCGGATGTTATAGATCTTGGCGCCGAGGTTCTTGTCGGCGTTCGGCTGTGCCTGCGCGTTGGTAGCGGCTAGCAGAGCGGAAGCCGCCGGTGCGACGCCCAACCACTTGCGTCTGGAGGGTAATTCATCTTTGATTCGGTTCATGGTGCACTTGCGTGACAGGCTATCACGATGCACCTATACCGGTAAAGTCGGCCCAATAGCGGCCGTTGGCCGCCTACTTCTCCGGCGTGAATTTTAGTGCGGCGGAGTTGATGCAGTAGCGTAGGCCGGTGGGCGCTGGGCCGTCATCGAAGACGTGGCCAAGATGAGCGTCGCACTTGCTGCACAGCGCTTCGGTGCGGCGCATGAACAGGCTGTTGTCCGATTCGGTGCTCACGTTTTCTTCGGCGGCAGGCGCCGAGAAACTGGGCCAGCCGGTGCCGGACTCAAACTTTTCGTCGCTGCGGAACAGGGCGTTGCCGCAGCACACGCAGCGATACATACCGGGTTCGTGATTGTCCCAGTAGCGGCCCGTGAACGCGCGTTCGGTACCCTTTTTGCGCGCCACGGCAAACTCTTCGGGCGTAAGCTCTTTCTGCCATTCGGCATCGGACTTGACGATTTTGTCCACCTCGATGGTCTCCCCTCTCTTCCCATTATCCCGGAAGAGCACGAGTTTAATCCGGCGTCCGGCGCCATTTTGCCGCGGATCGGGCAGCGGGCGTTCGCGGTCGATACCAAAGCGCCAGCAGGCCGGCGAAGGCCAGCGGCATGAAGAGGAAAGCGCGCCGCGGTGTTTGGTCTAACTGATCCACCTTGCCAGCCCGAAGGCGGCCGCGGAAGCCAGGCCGCCGATCACCACTGTCTGGATCCCACCCTGAAACGGCGGAATCCCTGTCATCTTGCCCTTGAAATAGCCGAACGCGAATAGCGCCAGCAGCGTCACCACCACCGAGACCATCAGGGCCGTTTGCAGATTGTCCAACAGCATATACGAAGAGAGCGGCACCAGGCCACCCAGAATGTAGGACACCGCAATGGTGGCCGCGCTGTTGCGCGCGCGCAGCGGATCCGGCTCTTCGAAGCCGAGTTCGAAACGCATCATAAAATCCACCCAGCGCGTTTGATCGGCGCTGATGGCGTCCACGACCGGCTTGATATTTTCCTCGGACATGCCGAAACCGCGGAACACGTCGGCCACCTCGTCGCGCTCTTTTTGCGGTAGTTCGAGAGTTTCACGAAGTTCGCGGGCGCGTTCACTCTCGTAGTGATCGCGGTCGGTGCGCGCGGCCAGATACCCGCCGAGTCCCATGGCGATGGACCCGGCGGCGATTTCGGCGAGTCCCGCGATGACCACCAGTTTGCTGGTGGCAGCCGCCGTCCCAGTCAGTCCGGCAGCCAGTGCAAATGGCACCGTGAGGCCATCGGCCATCCCAATGACGACGTCGCGGACGGTGTCCGAAGCTTCGAAATGCGATTCGACGTGCATGTGCATGAAGTCCATATGATCTCATGTGACTTCGCCGGGATTCACCACTCAACTCCCGCTGCGCTACACTGTTTGCGTAACCGTACACCGCGTCTGCCCCGGGATGGAGCGCCGGCGTAGACGGGAGGTGGCTTGCCGGTGAGGAGCTGCAATTGACTCCGCAAAAGGGCGGAACCAACGGGATCCAGTTGATTGAAGCCAAACGTAATCAGGGCGCTTCCAGCGAGGTAGTCCGTGACATCAACCGGCGGATCGTCCTGAATCTGGTTCGCACGCGGCAACCGATCTCGCGTGCTGACCTGGCACGGGCTTCCGGTTTACAACGCAGCACCATCTCCCTGATCGTTGAACAGTTGATCGAGGAAAATTGGGTTCTGGAAGGCCCCACCGGCCGTTTGCCGCGCGGACGCAGACCTACGTTCCTGCGCTTGAATGACGATCGCGTAATTATCGCGGTGGACATTCGTCCGACGCAAACTACCGTGGCACTGGCCGACGCCAACGGCAAGTTCACGTCGCAAGAGGTGCTGGGCACGCCGACCGATCCGAAGCTGGCGTTGAAACGGCTGATCGAATCCATACAGCGAATCAAGAGCTCCTGCCGTGGCAAGATGATCGAGGGGGTGGGCATCAGTCTGCCGGGCCGCTTCGACCATACCGTGAACCGCCTGGTGTTCGCTCCCAATCTGAAGTGGCCTGATTTTGACATTCGGAATCCGATCGTAGAGCAGACCGGCCTGGACGTGGAACTGGAGAATGCCGCCAATGCGTGTGTGCTGGCCGAGGTCTGGTTCGACCGCGTTCACGCGTGCCGCAACCTTGTGGTGATCACGGTCTCCGAAGGCATCGGAACCGGAATTCTGGCCAACGGGGCGCTGGTGCGCGGCCTTAATGGGATGGCCGGAGAGTTCGGTCACGTTCCGGTGGATCCCACCGGCCCGCTTTGCGGATGCGGCAGCCGGGGTTGCTGGGAGGTGTTCGCTTCCAACCGTGCGGCCCTGCGGCATTACCTGGAATCCGGCTCGCCGGACAGCGGCCTGAGCTTCCCGGACCTGTTGACGCGTGCCGACCAAGGCGACGTCAAGGCTGCGAAGGCGCTGGAAACCATGGCCCAATACCTGGGGCGTGGGATGCGCATGATCGTTGCCGGACTGGCGCCGGAACGCATCGTGGTGGTAGGCGATCTCACCCATTCCTGGCATCGCTTCGGCAGTATCATCGAAGCTGAAATCCAGGCGCAGGTGCTCGCGGGGGGGTGTCCGCCGCTTTTGGTTCCGGCATTCGAGGACGGCATGGCCCGACTGCGCGGCACGGTGGCGCTGGTGCTGCAAAAACACTTCAGCGTCTGATACGGCTTTAGTTTCAGGCGTCCATCCGCTATAGTTGTAGTCCACAACTATATGCCTTCCGCCCTTCAGGCCGAACCCTATCGGAACGCCGCACTACCCGCTGCCAGGCGGGTGAAAGATCTTCTAGCCCGCATGACGCTGGAGGAAAAGGCCGCGCAGATGATGTGCGTCTGGCAGAAAAAAGCTGAGACGCTGGTGGATGCCGACGGCAATTTCGACCTTGGGAAAGCCAAGGCCGCCTTCAAACAGCGGCGCGGGCTCGGCCAGGTGGGGCGGCCCAGCGATGCCGGCAAGGGCAAGGACGCACGCGGCATGGCTGAGCTCACCAACGCCATACAGAAGTTCTTCATCGAGAATAGCCGGCTTGGCATACCGGTGATCTTCCACGAGGAGTGCCTGCACGGCCACGCGGCTATCGGCGGCACCAGCTTTCCGCAGCCGATCGCTCTCGGGGGCACATTTAACCCGGAACTGGTGGAATCCCTGTTCACCATGACCGCAGCCGAGGCGCGGCTGCGCGGCACGCATCAGGCGCTGACGCCGGTGGTGGATGTGGCGCGAGAGCCACGCTGGGGACGCGTGGAGGAGACTTACGGGGAAGATCCATATCTGGTTTCGCGCATGGGAATTGCGGCGGTGCGCGGCTTCCAGGGCGACGCGACCTTTGGTGACAAACGCCGCGTGATCGCCACCTTGAAGCATTTCGCCGCCCACGGACAGCCCGAAGGCGGCACCAATTGCGCTCCAACGAACGTTTCCATGCGCGTACTGCGCGAGACCTTCCTCTATCCCTTTCAAGAGGCGTTGAAGCAGGGCGGCGCGATCAGCGTGATGGCTTCCTACAATGAGATCGACGGCGTGCCGTCACACGCCAACCAGTGGCTGTTGCGCGATGTCCTCCGCAAGGAATGGGGCTTCAAAGGGTTCGTGGTCTCCGACTACTATGCGATCTACGAGCTGAGCTACCGGCCCGAATCGCACGGCCATTTCGTGGCCAAGGACAAGAAAGAGGCGTGCGCCCTCGCCGTCAACGCCGGGGTGAACATCGAATTGCCGGAGCCGGATTGCTACCTGCACCTTGTCGAACTGGTGCGGAAAGGCGTGCTCCAGGAACGCCAGCTGGACGAACTCGTGGCGCCGATGCTTTTTTGGAAATTCCAAATGGGGCTGTTCGACGACCCTTACGTGGACCCCGCAGAGGCGGAACGCGTAGTGGGTTCTCCGGCGCACGCGGAACTCGCCTTGCAGGCGGCACGCGAGAGCATCACGCTGCTGAAGAATGAGGCTAATCTGCTGCCCTTGGATCCCGGGGCTATCAAGACCATCGCGGTGATCGGCCCCAACGCCAAGCGCAGCTTGCTGGGCGGATACAGTGGCGTACCGAATCGTGACGTCACCGTGCTGGAAGGCATCCAGGCGCGGCTCGGCAAGCGCGTGAAGGTGCTCTACAGCGAAGGGTGCAAGATCACAATCGGCGGCTCCTGGGTGCAGGACGACGTCACCGCCAGCGACCCCGACACGGATCGCAAGCAGATCGTGGAGGCAGTCAAGGTGGCGCGGCGCGCCGACGTGATCGTGCTGGCGATCGGCGGCAACGAACAGACGTCGCGCGAAGCGTGGTCGCCCAAGCATCTGGGGGACCGCCCGAGTCTCGACCTGGTAGGCCGGCAGGAAGAGCTTGTAAGGGCGATGCTGGCCACCGGCAAGCCGGTGGTGGTGTTGCTGTTCAATGGCCGCCCGATCTCTATCAACTACGTCAGCCAAGAGGTGCCGGCGATTTTGGAGTGCTGGTACCTGGGTCAGGAGACGGCTGTTGCGGTAGCGGAGGTGCTGTTCGGTGATACAAATCCGTGCGGTAAACTGCCTATCTCGATTCCGCGATCGGCCGGCCACTTGCCGACCTTTTACAATCACAAGCCGTCCGCGCGCCGTGGCTATCTCTTCGACGACGTCACGCCGCTTTACGCCTTCGGCTATGGATTGAGTTACACCACCTTCGCGATCGAGAACGTCCGCTTGGCCAAGCAGAAAATCAAGCGCGATGGCCGGACGCAGGTGCTGGCGGACGTGACCAATACAGGCAATCGCGCCGGCAGCGAAGTGGTGCAGGTGTACGTACGTGATCGGATCAGTTCGGCCACTCGGCCCGTCAAGGAACTGAAGGCGTTCCGCAAGATTTTCCTGGAAGCGGGCGAGACGCGGAGCGTGGCATTCGACATCACGCGGGAGCAACTTGCGTTCTACGACATCCACATGAAGTTCGTCATCGAGCCGGGCGAATTTGAAATCATGGTAGGTAATTCTTCACGCGATGGCGATCTGCAGAACGTCGTCCTCTCGGTGGTGTGAGGCACAAAATGCCAGAGCAAACGAATAAGCTGTCATTCGCGGAAAAGGCCGGCTACAGCCTGGGTGATGCCGCCGCCAACTTCGTCTTCATGACGATGATCCTGTTCCAGCTGAATTTCTACACCGACACGCTGGGGATCAGCGCGGCGGCGGCCGGCACCCTGTTGCTGGTCGGCCGTCTCTGGGACGCGTTCTTCGACCCCATGATGGGCGTGATGGCGGACCGCACCAATACCCGCTGGGGGAAGTTCCGCCCGTGGGTGCTTTGGACCTCCATTCCATGGGGCATCGCGATGATTCTGGCCTACACCAATCCCGGCTTGGGGTTGACCGGCAATCTGATCTGGGCCTGCCTGACCAATGTTCTGTTGATGACGCTGTACTCCGCCAACAACACGCCGTATTCGGCCCTGAGCGGCGTCATGACGGGGGACGTCAATGAGCGTACCAGCCTCTCGTCGTTCCGTTTCGTGGCGGCGATGATTGCGCAGCTCATTGTGGGAGGATTCACGCTGCCACTCGTGGCCAAGTTCGGGCAAGGCAACAACGCCAGGGGCTGGCAGATGACCATGGGCTTGTGGGCGATGGTCTGCGTGGTGCTGTTCGTGATCACGTTCGTCTCCACCCGAGAGCGCATCCTGCCGGACCCGAAACAGAAATCGGACCCCAAGCGGGATTTCGGCGCGCTTCTGAAGAATGGGCCGTGGATTGCCATGTTCATCCTGACGCTGGCCCACTTCGCCATGCTGGCGATGCGCGGCGGCACGATGTTTTACTACTTCCAGTACTACGTCAACCAGGACAGGCTGTTCGACCTGCTGCAGTCGCTCGGCCTCACGGGCGCGCATGGGAATTATGTTTTGAACGCGTTCGGCCTGATCGTAGATGCGAAGCGATCGAACGTGGCTTCGGTCGGGTTCAGCCTGTTGAACATGTCGAGCCAGTTCGTCACCGTGGTGGGCGTGTTGTGCTCCACCGCCCTATCCAGGCGTTTTGGCAAGAAGACCGTTGCGATTGCCGGATTCTCCCTGACGACGATTTTCATGGCGTCGTTCGTGCTGCTGCCACCGGAAGCGATTGGCACGACGTTCCTGATCGAGTATATTCGCGCCCTGACTTATGCGCCGACGATCCCGCTCATCTGGGCGATGTTCGCCGACGTGGCGGACTATTCGGAATGGAAGACCGGGCGGCGCACTACCGGCGTGATTTTCGCGACCATCCTGTTCGGCCTGAAGACGGGCCTTAGCCTCGGGGGATTCGCTGCCGGATGGCTGCTCTCCGGCTACGGGTACAAACCCAACGCAGTGCAGACGCCTGAAGCACTGCAGGGCATCCGCATGACCATCAGCGTTTACCCGGCCATTCTGTTCGCGATCGTGATTATTTGCCTGATCTGCTACAAGATCGGCAAGCGCCTGAACTTGCAGATTCAGGATGAACTGGCGGAGCGGAGAAAGAAGTACGCGACCGCGTAGCAAGGAGTCTTCATGACTTTCAAACTGACACTGTCCACGCTACTGATGACTGGGGTGGCGGCGAATGCGCAAGTACCCGCGCTGAAGGACGTGTTCAAAGGATATTTTCATGTCGGAGCGGCGCTCAACCAGGCCCAGTTCGAAGAACGGGATGCACGGGGCGCAGCCATCGTGCGGGAGCAGTTCGACACCATCAGTCCGGAAAACGTTCTGAAATGGGAGGCCGTGCATCCCCGTCCCGATGCCTACTCTTTCGACGCGCCTGATCGCTACGTGGCGTTCGGCGAGAAGAATCACATGTTCATCATTGGACACACGCTGGTGTGGCACAACCAGGTTCCGCGATGGGTCTTTCAGAATGACAAGGGCGAGCCATTGGACCGCGAGGCCCTGCTCAAGCGCATGCGCGATCACATACAGACCGTGGTGGGGCGATACAAGGGCAGGATCGGAGGCTGGGATGTGGTTAATGAGGCGCTGAACGAAGACGGCACGTTGCGCCAATCGCCCTGGCTCAAGATTATCGGCGAGGACTACCTTGTTAAGGCCTTCGAATTCGCCCACGAAGCAGACCCGAAGGCGGAGCTCTACTATAACGATTATTCGGTGGAGAATCCGGCCAAGCGGAATGGGGCGGTGGACCTGATAAAGAAACTCCAGGCGGCCGGAGTCATGGTGACTGCCATCGGCCTGCAGGGGCACGACAAAATGGAACGGCCCACTATCGAGCAGCAGGAGGCCACTATCGTGGCCTTCAGAGATCTCGGCATCAAAGTGAATATCACCGAGCTGGATGTGGATGTGCTTCCCGCTGCCTCGCAACAAAACACGGCCGACGTCAATCTCAACGTCCAGGCGAAAGCCAACCTCAATCCCTATACAGGGGGCTTGCCGGACGCGGTGCAGCAGGCGCTGGCGCGACGTTACGCCGATCTGTTCGCGGTCTTCTGCAAGTACCGCGGCACCATCTCGCGGATCACTTTCTGGGGCGTCACCGATGGCGACTCCTGGCTCAACAACTGGCCGGTCCGCGGAAGAACCAGCTATCCGCTGCTGTTCGATCGTCAGGGTCAACCCAAGCCCGCGTTTCAGGCCGTTGTCCACACGGCGCAGAAAGGAAGCACGCAGTGAAGATCTGGCTGCTCGGACTTTGCCTGACTGCCGGCGCATTCGCCCTCGGTCAAACCCGGTACGTCGAGACGGTGAACTCCAGCGGCAGCTTTCCCCTGGTACAGGCTAGAGCGGCCGCGGCTATTTATGTCGACTCCAGCGACCACGCGGGCGTCGTTCGCGCCGCCGGCGATCTTGTGGCGGATATCGCGCGCGTCACCGGTTCTACTCCTGCCACGACTCACGATGATAGGAGCCTCGGTGCGAATGCCGTGATCGCCGGCACCATCGGCAAGAGCGCGCTGATCGATCGCCTGATTCGCGAGGGCAAGATCGATACCTCCGGCGTCACCGGCAAATGGGAAGCGTTCCTGATTCAGGTGGTGGCGAGGCCGCTGCCCGGCGTCGCCCGTGCCCTGGTCATCGCGGGCAGCGACAAGCGCGGCACCATCTACGGCATCTACGATCTCTCCGAACAGATCGGCGTTTCGCCCTGGTATTTTTGGGCGGACGTTCCCGTGGTCCACAAAGACTCCCTGTTCGTGAAGGCCGGCAAGTACGGCGAAGCCGAACCCGCGGTGAAGTACCGCGGCATCTTCCTGAATGACGAGGCGCCCGCGCTCAGCGGCTGGGTGAAGGAGAAGTACGGCACTTATAACCATCAGTTTTACGAAAAAGTCTTTGAGCTCATCCTCCGCCTGAAGGGCAATTATCTGTGGCCCGCCATGTGGGGCAACGCGTTCAACGAAGACGATCCGCTCAATCCCAAGATCGCCGACGAGTGGGGAATCGTGATGGGGACTACGCATCACGAGCCGATGCTGCGCGCCCAGCAGGAGTGGAAGCGCCACGGCACCGGCCCCTGGGATTATACGAAGAACGCTGATGTGTTACGCAAGTTTTGGGAGGAAGGCGTCAATCGGAACAAGAACTACGAGAGCATCATCTCCATCGGCATGCGCGGCGATGGAGATATGCCGATGGCCGGGACCGAGCAAGGCGCCAATATCGCTTTGCTTGAGAAGATCGTGGCCGACCAGCGCAAGATCATCGGCGAGCAGGTCAATCCCAATCTCGCCGCCGTGCCGCAACTCTGGGCGCTCTATAAAGAGGTCCAGGGGTATTACGACAACGGGATGCGCGTACCGGACGACGTGACCCTGCTGTGGTGCGACGACAACTGGGGCAACCTACGCCGCCTGCCGACGCCAGAGGAGCGCAAACGCAGCGGCGGCGCGGGCATTTACTATCACTTCGATTACGTCGGCGGCCCGCGCAATTACAAGTGGATCGACACCAATCCGATTCCCAAGGTGTGGGAGCAGATGAATCTGGCGCTGGCGTACGGAGCGGACCGAATCTGGATCGTCAATGTGGGCGACCTCAAGCCCATGGAGTTCCCCATCGATTTCTTCCTGAATCTGGCGCGCGACCCGAAGCGCTGGCCCAAGGAGAAGATCGGTGAGTTCACGCGATTGTGGGCCGAGCGGGAATTCGGCGCGGCGCATGCGGTCGAGATCGCCGATCTCGTTTCCAGGACGCTGAAGTACAACGGGCGGCGCAAGCCTGAGTTGCTGGAGCCCGCCACTTACAGCCTGATCGACTACCAGGAGGCCGACCGGGTGGTCGCGGACTACAAGGAAATCGTCGCGAAGGCCGAGAAGATTTCCGCCCTGTTGCCGGTGAACGCCCGCGACGCGTTCTTCCAACTGGTGACACACCCCGCGAAGGCCAATGCGCAGGTGACGGAACTCTACGTCGCCGCCGCGAAGAGTAGCCTGTACGCCGCACAGGGGCGCGCCGCTGCCAACGAGATGGCCGCGAAGACCCGCGCGTTGTTTCAGGCGGACATCGATCTCACGAATTATTACAACCACACCATGGCCGATGGCAAGTGGAACCACATGATGGACCAGACGCATATCGGCTACACGTATTGGCAGGAGCCACCGCGGAATTCCATGCCCGCCGTCAAGGAAATCGAACTCCCGGCGGCGGGGGCGATGGGCGTCGCCATCGAGGGTTCCGCTGCGGCATGGCCGGCCGCCATGGGGGAAGCAGTGCTGCCCGGTTTCGACGTGTTCAATCAGCCGCGGCGCTACATCGACGTTTTTAATCGCGGAAAGGCACCTTTTGAATTCACCGCAACCGCCGGCGCGCCGTGGATCGTGTTGAGCGCCACTAAGGGCACGGTGGAAAAGGATCAGCGGCTTTGGGTGAGCGTGGATTGGAGCAGGGCTCCGCGCGGTACCGCCAGCGGGTCGGTGACCATCGCGGGCGGCGGCACCTCGATCTCCGTCAAGTTGCAAGCGGCCGATCCAGAGACGCCGGTGAAGAGTGAGCTGAAGGGTTTCGTCGAGGCCGACGGTTACGTTTCCATCGAAGCCGAGCACTTCACCCGGAAGATCGACGCCGGCCCCGTCCATTGGGACAAGATCGACGATTACGGCCGTACGCTCTCGGCGATGACCGTGTTCCCGGTAACTGCCGCCAGTGCGATGCCTCCGCAATCCCCACACCTGGAATACCAGATGTATTTGTTCGATCCGGGGAAGGTGGAGGTGGAGGCAATTCTCTCGCCGACCTTGAACTTCGTCCCCGGCCGCGGTCTGCGCTACGCAATTTCGTTCGACGAGCAGCCGCCGCACGTGATCGATGCACTGGCGCAGAATTCGCAGCGCGACTGGGAGACCACGGTGAAGGATAGCGTGCGCTCAGTGAAGAGCAGCTATACGCTGAGCGGGACCGGCTATCACACTTTGAAGATTTGGATGGTAGACCCGGCTCTGGTGCTGGAGAAGTTGGTGGTAAATCTGGGTGGTGTCAAGCCGAGCTATCTCGGCCCGCCGGAAAGCTATCGCGGCAGCATGTAAGCTCCGGGCGAGCAGGCACGGTCCCTGTCCACCCTCTGCTTCTATGCAGGCACCTGAAACAGCCTCGCCGCCGCCGTCGCGCCCTGTTCGTATGCCGCGATCAGCTTGTCCCATCGCTCGTTGGCATCGGTATCGATCTGCCGGCGCGCGGGGTCCGCGTCGAACCACGCCATGGTGTGCCGAATGCCTTCCGCGAAGGGTACCGTGGCACAGTAGCCAGGAACGAAGCGCTTGATCTTGCTATTGTCGAATACCACGCTGACGGCCTTGTCGCCCTTCAAGCCGCCCAACTTATCGGGCAGGCACGCGCCTATAAAGTCGGTCGGGATGTGGATCAGTTCGGGCTCCACTCCGGCGGCCTGGCCCACGATGCGGTAGAACTGGTCCCAGGTCATCACCTCATCGGTGGTGATGTGGAAGGCATGCCCGATGGCCTGCGGATTCCCCAGCAGTCCCGCCAGTCCCTTAGCAAAATCGGTATTGTGGGTGATCACCCACAGGGACGAGCCGTCGCCGGGCACAATCATCTTCTTCCCCTTCCGCATGCGATCCACCGCCGTATACGATTTCGCCCAACTGTTGATCGCAAGCGTGATCTGCGTTTCGCCATAAGTCAGCGAGGGCCGCACGATGGTGATCGGGAAACTCTCTTCACGATATGCAAGCATCAACCGTTCTTCGCAGGCGATTTTGTCGCGGGAGTATTGCCAATATGGGTTGGCAAGCGGCGTGGACTCGGTGATCAAATAGTCGCCCGAAGGCTTCTGATAGGCGCTGGCGGAGCTGATGAAGAGGTACTGCCCGGTGCGCCCGCGGAACAGGTTCAGGTCGCGTTCGATCTGCGCCGGGGTGAAGGCGATAAAATCCACCACGACGTCGAACGTCGCGTCCGCCAAGGCTTTCGCCGCGCCGGTGTCGTCGTCCATGTCCACCGTCAGTGTCTTGACGCCGGCCGGCAGGGCGGCAGCGTGCCGTCCGCGGGTCGCCAGCGTCAGATCGATGCCGCGTTGGGCGGCGAGTGCGGTACACGCCGTACTGATAATTCCGGTCCCGCCGATGAAGAGAACTCTCATGCAGCAGTTGTAGCAGATTTTTCAGAAACTTCTTCATTCGTGGTCGATATGTCTTATTGTGAAAGCATTCTTGCGGCAGGCCGAAGAGATTCTGGAGATCGCGGTGTCCGGCGATGGCGATGCAGGCGACCTCGCCATCCTCATCGACCGTCAGGGTGGAATGCGCATGCTCGATCCCAAAGGCTGGACGCTGCCCGCCCTGTGCGCGGAATTTGGCGCCGCCGCCGTATATACGGTAGAGCGGCGCGGACGAACGGCCCGCGTCGAAGGCTGGAACGGCGGTGAACGCTGCCTCCTCCAGCGCGATCTGGGCTCGCACCGCCCCGCGGAACTGCCCTGGATGCGCCTACCGCACCCGGAGCCGCGCCTTTTAACCACGTAGATCTACTTTGGCGCGAACTCCCCGCCTGGTGCGCGACCGCATTGGCAAATGCCGTCATAAATATAATCAATAGGTAGTGGCACTTGCATTTACCAAACTTGTAAGCTACACTCGAATTTCATTCCTCGATGCTCAGTGGATTCACAACCCGGACCAAACTCCCCACCGCTTACGGTATTCCTGTAGGCATTATTATTAGCATCCTGGTCATCGTACCCGGCCCCGCTTAGGCCTGCCGGAACCGAGTTCCAAAGGCCATCAGCGGGGAGAAGTCAAACCGGCTGATGGCCTTTTTTGTTTTCCAATGACTTTTTCTGAGGCGAACCTTTTATGTCAACCTTAATGAGCGGCGCGAGAATGCTTGCCGAATGCCTGGCCCGCGAGGGCGTCGATTGCATGTTCGGCTACCCCGGCGGCGTCACCCTCCCCTTCTACGACGTCCTCTACGACCACCAGATCCGCCACATCCTCGTGCGCCATGAGGAGAATGCCGCCTTCGCCGCCGAAGGCTACGCGCGCGCCACCGGCAAGGTCGGCGTATGCTGCGCCACTTCCGGCCCCGGCGCCACCAACCTTACCACTGGCCTTGTCGACGCTATGATGGACTCCATCCCCATCGTCGCCATCACCGGACAGGTCACCAGCAAACTCATCGGCAGCGACGCCTTCCAGGAAGCCGACACCTTCGGCATCACCCGTCCCTGCACCAAACACAACTATCTTGTAAAGAAGCTGGAGGAGCTCGCCCAGATCATCCACGAGGCCTTCTATATCGCCGCCACCGGACGCCCGGGACCGGTCCTCGTCGATATCACCAAGGACGTTCTCCAAGGGCAGGGCCATTACCAGCCCGTCACCTCCATCCACCTTCCCGGATACAAGGTCTTCACGGAAGGACACACCGGCCAGATCCGCCGCGCGGCCCAACTCATCCAGGAATCCGAGCGGCCCCTAGTCTATGCCGGCGGAGGCATCGTCGCCGCCAACGCCTCCGCCGAACTCCGCGAGTTCATCCAGGTCACCGACGCTCCGGCGGTCAACACCCTGATGGGCCTCGGCGCCATGCGCAGCGATCACCCCAACTTCATCTCCATGCCCGGCATGCATGGCAGCTACGCCGCCAATATGGCGATGTCCAATGCCGATCTCCTCATCGCGCTGGGCGTGCGCTTCGACGACCGCGTCACCGGACGCCTCGCCGCGTTCGCCCCGCACGCCAAGGTCATCCACGTCGATATCGACCCCGCCGAAGTCGGTAAGATCCGTACCCCCGAGGTGCCCATCGTCGGCGATGTGAAACGCGTCCTCCTGAAACTCACCAAGCTCCTCGCTGAAACTCCTGCCGAACCTGATGCCAAGCGCAGTGCCGCCCGCCGCGCCTGGTGGCACCAGATCCGCGCGTGGAAGGATGAGCACCCCTACGACACGCCTACCAGCGATACCGAAATCAAGCCGCAGCACCTGATGGCCGAAATCGACCGTCTCTCCGCCGGAGATGCCATCATCACCAGCGATGTCGGCCAGCACCAGATGTGGGCTGCCCAGCTCTGCCGCTTCAACGAACCCCGCCTCTGGATCAACTCCGGCGGGCTCGGCTCCATGGGTTTTGGCCTCCCGGCCGCCATGGGTGCTCAGATGGCCCGCCCCGATAAGCTCGTCTTCTCCATCTGCGGCGACGGCGGTTTCCAGATGGCGATTCCGGAACTTGCTACCATCGCCAGCCACGGCCTTCCCATCAAGATCGTAGTCATGAATAACGGCCATCTTGGCATGGTCCGCCAATGGCAGACGCTTTTCTACAATAACCGTCTCAGTTCCGTCGAGCTCGACGCCTTCCCTGATGCCGAAAAGCTGGCCGCCGCCTACGGCTTCCGGGGCCGCACCATCGACAAACCCTGGGAACTCGCCGCCGCGCTCGAAGAGGCGGTCAAAGAGCCCGGCCCTTACCTGCTCAACGTGAAGGTCACACCGTTTGAGTGTGTCTATCCCATGGTGCCCGCCGGCGGCGCCATTAATGAAATGGTGCTGGGTCCGCCCCAACCGGTGACTGTACCGAAGTAGGACAGGCCTCCTGGCCTGTCTTCTCAAGGACTTTATATATGCTGCAAATCATCTCTCTACTGCTCGAAAATAAGCCCGGCGCCCTGATGCGCGTCACCGGCCTGCTCACCCAGCGCGGCTACAACATCGAAAGTCTCACCGTCGCCCGCACGCTCGACCCCGAACTCTCCCGCATGACTATCGTGGTGGACGTCGATTCCCTGCAGCGCGCCCAGGTCATCAAGCAGATGAACAAGCTGATCAACGTGCTGCAGGCCAACGACCTCACCGAAGGTCCGTCCGTCGTCCGGGAGCTCGTCCTGCTGCGCATTCGCACCCCGCAGGAAAGCCGCACCGCGGTCCTCAAGGAAGCCGAGATCTTCGGCGGGCGCGTGGTCGATTCCGGCGTCGAGGGTTTCGCCATCGAAGTCACCGGCGACCCCGAAAAGCTGGGCGAATTCGTCGACGTCATGAACGCCTATGGCGAAGTGGACGTCACCCGCAGCGGCGCCCTCGCCATCGCCCTGGATTCCAAGAAACTGCGCCTCCAACCCCCCGTCTCCACCGTGGGCCAAGGGCACGCAGTGCCCTTACAGAAATGACCCACGCATTGCCCGTACAAAAATAACTCTGGAGCCCTCATGCCAAATCGCTACTACGAAAAAGACGGAAATCTCGATTACCTCGCCGGCCGCACAGTCGCCATCATCGGCTACGGCAGCCAAGGCCACGCCCACGCGCTCAATCTCCGCGATTCCGGCGTCGAAGTCGTGGTCGGCCTCCCCGCTGGCAGCAAGAGCATCGCCAAAGCGGAAGCCGCCGGCCTTAAGGTTCTCTCCCCCGCAGAGGCCGCTAAAGCGGCGAATGTAGTAATGATCCTCGTGCCGGATCACATCCAGGCCGATCTCTACAACAATGAGATCGCCCCCCATATGACCGCGGGCAAGACTCTCATGTTCGCCCACGGCTTCAACATCCACTTCGGCCAAATCACTCCGCCCGCCGATATCGATGTCACCATGGTTGCACCCAAGGCCCCCGGCCATCGCGTCCGTGAACTCTACACAGAAGGCGTCGGCGTCCCTGCCCTGGTCGCCGTTCACCAGAATGCCACCGGCCAAGCCCTGGAACGCGCCTTGGCCTACGCGCTGGCGCTCGGCTGCCTCAAGGCCGGCGTCATCGATACCAACTTCCGCGAAGAGACCGAAAGCGACCTCTTCGGCGAACAGGCCGTCCTCTGTGGCGGCGCCGCCGAGCTCATCCGCGCCGGGTTTCAGACTCTGGTCGAAGCCGGCTACGCACCCGAGATCGCCTACTTCGAGTGCCTCCACGAACTCAAACTCATCGTGGACCTCATCCAGGAGGGCGGCCTCAGCTACATGCGCTATAGCGTCAGCGACACCGCCGAATATGGCGACTACACTCGCGGCCCGCGCATCGTCAACGATCAGACCCGCGCCGAAATGAAGAAGATCCTCGCGGAGATCCAGTCCGGCGAATTCGCCAAACAGTGGATCGCCGAGAATAAATCCGGCCGCCACAAGTTCCTCGCCATGCGCGAAGCCGCCCAAACCGACCAGATCGAAACCGTCGGCAAGAGCCTTCGCGACATGATGCCGTTCCTTAAAAAGAAAAAGGAAGTAGGCGTACCCGTAGCGTAGGACAGGCCTCGCGGCCTGTCCTCTTTTTTGTGAGAGCCTTATGAAAATCCATACCTTCGACACCACTCTCCGGGATGGCACTCAAGGCGAGTCCATCTCTTTCTCCGTGGACGACAAGCTCATCATTGCGCAGAAACTCGATGAGCTGGGTATCGATTACATTGAGGGCGGCTGGCCTGGCAGCAACCCTAAAGACCAGGAGTTCTTCAAGCGCGCTGCCGAACTCACCCTGCATCACGCACGGCTGACTGCATTCGGCAGCACCCGCTTCGCCAAGAATCCTGTACACGAGGACCGCAACGTGCGAGCCCTCGTCGAAGCCGGCACCCCCGTCGTCTCCATCTTCGGCAAGACCTGGGACCTCCACGTGAAACGCGCCCTCGGCATCACCGAGGACGAAAACCTCGTACTCATCTCCGAAACGGTCCGCTATATCAAGGAACACGGCAAAGAGGTGGTCTACGACGCCGAACATTTCTTTGACGGCTACATCGCCAACCCCGATTTCGCCCTGCGCACCCTGGAGGCCGCCCATAAGGCTGGCGCCGACGTCCTCTGCCTGTGCGATACCAATGGCGGTACGGTCACGCCGCGCCTAGTGGATATCGTCGCCGAAGTCCGCCGCCGTTTCGATGGCGTCATCGGCATCCACGTCCACAACGACGGCGACCTCGCTGTCGCTAACACTCTGGCGGCAGTCGAAGCCGGTGCCACCCACGTCCAGGGCTGCATGAACGGCTACGGCGAGCGCTGCGGCAATGCCAACCTGGCCAGCGTCATCGCCAACCTCGAACTCAAACTACACCACACCACCATCGGCGTCGACAAACTCCCTGGCTTGGCCGGAGTCTGCCGCTTCATCGCCGAACTCGCCAATCTTCCGCTGCGTAACGACCAGCCCTTTGTCGGCAAAAGCGCCTTCGCTCACAAGGGCGGCGTGCACGTCAGTGCGGTCCTCAAGGATTCCGCCACCTACGAGCACATCAAGCCGGAACTCGTCGGCAACCGCCAGCGCGTCCTGGTCAGCGATCTCTCCGGCCGCGGAAATATCATCTATAAGCTCAAGCAGCACGGTCTCGCCGACCGCCTCGAAGAAGACACGCGCCGCGAACTTCTCGAGCGCATCAAGCAGATGGAGTACGAAGGCTACGAACTCGAAGCCGCCGAAGGCACTTTCGAGTTACTGGTCCGCGAAGCCTTACGCCCCGGCGTGCATTTCTTCGACGTCGAAAGCTACGAAGTCTCGACCCGTGCGGCCGGCCACACCTCCACATCTACCGCCACCGTCACGGTCAGAGCCCAGGACGATATCCACACCGCCACTCAATCCGGTCACGGCCCCTTCGACGCTCTCCACGTCTGCCTGCGCAAGTGCCTCTCCAGGCTCTACCCGCAAATCGCCGACGTGCGCCTGACCGATTACAAAGTCCGCGTTCTGGATTCCCACAAGGGCACCGCCGCCAACGTCCGCGTCCTGATCGAATGGAGCGACCATCGCCGCAGTTGGAGCACCGTGGGTGTCAGTGAAAACGTCATCGAAGCCAGTTGGAAAGCCCTCGTGGACGCCATCCGCCTGGAGTTGATGCGTCTCACAGAAAAAGACGACACCATTGAAAAGGCCGTGGAAGACTACTGCTGGGGCGTCTGACCGTATTTGTCCGGCGCCAGCAAAGTCAGAGCGTCCGGCACAATCCGAATCTCCGCGGGCAGCGTCCCGCCCAACTCGCCATCGATCTGCAGGTGCGCCCGCCGATCGTCCACCGCCGAAATCTTCACTCCGTCCGCGCGGAGCACCGTCACCCCGCTCATCCCGTCCAGCCGGTTGAGCGCCATCCCGGCAAAGTACTTCACGTATCGCGTTGCCGTAGCGCCTTCGAACAGGATCACTTCGAATTGATCGTGCAGGAGCGTTACGCTGCGCGCGATCTCGAAATCGCCACCGTAGTTTCGCACCTTGCTCAACAGCGCGAAAGAGCATTTCCGCCGCTCGCCCGCAATCTCAACCTCGAACTCGGCCAGCCGCCTGCCCAGCAGGCTCCAACCCGCCACCCAGTAGGCGAACTTCCCCGTCCTCGCCTTCAGCGCCGCGTTCACGCGGTAAACCACGTGCGCATCCAGGCCGACCCCCGCCATCAATAGAAAGTGCCGAGCGACGCGGCCTCCATCGCAAGTCACGTGGCCCACCGAAATCCGTCGCGGCCGCAATTCTCCCAGGCGGCGCGCCACCTTTTCCAGATTGCCGCCCAGTTTCATCTCCGTCGCCAGCACGTTCGCGGTACCAGCCGGCAAGATCCCCAGCGGCACCGATGTGCCGATCATGCCTTCGGCCGTTTCGTTGATCGTCCCGTCGCCGCCTGCCACCACAATCAAATCGGCCCCGCCGGCAATGCGCGCGCGCGCCATCGCACCCGCAACATTCGGGCCCGTAGTCGGCGCCACCGTTACGCTGTGCCCTTCTCGTTTGAGGATTTCCACCGCACGCTGGATCAGTGCGCCGCCACTCCGTATGATCTTTCCCGCACGGGGGTTGTAGATCAGTACGGTGTTCCTGTAGGTTGTTATGGTATGCTCCGGTTCCTCGTTAAATTATAGATGAGAGGCCAATGAAAGATCCTGTGATCCAAATCGAGCAGCTTCGCGAAGAACTCCGCCACCACGAACACAAGTACTACGTCCTGGACGACCCGGAGATCACGGACGCCGAATACGACGCGCTCCTGCGCCGGCTTCAGGCCCTGGAAGCCCAACATCCGGAATTGCTCACTGCGGATTCTCCCACCCAGCGCGTCGGCGGGAAGCCGCGCGAGGGTTTCATCAAGGTCCAGCATAGTTCTCCTATGCTCAGCCTCGATAACGCCCTCAACGAAACCGAACTCCGCGAGTTCGACCGCCGCGTCCGCGACCTCCTGGCCGGCGCCGAATACCGCTACGTCACCGAACTTAAGATGGACGGACTCTCCATGGCTGCCCATTACCGCGGTGGCAAATTCACCCAGGCCATCACCCGCGGCGATGGCACCGTGGGTGAAGACGTCACCGAAAATGCCCGCACCATCCGCTCCCTTCCCCTACGCGTGAAGGGCCCGCTGGATGCTTTCGAGGTTCGCGGCGAAACCGTCATGAACCGCCGTGCTTTCGAACGCCTCAATGCCGAGCGCGAGGAAAATGGCCTCTCCCGCTTTGCCAATCCGCGCAACGCCGCCGCCGGATCGCTCCGCCTGCTGGAACCGCAGCTTACCGCCGGACGCCGCCTCGAATACTACACTTACTTCCTGTTTACAGATGGCCGCCCGGCCTTCGACAGCCATTGGCGCTCGCTCGAGGAGCTGCGTCATATGGGTTTCAAGGTCAACCCGCACAGCAAAGTCTGCCGCACCATCGACGAAGTCGTCGAGCTCTGCAATAACTGGGAAGCCAAGCGCGATGAACTGCCCTACGAAATCGATGGCATCGTCGTCAAGGTGGATTCCGTGGAGCAGCAGCGACAACTCGGCTTCACCGCCAAAGCTCCCCGCTGGGCCATCGCCTACAAGTACCCCGCGCGACAGGCCACCACCACCGTGGAATCCATCGAGGTCCAGGTAGGCCGCACTGGCGCCCTGACCCCTGTTGCGCGCCTCAAACCCGTGGAGGTGGGTGGCGTCACCGTCTCGCGCGCCACATTGCACAACGAGGATGAGATCGAGCGCCTCGGCTTGCAGATCGGTGACGAAGTGGTGGTCGAACGCTCCGGCGACGTCATCCCCAAAGTGGTTCGTGTCTCCGCCCAAGGCTCTTACCGGCAGCCTTTCCGCATGCCCACCCATTGTCCTGTCTGCGGCAGTAAGGTGGTTCGCGAGGAGGGAGAGTCCGCCAGCCGCTGCATCAATGCCAACTGTCCCGCCCGTCTGAAGGAGTCTCTGCTCCACTTCGCATCCCGCGGCGTGATGAATATCGACGGCATGGGAGAGGCGCTTGTCGATCAGCTCGTCGACAAGGGAATCGTCCGCAACGTGGCCGATCTCTATGACCTGACGGTCGACGAGCTGGTGAACCTGGAGCGCATGGGCGTGAAGAGCGCCTCCAACGTGATCCGCAATATCGACCGGTCCCGCCAGAATCCCATGCCCCGAGTGATCGCCGCCCTCGGCATACGGTTCGTCGGCGAGCGTACCGCGGTCCTGCTGGCTGAGGCCTTCGGCAGCATCGAAGCTATTGCGCACGCACCGCTGGACGATCTCCAGTTGGCCGAAGAAGTCGGACCTAAAGTGGCCGAGGCCGTGGTGCAATACTTCAGCGATGCGGGTAACCGCGAACTGGTCAGTCGTCTGCGCAAGGCCGGCCTGCAGTTCAGCTACGCCTCCACCCGGCCCAAGGCCGGTCCATTGCATGGCAGGACCCTGGTCATCACCGGAACGCTGCCCACTTTGAGTCGCGATGAGGCCAGGCAATTGATCGAACAGGCCGGCGGTAAAGTCGGCAGCGCCGTAAGCAAAAAGACCAGCTACGTGGTGGTGGGCGAGGATGCCGGAAGCAAACTCGTCAAAGCCCGGGAACTTGGCATCCCCACCCTGACCGAGGACGAACTGCGCCTGCTGGTCACGGTCGATTGAGCCGGATCTCCGGGACTTCCCATACCCGCACGCCCGCGGATGGCTCCTCGATGGCACGAACCATGCTTCCCACCATCTGCTGCACGCTCACCAGCCGTAGCCGCCGGGCCGATTCGCGCGTGGCGGGCAGCGCTTCCATCAGCCAGTAGACCGGTAGGATTGCCAGCGGCCATCGCCTCCCCGGGCCCAGCACATACCACGGCCGCAGAATGGTGGCGTTCAACCCCGCCTGCCGGATCGCCTCTTCGGCTTCCGTGCGAGCCGCGATATACTCCCGCATGACCGGCGCCGGGTGCGCCACGCTCACGTAAACCAGATGCCGCACTCCACAGGCGGCAACCGCCGAGATTGCCGCTCGTGCCGATGCGAGGTCGACGCTGCGGAACTGCTCTTTCTTCGCCGGGCTGGGATGCGCCACGCCCACCAAGTGAACCAGGGTATCGCAACCCGTCACGAACTCCCGGTACGTGCACACATCCAACGGGTCGCCGGTGACGCCTTCGCACCCTGCCGCCAGCCGCGTTTCCGATCCGCGCCGCACCAACCCGCGCACGCAATACCCGCGCGCTGCCAGTTCCGATGAGAGGCGCCGGCCCATGAACCCGCTGGCCCCCGTGATGAAGACGCTCCTCATTCTGAAGAGGAATACGAAGATGCCCGGCGTTTGGATGACTCGAGCCGGACGATGTTCAGCAAGCGCTGGCGTTCGCCGCCGCCAATCTTGAGGACGGCGCGGCGGAAAATAACGCCGCTTGACTGGTAATAAGGCCGTGGGTCTCGCCAGTGCAGCGCAGCTCACGCGACGACCCGCGGAATTTAAACACGCGAACGCCAAGTCGCGTACAGGCAACCTAGCTTAGTCTGCAGCCAAGGGAAACGCTGGACTCTTACCCAAACAGCATTGCCACTTACTGCTCTTTGATCAGCTTCTGGATCTTCTTCATGCTGTTGCGGATCTCATCCGTGGCTTCCACCATTTGGTTGGTGTCGTAGATGACCCGCGGCGTCAGGAAGACTACCAGCTCCGTGCGGGATTTGGTAACGCTCTGCGCTCCAAACAACGCGCCGATCCCAGGCAGTCTGTGCAGGAACGGCACGCCCGACGAACTCTGCAGGTTGCTCTCCTGAATGATGCCGCCGATCGCCACCGTGTCGCCGTCCTGCACTGTGACCTGCGTCTGGAAGGACCGGTTTTGGAAGGAAGGCGATTGAATGCTGCTCGATGCTGCCGGCGGCTCCGGCGAACTCACGTCCTGGTTGATGATCATGGTCACGATGCCGCTCGAGTTCACCCGTGCCAGAATGGTGAGCGTCACCCCCGTGCTCACGGTGTTCACTGTATTGCTGAACAGCGAACTGCCGCTCGCCTGCACACCCGTCACCGCCTGCGAAGTCAGCGTCGGGACACTTTCGCCCACATTCAAAGAGGCCGGAATACTGTCGGTCGCGATGATGCTGGGCGCCGAGATCACCTTGGTATGACTGGCGGTCTCCGATGCCGTCAGGGCGGCCAGCAATTCGTGGCTGCGCAGCACCAGGGCGCCCGTGGTCAGGGCGACGCCGCCCGCGCCCGTAACCGCGTTCAGGGTACGGCTGAATGCGCCCGTATCTTTCTTTTCCAGGTAGGCCGTCACGCCCGCCGCGAACGCTCCGTTCAGATCTACTTCGTAAATCTTGGCATCGATCAGCACCTGCCGCGGCGGGATGTCCAG
>CAWDWK010000045.1:0-52034 GCA_963805775.1 uncultured Solibacteraceae bacterium | reverse complement strand
AGTTTTTTGACCCATTGTCATACTACTGTCACCCTTAATACACAGAATACCAGGGCGAGGTTAGCGAGCCCCTCCCCTCTGAAGGGGATATACGAGTGGGGCCGTACACTACACTGGAAGTTCATTCATGAATTCCAAGCGGGTAGTGATCATCGGCGGGGGTGTCGTGGGGCTGGCCACGGCATACCGCCTGAGCGAGCGTTTTCCGGGCGCGCGCGTCTGCGTACTGGAAAAAGAGGCGGGCGTCGGCCGCCACCAGACGGGCCACAACAGCGGCGTGCTGCACTGCGGCCTGTACTACAAACCGGGATCAGTGAAGGCGCGACTGGCGGTCAACGGCATTCGCCAGATGGTGGAGTTCTGCCAGGAGAATGCGATCCCGCACGAAATCTGCGGGAAACTGGTGGTGGCGGTGGATGACGCCGAAGTCACGCGCCTGCGCGCGCTGCACGAGCGCGGCATCGCCAACGGGCTAGAGGGCCTGCGCTGGATGTCGCGCGAAGAGATGCGCGAAATCGAACCGCACGTGGGCGGCGTGGCCGCGCTGCGCGTGCCGCAGGAAGGCATCGTGGACTATCCCAGGGTCTGCGATACACTGGTCGCCAAACTCGTTGAACGTGGCGCGCGGGTGGTGACGAACGCGCGCGCCGAGTCGGTTCGCCGCGAGGGAGCTGGATGGAGGACCACGACTCCGGCGGGTGAGTTCGAAGCCGATTTCCTGATCAACTGCGCGGGGCTGCATTCCGACCGCGTCGCCGAGCTTGCCGGCGAACGGCGCGACATGCGCATCCTGCCGTTCCGCGGCGAGTATTACAAGATCCGGCCGGACCGCCAGCACCTGGTGCGCCACCTGATCTACCCCGTCCCCGACCCGCAGTTTCCTTTCCTCGGCGTGCACTTCACGCGCTTGATTCACGGCGGCATCGAGGCTGGTCCGAATGCCGTGCTGGCATTTGCGCGCGAAGGCTATCGTAAAACCGATTTCAACGGGGGCGATCTCTTCGACGCGCTGACGTACGGCGGCTTCTGGCGCTTCATGCGACGCTATCCTTCCATGTGCTGGTACGAATTGCGCCGCTCCTTCAGCCGCGAGCTGTTCTGCCGCTCGCTGCAGCGCCTGGTGCCGGAGATCCAACCCGGCGACCTGGCCACCGGCGGCAGCGGCGTGCGCGCGCAGGCGATCGCGCCCGAGGGGGAGCTGGTGCAGGATTTCCGCCTGATCGCGCGGCCGAATGCGCTGCACGTGCTGAATGCGCCGAGTCCGGCGGCTACGGCGTCGCTGGCGATCGGCGCGGAGATTGTGGAGATGGTGGCGGCGGGGTGAAGGCTACGCGCGGATGTATACTTGCTTCGTGAACTTGTCGCATGCCACGCGCCGCTCCGCCATCGGCACCGCGGCGCTCGGTGCGCTCTCTTACCGGCGGCTGCTCGGCGCCAACGATCGCGTTCAGGTCGGCTTCATCGGCTACGGCCTGATCGGCGCGCAGCATGTGTTCGATTTTAAAAATCAGAAAGACGCCGATCTTGCCGCCATGTGCGACGTCTACCAGCCTCGCCTGGAACAGGGCGTCGCGGCCTGCGGAGGCGGCGCCAAGGCGTATTCCGATTTCCGACGGATGCTCGACAACAAGGACCTGCAGGCCATTGTGGTCTGCACTCCCGATCACTGGCACGCCCTGATGACCATGATGGCCTGCGCCGCGGGCAAGGACGTGTACGTCGAAAAGCCGTTGACGGTTTTTGTGAAGGAAGGCCGATGGATGACCACTGTGGCGCGGCGCCACAACCGCATCGTGCAGGTGGGCACGCAGCAGCGCTCCGGCCTGCACTACCAGCGTGCGCGCCAACTGCTGCAGACCGGGTATATCGGCAAGATCATGAACATACGCGCGGCCAACTATCGCAATATCATGCCGGGCTTCGGCTCACCCGCCGATAGCGCCGCGCCGCGCGATTTCGATTACGATATGTGGCTCGGTCCCGCGCCCGCGCGCCCTTACAACCCGCAGCGCGGCATCTATCATTTCCGCTGGTTCTGGGATTATTCGGGCGGCCAGATGACCAACCTCGGCGCGCACGAGATCGACATCATGCAGTGGGTGATGGGCGTGGCCGGTCCCACCGCCGTTGCTTCGACGGGCGGCCGCTTCGCGGTGCAGGACATCGGCGAGACGCCCGATACACAGGACGCGCTGTTCGAGTACCCCGGCTTCACCACTGCGTATTCTTTCCGTGAGGCCAGCGGCGGACGCCGCGCCGGAGCGGGTTTGGAATTCTTCGGCACCAAGGGCAGCATGACGGTGTCGCGCGCGGGCTTCGAAGTTTTTCCCGATATGAAATCGAACCCCGCCAACTCGATCCCGGTTTTCCAAGGACAGCCCGCCGGCGGGCCCGAACGCGCTACCGTCAAGCCGGAACCGTGGGTGGAGGCGATCAAGGAATCGGGATCGAGCGCCCAGCAGTTCGACTTGCACGCGCGCAATTTTCTGGATTGCATCAAGAGCCGGCAGCGCCCCATCGCCGATGTGGAAGGCGGCCATCAAACCACGACCGCGTGCCACCTGGCCAACCTCTCGCTGCGCCTGGGCAGGAAGCTCAAATGGGACCCGGCGAAAGAGGAGATCGCGGGCGACCGCGAGGCGAGCGCCATGCTGGAACGCCCTTATCGCAAGCCCTGGGACACCGTACTGCGGGGCCTGCTCTCGTGAAACGGCGGAGCTTTCTGGCCGCTCCACTGGCGGCGGCGTACCCACTGGCGGCAGCCGAGGCCGACGCGCGTGTTTACGCTTTGGGCGACGGCGTTCCGCTCACTCCGGCGGAATATGCACAGTTGCTTTCCACGCTGACCCATACGGCGGAGGCCGACGACTACTCGCGCGGCGGCGTGGTGGAGCAGTTGGAGACTCGCGTGGCTGCGCTGCTTGGCAAGGAGGCGGCGGTGTGGCTGCCCACCGGCACTTTGGCCAACCATCTCGCTGTGCGCCTGCTGGCCGGCAACCGGCGACGCGTGCTGGTGCAGGCAGAAAGCCACCTGTTCAACGATTGCGGCGATTGCGCGCAGACCTTGAGTGGGCTGCACCTGGTTCCGCTGGCGGCGGGCCGCGCCACGTTCACGACGGAAGATGTGGACCGCGCCGCATACGACGCCTCGACGGGGCGGGTGGAGACTCCCATCGGGGCGATCCAGATCGAGAGTCCGGTGCGGCGGCGGCGAGGAGAGCGCTTTGACTTCGCGGAGATGAAGAAAGTCGCCGCGTGGGGGCGGGCGCACAATGTCGGGTTGCATCTGGATGGCGCGCGATTGCTGCTCGAGAGCGCCTACACGGGGCGTCCGGTCAAGGAGTACGCGGCGCTGTTCGACACGGTCTACATTTCGATGTATAAGTACTTCAATGCGGCGAGCGGGGCTGTGCTGGCCGGGCCGAAGAATTTGCTGGCCGGTCTGTATCACACGCGGCGCATGTTCGGCGGCGGATTGCACCAGGTCTGGCCTTTCGCGGCGGTCGCGCTGCATTACCTGGATGGGTTCGAGGGGCGCTTTCAGACTGCGATGGAATCGAGCGAACGCGTGATCGCAACTTTGCAGACGGATTCGAACTTCGGCGTGGAACGAATTGCGAACGGCACGAATATTTTCCGGCTGCGGGTGTTTGGGGTGAATGCCCCGGTTTATCAGAATCGTCTGTTCGGCGTGGGGATCAGTACGAGTAATCCGGTGGGCGATTGGTTCAATATTCAGGTAAATGAAACCTGGACCCGGGTGGCGGCCTCGGAGATCGCGGGGCGTTTCCGCAATGCGCTGACGTGAGCGCGCCAGCAGGCGGTCGCGGCAAGCTAAAGCATGCCCCACCACGGAGGGTGATGACTCTGATTGGAGTTGGTTTGCCTATTCGTAGCGGAGGACTTCGGCGGGGGCGATTTTGGTGGCGTTGCGGGCGGGGTAGAGGGTTGCCACGAAGCTCACCAGTATGGCCAGGCCGGCGATCCAGAAGGCGTCGGTCCACTGCGGTTCGAAGGGGACGAAGCTCATCGAGTAGACCGCTTCCTCCAAGCGGATCCAGTGATATTTTCCGGCGAAGTAGCACAGGGCGTGTCCTACTATAAGGCCGATAGCGCTGCCTACAATGCCGATCAGCACGCCCTGCAGCATGAAGATGCGGCGGATCTGCTCCTGCCGCGCGCCCATCGACATGAGCACCGCGATGTCGCGGTATTTCTCCATCACCATCATTACCAGGGTAATGAAAATATTCAGCGCGGCCACGAGTTCGATCAGGCTGATGACGATGATGGTCACGAGCCGCTCCATATTCAGCGCGCCGAGGAGCTGCTTGTTGCGCTCCATCCAGGTGGTGGTGGTGTAGCGCTCGCCCACCACTTTTTCGATGTCTTTGGCGATCGCTCCCGCGTTGTTCAGGTCGTCCACGTTGAGCTCGATCTGGTTGATCTGGTCCACGGAAAACGCCTTCTGCGCCGCGCCCATCGCCATGTAGGCCCAGTTGTCGTCGATCTCGAAGAAGCCGGTTTCAAAGAGACCGGCGACCTTGACGCGGCGCTTCACCGGCCGTACCATCACGGGCGTCATTTCATCGGTGAGCAGTTCGATGTTGTCGCCCACGCGCATGCCCAGGTCTTCGGCCATGCGCGAGCCCAGAATGATGCCCGGAGGATTCGCGTTCGGATCGCGCAGGCGGTCCAGCGAGCCGGCCTTCAGATGCCGCAAAGTACCGCTCACGGACAATTCCGAATTCACGTCCACGCCTTTGATAAAGGCTCCCTTGGATTGGAGAGGCCCGCTCACGAAGGTGGGGTTGTACAGTACCGGAGAAACTGCCGTGACGTGCGGCACCTTGCGAATCCGCGCCACCATGTCCTGCCAGTTCTCGATGCCGTCGCCGGGAGTCCGCGGCACGACGTTGATGTGCGCCATGGCGCCCAGCAGATTGCGCTGCAGGGTGTTGCGGAAGCCGTTGGTGACGGCCAGGGCAATCACCAGCGCGGTGACCCCGGCCGCGACGCCGAGCACGGAGATTGCGGTGATCACGGAGATCACCGCCTCTTTGCGGCGCGCGCGCAGGTAGCGTCCGGCGATGAACAGCTCGAAGCGCCTCACAATTTGTCGAGTTCCCGGAGATTCCCGATCAGGTCGATGGGGCCTTCCGGCCGCAGCAGCGGGAAGAGGATCACGTCGCGTATGGAGCGCGAGCCGGTCAGAAGCATCGTCAAGCGGTCGATTCCGATGCCTTCTCCTCCCGTGGGCGGCATGCCGTAGGCCAGTGCGCGCACGTAATCCTCATCCATCTGGTGCGCTTCCTCGTCGCCGCGCTCGCGCATGCCGAGCTGCATTTCGAAGCGGCGGCGCTGCTCCTGCGGATCGTTCAACTCGGTGTATGCATTGCCGATCTCCATGCCGGCGGCGTAAATCTCAAACCGCTCGACGAAGGCCGGATCCTCGGGCTTGTTTTTGGAGAGCGGCGAGGTCTCCACGGGGTAATCGTAGATCACTGTGGGCTGGATGAGTTTGGCTTCGACCTGGCACTCGAAAATTTCGGTCAGCGCCTCACCCGGCGTGGTCTTGTGCGAATGCCGCAGAAGCCACTCGGAGTTTGCCACGTCGTCCATGGTGGGACGGCCTTCGCCTTCCCAGTGGCGCACGATGGCTTCGCGCATGCTGAAGCGGGCCAGGCAGGTGAAATCGATCTGGTGACCTTCGAATTCCACCACGGGAGACCCGGTGGCGTCGATGGCCGTCTGGCGGAGCAACTCTTCGGAGAAATCGATCAGCCCGCGATAGTCCGTGTAGGCCTGGTAAAACTCCAACATGGTGAACTCGGGGTTGTGGTGGGTGGAGAGGCCTTCGTTGCGGAAGTTGCGGTTGATCTCGTAGACGCGGTCGAGGCCGCCCACCACCAGGCGTTTCAAGTAGAGCTCGGGCGCGATGCGCAGGTATAGATCGATATCGAGGGTGTTGTGGTGGGTGACGAAGGGACGTGCCGTGGCGCCGCCGTAGAGCGGCTGCATCATAGGCGTCTCGACTTCGATGAACTCGCGCGCTTCGAGCTGGCGGCGGAGGGAGGAAATGATGCGCGCGCGCGTGACGAAGACTTTGCGAACGTCGGGGTTCGCGATCAGGTCGAGATATCGCTGGCGATATCGCGTCTCCACGTCTTCGAGGCCGTGCCATTTTTCCGGCATGGAGAGCAGGGTCTTGCTGAGGAACTCCAGCTTTTCGGCGTGAATGCTGAGCTCGCCGGTGCGCGTGCGGAAGAGGTAGCCTTCGACGCCCAGGATGTCGCCGATATCGAGCAGCTTGAACAGCGCGAAATCGTGCTCGCCTACGGCATCTTTCTTGACGTAGATCTGGAGGCGCTCGCCGTTCTGCTGCACGTGCGCGAACCCGGCCTTGCCCATGTGACGGAGCGTCATCAGGCGTCCGGCGATGCGCACCCGCACCTCCGGCACAAGCTCTTCGGCGGTCTTGGCGCCGTACTCCGCGAGGATGGCGGGCACTGTGTGCGTGAACTCGAACCGGCGGCCGTAACCGCGGTAGCCCAGCGCCTCGATTTCACGGATGCGCGTCAGCCGCTGTTTGAGCAAGTCATCTTCAAGGGACAAATAAGGCTCCTATGGCGAAATAAGCTATTATAAAACTTCGCTTGAAACGCTCTATTTCCATTATCATTCCAGCCTACAACGAAGCCAAACGATTACCTGCCTCCCTGGTCAAGGTGCGGGAGTATCTCGGCGCGTCGCAATGGGATTTCGCGGAGGTTGTGGTGGTGGACGACGGCTCCAGGGACAACACGGTTCAGCTGGCTCGCGATGCGGGAGTACGCGTGCTGCAGAACCCCGGGAATCGCGGCAAGGGCTACAGCGTGAAACACGGCATGCTGGAAGCGAAGGGCGAATGGGCATTGTTCACCGATGCCGATCTTTCTTCGCCGATTGGTGAAGTGGAGAAGCTCTGGAGCGCGGTGGAACGCGAGGGCGCTCAAGTCGCAGTGGGGTCGCGCGCGGTGGACCGTTCGCTGGTGGGCGTGCACCAGCCGATGCTGCGGGAAGCGGTGGGCCGCGTGTTCAACGCCGCCATGCGTTTGGTCACGGGACTGCCCTTCAAAGATACGCAGTGCGGCTTCAAGCTCTTCCAGACCGGCGTGGGACGAAAGGTTTTCGCGCGCCAGCAGCTCGATGGATTCGGCTTCGACGTGGAAGTTCTGTTTATCGCCAAGAGACTGGGGCTTCGCGCGGTGGAAGTCCCGGTGCGGTGGGACAACGTGGAAGGCACGAAGGTGAGCCTGCTGCTCGGGTTTAAGGCCTTCGTGGATTTGTTGAAAGTCCGCGGGAATGCGCTGCAGGGGAAGTATAAGTAATGCCCAGTAAGTAACGCTTCTCGCTCAGACCTTGATGATGACTTCGCGGAGGCGCTCGCGGGTCAGAAAGAATTTGACACTCTCGAAGCGGCCGAATAGTTTTTCCAAGCTTCGGTTGTTGTACAACTGCGTGGGACGCCGCATGCCCTGCTGCAAGACTTCGAGCGAGTTCAGTTGGGCGATGCGGAACGCGTAGGAGGGTACCTCGTCCTGCTTGTCGTCGGAGTTGAAGAAGGCCAGCATGTAGGCCTTCGGCCGCACGATGTGGTGCAGGCGCTCCACCACGGCGTTCAACAGCACCGGGTTCAGGTATTCCAATACGTCCCAAACCAGCACACCGTCGAAGTGCCCTTCGGGATACTCGAGAGTCTGCTTCAGGAAATACTCGATGCGGCCCGGGTTGGATTGATCCACCGTGTCGTCGGCCCCGAATGTCTCGTTCAGAATGCGGAGAAAATCCTCCGAATATAGACGATGGCCGAGGTCGGTGATGAAGCTGACGTTCTTCTGCGTGGCGCCGCCGAGATCGAGGATGGTCAGTCCGCTGGTATCGCGGATCTGGGTAAAGAACTCTTCCAACCCGCGACTGGGGCGCGCGGAGAGAATCGGCTCCACCGAACTGCCGCGGGCATTGAGAGGCACCCTGGTGGAACTAGAGTGCGAGGGTGGACCGCCCCCCGTTGGTGCTCCGCGAGATCCGCGAAAAAATCCCTTCAGCGGCTCCAGCATGAAAAAAAGGCCTTCAAACTAACGCTTGATTTCCGCAGAGCCTGCCGCAGTAGAGGCGCTAGGTGTGGGGGCTGGCTGTGCCGCTGGACCGGACGCCTGCGCTTTGGCGGACGCCTTAGCGGCGGGTTCGGGCTTCACGATATCGATGCTGCCCTTGAAATACGCGCCATCTTCGATGATGATGCGTGCTGTGCGGATATCGCCGGTCAGTTTGGCGTCCTTGCGGATTTCAATCTTTTCCGCGGCCTCCACGTTTCCCTGGATGGTGCCGAGCGCCACGACTTCGCGCGCTTTGACGGTAGCGCGAACGACCCCGTTCGGTCCGATGGTCAGCTTATGTTCCAGAGCTTCCACGGTGCCTTCCACTTCGCCATCCACATAAAGATCTTCGCGGCTGAAGATCTGGCCCACTACTTTGACGGCCTTCCCAAGGGTGGCCGCACCTCCGCGAGGCTCCGCCTCAAAACGCGCTGGGGGCATGCTCGACACAGTTGATGTCTCCTTCCGTACTTCGACGGTATTGTGTACCGAAACCGGATTTGCCGGCGGCGCCGGCGGCGTATAAGAAGGTCGCGGCGGTTCTTCTTCCCGCTTTTTATTCCACATTATTGCCGCCTTCCTTGGATTATTAATATTGCGTTCATGACACTTGCTTCTCTTAGCATAAGGGGGCACGGCCCCGAAAGGCAATCTCTGTCCGCGCGCTTGTGAAAAGCAGCACTACGCGGGGACCGGGTAGGCGCGTTACTTGACTGCGCGGGCAATCACAGGTCCGATCACCGCCATTATAAGCACATAGGCCGCGGCAATGGGTCTCAACTGGGGCTCGATTCCCGCACCCAACCCCGCCAGCATAATGGAAAACTCTCCTCTCGCCACCAACGACGTACCTGCGCGGAGGCCGCCCTGATGGTCCACGCCCGCGCGCCGCGCGGCCCAGTATCCGGTGAGGATCTTGGTGGCGGCGGTGACTGCCCCCAATGCTACTGACAGCGGCAGGAAGCGCGGCAAACTCGCGGGAGCGATCTGCAATCCGAAAAAGAAAAAGAACATGGCGGCAAACAAATCGCGCAGCGGCGCGAGTAATCGCCGCGATTGATGGGCGACGGGGCCGGAGAGGGCGATGCCCGCGAGGAAGGCGCCGATGGCCGCGGACACCTGTAATCTCTGCGCGATTCCAGCCACCAGCAGCACGGAGCCGAAGGTGGTCAGCAGAATCACTTCGTCGGACTCGTGGGCGGCGAAGCGGCTGATCTGCGCGCCGTAGCGCACGGCCACGAAGAGAATGAGGGTCGCCGTCACGGTGGCCACACCCACCGATACCGCCATCTTCTCAGCGCCGCCGCCGATCAGCAGCACGGCACATAGCGGAAGGAATACCGCCATCGCGAGGTCTTCCATCATCAGTACGGCGAAGACCGCGGGGGTTTCGGGATGCTTCAGGCGATGCAAATCGGCGAGCACTTTGGCGGCGATTCCCGAGGAAGAAATGTATGTAATCCCACCCAGCAGCACGGAAGCGAGCGCCGGCCAGCCCAGCAGCCATCCAGTGAGCAGGCCAGGAGGGAAGTTCAGCGCGAAATCGGCGGCGCCTGAAGGAATGCCCTGGCGGAGGCTTTCGCGGAGTTCCTCGCCCGTGTACTCGAGGCCCAGCAAGAAGAGCAGGAGGAGGACGCCCATCTCGGCGCCCATTTGAATGAAGCCACGGCTGAGTTCCAGAGGAATCAGGCCGCCGTTGCCGAACGCCAGGCCGGCGAGCAAGTAAAGAGGGATCGCGGAGAAGCCCATCCGGATGGCCAAACGCGCCAGGAGGGCAAGCCCCACCGCAACGGATCCCAATTCGATGAAGATGTGCGATGCGTGATCCATATTGGTGGGGCCTTTTCTTTACGATCGCGCTCGGGCTCCCGTAGGTGCCCGGGCGTCGACATGAGTGTCGACGCGGCACGCACGAGTGCGTGCGCCACGGCAGACGACTAGTCTTTGGCGAGCATCTGGAGGAGCCAGAGGGCGCCGAGCAGGCCGCCGGATAACATGATGACTTTGAGGGTGGCGGCGAGCATCAGGCACTCCTCCCGGCGGCGAATGCCGCGGGCCGCGCCGATTCGGGCTGCCCGACGCGCATGCGCCTGGCGGCCGGCAGGTAGAGGACGGGACACTCCGATTCCGCCGCCACCAGAGCTTCGTGCGAACTGCCGGTGACCAGCAGCGCGGCGCGGTAAGCCCGGATCGCCCGGCTGAATACCGAGACCGGCAGCCCGACGCCGACGTGCACGTCGGCACCCGGTGCCAGGCGGTCGCGGAGGGCTTCCATGCGCGAACGGAGGAGGGCAATTTCGCGGTCCCGTCCGGCCGGGTCCCAGAGCAGGGGCATGTTGGCGCCTCCGGGTACGAGCGCGTAAACCAGCTTGAGGGGCGCATCCATGCGCGCCGCCGCCCACGCGGCTTCGCACAGGACGGCTTCTTCGCCCTGATCGAATTCGATCGCGCAACAGACGGGGTGAGTGCGCGCCTGATTGACGGGGGTGCTCACGGACCATTCCAGCAATACCGGGCAGGCCGCTTCGGCGAGCACCTGGGAGGCAACCGGCGACAGCGCATTTCCGGCGAGCGGCGCGGGTCCGGCGGACATGAGCACGACATCCGCGCGGACGGCGCGAATCGCGTTCAAGATGCAGTCCGCCGGCCGGCCCCATTCGATGCGGCGGGAAATCCGTGCTTCATGGAATTGCCGGTGGCCGAAGAGCTCGAGTTCGGTCATCAGGCGCATGGTATGGGCATTGCGTCCGAGGCGGGATTGGGAATCCACGACATGCAGCAAAGTGATCTCGGCGTCGCTGGTGTCGACGATCTGCTGCACGGCGGGCGATAGGGCGCCTCTCCCCAGCGACAGATCGATGGGAATCAGCACACGATTGTACTTGGACATAAAAATCTCCTCTGAGTTTCCTGTTTCTGGTTTGCCCGCGGCGCTATGGCAGGCGCTCACGAGCGAGTCCACGGAAAGTAGTTAGAGACAGGCGGGAGGAGGGGGCGAGCGTCCGCTGCGGGGCGTGACCGCGCAACTGCCCGGAAACGGCAGACGGCGGTTTGCCCGGAGGGCGGAGATTTGCGGAGCGGCGGCAGCCTGGGATGCGGCCAACTTGAAGCCGATATCAGGCTCGCCGAACAAGTGTGTCGTCCGAACCCGCGGAGAACGGGAGGCGGGCGTAATGGCTGCGCTGTGGTGTGCGGGCTGCCGCGGTTTGGAGTCCCGAGACGAATCGCTTTGGGACGGATCGTTCCGGGACAGATAGCTTTCGGACGGATCAACGATGCAGGTTGACCATCCGCGGTGATGCACAGTTCCACCCAGTGCCAGGCAAAAAGCCAGTGCGATTGCGGCCGGAATTCGGAGGGCAGTGGGGCGGAGCACTGTTAATCCTAAAAATTAAGCTCTATTAATGTATAACACAGGCGACCGCGGAGTGTCGCGCTATAATCCAGGCTTCATGAACCGGATTGCTTTCCTTTTGTTTTTGGGGTTCTCGGCGGCGGCACAGACCAGGGTTGATTCCGGCCGCGTGGACCGGCTGCTGCAACGCGCCGTGGTGATCGATCTGCACGACGACACGACGCAGATGATCGTCGATGAAGGCTACAATCTCGGCGAGAAGCACGATTACGGGCAGGTGGATATTCCGCGGATGCGGGCGGGCCACGTTTCCGCGATCTTTCTTTCGATCTGGACGGATTCCGACCGATACACGCCGGTGGAGGCGATCCGGCGCACGTTGGATCAGATGGATGCGGTGCGCAGGGAGGTGGCGCGGCATCCGGGCGACCTGGAAATGGCGACGACGGCGGATGAAATCCTGGCTGCGCGGAAGCGCGGGCACATCGCGATTCTGATGGGGGTGGAGGGCGGGCATGCGATCGATTCGGACCTTGCGGTGCTGCGTACGTACGCGGAGCTGGGTGCCCGCTACCTCACGCTGACGCATACCAACAACACGCCGTGGGCGGATTCCTCGGGCAAGCCGGGCGAGCACAACGGGCTGACGGATTTCGGGCGCCAGGTGGTGCGGGAGATGAACCGGCTGGGCATGATGGTGGACATTTCGCATGTCGCGGATAAGACTTTTTACGATGCGCTGGAGACCTCGACGGCGCCGGTGATTGCGTCGCATTCATCGTGCCGCGCGCTGGCCAGTGCGCCGCGGAATATGACGGACGACATGCTGCGGGCACTCGCGAAGAAGGGCGGCGTGGTGCACATCAACTACTACGAAGGGTTCCTGGACGACGGTTTCGCGGAGCGCGAAAAGGGACTGAAGGCGGAGCAGACCGCTCAGGATGCGATTGACGACCGGACGCCCAAGTTCGGCGATCGCAGCCAGAACGGTCCGGCGGTGCGCAAGATCAACGCGCAACGCATCGCTAAGCTCGGGCGTCTGCCGTTGAGCCGGCTGCTGGATCATTTCGAGCACGCGGTGAAGGTGGCGGGAGTGGACCACGTGGGGTTGGGAAGCGACTTCGACGGCGCGGACGATGAGTTTCCGGAGGGGATGGAGGATATTTCGAAGATCCCGAATCTGGTGCGCGGGCTGATGGAGCGCGGGTTGTCGGACGAGGACATACTTAAGATTCTGGGCGGGAATACGCTGCGCGTGATGCGAGACGTGGAGTCGGTGGCTCGGCGGATGAAGGCGCACTAGCGAAAGTCAGATTAGCTAAGAGCGCGACCAGGCGGTCGCGCGCGGACCAGGGGGTCCGCCCCACCGGGCTTTGACTTTGCGCCATGCATTCCGATAATCTCGGGCGCATGAAGACTTTGATGTCCCTTTGCCTGTTTGGGGCCGCGATCGCGCCGGCGGCCGAATTGAAATCCGGCCCGCCGATGGCATACCGGGCGGTGGCGGACTGGGTGAAACTTCCCCAGGGATGGAGCTTCGGCCCGTGCTCGACCGTTGCCGTGGACCAGCAGGATCACGTGTGGATCTTCAGCCGGGGGGCGCATCCGGTGACTGAATTCGACCGCGACGGCAAGATGCTGCGGTCGTGGGGAGAAGGCACGATCCAGCAGGCGCACGGAATCCGCATCGATCGCGATGGCAATGTGTGGGGCGTGGATGTGAGCGGGCAGGTGGTGCGCAAGTACACTCCGGAAGGACGTGTACTGATGGTGGTGGGACAGGTGGGCAAGACGGGCAACAACGACAGTCGGGAAGCTTTCAATCGCCCGACTAACGTGGCCTTTGCGCCCAACGGCGATTTCTACATCTCCGACGGCTACGTGAACTCGCGCGTGGTGCGGTTCAGCAGAGACGGCACGTATATCAGCCAATGGGGGCGCAAGGGCACCGCGGACGGAGAGTTCAACCTGGTGCACGACATCGTGCTCGACAAACAGAACCGACTGCTGGTAGGTGAGCGGACTAACCAACGCATTCAGATCTTCGATCTGGAAGGTAAACTCCTGGGTAAGTGGACCGACATCGGCGCGCCGTGGGGCATGGCTTACGTGGCGCGCGAGGACGCGGTTTATATGGCGGACGGCGTAAATATGCGGGTGGTGAAGTTGAACATGAACGGCGACGTGGTGGGAGTGCTCGGAGGGCCGGGGAAAGACCCCGGGCAGTTCGACGCGCCGCACGGAATTGCAGTGGATAGCAGCGGCGCTATCTATGTGGCCGAGGTGGCCAATCAGCGCGTGCAAAAGTTCGTGAAGCGATAGTTTCAGGTAGCAAGAGGCGTCGAGAAGAGTCTCGACGCGGCACGCAAGAGTGCGTGCGCCACGCGACAACTCGAAAGATACTGTTGACAAGGTCAGACTTCCGGAGTACAAATCAACTGTTTTCGCGACTGGGTGGGTGTGTCCTCTGGGTGCACGGGAGGGTGATGTGAATCGAAGTGTGTGGATGCTCGTGACTATGTTAGTCGTGAGTGCCCCGATCTGCCGGGCTCAGGTTGCGACGGGGAACATTCGTGGTACGGTTTCGGATTCGTCAGGCGGCGTTCTGCCGCATTGCTCGGTTACCATCACGCATATCGACACCGGGCTCACACGCAAGGTGCTTACCAACGAGCGGGGCGATTTCAATGCGCCATCGCTTCCCGTCGGCGAGTACAGAGTCACCGTCGCAGAGGCAGGTTTTCAGACCAAGGCGGTGAGCGGACTGGTGCTGCAGGTGGACCAGACAGCGACGATCCCGATCGTACTGGAGCCGGGCGCAATCACGCAGACGGTGGAGGTGACGACGGCGCCGCCGGTATTGGATTTTCAGACGTCCTCGCTAGGGCAGGTGATCGAGAACAAGCGAATAATCGACCTGCCGCTGAATGGCCGCAATCCGTTCGCACTGGGTGTGCTTTCGGGCGGCACAGTCCAATTCACGGGGCTGACCACGAACCTGCCGATCCTGGCGGGCGGCGGGCGTGTCAATGCCAACGACATCCTGCTGGATGGCGTGGACGACAATTTGCGCGCGTTCAACGGAAGCCTGGGACGAGCTGGTCTTAGCTACACTCCATCGGTAGACGCGGTGGAGGAGTTCAAGGTCAAGACTAACAGCTTCGCGGCCGAGTACGGTCATGCGGCCGGATACACGATGAACGCGACGATCAAGTCGGGCACCAATCAGTATCACGGCTCCGCCTACGAGTTTCTGCGCAACGAAGCACTGGACGCCAACAACTTCGTGTCCAACTATGCGGGCAAGCCGAAGGCCGAGTACCACCAGAATCAGTTTGGCGCCACCTTGGGCGGACCGGTGCGGCTGCCTTTCTACAACGGCCGCGACAAGACGTTTTTCTTCGTCGATTACGAGGGATTGCAGGTTCGGCAGGCAGCCTCCTCCTCCCTGTCGGATCTGCCCCCGGACGCGTTTCGGGCGGGCGACTTCTCCAGTTCTTCGACGAAGATCTACGACCCGGGCACTCGCGTCCTGGGTGCCAACGGAGTCGCCACATCGGAGCCGTTTCCGAACAACACAATTCCCACGAACCGGCTGGACCCAACGGCACTGAAGTTTCAGGCGCTCCTCCCCGCCATCAACACGGGCAGCCCGACTTCGGTCTCGCGCAACTACCTGCGAAGTACGCCGTCGGCCACGCATCGCAATCAGGCGGATGTGAAGGTGGACCAACGTCTGAGCGCCAAGAATAACCTGATGGTGCGAACGTCGGTGTCCAACCAGAATGTACCCAGCCAGGGCATCTTCATTTACAGCCCGTCCGTGCGGTACTTCAACGTACGAAACGTGGTGCTCAGCGACACCCACGTGTTCAGCCCCACGGTAGTGAACGAGTTCCGGTTCGGATACAACCGGGCTAACTCTTCGTCCGATGCCACGCTGGCCCAGCAGGCCAATGACTTCACCGCGAAAGCCGGGTTGGCGTTCGGACCGATCTTCGGATTCCCTACGTTAAACTGGACGTCCTCGGGCCTGAATCAGTCCGGCACAACCGAATTCACCAGTTTAAGCGGAGCGAAATCGACCTACGCTTTCGAAAACGCCTTCCAGTATGCGGACAATGTGAGCATTATCCACGGCGCTCACACGTTTAAGACCGGCGTGGATATACGGCGTTTTCGCTTCGACCGCCTGACCAGCGTTCCGGCCGCCGGCAGCTATTACTTCGGCGCCATTTACACGGCCAACGCGAGCCTTTCGTCACCGGGCGGCCTTCCCTACGCCGATTTTCTTCTGGGTCTGCCCACGAGCGTGACGAATCAAAATGCCATCGACTGGTCGCGCTTGAGGGATCTTTACGTCGGCCCGTACATTCAGGACGACTGGAAGATCAGCCGCCGGCTGACCTTGAACCTCGGTTTCCGCTACGACTTGTACACGCAGCCGGTGGATGCGAAGAACACCGGCGCCATGTTCGATCCCTTTACCGCGAATAGCAACGGAAGGCTGGGAGTGCTGCAGCTTCCCGGACAGAACGGCAACTCGCGCTCGGTTGTCGCGGGGCACCACAGGAATTTGGCGCCCCGGGTGGGCTTCGCCTACCAGGCCACGCCGAAGTTTGTGGTCCGCGGCGGCTGGGGGATCTTCTACAGCAATCGCGAGCAGAATGACCAGACCACGGACATGGCTCTCTCGCTGTACAACTTCCGGAACATCAACATGCCCCAGGTTTCGAGCGCAACGACGATCACGCCTCCCTATCGCTTTAACTCTCCGCTGATTGTCAGCAATGTGGTGGACACGGGGTTCCTGAAGTACACCGGGGCGTCTCCGCTGACCGCGGACGCGGGAGCGCAGAACGAAGCCGACATCCCGTTTTCGCCGTTCCCCATGCTGCAACAGTGGAACCTGTCGTTGCAGTATGAACTGCTGCCCAATCTGCTGGTGGAAGGCAGCTATGCGGCCGCGCGCGGGGTGCACTGGGCGCAGCGCATCGATCTGAACCAGGTGACGTTTGCCAACGCGCTGCTCGGCAAGAACACTCAACTCGATCGTCCCTACAACTTCCTGGCGAGTTCCGAAGCGCTCGACACGGCGGACGTGAGCAACTGGCTAAACTCCGCCAACCTGAGAATCGAACGGCGGTTTTCGAAGGGGCTGACGCTGCTGGCGAATTACACCATCTCGCACGCCACCGATTCGGGGAATGCCGGAGAGAGCACTTTCGGGAACCAGGCGAATACGCGCGCGCTGAACACCTACGACCTGAGCCGGGAGCGCGGGCTCTCGTCCCTGGACATTCCGAAGAAGCTGGCGCTGAGCGGGAATTACGAGCTGCCGGTGGGCAAGGGGAAATTCCTGAATATCCGGAACAGCGTGCTGGACCAGATGGTCGGCGGATGGCAAACCAACGGTGTCCTGATCGTGCGCTCGGGTATTGCCACCGACGTGACCACTGCACTGACACCGCCGGTATTTGCGAACTACAATGTTCCGGACCGCGTGTTGGGGCAACCGCTTCTGGCGCCCAACGCCGGCTTCGACCAATACTTCAATCCGGCGGCTTTCAAAGTGCCGGGCACGGTGCTGAATAACAAGGGAGCGCCGATCACGACCTTCGGCAATGCGGGCTCGATGATCCTTCGAGGGCCGGGCCAGCGCAACGTGGATTTCTCGATTTTCAAGCAATTCCACTTCGGGGAGAAGAGGCGTCTGGAGTTCCGGGCGGAGGCGTTCAACCTGAGTAACACGCCGACCTTCTCTCTGTCAGGCCCGACCAGCGCTAACCTTTCGGTGGGGAATGCTGCTTTTGGTAAACTGAGCAGCTCACAGTCCGTCGGCCGGCAGGTACAGTTTGGTATGAAATTGAAGTGGTAAGTGGTTTAAAGACTCTGAGGCGGTGACAAAACATGTACTGGCATAAAATCGCGTTTTCCGGTTTGCTGTTTTCGGCCTGGGCCGGCGCGCAAACCCTCAATTGTGATTTTCAAGGTTATAAGGCGCTCGACGGATTGAAGGCCGAGATGCGCTCGGGTTCATTGGAACTGACCTGGCAGGGCGAGCGCGGCCAGACGCTGCGCGCCACGCTGGGGGTCAACGGCGGCCAGCCCGTCGGTGCGGGAACTGGCGGTGGAGAAGAACGGCAAGTGGGCCGTTCTGGGACACGACCTCACCCCCGAATACCAGGTCACCACCGGCGTGCGGCGCTTCACCGAGCAGCAGGAGGCACCGCTGCGTCTGCTCGGCATGAACACACCCGAAATTATGGAACGCGACAAATGGTTTGCGTTCTGGGACGCCCCGCTGATGGTCCCCGGGCATCCCCATGGCAGCGATACGGCCGAGGCCCGCAAACCCGATGAGATCCAGCGGGCGTGGGCCACGTTCCAAATCACCGGCTGCCAGGTCAACACCGATGGTTCCCGGCTGGAAGTGAACCTTCCGGGGGTCAAGCTGGGCGTTTTCACCGGTGGGTTGCGCTACACCGTTTACCGCGGCACCAACCTCATCCGGCAGGAGGTGGTTGCCAAGACCGATACGCCCTCGGTGGCCTACAAATTTGGCGCGGGACTGAAGGGCTTCGCCACCGGTAACGATACTCGCCTGGTGTGGCGCGATGTCGCCCGCGGTTGGCAGCACACCATGTTCGGCGGCCACGTTAACACCGACCCCGTGGCGCTGAAGGCGCGCAGCCGCGTGGCCGTCGTCGAAACCGGCGCCGGCTCGGTGGCCGTCTTCCCGGCGTCCCACAAATTCTTCTTCTCGCGTGAAGTGGAACCCAACCTGGGGTACAACTACTACCGCAAGGATAGCGAGAGCAGTTTCGCTGTCGGGGTCCGCCAGGCCGAGCGTGAGGAATCGTTCAAACTATACGGTAAGTCCGACGCGGTCTGGCAGCGCCGTGTTTCCCAGGCGCGCGGATTTGAGGACAACTTCGCGCTCTACAACGCTCCTCCGGGCACTATGCAGCGGATGGCGGTTTACTTCTATCTGGATTCGGGCAACGCGCAGGCCACCAATCAGGCGGTGATGGCCTTCACTCACGACGACGTGTATAAACCGCTGCCCGGCTACCAGGTGATGGTCAGCCACTTCCATTTCCATCTCAACGAAGAACTCGCCGATGCCGGCACTATCGACTGGCAGCCGTCCTGGATTCCCACCTTCAAGTCACTCGGCATCAATATCGCCGCGCTGTGCGACTTTCATGGCGATGGTCATGCCACGGACACAGGCAAGCTCCGTCTCGAGGACCAGCGAATCTACTTCGAAGGGAGTGCGCGCTTTTCCGATCGCGATTTCCTGATCATTCCCGGCGAAGAGCCCGACGCCAGTTTCGGGGGGCATTATATGTTCCTGTTCCCGAAGCCGGTTTACTACACGCACGCTCCGCTGGGCGCCGGCCGGGCGGGTTCAACGCGGGCGGCGGCCGCGGCGCAACCGTATTCGGAGGAGATCGCCCCGTACGGCAAGGTCTATCATACGTCCTCGCCCGAAACCGAGTTGCGGCTGCTTAATGAAGAGCACGCACTGATGTGGCAGACTCACCCGCGCACCAAGGGTTCCGCCGGCTACCCGGACGCCGTCAAGGACAAAGCGCACTTCCTGAGCGACCGATTTGCGGGCGCATCCTTCCAGTCCTTGCCGGTGGATCAATCGCAGAAACGCCTTTGCGAGGTGCGCTGTCTCGACATGCTCGACGACATGAATAACTGGGCCGGCGCGAAGTACCTGATCGCGGAGGGCGACACTTACACCAAGTCTCCGGAAGACGAGACGTACCCGCAACTGGACGTCAACTACATTAAGCTCGCCCGGTTGCCGAAATTCTCCGATGGCTGGATGCCGGTGCTGGATGCGCTTCGTGCCGGCAACTTCTTTGTGACGTCGGGCGAAGTTCTGCTGCATGACTATGCGGTCCAGGGTACGGGGGCTAAGCGCACCTTCGTTGTCGACGTGGATTGGACCTGGCCGGCGGAATTCGTGGAACTGGTTTGGGGCGACGGGAAGAAGACCGACCGCGAAATTATTTCGTCAACTTCGCTGGCGCCGTTCTCGACACATCACTACAGCATTCCGTTCGAGGCCACCGGCAAGAAATGGGTACGTTTCGCGGCGTGGGATTCCGCGGGGAATGGAGCATTCTCCCAGCCGGTACATTTGCAGTAGGGACGCATGAGTGCGTAATGCCGCAAAGTTTTCCCACCGCCGGATGCCTGGCACCACTGGCGGGTCGGCTTGCTGCGGGTCCAAGGGAACCCGCGCGGACCAGGGCATGGACGCTAAAATAGACTCGTTTTTCTGAATGCACGCCGAGTTTTAGTGCCGAACGGAAATTTCCCGAACAGCGACTTCAGCCCCAACTGGCTTTTCCAAATCCGCGGTATGCGTTATACGCCCAAGTGGATTGAAGTTCGCAAAGGGGTCAACGACAGGCAAGGCAGGACCGATCTGCTAAGTCTGAAGCAAATCCTGCAAGTTGCAAAGACTTGCTTCGGCGGCGATCCCCGACCATTAGATTGGCGAGTTCTGGCTTGCACCGCTGCCGACAGTGGTCGGGAATAGCCGTTCCCCGCGGCGGTTCGTTCAGGAGCTAACGACCCCGCTCAGCAGCCGCCGGGGCTCGGTGAGCTACGCATCTCAAAAAGCGCTCATGCCCCCGCGGTCTGCGGATGGTTCGGCCCGACCTCAGGGCCAACCGGCCGACCACCACCCCCCCGCACCGCACTCCGCCCTAGTGCCCGGCGGCCCGGCTCGAATGCCTACGCAGCCCCGGCGTCCACCTTCCCAATCTCCGCCTGTCGCGCCCGCACCTCCGCCGCGCGCTTCAGACGCTGGAGCGAGTCCGCGACGCTTTCGTGCGCGCGCCCGCCCAGGCGATCCAGCAATCGGCCCCGCCACCCGGGCGGGAACGAGAAGTCTCAGCCGTAGCGGAGCATGCAACTGCCCGCGTCGATCGGCGAACACGCGATCCGGTTGTCGCCGACCAGCCCGAACGGCAGGGTCGTGTGGAATCGGATCGCGTGCCGCACCGCGTCCACTTCCAGAATCTCGCCGTCGATTCGCAACCGCCGGCACAGGGTCCAGGCGAAGAACCGTTGGCCGACCGCCGCCGGCCCTTCGGGCTCGACCCGCTCGACAGTCATGTCCCAGAACCCGCCGTACCCGGCCGGGTGCATCAGCAACTCCCAGACGACCTCGACCGGGGCCTGCACCCGGTCCGCCGGACACACGTTCACAGCCATGCCTGTTCCCTCCTCTTCAGCCGTCGCCGCTCACCTTTCGGAAGCCCACCGTGGGCCGAACTATGTAATTAGGCCGACCTGTCTAAAAACCGTCCCTGGTCAGCCTAACACGAAACCGCCATCGCCTCGCGGCGATGGCAACTCCTTCCTATCTAACGACTTTTGCACCATGCGGCCATTCGCCTCCGGCGTCTTAGGCTAACCGCTTGGTACGCACAATCCCCCGGCCCTCGCGGGCCGGCTCCTTCCGCAGCTGCTCCGGAGGGCTCTCGACTCCGTGACTGCCGCGGTTCAACACGTGCGGGTAGATCATCATGGTCTTGACATCGTTGACTTTCGGGCCTTCAACTCTCTCAGATCACGGACGAACGCTGTGCAGGAAAAGGGCACTTGCCTGGCCTGTCGCCGACTCGTTGATATGCCCGGTTGCAGAGGCCTCGGATACGGCATTCCGTGAAAGAACATGTCCTTTGACGAATCCGACTTCGCGCAAGCGCGGGAACGATTGATGCGAGTTATTTTAAGCCTTATGGGCGGACAAGGGGTCCGCCCCACCACGGCGAAATTAGTCTTCGATGGCGAGTTCGGCCCAGCCGGGCAGGGTGGCTGGACGGTTGTTCAGGAAGACGATGCGTCGCGTCTTGGGGAACGGCAGATTAGTGGCCAGGGCGCGGTTGTAGATGGCGAACTGCTGCAGGATCTGGCGGTAGTCCGTGTTGGTGGTGTCCAGCCAGGCGCTCTTGGCGAGCAGGCCGCCGCCCCATCCCATGGAGATGAGGCAGGTGCCGTTGTCACGAGCGGCGGCGAGGCGTTGTTCGAGCTCGTCGAGGCTGCGGTCGAGTAATCCCATGCCGGCCTGGGAGGCGTACTGGCGCTGCAAGGCGAGCACTCCGGCCGCATAGATGTTGGCGGCCTCGAATATTTTGGCGCGGCCGAAGGATTCGGGCCAGCGCACGCTCTTGCGAACTTCAGGTTGCAGGAAGAACTTTTTCTCGTCCCAATCGCCTCGGAAGATGGTGCCGGGCGATGCCATTTCGGCGAAGGTGGGGGTGCTTTCTTCGGGACGCGCGCCATCCACCGCTCCGCGCGGGCTCTGCTTCCAGCCGAGGGCGAAATTTCCTCCGCGGGGTTGGAGGGTGGAGGTGCGCAGCAGGTAGATTTTGAAATCGCCGGCGGCGACGGTGGCGGAATCGCCGGCGCTGACGAAGCGCATTTTGTTGCTGCCGGCGGCGCCCAGCGCCTGTTCTTCGACGCTTTCCGCGGGTCGGCGCGGCATACGTTCCGCGGTGACGCGAGCCAGGACATCCTGGAGCATACCGTCGCGCCATTGCGAGAACACCATGCCGGTACGCAGGGCACCTTTGATGGCGGAGCCGGGCAGATAGGGTCCGCTGGCGCCGGTGGCAAATGTCGGGATATGCAGGCTGTCGCCCGCGGCGCGATTCCAATACGCGGAGTAGGCGGCGTTTTCGAAGGGGATGCGGCGGCCGGCAAAATTCTGCGCGAAGCCTCCCCAGGTGGCGAAGTCTAGTTTCTCGGCGTTTTTGAGCTGGGTTAGGTAGCTGTCGAGGCGGGGACCCTTGGCCAGGAGGCGGAAGATCCGCCATTGATCGAGCACGTTGACCTGGTCTTTCCAGACCATATAGTCGATGGGGGCGAGTTTGCGGCCGTCACCGACCAACAGCGGGGTAAGGCATGTGAGGCGGTAGCGCATCAATGCACCTCGGGCAGCGGGATGGCGAGGGCGAAGCCGGCGCGGAACACCGGATGCGCGAAGCCGTCGGGCGCGACGTCGGCGGCGGCGCCGAGGGGGACGCCGTCGGCGTATAGGACGGAGCCTTCGGCCACCATCTGAATTTGTTTTTTGAGTTCGCCGCTTCCCGACGGGCTGTCGATGCGGCCGCCTCGGGCGAGAACGGTGTAGCTTCCGCGTCCCCAATCTACGGCGTCTTCGGCTGCGGGAGTGAAGAGGGAGAGGAGCCAGTGGGCCTGCAGGTGCGCGGGAGGCGGCGGGACGGTCGGGGCGGATTGCTCCCGCAGGGGTTCGGTCAGATCGGGTGCCCGGAGGGCGGCTTCGGTGGGCTCGGGTGCAGGTTCGGCGGACAACCGCTCCCTTACGGTCGCGGCTCTGATGGGTTCGTTGAGTTCGGCGGTCGCAATGGGTTCGGCGGGCGCGACGGGTTCGGCGGATTCAATGGGCTCAGTGGTTGCGACGGGTTCGATCGGTTCGATAGGTTCTTTGGGTTCGACGGGCTCGGTGGGTTCGGTGGTCGCGACGGACTGGGTGGGTTCGGGATGCTCGGTGGGTTCGGTAGTCGCGATGGGCTCGGTGGTTGCGGCTGGTTCGGTGGGTTCGGCGTTGGCAGGCGAAAGCGCCTGCCCCACTGGGGGCTCGGGGACTTCGATGGGTTCGGCGGGCTCGACGGGCTCGGAGTTGGCAGGCGGCAGCTCTGCCTCCACCGGGGGCACTTCGGACTCGGCGGACAACCGCTCCCTCACGGTCGCGGCTCCGATGGGTTCGACGGGCTCGGTGGGCTCAATCGTCGCGACGGTCTCGGCGGGTTCAGGTTCGGGCTCCTCCGTTGGCGGGGGCTCGGTGACCGGTGGCTCGTCGGTGGGCGGTTCCTCCACCGGGGGCGTTTCGTGGCGCTGGTATTCGATGATCAGGCCGGGGAGGGTGCCTTCCACGAATTCGGGGGTTTCGGTACGGCCCCAGCCGCGGGAGCGCTCGCCTCCGAAACCGGTATCGGCCAGCAGGCGGAAGGCGGCTTTCACGGGTTCGAGCCACTGGTCGCGGGCCTGGTCGTCCTGGAAACCGACGACGGTCCACAGGCCGCAGCCTTCGCGAAATTCGATGCAGGCGGTGGCGTGGCGTTCGGTGGCGCCGCTCAGACGATCTACCGCGGCGTTCCAGCGGACGCTGGTGCGGAAGGGGCCGGGCTTGCCCGCGGGTACCAGGCAGGCGCTCGGGCCATCCACGCTCCATTGATTTTCGTTGAGCCGCCTGCCGGCCAGAATCGATTCAACCACGCTGAGGGGAATGAAGCGCGCGCTCTTCCAACGTACGCGCGCGGACATGGCTGCCGGCGAGGTGGGCGGCCAGATGGTGCGCGGGGGCACGACGAAACCGATGTCTTCGAGGAACGGGAAGCACGAACTGAAACAGACGGCGGGCGCCTGGCTGCGCGCGGTGGCGTCCAGCCAGCCTGCCAGCGAGCCCATGCGGGACATGGCACTGGTGACCGCGCTGTAGAGCGAGTCACTGTGATAGATCACGTCCACGCGATTGCGAGCGCCCGAATCCGGCCCGATACGCCAGGGGCCGGCGGGTCGCAGTTTGACGACCAGTCCGGGGTTCATTACTCCTCGCGCACGAAGGAAAACGCCGATTGATTGACGGCCGCCTGAATGGCCGCGAGCGTGGCGCCGGAACTAATCTCCTTTTCGGCAGCGCCGGTCGCATAGTAGTTCTTACTGCGCCACATCAGGCGAAGGTTGGAGAAACTGACGCGGCCGCTGCCGCGCGAACCGCCGCCGCCGAGGGCGTCGTCTTCCAGCAGGCGCAGGCCTTCGAGGACGCGCAGGAAGAGCGGGGCATCCTCGTCGCAGAGCACGTCCATCACGAGGCGCGTGTGAAAGCGCGCGCCCATGGGGACGCGTTCCAGGGTCCGCGGATTGGCCTGCGAGGTGATGCGATCGATGGCATTCTCGCTTTTGACCTCGGTGAGCTCGTCATCGAGGTTCTCGCGCATCTGCGGGGTGATGCTCTCGGGGTTGAGCGGGGCGTCGAAGACGGCGAGGCGCGCCGGGGTGGCCTGCGACGTGTCGAGGCTTTCGCCCTGCACGCGCTCCATGCGGCCGGGGTTGCGCCCGAAGAGCAGGCAGATTTCGTCGTCGGGGCGGTCGCTCTGGTGAATGCGCACCTCCTGGCCTTTACGGCGCGAGAGGTAGACCAGCTCGCTGGGCACCGCCAGCCCGCCGGATTGCTCGAGCAGCGAGCGGATCTTGCCGCGCAGCGAACTGCCCGGTACATACGGACGGCCGAAGGCATCCTTGACCACGGGATTATCGCTCCCGCCGATTTCGAGCGAGCCCTTGCCGGCGCCGACGTGGAGTCCGGTTTCACAGAGCATTTCGCCTTCGAGGATCAGCTTGCCGATCAGTTTCAACTCGGTTTGAGAGGTGTGTGCGCTCATGCTTTACTCGTTGTAGGCCACGATGGCCTCAAATAGATCTTTGAACCGTTCGTATCCGCGGCTGTCGTTGCGGCGCGTCACCTGGAGCAGCAGCTTCTCGATCTGATCGAGGCTGCGCAGCCCGTGGCGCGCAATGGTGTAAGCCAGGCGGGCGCGCAACATGACGAACTCGTGCTGCCGTTCGCTTTCGGCGGCACGAACGGCACGGCGCACGGCGCTGTAGAGACGCCGGAGCTGGCTCTTGGTGCCGCTATCCATATCGCGCATGCGGCTCACGATGGCATGCGCCTGGTTGTCCAGGTACAGGCTGTCGCCGATGAGCTTTTCCAGCTCGATTTCGGGCGGGCCTTCGGGACGGCCGCGATCGAATCCGCGGCGCTCGCCGCGGTCTCCGCGATCTCCACGGTCACCACGCTCGCCGCCGGGGCGATCACCGCCGCCGGGACGATCGCCGCGCGGTCCTGACCCTCCCTGCGCGCCGCGACCACCTTCGCGCGGCGGACGGTTTTCCTTCCGTTGCTCCTGCTCTTGTGCCATTTGCTAAACCTCTGTCACCAATCTGGCCCATTCCAGGGCCACCAGGCCCGCAGGCCGCAGCTTCACTTCCGCGGATTTCCGGCCCACCATCTCGCTGATCAGATGGGTGCGCAGTTTCTGGAATTCGCGGTCGCGGGTGCCGCTCAAAATCCGGTTGAAACGCCGCTGGAAACGCCAGGTGCGCTGTATTTCCGTACCGCCGCCATACGCATCGCGCCGGTAGAAGCTGCGCAGTTGATACAGGAACTGGCGGGACATGCGGAAATCGTGAATCAGGCGCGTGACGGTGTCTTTTAGCTCGGCGGCATCGTTGAGATGGCGCCACTCCAGAATGCGGCCCAGCAGATAGATGCAGTCCTTACCCGCCGACTTGGCCAGATCGAGGTTGCGGCCGGCCTCTTCGTAGACGGTGGAAAGGGGGAAGTATGTCTCCGGGGCGAGGGCGATGGCCATCGAGATGGTCTTGCCTTCGGCGCCGGGATACTCCTTCAGGTTCTCTTCGGTGAAGCGGTGGAATAGGCGCTGCACCTCGCGGGCGAGCGCGATCAGGGCATCCCAGGAGCCGTAGACGGCGAAATCGTCGCCGCCGGAATAGATGATGCTGACCTTGCGCCAGAACTCGGGCATGGAACAGATCACCTCGAGTTCGCCGGCGAAGAACTGCTTGTAGAGCACGGAAAGCGGCACGTGTTCTTCGATGGAATGGAGGCGGCGCAGGCGGAGTCCGAAATTATCCACGTCGCCGCGCAGCACGCCCCAGATGGAGCGGCCCTGGGCGCGGCGCCCCAGAGTTTGCACGGGGGCGGTCTGCTTGCCATCGTCGCTGGGCGCGGCGTGGCGGGCCAGCATGATGCCGTCGGGCGAGAGATTGGAAGTGACGCTCCAGGTATGCTTGCCCTCTCCGGCGATCACCTTGCCGGGAGTTTCCGGCGACCAGCCGATGCGCGAGGCTTCGCGCACTTTGGCGCCGAGTTCGCGGGCGAAATACTGGTCGGAATCGTTGCCGGGCAGGGCGACGTAGGGCTGGAACGCGGCGGCGCCGGTCTCTCGCAAAGGCGCGTTGCTCTTGCCCTGCAATTCCTCATTGAGGCGCTTGCGAATGATGGCCCAATCGCCGAGGTTATCGGTGACGGCCCAGATCAGCTTGACGCGTTTGGAACTGAGGTCGGAAATTTGTTCCGCGGCGGCAGTAAGGAAGGCTTCGGCCGCCTCGCGAACGTTTCCGGGCAGCACGACCAGGAACTGGCCGCCGCCGCTGGAACCCAGCAGGATGCGCGCCAGGCCGAGTTCGGCGAGGAGGGCGCGGGGCAGGACCTCGCAGAGCAGAGTGATCCACTGCGACTTGCCGGCGAGTAAATCTTCACCGGCGGTACGCACAGAACGCCCTTCGGCGGAGCCCGCCAAAAGGAAGTCTTCTGTGCCCAGGATTTTGCCTTGCAGCAGGATCTGTTCGGGCATCGAACTCTAGAAAAGCCGTTAAGAACCCCTCACTTTAGCACAGAATCCTGAGAACAACAGCGAATCGCGGCAACTGTATTGGACTATGACAAAAGTGAAAGTGTGGATGGCGGCCGCGCTGATGGCCGCGGGAGCGTGGGCGGCCGGGCCCCAGGCGGCGGCGACACATCAGCGTCCGGCGACCGCGAGTACGGTGAAGCGGCCGGCGGGACAGCCGAAATTGAGCGACGCACAACTGGAGGCGGTGATCCGCGCCAAGTTTGCCAAATCCAAGATCAATGCGGACAAGTTCACGGTGCGCGTGCAGGGCGGCGTGGCCACAATCGACGGCAAGACGGACGTGGTACAGCATAAAGGTACGGCTACGCGGATGTGCCGGACGGCCGGGGCGGCGGTGGTGAACAATCGCGTGCAGATCAGCGATGCGGCGAAGGCGAAGGCGGCGGGAAATCTGGAGCAGGGCCGGCGCCGGGTGCAGGTCAAACGTGAGGACGTGCGCAGCATGCGGGAGTAGGGGCGAGAGTGAGGCGCGGGACGGCGTTTCGCTACGTGATAAACTGGGGGGCATCCTGCTATGAAAGTCCTCAGTTTACTCATATTCGCAAGCTTTAGCGCCATTTGGGCACAGTCCGCGCCGGCTCCGACAGCGGCGCCGCCGCCCGCGATGCCAGATCTGCCCGGCGAGACGGTAGTTGCCATTTTCGGCGACGGCACGAAGTTCACGATGGCGGATTTTCGCAAGATTTTTGAGGCGCTGCCGCCGGCTAATCAGCAGATGGCGCTGCGCAATCGGGAACAGTGGCTGCATCAATGGGAGTTGCTGCGCAAACTGACGAAGATGGCCGAGGACGGGAAGCTGGATCAGGAGAGTCCTTACAAGGAAGCGCTGGATTACGGGCGGATGAACGTGCTGGCGCAGGCGCAGATCAACGCAGCGATCAACCAGGTGGTGGTGGAACCGGCGGACATCGTAAAGTACTACGATTCCAATAAGCAGAAGTATACGCAGGTGCGGGTCAAGGCGATCTACATTGCGTTCAACGACGATGCGGCATCGAGTAGCACGAGCAAGGGCAAGAAGCCGCTGACCGAAGTGGAAGCCAAGGCAAAAGCCACCAAACTGCTGGCCGCGATCAAGGGTGGAGCTGAATTCGTGAAGCTGGTGAAAGAGAACTCCGACGACGAAACTTCGCGGGAGAAGGATGGCGATTTCGCCACGCTGCGCAGTAGCGACAACATCCCGGACGCGTTCCGCGCGGCGGTGTTCGCGCTGAAGAAGGGCGAGGTCAGCGAACCACTCAAACAGCCAAACGGTTTCTACCTGCTGCGCGCCGAAGAAGTCACGGTGCGGCCTCTTTCGGAAGTGCGCGATGAGATCTACAACGAACTGAAGACCGCCCGTTCGAACGACTGGCTTCGCGGAATGGACGAGGGCGCGAAGGTGCAGATCGTGAACCCGGCGTTTGTGTCCGGGACGCCGGCGGCCCCCGCCAAGAAGTAGGGTGACACGAACATTACCAAAATAATTGGTTTGTTTTGAAGCGCTTGCAAAATTGAGAGGCCGAAAGGCCGAAACAGGTTTCCTAGTCTGTAATTAGGAGACCTTATGAGCAACGATATTGCAGCAACCACGCTTCAGGCGGCGATGGCCAATTCACGCGCCGGCGCGCAAACCCAGGTCACTGCCTGGAATGAAGCGCTCCAGACGGATTACCTGACCGTATTCAATAACTGGGCGACGTCCGTAATGGCGGGACGCAGCGACAACAGCAATCCGCCGAAACCACCCAACGCTTACGTGGTTGGGTTCTTTACGGATCCGACGAATCCGCTGGCGCAGTGGGCGTACCCGGTGACAGGCAACGACCCGGTGTGCGCGATGCCGCCGGTTCCACCGACGATCAAGCCTTACACGGTGCCGGTTTTGCCGGAGCCCGACAATGTGCGCAACGTACCGGCGGGAGATACCATGCCCGTGGGATACCGGCTTACGGCCGCGGACGGCAGCGTGTGGCAGAAGCAGGCGAGTCCGACCCCGTTCGGCATCGAATATTACTACGCGAGGATCGCATGAAGGGCGTCGGGGTGTGGATGAAAGGAATGGCCGCGGCCGTAATCGGCGGGGCACTTTCGAGCGCGGCGCAAACTATGGCGGCGGGAAGCACGAAGCCGGCGAGCCTGAAGGCGGCCGCGATTGCAGGAGCGGCCCTCACGCTGGGCGCGTACCTGACGAAATCTCCGGTGGGGAGCAAGTAAATTTACGGCTCCCTCACGGTCGCGGCTCTGATTCGTCGGGTTGGCAGGCGGAAGCGCCTGCCCACCCTGATCGGGGCTCGCGCGTTTATTCAACGATGGTGACTTGGATGGGGAGCAACTGACCGCTTAGTTCGACCTGAACGTTGAGGACGCCGGATTTCGCGCCCTTGGCGGCGTGCAGGGTGAGGACGGCTTTGCCGCTGGCCGGGATGAGGGACTTGTCGAGTTTGGCCTCCACGCCGGGTAAGGCTTTGGGCAACATTACCGCCATCGGACCGGGCGCCGCATTACTGATGGTCACTTCCGCGGATTCGCCGGCTTTGAGGCGGACCGCGTCTTTGTCCAATTGAATCTGCTTGAAGAGGAAATCGGCTGAAATGGGAACGCTGCCGGGCGCAAGAGGCGCGGGGGCGCCGGCGGCGGGAAACGGTCCGGCCGTCATCTTGCCGGCAGGAGTCATGCGCAGTGCGTCCTCGTCCACATACCAATACCACTTGCCATTTTCCAGTTTCCACATGCTGGGGGTGGGTACTTTCATGGGATGTTGAGAGAAGCCGGGGACCATGATGTACTGCTCGCACAGCATCAAGGCGTTGGCCTTGGTGAAGTTCTGCCAAATAGTCGATGCGGGAGAATTCGCACGAGATGTATTTCGGCTTGTTGTGGTTGTAGAAGTAGTCTTTGGAATCCTCGGCGACCAATTCCTCGGCTTTACGGACCTGGCCTTTGACGTGGAGGTCGAAGAATTCCTGTAGACGAGCGCGCAGAGCGGCATCGACGTCGGCCGGAGGTTTGGGTTTAAACGGCTCGTTCGGCTGCGCGAAGGCAAAAGCGGCACACAGGGCCAACAGAGCGAAGCGATGCATGGGTACCTCTAATTATAGACGAGCGGTTCCCCGGGAAAGGCGAAAGGGCTGGACGCTGCCTTACGGTCGCGGCTTCTGATTGGCACCTTATTTCGCCGTTTTTAGTGCGGCCCATTTGGCCATCAGTGACGTGTAGGCGGCGGTCTGCTGGCTGCAAGCGTTGAGTTGGGCTGCGGTGGGCGGCATTTCCGAGGCCTGCATTGCCATCACGGCGGTTACCATTTGACTGGCGAGATTGGCGAGGTTCGGCGGGCTTGCGGGTTCCGGTGCTCCAAAGCCTCCGCCTCCGCCGCCGCGGCCTCCACGGCCTCCGCCGCCTGCTCCGGGAACCTCGGCGGGCGCGAGCTCATCGATCTGCTTGAGCAGGGCGTCGTTGGCCGGCGATTGGGCGCGGGCTTTGACTTTGGCCGCCAGGTCGCGCGCCTCCTTGTAAGCGGCGGCGGCGCTGCGGGCCTTGTCTTCGATCTGAGCGGTCAGGGTGAAGATTTGCTGCACTTCGGGCGTGATTTTGACGCGCGGATCCATCTTGATGGTGATGGGCTGAGTCCGGGTCTCTCCGTTGGCGGCCAGGCGAACGGAATACGCGCCTGGCGGAGCCCAGGGGGAGTTGACACCCGGGTAGGTGCGGTGCGGCACCGCTCCATTGCCGCCACCGCCACCGCGTCCACCTCCGGCGCCGGCGCCGGGAAGCGGATCATAATGCATGTCCCAACTGAAACGGTGCATGCCGGGGCTGGTTTTCAATACCTGCTGCGGCGCGGGCCAGTAGAGCGGGAGCGCGCAATCGGGCGCGGTGGGCGTCTCCTGACAGATCTTGTTGTAGGCGGCCGGATCGGTGGCGGGGTCGGGGCTGCGGACCGGATCTTTGCTGGAATAGGTGCGAATCACTTTGCCCAACGGGTTGAGGATTTCCAATTTGACCTCATCGGCGGCGGACGGCAGGTAGTAATCGATGAGGGCGCCGGTGGGCGGGTTCTCGCCGGCGGGCACTTCGGGCGGCCAGGGTGTCGGATCGTTGGTGGCGAAGCGGACGCGGATGCCGGTTGCAGGTTTGAAAAGATATGCCTGGGAGGCAGCGGCGGCGTCGACGGCCTGGCGCAGCGGAGTCACATCGTCGAGGATCCAGAAGCCGCGGCCGTGAGTGCCTGCCACGAGATCTGAGCACATGCAGGATGCGTCGTCCTTGATGGCGATGTCGCGCACGGAAATGGCGGGCATATTGAGGCGAAGAGATTGCCAGTGATCGCCGTCATCGATGGAGAACCAGATCTGGGTATCGGTGGCGGCGTAGAGCAGGCCTTTTTTGCGCGGGTCTTCGCGGATGGAGTTGGACACGGCGCCCGCGGCGATGCCGTTATTGATTTCGGTCCAGGTTTTGCCGCCGTCGTGGGTGCGCCAGAAGTGCGGGTTCATGTCATCGAGGCGGAGGGTATTGGCGGCGGCGTACGCCGTCTTCGTGTCGAAGTGGCCGGCATCCATGTTGAAGATGCGCGTCCAGGGTTTGATCTGCGGCGGCGTGACGTTGTTCCACTTCGTGCCGCCGTCGGTGGTGATTTGGATGAGGCCATCGCCGGTGCCGGCCCAGAGCACGTTGATGTCGAGGGGCGACGGCGCGATCGCGGTGACGGTGCCGGCGGGCGCCGGTGTCACGGTGGAGGCATACTTGCCGGCGTTGGCCGGAACCTCCCAGGTCTGGCGGGTGAGATCGCCACTGATGGGTGTCCAACTGTGACCGCCGTTGATGGTCTTCCACACGCCGGCGGTGCCGTAGAAGAGGACCGTGGGATCTTTGGGCGACCAGATCAAGGGCTGGGTGCGGACGGTGCGCGCGGGCGGTCCGGAAGCGGGCGCCACGGCCCCGCGCCCGCCGCGTCCACCGCCGGGCGCGATGCTGGCTTTTTGTCCGGTGAGGCGGTTATAGACGGTTACCTTGCCGCCGTAGACGAGGTCGGGATTTCTGGGGTCCGGAGCGGCCATGCCGTACTCTTCGATGCCCACGGGGTGCCAATCGTGGAAGGTGATTTCGCCATCGTTGCTGCGGCTCTCGACGCACGCGGATCCGGAATCCTGCTGGCCGCCGCAGAGGCGGTAGGGGAAGGCGTTGTCGGCGGTCACGTGATACATGGCAGCGGTGGGTTGCGTGTACCAGTTGCTCCAAGACTCGCCGCGATTGGCCGAAATCACGCCGCCCTGGTCGCTGACCACGATCAGTATATTGGTGTCGTTCGGATTGATCCAGGTCTTCTGGTAGTCGTCGCCGCCGGGTGCGCCGCGCACGGCGGACCAGGTGAGGCCGCCGTCTTCGGTGCGCCACAGGACGGTGGAGCAGCTGTAGACGACGTTATCGTCCTTCGGATCGACGGCGATGGTGGGGAGGTCGCCGCCGCCGATACGGGCTAGCGGCCGCGGATCGGGCGTACGGCCTTTTGCCGCGAGGGCCCAGTTTTCGCCGCCATCGACCGATTTGTAGAGTCCGACGGTGCCGCCTGCGCCGCCGCGCCCGCCGCGTCCACCGGCTGGGGCCGGATTGGCACCGCCCGCCGCCGGGGCTGCCGCGGCCATGGCGTAGACGACTTTCGGGTTGCGGGTGGAGACGGTGAGGTTCGCCTGCGTGACGGCCGGGAGACCGAGAGTGAGCTGCCGCCAGTTGTTGCCGCCGTCGGTGGATTTGAAGATACCGCCGGCCGTGCCGGAAAACGCTCCGTTCTCCATGAAGCCCTGTTGCTGCTGCCAGAGCGTGGCATAGACCGTGTTGGGATCTTTGGGATCGATGTGCACGTCGTTGCCGCTGGTGTAATCGTCCTTGAACAATACTTTGTCGAAGGTGGCGCCGCCGTCGGTGGAGCGGAAGATGCCGCGCTCGGGGTTGGGGCCGTAGGGATGACCGAGGACGGCGACGAAGAGGCGGTTGGCGTTTCCGGGATCGACATCGATGTTGGCGATCATCTGGGAATCGCGCAGGCCGAGGTGGGTCCACGTCTTTCCGCCGTCGGTGGATTTGTACATGCCGTCGCCGGTTGCAAGGTCCGGGCGGATGATTCCCGCGCCGGTGCCGACGTAGATGGTGTTGGCATCGGACGGCGCCACGGCGATGGCGCCGATGGAGCCGGTGGATTCGTTGTCGAAGATTGGCTTCCAGGTTGAGCCGTAGTCGATGGAGCGCCAGACGCCGCCGTTATCGAATCCGATATATGCCACGTTGGGATGGCTGGGTGAACCTGCAACGGCGCGCGCGCGTCCGGCGCGCGTCGGCCCGATGGTGCGCCAGTGCATTTCGGAATACAACTTGGGGTCGAGCGATTGGGCGGTCGAAAGCGGCGGCAGTGCAGCCAATCCGAGACCTAGGACGGTCAAACGGCATACTCGCGAAACAGACACTATGGGATAACCTCCTGAGCTTTCTTTCGAGAATAACAGTATAGAGGACATTGCCAAGCTGCTTTTGCCTGGCGTAGGATCGACGCATGCGCCGGTATACGTTGTGGAAGTTTTTCGGAATGATGGCGGCCGCGATCGCGCTTGGCGCAGAGGCGCCCGCCGATTGGGGGCTGGGGCATTTCGTTCGACCCGACGGTGTCAATCCGGCGATCACGCCGCGGGCTGATTCGGTTTTCTCCTGTCCGATGCGCAAGACTCAGATTCATTGGGAAGCGCTGCACGCGTTCAATCCCGCGGCGGTGGTGCGCAACGGAAAAGTTTATGTCATCTATCGCGCCGAAGATAATACGGGCGAGATGCAGATCGGGATGCACACTTCCAGGCTGGGACTAGCGGAGAGCGACGACGGCATGCATTTTACACGGCGGCCATCGCCGGTGCTTTATCCGGCGGACGATGCCGAGAAGGAGCGGGAATGGGAGGGCGGTTGCGAAGATCCGCGCGTGGTGGAGAGTCCGGACGGCACCTACGTGCTGACGTACACGCAGTGGAATCGCAAGATCACCGATATCGGTATCGCGACATCGAAGGATCTGGTGACGTGGACCAAGCACGGGCCGGCATTCGCCCATGCCTCCGGCGGCAAGTATCTGCGCATGTATCACAAGTCGGCGGGAATCGTCTCGCGGGTTTCCGGGGATCGTCTGATTGCGGCCAAGATCGATGGCAAATACTGGATGTACTGGGGCGAAGGTGAAATTCGGCTGGCCACGTCGAGCGACCTGATCGACTGGCGGCCGGTGGAAGATGCCAAGGGCGAGCCCATCGTCGTGTTGAGCAAACGCGCGGGCCGCTTCGACAGCAGCTTTCCGGAAGTGGGGCCTCCACCGGTGCTGACGCGCGAGGGCATCGTGGTGCTCTACAACGGCAAGAATGCGGACACGGGCGGGGATCCGGACCTGCCGGCTGGAACGTATGCCGCGGGGGAAGCGCTGTTTGCGACGACCGATCCGGCGAAGTTGATTTCCCGAACGGCGGGACCGGTGTTCAAGCCCGAACTGGCTTTTGAAAGAAGCGGGCAATATGCCGCCGGCACCACCTTCACGGAGGGCCTGGTGCGTTACAAGAGCAAATATTTTCTCTACTACGGATGCGCCGATTCCGTGGTGGGGGTCGCGGTGTCGGATGCGCTTGTTCCGTGACATAGCGTCCAGATAAGACGAGCGGGCGATCCGGTTCGAAGCAACTTCGTGGGACCGCGTACGTCTGTTTGGGAATGAGGGCATTTCCGGCATGCGCGGCGGCGGTTTTGCTCTGGGCTTCCGCGAGCGGTGCGGCCGAGTCGGACGCGCTGGCGATCTCCGCGAACATTCAGGCGCGGCACTGGCCGTTCGTGACGCTGCTGGACCCGATCTACGCCTCGCCTACGAGCAGCCAGATCATTGCATACACGCGGTGCGGAGACTCCGCGCTGTGGACGGGCGCGTACCTGGCGGCCGAATCGTTCCGCTATAAAGTGACAGGATCGGCGGCCGCGCTGCAGAACGTGAAGAGCGCGCTGGCGGGGTTGAAGGCACTGGCCGACGTGACTGGCGACAACCGCCTGGCGCGCTGCATCGTGCCGACGAATTCGCCGTTCGCCGCGGGCATCGCAAACGAGGAGGCAGCTAACACTATTAACCAGAATCCGCCGTGGTTTTGGGTGGACAACACGTCGCGGGACCAGGTGGTGGGCGCGTTTTTCGGGCTGGGCGTGGCGTTCGACCTGGTGGACGATCCGGCGGTTAAGAGCGGCGTCAGCGACCTGGTGACGCTGCTGATCGGTTTTATCTCGCGCCACCAGTGGTCGCCGAACGACGATATCAGCAATACGTTCGAGCTGCGGCCGGAGGAACTGCAGATGCTGCTGCAGGTGGCGCGGCACGTCAATCCGGCGAATACGGTGAGCGGGCCGTTCATCGTGCCGCCGGTGGAGACGGGCGTCACGGTGGATGTGCAGAGCAACAGCTCGTATTTCAAGTTCAACCTGGATTACATGAGCTTTTACCAACTCGTGAGGCTGCAGGACAACGGGGACAACCGCGGAGCGTACCAGACGCTGCGCAATTACACGGCGTCGCATCAGAACGCGTTCTTCAATATGATCGACCGGGCGCTGGGCAGTCCCGATGCGACACGCGATGCGGAAACGCGCACGCTGCTGGATCAGTGGCTGCAGCGGCCCAACCGCGATTTCACTGTCGATGTCAGTTCGAAAGTCGCAGTGTGCGGCAGCGAAGCGTGCCAGCCGGTTCCGGTTCCGCTGCGGCCGCCGGCGACCTTTCTGTGGGAGGTGGATCCGTTCCAGTTGAAAGGGGGTGGCTCGGGGATCGTGGAAAACGCGGGCGTGGATTATATTCTGCCGTATTGGATGGCGCGGTATTACGGCGTGATCAGCGGTCCCAGTGGGATCCAATCGGCGGCGGCGCCGAGCAGCGCGATCGCGCCGGGTTCGCTGGCTTCCCTGTACGGCCAGAACCTGGCGGCGAACACGGCGCAAGCCGGTTCATTGCCGCTGCCGATGTCGCTTGGCGGCGTAACGCTGGGGGTGACGGATTCGGCGGGAGTGCAGCGAAGCGCGGGGCTGCTTTACGTGTCGCCGGGCCAGATCAATTTCCTGGTGCCAGATGGTGTAGCTGCCGGGACGGCGACTTTCACAGTTGCAGGAGGCTCCGCGGCGCAGAGCTTCACTGCCGCGGTGCAAGCAGTGGAGCCGGGGCTGTTCAGCATGAGCGGAACGGGTTCGGGCGTGGCGGCGGCGCTGGCTGTGGCGGTGCAGGCTGGCAATCCGCAGGTGCAGTCCCCCGTGCCGGTGTTTCAGTGCGGTAACAACGGTTGCGTCTCCGTGCCGATCTCGCTCGGTGTCGACCAGCCGGTGTACGTGAGCTTTTACGGCACGGGCATCCGCAATCTCAGTTCGCTGGCGAACGTGACGGTCACGATCAATGGCGTTGTCCTGGCGGCACAATATGCGGGACCTGCCGCGAATTTTGCCGGACTGGACCAGGTGAACGTGGGGTTACCGCTCACATTGCGGGGCAGCGGAGAGGTCAACGTGGTTCTCACAGTGGACGGGCAGAGGTCCAACGCGGTCACGATCAATATTCAGTAAGGGTCGGTTTTGTACTTTATCCTACGAAATGGATAGCCAATTTGAGTACGTTGAGGGCTAAGCTTTTTCCGCAACTACATCGCAACTCTGGCGTCTATGAGGTATGGGACAGCGAATCTCACTTGTGGTTGATGACGAACCCGCTGTTCGGAAGTACATCACGGCCATTCTGAACCGGGAGCATTTACAGACCGTCGAGGCTGCGGGTGGTACCGACGGCCTTCGGATCGTGAACGAGCTTGGCGACGACGTGGCTTTGATTGTCAGCGACATCCAAATGCCGAACGGTGACGGAGTGACATTCGCTCAGGCAGTGAAGGCTGCATTTCCGACGCTGCCCATTATCCTGGTTTCCGGGGGTGCTGAACCGAGCCCGGAGTTCGGTTTCATTCGGAAGCCGTTCCAGCCTGGCACGCTGTTGAAGGCCGTACGGGAGCTCGGCGTTGCCAACGAGTTGAGAACGGTTCCGGCAGCCTAATCCCCGCCTTCGCGGGTATGTAGTCGAATAGTGGACAAATTCGTATTAAATTCTCACCTGCCTTTGGTAAATTAACTTCGGTAGGGTTCTATATCCTGTCATGGAGCCTCAAGGACTGGTGGAAGCCGGGGCTTGGACGCAACATGAAATTGTGACGATCAGCTACCCCAACGGGACCGTTCTCCAAGCAGTAGTGCTGTCGTATGACGAGCACGAAATTCGCGCCAATGCTTCCGGTTGCGACGACGTCTTGGCTTTCACTCGCATTCACGATACATGGATCTCGGAAGAGATAGATCCGGTTACCATGACGTTTGAATGGCAGCGTAACAGGCGAGTTTCGGCTCCCTCCGAAGAACACTGTATTTGCCCGAAGAACCTGGCAGCCCGATTGATCCAGAGCCTCTTCAGCGGCGAGGGTGAGGTAGCGGTCTCGTTTTGTGTTTTCGATTCGGAAGAAAGCGGACGCCGGATTGAGGCGAGACTGAATTAGTTACCGCTCCCTCACGGTCGCGGCTTCTGATTGGCGTCGCGGCTCTGATTGGCGTCGCGGATTGGGTGGTGGTTATTTTGCGGCGGCCTTCTTTAAGGTTAGCGGTAAGGAATTGCCACCCTGGGTCCACTCGCCGGCCAACTGGGTTGCTTCTTTGTTCAGCGTGCCTTTGAATCCGCCGTTCACAAGTCTTAATTGGAATTCGACCGCAGGCCCCTTCTGGACAACGTCCGTCAAGGGCAGGTCCATCGAATTTTGATCGGGGCTATCGAGCGTTGCCTTCACGGTTTTGTCCGGCTGGTTCTTGAAATGTACGACGAGCTTCAAGGTACCGTTAGGCGTCTCCAACGAGCCATCCCAGTTCCCTTCCAATTCGCTGGAGACGGCGGGGCTTGACTTCGGTAAATCGACCTTTGCCTCGCCCGTACGCTTCATTGTCGATGTCAGTTGCCCGCCTGGAGTGGTCAGGTTACAGCTCATCGAACCTGGGTTCTCCAGGTTACAGTCGAAATCCGGGGCGTTGGGGCCGCCGGCAGCGATCCGAAATTTCACATTCTTATCAGCGACTTTGATGTCGCTCAGGGGCACGCTTGGGGAGTTCTGAGCGCCCTGAGAAAACGCTCCGATCCACACTCCTTTCGCGTCTTGCGCCAGGTCCACAACGATCTGGATTTCACGGTTCGGCACTTGTAAAGTACCTTCCCAGCGTCCTGCAGGTCCGGTCTGCGCGAAGGCAGCCGGGAGTATGGCGCAAATCAGCGGCGCGAGTTGCAATCGAGAACTCATGGCCGGTAAGACGAACGTAATGGACGAAAAGTTCCGGATATGGAGTGTCTCAGGGCATTTGTGTCTCCAAATCGCCAGGGTCGCGATAGAATTGAAGAAGTTTTGTGAGGGAAACCGGATGCGTAGTTGGCTGTTGCTCTCGATTTTATTCGTTCCTTCAGGCGCCGCTTTACGTGCCCAGAATGCGGACGCAGCCTTCTTTGAAACCAAGATCCGGCCTGTGCTGGCGACGAAGTGTTATGCCTGTCATTCGTCCAGCCTCAAGGCGCCGATGGGCGGGCTGATGCTGGATACGAAGGCCGGATTACGGAAGGGCGGTGCGGCAGGTCCGGTGATTGTGCCCGGCAAGCCCGACGAGAGCCGGTTGCTGCGGGCGGTGAGTTATACCGATCCGCACCTGCAGATGCCGCCGGGAGGCAAGCTGGCGGAATCCACACTCGCAGACTTCCGGCAATGGATCGCGGCGGGTGCGGTGGATCCGCGTCCCGACGTGGCTGCTACGAGCAGTTCGGCGGGTCCGCTGAAGGGAATGTCGATCGAGGATGGGCGGAAATGGTGGGCCTTTCAACCCGTGCATGCGATGCCGAAACCGGTGGTGAAGGATGCAGCGTGGGGCAAAGGCGAGATCGATTTTTTCGTGCTTTCCAAGCTCGAGGCCGCAGGATTGAAACCGTCTCCACCGGCCGATGCGAGGACGCTGGTTCGACGGGTTTACGTGGACCTGTGGGGATTCAAACCGACCTATGAGGAGGTGGAAGCCTTCGCGGCGGATCACGCGCCGGACGCATACGTCCGACTGATCGACCGCCTGCTGGCTTCGCCGCATTACGGTGAACAGTGGGGCCGGCACTGGATGGATGTGGCGCGCTTCGCTGAGGACAATCCGACTTCGGAAGCGACCAACCCACCGTACCCGTTTGCCTGGCGATATCGCGACTGGATCATCGAGGCCATCAATAAGGATGTTCCGTACGACCGTTTCGTGAAACTCCAACTGGCCGCCGATCAAATTCCAGGGGCGCCGCGCGAAGATCTGCGGGCGCTCGGGTATCTGGGGGCGGCACCGGTTTACCACAAGGACCAGCGCCTGTCGGCGGAGGTCATCGGCGGGTTCCTGACCGACGATTGGGATGAGCGGGTGGACGCAGTTTCGCGGGGAATACTGGGGATGTCGGTGGCCTGCGCGCGCTGCCACGATCATAAATTCGATCCGATTCCCACTAAGGATTATTACGGGCTCGTGGGCGTCTTTGCTTCCACCATGAAGGCGGAGCGCCCGCTGTTCGATGTCGATCCGAAGGTGGAGATGCGGTATCTATGGATGCAGGATCGTCTCTTCGACCTTGCGTATTCCGCAAATCTGCTAACGGGCGAGGCTTCCACCGTGGAGAACGCGGCACCCCGGGTGGCCAAGTGGAAAGCTGAAATCGCGGCGCTCCAAGCGGAAGCCGAGACGTGGAAGAGCGAGTATCCGAAGCTGTACGAGAGTTTGCAGAAGTACTGGACCACTCCGCAGCGCCGTCCGCCTGCCGCTGCCGCGGGAGTGGCAAATGGCGCTGCGGGGGCCGCCGCGCCAGCGCCACGGCGGGGGCGGACCTTGAGCTCCACCGAGCCATTCACGAACGCGGTTTACGACGCGGCGCAGTTCGTGGACGGGTCGGACGCGAACTACACCTTCATTAATTACAAGCCGGGAGAAGCGCGTGATTTTCCCGTATTGCTCCACGGAAACGTGGCCACGCCGGGAGACGCGGTGCCGCGGCATTTCCTCGCCGTGCTGTCGCATGGCGACAACGCCTTTCATCACGGCTCGGGACGAATCGATCTGGCGAACGGAATTTTCGCGGACGGCGCGCCGCTCGCTGCCAGAGTGATCGTCAACCGCATGTGGGGCTGGCATTTCGGGCGTCCACTGGTTGCTACGCCCAGCGATTTCGGCACGCAGGGCGATAAGCCGACGCATCCGGAGTTGTTGGACGATTTGGCAGCGCGTTTCATCGCGCACGGCTGGTCGATGAAGTGGCTCAATCGCGAGATATTGCTTTCGGCCGCATACCAGCAGTCGAGCGCTCCGCGTGCGGAAGCGGCGAAGGTCGACCAGATCAACAGCCTCGTCTGGCGCATGAATCCCCGCCGGATGGATATCGAGGGCTATCGCGATACCCTTCTGCGCGCCGCGGGGAGACTGGACGAAACGATGTTCGGACCCTCTGAGAATGTCGATTCGGAGCAGAGCGTGCGCCGCACGGTGTACGGCAGGGTGAGCCGCAGCCGGCTTAGCGACCTGCTGCGCATCTACGATTTTCCCGATCCGGCGCAGACTGCCCCGGATCGCGATCTGACCACGTCGTCGTTGCAGCAACTGTTCGTCATGAACAGCCCGTTCATGCATGAGGAAGGCGCGGCGATCGCGAAGTTGATTCCGGCGGATCTGGACGAGGCCGGTAAGATTCGCGATTTGTATCGCAGGATTCTGGCGCGCGATCCGACGGGCAATGAACTGGACCTTGCACGGACTTATCTTGCTAAAGGCACGCTCGAGCAGTATGCCCGAATTTTATTGTCAGTGAACGAGGAGATTTTTTGGCCATGATGCAACCGCTCTCGCGTCGTGCGTTGATTGAACGCCTCTTTGGCGGCATCGGGGCCGCCGGAATTGCCGGACTACTTCCGGGAAGCGTCCAAGCCGCGATACCCGGCCACTATGCCGGACCGCGCATGCCCGGCAAAGCCAGGCGCGTGATCAGCCTGTTCATGACGGGCGGGCCATCGCAGTTGGACATGTTCGACCCCAAACCCGCGCTGCTCAAGTATGAGGGACAGCGGCCGGACTCGGTGGACCTGCGAACCGAACGGCAGACCGCGGGCCTGCTGCCCTCGCCGTTTGAATTCAAGAAATACGGTGCGAGCGGCGTTGAGGTGAGCAGCCTGCTGCCGCAGCTTGCCACCGTGATCGACAAAGTCTGTGTGATTCGCTCGATGTACACGTTCAATCCGACACATACGCCCGCGCGCAATCTGTTTCACACCGGTACGGTACTGGCGACCCGGCCTTCCACCGGCGCGTGGCTGTCGTACGGCCTGGGGTCGGAAAACGACAACCTGCCTGCGTTTGTGGTGCTGACGCCGGGCGGCGGGGGCGGCGGCAACATTTCACGCACCGCGTTTCTGCCCGCCGAGTATCAGGGAATTCCGTTTAACGACGCCGAGGTTGAGCCGGAGAAGATGATTCCGAATCTGCGCAACCGCTGGGCGGACGCCGAGCAGCAGCGACGGGAACTGGATGCCGTTCAGCAACTCAACCGGGGTTACAGCCAACAGTTCGGGGCGGACGCATACCTGGAGGGCCGCATCAAATCGATGGAACAGGCATACAAGATGCAGTTCGAGGCGCTGGACGTTTTCGACATCCGAAAGGAATCGGAAAAGACTCGCCAGGAATACGGTAGTACGCCGTTTGCCAACGGTTGTCTGCTGGCGCGGCGTCTCGCGGAGAAAGGCGTTCGGTACATCCACGTCAATTACGGCGCGGGCCAGGTTTGGGACGACCACAAGGGCATCAACGATGCGTTAAAGAAGCGCTGCCCCGACATGGACCAAGCGGCGGCAGCACTGATCCGCGACTTGGACCGGCGGGGCATGCTGGATGAAACCATCGTTGTTTGGGGCGGTGAATTCGGGCGTACGCCGGTGTCGGAGAGCGGCACGGGCAGGGATCACAACCCATACGGATTCACCATGTGGGTGGCGGGCGGCGGCTTCAAGGGCGGCATGGCCTATGGCGCCACCGACGATTTCGGTTTCAAATCGGTGGAGAATCGCGTGTCGATTCACGATCTGCATGCCACGATGCTCTACGCTCTCGGTATCGATCACACGAAACTTACTTACCGGTATGCCGGCCGGGATTTTCGACTTACCGATGTTTTCGGCGAGGTCACGAAAGATATTCTGGCATAGCGCGCTTTCGGTGCGGGGGGTTGCACCGAGAATCGTGCTCGGACTCACAAGACCCTGCGCGCACTGGCGCCGGCGGCTGAATCAGTGGGTCCGCTGAGGTGAATGTGCGGTTGGCAACATCGCGAACCAAACAAATTTGGCCTTTGGGTTGCACGTGAAACAACTGTAGAGTTACCGGTTCACCGTGTCTCCGCGGTCCGGACTACTCCAACGAATCAGGAGGTCAAGCAATGGAAAATATCAAGGGAATGAGAGTGGCGATTTTGATTGAGGATGGGTTCGAGCAGGTCGAGATGGTGGAACCAAGGAAGGCGCTCGATCAGGCGGGTGCCAAGACCAGCATCGTATCTCCCAGGAACGGACAGGTCCGCGGCTGGAATTTCACCGATTGGAGTGACAGCTTTCCGGTGGATGTGGCTCTCGACCGGGCGCGTCCGCAAGACTTTGACGCGTTGCTACTGCCGGGCGGCGTCATGAATCCGGACAGCCTGCGGTTGCAGCCTAAGGCTGTCGCATTCGCCAAGGCATTTTTCGATGCGGGGAAGCCTGTAGCGGTGATTTGCCACGGTCCGTGGACCGTCATCGAGACGGGTGCAGCGCGCGGGCGACGGATCGCCTCGTGGCCTTCGCTTAAGACCGACCTACGGAATGCCGGTGCGGAGTGGGTGGATCAGGAGGTTGTGGTGGACGGCAATCTGGTGTCGAGCCGCAAGCCGGACGACATCCCGGCTTTCATCCGGGCGATGATCGGCCTTTTCAGCAAGACGCATGCGCAGACGCCGCAGGCAGTCTGATACACGCGCATGCCTCGATCATTCGGCTGGGCGCGGATGACCGATCGCCATGGCGTAGACCGCACCTTCGGTGCGGGGGGCCAGGCGGAGCAAGTGGTTGATATAGGCATCGCGAAACCCCCCGATGCAGAAGGTGCCTAGATTGCGCTCGGCGGCGAGCAGGCAGAGGTTCTGCGCGGCGTGGCCGGCTTCCAAGAGAATATAGCGATAGCCGCGAGGGCCGTATTTGTTCATGGTGCGATGGAAGACGGCGGTGAAGAACAGTAAGACATTGGCGCCCAGGATGTAACGCTGCTCCTGCAGGTTCGGCATCAGGCTTTCGAGTTCCACGCCGGGCCTCACGCATTCGAGGCGGTGATGCCAGGACGCGTAGTGGTACGCGCCGTTTGGCAGTCCCGTGACATTATTCGTCACCAGGTAGAGCTCGAGAGGAAACAGGGCGCCCGCGGATGGCACGGGGCGATGGTGCAGTGTGACGCCCTCCGCCTCGCGTACGCCGAGGACGCCATAGCCCTGGTGCAAGATGGTGGCTAACTCTTCCAGCGGCATGGGTGCACCGGCGAAACTCCGGCAGGAGTAGCGCGCGCGGATCAGGTCGAACAATGGCGTTGCGGCGGGCGCCGGCAGTGCGACGGACTCGGCGCTTTCGATGCTGCGGAACGAATGAAGGACGGACGGTTCATCGTACGCCTGCTGGTTCATCCAGGGCTCGGAGTTCAGGTGGAAGAGGAGAGCGAGATTGCGTGAGTCGTCGAGTGGGATTGTGCTCATATCGGTTTATGCCAGCGGATGGGGACACGGATTCAGGTCGGCCTCGGTACGGCGTTCGGACGTGTAACCGAGCTTTTGCGGAAGCTCGTAGAGGCGACGGCCACCCAGGCGCTGCTGGTCGTGGCCGAACGCGATGGGCTGCAGATGCGTGGCGAGCGAGCGCACCACGCGGATGGGAAATTCCTTCAAGTCTGGCGTAGTCACCTCGCAATAGACCACGCGACTGCCGATGTCGCGGAGGGCGCCGGTTACATAGTCGAGGTCGCCTTGCACGCTGCCCGTCGAGCGGTCCGGCAAGTCTTCGATGTTCACCGGTGGATGGTGTCGAAAGCAGAAATTCAAGCTCGTGCAGGTGATCGTGACGCGTGAAGTACAGCGCGTGCTCTTCCAGCGTGTGCACATCGGAGTAGGCGTTGATCTTGGCGGCGTCTCCCGTGGCGAACTTCTTGCGCTCGGTCGGGCGGACCTGGCAGATTTCGAAGAGCGCACGGCGGAGCGCGGTCTCCGCTTCCAAAGCGCAGCCGAGCCCTACTACAGCGGCGGGGCCGCCCGGCGAGTGATCGAGACCGATCGCCATTACGGCATACAGGGGCAAGTCCGTGGCGAGCAGGAAAGCGCGGGCCTCGACTCCGTAACGGGCATAGTAATCGCGGATGATGCCGCAGGGACCTCCCAGACGCGAGTAGTCCAGCGCGGGCACGGGGAAGCGGTTCATCCAGGTGATGACGAAGGCGTCGCGCTCCGCGGCTTCCAGAAGGCCGCTGAGGATGGCGTGTTCCAGATCGGGGCCAGCGGCGGAACCGCTGGATGTGGGCGGACAGAGAAAATCCTGTTCCTGCTGGCCGCTGAAATTGAGGTAGACCAGGCCGGAGGGAATCCACACCGCCGTGTGGCCGGGCAGTTCGCGGACCTCGAGCCAGCCAATTTCGGAATCGGGTTTCCAGCGGACGTGGCGAAAGCCAGGGCGGTCATATTGGGTATCGGAGTAGAGGACGAAATCGGAGGGCGCGATCGCGTTGTCGAGATCGGAGAAGCGCGCACGCCGGATGAGACGCACGCGCGCGTGCGAAGCGCAGTAGTGCTCGATGGCTTCACCGATAGCGCCGATCTGCGCCGCGGTTTCGGTCAAGCCCTTGCCGCAGGCGCCGCGCTCCAACTCTTTGCCGGTGCGGAAATCGAAATTCGACAGCAGGCTGTCGTAGATGATGGGAATGGGCGGTTCGTCGGCGCCGGCGATGCGGCGGTGCATTCGCCGGATGATGCCGGCCTTGGAACTTACCAGGCCGGACAGCGACTGGAGTTGTGCCGCGGCCGCCGTCATGCTCCTTCCGACTCCTCCCACGCAGGGAAACAGGCGGGACACCACGGCTTGCGAAGCACGAGGTGTGTGGTCATGCTCATGTCGAGGAGGTTGAACACATACAGGCGGCCGCGGGCGGTGACGGCGGGAAGGGAAGCGATGGCCTTGAGTGTTTCGATCCCGGCCATATGCGCCGCGATATTCACGCCGAAGGTGAGATTGGCGCGGCGTGTGCTATCGTCCTGCCGCCTACGATCGAGGAAGCTCTGGAATGCGAACTCCGCTTCCGCGTTGTCGGAGCAGGCTACGGAGCGCATTCGGTAGCACATGAAGCACGCCGTGCGGTGGGGGTCGACGGTCGGCCCGAGAATGACCTCGACGCCGGAGGCTTGCACCGAAGTGAAGGGAATGCCTAGAGAAAGGCAGGCGCGATTCAGCTTGTATGCCAGCGCAACCTGGCCGTCGTCAAGGCAGTTGACGACGAAGTCGGACCCTTCGACAATGCGGCGCACGTCGTCGTCGGATGCGAGGTTTTCGGTGTGGGCGCGATAACGCGTCTGGGGCGAGGCGGCGTCCACGCGGCATCCGACGACTTGGGCCCTGGGGCTGCCGATTGCTCCGGGATCGTAGATAGGTGAGTAGTAGGTGTCGGTGGCGTTGACCGGGCCATCATCCACGCAATCGAGAGAGCCAACTCCGGCGGCGGCGAGCCCCAGCGCGCAGGAGGCGCCGGCGCCCGAAAGACCGAAGATGGTCACTCGCGACTTCATGATTTTCTGCTGAAATTCCTGGGGCTGGGGAGAAAGGTCGTGAAACAGATTGGTCTGGGGACGAAGAAACTCGGCGCGTTCGGCGGGGACTGGTGAATCAGTGACGTCTTCGAGAAGGCCCTGGCTGCCCAGCATCTCGAGGCACGCATACAGATCCTCCGGAGCGAAGAGATCCGTCACTTCGGCCTGTACCTGCTCGACCGTGCGCGATCCATCGAGCAGGGGCGCGACGCGCTGGACGAATTCACGGAAGGAGTGGCCGCGCAGCCGGACACGGCGGTGGCTCGAGACGAAGTGGAGTGTCTCGTCCCCGTCCTTGTCAGGCGGATCAGAGTACACGTAATAGTGATTCGGAATTCGCAGCCATTGGGACATAAGCGGGGAGGCGATCTTCGGATTCAAAGAAATCGGCGGGCCGGTTCTGCAGTACGCCGAGGGAAAGATAGTGTTCGTTGCGGGCGATGATCAGTTTCGCATCGATCCATCGTGCCAGAGCCTGCTGAATCTCAGGCGCGGACCAGCGGTTACGGAAGCGGCGCAGGATGCCGGCGAGCGTCTGGACGGAGTCGCAGGCGAGATACACGTCCGCATCGCAGCCGCTCAGCAGGTGGCGCGGGGAAACGGCACAGGCGCGCGTGTCTTCGATCACCACGGTGCCATCCTCATGGATGTTGGCGTCGAGCCGCGGACGGTTTTCGGAGTAGCGGGCATTGCGCCAGTTAATGTACTCGCGGTTGGTGGATTCGAGGTATTTTTCGGGAACGACTCCGCCGGGGTAGTCGAATTCGAAGAAATATGCCAGGCGGCTCAGTTCGCGGCGGCCGAGGGGAAACACGTAGTAATAGGCGTGCGCGGGACGAACGCGACGCAAGCCGAACTCTTCGGCGCGCACGAAGAAAGGGCTGAAGCGGTCAAGGCGGATGGGGGCGCAGCCGGCCGGCGGTTCGAGATGCACCAACAGGGGCATGATGCCGGCGGTCCACTCGTATTCGGACGGACTCTCGCCGGGGAATCCGGCCAGGATATTCCAGGCGGGGAGGATGCCGATTTCCTGGCTCCAGCGTAGGAGCTGGATATTCTGAAAGCCGCTAACGCCCTTGCGCATGAGGTCCAGAACCTGATCGCTGAAACTTTCGATTCCCGGCTGAATGAAACGGACGCCTCCGCCGTACATAGCTGCGAGGTGCTGATATTTGAGGTTGGCTTTGACCTCGTAAAACATTTCGATGTCGCTGCCGCGGCGCTTCAACTCGGGGAAGACTTGTGTCGCGTAGCGGAGGTCGAGGATGTTGTCGACACTGTCGATTCGCGTGACGCCGTAGCGCTCCCTCAGGTAGAGTAACTCGTCGATTACGCGCTGCGGAGATTTGGCGCGGAAGCCCATGGTGTCGCCGTTCAACCCGCAAAACGTGCAGTGGTGCTTGGCGCCCCACCAGCAGCCGCGTGAGGTTTCGATGAGCACGTTGGGTTTGATGTCGGCGGAGATGGCGGAGGCGGCGAGTTGTTCGAAGTAGTCCGTGTAATCGGGGATGGGAAGTTCATCCAGACTTTCGACGACGGGCGGATAACTAACTTCGTGGGAAGCGCCCTGTTTGAGTAATCCCGGGAGGGGAGAGGCGTCGCCGTGGTTCAGCAGACGATCGATGAAAGTAGGAAATACGAGGTCGCCTTCCCGGGTGCAGATATAGTCGATCCAGGGGAAGGACTCGAGCAGTTGGAGTCCCATGACGCCCTCGCAATTGGCGCCGCCGAAAATGACGATGGGAGGGTCGGGGATCTGCTTCAGCCGTTTGGCGATTGCCAGGCAGGCGCAGGTCTGGTGAAAGGTAGTGGTGAAGCCGACGACCCTGGGGCGCAAGGCGGCCAGGCGTTCCACGGCGCTTTCGATAAAGGCGGCGCGAGCGGCGCGGGCACCATCGATGCCGGTGAGGATGTCGGCCGGCGTAACGGGCCGCAAAATATCGTCGGCGAATTCGTGAGGCGGAGGTATCTGTCCCGGAAAGAGCAGATCGGCGAAGAACCACTCGCCGGCCATGGTTTCGGCGGGGACGTTGTGGCAGAAGTGCTGATAGACCTGGCTGCCAATAGCGGCTGCGAAATCGAGGTTCAAATACAGGACGCTAGCGGAGCAGACCCGGGCCAGTTCGGCCTTGAGCAGACTGACACCAATCGCGGGTCGCGCGACGTCAGCAAAAGGCACGACGGCAAATACGACATCCATGGGTTCTCCGCTCGCGTCCGGTAATCGCGTTGGGTAGACGGGCTAGGTTCCGAATCCGCCGAATCCGCCGCCGAATGACCCGCCTCCGCCCGCAACGCAACTGCAAGGACCGCAGGTGCACTCGTAACATGGTCCGCACGGGCAGATACAGGTACAGACCCAGCGGATGATAGGAGGCCGGATGGGAGTAATGCCGCGATTAACGATTGGTGAGATACCGGCGGGGGCGGCCCCTTGGGTGGTCGCGCCGGACATACCAAGAGCGGCGGCGACCTTTTGATAAGTCTTCATCTCCTCTTCGGTGATGTGCAGTTGGCTCAGCTTGTCTTCCACTTCGGCAAGCCGCATTTCGATTGTTTTTTCGGATGGTTTTTCGGACTTCTCAGCCATTTACACTCTCCTTTGCTCGGGAAAACAGAGACAGAATATCAGGAAAGTGCAAAAACGGAATGAATTATTATGACGGGCAGACAGAGACGGGGTAACTGAAGAGTGTAGAACCGAACAGAAGATATACGCGGGATTGTTGCGGGTCGTACAGTTGCGAGCCGAGAACGTTCACTTGAGATGACGAAGGCCTGCGGGATCGGCCGCCATCAATGAGGTCAGCACTTCGCCCGCAATCTCCCATTGCGCGATCGACGGATACTCCAACAGCGCAAGCTGCGCCACGGCGCGCGAGCCCTCGAGCGAAGCGCGGATTACGGTTCGCTCGTAGGCCTTGACCGAGAGCGTCAATCCGCGGACCTGTTCCGGTAGATGCCCGGTGCGACGGGGATGGGCTCCCGTCCTGTCCACATCGCACGGCACCTCGACAACGTCGTCCGCTTCCAGGTCGTCGATCGCGCCGCGGTTCATCACGTTGAGCACGATCTCGCGCGGACGATCTGACAATAATCCATTCATCACGTCGAGCGCGATGCGGTGGTAGCCCGTTGCCAGCTCGAATGGGTTCGGCTCATTCTCCACCGGAGTGAAGGCCGAACCGCCGAGGCCCTCCAGCTTCATATAAGATGCGTTGCGTTGTTGCAGATAGCTCGGTATAAGTAACGAGGGCTTCGGAGTCGGTCTGGGCGCCGAGCCGTTCGAAGAGGCCGCTGTTCATTCGTTGAAGCTCTTCGCCGCGGCTGGCCCCGGCACTGAGCTGATTCCGGTATGCCTTTCGCTGGCTGTAATAGAAGAACAAATACTCGGTCGGGATGAGTCGCAGCGCCTGAATGAGCGCCGGATCGAACAGGCCGGCCGGATATAAATTGCGCAGGAGCGCGGTGTCGGCGAGCAGGCGCTCGGTGATTTCTTCGCCACGCAGATGGACGCGGCGCACCCAGCCAAGGTGATTCAGTCCGGCATAGTCGCACACGACATCCGCGACAGGCGCTCCCACGGCCCCGGCGATCTTATGAAAGAGCTCGCTCGGGGTGTCGCAGATGCCGATCACCTTGAGGGTCGTGTTCTGCGCGAGAGCTTGCGTGATCAATCCCGCGGGATTGGTGAAGTTGATGAGCCAGGCGCCGGGCGCAACACTCTCGATCACGTTCGCGTGACCAAGAGTTACCGGTAGCGTGCGGAGAGCCATCGCGGCTCCCGCCGGCCCGGTGGTCTCCTGCCCGGCCAGCCCGTGCCCGATCGCGACGCGCTCATCCCGTGCGCGTGCCGCCATGCCACCCACACGGATGCTGCTAAGAACGAAATCGGCTCCGTCCACCGCTTCCTCGAGCCGCGAGGTGCCGCGGATTTGAAATCCGGCGCCCATTCGGCGCACAATCTCGCGGCCTATGCGCGCTATGATTTGCGTGCGCGACTCATCCAAATCGAAGAGCGTCAACTCAGCGGTCTTGAGAAGCTCTTGAGACTGGGCCAATCCGTAGATGAGCAGCGGCGTGCGCACGCCGCCGCCGCCGATAATCGCGACCTTACGCATAAGTTTTGGCCAATTCGAGCTTGACCCGTTGCGGTTCGGGAAAGCCGCTGACGCCACCGGCCTGTTCTGTAGATACCGCGGCGCAAAAATTTCCGGCTCGCAGGCAAGTCAGCGGAGACTCGCCCCGCAGCCAGAAATGAAGAAAGCCGGCATTGAAGCAGTCGCCGGCTCCCGTGGTTTCGATTGGCGTGACCGGATGGGCTCTGACCTGGAGGATGTCTCCGTCCCACAGAAGGGCAGCGCCATCCGCCCCACGCTTCAGCGCGACCCGGCGCGCGCCGGCCGATTCCATCCGGCGTAGCATCTTCGCGGGATCCTTTTCTCCTGTCATCCCATTGGCTTCCACTTCGTTCGGAAAGAAGATATCGATTAGCGGCAGAAGCGCCAAAGAACGCGGATCGGCCAGCCAATCCTCATGCCACCCCACGTCGAGCGAAATCGTGCAGCCCTGGCGCCGGATCGCGCTGAAGAGATCCGCGGCGGTTGCGAGATCGGGAGCCCAGTTGAGATGGAAGTGCCGCACGTTGGCTAATCCGCCCGATGCCGCTTCTTCGGCGAGCATCTGCGGAAAACGCACGTTCGGACCGTGGTAGGTCAGAAATGACCGCTCCCCCGGAGTGCTGATGGCGACGCTGACCGCGGTCGGCTCCGCAGGGTCGAAGCGCAGGCGCGACGTGACGACACCGCACTGATTCAGGCGGGCGGCAAACCAATCGCCGTCGTGACCGGCCATGCCGAAGAGGGCGACGCGCGAGCCGAGAATGGCCAATCCGCACGCAGCAATTGCAGCTCCGCCCCCCACCTCACGATGGAGCTCCCGAGCGAACGCCTCGGTTCCTGGCTGAGGCCACGAAGTGAAACCGCTCATAATGAGGTCGACAAAGAGATCTCCGCCGGCCAGAATGTCCAGGGATTTGGATTCGATGCTCATGCAAATGGCCATTCCGCGATGCGTCTTGCGCGCACCAGGTATATCGTGACTCCGAAGACAAGCAGACCCAGCCCGGCGAGGATATAGGGCAGGCCGCTCGCGATCAGAATATACAACCATCCCATAAACGCGACCACGCTGGTGGCCGGATAAAGCGCCATGCGGTATGGCCGCACGATATCCGGCCGGTTGCGGCGGATCAGCGTGACCGCGAAAATCTGCGCCATGAACTGGACCAGGATCTGAATCACGATCAGCGCATTGATGACCACGTCCAGAGTCATGAGGCACGTCAGCGCCGAGGCGATGCCGATGAACAGCACCGAAAAGCTGGGGAAGTTGCGTGATGGATGCAGTCTCCCGAACGCGGTGAAGAACCGGCCTTCCACCGCCGCGGCATAGGGAACGCGCGAGTAGCCCAGCAGCACGGCGAAGAGGGAAGCGAGCGTGGTCCACAAAACCAGCACGGTGGCCACCTGTGCCCAACGCAGACCGTACAGGCGCTGGATGAAGTCCGACACGATGGATGTCGACTGGATTGCCTCACGCCACGGTACAACGCCGATGATTCCGAGGTTCATGGTGAGGTAGAGGGCGGCGACTGCAAGAATCGACCAGATGATTGATCGCGGGATGACCTTCTCCGGTTGGCGGACCTCGCCCGCGAAGAAGCAGACGTTGTTGTACCCGCCGTAATCGTACATCGCGATGAGGGTGGCGCCGCCAAAGCCGAAGAAGAAGGCGCGCGTGGGCGCAAAAGCGCCGGGCGGAAAATCGAGCAGTCGCCGGGGATCCAGGTTTAACATTCCGGCGGCTGTGATCCAGCCGACGGTGGCAAGCACCACGATCCACATGCCCACCGACAGGCGCTCCACGGCACGAATGTCCCGATACAGCATGAAGGTAATCAAAAGGCAGACGGCCATCGCGATGCCTTTCTCCTGCCACCAGGCCATGTGGGGCGAAAAGAACCTGGCGTACTGCGAAAAGCCAATGGCGCCGGAAGCGATGGAAAGCGGCGCGAGAAA
>CAWDWK010000044.1:0-20987 GCA_963805775.1 uncultured Solibacteraceae bacterium | reverse complement strand
GCTCCCCGGCATGGATTCGAACCACGATTCACGGCTCCAAAGGCCGCTGTCCTACCATTAGACGACCGGGGAATAACTAGTCGAAGGGATTGCTCTACCAGTGTACCCGTCCGCTCCCTGTCGCCGCAACGTCTCATCGCTCTACCGCTACAATGGAAAACGGAAGGCAATCTGGACTGGTGTTCGGGACGGTCTTCAAAACCGTTCGGCGGCTGTTGAAGTCGCTGGTGTGTTCGATTCGCACTGTCTTCCGCCATCCCCGTCCAGTCCTGCACTGTACGGCTGTTCACACTTGCTTCCTCCGAAAACTGAACCGAATGCCGCGTTTGCCTGCTCAGTATTTAATAATGTGAATATGGGTCGCCGCGTTCGACGGCAAGGCTTCCGCATCCCGCTGGGAACGTTTTCGGTATCCAGTCGGACGTTCCACTCCTTGCTCATTTGCTCACCCTCGCCGTCCTTGACCACTTTCCCGGCCCGGCGACTCTGATGTATCGAGGTCAGAGTTTTATGGAAAATGGTGCGGAAGTCACGCTCTCCCGTGATCTGGAAGATGCGTTGATGTACCTCCCCCGAAAGGCTCTAGCCAGCTATCGGAAGGGTCAGATCATCTTCGATGCACACCACCCTCCGGGCGGAATCCACTTGGTGGTTCAGGGCAGGGTGAGGGTAACGATCCCCCTTGACGACGGCTCGGAAACCCTGGTGGACATTTTCGGCGCAGACGATTTTCTGGGCGAGAGTTCGCTGCTCGGCGGCAGCCAGCATCCGGAGATCGCCCTCGCGCTCGATAATGTTTCCCTGATGTCCTGGAGCACCGCGGAAATCGAGGAACAATCCGAGCGGCAGCCCAGATTGGGCATCGCTCTGATTCAAATGCTGGTCAAGCGCGGCCTGGACTATCAGGCCCGGCTCCAGAGCTTTGCACTCGATAAGACCCCTGAGCGCGTCGTACGCTCCCTCCTTCGTTTCGCCGATCGGATGGGCACCCGCACCGAGGATGGATATATCAGCATCCCGCCCCTCACTCACCAGGTCATCGCTCAATATGTTGGCACCACGCGTGAGATTATCAGTTTTCAAATGAATCAATTGCGGCACAAGGGTCTACTTCGCTACTCGCGCCGCGGAATTCAGATCCACGCCCAAGCCCTGCGCGATTACCTTCGCGAACATGGGGGCCAGGGTGTGAGTGCCGTTCCGCAAGCCTCCGCCGGTACGGAACCACGTCTTTAACTTCGGAAAACAATCCGCTACTGCCTAAATTCAAGGCGACAGGCCGTCGTTTTTTCGGCTAACGTCAACTTGAGTTCCGACGAATTCGCGAGGTAGCTATATGAAGTGGTTCCGGCTCATGTGCCTTGTGGCGGTAGCCTTCCATTTGGCGGGGAGTGGGGCCGCCGCCGATCATGCCGCCGCCAATACGGCCGACAGCGGCAGCGCCGAGAAGCTGCCGCCGGTTCTGCGACCGTCCGAACCGCCCGATAGTGGGCAAATCGTCCTCCCCGGCCCTCCTGCGCCCGCACCGAAAAAGACCACGGTCGTCGCGCCCCCAGCCAAGGCCGCTCCGCCGACAAAGCCCGTGGAAGTCACCGTCGCGCGCCAGCCGCTTCCGCCGCTACCTTCCCCATCGGCCACCGCGGCCGTTCCGGCCAAGCCGTCTCCGCGCCTCGAAATTGGGAACGAGGTTGCAGCTTACTGTCAAAAGCAGATCGGACACTGGAAGGAAAGCGATGCCCGCAAAATGCTCGGTGAACCGAAACGGCAGCGGCCCGCGTACGACGAGAAAAGGGCGGTCAATGGCACGATCTACGCCTTTAACGACCCCACCAGCAAATACAAGGAACTGGAACTCGATTTCGATCAGAAGTCCGGCACCCTGCGCACCGTCTTCGTCTATCCGCCGCGCCTGACGTGGCAGCAGTGCCGCCGGGTGTGGAGCGGCCCGGTGGCCGCGGCCGATGCCGCCCAAGGCCGCAAGTTCTATTCGTACACCAACCGCCGACTGGACGTGCTGGTTGACCAGGCAGGTAGGGTCATCAGCCTCGGCTGGTATTGACGAAAAATCGGAAACCCTCCCACCCCCCGCTGCGTACCACAAATAGGCTATTTATCGCGCTCGCTTCGGCGTATAGTGTAACTATCAGGAGTTTTCGGACTATGAAACTTCACTTGAGAGTGCCGGTGGCAATTCTGGCTGCAGTGACCTTGTTGCCGGTGGGTGCTTTCGCCGGGGACAAGAAAAAAGAGGACCCCGAAGAAATCGGTAACCGCGACGTCGGCAAGGGTGTCAACTTTTACTCCCTGGAGAAGGAAATCGCACTTGGCAAGCAGTTGGCGCAGGAAGTGGAGCGCCAGGCCAAGATCATCGACGACCCAATCATCGCCGAATACGTCAACCGCGTTGGGCAGAACCTTGTCCGGAACTCAGATGCCAAGGTGCCGTTTACCATCAAGGTACTGGATTCCGAAGAAGTCAATGCTTTCGCGCTTCCCGGCGGATTCTTCTTTGTGAACTCGGGCCTGATGCTGAAGGCCGACTCCGAATCTGAACTCGCCGGCGTCATGGCCCACGAAATTGCGCACGTCGCCGCACGGCACGGCACCAGGCAGCAGACCAAGGGGCAGCTCATCAACTATGCCACCATCCCCCTGATCTTCATGGGCGGATGGGCCGGGTACGCCATCCGGCAGGGCGCCAGCGTTGCCATCCCTCTCGGCTTCCTGCACTTCTCTCAAGCCATGGAATCCGAAGCCGATTACCTCGGGCTCCAGTACCTTTATAAATCCGGCTACGATCCTACTTCGTTCGTGGATTTCTTCGAGAAAATTCAGTCGCTGGAAAAGAAGAAGCCTGGTACCCTGGCCAAGATCTTCTCCAGCCACCCACCCACCGACGCCCGCATCAAGGCCGCGCAAACCGAGATCCAGAAAATCCTCGTGGCCAAGCCGGAATACGTGGTAAATACCAGCGAATTCAATGACGTGAAGGCTCGCCTGGCGATGCTTCACAACCGCCGCAAGGTTGACACTAATGCAGATCCGAACCGTCCGCGTCTGCGCCGCGCTCCCGGTAGCGGAACCGGTCCGGTGGATCAGAACGATGATGGCACGACGCCGAAGCCCGATCAGGACGAACGTCCCACGCTCAAACGTCGCGACGGCTAACTTGCACTAGAACCTCCGCAAGCGAACGGCGCTGCCATCCGGCAGCGCCGTTTTTTATTTCCCGTTTAAACACCGGTAGGCCCGCCGAGCCACAATCAACTCCTCGTTAGTGCCGAGCGCAAGCACCGTCACTCGCGAACCGTCCGCCGATACGACGCGGTCCCCTTCACCCGCGTTCTTCTTGCCATCGAGTTCGATTCCCAGGAACTCCAGCCCCGCGCAGGACTGCTCCCGCAGCCGCGCCGAATTCTCCCCGATCCCGCCCGTGAACGCCACCGCTTCAAGTCCGCCCATCACCGCCGCGTACGCGCCGATCGTCTTCTTCACCTGGTAAACGAAGACGTCCAAAGCCAGTGCCGCCTCCGGCGTGCACGCCGCTTCCAGATCGCGCACGTCGCCGCCTGCCACGCATGAGAGTCCGGCCAGCCCTCCACCCTTGGCCAGTTGCCGCCGCACTTCTTCGGCGCTCCACCCGTGACGATCCATCATGTAGAGCACCGCGAACACGTCCAGGTCGCCGTGCCTGGTGGCATTCTCCAGTCCCGATTGCGGCGAGAACCCCATCGTCGTATCCACGCTCCGCCCGTCCGATATGGCGCACATCGACGAACTCCCGCCCAGATGACAGCTCACCAACTTGACCTGCCGCCCGAGCATCGCCGCCACACGCTCCGCAATGTACTGATGCGACGCGCCGTGGAATCCGTACTTCTCCACACCGTCCTCCAGCCACCCCGCCGGCACGCCGTAGCGACGCGCGAATTCCGGCATGGTCGCATGGAACTCCGGCTCGAACGCGGCCACGATCGGCACTCCGGGCATTGCTTGCTGGAAGGCCTCGATCGCCGTCAGGTAGATCGCGTTGTGCGCCGGCGCGGCGGGCAGAAACTGCCGGAGCGCCGCGGTCACGTCTTCGTCCACCACAAACGTTCCGCGGTACCGGGGACCGGCGTGCACGGCCTTGAGTGCCACCGCATCCGTCGCCGTGGCTCCGGCCGAGATCTGTGCGATCGCTTCCCGGTAGTTAGTCACGCGCTCCATGCGCCCTTTGGCCAGCACCGTCTCCGACGGCATTTCCAGAATCTGATACTTCAACGAAGTCGATCCCAGGTTCGGTATGAGTAGGTTCACAGCCTTCCAGTGTATTGCGTTTTCGTGCAGGCCAGATACTTGATGCAAAATTTGCTAACTTCTCCCCCCGCCGCCGCGTATCTAGCTTACGAGGCTAACTTGCGAACCGCACTCATCCCCTTACGCCATACCCTGCGCCGGCTGGCGCGGTCGCCCATGTTCACCGCCCTTTCGCTCGTGACGCTGGCCATCGGCATCGGCGCCAACGCCGCCATCTTCAGCGTGATCGAAGGCGTGCTTCTGAAGCCCCTGCCATATCCGCATGCCGGACAACTTGTCGCATTGTGGCACACCGCGCCGGGCGTCAATATTAAAGACCTCAACATGGCCCCCTCGCTGTACTTCATCTACAGCGACGAAAGCCGCGTGTTTCAGGACGTCAGTATGTGGAGGAACGACACGTCGAGCATAACCGGCCTCGCCGAGCCGGAAGAAGTCTCCGTCTTGTCCGTGACCCATCGCCTGCTCCCGATTCTGGATGTACAGCCCGCCCTGGGACGCCGCTTCACCGCCTCCGATGACGACCCGAAAAGCAACCGCACCGTGATTCTCACCGACGGATATTGGAAATCGCGCTTCGGAGGAGACCGCTCTGTTCTGGGCCGCCGCATCATGGTGGATGGCAACGCATGCGACGTCGTCGGCGTCCTGCCGCCGTCGTTCCAGTTAATGGATCAGAAAGCCTCTTTGCTGATGCCCCTGAGATTCAATCGCAACGAAGTCCATCTGGGCAATTTCAGCTATCAGGGTGTCGCCATCCTCAGGCCCGGCGTGACGCTCCAGCAAGCTAACGCCGATCTCACACGCATGCTGCCCATGGTCTACCAGAAATTTCCCTCGCCTCCCGGAATTAGCACGAAGATGTTCGAAGACGCGCGCATCGGTCCCAATCTGCGGCTGCTAAAGGACGATCTGGTCGGGGATATCGGCAGCACTCTCTGGGTACTGATGGGCACCGTTGGCATGGTGCTGTTGATCGCGTGCGCCAATGTCGCGAACCTGCTCCTGGTCCGTGCCGATGGACGTCAACAAGAGCTCGCGATTCGCACCGCGCTGGGCGCCGGATGGGGGCGCATCGCCCGCGAACTGCTGCTCGAGAGCGCGCTGCTCGGCCTCTCCGGCGGAGCGCTCGGGTTGGCACTGGCCTACGGAGCGATCCGCATGCTTGCGGCGTCCGGCCTGGCGCATCTGCCACGCATCGCGAACATAGCGATCGATCCGTCGGTGCTGGCATTCACGTTTGTCATTTCGCTGGCGGCCGGGTTGATCTTCGGCCTGATTCCCGTCTTCAAATACGCGCGCCCCCACCTTTCCAACGCGCTGCGCAGCGGAGGACGCTCGCTCAGCCAGAGCAAAGACCGCCATCGCGCGCGCAGCATTCTCGTCGTTGTGCAGGTGGCGCTCGCTCTGGTCTTGCTGATCGGTTCCGGCCTCATGATTCGCACGTTCCAAGCCCTACGCCACGTGGACCCCGGCTTCTCCGACGCCCAGTCCGTACAGACCCTGCGCATCTCCATTCCCGGGACGCAGGTCAAGGAACCCGAGCGCGTGATTCGCATGGAACAGGACATCCTCGATAAGATCGCTGCGCTCCCCGGCGTTTCCTCGGTAGCGTTGACCACGTCCATCACCATGGATGGCAATAACTCCAACGACCCCATCTTCGCCGAAGATCATCTGTATCGCGAGGGCACACTGCCTCCCATACGCCGCTTCAAATGGGTATCGCCCGGCTACCGTTCCACCATGGGCGGCCGTCTGATCGCGGGCCGCGACCTGACCTGGACCGATACATACAACAAAATGCCCGTAGCGCTGGTATCGGAGAATATGGCGCGCGAGTTGTGGCACGATCCTCGCCTGGCGTTGGGCAAGCGCATCCGTCCCACCTTGAAGGACGATTGGGTCGAAATCGTCGGCGTGGTGGCCGACGAGCGCGACAACGGTGTCGATCATCAATCGCCTTCCATCGTCTATTGGCCGCTGATGCAGAAGAATTTTGAGGGCGGCGGGCTCTCCGTGCGCCGCAGTGTGGCCATCGTGCTCCGCACACCGCGAGCGGGATCCACCGGACTGCTGCAAGAGGTAAGGCAAGCCGTCTGGAGCGTGAATCCGAATTTGCCGCTGGCCAACGTCAAAACGCTCCAGGATATTTACGATCGCTCGCTGGCGCGCACCTCCTTCACCCTGGTGATGCTCGCCATCGCCGGCGGTATGGCCCTGCTTCTCGGCGTGGTCGGTATCTACGGCGTCATCTCCTACTCGGTGTCCCAGCGCACCCGCGAGATCGGCATACGGCTCGCGTTGGGCGCTCCTCTTCCAGGAGGTCACCGGCATGTTCGTGCGCCACGGCCTCGTCCTCTCGGCCATCGGCACTGCGTGCGGACTAACGGCGGCCTTCGCGCTCACGCGGCTGATGAAGTCGCTGCTCTTCGATGTGAGCCCGGTCGATCCGTTGACGTATGCCGCGGTGTCGGCAGTCCTGGTGCTCGCAGCGGCGCTAGCCAGTTACCTGCCTGCCCGCAAGGCCACAACGGTCGATCCGGCAGAGGCCCTACGCGCGGAGTAGCACGCCTGTGCCGTGCGCACTCAATAGATCAATCCGAGTTGCTTCAGGCTGGCCGCCGGCTCTTCGCCATCGAATTTCACCAGCGCCGCTTTCTGGCGCCCGTTCTCGATGACCACGCCCGCCGGCACTCCCGCGTACGGGAACATAGCCTTCAACTTGTCCCTGTCCGTGGTGATCGCCGCCATGTGGAAACCCGTATCCTGCATGAACTGCGTGGCGAATTGCGGCTGACTGATCGGGATTCCCACCACCCGCGTATCGCCCCAGTGCAGCTTCGACATACGCTGCGCCGATTCGAAGCAGTGCATGCACGCCGGGTCGAAGTAGAACAGAAAAATCTTGCCGTGTTCCAGTGAGTAGGGTCGTCCATCCACTATCACGCTTTCCGGACCGCGCGTCCCGGTTTCCCGTGCCGCTCCAACCCCGTAGGACACTCCCGCGAACACCGCCACCGCCGACGCAATCAACGCCACCGCCCGCAAACCTTCCGGCCGCCGCGATCCCAGGCCCGCGGAGAACGCCACCAGCAGCAGAACACCGTCGCCGACGAAGAACCCCGGACCCACCACTCGCTTCAGCCACGGAACACAACTGCAATCCGCGCCCCGCAGCGTGTTGTATTGAATCGCGAAATATCCCAGAAAGACCAGTAGCAGCGCCCCCAGCACCACCGCGCCCCAGCGCCGCAAACGCGGCACCAGGATCATGACCGCGCCCACCGTCTCCGCGATGCCGCATGCCAGCGCCGCCGCCAGGCCCAACGATTCCGGTACCTTGGCTTGCACCATGCGCACCGCCGCACCCTGCACGTCGGTGATCTTCCAAAGTCCGGAAATCAGGAACAAAGCGCACAGCAGAACCGATGAGATCCAGCTCAGCCCGTTCTTCCAGCCTGGCACGTCTGCCCGCACGAGCCCCGGGCTCAGCTGTGCCATACTGTCATTCATGGACCCTATTGTACCCCTGCGGCCCTACCGTCCGGTCCCATGAACCTGCTTGCCTGCCTCGTCCTGCTGGCCGCTTCCACCAGCGTCGAACTGGTGGACGAGGTCTACCATATTCCTCCCGCCGAGTGGAAATATGTCGAGGTCAACCTGCGCCAGAACCCCGCCCTTGTGGTTGCCGCCTTCGACGTGCCGTCCGGATCGGAGAAGGTTCGCCTGGCTCTCATGACCCGCGCCGATCTCGAACGTCTGCGCGAAGATGTTCCCCACGGTCTGCTGGCCGTAACCGAGATCGGCAAGTCCGGCGCACTCAACTTCCGCGTCCGGCGGCCCGGCGATTACGTTCTTGTCGTGGACAATCGTTCGAATAAAACGCAGCCTGCCGCCGTCCACCTGCGCATCGCCCTGGATTTCGCCGCTACCTCAGGCCCCATCGTTACCAGCCTCGGATTGCGGCGCCAGCTCACCGTGATCGTGCTGGCCTTCGCCTTTTTTGCCGGAGTAGTCACTTTCTCCGCCCGAAAGCTCCTCCGAGCCGCCAAAAGATCCTGACGCGAAACCGTGGCGCACGCACTCCTGCGTAATGCCGCAAAGTTTTTGAAGTAGGGCGTCCATGAATTACTCCTTGCGCCGAGGATAGGATTGCGGTTTTGGCCAGACCGCACGCGGGTAGGATGGGCGTTTTCGAGTGCGTTTAGGTAGTCTGGCTTGGCGGACATAATGCAGGAGTCGATCCGTGATGGCTTGGCATTCCTCCGGGGTTTGGGCGGCGGCAAGGAGCGGAGCAAAGGCCTGTATCAGGTGGCACACGCGGCTAAAACTAAAGCTGCGTGGCGGCAGGCCCGCCTGTTGGGCGGCGAGGTAGATGACGGCGCGGATGAGGTTGTACGCAGCCATGGCCAGGTCGAGTTCCTTGGCCACCATCTCTGGGGTAGTGCAGCGGAGTTGCTCTAAGTGTAGAGTACCCTTCAAGGTGCGCAGGTCGGTCTCGACTCCCCAACGCTGTCCGTAAACCTCCAGAATCTGCGTGGGGGTGGCATTCCATGAGGTGAATAGAGCCAGTAAGAATGGCGTGGGGCCGTTGGAAGGTTGCACCAGGCAGACCAGCAGGCGTCCATGCACGCAGGCATTTTGGGGCAGATGGGGATGACGGCTACGGTCCCATCGACTAGGTTTCCAGGTGATGGGTAGATCTATACCATCCTGCAACGGTCGGCCTGCCAAGGGAATCGCGCGTTGTGCAGTCAAGCGCAGCAGCACCGCGTGTCCTCGTTGTTGGGCTGCATAGGCCACAGAAAAGACCCCGAAATTGGAGTCGCCCATCACCAGGGACGCCTCCGGCAGTCGCTCAATGGCAGCTTCCAATAATTGCTGTTCACTGACCGCCTGCGGGCCATTCAGTGGTCCCCATTGAGGGCGTAGAGCGAGCCCGGTTTGCAGATCGTGTGCCACCAACATGCGCAGCAAGGGCCAATGCGAAGAGTTGTGTTGATTCGATCCTGGGGGGTAGGCGCGACGCAAAGCTTCGGTAGGAGGCAATTCGACCGAGGTGCCATCGAAGATAAAGGCAGGCCGATCCAGCGACGGCAAGTAGCCGCGGGTTTCGGCCGTTAACTGTTGAAAGATGTGATCACAGCAGGATTCCACTACGACAGACGGCAACTGTTGCCTGGCCGTATTATAGGCTGCGGTATTGCCGGACAGGGAAGCTTGGTTGTTCTGACAGTCGAGAAGTCGTTTACAGGGATTAGGCCAAAAACTGGCGGGTAAGCCATGGAGTAATTCGGAGACCGCCCGATCCAGGGGTGTATGGCCCTGAACCCACTGGGAGATCATGAGCCACACGACTACAGCCAGAGTGTAGACGCGATTATTTTGGTGCAAATCGTTCTGGCGACAGAGGTGATCCCAAAAGGAAGCGGGTAGCAGCCGCTGGTACAGGGAGAGCGCGCCGGCGTTCCAAAGCTGTGGGTCGGAAGGGTGTAGGCAAGAGCTTGACATTGTCCTACAGTATTATTACCGTAGGACGGAGAGTCTTGCGAGAAGTTTCATGTCCAAAGCGAAGACATCGTCCTCCCCAGCGGATCGCCAAACGCAGCGCTTCGCCCAACTTCGCCAGCAACTCCAGGAGTTGTCCTATTTCTGCAAGGGAACGGTTCTAGAAAGAAGGATGAAATGCGGTCAGCCCAATTGCGCTTGTCACAAAGACGATTCCAGGCGTCACGGGCCCTACTGGGAATGGACCTACAAAGCTCAGGGCAAGACCGTCAATGTAAAGCTCACCCCGGAGGCCGGCCCACTCTACCGGACGGCCTCGAAGGAATACCGTAGGCTGAAGTCGCTGCTCACTCGTCTGGAGCGTGTCTCGCGCACCGCTCTGGCCGTTCAGGCCAAGGAGTCAAAAGCCCGTTCGCCATCGTGACTTTCACGCCCCTTCCCTCCAGAAACAAAAACTTTGCGGCATTACGCACGAATGCGTGCCGCGTCGAGTCTCACTCGACGCCTCTTCGCCTACTCCGCCAAAGCCACCCGAGCCGCCGCGATCGTCTTCTCGATATCCTCGTCGGTGTGTGCCGCGCTCACGAAGGCTGCCTCAAACTGCGAGGGTGCCAGATACACCCCGCTCTCCAGCATCTTCCGGAAGAACCGTCCGAAACGAGCCGTATCGCATCTCTTCGCCGATTCCCAATCCGTAACCGCCCCGTCCGTGAAGAAGAACGTAAACATCGACCCCACGCGATTCACTGTGACGCCCTCAGGCGCCGCTGCCGCCAACTTCGCACCGCACGCCTCAAGGCGGTCGTACACCTCCGGGTGCGCCTTCAGGTGCCGCAGCATCGCTAACCCCGCCGCCACCGCCAGCGGATTTCCCGATAGCGTCCCCGCCTGATAGATCGGACCCGACGGCGCCACCATACTCATAATGTCCCGCCGCCCGCCGTAAGCCCCCACCGGTAGCCCGCCGCCGATTACTTTTCCCAACGTCGTCAAATCCGGCCGGATTCCATACCTCGCCTGCGCCCCGCCGAACGCCACCCGGAACCCCGTCATCACCTCGTCGAAAATCAGCAAAGCCCCGTACCGCGCCGTGATCTCGCGCATGCCTTCCAGATAGCCGGGCAGGGGAGGCACGCACCCCATATTGCCCACCACCGGCTCCACAATCACCGCCGCGATCCGCTCCCCGTGCGTGCGGAACGCCTCTTCCAGCGCCTCCAGCGAATTGTAGGGTAGCGCGATCGTGGTATCCGCGAACGCCTTCGGAACTCCCTGCGTGTCCGCGATCCCCAGCGTCGCCATGCCCGACCCCGCTTTCACCAGCAGCGAATCCACGTGACCGTGATAGCAGCCCTCAAATTTGACCGTCAGATCGCGCCCCGTGAAGCCGCGCGCCACACGGATCGCCGACATCGTCGCTTCCGTCCCCGAATTCACCAGCCGGACCATCTCGATCGAAGGCACCGCTTCGCAGATCGCATCCGCCAGTTCGATCTCCTGCTCCGTCGGAGCGCCGAAACTCGTGCCGATCCCGAGCGCCTTTTCGAGCGCCGCCAGAATCTCCGGATGCCGGTGCCCCAGCAGCAGAGGCCCCCAAGACCCCACATAATCGATGTATTCGTTCCCGTCGACATCGAACAGGTGCGAGCCCTCGCCCCGAGCCACGAAAACCGGCTGCCCGCCCACGCTGCGAAACGCCCGCACCGGCGAATTCACACCACCGGGAATCTTCGCCACCGCACGGCGAAACAGTTCTTCGGATCTACTATGTGTCATGGGATAGCATTCTTTGTCTTATCGGCGTTCATCGGCGTTCATCGGCGGCCAATCATTTTTTCTAATTGGAAACCCCCGCCTTAGGCACGATGCGGCTGAACCCGAGACTCATCGCGATCTCATACAGGCTGCCGTGCAAATTGCGCATCAGCCGGCGCTTCAACCCCAGGTACGGCTGCTTCCCCGCGAACAGATCCTGCATCACGTTGGCAAACCGAGGCGAACGTCGTGTAAACTCCACCATGCGCTGTGGCACCGACCCATACAGGAAGCGTCCCAAAAATACCCGCTTGGCCAACTGCGCCCCGAACTCCAGGTCTGCCGCAAAATCGCGCCGCAACAATCCGCGATAGCGATTCATGCTCTCCGCCGGACCGCCCACGTCGGCCAGCAGGCTCTGCGCCGCCAGGTCACCCGACCGGATCGCGTAGTAGAGTCCCTCTCCCGTGATCGGGTCCACCAGACCCGCCGCGTCGCCCACCGCCATCCAGCCGTCCCCGGCCACCCGGTTGGCCTTCCACGATTTGGAATCCAGCGACGGCAACAGGTGGCTGTAGAAAGATGCGCCCTTCCAATTGATGCCGCGACCGGCCATATAAGCTTCCAGCCGCTTGCGCAGCGAGCCCGCCGGTTCGCCCTTCCCGCAGATTCCCACCGAAAGGTGGCCGCACCGCGGGAAGATCCAGATGTACCCCTCCAGGTCCGGCAAGAATTGGATATCGATCTGCGCCTGATTGCCCTGCACGTAGTAACCCAGCGCGGACATCGTATCTGGCGGCGTGAGCTGCGTGCCCACTTCGCGCAGCGGATTGCGCGCGCCCGTGGCCACGATGCAGAAGTCGGCGTCCACCCTGCCGCCCGCCGTCTGCAGGCGCCATCCCGCACCCTGCCGCTCCATGCCCGTCACGCGCGTTTTCTCGATCTGCGCGCCTGCCCGCTCGGCCCGTTCCAGCAGCATGTTGTTCAAGTCGAAGCGCGAATAGATCACCAGCGGGTCGCCCAGCTTGAGCGTCACTTCGCCGGCCTTCGGCGCCGCGAGCACGCTCTCCGTGACCATGCGCTTCGGGGTGGAATTGTCGATCAGGAACGGGTATTGGCTGTACGCCTTGTGCGTCAGGCCGCCACCGCAGGGCTTTTCCCAGGCGAGCTTCTCATCCATCAGGACCACGGCGAGCCCGGCCGATGCCAGTTTCTCCGCGGCGTATGCTCCGGCAGGACCACCACCCAGAATTGCGACACGCTTCATTTCTTTTTGCCGGCGGGAGGAAGGTCTTCCGGCGCCGGCATCTTGCCTCCGGCTCCCGGCGCTGCCATTGCTCCCCCGCCGTGAGGATTGTCCATGCCTTGCGGAGCCGCACCCGCCGGCAACTGTCCAGTGGCCCCGTGCTGGCCTGCATCCTGCCGGCCCACCACGGTCCACTTGTTATCTTTCTGCTCCAGGTGATACTGTATCGACATTTGTCCCGCGCCGCTGCCTTTGGCCGCGAACGAGACCGTCGCGTCCGCCTTGTCTCCGTTGAACTTCACCGCAACCACGTTGATATCCATGGACGCCGGGGTCATGCCTTTTTTGGCAAGGTAATCCAGTATGCCCTGACGCACCGCGTCATTGCTTTCGGCGCCGCGATGACAGCCGGCGAGACAGAAGATCAGGAGGAACGCTGAGACGATTCGCACACTTCGATTATAACCAGAGGGATACCCTCACCCGGTCACCCTTTGAGGTATCGATCGATTCCCTCTGCCGCCTTGCGCCCCTCCGCAATGGCCCACACCACCAGCGATTGCCCGCGCCGCATATCGCCCGCCGCGAACACGCCCGGAACGCTCGACATGTAATTGCCATCGGCGGCCACATTGCCGCGCCCGTCCAGGGCCACGCCGAGCTGGTCGAGCATGCCGTTCTTCATCGGCCCCGTGAAGCCCATCGCAAGCAGCACCAGGTCGGCCTCAAGCGTGAATTCGGTCCCCGGCAGCGGCTCTACCTTCGGCGAGACCCGCACCGCATGCAGTTCTTTGACGTTGCCGTTTTCGTCGCCGGTGAACTTCACCGTGTTGACGCACCAATCGCGCGTGCCGCCTTCCTCGTGCGAGCTTTCGACGCGCAGCTGCATCGGCCACAGCGGCCAGGGCGTCGAGGGCGACCGCGTGTCCGGCGGCTTGGGCAGCAGTTCGAACTGCGTGACAGAGCGCGCGCCCTGCCGGTGGCTGGTGCCCAGGCAGTCGGCGCCGGTATCGCCGCCGCCGATGATGATCACGCGCTTGCCCGTTGCCCGAATCTGATCGTGGACCGTGTCGCCCTCGCACACGCGATTCTGCTGCGGCAGAAACTCCATGGCGAAATGTACGCCCTTCAACTCGCGCCCGGGAACATTCAGATTGCGCGGTTGTTCCGCGCCGCCCGCCAGCAGTATGGCGTCGAACGCGTGGCGCAGGTCTTCCACCGGCACGTTCCCGCCCACGTGCGCATTCGTCTCGAATTTGACCCCTTCGGCGCGCATCTGCTCCAGACGCCGGTCGATCAGTTGCTTCTCCATCTTGAAATTCGGAATGCCGTAGCGCAGCAGTCCGCCGATGCGGTCGTTCTTTTCGAAAACTGTGACGTCGTGCCCCGCGCGCGCCAGCTGTTGCGCGGCGGCCAGCCCGGCGGGTCCGCTGCCGATCACCGCCACGCGCTTGCCGCTGTGAACGGCGGGCGGCTCGGGAACGATGTAGCCTTGCTCAAACGCACGATCGATGATGGACTTCTCGATCTGCTTGATGGTGACCGCGGGCTCGCTGATGCCCAGCACGCAGGCGGCTTCACAAGGCGCGGGACAGATGCGGCCCGTGAATTCCGGGAAATTGTTGGTGGCGTGCAACTGCCGCACCGCCTCCTTCCAGCGGCCCTTGTAGACCAGATCGTTCCAATCGGGAATGATGTTGGTCAGCGGACAGCCGGTGTGGCAGAACGGGACGCCGCAGTCCATGCAGCGAGCCGCCTGCGTGCGCAGGTGATCTTCGGGAAACGGCTGGTAGATTTCGAACCAGTCTTTGACGCGTTGCGCTGGGTCTCGGCGTTGAGGCAGTTCCCGCGTGTACTCCATGAAGCCGGTGACTTTTCCCATGTTCGTCTCCTATGCCACCGCTACCTGCTGGCGCGCAATGCCCAGCACCCGCTTGTATTCGTGCGGGAAGACCTTCACAAATTTGGGCAGCATGTTCTCCCAGTTCTCCAGCACCCACTTGCCGCGCACGCTTTCCGTGGCTTCCACGTGGTGATTGATGACGGAATACAGCAGGTCGATGTCTTCCGCCGGCACTGGCTCCAGGTCCACCGCCGCCGTATTGCAGCGCTTCTCGGCGAAATCGCCCTTCTCATCGAGGACGTAAGCAATGCCGCCACTCATGCCGGCGGCGAAATTGCGCCCGCACTTGCCCAGCACCACCACCAACCCGCGCGTCATGTACTCGCAGCCGTGGTCGCCCAGGCCTTCCACCACCGCACGCGCGCCCGAATTGCGCACCGCGAAGCGCTCGCCCGCCATGCCGTTGAAAAACGCTTCGCCGCTGGTCGCCCCATAAAGCGCCACATTGCCGATCAGGATATTCTCCTCCGGCTGGAACGTCGCCGTGCGCGGCGGATACACAATGAGCCGTCCGCCCGAGAGTCCCTTGCCCACATAATCGTTGGCGTCGCCCTCCAGTTCCAGCGTGACGCCCTTGGCGAGGAATGCCCCGAAGCTCTGCCCGGCGCTGCCCGAGAACTGGAAGCGGATCGTATCATCGGGCAGCCCGGCCGAGCCGTGCTTCCGCGCGATCTCGCCGCTCAGCATCGCGCCCACCGTGCGATGCACGTTGCGTATGGGCAGTTTGATCTCGATGGGCGTACCGCTGTCTATGGATTCGCGCGCGAACTCGATCAGCTTGTAATCCAGCGCTTCCGACAGGCCGTGGTCCTGCGCCTGCACGCAGCGCCGCGCGATGCGGCTCGGCATCTCGGGGTAATACAGAATCGCCGAGAGATCGATGTCCTTGGCCTTCCAGTGCTCGTTGGCCTGCCGCACATCCAGCATGTCCACGCGGCCCACCATTTCGTCGAAGCTGCGGAAACCCATCTGGGCCATATACTGCCGCACCTGTTCCGCAATGAAGAAGAAAAAGTTGACGACGTTCTCCGGCGTCCCCTGGAATTTCGCGCGCAGCGCCGGATCCTGCGTCGCGATGCCCACCGGACAGGTATTCAGGTGACACTTGCGCATCATGATGCAGCCCATCGCCACCAGCGGAGCAGTGGAGAAGCCGAATTCCTCCGCGCCCAGCAGCGCCGCAATGGTGACGTCGCGGCCGGTCTGCAGCTTGCCGTCGGTTTGTAGGCGTATGCGCCCGCGCAGGTCATTCATCACCAGCACCTGGTGCGCTTCGGCCAGCCCCAGTTCCCAGGGCGCGCCCGCGTGCTTGATGGAACTCAGCGGACTCGCGCCCGTGCCGCCGCTGTCGCCCGAGATCAGCACGACATCGGCATGAGCTTTCGCCACGCCCGCGGCCACCGTCCCAACGCCGACTTCCGCCACCAGCTTCACCGAGATTCGCGCCCGCGGATTGACGTTCTTCAGATCGTAGATCAACTGCGCCAGATCTTCGATGGAGTAAATATCGTGGTGCGGAGGCGGCGAGATCAGGCCCACCCCGGGTATCGAATGCCGCACCCGCGCGATCGTCTCATCCACCTTATGTCCGGGCAACTGCCCGCCCTCGCCGGGCTTGGCGCCTTGCGCCATCTTGATCTGCAATTCGTCGGCGTTGATCAGGTAATTCGTGGTGACGCCGAACCGCGCGCTGGCCACCTGTTTCACGGCGCTGCGCCGTTCCGTGCCGAAGCGCGCCTCGTCTTCTCCGCCTTCACCCGTATTGCTCTTGCCGCCGATCCGGTTCATCGCGATCGCCAGCGTCTCGTGCGCTTCCTTCGAAATCGAGCCGTAGCTCATGGCGCCGGTGGCGAATCGCTTGACAATTTCCTTTGCGGGTTCCACCTGTTCCAGCGGAACCGGTTCGGCCGCGGTCTTAATCTCCAGCAGACCGCGAAGCGTGCACAACTGCCGCGACTGTTTATCGATCAGCTCGGTATATTCCTGGAAGCTGGCGAAGCTCTCCGACCGCACCGAGTGCTGCAGCTTCTGTATGGTCAGCGGATTGTACAGGTGGTACTCGCCGCGCGTCCGGAACTGATAGTTGCCGGCCACCGCAAGCTCCGTATCGAATTCCGTCTGCGGCGCGAACGCGTGCCGGTGCTTGAGAATCGCCTCTTCCGCCAGCACTTCCAGTCCCACGCCCTCGATCCGGCTGGACGTGCCCGTGAAGTATTTGTCCACCAGGCTCTTGCTCAGTCCGATGGCTTCGAACACCTGCGCGCCACGATAACTTTGCAGCGTGGAGATGCCCATCTTGCTGAACGTCTTCAACAGCCCCTTGTTGACGCTCTTCACATAGTTGGCCATCGCCTTCTCATCCGGCCCGACCGTCTCCAGCGCCAGGTATGGATTGACCGCGCTCGCCCCATAGCCGATCAGCAGCGCGAAGTGCATCACCTCGCGCGGCTCGCCGCTCTCGATGATCAGCGCCACCTGCGTACGCGTCTCCTCCCGCACCAGGTGATTGTGGACCGCCGTCATCGCCAGCAGACTGGGAATCGGCGCGTATTCCTCATCCACTCCGCGGTCGGAAAGAATCAACAGCGTGTAGCCCGATTGGATCGCCAGCGATGCGCGCCGGCAGAGCTGCGTGAGCGCGCGCTCCAGCCCCTTGGCGCCATCCTCCACCGGGAACAGCATGGGCAGCGTGGTCGCCAGAAAATCGCCCTGGCTGACGCGGCGCATTTTTTCCAGGTCGCGATTGGTCAGAATCGGATGCGGCAGCTTCAACGTGTGGCAATGCTGCGGCGTCTCGTCCAGGATGTTGCGCTCCGTGCCGATATAGCTCGTCAGCGACATCACCATCTCTTCCCGAATCGGGTCGATGGGCGGGTTCGTCACCTGCGCGAACAACTGCTTGAAATAATGGAACAGCGGCTGCGGCTTGTCGGACAGACAGGCCAGCGGAGTATCCGTACCCATGGAGCCGATCGGCTCCTCGCCCTTTTCCGCCATCGGCCCCAGCACGATGCGTATGTCTTCATCGGTGTAGCCGAACGCCCGCTGGCGGCACACCAGCGTCTTGTGCTCCGCGCCGTGCGAACGAGGCGGCTCCGCCAGTAGATCCAGTGTGATCTGGTGTTCCTTGAGCCACATCTGGTATGGATTGCGGCCATACAGCGCCCGCTTGAGTTCGCGGTCGCTCACGATGCGCCCATCCTCCGTATCCACCAGCAGCATCTTGCCGGGCTGCAACCGGCCCTTCAGCTTGACGTCCTCGGGCTTCACCGGAAGCACGCCGGTTTCCGAGGCCATGATCACCAGATCGTCCTTGGTGACCAGGTAGCGCGCCGGACGCAGGCCGTTGCGATCCAGCGTGGCGCCAATCGACCGCCCGTCGGTGAACGCGATCGCCGCCGGACCGTCCCACGGCTCCATCAACGACGCATGGTATTCGTAGAACGCGCGCTTCTGCGGATTCATATGCTCGTTCTTCGACCACGCTTCGGGAATCAGCATCGCCATGGCGTGCGGCAATCCGCGGCCCGACAGCACCAGCAGTTCCAGCGCGTTGTCGAACGCCGCCGAATCGCTGCCGCCAGGCTGAATGATGGGGAACAGCTTCTTGATATCGTCACCGAAAAGCGGCGAGGCCAGCACGCTTTGCCGCGCGTGCATCCAGTTGACGTTGCCGCGCACCGTATTGATCTCGCCGTTGTGCGCGATGTAGCGGTAGGGATGCGCCAGTTGCCACGTGGGAAACGTGTTGGTGCTGAAACGCTGGTGTACCAGGCAGAGCGCGCTGATCACCTCGGGGTCTTTCAACTCCGGGTAGAAGTTGGCGATCTGCGGCGCCAGCAGCAGGCCCTTATAGATGATGGTTCGTGCCGACAGCGACGGCACATAGAAGAAGCCCTTCTCGGGAATATCGCTCTTGGCGATTTCGGCCTCGGCGCGTTTGCGCACCAGGTAGAGCTTGCGCTCCAGCTGGTCTTCCGTCATGCCCTTGCCGCGCGCCACGAAGATCTGCTGGATGTAAGGCTGCGAATTGCGCGCCACGCGGCCGATCGCCGTGCCATCGATCGGCGTGTCGCGCCAGCCGCGGACGCTCAGCCCCTCCTCCACCACGATGCGCTCTACAATTCCCTCGGTCCGCAGGCGGGCGTGGGGTTCGACCGGGAGAAAGACCATCCCCACGCCGTACTCGCCGGCAGGCGGCAGCGTGAAACCCAGCTTGGAGCACTCGCGAGCGAAGTACTTGTGCGGAATCTGGATCAGGACCCCGGCGCCGTCGCCGGTTTCCGGATCGCAGCCGCAGGCTCCGCGATGCGTCAGGTTGATGAGCACCTGTATGCCCTTCACGATAATGTCGTGCGATTTCTGACCTTTGATGTTGGCCACGAAGCCGATTCCGCAGGCGTCGTGCTCAAGGCGGGGGTCGTAAAGTCCCTGCGCGGGTGGTAGACCGTTAATTACACTGTTCTCGTTCATGGAGGTCTCCCGATACTCCGCTTTGAGGAGGGTAATCCTATAGCGGCTGTTCCGAAATGGCGGTTGCCTTGTCCAGTAGTGTACCAACAGCCACTACTATTAGACAATAGGAAATAATTCGACATGTAAAATTAGAAACGCTTATGCTATCCTATCCCTGTGGAGTTCTGGGAACAACGACTTTTCAAAGAGATAGCGGCTACTCGGAGCATGAGCCGTGGGGCGGAGCACTGTGGGGTAAGCCAATCGGCGGCTAGTCAGCACGTGCAGGAGGTGGAACGTCGCCTGGGTGTGACTTTGCTCGATCGCAGCAAGCGGCCCCTGGAATTGACGCAGGCGGGACGCATCTACAGCGAATTCTGCCGCGACGTTTTACGGCGCGAAGAAGAATTCTCCATGTCGCTCGAATCACTGAAAGGCGACGTGGAAGGCATGGTCCGCGTCGCATCCATCTACTCCGCGGGCTTGAGCGAAATGAGCCGCCTCGGCGAGCAGTTCGCGGCGAAATATCCCACCGCGCAATTGCATGTCGAGTACATGCGGCCCGACAAGATCTATGATGCCTTGCGGGACGATGCGGCCGACATCGGCCTGGTGAGCTATCCCGAATCCAGCCGTGAGATCGCCGCCATACAGTGGCGTGAGGAAGAGATGCAGGTGGCCGTACCGCCCAACCACCCGCTGGCCGCGCGCACGGAGGTTTACCCGGCCGATCTCAACGGCCACGCCTTCATCGGGTTCGATGAAGACCTGCGTATCCGCCGCGAGTTGGATCGCTTCCTGCGCGCCCAGGGCATCGAAGTCAATTTCGCCATGCACTTCGATAACATCCAGATGATCAAGGAAGCGGTCGCCTTGGGGCAGGGAATCAGCATTCTTCCGGCGCGCACCATGCAGGCGGAAATCGAACAGGGACGCCTGGTAGCCGTGAAATTGAATGCTCCCGGCCTCGCGCGTCCCCTGGGAATCGTTCACCGCCGGCGAAAGAAGTTCAACCGGGCCACCGAGGCCCTGCTGGATATGCTGCTGGCCTCCCGCGAATCCTGAGAACCGGCAGCATCCTCGCGCGGCTGTCGACCACTAAGGCCGACATTTGGAACTTATTTCAGTGCCAAGGGCGAATCATCATCACGACAATCCGCCCATTGGTACGGCGACCAGACTACTGAATGGCCACGGTGGGAGCCCCGAAGCTGGCCGAGGTCGCCGTACCCACGTTGACCACAATTGGGACGGCGCTGCCAACCGGCGCGCCCGCCGGGATAAGTAGATTCACCTGCATGACGCCGGAGACGATGCCCGGGGCCGAACCGGCGTACTGGACGGCGGCCGTGACTCCACCAATCGTGGCCGTCACGCCGAGGAGGGGCTTCTTGAGACCGGAACCGTCGGACGGAATGATTGTGCCGTCAGTGCCTTGAGGATTCGTCATGCCCTCCCCGGTCATGTAAACGGTGATGACGTTGCCGCGCTTCTCGGGTGCGTTTGCAGCATTGATAGAGCCGTTCTGATTGAGGATCGCGCCCGGACCCGTGCCCTGTGAGTTTTGCGTGTAGATGCCGGGTGAGGCCGACACCACATTGTAGGTGAGGCCGGAAGACTGCACGCCCGAGTACTCGACCATGATGGTGGTGGTGGTGTGTCCCGAGACGCCGTAGGGAACCATCACGCTAGTCTGCCCGCTAGAGGCGTAGAGGATAGGCGCCGCGACATTATCGAACAACACGCGGGTGTTGCCGACCCCCGTGGTGAACGCGTTATTGGCGACGACTCCGTTGGCAAGCGTGGCGGGGCCGACAC
>CAWDWK010000043.1:0-29778 GCA_963805775.1 uncultured Solibacteraceae bacterium | reverse complement strand
CATCATCACCTACCAGCCGCTACGGCGGAATCGCTGTCCACCATCCTCGATCAGCACATTGTGGACTTGCAAGACCACGTCAACACCCGTTGGGCAACCGCAGTTTCACGCTGGATGTGCCCTTCGAAACGCGCCAGTTCCTGCTCAAGAAGGGCACCAGCGCGGAATACGGCGCGCGCGAACTCAACCGCACCATCCACCGTTTCCTGACCCAGCCCTTGGCCACCATGGTGGCCACCAACCAGATCAGTCCGGGTGCCATGGTGCGCGCGGAGATGGCGGAGGACGGCAAGCTCAGCCTTCGCTCGCAGGATGGCGACGAGGCGCCCGGCCCGGCGCACCCGACCGTGCTGCTGGTGGACGATAACCGCGACCTGCTGCACTTTCTCGAGCGCTTGATGGCCGACGCGGGCTGGACTCTGCTCACGGCCGAAAACGCCACCGAGGCCAAGCGCCTGATGCAGGAAACAAACCGAACGCCGCATTGTTGGATTACATGTTGCCGGACGGCAACGGCGTGGAACTGGGGGTGGAGTTCCTGCAATCCGTGCCGCAGATGCTGGTGATCGTCATGACGGGAACCATCCTGCCGCCGGAAGAGGAAGCGCTTTGCGAGGAGCACGATTTCCCGGTGCTGCGCAAGCCGTTCCTGGCGTCCGACGTGATGAACCAGATCCGGAGCCGCCTGCTGCCCGTTACGGGCGTGGTGCGCGCGTAAGTCAGGGTGGCCGCCCGCGTCCTGGTAATTCATAGGGAGGCTGCGGAGGCTAGCGAACGGGCATCGCGACTACGCGCGCTGGGCATTGACGCGACGCCCTATCTGAGCCTGGGGACCAAGGGGTTTCGAGGAATTCGCCAGGATCCTCCCCAGGCAATCCTGATCGACCTGACCCGGCTGCCTTCCTACGGCAAGGCGATGGGTGTGCTTCTCCGCCAGCACAAGTCACTCGGTGGTATCCCGCTGGTGTTCGTCGAAGGCGATCCGGATAAGGCTGCACAAGTGCGTGCGGTGCTGCCCGACGCGGTGTACACTACGTGGACGAAGGCCGCGGCGGCGATCGGGAACGCGATCCGCCAAGCCCCCAAGGAAGCCGCTCCACCGCGCCACCCGGACACTCCCCTACTGACCAAACTCGGCATCGGCAGTCAAACCTGCGTCGCTGTGCTGCACCCTCCGGAGGGGTTCGAACTGCCGGGCGTGCGTGCGCAGAAACAAGTGGGCGAAGCCGACGTGGTGATGACGTTCTTCCGGAGCTCCGTAGCGCTTGGCCGCGAACTCCCCGCAGTCGCCGCGATGATGCGCAAAGGCAGGCGAGTGTGGGTCCTGTGGCCGAAGAAGGCATCCGGGAAGGCCGGCGATCTGACCATGGTGCGGATCCGCGAAATGGCGTCGGCCTTCGGGTTGGTAGACTACAAGGTGTGCGCGGTGGATGAGATGTGGTCCGCCATGACGCTGGGGAAGCGCCGCACATGAAAAAAGGCCGCGCCCCTTTTTAGAGGCGCGGCCGGGTTTACGGAATGGGAGAGGGTTAGTAATCCATCTCGGGGCCGTGTCCGCCGGGACCGCCGGCCGGAGCCTGCTTCTTCTCGGGGATCTCGGCGATCATGGCTTCGGTGGTCAGCATCAGGCCGGCGATGGAGGCGGCGTGCTGCAGGGCCGAGCGGGTCACCTTGGTCGGATCGATGACGCCGGACGCTACGAGGTCTTCGTACGCGTCGGTGGCGGCATTGTAGCCGAAGTTGTGGTTGGCGTGCTCGCGGACCTTATCGACGACGATGGCGCCTTCGGTGCCGGAGTTGGAAACGATCTGGCGGAGGGGTTCTTCGCAGGCGCGCTTCACGATGCTGACGCCGATCTGCTCGTCGCCATCCACCTTGTAGTTGACCAGGGCCTTGGCAGCGCGCAACAGCGCGACGCCGCCGCCGGGGACGATGCCTTCCTCAACCGCGGCGCGGGTGGCATGCAGGGCATCTTCCACGCGGGCCTTCTTTTCCTTCATTTCGGTCTCGGTGGCCGCACCGACCTTGATCACCGCGACGCCGCCGGCGAGCTTCGCCAGGCGTTCCTGGAGCTTCTCGCGGTCGTAATCGCTGGTGGTCTCATCGATCTGCGAACGGAGCTGTTTGATGCGTCCTTCGATGGCCTTCGACTGTCCGGCGCCGTCGACGATGGTGGTGTTATCCTTGTCCACCGTGACGCGCTTGGCGCGGCCGAGGTCCTCGAGGCGTACGCCTTCGAGCTTCACGCCGATATCTTCCATGATCGGCTTGCCACCGGTCAGGATGCCGATGTCTTCGAGCATCGCCTTACGGCGATCGCCGAAGCCCGGAGCCTTCACCGCGCAAGCGTTCAGCGTGCCGCGCAGCTTGTTGACGACGAGGGTGGCGAGCGCTTCGCCTTCGACTTCCTCGGCGATGATCAGGAGCGGCTTGCCGGAGCGGGCGATCTGCTCGAGCAGGGGCAGCAGATCCTTCATGTTGCTGATCTTTTTCTCGTGGATCAGGATGTAAGGATCTTCCAGAACGCATTCCATGCGCTCGGCATCGGTCACGAAGTAGGGCGAGAGGTAGCCGCGGTCGAACTGCATACCTTCGACCGTATCGAGTTCGGTCACCATGGTCTTGGATTCCTCGACCGTGATTACGCCATCCTTGCCTACCTTCTTCATGGCTTCGGCGATGATGTTGCCGATGGTGTTGTCGCTGTTGGCGGAAATCGTGCCAACCTGCGCGATCATGTCACCGGACACGGGCTTGGAGAGCTTCTTCACTTCCTCGGTGACCACTTCGACGGCCTTATCGATGCCGCGCTTGAGGGCCATCGGGTTGGCGCCGGCCGCAACGGCCTTCACGCCTTCACGGTAGATGCTCTGTGCCAGAATCGTCGCAGTGGTGGTGCCATCGCCGGCCACATCGCTGGTCTTGGAGGCCACTTCGCGCACCATCTGTGCGCCCATGTTCTCCAGCGGATCTTTGAGTTCGATTTCCTTGGCGACGGTGACACCGTCCTTGGTGATGGTGGGTCCGCCGAACTTCTTCTCGAGGACCACGTTCCGGCCCTTGGGACCGAGGGTCACTTTCACAGCGTCGGCGAGTTGGTTCACACCGCGCAAAATCGCCTGACGGGAGGCGTCGGAATAGATAATCTGTTTCGCCATTAGTTGCTCCTTAGCTCGCTTTCTTCGCCGCTACCGGCTTTGCGTCCAGAATCCCGAGGACTTCATCCTCGCGCATGATCAGGTACTCTTCCCCATCCAGCTTGATGTCGCTGCCGGAGTATTTGCCAAACAGGATGCGGTCGCCGACCTGAACATCGAGCGCCACCACCTTGCCGTCTTCCAGGCGCTTGCCTTTGCCTACGGCTACCACTTCGCCTTCCTGCGGTTTCTCTTTTGCGGTATCGGGGATATACAGACCACCCTGCATCTGTTCTTTCTCCTCGATCCGTTTGACCACGATGCGGTCATACAGCGGACGAATCTTCATGGATGAACTACCTCCCACTTTCGAAATTTGGGTTTTTGGATCTACGAGGGCACTCATGCAAAATTGCTGAGCGCCTCTCGTATTATTAGCACACTTCCGGCGAGAGTGACAATATTTTGCTGTAAATTGATAAAAACAATACGTTTAAAACATTTGACATCGTCACGCTAAGATAATCTTCCGGGGTCGGCGCTTCGTTTTGGCTCCGGCATGGATTCGAAAATACCCTTTTTCTTATCCTTCCGCACCGAGTTCCACGGGAAGCACCGCCCGTTCATCGCCACGTACACTCCCGGACCCAGGGTCTGCACAAATGCCATGGCGGTTCCCAGGTTGAACAATCCGTCGGAGCTCCCGAAGGTGTAAGGCACCATGGCTCCGGTGAGCACGATGGTCTTGTTCTTGAGTGCGGGGCCGAGAACGGCGGCGGTCTCCGCCATGGTGTCCGTGCCGTGGGTAATCACGATGCGGTTTTCGGGGACGGCCGCGCAGCGCTCCAGGATGTGGCGGCGGTCCGCATCGGTCATCTGCAGGCTGTCGATCATCATGAGGGTCTCGATCTCCACCTCCAGCAGGCACCGGCCGAGCCGGAGCATGTCGCCGGTGTGCGTACCCTGGAAGAACAACTCGCCGGTCAGTTCGTTGTATTCCTTGTCGAAGGTGCCGCCGGTGACGAGGATGCGGATCGGTAGCATAGTCGCGTATTCAGCCAGCATAGCGCGCTATATTGGAAATAATCCCATGCGAGGTATGCGCTGGCTCCTGCTGGTGGCGATAGCCGCGATCCTCTGCGGCGTGGTCTACCAATACCGGGCTCAAAAAAAACTATTGGCAGGGAGCGTGCCGGTTGCTCCCGACCCCCTTTCGGCGGACCTGAGCGCTTCCTCGAAGCACTGGCAGTACCGAGACAAAGACCTGACCACCGGCCGCATCAAATCGGATGTCGACGCCGAGAGCATGCAGCAGGTGAAGGACGCCTCGCGTGTGGATCTCAAGACCGTCACCATGAAGGTCTACGGCAAGGACGGCACCACCTACGACCTCGTGAAGAGCGCCGCTGCCGCCTTCAATACCGATCAAAAAACCCTGTATTCCGAAGGCGCCGTGGAAATCACGCTCAATCTGCCTGTTGAAGGCCAGCCGTCGAGGCAGCCGACCGTGATCAAGACCTCCGGCCTGACCTGCGACAGCAACACCGGGCGCGTGGATACCGAGCAGCCCTCCAGCTTTATCTTCGAAAAGGGCGACGGCAAGGCGACGGGCGCCACCTACGATCCGTCAACCCACGAGCTGATGATGAAGCACGATGTCGAGATCCACTGGAATCCGCCGGGAAAGAACGCCAAGCCGATGAAGGTGGAAGCCACCACCCTGGCGTACCACGAGACCCTTGCCGAGATCTGGCTCAAGCCGTGGGGACGCATGACGCGCGACACCATGGTGGTGGAAGGCCACGAGGTGGTGGTGAAGCTGCAGGATAAGGTGATCCGCAACATCACCGCCATACAGGCCAGCGGCAGCGACAACCTTCCCACCCGAAAACTGCTTTATGCCGCCGACGAGCTCTCCATGGATTTCGACGACGACGGTCTGGCGCAGAAGATCAACGGCAATCACAATGCGAGCCTGGTATCGACCACGGACACCTCGCAGACCACCATCACCGGCGATCGCGTCGACCTGAATTTCCAGCCGGATGGCAATGAGGCCGTGCTGACGCAGGTGGCGGCGGCCGGCAACGCGGTGGTGACCTCGAAACCGCTGGCGGTTCCGGGACGTCAGATGAGCGAAACCCACATTCTGCGCAGCGAGACACTTGAGCTGAAGATGAGACCCGGCGGACGCGAACTGGAAAGCGTGGTCACCAAAGCACCTGGTACGCTGGAGTTCCTGCCCAATCTGCCGGTACAACACCATCGTACGCTGGACGGCAGAGATTTCGTGATTACCTACGGCCCGCAGAACCGCTTGGACAGCTTCCGCGCGACCAACGTGAAAACGCGGACCGACCCGACGGCGGAAGAGCGGCGTCGCAGTCGTCCGTCGAGCGCGACCACCAGCCGGGAACTGGAGGCGCGCTTTGACCCGAAGACCAGCCACCTGGGGAACATGCAACAGACGGGCGATTTCTCCTACGAGGAAGGCGACCGCAAAGCGCGCGCCGCCAAAGCCACGATGGATGCGGACCAGAACCTGATCCTGCTGGACACGGGCGCGCGGATGTGGGACGCCACCGGATCCACAGTGGCGGACCACATACGGCTGGACCAGCGGACCGGCGATTTCCAGGCCGACGGCAATGTCAATTCCAGCCGGCTGCCGGATAAGGACCAGAAGAAGAACTCGGAAATGCTCTCCGGCGACGACCCTTTGCAGGCCACCGCGCGCAAGATGGAATCGCGCGATCACAACCGCCAGATTCACTACGAAGGCGCGGTGCAGATGTGGCAGGGCGCCAACCGCATAAAGGCCGATGTGGTTGACGTGGATCGCAATCTCGACCCTCAGAAACGCACGCTGGTGGCCGACGGGCACGTGGTGACCAACCTGTGGGACGAGCCGAAGGATGAACAGAAGAAGAAGGCCGCGACTCCCGTGCTGACCGAGGTGCACGCCGCGCACATGGTCTACACGGAGGCCACCCGCGTAACGCACTACACGGGCGGCGTGCAGTTGAGCCGTCCGGGACTTCGCGTCAAAGCGCTGGAACTGCGCGCGTTCCTCAGCGAAGCCGGCGCCGATTCCCGGCTGGATAAGGCATTCGCCGATGGCGCGGTGGAAATTTTCTCCACCGGCAAGGACCGCACACGCACCGGCACCGGCGAGCACGCCGAGTATTACACGGCGGACCAGAAGGTGATCGTGCGCGGCCCCTGGGTGCGCATGGTGGAGAAGTTGTTCACCCGTACGCAGCCCAATACTACGGAAGGCAAGGAAGCCATCTACTTCGCTAACGATGATAGGCTGTTGGTGACGGGTGAGCCCACCAAGCCCGGCAACAGCCGCATCGATCGGAAGAAGGGGAAATAGGACCTTGCGTCGCACCGCATGAGCAAATTAGAAACCCGCCAAATCTCCAAAACCTATCGCGGCCGCCGTGTGGTGGACGACGTCACGGTGTTCGTCCAGCAGGGCGAAGTAGTGGGTCTGCTCGGTCCCAACGGCGCCGGGAAGACCACGTCGTTCTATATGATTGTCGGGCTGATCAGCCCCGATTCGGGGCGCATCCTGGTGGACGATAAAGACATCACGGACCTGCCGATGTACCAGCGCGCGCGCCGTGGCATCAGCTATCTGCCGCAGGAGGCGAGCGTATTCCGCAAGCTGACGGTAGAAGAAAACCTGCTGGCGATTCTGGAGACGCTGCCTATGCGTTTGCGGGAGCGCCGCGAAACCATGGAGCGCCTGCTGGACCAGCTCGGGCTGGAAACCGTGCGCCGCAGCCGGGGCTACATGCTCTCCGGCGGCGAGCGGCGGCGCGTGGAGATCGCCCGCTCGCTGGTCATCAATCCGAGCTTCCTGCTGCTCGACGAACCGTTCAGCGGGATCGACCCGATTCAGGTGCTGGAGCTGCAGCGCATCATTTTCGATTTGAAGCGCAGCGGCATCGGGATCCTCGTGACCGACCACAACGTGAGCGAGACCCTGGCGGTGACGGACCGCGCGTACATCATCAACGAGGGCCGGATCTTCCGCGCGGGGAGTCCGGAAGCGCTGGCGCGCGACCCCGAAGTGCGGCGAGTTTACCTTGGGGAATCCTTCACACTTCGCGTGTGATACTGGAAACCAGGGTGCCCGTCCACCCGTAACCAACATCATGAAACCACGGTTCCTGTTCTTACTCTCGGCACTTCTCACGGCGGGGGCGGGGTTCTCCCAGCCATTTTCCGCCGGACTCAAGGCCGGCATGCCCTTGACGGATTTTATAGATGTAGTGAGCGCGCAGAATATCAGCGCCAGCACCACGACTAATCGATATATTGTAGGCCCGACCGCGGAGCTGCGGCTGCCTTTCGGGCTCGGCGTGGAGGTGGACGCTCTCTATCGCCACTTTAGCTACAATTCGAGCAGCGTCATCAGCACCATCGCCGGGAACCTGACCAATATCGACACAACATCCGGCTCGTGGGAGTTCCCGATTCTCGCCAAGTATCGTTTCAAAGGGAAAATCATCCACCCGTACGTGAGTGCGGGCGTCGCGTGGGACACGCTGAGCGGTCTGACGCAGACGGTCACCAGCGTGATCAACAATGTCACGAAGACGACTTCCACATCGAGCCCCGCCGAACTCGCCAATACCACGACGCGCGGCTTCGTCCTGGGCGGCGGCGTGGACATCAAAGCGCTGGTGATCCACATCGCGCCGGAGATACGTTACACGAGATGGGGCGCGAGGCAATTCATCGATCCGATCGGCTTGATCAATAGCAATCAGAATCAGGCGGAGTTCCTGGTCGGAATTACGTTCTAGGGTGGGACGGACCATCGCCTATCGTGGTCTGTCGTGCCTCGCTATAGCATCGTGGCCGACAGACGACAAAAGGCGATCGTCTGTCCTACAGCACGAAGGGGACGGACACTTCGGTGGCGACTTCTACAGGCTGGCCGTTGAGCAGGGTGGGGTTGTACTCCCACTGCTTGACGGCCTCGATCGCCGCGGAAATCAGCAGCGGGTGGCCGCTGATCACCTTGATGTCCACCACCCGGCCTTGTTTGCTAATCACGATATTGAGTTGCACGATGCCCTGAACATGCGCCTGCTTTGCGAGCTCCGGATAAAGCGGCGGCACGTCGCGGAGGCGTTGGCGCTGGACCACGTCGCCAGAGATTTTGATGCGCTGCGGGGGCATGGGTGGCGGAGGGGCGTCCATCATCCCGTTGGCGCTCCGCTGCTCGGCTTTGGCCTTCTTGGTAGCAAGCGCCTTCTGTACCCACTCATCGGCGATCGCGACATCCTGCTTACACTCTATCGCGGTGTCGCGCAGATCGGCGCGCTCGCGAATCAGGAGGTTCATGTACGCCATGGCATCTTCGTATTGGGGATTGATCTCCAAGGCTTTCTGCAGCGCGCGCATGCCAGAATCGAGCACCGCTCCGTATCGCGCCGTGAGGTCAGCTCGAACGGCCGCATCCTGAATGGGTCCGGGGTCCGCCGGTCGCATTCCCAGACTGGCGCGCGCTTTGCTGTAATCCGGATACCAGCGAGACCACGCAATGAAGCCTATGCTGTAGTACGCATCAGCATTATAGGGATCGACCGCGGTGATCTTCTCGTACCACTGCTGCGCTTCGTCCCATTTCTTCTGATTGAGGAATAGCGAGGCCATGGAGGCGAGTGCCACCTTGTTGGATGGCTCGACCTCCAGCACTCGCTGGAAATGTGTCTGTGCGGCTTGTGCCACGCTGAGATTTCCGGGCGACTCGTTGCCGGGGATAAACTGCTGCATATAGGCGGTGCCAAGGTAGACCTGGGCGGGAAGGCTCGACGGATCGATGGCCGCGGCCCGCTCGAAGGCGGCGACCGCCTCCGGGTAGTGCGCAGCCTTAAATTCCTGGACGCCGCGATTCATCCAGCCCTGTAAATCGACCGGATCCTGGGCCGCGAGACCAGCGGCAAGTAACATCAGAGGCAGCAAGCGCATAAACAGCACCTCGCCTCCAATTAGACACCCTTTTCGCGGAGAAGTTCCGTCGTCGTGGCCAGAGCTTGGCGACTTCCCCGGCGCTAGTGTCTCCAGGGCAGGATACTGTGCCTTCCGCCGGGCATCAGGAAGTGGGAGGCCGGGTGCCACTCCCTTTCCGAACCTGTACTCGGCGGTTTTTCAACCGGGGACGGCGGCAATGGCGGAGGCTCGAATTTGACGCTCTCAAAGGCCCAGCAAACAACGCCGCCAAGCAACCAGAATGCGGCACCGACGATCAGCAGTAGCCGTTCCTGAAATCCCGTCAGGTTATGACCCATAATGTTCACGAACACAATCAAGCCGCCGATTACGCCTACGTAAAACCACCAGATGACCCACCGATGAATGCGCAAATGAAGATGCATGATCCCTCCCCATTTATATAGATGCCAGGAGTGCCCTCTAGGCAACGGGCTCATTCGAGCTACGGGTTATAGGGGTTCACATTCCAGCCATCTACTTGCACCACAGTATTGACTTTTCCCAAATTCTGGTAACTCGCGGTAACCTGGCGCGTCTGGCCGGGAAGCAGGGCGAAGTAGTTATCTTCCCAGAGGACTGGCAGCACCTCTTCTCCATCGGCAGGATTCTTGACTTTGAGGTGCACGGCGAATGCCAGCGACTTACCAGGATTGGTCACCGTGACGATGGTCGAATGGTCCGTCGATTTTGACGCGACCTTCAGCTCCACAGGCGGCAGCGTTTCGAGCGCGGTGTAATCGGCGAAGGTTTTCGTGGGCGTCGAGTACCAGGTGCCCTTATCCCACTCCAACGTTTCAGGGGTGGTGGAGAGCCAGTAGAAGTTCTCGCTGACGGTGTCGTCGGAGGAGTCTTCCAGTTTCAGACTGAGAAACCATGTGCCGCTCAGGTCGGCGAGCTCGGGCAGGATGAAGACGCGCGTGCTGCTGTCGGGCTCCGCATCGATTTTCGCTTCGCGCGAAAACTTGACGCTCATATCCAGGTTGTACGCAGTAGCCACCACTTTCATATTCGCGAAAGGCCGGTAGAACGAGTTAACAACTACGATGGAGCGGTCGTCGTAGGAATACTGCACGTGGAGCGGCTCACAGGCTTTCTTGGCTCCGAAATAAGAGCCGCCGGGGCGCAGGTACCAATCGTAGAGGTGCCAGATCATGCCAGGCCAGGCATTATTCAGCATCCATTGAATGACGCCCGTAGCCGTATACTTGTTGCGGCCGAACGCCTCGAACATGGCGCGATGTCCTTCGTAGGCCATCAGCTGCGCCTTGCGCGCGTAGTCCGCGGCGGATTTCGCGGGACCGTAGCGCTTAGTCAGCGCCTCAGTAAATACGTTGATGCTTTTAAACTGGCCGCCGCCGGCATGATAGTCCCAATCGGAATTGATGGGCCAGAGCTTGTCCTCGGGCAGCATACGGCGCAAGCTCTCGATGGGTGGCGGCGCGGGACCGGGGCTGGTTTCCGTATTGAAGCCATGCGCCCCGCCGGCCTTGGTATCGAGCAGCCAGTAAGACGGCGCGACGTACTCATAAGGGCCCGTCATCTTGACGCCGGTCTCGCCGGCTGGAGTCTTCTTGGCGGTAGCGGAAGATTGATATGGGTTGGGCCACTCCACATCCTTGATGACGTCGAGATAGAGCTGCTCGATCTTGGGTGGAGGCGGGTTGTCGCTGCCGTAGAGCCAGTCGAAGACGGACGGGTGCCGCGCCAGGCGGCGCAGTTGATCGCGCAGGGACTCGGCGGCCACCACTTCGTCTTCCTTATCCCACTGCGCCCATTTCTCCCAGTGATCGCAGCAGCACCAGCCGGCGAGTACCAGGATTCCCATGCGGTCGCAGAGCTCCAGAAAATGATCGTCCTCGAGCTTGCCTTCGAAGCGCACGGCGTTGAGGTTCATGTCGCGGACGTAGCGCAGTTCGGCCTCCTGGCGTTCGGGTGAAGAGCGCAGCAGCATGTCGAAGGTGTAGCCGGCACCGCGAATCAGGATGTTCTTGCCGTTGATGTGGAACAGGCGATGGCCCTTTGCGTCGAGTTCGCTGGTGACTTCGCGGATGCCGAAATCGGTGCGGCTGGCGTCGCTGGTCTTGCCGCCGGTCTCGAAGGCGAGGGCCAGCGGGTAGAGGTTCTGCGGGCCCACCTGCGTGGGCCACCACAAGCGCGGGTTCGGGACTTTGAGAGGTGCGAAGTGGATCACTTTGGTTTCGTGGGCGGCAAGTTTCACGGGCTGCGAAAACTCCATCCTCTCGATCTTGCCGTTTAGCGTGCCCTCGACGGGTTGCGCGGTGGCGTTGATCAATTCGGCGCGTACACTGAGTTCGGCGTCGCCGGCGAGGTGGGTAGTCACGACGGGAAAGCGTATGGCAACGGGCCCCGTGGCGGTGATCGAGACGTCGCGCCACAGTCCCATGCCCTTGTCCGGCGGCAGCGGATTCCAATCGACGAAGGTGATGGCCAGATCGCCGGGTTCAGGTGGAAAGATCTCGATGGCTAGCGCATTGGTGCCGCCGGGCTTGGCGGCGGCGGTGATTTCGAACTCGAAGAGGCGCCAGGCGCCGGCGAGTTTATCGGAAGCGGCGATCTGTTTGCCGTTGAGCCACACGTTGGCGCGGAAGTTGATGCCGTCGAAATTCAGCCAGAGCGTCTTGCCGCGATATTCCGCGGGCAGCTTGAACTCGGTGCGGAACCACCACGGCTTGTGGAACGGACTATCGTCCGGCATGGGCGCGTTGGAGAAGTTCAATCCGATGGGGTACTTGACGCCTGGCGCGGAGCGGAGATTGGTCCCGAAGTACGGGTCCGGGTAGACGTGCGCGGCCACCAGCGCGCTGAAGACAGTGGTGGGCAGGGTGGCCGGATGCCAGGCGCGCGGTGGGCGGAATCCGGCGACGGAGAGCGCATCGCCGCCTTCGGACACATCGGCCGAGGACTGGATAGCCCAGTTCTGCCGGAGCAACATCTTCGATTCCGTAGCGGCGACGGCTGCGGGTGCGAGGATAGCGGCAAGAATCAACGAATAGCGGCGCATACGAACTCCAGTGTAGCCCCGGTGTGACAGACCATCGTCTTCAGTGGTCTGTCAATTCGGATAAACTAGGGCTGACATGAAGCCATTCAGCCTGATTTGCCTCCTCGCAGCGGCGGCCGTGATGCCCGCGGTTGCCATGAAAGCCGATTCGTTCACCGGACGGTGGGACCTGGTGGTTACACCCAAAGCCGCCAACGCCAAAGTCTATCCCGACTGGATGGAAGTCGGCATGAAGGACGGCGCTCCCGCGGTCCGAATACAGCCGCGTTCCGGCAGCGCGTTCTACGCCAAAGAGTTCAAAGTGAACGGCACGCATCTCAACGTGCAGTGGGCCAACGGCACCACAACCTGGGACCTCGACATCCAGGGCGACAAGGTGAGCGGCACCGAGAAACACAAAGACACGGTATTCGCCGATCTCACCGGCGTGCGCGCGCCCTTGCTCAAGCACAATCCCCCGAAAGCATGGACCGCCCCTGAGCCGATCTTCAACGGCAAGGACCTCACCGGATGGGAGCCCACGGACCCGGCCGCGGCCAATCACTATGTGGTGAAGGATGGAGAGTTGGTCAACGAATCCAAAGGCGCGAATCTGAAAACCACGCGCAAGTTTGACGATTTCAAACTGCACATCGAATTCAACTGCCCCGACGACGGCAACAGCGGGATCTATCTCCGCGGCCGCTACGAAGTCCAGGTAGAGTATGAGAAGGTGGACGCCAACGACAAGTTCCACAGCATCGGGGCGGTCTACAGCATGGTATCGCCGGCGGTGGAACTGCCGCGGACGCCGGGCAAGTGGGAAACCTTCGACATCACGTTGGTGGGCCGCTGGCTGACAGTGGTTCGTAACGGGGTCAAGACCATCGACAACCAGGAGATTGCCGGCATCACGGGCGGTGCGCTCGATTCCAATGAAGGCGAACCCGGCCCGTTCTACATACAGGGCGACCACACCGGTGGCATGAAGTACCGCAACATTACGATTCAGGTTCCGAAGAAATAATCTTCGGGCGGCGCCTCCTGACTTAGCCGAACGTCGCGGCTGGTATAATAAAGTCCTGAGAGGGATTGTGTCTCTACGCACGTATTTGCGTCTTTTTACCCACACCCAGTTGATGCCGATTCTGGAAAGCGGCGAGGAAACCACCCTTGTCGGCGGCCAGGCTGTCATGGAAGGCGTCATGATGCGAGCTCCCCACAGCTATTGCGTTGCGGTTCGTAAAGCCAACGGGGACATCGTCACCGAACAGATGCCGCTGCCCAGGATGTCGGAGAAGTACAAGATTTTCAAATACCCCATCTTCCGCGGCGTAGGCACGCTGGCCCAGGCCATGTCGCTGGGCATGAAGGCGCTCAAGTTTTCTGCGGACGTTTCGATGAGCGAGATCCAGCAGGAAGAAAAGAAAAAGAACAAGGACGCGAAGGAGGTTCCAGGTTGGGTGCTTGCCGGCAACCTGATCCTCTCCCTCGCCATGTTCATTTTCATGTACAAGTTCATTCCCTTGTACGGCGCCACCAAGCTGATGGGCATTTTCCCGGCGTTGAGCGGGCGCATTCCGTTCAACCTGACCGATGGCCTGATCCGCATGCTGGTTTTCGTGCTGTTCATGTTCGGCCTGTCGCTGTTGAAAGACATCCACCGTGTCTTTGAGTTTCACGGCGCGGAACATAAAGTGGTCTTCAATTTCGAATCCGGCCAGCCGGTGACGGTGGAAAATGCGCAGAAGTTCACCACCTACCATCCGCGCTGCGGCACCAGTTTTCTGTTCGTGGTGATCATTGTTTCCATCGTGTTTTACACGTTTATTCCGTTCGACGGCTTTCTGGCCAAACTGCTCTGCCGGATTGCTCTGCTGCCGTTGATTACGGGCGTCAGTTACGAACTCATCCGCTTCGCCGCCAAGCGTCGCGGCTCGGTGTTGTCCACCATGACGGCGCCCGGCTTGTGGCTGCAGCGCATCACTACCAAACCGCCGGCAGACGACCAGACGGCGGTTGCCATCCGCGCTCTGGAGGGCGCCATGGCGCTCGAAGAGCAGCAGGGCGGCCAGTTGGTCATCGCATAAATTCCCCATGCATCTAGCTTCGAAGCTCGATCAGCTCGAAAAACGTTTTGACGAGCTCACACAACAAATGGCCGATCCGGCCATCATTAGCGACGCGGACCAGTACCGCAAAATCACCAAGGCGCAGAGCGAACTTTCCGATATCGTGGCCAAATACCGCGAATGGAAGAAGGTCGAAGACAGCCTGTCCCAGGCGCGGCCCATGCTCCAGGAGCCGGACGCCGACCTGAAGTCCATGGCCGAGATGGAAATCATGGAACTGGAGCCGCAGAAGGCGCAGATCGAGGACGAACTTAAGGTCCTGCTGCTGCCCAAGGACCCCAACGACGATAAGAACGTTGTCCTCGAAATCCGCGCCGGCACCGGCGGCGATGAGGCCACGTTGTTCGCGGCCGAAATCTTCCGCATGTACTCCCGCTACGCGGAGACGCAGGGTTGGAAAATGGAAGTTACCTCCACCAGCGAATCCAGCGTCGGCGGCCTCAAGGAAGTGATTGCGCTGGTCACCGGCACCAAGGTGTACGCCAAATTGAAGTACGAAAGCGGCGTGCACCGCGTGCAGCGCGTGCCCGTGACAGAGCAGCAGGGCCGCGTGCACACCTCCGCCATCACCGTCGCGATCTTGCCGGAAGCCGACGAAGTCGAGGTCAAAATAGAGGCCAAGGACATCCGCATCGATACTTTCTGTTCCTCCGGCCCCGGCGGCCAGAGCGTCAACACTACGTATTCGGCCGTGCGCATCACCCACCTGCCGACCGGCCTGGTGGTCTCCTGCCAGGACGAGAAATCGCAGATCAAGAATCGCGCCAAGGCCGAGCGCGTCCTGCGTTCGCGGCTCTACGAACTGGAACTGGAGAAGCAGCAGGCCGCTCTCGGGGCCGAGCGCAAAAGCATGGTGGGCTCTGGCGACCGCAGCGAAAAAATCCGCACCTACAACTTCCCGCAGAATCGCGTCAGCGATCATCGCATCGGCCTGACGCTGCATCAGCTCGATTTCGTGATGGAAGGCAAAATGGATGCCATCTTCGACGCGCTGATTGCCCATTACCAGGGCGAAAAAATGAAACAGCAGGCGGAACAGGGACCGGTCAACTGACGCCGGTATGACGGTGCACACCGCGTTGCAGCAGGGCGCGCGCATCCTCGAGGATGCGGGAATCGCCGTGCCGAGGTTGACCGCGGAGGTGCTGCTGGGCCATGCCATGCGGGTGGAGCGCGTCTACTTCTTCGCCCATCCCGAGCAGGAACTGCGCGACGTGGAATGGCTGCACTACGGCCGCTACCTGCACGAGAGGCTCCACGGCAAGCCCACACAGTACATCACCCATCATCAGGAGTTTTACAGCCGCGATTTCCGCGTCACGCCGGATGTGCTGATCCCGCGGCCGGAGACCGAGCATGTGGTGGAGGTCGCGTTGGAACTGGCGCGCGGCGCGCGGCGACTGCTCGATGTCGGCACCGGCTCGGGAGCGCTAGCGGTCACGCTGAACCTGGAGACGGGCGCCGAGACATGGGCGACGGACATCTCGCCTGCCGCCGCGCGGGTAGCCGCTGGGAACGCCCAACTGCTGGGCGCGCAGGTCCAATTCGTGGTCTGCGATTTGATGGAAGCGATCGGCGCGGACGCAATGGATCTGATCGTGTCCAACCCGCCGTATGTGCCACTGGCGCATCGTGAGGGATTGCAGCGCGAGGTGCGCGATTTCGAGCCGCACGTGGCGCTTTTCGCCGGCCAGACGGGCTTCGAGCTTTACGACCGCATCGTGGCCGATGCTCCGCGCGTGCTGCGCGCCGGCGGCTGGCTGATCATGGAGCTGGGCTTCACGAGTCTGGATCACGTGCAAGGCTTGCTCGCCCGTTGGGACTCGCTCCGCGTGGTGCCGGATCTGGCAGGCATCCCAAGGGTAATCGCAGCGCGCCTGCCATAACTGTCCTGTGGGGCAGGCTGGCAGCCTGCGGCGGGTTGGCAACCCGCCACCATTTCCCCCTACCGCCGCTGCCACCCATCGGCGAGCGCGATATCCTGCGCCACCTTCGCGGTCAGTGCGTTCAAATCCACATTGCCGACACGTGTGAGCAGTTGCGGCTTGTACTGCGCGGTGGCGGCTGCCGCGTAGAGCTTCCAGTGGGCGAGCGCCGCAGTCAGGTGCGCGATAGCTTCCTGCTTACGCTCGGGCGCGCCGGTGGAGTCGTAGAGCGCCAACTGCGTCGCGCCGAGAATCTTGGCGGCGTAGTAGTTGCCGAGGTGGGCCATCGCCTCGTAATCTCCCAGCGTGAGGCGCAATTCCTTAGATTTGGCGGGGCGTAGCTCGGCGACCAGCTTCAGCGTGGCCGCGGCATGGGCCTCGAGCGCGGCCGCAACCTGCAGAGGCGTGATGCCCTCCATCGGTTTGCCGTCGCGCACGCGATCGCGCCAGGTGCGGATGTTGATTATGCCGGCGCCGGGCATGGTCTCGCCTTCCATGAAATGCTTCACCGTGTAGAATCCCTTGTGCCGCGGATGGCTCAGACATGCTTCGGGAAACCACTTGAGATCGATGTCGCCCCAGAAGAAGCGCGTCACCTGCGGAATAATCCGCGACGCCTCTTCCGACGCCAGCAGCAGTTTGGCTGCAGGCACGCCGGGGAAGCGCGCGGCCAGCGTACGTTCGAAAAGTGAATCGGGCAGCGACGGCTCGTAGCTCAGGCGGCCCCACAGCATGAAGCTGAACCATTGCTTCTCGATCACCAGCGGGCGCGGCGTCTCCGGTTCGGTGCTGAGGAAGTCGCGGCCCCAAATGGTGCCGTCGGGCCCCATGTAGAACCCGGCGAGCTTATCGGGTCCGGGCAGATTGTTGACGTAGGCGCGCGCGAATTCGGGGTCGGCCCAGCGGAAGCTGTAAATGTCGTCGTTGCGCACCGTCATCCACATGCGCAGAGTGGCGGGCAATTCCGCCAGCGATTCTTTCGCAAAAGGCGGCGCCGGCGAGGAGAGCATGTGTGCCACCGAGTATTTGAAGCTCAGGTCGAAGAGCGACGGATAGGGTTTGAACGCTTCCAGAATCGGTGGGAGCGCGGTCTGGTGGTAGCGATGGATGAGGCGGAAATCGCGGCCAGGCTGGAGTTTCAGGGCGTCGCGGATGCCTTCGCCGTAGGTCTTCCAGAGCCACGGCTCCTTGGCGAATTCATCCTTGCGATCCTTCATCTCCTCGCCGGCCGTAATTCCCATGCCGTCCAGCAGGGGATACGTCAGCACAGTCTCGCGCACGCTCTTGCGGAAATAATCGATCGTGACCGGGTTGTCCTGGGCCGGCGTGATGCCGTACTTGCCTGTGGCACCGAAAGTGAAAATGTTCCAGGTGAAAAGATACACCGCGATGCCGCGATCGTGCGCGTATTGCATGACATCGCGCCAGAAGCGAATTTTCTCCGCGATCGTAATGCGCCGGACCGTCTCCACGCTGCGCAGCATCTCGGGTCGCGTCATGTCGGTGCCGTTGAAAGAGAACGTATCATCGAGCTTCACCGTGGTGCGCTGCACATCGTCGAGCGCTACGTCGGGATACTCGGGAACTTTGACCAGGGATGGGAACGGATGCAGGCTCCATAGGGAAAGCACGTTGTAGCGATGGCGCGCCAATTCGTCGAGAAACGTACGCCAGAAATCGAAGCTCCACATCTCGGGGATATTCTGCTGCGCGGCGTCGCCCGCGTCGGAGTAGCTCGGGGTGCGTACATCCAGCGGGATGTTGAACTTGATGCCGCGCCGCGCGATGTAGGGTGTGTGGTCGGAATCGCGAAGGGCATCCAGCGTATCCAGGCGGATGGCTTCGGCGAGGTCGAGGCCGCCGTACATGGCGCCGGCGGCGTCGGCGGCCAGCACGATGTAGGTGCGGCGGGCGGGTTCCAGTTTGACGCGGATGGCGTAGGCTTGCGGCACAGCGGACTTCGGCGCGACCACGCCGAGTTGCGCGGCAAGACGCGCGCTCTCGCCGCCCGACGCAAGCACGAATCGGGTGGCCGCGGCATCGCCTGCAAGTCCGCCGAGAAGGCCTTCGGCCAGCGTGATGCCGCGAGCGGCGAGCGCGCGGTGGATCTCACCCGCGGCGAATTGAATTTGCGGCACGGCGGCCTCACTGCGCAGTGAGGCGGAGCGGGACTGGGCACAAAGTGCGGCGGCGCATAGCGCGATGGAAAGAAGCAGCCTGAGATACATGCGATTGCATGTTATCAGATGTGGCGTTCGGGCCCTAAAGTAGACTTGAGTTAGATGAGTCATACGGTTGAGTTCGTCGTGCACCACGGGTATGCACTGCTGTTTGTGTGGCTGCTGGCGGAGCAGGGTGCGCTGCCCTTGCCCTCGGTCCCATTGCTCTTGGCGTGCGGCGCCCTGGCGCGCAGCGGCCAGTTGAATCCGGTACTCGTGGTGCTGAGCGGAATGGCGGCCTGCCTGATTGCCGACAACGTCTGGTTCCAGGTGGGGCGGCAGCGCGGCGGCAGGATCCTGAACTTCCTGTGCCGTATCGCGCTCGAGCCCGATTCCTGCGTCCGCAGGACGGAAAAGGCGTTTGAACGATACGGCGTGCGCTCGCTTTTGGTGGCCAAGTTCATCCCCGGGTTGAACGCCGTCGCGGCGCCGATGGCCGGCAGTGCCGGCATGCGTCTCGGAAGGTTCCTGTTGTTCGACACGCTGGGAGTGCTGATCTGGCTGTTGTCCTACTGCGGCGTCGGGTACGCATTTAGCGATCAGCTAGAGACCGTAGGCTTGTACGCCATGCGAATGGGCAGGGGACTGATCGTTTTGCTGGTCACCCTGCTGGCGGCATGGATTCTGTGGAAGTTCATCCAGCGGCAGCGCTTCCTGCGGAAACTGGCGGTGGCGCGAATCACGGCGGAGCAGTTGCGCGACAAACTGGCTGCGGGCGAGGAATTGATGATCATCGATCTCAGGAGTGCGCGGCAGGCCGAGGTGTTTTCGATTCCGGGAGCGCTGCGTATTTCAGCAGAGGAACTGGCGGAACGTCACAGCGACATCCCGCGCGATCGCGACGTAATCCTCTTCTGCAGTTGACCGAACGAAGCTTCCAGCGCCCGTGCGGCGCTGCTCTTGAAATCACACGGAATCACCCGCGTGCGTCCCGTGAAGGGTGGTAGCGATGCGTGGCAGCGGCTGACAGGGGGCTGATGGAGGCAGCGGTGGCGCGCGCTTGTCAGGGCAGGCGCGCGGCCAGGACGGAAGCTAATTTCACCGCGTCCTGCCCGTCGGCCAGATTCCCGTAGCCGGCAAGATAGCGTCCCTTACGGACAATGCACACGCGCCCCAGGTACTTATCGGTGACCTGGAATGCATCGTCGCCGATGGGCGTTTTCTGCGTTTCGCCGAAGCGATCGCGCAGCTTCTGCATCACCGCGGCGGCCGAGTCCGCCGACGTTTCAGTGACTACGAACGCCTTGCCGAAATCGTACTGCGCTACGTAACCGCGTTTCAGCAAGCGTATGCCGAGGACGCTCTCCGGCACCAGGCGGAGCGATTGCTGCCCTTCGACCGAAAACCAGGAGAGCGCCACCGGCACCTCATTGCTGCCGGTCGCGATCTTCTCGAGTGCGGCCGTCCACGCTTGGAGGGCGGCGGTATGATCGCCCTCGGGTTCGGCGCCGATTTCCACGTAATACTGACCCTTCGCAAAGATCGCGCGCCGCGGCACAATCTGCCCGCCCATCCCAAGTTTCGACGGCGGCTTGCGCAGGTCGCGATTGGCGCAGAACATGCCGTAGGCCGAATCGGCATCGCCGAAATCGGAGATGTCGATGACCAGCGTAACGCCGTCCTTGACACAGGTCACCCCGTGCATGTTCTGGAAGCCGTAGAGCAGGTAGCCTTCGGCGTTGCCGTCCATGTATTCGAATAAATTGTCGGCCGCAAAGCTGCGCGCCTCGCCTTGCGGTGTCCAGCCGGGCACCAGGTTGCAGGCGGGATTGGCGGCAGCCAGAACGCCGGCAAACAAACCAATCCCGCAGACAATCTTCAGCATGCGAACAGGCCCTGCGCGCGGATGAGGCGTTGAGCTACGTGTACGCCGTAAGGACATTGCACGGTGCAGCCGGGACATTCGCTGCAGCGGACCGCGGTATGCGCGGCGTCCAGGCCGAGGAATCTCTCGCGTCCCAGGGCGAACTGGCCGTAGCCATCGGCGTAGGTGAGGAAGCGCAGCACATCGGCCACCGGCAATCCCTGGCGGCACTGGCCTTCACACTCGCCGCACATGCGGCAGTACATCGGGCGGATATGGTCCAGTTGCAGGGCAAGCAATTTTTCATCCGTCGCCGAGAACGGTTGGGCGAACGCCTTGAGGTTGTCGTCCAACTGGTCCATGTCGGTCATGCTCGGTACGGTGGTGTGTACGTTCGGATTGCGCACTACCCACTTCAGCGCGGCCAGCATGGCGCCGTCGCGCTTCAACTTTTCCTGGGTCAGGTTGCCGGGCTGCGGGCGGCGGAACCCGCCGGCCATGATTTTCATCGCCACAATTCCCTTGCCCGCCTTGGCCGCCTCATCGATCACCTCGTTCATGAACGGTTCCATGGAAAAGTTATATTGCGTGAGGATCACGTCGATGTTCGGGTTCTTAGCGAGGAAGGGAATCAGTTCCTTCTGCCCGCTGTGCGTGCTGACTCCGGCGAAGCGAATCTTGCCGGCCTTCTTGGCGATCTGCTGGGCCTCAATCAGGTCGTCGCTGACGTCCGCGGGCTGAGTCTTGGCGTGCAGATACCAAATGTCGACGAAATCCGTGCCGAGCTCCTTAAGGCTGGTGTCCAACTGCGCGAGCGCATCCTCTTTGTTGCGGCCCTCGGTCTTGGTGGAGAGGACGAGATCCTTGCGCTTCTTCTTGAGCGCCGCGCCCACCATGCGCTCATTGTTGCCGCTTTGATAGCTGCGCGCCGTATCGAAATAGGTAATGCCGAGATCGGCAGCCCGTTCGACGACGCTGCCGTCTGAAGTCACCATGCATCCGAAACCGACCGTGGTCACTTTCAAACCGGTCTTCCCGAGGATCTTGTAGCGCAGTTCCGGGCCGGAGGCCAACGCCTTGGCGGGGCTCTGCGATTTCGCCGGGGTCTGCGGCGCTTGTTCGGAGCGGGTAGCGGAGGCGACTACGGGCAAGGCGAGCCCGGAGGCCAGAAAATTACGGCGCGAATGATTCATGCTGCTTCCTCCAAAAGCTAAGGATAACAGGATCCTTAATAGCTGGTTGGAGGCCAGGCCGGAACTTCGTCTGTCTTACTTGCCTTTGCTGAGCTTACGGTAGTAATCGGCGACTTTGTCCTGGTAGCCTTGCGGCACTTTTTCGCCGCCGGGACTGCGCACGCTGCCGGTACCGTTGGCGTCTTCCACCTTGCGGCGTAGTTCCATTTCGACCTGCTGGATGCCGCCCATGAGGGTCGCTTGGATGCGCTCCGCCAGCAGCGGATCGTTGGCGTATGTATTAGGATTGAGGCGCTGCATGTCGCGGATCAGGGTTTGCAGATCTTTGACCATGGCGGGGTCGTTGCCCTGCGCCTGCTGCTCGAGTTGGCGCAGGGTTTGAAGGGTTTGGGTGTAGTTATTCTGGAAATCCTCGGGGCGCACGGGGCCGGTGCGCGGATCGCGCGGGTCGCCACTACCGTAGTACGGACCGATATAGGGGCCGCCGCGGTAGCCTCCGCCGCCGTTGGGGGTGCCGCCCTGCTGCATCTGGCCGCCCTGTTGTCCGCCGCCCTGCTGGCCTGGCTGGCCCTGTTGACCGGCTTGCTGCCCACCTTGTTGGCCCTGTTGACCGCTTGCTGCCCACCTTGTTGGCCCTGCTGACCTTGCTGGCCTTGCTGACCTTTCTGGCCTTGCTGACCTTGTTGGCCCTGCTGACCTTGCTGCCCTTGTTGTCCCTGCTGCTGGCCGCCTTGTTGTCCCTGCTGGCCCTGCTGACCACCCTGTTGACCTTGCTGGCCCTGCTGCCCGCGCTGTAGCGATTGCTGGCCGCGTTGTTGTCCATTCTGGCCATTTTGACCCTGCTGGCCGCGCTGCGCGTTCATCTGCTCGAGTTGCTGGCGGAGGCGCTCCACCTGGCCGAGCGCGTTCTCGGCGAGTTTGTCGTCCGCGCCGCCCTTACCATCCTTGCCGTCCGGAACTACGGCCTGCTGCACCTGCTTCAACTGATCCTTCAGTTCGTTGATGCCCTGCGTGATGGTGGCTTCCGACATCACGGCGTAGCCGCCCATGCCGCGACGGATCCACTCGGCGTTGCGCTGCATATCGCGCTCGATCTCGGCCTGCTGCAATTCGCCGAGAGCGTCGCGCATCTTGGTGGCAGCTTTGCGCTGGCTGGTTTGCAGGTCGCGCACTGCGCTCTGCATGCCTTGCTCCAGGCGCTTGAGGTCCTGAATTTCGCCGTCCTTTTCGGTGGCGAGCTGGCCGGCCTGTTCGCGGGTGAGGCCCTGGTTCTGCGGTCCGAACGCGCGGCGCATCTGGCCTTCGAAGGCCTGCTGGCGGCGGGCCAGTTCTTCCGCCTGGCGCGCCAGGTCTTCCACCTGATTAGAAGATTCCTTGCTGCGCATGCCGGAGAGCATCTGCTCGGCTTCCTTCAAACGCTCGGCGGCGCGCCGCGCCTGCGCCTCGCCCTGGGCCGTTCCCGCCTGCTGGGAAGAAGCGGCGCCGCGCATGTCGTCCATGGCTTGGTTCAGACGTTCCAGCATCTGGCGCATCTGTTCGGGGCTCGCGCCGCGCACGTTGTTCTGCTGCTGCATAGCGCGCTGCTGGGCCGATTGTTGCTGTCCCGACTGCTGTTGCCCCTGTTGCTGTTGACCCTGCTGGCCGCTTTGGCCGGCCTGCTGCTGGCCTTGTTGTCCACCCTGCTGGCCCTGTTGACCTTGTTGGCCTTGTTGACCTTGCTGGCCCTGTTGTCCCTGCTGCCCCTGTTGACCTTGCTGCCCCTGTTGACCTTGTTGATTACGGCTCAACTGCTGGCTCTGCTGGCCTCTGGTCATCTCTTCCAGCTGCCGCTGCAGTTGCTCCGCTTCGCGCCGCAGCATCTCCTGCTGCCAGCGCTGTTGCGAGGTCTGCTGTTGGCCCTTCTTCTGTTGCTCGGCCAGTTCCTGTTGCCGTTTGGCGAGTTGTTGCAGTTTCTGCAACGCCTCATCGACCTGTTGCTGCTGCTGTTGTTGCTGGCTGGACGACTGCTTATTGCTCTCGTACTGATTCTTTTCGGTATCGAGTTCGAGATCGAAGAGGCCTTCCATGTCGCGTGCGCCGGCGCCACCGCCACCACCGCCGCCACTGCGCTGATTGCCGAACGCCACCTGGATATCGCGCGACGTAGCCTCGGCGCGCATCAGGTATTGCAGCGCCTTCTGCTCGGAGGGTAGCGCGTCCTGCCATTTGGCACCCTTCAATTTATCCGTGGCGGGCCCCATAGCTTCCACCGCGGTTTCCATATCCTTGACGAAGCTCTTGAAGGAATCGCCCGCATCGGTCAGCTGGCGAGCCTTCATGCGGTCGGCCAGCGACTTGGCCTGGTCGCGCAGTTTGGACTGCACACTGGCCAGGAACGCGGCATTCTCTGCGTCGCTGCCCTTGGCGCCCGCGCCCTTCAACTGATTCCACGTGGCCGCGATGATTTCCTTCTGGCGTTTGGAGATCTGATTCTGATCTTCGTCGCCGCCGCCACCGCTGCCATCGCCGCCCGCCTGCTGCGATTGGGTGTAATTGCGTTCGAACGGCTGCACCTCGATGAAGTAAATATCGGTACTGGTTTTTGTGCGCGCGTCTTTGGCCAGCGCGTACATGCTGACCACGTCGCCCGGTTCCACTTTGAAATCTTCCAACGCGATCGTGCTGGTGCCGGTGGCGGTCTTCCCGCTCGACGGCATCGCGACAACCTTTTCGGCCGCGCCGTTCACGGAGTAGTGCAGTTCGACGTTCTTGAGGCCGAAATCGTCCTTGGCCTCCACCTGCACGGTGACCTCTTCAATGGGCGATGCTTTGAAATCGCGCCCGGGCCGGGTCATCTTGATCTCCGGCGGTTTGTCGCGCTGCGCCTCGATGAAGTAGTCCTCGCTGAGGCGAACGTCGTCGCCGCCTTCGAGGGCCGCGATATGGAACTGGCCGTCTTTCTGAATGGGCACGGTGGCCGTCAAAATTCCGTCGGCGCCCTTGTTGAGGGCCACTTTCGAGCCATCGTCCATCATCAGAACGCCGGTGGCGAGCGGCTTATCGGTGGTGATGGCGACCTCGGCTTTGGTACCTTCCACGGCGCGCAGATCGCCGCCCGGGTCTTCCACTTCATCCTTCAATCCCAGCCACGAGGGGTAATGGTAGGTGACACGAATTTTCTTGACGCCGGGCAGATCCACCACGCTGAGCTTGTAGGTGCTGCTCTTCACGCCGCCCGCCTCGACATAATATTCGAGGTTTTCGGGTACGCCGGCGATCATGAACTGGTAAGCGGTGCCACCCGGTTCCGTGGCCATCTCGGCCTGCTCCCACTGCGAGGCGCTGGAGTATTTGGCGAAGAATCGTACCTTGGGCGCGGTAAAGCCGGTGAGGTGCGCGGTGATCAACTGGTCGCTGCGTTTGCGGACGGTGCGGTTGCCCGGATCCACCAAAATGGAATAGAACGGCTTGGCGGCGCCCTTGGGCAGCCCCGCCCACAAGAGCGACGTGCCGTAGCCCAGGAAACCCGGCGCGGACCCCAGCCAGATCAGCGCCAGCGCGGCCACCACGGCGGCGGAGGAGAAGCTGTACATCCACGCGCTCTTTACCACGTTCCTGGGTTCGGCCTGTTCGGCGACACGCAGGGTGTCATCCGCCAGCAACGAGAGGAAGGGATCGCCCGGATTGTTTTCGATGCGCTCGGTGAAAGTCAGCAGGCGCTCTTCGAACTGCGGATAGCGGGCTTCCGCGCGTCGTGCGGCGTTGCGGCGGTTGAGACGGATTACGGGTATGATGAGCGCCGCCGCGATGGCGAACGCCAGACCAAGAAACAGGAAAACCCGCGCACCGATGACGCTGCCATTAGAGAAGGCGAACTGGTTGATGACCAGCACCGCCACGATGGTGAGCGCCAACGCCATGCCGGCAGTCACCGCGATGCCGCGCGTCAGTGCGATGAGTCGGAGCCGCCGCTCGATGGCTCCCAGGTACTCGCTCAAGCGATCCAAAGGTTTCATACCGCCGCCTCTTTATCAACCGACAGATGTTGGTTCCCCAGTAAAGATTCGACCAATGCCAGCAACAGCACTGCCAGCATGACATACCACCATAATGACACGGGCTTCTGCTCGTCGCTGGAACTGTTTGTATCGCCTGCAACTCCCTGGGCGGTGTGCTGCCACAGGGCGAGGCTATCCTGCGAGACCGGCGCCAGATCGCTCTCATGCCGGTCTGCATTCACCGCCACCAGTTCGTTGCGACCGTTAGGCCGGCGGATATCGTAGAAACCGGCCATAGTGAACTGTATGTTTTGCGCCTTGGTGGCCTCTTCGAGGGAGAGAGCGCGCTCGCCTTTGGGGTCGAGTACGTCCACGGCGGCGCCCTTTTCCTTGGAATCACGCAGTTCGGCGAACCCGCCCACCAGGGTGCTGGCGGGACCGGCATCGAGGCGCCCCAGGTAGCGGGCCGTCTGTTCGATGAACGGCACGAAGGAGGCGTGGATGGGAAAATCGTTGGCCACATTGTCAAAGCTGGAAGCGAAGATCAGGACGTGACCTTCACCCACCTGCTGATCGAGCAGCAGCGGCGTCTGGTCGCTCAACCTGGCGGCCACGCGCGCACTGCCCGGGGCCACCTGAATCGACTGGTAAAACTTGACGCCTTCCCAGCGGTCGTCTTTCAGGATCGAAGGATGGGAGGAATCGAGCCATGCCGCCGTCTGGAAGCGCTCGCCCTCGCGGCCCGCATAGCGTGCCTCCTGAATAACGCCTCCGGTGACCGGCACTTTGCTGCGACCCACGGAGAGGTGGCCGAGCGCGATCCACACGCTGCCACCGCCGCGAACATACTCACGCAGCGCCTCTTCAAAGGCAGGGGGGACTGCGCCGAGATCGCTGAGCACGACGAAAGCGTACTTGGCGGGTGACACGTTGGCCACCTGGTCCACGGTGGCCGGATCGATCTCGAAGGCCGATTGGCCGGCGGCATCGAGCGCCGCCTTGAAAAAGAGCAGTCCGCGGCTGCCGGCGGAATCCTGGACGAACAGGGCGTGGCGCGGATCGCTGCGTTCCACCGAAAAATAAAAACTATCGTCGGCCGGGAGGGAGTCGGCGGTGTCGATGCGCACTTCGCCCTTGTTGCGGCCGTAAGGCACGTCGAGGGAGAGGAATTCGACGGTGGCGCGCCCGTTCTCCGGCACTTCCACTTGCTTGGTCTCGGTGACGCGTCCGTTGAGCATGAGCGAAACGCTGCGCGTCGCCTTCTTGTTGCCGAAGCCCGCCACGGTGGCCAGCACGCGCGTCTTCTTGGCGTCGTACACGCGGCGCGGCGCCACTACGTTTTCCACTGTGAAGTTGGGCGTCTCTTTGGCATCGATGCCGTGTGGATTCAGTTGTACCGCGGCGCTGAGGCGCAGGTCGTTGAAGTTGGCCGGCCACCCGCTCTGCTGCATGTCCGAGTAGAGTTCCACAGCCAGGGGCAGTTTCAAGGATTGAGAGATAGAGCGTAGGGAGCGCGACAGTTCCGCGTAGGAAGTGCGGCTGTCGCCTTGTTCGATGGCGTCCACCGCGGCCTTCAGGGAATTGTGGTCATCGGTAACTTCGCTCATCACCTGCACGCGCGATCCAAAGGCCAGCACCTGGGCGCGTTGTCCGACGCGCAAGCCATCGATTACCGATTTGGCAGATGATTTGGCCTGCGACATGCGGGTTCCGGCGCGCATGCTGAGAGAGTTGTCGATTGCCAGGACGGTGACTTCGCCGGCACGTTTGGACCCCAGCACGGTCTGCCGTATATAAGGATGCGCGAAGGCCAGAACGAGGAGCAGCACCAGCAGGGCACGCGCCGCGAACAGCAGCAGGTAGCGCAAGCGGCGGTGCTTGATGGAACTCTGCGTACGCTTTTCGAAGAACATCAGCGAACTGAACGGCAGAGGTGTGGTTTTGTGTTTGCGCAGCATGTGCAGCCAGACCGGCAGTCCAACTGCCAGTCCGGCCGCGAGAAACCATGGCGTGAAGAATCCCATCGAGTTACAATCGCCCCTTGCGAACCTGCAGATACTCGCGCAGCCCCTCGTCCAGCGGCCGGCCGGTATCCATCAGAAAGTAGTCCATGCCCGCCCCGCGAGCTTTGGAAGCCAGTGCTTCGATGTGACCATCCATCTTGCGGCGGTACTCGTTGCGCGCATATTCCGGCGACACTTCGAGCGACTTGTGGGTCTCTTCGAGATCGAAGAGGAGCACCGGTTCACGGAATTTGGGTTTGATCTCCTGCGGGTCGAGCATGTGGAACAGGATGACCTCGTTGCCGCGATAACGCAGCGGCTCGACGGTCTTGACGATGACCTCGGGGTCCTCGTAGAAATCCGACATGACGACGACGATGCCGCGGCGATGCAGGAAATTCTGGAAGTGTACGAACGGCTTGGTGAAATCGGTATGCGTGCCGGGTTCGGCCTTCTCGATGGCGTGGAGTAGGCGAAAAAGTTGTCCCTGGCGTGTGGAAGGCGCGACGTAGTTCTTGACGTCCTCGTCGAAGACGATCAGTCCGGCGGCATCGCGCTGGACGTTGGCCATGTAACACAGGGAAGCGGCGACGAAGCGGGCGTAATCGAGCTTAGTGACGCCGCCCGAGCCGAAGCCCATGGAGGCCGAGGTGTCGAGGAGGAGGAGCAATTGGGAATTGGTCTCGCCCTTGTAGCGCTTGAGGAAGCAGCGGTCGGTGCGGGCGAAGACGTTCCAGTCTACGTGGCGGAGGTCGTCTCCCTCGGCGTAGGCGCGGTACTCGGCGAATTCCTGGGAGAAGCCGAAGTCGGGAGAGCGGTGGAGCCCGGCGACGAATCCATCGACCACAGTCTTAGCCACCAGGTCGAGGCTGGAAATGGAAGCGAGGGTGGCGGGGTCGAGGAAGCGCTGTAGCATTAGGGGGGGTCCTTCAACGCGGAGACGCAGAGACGCAGAGAAAGCGCAGAGAAGACAATGGGAATTCGGTTGGCATCAGTTGGACCCTCCCTCGGCGAAGTCGTTCACGATTCTCTTGATGCCATCCTTAAGGACGAGACGTTGAAATTGATCAGTAGTCCGATTTGCTTTATGGGACGCTCTCAAATATGTCAACAACTGGGCCGAATGGATGGGCAGGATCTGTTCGACGGATTTGAGTTCCACCAAAATTGCGTCCTCCACGAGCAAATCGATCCGGTAACTACAGTCCAACTTCAGGCCTTTGTAGCTGAGAGGCAAATGGACTTCGCGAGTGAAAGCAATGCCCGCACGGCTCAGTTCATAGCAGACGCATTCCTGATATGCCGACTCGAGCAACCCAGGGCCCAAGTGCCGATGAACCTCGATCGCAGCCGCGATGATCCCATGTGTGATCCCATTGGGTCCGCGACCCGTTCTCCGCTCTTGTGTTGCTTATGCATTTCTCTGCGCTTATCTCTGCGTTCTCTGCGTCTCCGCGGTGAAAAATCACATCTTCCCTACTCCCTAGGTGCCGGCTTCCATTCCAAGATTTTCTTCAATATATCGTCCTGCTTCAGACGGTCCGATTCCGCGTGGAAGTTCAACAGAATTCTGTGACGCAGTACCGGGATGTAGAGCGCCCGTACGTCTTCGTAGGTCACGTGGTAGCGGCCTTTCATCAGGGCCCTTGCTTTCGCCGCCAGTACAAGGAATTGCGCTGCGCGGACGCTGCCTCCGTAGTTCACGTACTTCTTGACGAAGTCGGGGGAGTTTTCGTCACTGGCGCGGGTCACCCGCACCATATCCACCACGTAGCGCGATACGCTGGCCCCGATGGGGACCATGCGGACCAGTTGCTGGAAATCCACGATCTCCTTGGCGTTCGTCACGGGGTCGGCCGTGCAGACCGTGGTCACCGTGGTAAGGTCGACCACCGTCTGCTCTTCGTCGGCCGACAGGTAGTCCAGTACCGTATTGAACAGGAAGCGATCGAGCTGCGCTTCGGGCAGGGGGTAGGTGCCTTCCAGTTCGATCGGGTTCTGGGTGGCCAGCACGAAGAACGGGTTGGGCAGTGTGTAGATGTTGCCGCGCACCGTACAACTGCGCTCCTGCATGGCTTCAAGCAGCGCGCTCTGCGTCTTGGGGGGCGTACGGTTGATTTCGTCGGCCAGCAGGATATTGCCGAAGATCGGACCCTGCACGAACGTCCAGGTGCGGCGCCCGTTAGTGGGGTCTTCCTCGATGATGTCCGTGCCGGTGATGTCGCTGGGCATCAGGTCCGGCGTGAACTGAATGCGCCTGAACACCAGCCCCAGGGTCTGTGCCATGGTGCGCACCAGTAGTGTCTTGGCCGTGCCGGGCAGGCCGGTGATCAGGCAGTGGCCGCCCACGAACAGGGCAATCATGACCTGAT
>CAWDWK010000042.1:0-37886 GCA_963805775.1 uncultured Solibacteraceae bacterium | reverse complement strand
ACAGACGACGGGCTTCGTGGTGGACCACTTCTCGTACACCCCCATCCTGATCGCCGCCGGCCTGCTGCCCCTGCTCGGCACCGCCCTGCTCTTCATCCTCGGCGGCCACATTAAGCGCGTGGCTTAAATCATCCCGATCGTCCGCAGCCATGTCTCCACTAGCTGCGGCCAACGCGTGATCGGAAACTTGGTGGGACGCAGCCCAAAGGCATGTTTGCCTTCTGGGTCATCACTCGTACTCCCGAACTCAACCGGCGTACTCTTTGAAGTGGTCAAGCGCAAGCTGCGTATATTGGCCAACCTCGATCAGGTAGCCGTCTGGATCGCGCATGTAGCAGCGCCATTCCCAGCCATGGTTGTCGAGCGGCTCAGTGAGAAAGACCGCGCCTTTTTCGCGCCATTGTTTGTAACAGGCCCAGATGTCCGCGACACGTAGATTGAGGAAGCTGTTCACTCTGTTGAGATTCGGAGGGGTTTCGAGGAGCACCTCGGGCTTGTCGGGCGTCGGCCCCCCACCGGAGTTGAGAATGATCCAAGAGTTGGCGAGCTTGACGTAACAGGGATTCTCCGGCTTGACCACTTTCCCGCCAAGAATTCGGACGTAGAAATCCTTCGATTTCTCCTGATCCTTCACCGTGAAGAAATGCGTGACGAAGAAGCCTTCGCTTGCAATTGGCGCATCCGGAAGATTCATGAGGCTGCCTCCCTCTATCGATTATCCGATGCGGCCGGGATCTCCCGTGAGTCCGTGCGCGTCCCGGAGCACCCCTCGCTATACTGGCCCTAGTGCGGATGACTCTTGGGAATTTGGCGTGGCTGCTTCGCCAGAGCCTCCTCTCCACCCTGGACGACGGGTGCTTCGGCTACGCCAAGGCCGCCGCATACTCGGCGCTGCTCAGTTTCTTCCCCGTTCTCACCAGCGCCGCCACCATCCTGGTGCAGACCCGCGCCGAATTCGTAGCCGCCACGCTGGAAAGGTTCCTCAATCAGATCGTCCCGCCGGGCACGGAAGACCTGGTGGTACAGCAGTTTCGCGTCATGGGCGAGCGCCCCACCGGATTCCTGATCGGCGCCGGCATCATCTCGCTGTGGGCCGCTTCCGGCGTCATCAAGAGCCTGATCGAAGGGTTCCAGGCCGCCTACCGCGTACCGCGCAATCGCGATTTTTTCCGCCAGAGCGGCGTCGCCATGTCCCTGGTCCTGCTCTCCGCGATTCCCCTGGTCTGCGCCTCCCTGCTGATTCTCTTTGGCGGACAAGTGGAGCGCGTCGTCCTCAACTGGATGAAAGTCGACCCCTTCCTCAACCCGTTCGCCTGGATCTGGCAGAGTGCCAGCCGCATCGCACGCTACATTCTCGCCTTCGTCACCACCACCAGCGTGACCTCGTCCCTCTACTACTTTGGCCCCTACCGGAAGCAGCGCTGGAGCCTGGTCTGGCGCGGCGCCACGCTGGCCACGTTCCTGTGGTTCTTCGCCACCCTGGGATTCGCCTGGTACGTGCGCAACCTCGCGCGTTACAACGTGATGTACGGCTCCATCGGCGCCGGCATCGCGCTGCTGGTCTGGATGTACCTGATCGCCCTGGTTGCGTTGATCGGCTGCGAGTTTAACGCCACATACGAGCGCGCGATTCACACCGTCAGAGATGGTATCGGCTACAATCTGTGATAGTGAAAAGCGCCGTCCTCGTGGTAACGCTGGTGTCGTGTGCCCATGCCGCGGGCATTCCCATGACCCTCGTTTCCGACCCCGAAGCCGAAGCCCTGCACTCAGCGATAATCCGCAAGGAAGCCTGGACGCTCGATTCCGTCCGCCGCCTGCGCGCCGATGCCGAGCGTCGTGCCAAAGAGGGTCCCTGGAGTGTCACCAACGAGCGCCCCGAAGGCATCGCCATGGACGTCCACGATTTCTACAGCGAGGCCCCCTACTGGTGGCCCCAGGACGGCGATCCCAAAGCCCCTTACGTCCGCCGCGACGGCCAGACCAACCCCAACCGCTTCGTGGCCAATAAGAACGCGCTGGTTGCCATGGCCGACGCGGTCTTTACCCTGGGCACAGCCGCCTATCTGCTGGACGACCCCCACGCCGCGCAGCGCGCCGCCCGCGACATCAATACCTGGTTCATCAATCCGCGCACCCGCATGAACCCCCACATGGATTTTTCGCAGGCCATCCGCAACTTCAATACCGGACGCGGCGCCGGAATCGTCGATGGGCGCTACTTCATCCGCACCATCCAAGGTATGGAGTTCCTGGCGCAAACCGGCACCTGGGATCCGAAGGACCAGGCCGCCGTCAAAAGATGGTTTCAGGATTACCTGCACTGGCTGATCACCAGCGAAAACGCCAACAACGAAAAACGCTCCGGCAACAATCACGCCTCCTGGTGGAATGCCCAGGTGGCCGCCATCGCCGGCTTCGTCGAAGACGACGCGCAGCAGAAGGCGGCCTTCAACTACTACCGCGACCACATCTTCCCGCGACAGATCAAGTCTGACGGCAGCGCCCCTCGCGAAGAGGCTCGCACCCGCGGCTTGTGGTACTCCGCCTTCAATCTGGAAGCTCTCGCCACCACCTGCCGGATCGCCCAGATCAGGGGTGTGGACCTGTGGAGCGTCCGCGGCAAGGGCGGCGCGACCATCGCCACCGTGATCGACTACCTTCAGCCTTACCTCTCCGACCCGAAAAAGTGGACCAAGGACCAGATCAGCGAGTTTTCCAACGAAGGCCTCTACTTCCTGGCTTTCGCCGGCATGGGCATGAAGAAACCCGAGTACCTCGCCCTGTTCCATAAACTGGAACACCCCGAAACCGCATGGCTGAGCCTCGTGGACCTCCTCGTCGGCCGCTACGAAGCGGCAGCCCATCAGACGCGCCATTAGTGTTCGGCATGAGCCTACAGTCTGCCGGGGAAGCGCAGGAGCAACTCAGACCCGTGCGCGGGCCGCGGGCGTGTTAGACTGCCTGAAGTCCTCTTCACAAAAGGAGTCTTGGATCATGGTTCGATCGCTGACAATATCAACTCTCGCGCTAGCTATGCTGGTTGCTCCGCTATTCGGCGGGAATGACAAGAACTTCACTTATCTCGCGTTGGGCGACTCCATCGCGTTCGGTTTTGACCCAACCCTTTTCCCGCCCTTCAAACCTCCAGTACCTGTTCCGACCCCCGACGAGTTTGTAGGGTACCCGGAAGTGGTCGCGGGACTTCTGCAACTACAAGAGAGTAACGCCGGCTGTCCAGGGGAAACCAGCGGTAGTTTCCTGAAAGTCAACGCACCGGACAACGGGTGTAACGGGCACCAGGGGTTCAAGGCCACCATCGGCCTGCACACAAAGTACAACCAAGCACAGGTGAGCTTTGCCAATTCGGAATTAGCGAGTAATAAAAACATCAACCTCGTTACGCTGAGCATCGGCGGCGACGATCTCCTGCTTCTGCAGCAAAAGTGCGCTACAGCTCCGGTGTTTGCCACCTGTGTAATGGAAAATCTCCCCAACGTTCTGACAACCTACGGACAGAACCTCGCCGGGATCCTGGGAGCCATTCGAGCGAAATATCAAGGCACGCTCATCGTGATGAACTCCTACTCCCCGAGTTCAGATCCGTTATTCATAGCAGTGATAAGTGCATTGAATCAGGTGACGATGGAGGTGGGCTTGAACTTTGGCGTGAAGTTTGCCGATGCGTTCACCGCGTTCCTGAGCTATTCTGCACTCCATGGAGGCGGCGATCCGTGTGCGGCAGGACTCCTCATCCCGTTAGCGGTCGGCGTCTGTGATGTCCATCCCTCACCGGTCGGGCGGGATCTCCTGGCTCAGACCGTATTGTTAGTCCTCTAGTGGAATGTAAGTCACCGAGGTAGTAGCCGCTTAGCGCTTACGACCTACCCGACCTACCAAATCCCCATTTACAGAGGAAGGGGATGAGCCGCCAACCTTGCCACCCGGGAGTTCCGCCACGCCATCGCAGCGCCTCGTTTGCTGCACGGCTGATATCATGGTATTTCCCATGCAAATCGAGAAAGTTTATGAGCCGCAGCGGTTTGAACCGCACTGGGCGCAGTGGTGGATTGACTCCAATATCTTCCGTGCGTCAACCGAAAATCCGGGCCGCGTCTTCTCGCTCGTCATCCCGCCTCCCAACGTCACCGGAGTGCTCCACATCGGACACATGCTCGAGCACACTGAGATCGATGTCACTGTCCGCTGGCATCGCATGATCGGCGACAACACGCTGTGGCTGCCCGGCACGGATCACGCCGGAATCGCCACCCAGATGGTGGTGGCCCGTCAGCTCAAAGAGGAAGGCATCAACTATCGCGACCTCGGCCGCGAAAAATTCGAAGAGCGCGTCTGGCAATGGAAGGCGCAATCCGGCGACACCATCAAACGCCAGATGGTCCGCCTCGGCGCCTCCTGCGATTGGAGCCGCGAGCGCTTCACGCTCGATCCCGGACTCTCGCGCGCCGTGCGCGAAGTCTTTGTCAGCCTGTACGAGAAAGGCCTGCTCTATCGCGGCGAGTACATGGTGAACTGGTGTCCCCACTGCCACACCGCGCTGAGCGATCTCGAAGTGACGCACACCGATGTCGCGGGACACCTCTGGCACATACGCTACCCCGTCAACGGCATGCCCGGCCGCTACCTCACGGTGGCCACCACGCGCCCGGAAACCATGCTCGGCGATACCGCCGTCGCCATCAACGCCAAGGACGCGCGCTACCTGGACCTGCACGGCAAGACCGTTCAACTTCCGCTGATGGATCGCGAGATCCCCATCATCCTCGACGATCTGGCCGACCCCGAATTCGGCACCGGCGTGGTCAAAGTCACGCCGGCCCACGACCTCAACGATTTCGAAGCCGGCAAGCGCCACAATCTGCCCAAGATCAAGGTCATCGACGAAAACGCCATGATGACCGAAGCTGCCGGCCCGTACGCCAACGTGGACCGCTTCGTGGCCCGCAAGAGCGTGATCGCCGACCTGGAAAAGATCGGCGCGCTGGTCAAAATCGAAGACTACAAGCTCTCGCTCGGCAAGTGCGATCGCTGCAAAACCGTGGTCGAGCCGCTGATCTCCACGCAGTGGTTCGTCAAGACCAAACCGCTCGCCGAGAAAGCCATCGCCGTCGTGGAGAGCGGCGAAATCGGATTCGTTCCGCAGAATTGGACCAAGACCTATTACGAGTGGATGTACAACATCCGCGATTGGTGCATCTCGCGGCAGCTCTGGTGGGGTCACCGCATCCCCGCCTGGCACTGCGGCGAGTGTAAGGAAATCATTGTGGCCCGCGAAACGCCCACCGCGTGCCCGCGCTGCAATTCCGCCGACCTCAAGCAGGACACTGACGTGCTCGACACCTGGTTCAGCAGCGGCCTGTGGCCCTTTTCCACCCTCGGCTGGCCGGACAAGACCGCCGATCTCGCCAAATACTACCCGACCTCGCTGCTCATCACCGGCTTCGACATCCTGTTCTTCTGGGTGGCCCGTATGGTCATGATGGGCTGCGAATTCATGGGCGAAATCCCGTTCCATCAGGTTTATATTCACGGCCTGGTGCGCGACGCCGAGCGGCAGAAGATGTCCAAGACCAAGGGCAACGTGATCGATCCGCTGGTGGTCACCGAGAAGTACGGCACCGACGCGGTCCGCATGGCGCTATTGCAGGGCGCCGCCCCCGGCACCGATATCGTACTCACCGAAGAGCGCATGGAAAGCTCCCGCGCCTTCGCCAACAAGATCTGGAACGCGGCGCGCTTCCTGTTCATGAATGCGGACCTGGACGCCACCGCGCCCGCGACGCCTACGATCGAGGACCGCTGGATCGTCTCGCGCCTCAACGCCGCCGCGGAAACCGCCAACCGCGCCATCGAGCAGTACCGCTATCACGAATTCGCACTGGAACTCTGGAAGTTCTTCTGGCACGAATTCTGCGATTGGTATCTTGAATTGAAAAAGGTGAGCGCCACCGGATGGGGCAACGCGGCTGCCGCCTTTGAAACCGCGCTACGCCTGCTGCATCCTGCCATGCCCTTCCTCACCGAAGAGCTTTGGCAGCGGCTCGAAAAGCTCGCGGGCAGCCCCGTTTCCATCGCCCTCGCCCCATACCCGCAATTTTGCGCGGAGCTGGCCGACGCGGAAGCCGAAAAGGAAGTCGCCATCATCCAGGAAGTGGTCACGCTGGCGCGCACGCTCCGGACCGAGGCGAAGCTCGATCCCAAGCAGCAACTGAACGGCACGCTCTACTGCCGCACGGCGTCGCTCGCCATCGCCCAGCGCCACGCCGAAGCCATACAGAAAATCGCCAGGGTGACCCTCGCGATGAAATCCGAGGCCCCGCCGAAGGCCGACGTGATTCGCTCCACGGTGGAATTCGATCTGGTGCTGGATATTCCCAAGACGCAGGAAGACCCGGCGCGAAAGCAGAAGGAACTCGAGCAGCTCGAGAAAAATATCGCCAGCCTGGAGCGCCAACTCTCCGATGAAGCCTTCCTGGCCAAGGCCCCGCCTAAGGTTGTCGAAGGTATGCGCGCAAAGCTAATTGACTACAAGACGAAACGCGACAAGCTGTCATGAACCTCGACAATCACATAGTTGGTGGGGCGGCCCCCCGGTCCGCGCGGGTCCCCCTGGACCCGCTTCTCGCGCCGACGAGGACCTCCCACCATTCATTCAAACACTCGTGCGTGCACCACAACCCCAGCCATGAATGAAATTGTCCGTCTCGCGCTCGAAGAAGACATCGGCACGGGAGATGTTACCAGCATCGCCTGCGTGCCCGAAACACGCATGGCCGCCGGACGTTTCCTCGCCCGCGAGCCGCTCACCCTCGCAGGCGTAGGACTCCTTTGGGAGATTTACCAATTGCGCGGTGGCGTCGATGAGCTCAACATCCTCAAGCAGGATGGCGACCGCTGCACCGATGGCGAGGTCATCGCCACGGTCCGCGGACGCGCCCGCACTCTGCTCTCTTGCGAACGCGTCGCGCTCAACTTTCTGCAGCGCCTGAGCGGCGTGGCGACCGCAGCTCGGCAGTTCGCCGATGCCGTCGCGGGCACTCGCTGCCGCATCCTCGACACCCGCAAGACGACTCCCGGCCTGCGCGCCCTCGAGAAGGCCGCGGCGGCGGCCGGCGGCGTCACCAATCACCGCATGGGCCTCTACGACGCGATCCTGATCAAGAACAACCACATCGCCGCGGCCGGCGGCGTGCGCAACGCGTTGGAGCGGGCCCGCCACAGCGGGTTGCCGATCGAGATCGAAGTGCGCACGCGCGAAGAGCTCCATAAAGCCCTGGAGTGCGGCGCCAACCATCTGCTGCTGGACAACCTCACTCCTGACGAAGCCGCCGGCTGGATCCGCGAGATCGCCGGCCGCGCCAAGGTGGAGCTCTCCGGCGGCATCACCCTGGAAAATGTCCGCGACTACGCCGACGTGGGCGCCGATTTCGTTTCCTCCGGCGCCATCACGCACTCCGCCCGCGCTGTCGACCTGAGCTTCCGACTGGAGTTGGTGTGATCGATCTCGCGCGTCTCCGCCAGGCATTTCCCGAGCGGCAGATTCTCTACTTCGATTCCATCGATTCCACGCAGCGGGTCGCCGCGGCAAGCGAGCCCGGAACCATCGTTCTGGCCGACCGTCAACTCGCCGGGCAGGGACGCCACGGCCACACCTGGCACTCTGAACCCGGCACGGGCATCTACTGCTCGCTGGTGCTGCCTCCCACTCCCGTCCTCACCCTCGCCTTGGGCATCGCTACCGTCGAAGCCATCGCCCAAGCCACGGGCATACAGTGCGACCTGCGCTGGCCCAACGACCTGATGCTCGACAACCGAAAGGCCGCCGGAATCCTGGTACAACTGGTCAACGGCCAGGCCATCGCGGGCATCGGCATCAACGTGAACCAAACCGATTTTCCCGGCGACATCGGTCACCTGGCCACTTCGCTCCGCCTGCACAAGGGGCGCGAACTGGCGCGCGAAGATATTCTGTTCGCTCTCTTTCCCGCCATCGATTCGGTCATCAGTGAAGACGCCGAGACCATTCTCCGCCTCTTCACTCACGCTTCCAGCTACGTCGCTGGACGGCGCGTGACCGTCGATCAACCTGGCTGTTCAATCACCGGAACCACGGCGGGCCTCGACCCGGCGGGTTTCCTCATCGTGCGACTCGACGATGGAACCGATACATTGATTCTTGCAGGAGGCGTACGTGCTGCTGACTCTTGACGCAGGTAACAGCAACATCACGATCGGCGCTTTCGAAGGCCGCGAACTTCTCTTTCATTGGCGCTTGCGGACGGTCCACGAACAGACCGCCGACGAGTGGGGCATCCTGCTGCGCAATCTTTTCTTCCCGGCGGGCCTGGATATCGGCAAGGTGGACGGCATCATTATCGCGAGCGTCGTGCCGCCCATCGATTCCACCCTGGCGTTTATGACCAAGCGCTACTTTCACACCGAAGCCATGTTCGTCACGCCGCGCACCGATATCGGGCTGGCGATCCGTTACGACAATCCGAACGAAGTGGGTGCCGACCGCCTGGTCAACGGAGTCGCCGGCTTCTATAAATATGGCGGCCCGTGCGTGGTGGTGGACATGGGCACAACAATCAACTTCGACGTCATTTCGGCAAACGGCGAATACCTGGGCGGATCCATCGCGGTCGGCATCGGCATCTCCATCGCCGCGCTATTCACCAAGACGGCCCGCCTGCCGCTGGTGGATTTCCGGCCGCCGAAGGACGTAGTGGGCACCAACACAGTGGCCAGCATGCAGAGCGGCCTCTACTTCGGAGCCATCGGCATGATCGATGGCATTCTGGAACGCATCATCTCCAAACTCGGTCCGGAAACCAACGTGATCGCCACCGGCGGACAGGCCCATATGATCGTGGACGGCTCGCGCTACATGAAAATTGTGGACGAGCACCTGACGCTGGAAGGCCTGCAAATGATCTGGGAACGGAACCACCCCAAGCAGTGAACTACTTCAACTATTTCACCGAGATTGAAGATCACTTCCAGCGCGTGCGCGGCACCAGCCTCTTCCTGCTCTCCCCGCTCGACTGGGCGCTGATCGAGACCTGGAATGAATCCGGCGTCCCGTTGGAAGCCGTGCTGCGCGGCATCGATGTAGCCTTCGAAAAGTGGCGCAGCCGGAAAGTCAAAACCCAGATGGTGAACTCCCTGGCCTTCTGTGCGCAGGCGGTGCTGACCGAAGCCCGGGTCATGGCCGGACTGGCGCAACCCAAACGCGAAACCGCGCCGCCTTTTCCGCTGGACGACCTGCGCGCGTACCTGGAGAGCAACGCTGCGGCCGTCCCGTACCCCGAAATCGCCGATTCCCTGCGGCGCATGGCAGCGGAGGTCGAAACGCACTACAAAGATCTCGAATCCCTGGAGCAGCGCCTCACTGTGCTGGAAGAGAAGATGATGGCGCTGGCGCGCACCAACCTGACCGAAGATCAGATGCTGGAAGCGCGCCAGGAATTAGACAGGCAGCTCCGTCCCTATCGCGGCAAGATGACCGCGGACCAGTTGTCGATGCTCGAAAAGCAATATCTCGAGCGCAATCTGCTGGAGCAGTCGAAGTTGCCGCGGCTCAGCCTCTTTTACATGCGATAGGCGCCCAGCCGCCAGGAGTTCAGGCGCTGTTGAATCAGCCTCCGGTGATCGTCCATAAGAACCGCCGGCCGGCTCGCCCCTTGCGGCACGCTTCCCGAGACCGCCGCACTGCTCGGGGAAGCCAGAAACCCGTGAAGTTCGTTTGTAGCGGTATCGAACGCGAGACCGGTAATCTCGCCGGCGGCGTTGATGTTACAGGCGATCATCATGTACAAGCTGGTGCCGCCCGCGACCAGCGCGTTCAGGTCGTCCATTTTGCCGTTCTGCCAGTGATAGGCGCGCAGGTTGAAGGCATCGTCCAGCGACACGCCCACTACCTCGTCGCGGTCGTTGATGCTGATTCCAGCGCTAATCACATCTCCGAGGAGGGTCCCGAGGTCTTGGATACCTTTCTCCTTCGTCCACAGGAAAGCGTGATTGGTTTTGTCGCCGGGCAGGTCCGAGTTACCCACGACCTGACCCTGCTGGTTGATCGCCAGGGCGGTATTGCCGAAGCCGTGCCCAGTTCCGCCCAAATTACCCAGATCGGTTGCCTTCCCGTCCTGCCACATGACGGCGTGCAGTGCCTGAATATTGTTCAGGAGCTGCGGGCTGAACGTGGAGCAGTTGCCGGACGCACCCGCCACCTGCCCACTGTCATTGATCGAGATGGCTACGCCGTTCAGGTCTCCGCCGGCTGTCGGAAGCTGTTGAATCACACCGTTTTGCCAAACGACGGGCTTGAACTGGAATTTCTGAGGGGACGGGCAGCCCGGATCCAGGGTGCTGTTTTCCGACCAGCCGGCTACGCTGCCCCTGGCATTAATCCAGCTCGCGACACCATTGTTGCCGAGAACCGGAAGCGGCGTCATCACTCCGTTCTGCCACAGAAACGGAAGACACCGGTTGCCCCAGGTGGGAAGCCCGAGCGCCTTGAAGCCGCAAAAGTCTTCCGAATACGGGTCTCTGTTCCAGATGTCGGACTGCCCCACTGCCAAGCCCTTTTCATTCACCCCAAAGGCCCAGCTATTGGCGATTCCGATTCCGAGTGTTCCCAGGTCCGTGCGCACCCCCTTGGACCAGAGAAACCCGTGATCCGAGCTATCGCTCACGCTTGCGGCGCCACCGCTCACTATGCCGTTGTCGGTAACAAAAAACGGCTGGCCCGCCGGCCCCATCGGACCCAGGTCCGTGATCACGTAACTTGCGGTTTGCTTCTTCATCAGGAAACCGTGATTAACGCCGGCCGTGGTCTGCCGTCCCACCATGTCGCCGGCAGGTGTGATCCCGGTCATACCCGTAAAAGTGGCGCCCGGGATATCGATCGTCGTGAATTTGCCTCCGCTCAACAGGTAGCCGTGGTTGGTGCCGGCGGCATCCCGATAGCGTCCGACGATGTCTCCCCGAGAGTCGCCACCGGTCGAGTTGGTGAAGCCCGCGGCCCCGGGGTAATCGAACGACGTGAAATGTCCATTGCTCCACACGTAGGCATGGCTCACACCGGAAGCGGCGTACGAAGCCAGAACGTCGCCTACGGAATTGATGCCGTTGGCAAGCGATGTGGTGGCGCCGGGGTAATCGATGGTGGTGAAATGGCCACCGCTGAACACAAACGCGTGGGTGGCATTGTCGGCCGTGGTATATAGCCCGGCGATGTCGCCGCTGGAATTGATGCCGGTGGGGCTGGTGGAAGCGGCGCCCGGGAAATCCAGCGTGCTGAAATTCCCGCCGCTCAGCACGAAGCCATGGTGCGGAGCGGTCGAGGTCAGCCCGTACTCCCCGACTACGTCGCCTTGCGGATTAATTCCGTTGCCCAGGCTTACAGCCGCGCCGGGGTAGTCGATGGAGCTGTAAGCGCCGTTACGCAGCAGAAAGCCATGGGTACTTTTGTCGGCCAGGGTGTACAGGCCAACAATGTCGCCGTGGGGGTTGATGCCCCAGGCCTGGGTGCCGGTTGCGCCCGGGTAATCGATGGCGGAGATGGCCGGGCCCTGTGCGAAAGCGTGGACGCCGGCGCCCAGACCCAGGCCAAGCGCCAGCAGGAAATGCTTCGATTGTCGTTTCATATGTCCCTCCACCCCAATGAGGCGCAGGATGCGCGGGAAAACTATCATCGGGGCAGCGGTATAATTCACCGGAGAGAGGGATGGACAGGGTGGCACAGCCAGAGCCGGCGGCGGGGGAAGTCAGCGGGCTTCTGCGCGCCTGGAGCGCGGGCGATCAAACGGCGCTGGAAAGGCTGACCCCGATCGTGTTCGACCAGCTGCACCGCCTGGCCGGCCATTATATGAAGCACGAGCGCCCCGGTCACAGCCTGCAGACCACCGCGCTGGTCAACGAAGCGTACATGCGCCTGGTGGACTACAAGCGGATGCAGTGGCAGGATCGCGCCCATTTCTTCGCGGTATCGGCGCAGCTGATGAGGCGGATCCTGGTGGAGCATGCCCGGCGCCGCAACCTGAAGCGGGGCGGCGGCATAGCGCACGTCGCATTGGATGAAGGAGCCGTAGTGGGCGGGGAGCGGGCCTCGGACCTGGTCGCATTGGATGATGCGATGAACGCCTTGTCGCGGTTCGATCCGCGCAAGGTGCGAGTGGTGGAGCTACGCTTTTTCGGTGGGCTCAGCGTGGCCGAAACGGCCGAGGTGCTCAAGATTTCGGAGATTACGGTGATGCGCGACTGGAGCACGGCCAAGGCCTGGCTGTATCGCGAGCTGACAGGTGCGACAGGCGATGAATCCCGATCGCTGGCATGACGTAGACCGGCTTCTGCAGGCCGCGCTGGAACGCCCACCCGCCGCCCGGTCGGACTATTTGCGGCTTGCGTGCGGCGGAGACGAGGCGTTGGAGCGGGAGGTCCGCTCGCTGCTTTCGTCCCAGGAGCAGGCCGGGAATTTCCTGGAAGCGCCGGCAATCGAAGTGGCTGCGCGCGGACTGGCGCTCGACCGGAACCGTGACGCGCAGCAGAGCCGCGATCCGATCATTGGACAAAGCATCTCGCATTACCGCATCGTCAGGAAGCTGGGCAGCGGCGGAATGGGTGTGGTCTATGCGGCCGAGGACATCCGCCTTCAGCGCCTGGCGGCCCTCAAGTTTCTGCCGGAGGAAGCCGCCGGCGATCCGCAGGCGCGCGCCCGTTTTCAGCGCGAAGCGCGGGCAGCCTCCGCGCTGAACCACGCGAACATTTGTACCGTCTATGACATCGGCGAGCACGAGGGCAGCCCCTTTCTGGCGATGGAGCATCTGGAGGGCGCCGATCTGCGGCAGCACCTGAGGCTGCATGCACTGGAGATGGAAACGGTGCTCCGGTTGGGCATCGAAATCGCCGATGCGCTGGATGCGGCGCACGCGGCGGGCATCGTACACCGGGATATCAAGCCCGCCAACATCTTCGTCACCGGGCGCGGGCACGCCAAAGTTCTGGATTTCGGCTTGGCACAACTACGTCTGCCCGGTGGAATTTCAGAGACGCTCACGGGTACCGGAATCGCCATGGGAACCGTGGGGTACATGTCCCCGGAGCAGATGCGCGGTGAGCTGTTGGACGCGCGGACCGACTTGTACTCCTTCGGAATGGTGCTGTACGAGATGGCGACAGGCGCGCCGCTCTTACCCGGCGGCCGGCTGAGTGAAGCGCTGCCACCCGAGTTGCGGCGCATCGTATCGAAGTGCCTGGAGAACGATCGGGAGCTGCGTTACCAACACGCTTCGGAGATTCGTGCCGACCTTCTGCGGTTGAAGCGCGATTCGGATTCGGGGCGGCCGCCGGCCGGCGTCAAAGCGGCGCCCGGCGCAAAGCGTTGGAAGGCGTTGGTCGGCGCTGCCGTGCTGGCGGCCTGCGTTGTTGCGGCTTACACCTACCTGGGCGCGGCGCGGAAACTCACCGACAAAGACACGATTGTCCTGGCCGACTTTATCAACACCACGGGCGATCCCGTGTTTGACGGAACGCTGCGCCAGGGACTGGCGATCGAGCTGGGACAGTCGCCCTTCCTCAGCCTCATCTCCGAGGAGCGCATCCAACGCGTGCTGCCGCTGATGGGCCAGCCGAAAGATGCGCACCTGACTGCGGAACTGGCCCGCGAGATCTGCCAGCGAACCGGAAGCGCCGCTGTCCTGGAAGGCTCGATTGCCCCGCTCGGGAGCCAGTACGTGTTGAGCCTCCGCGCCAAGGACTGCCATACCGGCGGCATCCTGGACGCAGAGCAGGTGCAGCCGGCGAAAAAAGAAGACGTCCTGAGTGCGCTGAGCCAGATTGCCAGAAGATTCAGGACGCGAGTCGGCGAATCTCTCGCCACCATCGAAAAGCACGATGTTCTGCTCGAAGCGACCTCGCCGTCCATCGAGGCTTTGAACGCTCTGAGTACAGGGGTCAAGGTGTCTCGCGTAAACGGCGAGGCCGCGGGTGTGCCGTTTATCAAGCGCGCCATTGAACTCGATCCGAAGTTCGCCATGGCGCATGCCATGCTGGCGCGCTTCTATGCCGATATGGGCGAGAGCGTGCTGTCCACGGATTGCACGCGCAAGGCGTATGCGCTGAGGGATCGCACGAGTGACAACGAGAGGTTCTTCATCACATTTACGTACGATCGGCAGGTGACGGGAAACCTGGAAAAAGCGTTGCAGACACTCCAGGTCTGGGTTCGGACTTATCCGCGCGAAGTCAACGCGCACGGGTTCATATCGGGGTTCTCTTCCCAGGGCACCGGCAGGTACGAAGAAACCATTAAGGAAGCTGAAATTGCCCTAGGGATCGATCCGGATATCACTCCCGCGTACCTCAATCTGGCCTATGCCAACTTGTACCTTGAGCGGATGCGGGAAGCCGAGGCGGCAATTCAGCGGCTCTCCGCACGTAAACAGCAAATTCCCGATCTTTGGATAGCGCGATACCACCTGGCGTTCCTAAAGGGGGATCAGGCCGGAATGGACGCGGAAGCGGCTCAGGCCACCGGCAAGCCCGGAGCGGAAGACACGATGTTGCACGTGGAGTCCATGGTTTCGGCTGGTTCCGGCCGGGTGGAGATGGCCAGGGGGATATCGCGCCGCGCGGTGGACCTGGCGCGGCAGTCAGGGGAGCGGGAGAGAGCGGCTCTCTTTGCGGCAGGAGCGGCTCTGTGGGAAGGCTTCCTCGGCAATGCGTCTGCCGCAAGACGGGGCGCGACGGTGGCGCTCGAGCTTTCCAGGGGCCGGGACTCAGAGTATGGAGCCGCCTTTGCGCTCGCCCTCGCGGGGGATTTTTCCCGGTCCCAATCTCTCGCGGACGATCTGGCGAGGCGCTTTCCCGAAGATACGACGGTCCAGGTAGGCTATCTGCCGGCGCTCGGTGGATTGTTCGAACTGAACCGTGGATCGCCTCGCAATGCCATGGAACGGCTGCAGACTGCCGTTCCATATGATCTGGCGCTGCCGGGCACCGGGTTGTTTGGTTACTACGGCGCCCTCTATCCGGTCTACGTGCGCGGCCTGGCCTGTTTGGCGGCGCATCAGGGCGCCGAGGCTGCCGCGCAGTTCCAGAAGATTCTCGATCATCGCGGGTTGGTGCTGGCCGATCCCATGGGCGCGGTGGCGCGTCTGCAACTGGGCAGAAGCTTCGCGCTGTCGGGAGATAAGAACAGAGCGAAGAGCGCCTATCAGAATTTCCTCACCCTCTGGAAAAACGCCGACCCCGACATTCCAATTCTCAAACAGGCCAAGGCGGAATACGCCAGGCTTTAGGAGCCTCTGATGAAGATTACCCGTCGACAATGCCTGTTGACCCTTGGAACGGCCGCCTCGCTGTCCGCGGGCCAGGAGCTGTCCGACCAGTGGCGGAAGATTGCTACCGGCACCGATGGTGTGGTGGGAGCCGCGGCTTTGCACCTTGGCTCCGGACGGCTCACCAGCCTGAATGGCGACCAGCGCTTCCCACTGGCCAGCGTATGCAAACTCCCCATCGCGATGAACCTGCTCGCGCTGGTGGACGAAAAGAAATTCTCCCTGAATCAGGAAATCGAAGTGCTGACGCGAGACGTGGTGTCGAGCGTCAGTCCGATAGCCGCGCGCTGGCCGGCAAAGCGGAGCTTTCCTCTTCAGGAGATGATCGACCTGATGGTCGCGCGAAGCGACAATACCGCCGTGGAAACGCTGTTCCGAATTGGAGGCGAAGGTCCGGCGATGGCGCGCCGCTTCCGTGAATGGAAGGTCGAAGGGCTCCGCGTCGATCGAAGTGAGCGCCAATGCGGGTTGGACCGGAACGGTGTCCTGCACTATCCTCCGCCGGCGGAATGGACCGATCCGGTAATTCAAACGCTGATCGCCGGGACTCCAACGGCAGTTCGATATCGAGCCACGAAGCGCTTTTTGGAAGACCCTCGGGACACCGGGACGCCGAACGGAACAGTCCAGTTGCTTGCACGTCTGTTTGCAGGCGAAGCCCTCTCGAAATCGTCGACAACCCTGCTGATCGAGAGTCTGAAGGCCACCACGACCTTCCCCACGCGCATCAAAGGATTGTTGCCGGCCGGCATGGTGGTCGCGCACAAGACCGGTTCGACGGGGACCACAGAAGGTCTGACCGCGGGTACCAACGATAGCGGAGTGATCTTTCTGCCGGATGGCCAACTCCTGGCCCTGTCGGTATATGTCAAGGCGAGCACCCGGCACGATGCCGCGAGGGATTCCATCATCGCCCGCATCGCCCGCGCGGCATTCGACTCCCATCTGTAGGGCCTCGAAAACCACCGTAGCGCACGCACACACTCCTGCGTGCCGCGTCGCCACTCATGGCGACGTAGCCCGCCAGGGGGTGACGGCTTGGATTGGCCTTCGGGAGCCGCATAGTACAATGAATTAACTGGAGTTGTCGAACCCCATGAACATCCGAACCGCCGCCGTCCTGATGGGCTTAGCGGCCACCTCTTTTATTTCCGCAGCCGAAACTGCACTCATTCGACCTAAATCCGGCAAAGTGGAGATCATGCCCCTCAGCGAAGTCAAACAGGGCATGAAGGGCACCGCGTGGACCGTATTCCAGGGCACAGAACCGGAAGCGGTGCCGGTGGAGATCATCGGGATTTCCAAGAACATGTGGGGGCCGCGACAGGACATCATCCTGGGCAAGATGGGCGGCAAAGCGGCGCGCACCAACGTCGCCAAGGGCATGAGCGGCAGCCCGGTCTACATCAACGGAAAGCTGATCGGCGCGGTTTCGCTGGGTCTGAGCCAGTTCTCGCCGGACGCCATCTGCGGCATCACGCCGATTGAGCTGATGCTGGAAATCAACGGCAACGATAAGTCCCGTCCCGCCGCGGCGCGCACGCCCGGCAAGGCGGTGTCGGTGAACCCGGAGGATAGCGGCAGCGTGGTGGAATCGCTGGTTCCGATCGATTCGCCCCTGGTGTTTTCGGGAATCAACGGAGATACGCTCCGCGATTTCAGCTCGATCTTCCAGCAGATGGGCCTGCACGCGGTACAGGGCACGGGCGGTGTGCTGACCAACGGGAGTAAGCCGGTGGCAGGCTGGGAGCACGCGCTGAATCCCGGCGACAGCGTCGCGACGGTCCTGGTGGATGGCGATATGGGGATCAGCGCGTTCGGCACGGTGACTTATAACGATGGCAAGCGCGTGCTGGCATTCGGGCATCCGCTGTTCAACCTGGGGCCGGTGGATATGCCGCTGGCGAAGAGCGAAGTTGTGCTCACGCTGGCCAGCCAGTTCCAGCCGAGCAAGATGGCGAACGCCACGGAGATTGTCGGCGCGCTGCGGCAGGATCGCCACAGTGGCATCATGGGCGAACTCGGGGCGACGTCGCCGATGATTCCGGTGACGCTGAAAGTGCGCTCGCTGGACGCCAAAGAGGCGGTGATCAATCAGAAGGATTTCCACTTCAACGTGTTCGTGCACCAGAAGTGGACGCCGACGCTGATGATGTTGACGCTCTACAACTCGATTTCGAATTTGAACGATTTCGCGGACGAGACCACGTACCGGCTGAACGGCAAGGTGGAGATGAACGGCCCGCGTAATATCGGCCTGGCAACCATGCAGGCCACCGGCGATATGCCGCTGCCCGCGCCCATGGCGCTGGCGTTGTGGCTGGGCGATAAGTTCAATCGCCTGTACCTGAATAACGTGAACACGCCGGACGTGAAGGGCGTGACGATGAGCCTGGATCTGCTGCCGGAGCGGCGCGTGGCAGCCATCGAGACCGGTTGGGTGGCGAACACTGATGTGCAGGCCGGCGACGATCTGCCGGTGAAGGTTTCGGTGCGCCCGTATCGCGGCGAGCCGATCCAGCGCGAAGTCATCGTGAAGATTCCCTCCGGGCTGGCCAAGGGCGACCACCGGATCCTGCTGAGCGATGCCGAGACGCTGAACCGCATGCAGAATGCCGCGGGATTCATGAACCGCTTCATCGATGTGCCGCAGGCGGTCTCGCTGCTCAATCAGGAGCGGACCAACAACCGGTTATACGTTTCGCTGGTGACATCCACACCCACGGCATATTACGACGACAAGACGATGCCCAGCATGCCCGCGAGCGCGCTGAACGTGATTCAGGCGGGGCGCGGCTCTAACCGGGCCATGATGACCACGCCGGAGACGGCGTCGGAGCAGACCTCGATTCCGTTCGATTACATGGTGACGGGCAGTTACTCGCTGCGCATCCATGTGAAGTAACACCGGGTTACGTAAGCGAGTTAAATAAGCCAGATCAAATGAAAACACTTATCCTGTTGCTGGCCGCGTCCAGCACATTGTTTGGCGGCCAGACCCATACCTGGACGCAGGGCGAAGCCGCCGATTTCGAGAAGGGGATTCTGAAAAACCTGTCGCTGCGCAGCGACGGGCGGCTCACGCTGGCGCCGGCAACGCGCGAACTGTTCGATACGTCGTCGTCCTACCTGTGGGCGCTGGCGCAGGATTCGAAGGGCACCCTGTATGCGGGTGGCGGCACCAGCGCCAAGGTGTATCGGATCACGCCTGACGGCAAGGGAAAGCTGTTGGCCGAACTGGACGCACTCGAAATCCACGCCATCGCGGTGGATAGTAAAGATCGCGTTTATGCGGCCACGTCGCCGGACGGCAAGATCTATCGCATTACGGGCAACGGAAAGCCGGAGGTCTTCTACGACCCGAAGGCGAAATACATCTGGGCGCTGGCCTTCGATGCCGCGGGCAATCTGTTCGTCGCCACCGGAGACCAGGGCGAACTGCATCGCGTGACGCCGGATGGCAAGGGCAGCGTGTTTTTCAAGACGGACGAGACGCACGTACGGTCGCTCGTGATCGATGCCAAGGGCAACCTGATCGTGGGCACCGAGCCGGGAGGGCTGGTGCTGCGTGTCTCGCCGGCAGGCGAGGGATTCGTGCTCTACCAGATGCCGAAACGGGAAGTGACGGCGGTAGCGCAAGCTCCCGATGGAGCGATTTACGCGGCCGCCGTGGGGACTCGTCAGCCAACCCCCGCGCCCGCGATGCCGGCGGTTCCGACGGTTCCCGTGCCGCCGCAGGTGGCAGCCGCGGTGGCCGGCAGTTCCGCGGTGGTGCGGCAGCCGTCTCCACCACCGCCCTCAACGGTGCCAATGGGAGTGGCGGGCGGCAGCGAGGTATACCGCATCGACCCCGATGGCGCTCCGCGGCGCATGTGGGGAAATTCCCTGGACGTGGTGTACGCGATCTCGTTCGACGCCTCAGGCCGCGCCCTGCTGGGCGCGGGGAACAAAGGCAACATCTACCGGATTGAATCTCCCACCATGTATACGACGCTGGTGGCGCTGCCCGCGACACAGGTCACGGCGTTCCAGGCCGGCCGCGACGGCCGCTTGTACGCGGCCACGGGGAATACGGGCAAGGTATATGAGATTGGTCCAGGGCTGGAGCATGAGGGCTGGATCGAGAGCGACGTCTTCGATTCCGGCCTGTATTCGCTATGGGGGCGGCTCAGTGTCGAGGCCAACTTGAACGGCGGACAGGTTGCGATGGCCACGCGCAGCGGCAACCTGGATCGCCCGCAGAAGAACTGGAGCGCGTGGGCGCCGGTGTCGGGCGGCGCCAAGGGCGGCCGTGTGACATCGCCGGCGGCGCGCTTCGTGCAGTGGAAAGCGACGCTGACCGGTGGATCGCCCGAACTGGATTCGGTCGACGTGGCGTACCTGCCCAAGAACCAGGAGCCGCGCATCGACGAAATCGAAATCACGCCGCCGAATTACAAGTTCCCGCCTGCTTCCACGCCGCTGAGTCCCTCGCAGCAATCGCTCGTTCTGCCGCCGATGGGAAAGCGAGCGGGCTCTAGCGGGAGTTCGACGACTTCTGGGGACAGCACGCCATCCATGCAATACGCGAAGGGCTTCCTTGGCGCGCGCTGGTCGGCATCGGACCCGAACGGCGATCCGCTGGTGTACACGGTGGAGATCCGCGGCACGGGCGAGACGGAATGGAAACTGCTGAAGGACAAATTGCCGGAACGGTATCTATCGTGGGATTCGACTGCCTATCCGGACGGCGAGTACCGCGTGCGGGTGACGGCATCGGACGCGCCGGGCAATCCGCCGGCAGAGGCGCTGACGGCGCGACTGGAGAGCAGTCCATTCTGGATCGACAACACGCCGCCGAAGATCACAGGCCTGACGGCTGCGCGCGCGGGCGGCAAGCTGCAAGTGAAGTGGCACGCGGCGGACGCACTCAACAATATTGCGAAGGCGGAGTATTCATTGGACGGCGGCGAATGGAAGGTGGCGGCTCCAGTGACGCGCCTTTCGGATGCGCTGGAGCTGGATTACACGCTCAGTCTGGATGGCAGCGCCGGGCGAGCATACGATTGCCGTGCGGGTGGAAGACGAGTACGGCAATCAGGCGGTAGAGAAGGCGGTAGTCAAGTAGGTTCACGCCGACACTATAATTCCTAACTCGTTAGTCATGATGTATTTAGCTGCTGGGGGAGGCCGCGTTTCAGCCTCCTCCGTGCTAGCGTCGAATTGGAGTATCCGTTCGCCGCATGACAAGCCGCAGCGCTGCGTGCAAATTTGGCCTTCGAGCCAAAGAAGTCCTTTATTTGCAACAAAACTTCACCCGTTTCCGGTCCCAATGAACCCAAGGAACCCAATCATTCTGTTAGAAGGTGCTTCTGGATTTTCCCCATCGCGTTGCGCGGGAGCGAATCGACGGGATGGAAGGCGCGGGGGACTTTGAAGGACGCGAGTTTGTCGCGGCAGCGGGCGGCCAGGTCGGCAGGGTCGATTGGGCAGCGGCAGACGATGTAAGCTACGGGAACTTCACCGCGGACGGGGTCGGACATGCCGACGACAGCCGCTTCGGCGACCTCTTCCTGCTCCTGCAGGAACTCTTCGATCTCGCGCGGATAGACGTTGAAGCCGCCGGAAATGATCAGGTCGCTCTTGCGGCCGCAAAGGGTGTAGTAACCGTCGGGCGCGCATTCGGCGAGATCGCCGGTGCGGAACCAGCCATCGACGAAGGCGGCGCGGGTGGCTTCCTCGCGGCGCCAGTAACCGGCGAAGAGGTTGGGGCCTTTGAGCTGGATCTCGCCATCGACCAGGCGCACGGAGACTCCGGGGAGCGGCAGTCCGACGCTGCCCGGGCGGCGCTCGCCGAGGTAGGGATTGCTGATGTTCATGAGGTTCTCGCTCATGCCGTAGCGCTCCAGGATCGTGTGTCCGAAGCGCGCGCGGAAGTCTTCCATGACTTGTGCGGGCAAGGGCGCGGAACCGGAGACGAAGAGCCGCATGGAGGCGCCGATCTGGCGTGCGGTATCGACGGGGATATCGAGGAGGCGGACGTAGATGGTAGGCACGCCGAAGAAGAGGGTGGGGCGGAAGTCGAGGAACGTGGCGGCGGCCTTCGAGTGTTCGAAGCGTTCGAGCAGGCGCAGGCGGCAGCCGGAGGCCAGCCAGCAATGCAGGCCGTTGCCGAGCGCGTGGACGTGGAACAGGGGCAGGGCGAGCAGGAAACGCTCGGCGGCAGTGATCTGCCAGCAGGCGAGCAGGGTGATGGCGTTGGCGGCGAAGTTGTTGTGGGTGAGGACGGCGCCTTTGGACGGGCCGGTAGTGCCGGAGGTGTAGATGATGCCCGCGGGAGTGTCGCCATCCAGCGGGATATCGGGGCGTGTGGTGGGCATGGTAGCGGATTGCACGGTGAGTTCGGCGGGAGTCCAAAGCGGGACTGGGGAGTCGAACGGCTCGGCGGCGACTACGGCAACGGGATCGGCGTCGCGCACGATGTGCGAGCGCTCGCGATCGCGGTAGAGGATGTTGATGGGAACGAAGATGACGCCGAGTTTGACGCAGGCCAGATAGATATCGATCATCTCGACGCAATTGGGGAGATAGACGCAGAGGCGGTCGCCGGTCTTGAGTCCGCGATGAGTAAGGAGGTGGGCGAGGCGATTGCCGCGGTCGTCGATTTCGCCGAAGGTGAATTCGCGGCCCGCGAATTCGAGCGCCACGGTGTCGCGGCGGCCCTTGAGAGAGAGGTCGAAAAGATGGTTGAGGTTCACGCGGGCAACTCCTTACCTTTGGTCTCTACCGCCAGGAGCAGGAGGGCCAGCCCTGCCAGGAAAGCGACGGACGTGAGCGCCACCGGGGTGCCGATCGTGTGCATGCGGGCAACACCTGCGCCCACCAGAAACGTGATGCCGGCGGCCAGGAAACGGCCGACCGAAGTGGCGAAGGCGAAGGCGCTGCCGCGGCATTCGGTGCGGTACTGTTCCGGAAGCCAGAGGGTGTAGACGGCGAAATTGGCGCCACCGATGCCGAGGAAGAAGAGGCAGGTCATGAACCACGGAAGGGCGAGGCGACCGAGATAGAAAACGTAGCCGAAGCCGAACGAGATGCAGACGAACATCAGAACGAAGAAGAACGCCAGCGTGCCGCGGCGTCCGATGCGCGAGGCCAAGGCGGGAACCAGGAGGCATCCCAGGATGGTGCCTGCGGAGAGCAACATGATGGCCCAGGAAGCGAGTTGCGCGGCTTGGGACGCGGTGAAGCCTTCGAGTGTGGCGAGGTAGGTGATGGACGAAGGCACGTAGGCCGACCCGGCCCACAGCCCGACCATGGAGACGAAGAGCAGCGCCGCGTTGCAGAGGGTGCGGCGGCGGTACTCGGGGGAGAAGAGGGAGAAGAAGGCAAGACGCGCGGTCCAGGGACGGTCGAGCGCGGCGACGCGGCGTTCCCAACGAGCAGGCTCGTGCACGCCGTAGCGGATGAAGGCGACGAGAAGGGCGGGCGCGCCGCCGACGGCGAACACGGCGCGCCAACCGTAGTGCGCGCCGATGGTGTAGTTGACGATGGCGGCGAGAAAAGTGCCGAAGTAGTATCCGGTGTGCATCCAGGCGGCGCCTTGTTTACGGCGCGATTCGGGCCACTCCTCAGCTACGAAAACGCCGCCGATGGTCCACTCGCCGCCGATGCCGACGCCGGCCAGGAAGCGAAAGGCGGCGAGCTGCCAGACCGTCATGGCGGCGCATCCCAGAAACGTGAAGAGGGAGTAGCAAAGGATGGTGAGGACGAGGGTGCGAACGCGGCCGAAGCGATCCGCCAGCGGCCCCCAGAGGAACGCGAAGCCCCAGCCGACCAGGAATATGGCGAAGAGGACGCCGCCGTAGAAGCCGATGTTGGCCTGGGTGGGGGCAAGTCCGGAACGGGGCAGGAGGTCGCGCAGCGCGGGTACCAGGACCAGGGCATAGATGAAGGAATCCATGCCGTCGAGCGCCCATCCGGCCCAGGCGGCCCAGAAGCCGCGGATCTGATTGGGGGTCAGCGGTTGGGCGGCGGGGCGAGGCATTTCAAACAAGGTAGCAGGTTGGGAGATGAAAGCGCCTGCCCCGCTCGTTCACTCCATGAGGCGGTAGCCGTTGCGATGAAAGAGGGAGAGGCGGGGCTGGGAGGGCTCGCGGCGCACCTTGACGGAAATGCGGTGGTACTTGCCGTCGTCGGTCTCGGGGGGCTGGTAGCCGATGACGTATTGATCGTGAATCTCGCGGGCCATGGAGGCGGCGGCATCGGCGATGCAGCGCCAGTCGTTAATGGAGAAGGCGCGTCCGCCAGTGAATTCGGCGATCTCGCTGAGCAGGGCGGGCCCGTCGGCTTCACCGGGCCACACCTTGCGCGAATAATCGTTTTCGAGTCCCAGGGTGGCGGCGTAGATTTGGGCGTTAGCTTCGCGCGCCAGCCTGCGAATCTCGGTAAGGCGGGTGCGGCTGGCATTTTCGCCGCCATCGGAAATGATGAGAATCACGTGACGGGCGTAGCGGGCATGACGCAGGTGCTGCACGGCGAGCGGTATGGCATCGAGCAAGGCGGTCTCGCCGTGCGGCTGCGTGAGCAACAGTCCGCTGCGCATTTCGGTGCAATCGCGGGTGTAATCGGCGGCCAGCCGGGGGTGGCGGCCTACCGTGACCAGGAACAACTCGTCTCCGGACGCCAGGTTTTCGCAGAAGTTGCCCAGCATTTCGCGTGCGCGGGTCCATTTGGAGGTCATACTGCCGCTGGCATCGAGGATCATGGCGAGGGACACGGGCGCATCCTCGTGGGCGAAGTACCGTATGGGCTGCTCGCGGCCGTTATCGAGAATCTGGAATTGGGTTTGCGAGAGGCCGTTGACCGGGCGGTCGCGCGAATCGAGAACCGAAATGTTGACCAGCACCAGAGAAGCGGTGGTGCGAAATATCCCACCACCTCCGGCGGAAAACAAGGCAGGTGCCAGGATAGCGATCAACAGGGTCGCTATACGCATGAGTAGAGGATACGCGGTCGACGATGGGTAAACAAGATGTCGAGGTACGTGAAGGTACTGGAGCCTACCGCGCGGGTGAGGGTTGCCGTTAGTTATGCTGATTTGTGATGCGAATCGTGGTACTGGTGGGGCTTCCGGGGTCGGGCAAGTCCACCTACCTGGAGAAGATGGGCCTGCGGGGACTGTCGTCGGACGGGATACGCAAGCTCCTGGCGGACGATGAGACCGACCAGACAATCCACGTGCGGGTGTTCGAGACGCTGCGCTATTTGCTGGGGCAGCGGCTCGCGATCGGGCGCCCGGTGACGTACATTGACGCTACGAATCTGACACCGGAGGAGAGGCGGCCGTATGTGGAGATTGGCCGCGCTTGGGAGTGCGAGCTCGAAGCGGTCTTCTTCGATGTGCCGCTCGAAGTTTGCCTGCAACGGAACGCGCGGCGGCAGCGCGTGGTGCCGGTGGAGGCGCTGGATAAAATGGCGGCTAAACTGGTGCCGCCCACGACGGAAGAGGGGTTCGCGCGGGTGACAGTTCTCACGGGGGATTGCCCGCATTGACCGTTCCAGGCTTCTTGCCTGTAGGAAAACACAACCGTGCTTGCTGGAGCACAATTTATCGCTAAAATATGGACAAATAACGATTCCAGGGCTAGACGCCGGGCGGTCCGCATGTCACAATGTGAAACATGCCGGACACTGTGATTGTGATTGCCAGCGGGGATTTGCGTCTGTCGGCCAACCAAATGTGCTGGAAGGCGCAGGCCCAGGCTGAAGAGACTGTGATGCAGGCCATCCGCCGTGAAGGCCGTGACGTACGCCGCGGGCATGCCTGCGACGCGGAAAAGCAACATGGATTTATCGACAGCCAGAAGTACGGAATGGAAGTTTTCCGCAGTCTGCCGCCGGATGCGCCGCTCGTGGTGGTGGAAGCGGTCTGGCAGTACAGTCATCACGTTCTGCACGGTCTTTATACCCACAAGGGACCGATCCTGACGGTGGCCAACTGGAGCGGCCAGTGGCCGGGACTGGTGGGCATGTTGAACCTGAACGCGTCCATGACCAAGGCAGGCATCACGTACAGCACGTTGTGGAGCGAGAATTTCACGGACGAGTTCTTCCTGTGCGGACTGCGCAAGTGGCTGGCCGGAGAAACGGTCCAACACGACGTGAGTCACGCCCGCGCGTTGAGCCACTTCCATCTGCCGGGCAAGGCCGAGGAACTGGGCAGCCGTCTGGCGGGCGAACTGCAACGTGGCAAAGCAATCATGGGTATTTTCGACGAGGGCTGCATGGGCATGTACAACGCCATCATCCCCGACGAACTGCTGCACGCCACGGGCGTGTTCAAGGAGCGGTTGAGCCAGGCCGCGCTATTTGCCGAGATGCAGCAAGTGAGCGATGCGGAAGGCCAGGCGGTGCGGAGTTGGCTGGACCGGAAGGGCATGAAGTTCGCCACCGGGCCGAACGCGGCGACCGATCTCACCGACGAACAGATTCTGTGGCAGTGCAAGATGTACATTGCGGCCATGCGGATTGCCGACGATTTCGGCTGCGACGCGATCGGGATTCAGTATCAGCAAGGCTTGAAAGACCTGGCTCCGGCATCGGACCTGGCCGAGGGCCTGCTCAACAATGTGGACCGGCCGCCGGTGAAGGCGCGCAATAACGGGCGCGTGCTCTACGAGGGCAACGCGCTGCCGCATTTCAACGAGGTAGACGAGTGCGCAGGGTTGGATGCGCTGGTCACCAACCGGATCTGGCGAGCGCTGGGTTACGATCCGGAAACTACGCTGCACGATGTGCGGTACGGCGAGGCGTTTGCGACTAACGGTCACGAGGAATTCGTCTGGGTATTCGAGATTTCGGGAGCGGTGCCGCCGGCACATCTGAAGGGCGGTTACGCGGGGTCAGTCAGCGAGCGACAGCCTCCGATGTATTTTCGCCTGGGCGGTGGCAGCCTCAAGGGCGTCAGCAAGCCGGGCGAAATCGTATGGAGCCGCATCTTCGTAGACGGCGGCAAACTGAAGGTGGACATCGGCAGGGGGCGCGCGATTGAGCTGCCGGAAGCGGAGACAGAGCGGCGGTGGCGGATCACGACGCCGCAGTGGCCGATCATGCACGCGGTGCTCTGCGGCGTAACGCGAGACCAGTTGATGGCGCGGCACAAGTCTAACCACGTGCAAGTTGCTTACGCGCCGGACGCCGCGGCAGCGAACCTGGCGCTGGCAACTAAGGCTGCGATGTTCCGTGAGATGGGGCTGGAAGTCGCGATCTGCGGGACCCATCACGGGCTATAGAGACTAATAACAACTGTACGAAATTAGACGCAACGGTGTATACTCATCCAAACCGGGGAGCCAAGGTCGGCCCACGGAGGAATGAGCTATGGAATACCACACGCCGATTTCGCGCCTGACACGATCCCTCCAAGCGGCTGCGATTTGCTTTTGGTTCGTCGCCTTGCCGGCATATCCGGACGGCGATGCCAAGGCTTCGAATTCGACTCCGGTGCCCCTTCTCAAGGCGGCCCACCCAGTGGACTGGTGGTTCGTATTCAAGTTCAACGCGCATTTTCTACCGGGGTGCGCGATGGGAGCGAGCAGAACATGTCCCTTCGGCGGTACGGTGCAAACCACCGCGAAATACAAATTGTTCAGCCAGCAGTTCGCCTACGCCAGCAGTGAGCATGACGTCTTGCAGTTGGGCAGCGATTGTGTGGGCGACACTACCGCCGACCCGCTGGGAGCCACTTTCGACGCGTTGTATAACGGGTCTTTTCACTATGTGGTTTGGAACGATCAGTTCTACGACGATCCCAAGATTGCCGGGTGCAGCGAGGAGTGTGGCGCGCCGTGGGGCCATTCAAAAGGAATGCTGGCCTGGGATGACGCGGGCGACGGACTCGTAATCCAAGTCTCCACCCCATCGTGGCCGGCGGCCGGCAGCAAGAGTTTCCCGCGCAAGACCGATGGCAATACGCTGGGATGCGTGAAGGACAACGATATCGAAGTGAGCCAGCATTTTTTCTCACTCAAACTGAATAAGAGCGATGTCGTGAAGGTGCTGGGAGCGCTACAGAACGCGAGCGTGGTGACGGACCCGAAGAATCCGCAAATTGTGAATAATGGAGGCCCGGCGGACGTACAGGCGCTGGTGGCGAGCCTGGGCGTGCGATCCAAGTCGACCACATTCACAATCGACCGGCTCTCGAGCGGAGTCCAATTAATTTCAAAGCCTTCCAAGCTGAATGTTCCGCCCTGGCAGATGGTGTCGGCGGCTCTCGGTGGCGTACCGCTGAGAGTTGCCTCCTGGTGGGACTCACCCGAGATCTATTCGACCACGGCATCCACGAAACTGGCCTGCTGGGACACCACGATTGGTCAGTCCGGAGCTGTCGAGATCGCGACGACGGGACATTGGGATGGAAAGGAGTTCGGCTTGACCGGTGGTGGGGGTCCCAACTTCAACCACGCCAAAATCGGGGTTTCTACCGCGGGCCCGAATCATGAAACCATCTTCGGAGACATGAACCAACAGGGCGACGCTTTAGTCGCCGGCGATTGCGACAGCAGCCAAAACGGGCGCGGCGGGCTGTTCTACGTGATCGATGACGCGGGCCTGTTCAACAGCGTGAAGGATCTGATCACCGGCGACTCCGCCCCCACCGCATCGCCCGCAAAACCGCTTGGGAAGTGAGGCCCGACCCGATCTACTCGGCCCGCAGAAAAGCGGTCACACGAGGCGCCATGTATTCCAGAACGTCGAGTAATTCGTGACCGGACTTGAGGACGGACAGTTGCACATCCGGGTGCGTGCGAGCGAATTCCTCGGAGTAGGCAACGGGTACGACGTCATCATTCTCGCCGTGGAAGATTAGCGCCGGCTGTCGGAAATCGGGGTAGTCCTCGTAGTGTGAGGCGTCATCGAGGAGGGCGTAGGAGAGGCTGCGCTGCCGGTTCTCGCCGTAATGGAAGACATCGAGGGCATCGGTCTTCCGCCACGCTGCCACGGCATCGACGCCGAGGCGCTCGGCCCAGCGGGGTGCGAAGCGGAATGCGGGCGCCAGCAATACGACGCGCGGCACTTCGGGGTGGCGAGCGGCGTAGAGCGCGGCGAGATATCCGCCCATGCTGCTGCCGATCAGCGGAACCGCGTCTCCACCGGCGGCCTGCTCGACGAGGCGCAACTGGCCGGTGATGGTCAGGTGCTCGAAATCGCCGGCGGCGAGATCGGGGATGTCCACCTGGGCGCCGGCAGCGCGCAGGCGCTCGGCGAAGAAACGCGCTTTGTTGGACACGGGGGACGAGGCGAAGCCGTGAAGGTAGAGGATGCGATTCATTTCTTTGTGGGGGCCGGCGGTGGTGGGGGCGGCGTTTCCAGCTCGGTGAATTTGATTTCGGCGTCGGCGCTGAACATTTTAAAAGGTTCGTAGCGATAGAGGTTTTCGGTGATCACCTGGCCGTCGATCATATGACGATGAACCACTGACGCGGGCGTGAGAAAGCCGTGCGCGGACTGAATGTAGTCCACCGTGGCCTCGTCGCGGATCATGTGGCCTTCCAGGGGATGCTCGGTCCAGGATTGTATGCGCAGCGGCAATCCATCGGACTTACGTACGAAGAGCTTGCCCTGCAGGGCGCGGCGCGATGCCTGGTTGCCGAGAAATTCGAGCACGCCGCCATCGGGTGTAGTTTGCTGCCAGTTGAGCACACAGGCGGTGTCCGTGCCGACGGCTTCCTCGCCGGCGATGGCCACTTTCATGTGCTCCAGGCCGCGCTTGTTGAAGGCGAGGAGGAAGATACCGTAGTCGGTGGCGATGTCGACCAGGCCGTGTTTGGCGAAATCCTCGAGCATTCGTTTGCGGATCCGGTCATCTGGGGAGGTAATGCCGAGGGAGAGGGCGTGGCGCGCGCTGGAGGCGGTTTGGACCTTTCTGCCATCGACTGAGATCACCTGCCGGAGTTCGGTGAGATTCGGTACAGAAGACTCCTTCAGGGTGCCGACGCTATACTCGGAAACGATCTGGCGAACTACTAGGCGAGGGGGCTGTGTCACGTTGGCGGCCTTTCCGATGCGTGGACGAAAGCGCGTGGCGGGCATCAGGGCTCGCTGCTCTAAGGTTTCCTGTGTCAGGGACTTAGGGGCGTTCTGCTGGAGAATCTCGGCCTCTTCGGCAACGCGAGAGAGGAGATCGGGCAGGTTGGGTTGGGCGGAATCCTGGGCGAGGGCGATTAGGGCCGCAGCCACCAGTAACATGGCTTTCATTTTAGACCTTTGTGAGAAATTTATCAGTAATCAATATCTCGATGGCTTTCAATAAGATGGAGTGACTTACCGGGCATTTCAGATATGCAGGGGTGAAATATTCCCAAGATTGCTATTGCATCCGCCGGGAGGCTCTGGTATTCTGAACAAGTCGCCGATTTGGGGATCTTAGGAATTGCACGCTCTTCCGGGCTTGTAAAGTACTTGCGACGGTGATAGAGTAACACTAGGTCCTCTGCAAGGAATGGTAACAAAACTCTGTGCGGGCCACCGTACGGAGCGGAATACGGCCTTCCTGTTTGGTTCTTTAACAAGCTCTCATAAATTTTACAGCTTGTGAGTTCCCGGATAAGGGATGTTCGCGGCTGCACAAGTTTCGAGGCCTGCCAAATATTGCGATATTACGATGTCGTAGTAGATGAGCGCAGATCATTGACAATCTGGTTGGATGCAGTAAAGAAACACTTCGTCAGAACTTTGAGTCAACCGGAGCGATTAAACTCACAATATCAAACGAGAGTTTGATCCCGGCTCAGAATCAACGCTGGCGGCGCGCCTAACACATGCAAGTCGAACGAGAAAGTGGAGCAATCCATGAGTACAGTGGCGTACGGGTGAGTAACACGTGGGTAATCTACCTTTTAGTGAGGAATAACCAAGGGAAACTTTGGCTAATACCGCATAAGCCTGAGAAGGGAAAGCAGAAATGCGCTGAAAGAGGAGCCCGCGGCCGATTAGCTAGTTGGTGGGGTAAGAGCCCACCAAGGCAGAGATCGGTAGCCGGCCTGAGAGGGCACACGGCCACACTGGCACTGAAACACGGGCCAGACTCCTACGGGAGGCAGCAGTGGGGAATCTTGCACAATGGGGGAAACCCTGATGCAGCGACGCCGCGTGAGCGATGAAGCCCTTCGGGGTGTAAAGCTCTTTCGTCAGGGAAGATAGTGACGGTACCTGGAGAAGCAGCTGCGGCTAACTACGTGCCAGCAGCCGCGGTAATACGTAGGCAGCAAGCGTTGTTCGGAGTTACTGGGCGTAAAGGGTGTGTAGGCGGTTCTTTAAGTTCGCTGTGAAATCTCCCGGCTTAACCGGGAGGGTGCGGTGAATACTGAGGGACTAGAGTACGGGAGAGGAAAGTGGAATTCCTGGTGTAGCGGTGAAATGCGTAGATATCAGGAGGAACACCGGTGGTGTAGACGGCTTTCTGGACCGTAACTGACGCTGAGACACGAAAGCGTGGGTAGCAAACAGGATTAGATACCCTGGTAGTCCACGCCCTAAACGATGCATATTTGGTGTGGGCAGTTCATTCTGTCCGTGCCGGAGCTAACGCGTTAAATATGCCGCCTGGGGAGTACAGTCGCAAGGCTGAAACTCAAAGGAATTGACGGGGGCCCGCACAAGCGGTGGAGCATGTGGTTCAATTCGACGCAACGCGAAGAACCTTACCTGGGCTCGAACGGCTTCTCAACGGCGGTGGAAACACTGTTACCCCGCAAGGGGGTGGAGTCGAGGTGCTGCATGGCTGTCGTCAGCTCGTGTCGTGAGATGTTGGGTTAAGTCCCGCAACGAGCGCAACCCCTGTCCTGTGTTGCCATCATTCAGTTGGGAACTCGCAGGAGACCGCCAGCGATAAGCTGGAGGAAGGTGGGGATGACGTCAAGTCCTCATGGCCTTTATGTCCAGGGCTACACACGTGCTACAATGGACGGTACAAAGCGCAGCAAACCCGCGAGGGGGAGCCAATCGCAAAAAACCGTTCTCAGTTCGGATTGCAGGCTGCAACTCGCCTGCATGAAGCTGGAATCGCTAGTAATGGCAGATCAGCACGCTGCCGTGAATACGTTCCCGGGCCTTGTACACACCGCCCGTCACATCACGAAAGTGGATTGTACTAGAAGTCTGCAGGCTGACCCGCAAGGGGGGCAGCGGCCCAAGGTATGATCCATGATTGGGGTGAAGTCGTAACAAGGTAGCCGTAGGAGAACCTGCGGCTGGATCACCTCCTTTCTAAGAGAGACCGTGGATGGAGTTTCTGAAAGCCAGAAGCGCTTGAGTGTACAGCGTGGGCGAGTAGGGGGCAGTCGTTCCATTCCATAAACCGCTACTGGTTCTTCGGAACTGGTAGTGAGCACGCTACCGGATCTCCACTTAAGGTTTTGGGAAGTGAATCTGAAAGTGGTTGGGGGCTTGATGCTCCTGATCCCTGTATCCAACTGGCCTCGATTACATCTCGAAGGCAGCGGTGTGAGAACATACCGCTGCACTTAAAAGGGGCTGTAGCTCAGCTGGGAGAGCGCCTGATTTGCACTCAGGAGGTCGCCGGTTCGATCCCGACCAGCTCCACCAGTGTTGGGACGACAGAGTGAAAACACCTGGGCCCGTAGCTCAGATGGCTAGAGCGCACCCCTGATAAGGGTGAGGTCGATGGTTCGATTCCATCTGGGCCCACCATCCAACCGAGAGAAGCGAAGCGCTTCGAGTAGTAAAGTTCAGCAATGAGTTAAAGCGATCCGAAAGGGTCGTTTAAACTGATTGCTGAGGCAATCGAGATCTTTGACAACTGAATATTGACGGGCATTATAAACACAAGTGTATAAAGCGCGTAGAAAGTAGCGTCTGCTAAATAGTGGAAGCTGGGGCGAGGCGTAAAAGCCGAGGCCTGGTGGAAGCTGTTAAAAAAATGTGTTTGTGTGAGAAGTAGATTTTATGGTCAAGCTACTAAGGGCGTGTGTGTGGATGCCTAGGCGCAATTAGGCGAAGAAGGACGTGATCAGCTGCGATAAGCTTCGGGAAGCCGCTAATAGGCTATGATCCGGAGATTTCCGAATGGGGAAACCCAGTGAGTGTGAACACTCATTACCGTCATCTGAATACATAGGGTGGCGGAGCAAACCGGGGGAAGTGAACCATCTCAGTACCCCGAGGAGAAGAAAACAACCGTGATTCCGATAGTAGTGGCGAGCGAACTCGGAAGAGCCTAAACCTGGTGATCCGCAAGGAGAGCCAGGGGTTGCAGGACCACAATTACTTACTGGAGGCTTTCGGAAGAGAGCATCTAGTAGGTAAAAAGAGGGATAGGAAAGTGTTAATTGAACGGTCTGGAAAGGCCGGCCATAGAGCGTGACAGCCGCGTAAGTGAAAATGCAATCCTCCTTTGAGTGGCTCCTAAGTAGGGCGGGGCACGAGAAACCCTGCTTGAATCCGCCGGGACCATCCGGCAAGGCTAAATACTCAATTGCGACCGATAGTGAACCAGTACCGTGAGGGAAAGGTGAAAAGAACCCCTGCGAGGGGAGTGAAATAGTACCTGAAACCACACGCCTACAAGCAGTTGGAGGGCTATGCTCCGCAAGGAGAATGCCTGACATCGTGCCTATTGCATAATGAGCTGGCTAGTTATTCTCAGTGGCAAGGTTAAGCGCAAGCGAGCCGAAGCGAAAGCGAGTCTGAACAGGGCGATGGAGTCGCTGGGAATAGACGCGAAGCGGGATGATCTACCCTTGGCCAGGATGAAGGCCGTGTAACAGCGGCTGGAGGTCCGAACCAGTGTTGGTTGAAAACAGCTTGGATGAGCTGAGGGTAGGGGTGAAAGGCTAATCAAATTCCGTGATAGCTCGTTCTCTCCGAAATAGCTTTAGGGCTAGCCTCTCGTGGTCCGTCGCGGTGGTAGAGAACTGATTGGACTAGGGGCCTTCCCGGGTTACCGAATCCAACCAAACTGCGAATGCCGTGAATGTGTAGCGAGGGAGTCAGACAGTGGGGGCTAAGCTTCATTGTCGAAAGGGAAACAGCCCAGACCGTCAACTAAGGTCCCTAAATTCATGCTCAGTGGGAAAGGAAGTCGGGACGCTCAGACAGCCAGGAGGTTGGCTTAGAAGCAGCCATCCTTTAAAGAAAGCGTAATAGCTCACTGGTCGAGCGGCTCGGTGCCGACAATATAACGGGGCTTAAGCATGATACCGAAGTTACGGATTCGTACAGCAATGTACGAATGGTAGGAGAGCGTTCTCAACAGCTGTGAAGGTCTACCGAAAGGAGGGCTGGAGCGTTGGGAAGTGACTCTGCCAGCATAAGTAGCGAGAAACCACGTGCGAACCGTGGTCGCCGTAAGTCTAAGGATTCCTGAGAAAGGTTAATCCGCTCAGGGTTAGTCGGAGCCTAACGCGAGGCCGAAAGGCGTAGCGGATGGACAGCAGGTTAACATTCCTGCACTACCTTATTTCGATCAAGACCGATGGGGGGACGCGGACCGTAAGCCTTGGTGCGTAATGGTTTCAAACCAGGGTGAAGGGAGATCCGGAGAGGCAAATCCGCCGGGTCGTCCGCCAGGAAAATCCTCTAAGGAGAGGTAAGGTATCCGTACCACAAACCGACACAGGTGGACGAGAAGAATATTCTAAGGCGCTCGGGTGATGGTAGGTTCAGGAACTAGGCACATTAGCACCGTAACTTCGGGAGAAGGTGTGCCCACCTAAGACGTGGGTCGCAGTGAAATGTCTCAGGCGACTGTTTAACAAAAACACAGGTCTCTGCAAAGTCGAAAACGACGTATAGGGGCTGACGCCTGCCCGGTGCCGGAAGGTTAAAGGGAGAGGTCAGCGCAAGCGAAGCTTTGAACTGAAGCCCCGGTGAACGGCGGCCGTAACTATAACGGTCCTAAGGTAGCGAAATTCCTTGTCGGGTAAGTTCCGACCTGCACGAATGGCGTAACGATCTGAGAACTGTCTTAACCTGCCGCCCGGCGAACTTGTGGTCCCGGTGAAGACGCCGGGTGCCCGCCACTAGACGGAAAGACCCCGTGCACCTTTACTATACCCTTTCATGGAACTATGGGGCGATCTGCGCAGGATAGGTGGGAGGCTTTGAAGTCGGGTTTTCGGACTCGGCAGAGCCAACGGTGAGATACCACCCTGATCGTTCTGTGGTTCTAACCTCCATCCATAATCTGGATGAGGGACAGTGGAAGGCGGGTAGTTTGACTGGGGCGGTCGCCTCCTAAACGGTAACGGAGGCGCGCGAAGCTAGGTTCAGGCGGTTTGGAAATCCGCCGACGAGTGCAAAAGCATAAACCTGGTTAACTGCGAGACCAACAAGTCGAGCAGATACGAAAGTAGGCTTTAGTGATCCGGTGGTTCTGTATGGAAGGGCCATCGCTCAACGGATAAAAGGTACGCCGGGGATAACAGGCTGATCGGAGTCAAGAGTTCACATCGACGCTCCGGTTTGGCACCTCGATGTCGGCTCATCGCATCCTGGGGGTGTAGAAGCTCCCAAGGGTTAGGCTGTTCGCCTATTAAAGCGGTACGTGAGCTGGGTTCAGAACGTCGCGAGACAGTTCGGTCCCTATCTGTGGTGGGCGTAGGAGATTTGAGGGGGCCTGCCCTTAGTACGAGAGGACCGGGGTGGACGAACCTCTTGTGATCCAGTTGTCCCGCCAGGGGCACCGCTGGGTAGCGAAGTTCGGTCAGGATAAACGCTGAATGCATATAAGCGTGAAACCTTCCCCAAGATGAGATCTCCCAAGCGAAAGCTATGTAGGGCACAGGTAGACTACCTGTTTGATAGGACGGATGTGTAAGCGTAGCAATACGTTGAGCTGACCGTTACTAATCGCCCGTTCGGCTTGACCATAAAATACTACTGTTCACACAAGTACAGTGTGGACGCTACTTGAAAACCCGTTTAGCCCGTCAATATTCAGTCCAAAGAGCCCTTGGGGCACTTTGGGAATGTCACCAGTTTCTGGGTGACCCTAGCGAGGAGGACCCACCCGTTCCCATCCCGAACACGGCAGTTAAGCTCCTCAGCCCCGATGGTACTGCACGCGCAAGTGTGTGGGAGAGTAGGACGTCGCCCGGTTTAATCTAAAAGGCCTCCGCTTCGGCGGAGGCCTTTTGTCATCTTCCTCACTCTGATCCCACCGATTTTGTTTGCCCACTCTTTCCGGCCCGTGCTATATTCGAATCGCGTTTGACAAGCTTTCGCGAATCCGGCCGAGTGAAACTGTGAGTTTTTCCGCCATGTGACCTCCCCGATAAGCCCCGCTTTCAAATTGACAGGAGACTAGAGTGAAGAACATATTCGTAGGCAACCTGGATTTCAACGCCTCCGAAGAGGGCGTCCGCAGCCTCTTCGAACGCTACGGCCAGGTGAACAGTGCCCGAATCATGACAGATCGCGAAACCGGACGTTCCCGCGGTTTCGCATTCGTCGAGATGGAAAATGAAGGCGAGGCGGATCAGGCCATTTCCGCTCTCAATGGTTACACCCTGGACGGCCGTGCACTGAATGTGAACGAGGCCCGTCCTAAACCCGACCGTGGCTTCGGTGGCGGCGGAGGTGGTGGCCGAGGCTTCGGCGGAGGAGGAGGCGGCGGGCGCCCCGGTGGTGGCGGCGGGGGCGGTGGCCGTCGGCCCGGAGGCGGTGGCAGCGGTGGCGGTGGCGGCAGTCGTCGCGAACCCCGCTGGTAGTCCTCTGAATAGAATTTCTAACGAGGGGCGTCTCACGACGTTCCTCGTTTTGTGTTTTAGGGGGGTTGGCAGGCGGAAGCGCCTGCCCCACGAAGCGCGCTACACGCCGCCGTGGGTGCCGTTTTCCAGGAAAGCCCGCAGACGGTGGCTGCGACTGGGGTGGCGCAGTTTGCGGAGTGCCTTGGCTTCGATCTGGCGGATGCGCTCGCGCGTCACCGCGAAATTCTGCCCCACTTCCTCGAGGGTGTGCTCGCTGCCGTCTTCCAGCCCGAAGCGCATCTTGATGATCTTCTCTTCCCGCGGCGTGAGCGTCTTCAGCACCTGCGCCGTCTGCTCCCGCAAATTCAAGTTGATCACGGCGTCGGAAGGTGAAATTCCGTTCTGGTCGACGATGAAATCCCCCAAGTGGGATTCTTCCTCTTCCCCGATCGGCGTTTCCAGCGAGATGGGCTCCTGCGCCACGCGCAGCACCTTGCGCACCTTGGACACGGGCAATTGCAAGCGCTTGGCGAGTTCCTCGTTGGTCGGCTCGCGCCCGAGTTCCTGAACCATCTGCCGCGAAGTCCGGATCAGCTTGTTGATGGTCTCGATCATGTGCACCGGAATACGGATGGTGCGCGCCTGGTCCGCGATGGCGCGCGTGATGGCCTGGCGCACCCACCAGGTGGCGTACGTCGAGAACTTGTAGCCGCGGCGGTACTCGAATTTGTCCACGGCCTTCATCAAGCCGATGTTGCCCTCCTGAATCAGGTCCAGGAACTGCAGGCCGCGATTGGTGTAGCGCTTGGCGATGCTGACGACCAGGCGCAGGTTGGCCTCGATGAGTTCCCTCTTGGCCGTTTCGGCTTCCTGGTGGGCCTGCGAGATGATCTCTAGAGTGCGCCGCAGCTCCGCTGCCGATGCGCCGAACAACTCCTCCATCTGCTGCAACCGCTGGCCGAAGGCACGCTGTTCCTTACGCAGTTCCTTGATGCCCTCGGCGCGGGCGCCCGGCCACGTCTCCAGCTTCCGCTGGGTTTTGGCCAAGTCGTTCTCCAACGGCCGGAGCTCTTCCACCGCGGCCCGCAGGCGATCGATCAGGTGACGGATAACGGGCGATTGAAACTTGATGGCGCGGCACAAGCGCGATGTGCGCACGATCAGCCGGCCCAGTTCCCACAGTTGCCGGCGGTATTGCTTCGGCTTCATGCCCCGCGGGATGGCCATGAGTTTCTGGCGGCACTGCAGGATCTTCTTGTAATGCCGCGCTACATCCTCGGTATTGCGGGCGAATTCCTGGCGCTTTTCCTCGACCAGTTCATCGGTGAGCATGGGGTCCGCGATCTGTATGACGTCGCGGGCGGAGAGCGTGTCCTGCAGAACTTCCTCGCCCATGCCGACGATCTCCTGGATCACCAGGGGAGCCCGGAAAATCGACTTGAGTACCGTGTTCTGGCCGCGCTCGATGCGCCGCGCAATCTCAACTTCGCCTTCGCGGGTAAGGAGCGGCACGGTGCCCATCTCGCGCAGGTACATGCGGACGGGATCGTTGACCTTCTCGCCGAGTCCCGCGGGAAGTTCGAGATCGATGATGTCTTCGCCGGATTCTTCGATTTTCTTCTCGAAATCCTTGGGCTCTTCCAGGATTTCGATGCCGGCGGTGTCGAGTCCGGCGAGAACGTCGTCGATGTCGGCGCCTCCGGCGAGATCGCCGGGCAGCACTTCGCTGACCTCGTCGTACAAGACGTAGCCTTTTTCCTTGCCCATCTGTACGAGCCGTTGAAGGCCGTCGTATTTATCGTCTAACGCCACTGAAGCCCCGTACTCCCAGCGG
>CAWDWK010000041.1:0-69750 GCA_963805775.1 uncultured Solibacteraceae bacterium | reverse complement strand
ACCACCTGGTGACCCATGCCTTCTTCAAGGCGCTGCTCTTCCTGGGTGCCGGCAGCGTGATCCACGCGCTCTCCGGCGAGCAGGACATGCGCAATATGGGCGGCCTGCGCAAGAAGATTCCGATTACGTTCTGGACCATGGCGTGCGCCTGGGTCGCCATCGCCGGGGTGCCTCCGTTCGACGGCTTCTACAGCAAGGATGCCATCCTGGGGGCTGCCTACCAGCACTCGCACGCGATTTACTGGATCGGCGTGTTCACAGCCTGCCTTACGGCCTTCTACGTCTCACGCGCGATGTTCATGACTTTCTTCGGCACCTATCGCGGTCAGGCCCACGCGCACGAATCGCCCCCGGTGATGTGGGTTCCGCTCGCGGTGCTGGCGGTGCTGTCGCTGGTTGGCGGGTGGCTCTTCCCCATCCCCGAATTCCTGAAAGCCATGTTCCCCGCGTTTGAAGAGGCCACCAACCCCTTATTGATGTACATCTCGGTTTTTGCGGGTCTCGCCGGCATCGGTCTGGCGTACCTCGTGTACATGGTGAAGCCTGACATGGCGGATGCCTTGGCCCAAACCTTCAGAGCCCCCTATCAACTGCTCTATAACAAGTATTTCGTGGATGAGATCTACGACGCCACCGTAGTCAAACCGCTGGTGGGCGGCTCGCGCATCGTGCTCTGGAAGGGCGTGGACGCAGGCTTAATCGACGGCATCGTCAACGGCCTGGGCGCGCGCTGTCGCGATGTGGGCAGCGTGCTGCGCCTGCTGCAATCCGGCAATATACGGAGTTACGCCACCTGGGTGCTGTTCGGCTCCGTGGCGCTGATCCTGGCCATGGGCCTGTTCGGAGGTCTCCCCCGATGAACCTCCTCACCCTGGTCCTCGTCATGCCGCTGGCCGCCTTCCTCATCGCCCTGGCGATTCCGCGCTCGTCTTCCGCGGAGGGCAGCCGCATGTGGGCGCTGGTCAGTTCGCTCGCCACCTTCGTCGCGTCGCTCGGCCTGCTGGCCTGGTTCGACCGCAATGCCGCGGGCGAGCAGTTCCCTGTGAACGTACCCTGGATCGCCACGCCCAACATTCACTTCGCGATTTCGGTGAACGGCGTCAGCCTGTGGCTGGTCCTGCTCTCCACCTTCCTCACCCCGCTCTGCGTGCTGGTTTCCTGGAACTCCATCAAGGATCGCTGCAAGGAATTTTACGCCTTCCTTCTACTGCTGGAATTCGGCCTGGTCGGCGTCTTCCTGGCGCAGGATCTCTTCCTCTTCTACGTCTTCTGGGAAGTCACCCTGGTGCCCATGTACTTCCTGATCGGCATCTGGGGGCACGACCGCCGCATCTACGCCGCCCTCAAATTCTTCGTCTACACCTTCGCGGGCTCCGTCCTGATGCTGGGCGCGATCATCTACATCTACAACAAGACCCTGACCTTCAGCTATCCGGCGATTCTGGAGATGCTCTCCAACGGGCGTTTGAGCTTCCCCGCCAGCGAGCAGATGCTGCTCTTCCTGGCCTTCTTCATCGCCTTCGCCATCAAGGTGCCGCTCTTCCCGCTGCACACCTGGCTGCCCGACGCGCACGTGGAAGCGCCCACCGCCGGCTCCATCATGCTGGCCGGCGTCATGCTGAAAATGGGCACCTACGGTATCCTGCACTTCTGCCTGCCGCTCTTCCCCAGCGCCGCGCGCGCCTGCGCCCCGTGGATCGGCGTGCTCGCCATCATCGGCATCGTGTACGGCTCGCTGGTCGCGCTGGTCCAGCCCAATCTGAAGAAACTGGTGGCCTACACTTCGGTGGCGCACCTCGGTTTCGTCGTCCTCGGCATCTTCAGCTTCACCCAGCAGGGACTCGATGGCGCGGTCTACCAGATGCTCAATCACGGCGTCTCCACCGGCGCGCTCTTCCTCTTCGTCGGCATCCTGTATGAGCGGCGTCACTCGCTCGAAATCGCCGACTATGGCGGTGTGGCCACGGTCGCGCCGTGGCTCTCCACCGCCTTCCTGGTCACCACCCTGGCCAGCATCGGCCTGCCCACGCTCAACAATTTCGTCGGCGAATTCCTGGTGCTGCAGGGAACCGCTATCGCCAACTTCACCTGGACCGCCTGGGCCTCGCTCGGCGTGATCCTCTCCGCCTGCTACATGCTCTGGATGTACCAGCGCGTGTTTTACGGCGAGGCCGGCGCGGAAGTTCGCGCCCACATTCCGGATCTCAATCTGCGCGAGTGGGCGGCCATCCTGCCGCTCATCGTCATGATGGTGTGGATGGGCGTGTACTCGCAAAGCTTTCTCCCGCCCGTCGGCAGGAACACCGCACGCGTATTGGAACAGACCAACGTGAACGTCCCCTACCGGGTCCAGATACCGGCACCGGCCAAGCCGCAAGCCGCGGAGGTCGCCGATGCTCGTTAGTGCGCTCTTCAACCCGCAGGACGCGCTGCGCTTCCTGCCCGAGATCATTCTCACCATCATGGGCACCCTGCTCATGGTGCTCGATCCGTTGATCCACAAACGCGCGTCGAACGCCTTCGGGCATATCAGCCTGGCGGCGCTGGTGGCCGCGCTCGGCGCCAGCGTGTACGCATACACCATCCCCGGACCGGCGTTCGGCGGCATGCTCATGGTGGATGGCTTCGCCACCTTCTTCCGCGTGCTGGTGATTGTGGTGGGCATCATGACCGTCCTGCCGTCCTATCGCTTCCTGGCGCGCCAGGGCGCCGAGACCAGCGAATATCACGCGCTGCTTCTGTTCTCCATCGCCGGGCAGTGCCTGATGGCGGCCTCCAACGACCTGATCATGGTCTTCATCGGCCTGGAGATTTCCTCCATCGCGAGCTACATTCTGGCCGGATACCTGCGCGACGACCAGCGCTGCAACGAATCGGCGCTCAAATATTTCCTGCTCGGCAGTTTCGCCACCGCGTTCTTCCTGTACGGCGTAGCGTTGATCTACGGCGCCACCGGCAGCGTAAACCTGCTGATTGTCCGGCGCGCCGTTCTGCACCAGGCAGCCGACCCCGTTTTCCTGGCCGTTGCCGCCGCCCTGATGTTCGTCGGGCTCGCCTTCAAAGTCTCCGCCGCGCCTTTCCAGGTCTGGGCGCCCGACGTCTACCAGGGCGCGCCCACCCCCATCTCCGCGTTCCTCTCCGCCGGACCGAAAGCCGCCGCCTTCGCCGTCTTCCTGCGTATTTTCGTCACCGCCTTCGAGCCCATCGGCAACCGGTGGGAGCCGCTGGTGTGGATCTGCGCGCTGGCCTCGATGTGTATCGGCAACTTCGCCGCGTTGATGCAAACCAACATCAAGCGCATGCTGGCCTACAGCTCCATCGCGCACGCCGGCTACGTCCTGGTGGCGCTCACCGCGCGCAGCGAGACCGGTACGGCCGCCGCCATGTTCTACCTGGCGTCCTACGCCTTCATGAATGTGGGAGCCTTCACCGCCGTCAGCGTGCTCACCGGCAAGGGCGAGCGCTTCCAGAGCATCGACGATTTCAAGGGCCTGGGCCGCAAGCAACCGCTCACCGCCGCAATGTTCTCCATCTTCCTGCTGTCGCTGATCGGCGTCCCGCTCACCGGCGGTTTCTTCGGCAAGTTCTACATCTTCAAAGCGGCGCTGGATAGCCACTTGGTCTGGCTGACCATCCTCGGTCTGTTGAACAGCGCCGTGGCGGCGTACTACTACCTGCGCATCCTGGTGGTGATGTACATGTACGAGCCCGGCGAAGCTACGCAAGGCGCTGAGCCTTTGACCGGCGGCCTGCGTATCGCGCTGCTGCTGCCCGCGCTGGGCACGCTCTTCCTGGGGATCTTCCCCACCTGGGTACTGGAGTTCGCCGGTAAGTCTTCCGCCATTGTGAAGTAAGACGGGGATTGTCCCACCAGTGATTACAGCGCGCCAGGGTTTGCCACGGTCGAAAGATCGCCCAGCTCTTCGCCGAGATATTTCTGGCGAAGCAGCCGTCGCACGATTTTTCCGCTCTGCGTCTTCGGCAACTCCGCCACCACCACGATTTCCCTCGGACGAAACGTGGGACCGAGCACCTCTACCACCGTCTGGGACACCCCGGCCGGGTCCACCTGCCCGCCGGGCCTGCACACCGCGTAGCCGACAATCGCTTCGCCCTTGAGACTGTCCGGTACACCGATCACGGCGGCCTCCGCGACGCCCGGGTGCTGCATCATCGCCTCCTCGACTTCGGCCGGACCCACCTTGCGCCCCGCCACGTTCATCGATTCGTCGGCGCGGCCGTGCAGGAACCAGTGGCCGTCCTCGTCCACGCTCGCCCAGTCGCCGTGATACCACATCCCGGGGAAGCGGCTCCAATACGTCGCCAGGTAGCGTTCGGGGTCGCCCCAGATGCCGCGCGTCATGGAGGGCACGGGCCGGGTGCAGACCAGGTAGCCCTTGCGCCCCCGCACCGGGACGCCGTTCTCGTCCACCACCTCCGTCGCCATTCCGGGAGCCGGCCCGCCCAGCGTGCACGGCTTGAGCGCCTGAATAGGCAGCGGGAGCAGAAAGCTTCCCACGATCTCCGTTCCGCCCGAAATATTGATGATGGGGCAGCGCCGCCGGCCCACGCGTTCGAAGAACCACAGCCAGGACGTGTCGTCCCAAGGCTCGCCGGTCGACCCCAGCAGCCGCAGCGATTCCATCGGCGGCAGCTCGCCCGCCGACTTGCTGAGCATCCGTATGGCGGTCGGCGACACACCAAACGTCGTAATGCGGTGGCGCTCGATCGTCTCCCACAGCCGCGCCGGGCTGGGGTAATCGGGCGCTCCGTCATACAGGAAGATCGTGCCGCCGAATAGGTGATTCCCCAGGATGGTCCACGGACCCATCATCCAACCAATATCACTGAGCCAGAAGAAGCGGTCCTCGTCGCGGTGGTCGAAGCCCAGCCAGATCTCCTTGCCCATCTGCGCCAGGCATCCGGCGTGCGTGTGCACCGTGCCCTTCGGCTTGCCTGTGGTGCCCGAGGTATAGAGCAGGAAGGCGCGCGCTTCGGAATCGAGCGAAAGTGTCGGTGACGTGACCGGCTGGGCGTACAGGAAGTCATCCCAGGAGGATGTGCGCAGCACGATCGTGTGCCCGCTGAAAGGCGGCATCCTGGCGGCCAGCGGAATGCGCTTGCCGCGCCGCTCCAGGAAATCCGCGGTGAACAGCACGCGCGCGCCCGAATCCTCCAGCCGCGTGGCGATCGCGCCCGGGCCGAAGCCCGCGAAGATCGGCACCACCGTGAGCCCCGCCTTGAAGCAGCCGTAGAGGATGGCGAGAATCTCCGGGACCATCGGCAGGCATAGCGCCACGCGGTCTCCGGCCACCAGGCCGAGCCCGCGTAGTCCGTTGGCCACCCGGTTGGCCTGCTCGCGGACCTCGCGGAAAGTGACAGCACCGGCGGCGCCGTTCTCGGCTTCCCAGAGGCAGGCTACGCGATCGGTCTCCGCCCAGCGGTCCAGGCAATTGTGTGCGATGTTCATGCGCCCGCCGGTGAACCACTGCGTCCATTCCGGTCCGCGGCTGGCGTCCAGCACCTGGCCGTAAGGCTCAAACCACTCGACACCCAACTCGCGCATCATCTCGTCCCAGAAGCGCTCGGGATTTTCCCGGGTGAAACGCAGAAACGTCTCACGGTCTTCAAACCCGAGGCGCTGCATGAAGCGCCAGACGTTGGTGGATTCGATAAATGCCCGGCGTGGGATTCCAGATCATCGCAGGGGCACCGCGGCCCTGCCAGCATTGTACTCCGGACGGTCGTCCCGCAAACTGGGGACTGACATGAATTTCCGGCGCTGTTTGCCGGAAATTCGCTGTCCGTCCCCGGTTTGCCCTCCCGGCAACATAACCCATTTCTCGCGGTGTGCCCATAAAACGATTACCAGTCGATAGGGATAAGCGCCCGTGCACTTCACCCCAACAGTGGTAATAATGGATGTAACCATCAGGGAGTTCGAGAGGTCTAATCTGTTTCTGCGACACATGTCACTCCGCGCCCGGGGAAATTCCGCGATGGGCCGCTGCATTGTGCTGGCCTTGTTCGTGACGGCCTTCGCCACTGCGGCAGATCCGCCGATTCCGCCGGTAACGGTCTGCGAAATCATGGCCGACCTGCCGGCACACGATGGCAAAGACGTGGCCGTCCTGGGCCGCTACTCCTTCCGCCGCGACGGCCGCTGGATCGGCGAGGAATCCTGCGATCCGGCCACCACCGTGCCGCCCATGCTCTGGCTGACCGAGGATTCCACCGACGGGCCCAAGCCCCCCGCCAACTTCGAATTCGACGCCGCCGTGCTGAATAAGAAATTCGCCGCGCTCACGCGCCATACCGCCCTCGGCAAGTTCCGCTTCGGCAATCCGGAATACGATCGCTGGGCAGTGATCTATGGCCGCGTGGTCTCGCGGACCTCCCACAAGGCGGATGCCCCGCAGAAAGCTGCCGCCGAACTTGTCTTTCGCGGCAATGGAGTGATCGTTTTCCTGACGACGGAGAAGTAAGACCGCTCCCTCGGTTACTTGAACAACTTTTCCAGCCGGCCCAGGGCCTCGTATAGATTCTGCGGTCGCTCCAGCACGCCGCGGAACAGATCGCCCTTCTCGCGAAATCGCTCCCGGGAGTTGTGTATGTGGAACTGCTTGGGGTTCAGGCCTTTCACCACCTCGGCCCACTCCAGCGGCGTCGCTACCGGCGCGCCCTCGTATGCCCGCAGCACGTAAGGCGCCGCGATGGTTTTCGATTTGCCGATCTGCAGGTAGTCGAAATACACGCGATTCTTTTGCCGCTTGGCCACCGACCGCGGTGTGGTGAACAGGTGCGGCCTTTCGTGCGAGACCAAGCGCGCGATCAATTCCGCGAACGTCCGCGCCTCCTCATAACTGTAGACCGGCTCGAGCGGGATATACACGTGCATGCCGTCGCCGCCCGTGGTTTTCGGATACCCCACCAGGCCGATCTCCTCCAGAACCCGCTCAACCATCAGCGCCGCCTCCACGATCAGGTCGTACGCGCATTCCTGCGGATCGAGATCGATCAGGATGTAATCCGGATGATCCAGCGAGCCCGACCGGCTCATCCACGGGTTATGATCGATGCAGCCCAGGTTGACCAGATACAGCAGGCTGGCGTGGTCGCCGGCGAATACATAATTGATGTCGTCGATCCGTTCGGTGCGCAGCCAGCCTGGGTAGCTGTCAGGGGTGTCCTTCTGGAAGAAGTACTGCTCCTTGATTCCGTTGGGGTAGCGTTTGAGCGAGAGCGGGCGATCCTTCAAATAGGGCAGAATCAGGTCCGCCGTGGCGGCATAGTAGTTGAGAACGTCGCGCTTCGAGACGCCGTCGTCGGGGTAATAAAGCTTTGGCAGATTGGTGAACTTCAGGGTATGGCCGTCGATGGAGAGCGTCGCTTCCTTGGGACTTCCGGGCAGTAGTGTACCCGTGAGTTCCGGCGCCGCGTTCTCCGGGTCCTCCTGCGCGGCCTCGTCTTCGGCTTCGCGAATTACGCCGGCAGCCTCCTTGTCGTTGCGCATGGCGATGAATACGGGCGCGCGCAAGCGGTCGTCCGGCGTCCAGGTTGCGTAGCGCACCTGGCAGACCAGCTCGGGTTTCACCCAGGTCATTCCGCGGTCCGGCTTGGGCCGCTCCGCGAAGGGGCACTTCTTCGTGATCAGCGGCTCCAGGCGCGCGTAGATGCCGGCCAGCAGTTTCTGGTCGAAGCCGGTGCCGGCGTTGCCCACCCAGCGCAGTTCGCCGTCTTTGTGCACGCCCAGCACCAGCGCGCCGAAATGCTGCCGGTCGCCTTGCGGCTCCGTGAAGCCGCCGATCACAAACTCCTGTTCGCTGACGATTTTGATTTTGAGCCACTCGCGGCTGCGCCGTGATTCATAAGTGCTACCCGCCCGCTTGGCCACGATGCCTTCCAGCCCGTTCTCCCGCGCCGCTTCCAGCAGTTCCTCGCCGGCGCCCGGGAAGGCATCGGAGATGCGGATCGCCGGACCGGGCGAGAGTACCCGCTCCAAGAGCTCGCGCCGCTTATCGAGAGCCACACTGCGCAGGTCGTAGCCGTCCAGGTAGAGCAGGTCGAAAGCGAAGTAGATCACCGGTGTCGAGCGCACCAGGTGCGCGATAGTGTTCGGATCCGTGTTGGCGATGCGCGGCTGTATGAGGTGGAACTGCGAGACGCCCTTGGCATTGAGTACGGCGATCTCGCCATCGAGCACGGCCTGCGACGCGGCGATGTGATGCGGCATCACCGCCAGCTCAGGATACTGGCGCTCGCAGCGCAATCCGCTGCGAGCCTGCAACCGGACCTCCTCATTGTCCACGAAGGCCACGGCGCGCACACCGTCCCACTTCACCTCGAAGAGCCAGTCTTCGCCGCGAGGCACGCGTTCCGCAATCATCGCTTTCATCGGCTCGATCGCCGCCGGCATCTCGACGAGCCGTGTACCCTTGAGGCTCCCCAGGTCGTACTTGGGTTTCGCCGCAACCGCTTCCGCAATCTTCGCCCGTGCATCTTGATCCGAGCCGCGACCATCCGAGCCGCGACCGTGAGGGAGCGGTTGGTTCGCAATCGTCGCCCGCGCGCGCTTAGCCGGCGGACTCGTCGCCCAGACGCGATCGGCCGCGCCCGCCGTCTCGCGTTTCGTCTTGCGCGCCGGCAGGTTGTGTGCGATCTCTTCCTGCGTGCGGCCCGATAGCACGCTGTACGCCAGCGCCTCCACATCCCAGCCGGCGGCGGCGAACTCATCCCGCTTCTTGATCAGCAGCCACTCGTTGCCCTTCCCCTTGGCGCGGGGCTTCATGTGCACGATGGCGAAATCGCCCTTCAGCTTTTCGCCGTACAAGCGGAACTTCAGATCGCCGCGCGCCAGTTGGGCCTCCGCCGCCACATCGCCCAGCACGTCGAATGTGCCCCGGTCCCACAGCATCACGCTGCCACCGCCATAGTTGCCCGCTGGAATATTGCCTTCGAAGTCGCCATACTCCATGGGGTGATCTTCCACGTGCGCTGCGAACACCTTCACCCCAGGGTCTAACGACGGCCCTTTGGGCACGGCCCACGATTTCAGGACGCCATCGATCTCCAGCCGAAAGTCGTAATGGAGCCGCGTCGCATCGTGCCGTTGCACACAAAAATACGGTTTGGCCGCAGGCTTGCTCTTCTTACCAGAGGGAGGAGGTTCGGGCGTTTTCTCGAACCGGCGTTTGGCAGCGTACTCGTCGAGAGACATAACCCCCTTGCATCCTACCATTTACATCTTATTAGGCTTTGTAGTATCTTGAAAACCACAGCGCCCCGAGGGGTCAGGAGCGAACATTTATGGCAGCAAGCGTTTGGAAGGGCCATCTGATTTTCGGCATGGTGTCGTTTCCCATCCGACTGTTTAGCGCGGCGCGGAGTGAAACCATCAGTTTCAACCTGCTGCACAAAGACGACCATTCGCGCATCCGCCAAGTCACCTATTGCGCGCTCGAAGACAAACCGATACCGCGCACGGAAACCGTCAAGGGCTACGAGTACGAAAAGGATCACTACGTGGTGATCGACGACGAGGACATCAAAAAGGTGGCGCCTCGCACCGCCAAAGTGATGGAGATTCTCGAATTCGTGAAGGCCGACCAGGTGGACCCCATCTACCTGGAGAGTTCCTACTACATCGCCCCGGACGAGGGCGGTGAAAAGGCATACGCCCTTCTGTTCACGGCATTAAAAGATTCCGGGTACTATGGCGTCGCCAAGGTGGCGATGCACAATCGCGAACACATCATCGTGCTGCGGCCGGGCGCCAAGGGCATTCTCTCGCACACCATGTATTTCCAGGACGAGATCCGCCAGGTGGAGGAATTCCGCACCGACACCAGCCTGGTGAAGGAGAAGGAACTCGCCATGGCGAAGACGCTGATCTCCTCGCTGGAAGAGAATTTCGAGCCGCAGAAATATCACGACTCCTACCGCGAGAATTTGAAGAAGATGATCGAAGCCAAGATCGAGGGCCGCAAAGTGGTGGAGACACCCTCGGAGCACATCGCGCCAGTGATCGACATCATGGAAGCGCTGAAGAAGAGCCTCGCGGAGAAGCGCAAACCAGCCGCGGTAGCCACTGCCGCAGCGGCCGCCGAGACGGAAGAAGTCGAAGCTGCCCCGAAGAAGCGGGCTCGGAAAAGTAAGGTAGGCTGACGGGATGACTCAACCCTGGAGGCTACGTGGCCGGTTTCCGCTGTTGTAGCCACCGCCGAAGAGACTCCTGCGTCTCACCAGATCTGCGACCTGCGAGGAGACTTGCCACGCTGATATCTTCATCCAGCTCTGGCCAGTGGATGCCCTCGCCACCAGCAATCAGTCGCCAATTGGCCCGCTCTGTGGGTGTCCCGTGCGCCAAACGCGGAAACCACGCGAGCGGCACCGTGATCGTCCGGCCATCCGCAAGTTCCGCGATCAGGGCGTCATCGCTCACACCTACGCTCTGAGCCAATGCGTCCCTGAGTTCAGCTCCCGAAGTACCCATACCATGACCTCAACAAGAAAGCCGCGTCTTCCGCGACCAGTCTTTCGATCCGCGCAATTTCCGCCCGGCCGAAGCCCCGGCTCCTCTCCAAACGGACCGGTTCCAGCCAGAACTTCGCCTTGCCCTCTTCCCGCTCAACATGCACGTGAGGTGGTTCATCTCGATCCGCCGAGTAAAAAAACATCCGGTATGGTCCCGCGCGAAGAACGGTTGGCAACTCCCAGTGTACACGCCTGGTACTTCGCCTGGCGAAGCTGCTCCGTCCGCCACAATCGGCCGCCACTCACGCTATCCTAAACGTTGGTCCGCCCGGCGCGGTCCACAATCCAGATCCGAATATTCAAATGGGAAACATTCTTCAGAACCTGCCCGCGGGTGAAAAGGTCGGCCTCGCCTTCTCCGGCGGACTCGATACCAGCGCCGCCATCCATTGGATGCGCGCCAAGGGCGCCGTTCCGTATTCCTACACGGCAAACCTCGGTCAGCCCGACGAGCCCGATTACGACGAAATCCCGCGCCGCGCCCTCCTGTACGGCGCCGAAAAGGCACGCCTGATCGATTGCCGCAAACAACTGGTCGCCGAAGGTATCGCCGCGTTGCAGTCCGGCGCGTTCCACATCTCCACTGCCGGCGTGCACTACTTCAACACCACGCCCATCGGGCGCGCCGTGACCGGCACCATGCTGGTCATCGCCATGAAAGAGGACGACGTCCACATCTGGGGCGACGGCAGCACGTTCAAAGGCAACGACATCGAGCGTTTCTACCGCTACGGCCTCCTGGCCAACCCGGCGCTGCGCATCTACAAGCCCTGGCTCGACCAGACTTTCATCGATGAGCTCGGCGGACGCAAAGAGATGTCCGAGTACATGCTTAGCCATGGGCTCACCTACAAGATGAGCGTGGAGAAAGCGTACTCTACCGATTCCAACATCTGGGGCGCCACCCACGAAGCCAAAGACCTGGAGCATCTCGACAAGGGCGTCAAGATTGTCGAGCCCATCATGGGAGTCCCGTTCTGGCGCGAAGACGTCGCGATCAAGCCGGAAGTGGTCACCATCCGCTTCGAAGAGGGCCAGCCGGTGGCGCTCAATCGCGTGACCTACGACGACCCGGTGCAACTTGTGCTCGAGGCCAACGCCATCGGCGGCCGCCACGGGCTAGGCGTGAGCGACCAGATCGAAAACCGCATCATCGAAGCCAAGAGCCGCGGCATCTACGAAGCTCCGGGACTGGCGCTGCTCTTCCTCGGCTACGAGCGCCTGGTCACCGGCATACACAACGAAGACACCATCGAGCAGTACCGCATCAATGGACTCCGCCTCGGGCGCCTGCTTTATCAGGGGCGCTGGTTCGATCCGCAATCGATGATGCTCCGCGAAACCGCACAGCGGTGGATTGCGCGCGCCGTCACCGGTGAAGTCACTGTGGAACTCCGCCGCGGCAACGACTACTCGATTCTCGACACCGCCAGCCCGAACCTCACCTACAAGCCCGAGCGCCTCACGATGGAGAAAGGCGAATCTACATTCTCGCCGCAGGACCGCATCGGCCAGCTCACCATGCGCCATCTCGACATCACCGACACCCGGGACAAGCTGCTGCTCTATTTGAAAACCGGCCTGCTGGGACCGGCAAGCGGCAACTCCACCTCACTGCTTACCGAGGGTACGATCAAGCCTGAGCCGGAAGACTAATCTAAAAGCCCAACCGTACGGAGAACCGTATTTCCGCTACAGTGGATTTTGATCAGGAAGGCCATACCTTTTGCGCGGGCGCCATTCACCCACAGCTCTTTGTGTGTCGTCATCCTGATCCTTCAGCCGGTCCTCTTCTTCTGGAGCACTCTGATACCGAAAACCACCCACATTCCGTGGGATCTGCCGGGGTTTCATGCTCCCCTCGTAAGCGTTGCCGTGGAAGCGCTGAAACAGGGCCGCATCCCTCTTTGGGAGCCTTACACTTATGCAGGCTACCCTCTGCACGCCGATATGTCGGCGCAACTGTTCTATCCTCCCGCTTGGCTCGCTTTCCTCTTTGGTGCAGTCCGTGAGGATGCGATTGTCTATTGGTTAGAGTGGCTCATCTCGCTGCACCTCATGCTGGCGGGGGCAGGTGCATACATGCTGCTCCGCCGCCTCTCGTGTCGACCCGGCCCCGCGCTATTTGGAGCGACCGCTTTCCAAATGGGCTGCTTCTTTAGTTCGCAGGCCCAGCACCTGGGAGCCGTCTCTGGTGCTGCCTGGATGCCCTTCGCATGGCTTGGTGTAGCGTTGTTGGCCGATGGATTCTCCTTGCGCCGGTTTGCGCTGTTGGCAACGGCACTGGCGATGATCTTCCTTGCCGGTTTTCCTGCGATAACCCTGGTTGCCTATGGCACAACCGCGATGGTGGCGGCCGGCTTCGCGGTCCAGCGCAAGGCACCCCGAATTCTGCTGACCGTCCTTGGAGCCTTTGCGCTCACGGCGTTCCTCTGTGCGGTGCAATTGATGCCAACGCTCCAACTCTCAGCAAACAGTGCAGCGTCGCAACGATGGATGTGGAGCGAACCGGAGGGCGTCACGCCTCGCGCGATTATTGGGGCGATCTGGCCGGACTATCTCCATGTATTCACACCGTTCGACAAATCGAAATTCATCGAGCCGGCGAATTTCACGTTTCTATATTTCTATAACGGCCAAGCCGTCGCTTGGCTCGCATTATTGGCGCTCTTTCTGCGTAAGGGACCCGCGCGCCTCTTCCTCGTAGTGGCTCTGATCTCTCTGCTTTTACTCTGTGGTGGACACTTGCCGGGCTACGCCCTGGCGTACCGTTCGCTCCCAAAACTCATGCGTAGCGCGATTTACGTGGAGTTCGTACTAGCGGCCTATTCACTCTCTGCCGCCGTGGCTGCTGCATTGGTTCTCAACAAACTTTTGGCCCGCCACGACAACTGGGCGCTGCTAGTCGCACTCGCGACCGGCGTGGAGCTTCTCCTGATTTCCTCCAACCGGCCGATGAACTCCGGAGAGGGTGGCTGGAAACAGCAGGACTCTACCCAACAGATAATGGACCGCCCGGAACTCCTGGCCACTCTCAGGCGTTTGGTCCACGAAACCGAGCCGCCGTACCGTACCGATACTGCCGGACGGAGTCCGCGATTCACCAGCCGGGCGCCTCTCCTGCGGTTGCCAAGCGCGAACGGTGATAATCCTTTCGCACCGCTGCGGATGTTAGCCTACCGGGGAAGTTACACCAAAGTAACTCCATGGGAACGGCAATATCCCATTCAGCAGTTCGAGTCGCCCTTAATCGGATCGGCGAATGTCGGCTTCATCATGCATGAGGGAGAGCCTCTTGATGAGGTTCGGCTGCGTAACGCGGGTTGGACTAGAGTTCCTATTGGGAGTGAACGGCAGTTGAGTATCTATCAGAATCAGAGGGTCCTCCCGCGCTATCGACTGGTCGATAGCGTGCAGCCTGTTCGGGACATGAATGAGGCGCTTGCCATTCTTCCTAACATTGATTTGCGCACAACTGCCGTGGCCGAGGGATCATTTTCGATTAATCACCAAAGCCCCAAGCCACCCGGGGGAGTTAGTGTCGTTAAATACTCCCCAGAGCACGTGGACCTTGTTGTGGACGCGAAACAGCCGTCTTATCTCAGCATTGCGGAGGGGTACGCGCCGGGTTGGAAGGCTACGATAGACGACAAACCGGCCACAATAAGTCCTACGAATGTGGCCTTCATGGGCCTGCCGGTCTCCCAAGGTATGCACCGTGTACGCCTGTTCTACCGGCCCGTTTCATTGTTTTTGTGGGCGGCAGTTTCAGCACTCGCCTGGTTGTGTCTAATCGTCTGCGCAGGGCTCACGTCGCCTGCTTCAGCACCGTCTCGGCATTGAGCGCGCCCTCGGGACTCTCCTCGTGTTTGAACATCAGGTACAGGTCGCGCCCCGTCGCCAGCAGCTCCTTTGACCGTGCGACGATGCCGGCCACATCGTCCGCCGAGTATTCCGGCTTGCGCAAACGATAGTAGACGAAGTCCGCCGTGATTACCTGCGGCACTTCGAGCCTCTCCGATTCCGCCACGCACAGCGACACGTTGCGTTGCCGCAGAGTGTCGTACACTTCGTCCACCAGCCAGCTCGCGTGGCGGAATTCGAACGCGTAGCGTAAATCAGTGGGCAGCAGTTCCAGGTAGCTGCGCAAGAGCACCACGTCACACTTCATCGCCGGCGGCAACTGGAAGAGAATCGGTCCCAGCCGCCGCGCACTGCGCAGCGGGTCAATCATTTTCAGGAAGAGTTCGGTGGCCTCCCCGGCATTCTTCAGGCGCAGGATGTGCGTGATGCGCATGTTCGCCTTCACGGCAAAGACGAACCCGGCGGCCGTCTGCGCCACCCAGTTCTCCAGCGTGGAGGCCGAGGGCAGGCGGCGGAACGTGTAATTGATTTCCACGCAGTTCAGCCGTTCGGCGTAATATTTCAGAAATTGGTTGGCCGGAGTTTTGGCCGGATAGAAGCCCGGCTTCCAGGCCGGGTATGCGAAGCCGGATGTTCCGGCGTAGAGCGTCGCCATGGCTTATCATTATCTCTGGCTGGAGGCCACACATGTTGGTCCATTGGATCGTCAACTGGCTGCTGAGCGCCCTGGCGCTTTGGCTGGTGGCGCAGATTATCCCTGGAATTCAGATCCGCAGTTTCGGAACGGCGCTGGTGGCCACCGTGATACTCGCGCTGGTAGACATCACCATCGGACCCATCCTGCGATTCATTGCGTTTCCGATCACGTTTCTCACATTGGGCCTGTTTGAATGGGTCTTGAAGGCCGTCCTGTTGAAACTGGCGTCGATCTTCACCCCGGGCTTCCGGATCGACGGCTTCCTCAATGCCCTGCTTGGCTCGCTGGTACTGACGGTTCTCGATATCGTGTTGCGCCGCGTAGCCTGGGCTAGTCTATAAACGCTACTCTATAACCGTGCTTGCTCCCACGAATTCCGCCGAGTTGGCCGACGCGCTGCGCGACGCCGCGGCGGCCGGCCGCACCATCTCGCTCGCCGGAAATTCCACCAAACGCCATATGGCCGGCCCGCTCGAGCCCGCCGATGTGGCCCTGACTACGATGTCCCTCCGCGGCGTCCTGCAATACGAGCCGCGCGATCTCACCATCAGCGTGAACGCCGGGGTGAGCTGGTGCGAATTTACCCATCTGCTGGCCGAAAATCGCCAGATGGTGCCGCTGGACCCGCCATTTGCCGAGGGTGCCACCGTCGGCGGCGTGATCTCCGCCAACAGCAGCGGTCCGCGGCGGCGACTCTACGGCACCGCGCGCGACCTTGTGATCGGCATGCAATTCGCCACCCTAGAAGGCAAGCTCGTAAAATCCGGCGGGATGGTGGTCAAGAACGTCGCCGGCCTGGACATGGCAAAGCTCATGATCGGCTCCTTCGGTACCCTGGCCGCCATCACCGTGGTGAACTTCAAACTGCAGCCGATGCCCGAAGTGGAGCGCAGTTTTCTGCTGCCCTTCGATTCGCTGGCGGCCGCCATCGCGGCGCGCAACGCCATCCTCAAGGGCCAGTTGCAGCCGTCCGCAATCGATCTGCTGAATCCAGCTGCCGCCCGTACGCTGGGCAAATCCACCTGGCTGCTCGCCCTGCGTGCCGGCGGCAACGCGGCCGCCGTGGAACGCTACGAACACGAATTCGCCAACTTCACCGACGCCCTTGCGTTCGAAAACGATCGCCAACAGACGCTCTGGCGTCACGTGGAAAATTTCACCCCCCAATTCCTCGCGTCCTTCGACGACGGCGCGGTGGTGCGCGCTTCGTGTACCCTGAAAGAGGCGGAGGCAGTCATGGAGTCGTTTCCCGGTCCGGCCGTGGCGCGCGCGGGCTCGGGCGTCTATTATGGCTATTTCGAACGATCGCAAGCCGCCCGGGATTGGTTGAGCAGTGCGCAGAAATCCGGCTGCAAGTCAGTCATCGAGTTTGCCTCCGAGGAAGTCCGCCGAACCTTCGACCTCTGGCCTGCGCCCGGCGGCGATTTTGAAATCATGAAACGGGTCAAGCACCTTTTTGATCCGCGGAACCTGTTGAACCGTGGCCGACTTTACCGTCTTATCTGACAAAACCGATTTGGGACCCAGGCAATTCGACCTGGACCGCTGCGTGCATTGCGGCCTGTGCCTGAACGCCTGCCCCACCTATCGCGAACTCGGCCTGGAGATGGATTCCCCCCGCGGCCGCGTCTACCAGATGGTCCAGGTGGCCAACGGCGCGGCCATCAGCGATTCCTACCGCGAGCACATCGGTCTCTGCCTGGCCTGCCGGGGCTGTGAATCCGCCTGCCCGTCGGGCGTGCGCTACGGCCGCATGGTGGAAGATGCGCGCGCCGAACTGGAAGCCCACACCCACCGCGGCTGGTTCGCGCGTAAACTGCGGCATCTGATATTCGTGAAGCTGCTGCAATCGCGCGGTGCCCTTTCGGTTGCTGGCACGCTGCTCTACCTTTTCGAGGTCAGTGGACTTAAGGCGCTGGCGCGTGGGCTGGGACAGTTGAAGCTCTTGGGCCGCCTGGGCGATCTGGTACAGCTCACACCGTCCGCCGAGCCGCCGTTCTTCTTCAGCCAGCTCGGCCGTACGTTTCCGCCGGAGGGCGAGCGCAAGTATCGCGTGGCGTTCCTTGCCGGGTGCATCGCCAACGTGAGTTTCGCGCGCTTGAATGAGGCCACGGTGCGCGTGCTGCAGCGCAACGGCTGCGAGGTGGTGGTGCCGGCGGGTCAGGGCTGCTGCGGCGCGCTGCACCTGCATGCCGGCATGCGCGACGAGGCCCGCAAGCTGGCCTGCCGCAATATCGACGCCATCCTCGACGGAGTCTTCGACGCCGTCATCACCAACGCCGCGGGCTGCGGCTCCACGCTCAAGGAATACGGCGAGTTGCTCGAAGACGTCCCCGAGTACGCCGAAAAGGCTCGCCAGTTTTCCAGCCTGATGCGCGACATCACGGAGTTCCTCAGCTCGCTCGAATTGAACCCCAATCTCGGCCGTGTGGACGCCGTGGTCACCTACCAGGATTCCTGCCATCTCGCGCACGGCCAGCACGTCCGCCAATCGCCGCGCCAGTTGCTGGGCGCGATTCCGGGCGTCACGTTCCGCGAAATGCCCGGCTCCGATATCTGCTGCGGCAGCGCCGGCATCTACAACGTAGTGCAGAATGAGATGGCCATGCAGATTCTCCAGCACAAGATGGAATCGGTGAACGCCACCCACGCGGAGATCATCGCCACCGCCAACCCCGGCTGCATGCTCCAACTTCAGGCAGGCGTCCGGTTACACGGCAGCGGCCAGCGCGTGATGCACGTGGTGGAAGTACTCGACCTCGCCTACAAGAACGCTAAGTAAGGCTTTGCGAGAAACCGCCTTCTTGCGCAACCCGTTCCTGATCCTTATACTGCAATTGATACAGCTTCCAGTAGATGCCGCGCTGTGCCAGCAGTTCCTGGTGCGTTCCGCTTTCCCGCAGCTTGCCTTTGTGCATCACCAGAATGCGGTCGGCGCGCTGGATGGTCGAGAGGCGATGCGCAATCACCACGCTCGTGCGGCCTTCCACCATCCGGTTGAGCGCATCGCGCACGCGGAATTCGGTCTCCGTGTCCACACTCGAAGTGGCCTCGTCCAGAATCAGGTAGCGCGGATTGTGTGCCAGTGCCCGCGCGAAACTGATCAACTGCTTCTGCCCCGTCGAAAGTCCGCTCCCGCGCTCGCGGATGGAGTGCCCGAAGCCCTCCGGCAAGCCGCGGATGAAATCCATCAGGTTGACCTGTTCGGCCGCTGCCTCCACCGCCTCCGCGTGGATGCCCTCCGTGCCTAGCCGGATGTTCTCCGCCAGCGTCCCGGTGAACAGGTACGGGTCCTGCAACACCACGCCGAACATTCGCCGCAGGTCCAGCGGGTCGAACGCGCGCACGTCCACGCCGCCCACCTGTATGCTCCCGCGCTGCACGTCGTAAAAACGCAGCAGCAGGCTGATCAACGTAGTTTTGCCCGCTCCCGTATGGCCCACCACCGCCACCGTCTCCCCCGGAGCGATGCGGAAGCTCACGTCGCGCAGCACCCAATCCTCGCCCTTGTACGCGAACCAGACGTGGTCGAATTCGATCGGCGAAATCGTCTCCGCGGGCGCAACCGGCGATTCCGGCGCAACCACCTGCGGAACGGTATCCACCAGTTTGAAAATGCGCTCTGAAGAAGCCATCGCCGATTGCAGGATGTTGTACTTCTCGCTCAGGTCCTGGATCGGTCGGAAGAACCGCAAACCATATTGCAGGAACGCCGCCACCACGCCTAGCGATAGGCGCCCGGCCTGCACGCGGAAGCCGCCGTACGTCAGAATGCCGGCCAGCGCCAGCATCGAGATGAACTCCACCACCGGGTAGAACCAGCCATACGCCGTGATCGCGTCCTTGAACGCAATCATGTGTTGGCGGTTCACTTCTTCGAATTCCCGGCAGGCGCGCCGCTCCCGGTTGAAGAGTTGCAGCACCACGATCCCCGTGATGTGTTCCTGCAAGTACGAGTTGATCTTGGCGATCGCCACGCGGATCCTGCGATAGCTCTCCGTCACGCTGCGCCGGAAGATCACCGTGGTCACAATCACGAACGGCATCGCCGTCAGCATGATTGCAGTCAGCAGCGGACTGAAGCTGAACATGATGCCCAGGATGAAAACCAGTACCAGCACATCGCCCAGAATCGTCACCAGTCCTGAAGCGAAAAGATCGTTCAGCACATCCACGTCGGTAGTCACGCGAGTCACCAGGCGCCCCACCGGATTGCGATCGTAGAATGCCAGGTCGAGATCCTGCAGGTGCTGCATGAGCTGCCGGCGCAGATCGAACATAGCGAGCTGGCCCGTATACTGCATCAGGTACGTCTGCGCGAACTCGCAGACGAAGCTGCCGGCCAGCACCGCCAGGTACAACAGTCCAATGCGCGCCAGTCCGCTCGATGCGTCCGCGGGTAGAAAGCGGGCCAGAAACCCGTGCATCTGCGCCGGGTCCGGCGCGATATACCGGTCCACCGCGGTGCGTGTCAATAGCGGCCCCAGCACCTGCAGGGCGGATTGCGCCAGCAGGAACGCAAGCGAAATCGCGATCCGCCCGCGGTAGGGGCGCATGTAGCCCAGCAGCCGGCGCATCAGCCGGGAATCGTATGCTTTGCCGAGAACTTCCTCTTCCACTTACTCCAGTCTAACGGGCTCCGCCTGCGCAAACTGGGGCCTGACATGAATTTCCGGCGCCTTCTGCCGGAAATTCGCTGTCTGTCCCCGGTTTGCGCACCGGCAAGCGATCCGAACGACTCGGGGACTTGCCCGGGTTGGTATGATAGCCATAGCTCGTCTGTGACGACCGTATGACGCCGGGTTTGAAAGTCCCATCGAAAAACAAGTTGCCGTGGACGGGCATTGCCTGGTTCGGCGCGCTGCTGATCGCCTGCTATCTGCCGGTATTGCAGCGGCTGGTCCACCAATGGAACTACGATCCCGACATGGGCCACGCGTTTTTCGTGCCGCTGATCGCCGGTTTCATCGTCTGGCAGAAGCGCGAAGAATTGGCCGTCATCAAGCCGCAGCCGAGCGCGTGGGGACTTCTGGTCGTCGCCTGGGGCGGGCTTCAGCTCCTCATCGCCACCTTGGGCGCCGAACTGTTCACCGCCCGCACGTCATTCGTCATCACGCTGATCGGCATCGTTTGGACGCTGGGCGGCACCCTCATACTGAAGAAGCTCGCGTTTCCCCTCTTTCTGCTCTTTTTCATGGTCCCCATTCCCTCGGTGATCTATAGCGCCGCCACCTTCAAACTGCAAATTCTGGCCAGCCAGCTCGCCGATAACGCGCTCACCGTGCTCTCGATTCCGGTGTTGCGAGAGGGTAACGTTCTGGAACTGCCCAATCAAAGGCTCTCCGTGGTGGAGGCCTGCAGCGGCATCCGCTCGCTGCTCTCGTTGACGTTTCTCTCCCTGGTGTACGGATACTTTTTCGAGCGAAAGACCTGGCTGCGCGTGGTCCTGTTTCTCTCCACCATTCCCATCGCCATCGTTGCCAACGCCAGCCGTGTCACCATGACGGGCATCATGACCCAGGTGAAGGCGGAGCTCGCCGAAGGCTTTTTCCACCAGGCGGAAGGCTGGGTGATCTTCATGGTGGCGCTGGTCATCCTTATCGTGTGGCACCAGTTGCTGGTGCGCGGTTCGAATTTCGTAGCAGCCAGGAGGAGCCGGTGAGATTTCTGAACAGCAAGTATACCCGCATCGTGACAGTCGTCCTCATCCTTCAGGGGATTGTGTTTTACACAGTCGCGTTGCGCGCCGAAAACACTCCCGCGGCCGCTCCCCTGTCCGCATTCCCCACCGATATATCCGGCTGGACAATGTATAAGGATGTTCAGATCGAGCAGGAAACTTTGGACATTCTGAAGGCCGATGACACGCTGAACCGGGTCTACGTCAACCCAGAGCGCAACGCCAGCACCTTCCTGTTTGTCGCGTATTTTAAGACCCAGCGCTACGGGCAGTCCCCCCACTCGCCCAAGAATTGCCTGCCTGGAAACGGCTATGAGCCAATCGAGTCTGGTGTTATTTCGGTAGCGATTCCGGGAAGGTCCACCCCCATCCAGGTCAACCGCTATCTGACCGCCCGCGGTGAAGAGAAGAGCGTGACGTTGTACTGGTATCAGAGCCACGACCGCGTCATCGCCGGTGAGTTTACCGCCAGGCTCACCCTGATCGCCGACTCTATTCGCTACCACCGCAGCGACACTTCGCTCGTCAAGATCGTCGTGCCGGTCCGCGATGGCGACGCGGACGCCGCCACCAGGACCGCGGTGGATTTCATGAAGACTGTATTTTCGCCCCTGGTGCGCCAGTTCCCCGCGTAGCGCCCGCCCTACTCCACCGGCGCGTTGTAACCCAATCGCCAGTGCGCCGACAATTTTGGCAGTCCGCGCGGCGGCACCACCTGCACCGTGATGCGGTGATATTTCCCGTCGTGCGCCTGGTTCGGCGGCGAGTATCCCAGGATGTATCGGTTGCGCAGTTCGATCCCGATCTTCTTGGCAATGTCCGGCAGTTCCACCGGGTTGGCTTCGAACAGCCGTCCGCCGGTCTGTTCGGAGATCTTGCTGAGTAAGTCCCCGCCGCTCGCCTCTTCAGGAGTTGTGCCGCCGCCGAAGACGCCGATGGAATAGATCAATACGTCACTTTCGCGCACCAGGTTAGTCACTTCCTTCTGTGAGTAGCGGCTGTGATTGTCGCCGCCATCCGAGATAATCAGCAGCGCCTTCTTATTCTTCTTCGACCTTCGCATCTCGTGCAGCGCCAGGTAAACCGCGTCCAGCAGTGCCGTGGAACCGTGCGACTTCGAAAAAATCAGCTCGTTTTCGATCGTACCGGTATCGGAAGTAAGCGGCACACGCAGTTTCGGCGCGTTGTCGAACTCCACCAGAAAGAACTCGTCCTCGGAGTTCGCGATGCGGAAAAATTCCCGCGCTGCCATGCGCGAACGCTGCAGCTTGTCGCCCATGCTGCCGCTCGTATCGAATACCAGGCCCACCGCCACCGGCTCGTCGTCCATCGCAAACTGAGTGATCGACTGCGCCACCTTGTCCTCGAACAGGCGGAAATTTTCCTTCTCCAGCCCCGAGACCGGCCTGTTCAAAGGATCGTTGACCGATACGGGCACCAGAATCAGCGTGGTATCGACACGGATGTTCGCCGGCCCGGGAGCGTCCTTTTTGGGTGGTGCGGGCTTAGGACGCGGCTCGACATGCACCTGCCCCGCCACGGTCGCCGCCAGCAGCATCGTCAATCCCGCCAACCGCCGCATGTCCAAAGGACCCCTCGTCGGTATTGTACTCTCCGCCGCATGGTGGGGCGGACCCCCCGGTCCGCGCGGGTCCCCCTTGACCCGCTCCTCACCGCCCCCTAGAACACGATTCGACCCGTCAACTGCACCGAACGCGATTTGTTCGACTGGGCGGTGATCAATCCGAATGCCGAGTTGGTCGGCGCCAGTTGCGGGAACGCGAACGACGGATGGTTGAACAGATTGAAGGTCTCGAAGCGAAGCTGGAAGTAGCGCTTCCCGCTGTCGGTGAAATTCACGTTCTTCAACATCGACGCGTTGATCTCATTGATACCGTCGCCCCTTAAGCTCGAAAAAGTAGTAGAGAAGGTGCGGATGTGATAGGCGAACTGATCTGCCGTCTTCGTATCGAACGCGCTGGTATTGAATGCCAGGCCGTTGGTCTCGCGAGGGTTGAAATTCAGTTTCTGGCCGAAATACACCAGGTCGCCGATAGTGGTGGAACTGGTTCCCATCCAGGTGAATGGCTGGCCACTCTGCTTGGTGTAAATGGTATTGAGCTGCCATCCGCCGAACATCCGGTTGAGCCATCGCGACTCGATCCCGACGGCGCGTCCCTTGCCCACCGGGAGCGCATACGTCAGCGTGATGACGCCGCGATGCGTGTGATCGAAAACGCCGATGCGCTTCTCGGGCCGCGGGTCCGTGTCGTTCAGCCAGGTGGTCTGGTCCATCAGCTTCGAGAAGACGTAATTGCCGATCAGCGTGATGCCGCCGGAGAGGCGTCGTTGCATGCGCACGTTCAAGCTGTCGAAACACGAGCTGCCCAGGTTGAGGTTCTGCTCCAGGACGCCGCCGCTGCCGCTGAATCCGCCGCTGGTATAGCCCAACGGAAACTCAGGATATTTCGAGAGAAGCTGCGCCACCGTCGTGGTAGCGCCGGCCGGAGTTCCACTGGTCACCAGTCCGTTGAACGGGTTGGCCACCGAAGCACTCATCGCCGTATTCAGCGCGCTGTCGCGGACCGGCAGGGTGCTGAGGTATTGCCGCGGAATGCCATTGATCTGGGTCAGGTTGATGGGGGTATGCACCGAGTGGTTGCCGATGTAGACCACTTCCAGCACCATATTCGGCGAAAGGCTGTGCTGGAAACCGAAGTTCCAGCGCAGCGAGTACGGACTCTTGGCTTGCGGATTGAGAAACGAGATGGTGTTGCCCAGAAACGTAGTCGCGCCCACCGCGGCAGCGTTCGGTTTGACGATCGCCGCGCCCGGGAACGGGTCGCTGAAGGTAGCCGAGGGCGAGAGGTAGTTGTTCGTGCTGGGCGTCATCACGGTCTCCTGGCTGAAGCCCTCCTGATCGATGATCGGATTCGAAGAGTAGTTGCCGTTCTGCGCCAGGTAGGAGATGACGGTGGGCGCGGCGAACAGTCCGAAACCGGTGCGGATAACGGTCTTGCCGTGAAATGCGTCGGGCGACCACGCGATGCCGACCCGCGGGCTCATCAGGTGCGATGTGACCTGGTAGGCGGCGCCCTTCCCGTTCGGATAAGTGAGGCCGCCCAGCACGTTAAAGCTGCCCACCGGGATCTGCGCGATCGGCTTCTGGTTATACGCTGCGATCGCAGCCGTCGCGATAGGGTTCGGCGTGTTGAAGCCCCATCCGTTTTCGGTGCGCCCATACTTTTCGTTGACCGGACCGTCGTAGTCGTAGCGCACGCCGAGGTTGAGCGTGAGGTTGCGCTTCACACGCCAATCGTCCTGCAGGAATCCGGAGGCGAAATAAGAATACCAGGAGCCGTAGGTGTTGATGTCGAAGAACCCTTGCGTGGGCAGCCCGTAAAGGAATTGCGCCATGTCCTGCCCCATGGCTTCGGTTTGCGACGCGCTGGCGGTCTGGTTCACCCACCGGTTGCCGCCGAAATTGTATCCGCCGGAGCCGTATCCATAGGTAATCGTGCTCAGGCGGCTCTGGCGAAGATCGGTCCCCACCTTAATGCTGTGGTTGCCCTTGAGCTTGGTCCAGCTTCCATAAAGCTGGGCGGATTGCGAAGGACGCGTGGCAGCCTGGTTGTAGCCCAGCGACTGGAATGCCGTGCTGGTATCGAAGTAAACGTAGGGTAGAGACGGCCGCACCGTATTCGCGCCGATGTAGCTGGGAAACCCGAGCGACGTCGGGTCGAAGCCCTGGCTCGGATCCGTGGCGCTCTCGTACATGTAGGTGTAGTTCAGGCGGAGATTCAGAATGCTTGTGGGACTGATCGAGTAGACTTCGTCCAGGCTGCCGCCCCAGTTTTCGCGGCTGGTAATCTGGCCGCTGGCGATGTTGCCGAAGTAGTCGTTCTTCTTGGCCGCGAGCGTGTTGTGGCGCACGTTGAACGACATGCGGCTGCGCTCGCTCATGTTGTAATCGAGCTGCCCGGATTCGTTGTCCGCCAGGTTGATGTTCGGCGCCGTGGTGCCGTAATTGAAGTAGCCATCCGGCCGGGACGTGGAGTTCACCCCCGCCACATTGGGCTCCGGGAAAAACTTCAGGTATTGCAGCGTGATCGGGTTGATCCGGCTGGCGGGTATCACGTTGCCGGGCAGGGGCTGGCGAGCGATGGCGCTGCCGTTCTGTGTGGCGCTGTAAGGGTCGTAGAGTTGCGTGCCGTCGGTCTGCAGAATCTGCGAGAAGTCGCCGCGCTTTTCGGCGTCGGTGGGGACGCTGATGAAGCTGGTGAACGGCTGTGTGTTCTTGTCGTGCTGCCACGCAAAAAACCAGAAAAGCTTGTCCTTGCCGTTAAAAACCTTCGGAAGGAAGACCGGCCCGCCCGCGGTGAGACCGTACTGGTTATAGTGCGTCAGCGGGTTCCCCAGGCCCTTGGCATTGTTGAAGAAACTGTTGGCGGTGAGGTTCGAGGGCTGCATGTTCTCCCACATGCTGCCGTGCAGTTCGTTGGTGCCGGACTTCATCACCATGTTGATGGTGCCTCCGCGCGTGTGTCCGAAACTGGCGTCGGTATTGAGCACCGTCGTGCGCACCTCTTGCACCGCATCCTTAGGAGGCGTGTAGGCCGACCGCATGTCCCACGTGGCGTTGGGCGCGCCGTTGAGCAGCATCTCGCTCGATTGCGTCGGCGTGCCCGCGATCGAGAAGTTGTTCGAGGAATCGTAAGACTGCTGCACCGACGAAGTGGAATTGAACGGGCTGTAGATGACGCCGATCTCCAATTGCGAAAGCATCCACGGGGAACCGCCATTCAGGGGCAGGTCCTCGACTTCCTTGGTAGTGATAGCGTGGCCGATGCTGGCATTTTCGCTGTTCACCAGCGGAACCTCGGCCGTCACTTCCACGGACAGCGTGGTGTCGCCCACCTCCAGTCGGATGTCGATCACCGGGTGCTCTCCCGCGCCCACGTGAACGCCCTTGCGCACGTATTCCTTGAATCCCGTCATCTTGGCGGCGATATCGTAGTCGCCGGGCAGCAGGAAAGGCGCCGTGTACTGGCCGGTGGATTCCGTCACCGCTTCGATTTTGGTGTTGGTGTTGGTCTCGGTGACCGTGATCTTGGCCCCGGCAATGGTGCCGCCCGTGGCGTCGCTAACCACGCCGCTGATGGCGCCGCGAAATTCCTGTGCGGACATCATCATGGGAAGCGACGCGAGAACAGCGGCGAATACAACTTGGTATTGGAACTTCATGTCAATTCTCCTGGGTCCGTGCCGGTTCCACAACGTAATCGCGCATCGCCGGCATCAGCTTCACAAATTCCTGCGCGGCCATACGGCCGATTTCCTGGCGGCCTTTGGGTCCCAGGTGCGTCTGGTCGCGCTTGCCATCGGGCAGCCGCGCGTCGATCTCCGCGCAGCCATCGGAGCCCAGTTGCTCGGCCTGGGCGAGCGTCAGGGCGTAAAGATCGATTAGCGGAATCTTCTCGGCCGCGGCCAGTTCGCGGACCGCTTCCACGTACGGCACAAGGGAATCGCGTTTGATCTTGCCGTCGGGGGTGAAATTCCTGCGCACGATCGGGGTGACCAGGACCGGCTGTGCACCGGCGGCGCGCGCCTCGGCGACGTACCGCGCCATATTCTCGCGAAACGTGGTCTTGGGGTCGGTCTCCCGATCTGGGCCTTTGCCGGGCCCGTCATTGTGCCCGAACTGAATCAGAATGTAGTCCGGCTTGCCGGTCAGCGCCGGCTCCCAGAGTCCCTCGCTGCGAAAGCTCTTCGAGCTCCGGCCGTTCTTCGCCAGGTTGACGACGTCCACACCGGGCGTGAACCAGGCCCGAAAGCCGGGGCCCCAGCCTCCTTCGTCATTCACTGTGGAATCGCCCACCAGCACCACGCGGATGGGCGGGAGCGGTTGCGCGGTCACGAGGCTTGAAAACAGCAACGGAAGCCACGCGCCGGCAAGGAGGATCTTGCAATGGGTCAGGGGGAAAGGCAAAGAGTACGATACTCGCGTTCCCGGGTTGCGTCTACGACGGAACGGTATCGCCAACGTATAGATCGCCTCTAACCTGAAGGTAAAAAAGAGGTTGTTAACTCGCCAGCAGGCAGGCCGGAATGGGGTTCTATACGTCTTCCCTTGTGTTAGAATTCGGCATCAAGGGGGCGTTACGGACACGACGGGGCACAGTCTGGAGACCAACGAGGGTGCGGCTCGGCGAGCGAGCCAGACAATTCCCGATGGTACCGTTCGCGAACAACTCGACCGCCTCCTGGCCAGCCCGCACTTCCGGACCAGCAAACGTTGCCAGGCCCTGCTGCGCTACGTCGTGGAGGCCTACACGGAAAACCACTCCGACCGCGTGAAAGAACGCATCATCGGATTCGAGGTCTTCCAGCGCGAAGCCGGCTACGACACCAACCAGGATTCCGTAGTGCGAACCACTGCCGCGGAGATCCGCAAGAAACTGGCGCAGTATTACCAGGAACCGGGCCACGAAAACGAGATCCGGGTGCTATTGCCGCAGGGATCCTACCTGCCGGAGTTTCGCCTGGCTCCGGTCGTGCCGGCGGTCCCCGTGGCACCGATTCCGCCAGAAGAAAGAGCGCCCGCCGCTCCGAACTTGATGCGGCGACGCCTGATCGGTGTGGCAACCGCGCTGGCTGTGGCCGCCGCCGTCGGACTGGGCGCCTACGGGTATTCGCGCGCTCACGTCACTGAGTTGAACCTCTTCTGGAGACCGCTGCTGGAAGACAGCTCGAGCGCCGTGATCTGCGTCGGCCAGCCGCTGCGTATCTACATGTTCGAGGGGCACAGGTCGGCCGAACTGAACGAGAAGATGGTGGGCACATTGACCACGCCGCCGGCCACCCCCGAAGTCCGCCAGAACACGTCGCTCACCCTATCCGAGTTGAGATCGGCGGGCGAGCGGTATTACTCCGTGGGCGACTACCTGGCGTCGGTCCGCCTGGCGGAATTTCTGGGGCATCACGGCAAGCCGTTCGAGGTGATCGGCGATCGGAGCGCTGCGTATAAGGATCTGCGCGGGCGGCCCGCCGTGCTGATCGGCCAATTCAATAACCTGTGGACCATGGGGCTGACCGGCAACCTGCGGTACTACATCGACCGCAGCACGCAGAGCTTCAGCTACGAGGTGCTGGACCGGCAGAATCCGGGCAAGGCGATTTTCTCGGCGGTGCGGAACGCCAGCCGGCCCGAAGAGTACGCCGTGGTGAGCCGCATTTTCGACGCGCCGACCGAAAAGACCGTGGTCGCGATCGCGGGCATGACGTTCAACGGCACCATCGCTGCGGGCGAGTTTCTGACCAGTGAGCGGTACATGCGCGAGACGTTTGGGAAGGCGCCCGGTAAGTGGTATCAGAAGAACATTCAAGTGATTCTGAAGACTACTATGATGGCGGGCGCCACCGGTCCGCCGAAGGTCGTGGCGACTTACTACTGGTGAGCAGTGGGGCAGGCGCTTTCGCCTGCCAACCAATTGTTCCTCATACTCCTTCCCGGCCCAAGATCGCCCGAGCCGTAACCCGCTCATCCGAGATGGTATGAGAAGGCCGGTCTCCCCCGCGGGATACGTTAAGATCCCGAATAGACACGCACTCGATCAGGTGCAAAAAGGAGACCGGCTTATGAAAAAGAATAACATTGCGAGACTACAGGCGCTTTCGAAGGGCAAGAAGAGGCAGAACCGTGGAGCTGCAAGACAGAGGCTGACCGTAGGGTTAGACCTGGGAGATCGCGATAGCCGCTACTGCATCTTGGATGAAGCCGGAGAAAAGGCGAGCGAAGGCAAAGTGGCGACGACGAAAACGGGGTTCAACTCGGTCTTTGGAAAGATGGTGCCGAGCCGAATCGCACTGGAAGTAGGGACGCATTCGCCATGGGTAAGCCGGCACCTGGCGGCCATGGGACATGAAGTAATCGTGGCGAATCCACGGAAGGTAAAACTGATCACGCAGAGCGTGAAGAAGAACGATCGGATCGATGCCGAGCAACTGGCCCGGTTGGCCCGAGTGGACCCGAAGCTGTTGTCCCCGATCCGACACCGAGGCCCAGAAGCGCAAGCGGACCTGGCGGTGATCCGGGCGCGGGCGGGATTGGTAGATGCGCGGACGGAGTTGATCAACATGGCGCGCGGACTGGCCAAGCCGATGGGAGAACGGTTGAAGAAGTGCGACGCCGATTACGTGAAGGAATCGCTGGCCGATGGACTCAGCGCGGCGGCGCAAAGCGCCATTCGTCCGCTGCTGAAGAGCGTGGAAGCGATCAATCAACAGATCGGAGTGTACGAGGAGAGGATCGAGGGAATTGGGAAAAAGTACCCGGAGATGAAACTGCTGACGCAGGTCGGGGGAGTAGGCACGCTGATCGCGTTGACCTACATCTTGACCATCGAAGATGCGGAGCGGTTCGCGCATAGCCGGGAGGTCGGACCATACCTGGGGCTGACCCGCAAGCTGCGGGATAGTGGCGAAAGCCAGCCGGAGTTAGGGATCAGCAAGGCGGGGGATCAGTTGTTGCGACGGCTGTTGGTACAGGGAGCGCACTGCATCCTGAGGCAAGGGGCGCCGGAGTGTGACCTCAAGGTATGGGGCATGGGGATGCTGCAAAATGGCGACGGCAAGAAAGTCAGCAAAGCGCGCAAGAAGAAAGCGTTGGTAGCGGTGGCGCGCAAGTTGGCGGTGTTGCTGCATCGGTTGTGGGTGACGGGGGAAGTCTACGATCCGCAGTACAACCGTAGGCGGCACAGGCAGCGAAGGGTAAAGCCAAAGCAGCCTAAGGGTTTGAGGATTGGAATTCTGCAGAGTATGCGAAAGCGCCGAGTTGGGGTGATTGCGAGGTCGCGGCAGAACGTCGGGGGCCAGGTAACTGGGACCCTTCAGTTCGACGCAGAGATGGCAGCACCCCTTGAATTGAGAACACCAACAGGCACCTGCGGCGAAAGCTGCAATCAGAGTGCGGATGGGAGCATGGCGACAATGGCGCAGGAGTCAACGGGCAGAATGCAATCCGAAGCGAGTTGGCAGGGAAAGCAGATGGGATGCGACGGGAGGAGAGGCGCGCGGAACGCGCGCATGAGGCGCTGCCTCATACTCCGCCAGGGGGCGAGCCCCCTGAGACCTATAGGCGTTAAAATAAGGATTGCTATTTCCGGGACACCGGGGTAGTTTGAATGCATGCAGGCATTGCCTCTTCACGAGGAGGACTGGGCGTATGTGCAAACACTGCTGCCGTCCGACCTGGAAGAATCCGCTCGCGCCACAAAGGCTCTTCTGCGTTGCCGAAACGTTCCCGACGCCGCCGCGCTAATTCGCATGGCGTTGGCTTACGCTGTGTCGGATCTGTCGTTGAAAGACGTGGCGGCATGGGCCAGCGCCTTGAATGTGGCCCAGATCACGGGGCCCGGCTTATTTTATCGTTTGCGAGAGGCTGAGAGTTGGCTGGAGCACGTGTTAGGACGAGTGCTCGCGGACCAGGTGCCGCAAGCCGCGGGTGGATGGCCTGTGCGCGCGGTGGACGCGACGGTTATCAATGGGCCTGGGAAAAAGGCGGTACAGTGGCGTGCTCACGTTCAGATTGATCCGGCAACAGGCGGGTTCCGCGCTGTAGAGTTGACGGACGATTCCGGTGGTGAGAAGTTAAGCCGCCACCATTTCCGGACAGGAGAGGTCATTTTGGGAGACCGAGCTTATGCCACCGCGCGAGGAGTCCATGCCGTCAGGCAGGCCGAGGCTCATGTGATCGTCCGCTTCAATCCTGGCAACCTACGTACCTGTGATGGACAGCGTAAGCGCCTCTATTTGGCTGAGAAGGAGGCGGAAATCCCCGCCGTGGGGGCTGTTGAATATAATATCGTCATACCAGTCCCCCCAAACCCAACCAAAAGCCATAAAATCTGGAGTTCGGCCAAAGCCATTGCTTGGATTCCCGCACGCGCTATCGCCGCGCGCACCCGTGCCGCGGAGGTGATCTGGATACTGACCACCCTCGATGCTGCTCAAATGCCGAGTGTTGCGGTCATGGGTCTATACCGGCTGCGTTGGCAGATCGAACTGCTTTTCAAGAGACTCAAATCGTTGCTCCATCTGGACACCCTGCCGTCCCGGGAAGGACCGACTGCCAAGAGTTGGATGTTGGCGCGATTGATTGCTGCAGGCTTGGCGCAACGCCTTGTGCAGCCTTCTGGCCCACTTTCCCCCTGGGGCTACAATTGCGATCCAATTTCCGAACAGAATCCTCGCACGCATAGTCCTTGGTCTCGCTTCCGCATGACCCTGTGGGCGATGCGGGGTGCGGTCCTCGGAAGAGGCCCATGGCTGTTAATACAAAACGAGGACAAGCTGGAGCGCTTATGCAACTCACCACGTAAGCGGCGACTCGTCTCCCATGATCTGCACGATCAATTGGCCCCTATCTAAGCACGTCCTTATTTTAACGCCTATAGGGTGCGGGGGCCGGAACCCCACGGGGTGTAGCCTCTTTGACCAATGCAGCGAGGGCGCGCGGAACGCGCGCCATGAGGCTCCGCCTCATACTCCGCCAGGGGGCGAGCCCCCCTGAGACCCCCGAATTTTCCGCTTGACAGGGAGGGGCCTTCTCATGGAAGCCGCGACCGTGAGGGAGCGGTCGCTTCTCATCTCATCGCATAATAAAAGAAGTGCTCTCCCAGGCAACACCAAGTTCTACAACCCGCACGGCCGCAGTTGTCTTCGCCGGATTCTGCGCGTTCGTCACGCTCTTCGCCCCGCAGCCTCTGCTGCCTATGCTGGCGCGCGAATTCCGCGTCTCGGCAGGAGCGATCAGCCTGGTGGTGACGGCCTCGACGCTGGCGGTGGCGATGACCGCCCCATTCGCCGGCGTAGTGGCGGACCGGTTCGGCCGCAAGCGCGTGATCGTGCCCGCGGCGTTTCTGCTAGCCGCGCCGACGCTGCTGGCTGCCACTGCGACAAGTTTCGGACAACTTCTGTTCTGGCGATTTCTGCAAGGCGTATTCACACCGGGCATCTTCGCCGTAATCATCGCCTACATCAACGAAGAGTGGGAGGCGGGTGCCGGCGCGGCCACGGCCGCCTATGTCACGGGGACGGTGCTGGGCGGTTTCAGCGGCCGCGCGCTGGCCGCGATCGTGGCATCGCACGCGTCGTGGCGGTGGGCGTTCGTCATCCTCGGCATGCTGAATCTGTTGGGCGCGATGGCGATTCGGGCGTGGCTGCCACCGGGCAAACGCTTCACGCGCGTGCGGCGCGGCGCCCCGCTGGGCGGCGCCATGCTGCGCCACCTGCGCAATCCGCGACTGGTGGCGACGTACGCGGTCGGCTTCTGCGTCATGTTCTCGCTGCTGGGAACTTTCACCTACGTCAACTTCTACCTGGCGGCGCCGCCGTTCGGGCTCAGCACCACGGCGCTCGGACTGCTCTTCGTGGTCTACCTCGTGGGCGCGGTGGTCACGCCGACCGCGGGTCGCGCCATCGATCGCTTCGGCCACCGCTTTGCCCTCGTGGCGGCATTCACCGGCGGAGCGACAGGTGTATGTCTGACTCTGGTTCACAGCCTGCCCGTAGTGATGGTCGGATTGACCCTGGCGTGCACCGGCGTGTTCATCGCAAACTCCGCCGGATCGAGTTACGTGGGCAGCGCGGCCACGGAATCGCGCGCCTCCGCGGTAGGGCTGTACGTGACGTTTTACTACCTGGGTGGGAGCGGCGGGAGTGCAATCCCAGGGTTCTTCTGGACGCATGGCGGGTGGCCGGCGTGCGTCGGACTGATAGTCGCGGTGCAGTTGGCGACCATCTCCCTGGCGCTGATTTTCTGGCAGCCGCTGCCGAAAATAACACGCGTCCCGATACTGACGGCGGCGATCGAAGAGGGCTAGCACGCGCCGCCCGGCATGTGTGGGGCAGCTTGGCAAGCTGCGGCCGATTGTTAATCGGCCCACCGCGCCCGTGAGAAACTGTGAAACAATCCGGCCGCGTGCTTGCGGACGATCCAATCCGAGCCGCGACCGTGAGGGAGCGGACGCTTGAAATACAAAGCCGAATTAATGAAACGGTGTACTAAGCTTCTGTACTGGACTGGTTGGTTCGTCCTCGGCATTGTGCCTGCCATAGCACAGCAGCCAAGCGGCATGGGCCCAGGCCTCTATTCATCGACCGCAATAAACGTGAGTACGGTAGCAATCGGCTATACTGCCGAGGGCGGCACGAGTCCCTCCGTTTCCAGCAATACGCCGAATGTCGCGGCCGGGCCTTTCGTGCTTGGACTCAACGCGCGCGGAAATACATATTCGGGACTAGGAGAACCTGCCATCATGACAACCGCGACAACGATTGTGTACAGCCGGCCTTGACTACATCGTAAGTTCAGTTAATGTACCGGAGCATGAAGTCCAGGATGCAGGAGCGGGGCGTGGACTTGCAGTGAAAGTTTTTTCTGTGTTGACGCATTTTTGTTCTAGCAACCAACAAACAACAGTGTTACTCTTCTCCGTGTTGTGCATCTAGCCACGCTCGCTACACAAGTTGGAATCGCGAGGAATGGCGCTCGGCGGGTCGGCATCTTCCGGCACGCAACTCGCTGGACGCCCGTCCTGATATTTGCAGGGAAGGCTCTCGCTCTGGCGATTTGGGTCGCCTTCCTTGGCGCAATCCTGTTGTGGTCGTACTATTACTCATGGACGGCCTGGGAGTAAGTCTTCACCCTCAGAGTTGGACAACTAATGGCAGTTGAGGACGGAAGTCCCTCACAACCTGGCGCTGACTCTTATCAAGTTCGATAGTCAGGAGATACTCCACTCCTTCCCGAATCGAGAGGATTGCATTCTCGATTAGGACCTGTGCAGCGGAAGATTGCAATGGCGCCGGAGTAGTTAGTGTCAGCTGCGTGATCTCGCGGGCGCCGTTCGGATGCGCGACAAACCGCTGCGCATAATGAAGCCTCTGCAGGAACGGCATAAAGAGCCACATCGGCTCTTCGACTCCGGTCGGAGCGAGGTAAATCGTCAAGTCGGGTGCCAGCCATTCCGGCCGATACTCACGCGCTGGGAACGGTACGGTGGTCATCGCGGTGTCTGCCGGCCGCGCGATGATGCCGAACGGGCACGCCCCGGACTGCCGGTCCGACCAACGCTCCCAGAGTAGCGTGGGCGCCGTCCGGCTGCTCCGCGCCTCTTGGCGATCTTCCACCCAGAGCAGCTCCAGCATCGCATTTTGAAAGAAGAATCGCCGGTTGGCTGTACCCTGCCCCGGGTGAACATTTGGCACTCCTTCGCAGAAGCCGAATTCGACCAGGTGCTCTGCCTCCGATGCGCCCCCTGCGACGCAGATGAAGACGTGATCGAGCTCGATCGCCATCTTTCATAGCATACACACGCCTCCCCGTGGTCGAAGTCTGCAAACTTTGTGCGGAAACCCGCGTGAACTAAGTGGCGCACTCCTGCGTGCCGCGTCGAGTCTCACTCGACGCCTCTTCGTTGGGCGCCTACTTATTCCATGCGCAACGCGACCACCGGATTGACCGAGGAAGCGCGATGCGCCGGCAGGTAGCTCGCGATTGCGGCCGCGCCCAGAAGGCACGCCGACGCCACCACGTAAGTGATCGGATCCATCGGGCTGGTCTCAAACAACAGGGAGGACATGATGCGCGTAACGGCGCCCGCGGCGGCCAGTCCTAGACCGATGCCGATTCCGGCCAGCAGCACGCCCTGTCCCACCACCATGGCGCGCAGTTCGCCGTTGCCCGCACCGAGGGCGATGCGGATTCCCAATTCGCGAGTGCGCTGCGAAACCGAATACGAAATCACACCATAAATCCCAATGATGCCGAGCAGCAGCGCCATCCCGCCCGCGATCCCGAGCATGACGAGCGTGAATCGCACTCCGCGCCATGGAGCCGCGGAAAACCTCTTCCATGGTCCGAACTTTTACGATCGGGACATCGGGGGTCACGGACCATACCGCCTGGCGGATCTGCGCCATCAGGCTTTCCGAGCCGGTGCGGCTGGTGCGGATCACGTACACCGAGCCGCGCTGCACGAACTTCTCGTTGCCCCAGAAGTTCTCCATGACCACCGGCCAGTAGACGGTAGTGGGAGCCTTCTGGTCGGCGCCGTCGTCGCGGACATCGCCGACCACGCCGACGATCTCGCGCCAGGAATCTTTCGCGCCCTCGCGAATGCGCTTGCCGAGGGCTGAAGCGGGTTCGCGCCAGAGTTCGCGAGCCATGTTCTCGGAGACGATGGCCACGTTTCTGCGCTGCTCGAGATCGGTCCACGTGAGATCGCGGCCGGCGACGAGTGGGGTGCCCATGGTTTGAAAAAAGCCCGGGGTCACGAACTTGAAACGGCGGAGCGGAGGCACCTGGCCCTCGGCGTAGACGTGGTCCTCGGCGTAAAGGACGTCGGTGCTGTTGTTGCCGTCGGTGGGCACGGAGTTGGCAAAAGAAACGGAAGCGACGCCTGGGATTTCGGCGATCTTGCGGCGGATCTCCTGCTGCATACGGAAGACGCGGTCCGGCTCCTTCACCTGGCCTTCGGGAATTTGATGCGGAAAGTCTGCAAATGGGCGGAGTCCGTGAATCCCGGGTGGACGTGCCGGAGCGCTTGAAATGTACGGATCATCAGGCCGGCGCCGATCAGCAAGACCACCGCCAGCGCGCGTCTGAAGAACCACCAGCGTGTTGCGCGCGCGGTGCCGCTCTTTGCTGTGGCTGAGCGTACGTCCGCCGGCACGCAGCGCGGCATTGCCGTTCGGCGACGCATACTTCAAAACCGGAATCAGGCCGAAAAGCAGCCCGGCCACCAGCGAGACGGCCAAGGTGAACAAAATGACCACGGGATCGAGCGAGATCTCGTCGAGGCGGGGTAGGTAGGCGGGCGCACTCGCCACCAGGACACGGAGCGCGACGTAGGCAAACCCCAGGCCCACGATTCCACCCAGCACGCCGAGAAACACGCTCTCCGTCAGCAGCACGCTGGCGATGCGCCGCGAGCCTGCGCCGAGAGCCATACGCACGGCCAGTTCCTGCTGGCGTCCTTCGGCCCGGACCAGTAGAAGGTTGGCGACGTTGGCGCAGGCGATCAGGAGGACCACTCCGATGCTGCCCATCAGCACCCAGAGCACTTTGCCCAGTTCGCCGACAACGTCGTTCTTCAGCGGCCGTACGGCGGCCTGTATGCCTGCTTCCGCGAACATTTTGACGCTGAAGCCGGGCGGCGGAGTGAATTTCCGGTTGACGATAGGCAGCATGCGGGCGACGTCGGCGTTGGCCTGTGCCAGCGTGACTCCCGGTTTAAGCCTGGCAATGCCGCGGAAGCTGAAGTTGCCCAGATGGACCTTGGCGCGATCGAACCGGATGGGAAGCAGTAGGTCCGGCTTCTCATCGAGAAAGTGGAAGGATTGCGGCATCACGCCGGCAATCGTGGTGATCTTCCCGTCGATGGTGAGCTGGCCGTTGACCGCCGAAGGGTCGCCGCCGAACTTGCGCTGCCAGTAGCCGTAGCTGAGAATGACAGTCTCCGGCGAGGCGGGGTTGTCGTCCGACGGTGTAAACCAGCGGCCCAGGGCCGGCCGGACGCCCAGGGCGTTCAGTGTTCCTTCAGTGACGAACAGGCAGCGGACCTGCTCCGGAGAGGAGCGCCCGGTGACGGCCACACTGCCACCGGTCCAGACGCCGAACTCCTGAAAGGTCCGGCTTTCGTCGCGAAAGGTGAAGTAGTCGGAGGGCGAAGCCTCGAGGTCTTTCAGGTTGAGGCGCGGCGCGGTTTGCCACACACCGATCAATGCGCCGGGGTCGGGATAGGGCAGCGGTTTCAATAGGACGCCGTTCACCACGCTGAAAACCGCACTGTTCGCGCCCACACCGATGGCGATGGTGAGCAGCGTCACAACGGTGAACATCGGCGAGCGCATCAGCCGCCGCACAACCTGCCGGATCTCACTGCCAACGGTCACGGTTCCACCTCCAGATTCTTAAGAGAGGAATACGCTCCGGGGGCCGCAAAGTTCGCATTATTTGGCGGCCCTCCGACGCACGCCCAGGCGGACCGATTATTCGAGTTTGATGCCGGAGAGATCCGCGATGGGTTTGGGGAACTTGAGGTTCATGCCTTCCAATTCCTCGCACAGCACTTGCGAGACGGCCAGATTGCGGAACCATTTGCGGTTCGCCGGAATCACGTACCAGGGCGCGTGCCGCTTGCTGCACTTGCGCAGCATATCCTGGTACGCGTCGATGTACTGATCCCAATACTCGCGTTCTTTCAGGTCGGCGGGGGAGAACTTCCAGTTCTTGGTCTTGTCCTCGATGCGTTCGCGGAAACGCTTCGCCTGTTCCTCCTTGTCGATATAAAGCAGGAACTTCACGATGCGCGTGCCGTTGTCGCTCAGCATGCGTTCGAAATCGTTGATCTGCGCGTATCGCTTGCTCCACACGGATTTCGGCACGATGCTGTGGACCCGCACCACCAGCACGTCCTCATAGTGCGAGCGATTGAAAATTCCCATCTGCCCGGATTCGGGCACGGCGTGATGCACCCGCCATAGATAGTCGTGGCGCTTCTCGGCGCCTTCCGGCACTTTGAAGGGAGTGACGCGTACGCCCTGCGGATTGAGCCCGCTCATGACGTGCTGTATGGTGCCGTCCTTGCCGGCGGCGTCGATGCCTTGAAGGACGACGAGGAGGGAGCGCCGCCCTTCGGCGTAGAGGAGATATTGAAGAACCCGCAGGCGCTCGAGGTTCTTGGTTAGCTGCGCGGCGGCAGCGGCCTTGGAGATGCCGTGAGTGTGAGAGGGGTCGATATCGTCCAACTTGATGCGCGAGTTGGGACGCACCACGAGCTCTTTGGAAAGCTGTTTCATACCGGCTTCATTCTACACTGAGGAGATGCTCGTGCTTGCCTCACAATCGCCACGCCGCCGCGAAATTCTGCGCTTGGCCGGAATTCCGTTTACTGTACGCGTGGCGGAGGTGGACGAATCCGTGCTGGCGGGAGAGAGCCCGGCGGAGTATGTGCAAAGGCTGGCTGCGGCAAAGGCGGGTGCGGTCGAGGCCTCCCCGGACGAAACGGTGCTGGGCGCCGACACCACGGTCGTAATCGATGGAGAGATTCTGGCCAAGCCGGCGGACGCCCCCGATGCGTGCCGCATGCTGGCGCAACTTTCGGGGCGGCGGCACGAAGTGCTGACCGGCGTCTGCCTGCGTCGCGGTGCCGTCGCGACCTGCGAATTCGTGACCACCGGCGTGGTTTTCGCCCCGCTGACTCCGGTGGAGATCGACGAGTACGTGGCCAGCGGCGAGCCCATGGACAAGGCCGGCGCCTACGCGATCCAGGGGCTGGCGTCGAAGTTCGTGGAACGCATCGAAGGTGATTACTTCAACGTGATGGGCCTGCCGGTGGCGCTGGTGTACCGGCGTCTGCACGAAGCGGGCTTGGCAGGCTGGCTACAGTAGTACCATGGGCGTTCTGGAATTCATGCCGGCAACGCGCAAAGTCCTCCGCCTTCTGGCCTCTGAGCCGGCCGATTTCGCCCAGCAGCACGGAATACGACTGCACGAAGTCGCCCAGGGCGTTGCCCAACACAGCCTCGCCTTCATGAAGACCTTCCCCCTGGAGACCTCCCCGGACTGGTTCGGACACCTCGCCATCGAAGGCGAATCGCAGCAATTGGTCGGCATTTGCAGTCTCAAGGGGCCGCCGGTGGAAGGCAAAGTCGAAATGGCATACTTCACCTTCCCCGGCTACGAAGGGCGCGGCATCGGAACCGCCATGGCGCGCTTTGTCATGGATCGCGCCCGCCTCCTCCCCGACGTGCGGTGGATCACCGCCCACACCGCGCCCGAACACAACGCCTCCACACGGATCCTCGAAAAGATCGGCATGCGGTTTGTGTGTGAGGAAACGGAGGACGGTGTTCCGGTCTGGCTTTGGCAGGCGCCGGCGGGTGACTAGCTCTTCTTCCGGCTCCATTCGCGGATCGACCGGATCTCTTCCTGGGGAATATGCAGGAACTCCAGGAATTCCTGGTGCTCGTTCGGTGCGTTGTTTTCAAACTCGGCGTGCAGGCGGCGCATATCCTCTTCGGTGAAGCCGGAAGCGCGTAAAACGGCGGTGAATTTCTCTTTGGTTACCACGGGTAGTCTCCTGAATTGAGGTGTCGTTTGCAGCAGGCGTGCAATCGCCCGCTGGTGTTCTCGCATGCGCTCTATGCCTTCGCTGAGTTCCGTCAGCCTCCGGCGCAGCACGGCGGCGGCATTGCCGCCGGACGCATCGAGGATCGAACGAATGTCCGCCAACGCCAAACCTGCGTCGCGATAGGTACAAATCTGACGCAGCCGGTCGAGATCTTTTTCCGAGTAGACCCGGTAGTTCCCGGCGCTCCGCCGGGGCCGCGTCAACAAGCCGATCGATTCGTAATACAACACCGTGCTACGTGCCAGACTGCAGCTCCGCGCCAGGCGTGTGACCGTAAGTGACATCGCTCTTCCTTCAGTCTCAACCCTGAAGTTCTAGACAGGTCAAGGAATTTTTTTGAAGATCAGAATGTGCTGCCGCGGCAGGTCTTCCAGCACGCGGTCCACGCGATAGCCCTCGGGCTCGAGTTCGGCCCGCACCTGCGCCACGGTCATCTTGTGCTCCGGTCGGATCGGCACCAAGGGGTCCTCGCCGCGATACTCCAGCAGCACCAGGCGCCCGTCGGGCTTCAACGCTTCACGAATCCCGCGCAGCATCTGCTGCGGCGCGTTGAACTCGTGGTACACATCCACCAGCAGGACCAGGTCCATCGTGTTCACCGGCAGTTTGGGGTCGTCAAACTTGCCCAGCACGGTCTCTACATTCTTCAGCTTGCGCTGCAGCATGTTCGCGCGCAGCATCTGCAGCATCTCGGGCTGTATGTCGTTGGCGTAAACCTTCCCCGTGGGGCCCACCCGCTCCGCCAGGCGCCACGTCATATACCCGTTGCCCGCGCCGATATCGGCCACCGTCGCCCCTTTGGCAATCCCAAGCAAAGCGATCGCCTTGTCGGGCTGCTCCTCTTCCGAGCGCTCCGGGCGCACCAGCCAGTCGGCGCCGCCCGCGCCCATGACGCCGGCATATTTGCGCCCGGTAACCGGATGCTGGTTCTGTGCCCACGCAGCTCGCCATGAGCAAACGCGACCGCAAAAATCCGCGGCGGCCATGCTTTAGCTTGCCGCGACCGCTGAGGGAGCGGTGTTTTCCACGCATATGCTACTCCTGGCTCTCGTTGACCGGATCGATATCGGTAGGCAGATCCTTCAAACTATCCAGCGCGTGCTGCATCACCGGCCGGATCACCGCCAGCGTGTCCAGCATCTTCTTCGCCGCCGCGTAATCCCCTTCCGCTTCGATCGTGAGCAGTTCGTGCGTCAAATCCCGCACCGCCGATTTCATCTTCGGCACATCCACCGCGAACGTGCCGCCGGCGTCGACCGTAAACGCGCCCTTGTCCAGGAAATAATTGAACTGCATCGCCATGCCCTTGCCGTGCGCTTCCGTAACGCCGAACCGCACGGAGCGGAACGCCGACGCCAGATACGTGGTGTACAGCGGCCGCTCGTAATTGGGCCCGTCCATCAGCTTGTGATCGTAGAGATGCTCCAGCATGAACAGGCCGGTAACGTCCGCCTTCGCCTCTTCGATCGCGCTATACAGTTCCTTCAACTCCTGCCGCGGAGTAGTGGCGCGTCCCGCGACCTGTATCTGGTGCGGACCGATGCCGTGACTGAGCTCGTGCGCCAGAATGTGCGTGAAGAAGTAATTGAAGCTGAGATCTTCCTTCGCGCCCGGCGTCAGCACGCGCCCGGCAATCGGGACCAGCGCGCTCGCAAACTTGGCCTCCTGAATATTCTTCAGCATGATGCGCGCGCTGCCCTTCTGCGAAATCACGCGTTCGTCGTTGGGCAAATTGAAGGCCGCCGTGCGAACGCCGTGCGCGCCATCGCCCGCGGCGTAGACCTCGTTCACCACGCGGATCGGCGCCGAAGCGCCCAGTTTCGGATTGCGGTACCGCGGATCCACCGGCAGGTTGTTCTCCACCTCCTGCAGGTGCGCCGCCACGGTCTTGAGCTTGTTCGTCTCCGCGTCGTCGCGGATGGTGATGTAGGCTTCGAACCCGGCCTTATAACCGAACAGTTCGTCGTTGTAAGTCTCGTACGGGCCGATCGTGATATCAAGCGGCGCATCCAGGTCCATCCACGCGACGTCGCTGGCGTAGTAATCGTTCGAAAGGAACGCATCCGCGCGCAGCGTCAGGAATTTCTTCAAGGACGCATTGTCCGTAAGCGCCGCGGCCTCGCGCAACAGGGCCGCCGCCTTCTGCAGATCGGCGACATACTCCTTGCTGTACGGGACCATGCCGAGCTTCTTGTCCGCATTCCGCCGGATCACAGTGAAGAATCCGATAGCCTGTTCGCGCTCCGCCGCCGGCAGCCCTTTGATCCAGGCTTCGAACTCCTCGCGCGTCATGTCGGGCGGATAGAAATTGGCGCCTTGCGGCTTGCGCACGGGTACGCCGGGGACGAATGCGGCGTGATCGTCGAGATCGCTCCAGGGACCCTTATTGAGCCAGAAATAATGCAGGCGCGCTTTGCCCAGCGGCGTCGTGTCCTTCTGCAGCTTCGCGTAAAGTTCGCGATTGCCGCTCCAGAGTTGGTCCATGAACAGGTGGTTCAGCACGCGCGCGGCCTCCACCAGTTTGGGCAGCGCCTTGCGGTCCCCGGCGGAGAGCGCGGCGGCATCGTACTTCAAAGTGACGGGCGCGAAGCGCGCGCTCATCTGGTTCAGTTGATTCAGATCGGGCATAACGGCAGCGGCGGCCAACAGCACGAGAAGGTGCTTCATTTAGTCTATTGTGGCACTGCCCGATCTACTTCTTGCAGGTCGGATCTTTGGCGTTCTTGGGATCCTTGCAATCGACCGTCTTCGGCGGCGGTTGATCCGCGGGCAGCGGATCGGGCGTGATGTCGTACTTGATATCCGCCTCCGCCGAGTATTTCCGATACAGCCGGAATTCCGTGTCGTTCTTCGACAGAACGCCGTCCGCGCTCATCTGCGTCTCCGATTTCAGCGGCAGCAGGAACGGATGCCCGCTGATATCGACGTAGTCATAGTCGAGTATGGTAGTCGCCATTTTCACCGGGAAGGTCGCCGGGATGTTGTCGGCGTTCAGCGTGACGCGCATCACCAGGTGACTATCCCTGTCGATCAGAATGCGCCCGCTGTACGCCGGAACGATGTGATCCTTCTTCTCGTACTCGATGCCCCAATTGGAATTGGCCTGTTCCACGCTGTAACCGAAGGCCATCACCAGTTGACGGTCTCCCAGGCGCCCGAGGCGCGCCCACCCGTCCCACCAGAAGCGCGCGTGCGTGCGCGGCTCGAAAATGTCGCGCAACAGGCTGCCGAACTCACCGGTAGAGGTGGCACCGCCGATCGATTTATAGTCCTGCGTGGTAGGGCTATTGTTGTGCATGATCAGCTTGTACTCTTCCTTCTGGTCGAAATAGCTCAAGCGTAGCGTCAGCAGGTCAACCTGTACCCAGCTAGGCTCGGAGTGCGTGTTGTAGCGGCTCCCGGGAGCGTTCGCCTGATAGCGGCGGACTACTTGCGTAGACAGAAAGTTGGGCAGGCTCTTGCTGTAATTCAGAGCGTATTCGCGCACTTCCTCGATGATGGCCGCCTGTTCCTCGGCGTTCGGTACGGGCGGCAGCTCCACCTTCGGCGGCGGCGGCGCCGGTTTGGCCGTACCCAGCGATTCCGACTGGTCCCGCAGTATCCGCAGCGCGTTGAGCGTCTTCGGGCCGACTCCGCCGGCCTGCAGTTTCTCGATGGCGACATCGTCGAGCTTTTCGCTGAGCTTCGCCTTGCCCAGGAACTTGGCGACCTCGGTGTCCGTCATCTTGAGTTCCACGGACGAACTCAGGAACTTCATCAAGTCATCTATGGTAAGGGGCTGGGTTTGCGCAGCTGCGGCGAGGCAGAATACAAGCACGGCGCCCAGTTGGCGGAAACGCATATACATTATTTTCTCATGACGTAGCGGCGGGTGCATCGGGTACCGGAATGTAGTGCGCCTTGACCCGCCGCGCCGCCGCCGGACCTACGATCACGGCCAGTTCACTCTCACTCGCCGCGCGCACCCGTTCCGAGCTGCCGAATTCCTTGAGCAGCTTCTGCACCGTCCTCTTGCCCACGCCCTGAATCGCGTCGAGCTCGCTCGTAAGCTGCCGCGTATTGCGCAGCGAGCGGTGGAATGTCACGGCAAATCGGTGCGCCTCGTCGCGTATCGATTGCACCAGGTGCAGAATGGGTGAAAAACGGTCCAGAATCACCGGCTCGTCTTCCTGCCCGTAAACGTAAATAATCTCCTCCCGCTTAGCGATCGAAGCTAGCGGCTGGTCGACGATTCCGATGGCTTCCAGCGCCTCCGCGGCGGCGTGCAACTGCCCCAGCCCGCCATCGATCAGTATCAGGCCGGGCATCGGAGCCTTCTCGTCGCGCAGGCGCGTGTAGCGTCGCGTCACCACTTCCCGCATGCTGGCGAAATCGTCGTTGCCGATCACCGTTTTGATGATGAACTTGCGGTAATCCGCCTTCTTCATCTTGCCGTCCTCGCACACCACCATGCTGGCCACTTTGTCGGTGCCCTGTATGTGGGAGATATCAAAACACTCGATGCGCGCCGGAGCTTCGGGCAGATTCAGCGCGTCCTGCAACGCCTCCTGTATGACGCGCGAGCTCGGCTTGAGCACGCGGAAGCGCGCGTCGAAGCTGTGTTTTGCGTTGGTCTCCACCAGGCCCAGCAGAGCCTTTTTCTGTCCGCGCTGCGGCGTACGGATCTCGACCTTGCGGTGGCGTTTTTCGCTCAACAGCTCTTCCAGCGCTTCGCGATCTTCGAACTCCACCGGAACGTGAATTTCGGCCGGAATGAACTGCTGATCGAGATAAATCTGCTTGAGCAGGGAGCTGAAAAAAGTCGGCTCGTCGTATTCCAACTGGTCTTCCCAAAACAGCTCGCGGCGATCCACAATCTGCCCGTTGCGCAGGTGGAACAGATTCAGCGCCACCAGCGGAGGCTCGGCGTAAACCGCGAAAATATCGACGTCGTCGCCCTTGGCGGCAGCCATCTTCTGGCGCTCTTCGATCTCTTCGACAGTGGTGATCAGGTCGCGCAGTCCGGCGGCCTCCTCGAAGCGCATCTCCTGGCTGGCCGCCTCCATGCGAAGGCGCATATCGCGTGCCAGGTCGTTGTGCCGCCCTTCCAGGAAGAGGCGGACGTCGCGCACCGCCGCCGAGTACGCCTCGTCGGTGGTCAATCCCTGTACGCACGGCCCCAGGCAGCGGTGAATGTGAAATTGCAGGCAAGGCTTGGGGTGAAATCTGGTGAGGTCCACTTTGCAGGACGGCACCAGGAAATGACGGTGGATGAAGTGCACCAGGCGATGCGCCAGGTTGGCCGGGAAATAAGGACCGAAATAGGTGGCGCCGTCCTTCCGCAGGCGGCGAGTGACATAAACCCGCGGATATTTTTCGTGAGTCAGCTTGATGTATGGGTACGTTTTGTCGTCGCGCAACAAGATGTTGAAGCGCGGCTTGTACTGCTTAATCAGGTTGTTCTCAAGGGCGAGCGCTTCCTTCTCGTTATCTACCAGAATGTATTCGACATCGCACGCTTCGCCGATCAACGTTCCGGTCTTGACATCGGCCAGCTTGTCCTCGGAAAAGTAGCTGCGCACCCGGTTTCGCAAGCTCTTCGCCTTGCCGACGTAGATTACCCGGCCGCCCACATCCTTGTACAGATACACCCCGGGCGAGAAGGGGAGCTGACCTACCTTTTCACGGAGTTCCATCGGGGAAGTTATAATTTAATTATGTCACGCTCAGTTGCGGCACTGATGTTGTTGGCGGTGGCGCCCCTGCTCGCGCAGGACACTCCGCAGCTTAAAAAACGCGGCGAAACCACGGCGACGCCACAGGCCGTGGATAAGGACGGTCTTCCACCGGAGGAAGACAAATCAGTTGCGGTACCCGTGTACGGTTTCAATCCTCTGCAGGCGCAGAAGGAAATCCGTACCGGCAACTACTACTTCAAAAAGGGCAGCTACCGCGCGGCGGCGGGCCGCTTCGAGGAAGCCACCAAGTGGAATAGCGGCGAACCAGAGGCGTGGCTGCGCTTAGGCGAAGCCCAGGAAAGACTGAAGGACACCAAAGCCGCTCGCGCTGCCTACACGAAGTATCTGTCACTCGCCTCCGATTCGAAAATTTCCGACGAAATCCGCAAGAAGCTCGAAAAAATGAAGTAGCACTGGAAGGCATCAGTTTCCCAACCTCACCTCCACCGTGTGCTCGCGCCTGTCGTCTACCATCGTAATCGCGCCGATCTCCCGCACCTCCCCGTCGATGGTCATTCCCGCGCTTCCCGAGCCTTGCGCGATGCTGATGTGATACACCGTCTCGCGATACCGGTAGTGCATGGTGAAGCCTCCCCATCCCGCGGGAAGGCAAGGCTCGAAGTGCAGTCGATCCACCTCCAGCCTGAGCCCCAGCAGCGATTCCGTGATCAGCCTGTACATCCACCCCGCCGAGCCCGTGTACCACGTCCAACCGCCGCGGCCCGTATGCGGCGATAGAGCGTAGACATCCGCCGCCACCACGTACGGCTCCACCTTGTACCTGGCCACCGCCGTCGCGGATTTCGCGTGGTTCACCGGGTTGATGATGCCGAACAGTTCCCAGGCGCGCTGCCGGTCGCCCAGGCACGCGAACGCCATGGTGGCCCAGATGGCCGAGTGCGTGTACTGCCCGCCGTTCTCCCTGATCCCCGGCAGATACCCTTTGATGTAGCCCGGATTCAGGTCGCCCTTATCGAACGGCGGATCCAGCAACTGCACCAGCCCGCGATCCCGGCGAACCAGCCGCTCATCCAACGCCTTCATGGCGGTACGCGAGCGCTCGGCGTCACCCGCCTCGGAAAGCACCGCCCAACTCTGCGCGATCGAATCAATCTGGCATTCCGACGCCCCTGCCGTCCCCAGCGGCGCGCCGTCATCGAAATACGCGCGACGGTACCAGCCGCCGTCCCACGCGCTGCCCTCGATGCTGGTGCGCACCCGCGCCGCCTCCTCCCGGCAGCGTTCGGCGAACCCAGCGTCGCCGCGCGCCTCCGCCAGGGCGGCGAATTCGTCGAGTACCCTGTACAGGAAAAATCCCAGCCAGACGCTTTCACCCTTGCCGTGGATGCCCACCAGGTTCATGCCGTCGTTCCAATCGCCCGAACCCATCAGCGGCAACCCGTGCTCCCCGAACCGCAGGCCGTGCAGGATGGCTCGCGTGCAGTGCTCGTACAGGCTCGCCGTCTCCTCGGAGCGCCCCGGCAGGTCGTAATAGGAATCTTCGTCGGCGTTGACCGGACGTCCTTCCAGGAAGCGTACGTCTTCGTCGAGCACCCCGGTATCGCCGGTGCCGGCCACGTAGCGGCACGTCGCCAGCGGCAGCCACAAATAGTCGTCCGAACAATGCGTGCGGACGCCGCGACCCTCGGGCGGGTGCCACCAGTGCTGTACATCCCCTTCCTTGAACTGCCGCGACGCGCAGCGCAGCAGATGTTCGCGCAGCAACCGCGGCTCGCAGTGGATCAGCGCCATCGAGTCCTGCAATTGATCGCGGAACCCGAAGGCGCCGCCGCTCTGGTAGTATCCGCTGCGCGCCCAGAAACGGCACGCCAGCGTCTGGTAGAGCAGCCAGCCGTTGGCCAGTACATTCAACGAGGCATCCGGCGTTTCCACGTTGACCGCGCCCAGCGTGTGCTTCCAGTACTGCCACACGCCTTCGAGCGCCTCCCGGGCCGCCTCAATCCCGCGGAAACGCTCCGCCAGTTGCCGGGCTTCCTCCGCGTTCGTTCCCGCACCCAGCGTGAACACTACCTGGCGCTCTTCACCGGGCGCCAGATCGAAGCCTGCCTGTATTGCGGCGCACGGATCCAGACCCGCGCCGATTTTCCCGGACAGCCGCGCACGCGTCATCGCCGCCGGAGAGCCCAGCGTGCCGTTGCGTCCCAGGAACTCGCGCCGATCGCCGGTCACCGTACGCGACGTCTCGCTGGCGCCGAAGAACGCCACCCGCCCGGCGAACACGGTGTTGTATGCATTGCGCGCGAAGACCGCGCCTCCGTTGGGGTCCGTTTCGGTGACTATATGCATCCCGCATTTCGGCTGCAGGTCGCCCAGGACCCACTCCACGTAGCCGGTGGCCGAGAGTCTGCGCACCCGATTCGAATCGTTGCGGATCTTCATCACCGTGAACTTCACCGGCGCATCAGTAGCCACGTACACCCAGGTCTCCGAGATGATTCCACCCTCGCAGTGCTCGAACACGGTGTAGCCGAATCCATGCCGGCTCACGTAAGGTTCCACTCCGCGCGCCGGCATGGGCGTGGGCGACCAGAAGTCGCCGGTCTCCTCATCGCGAAGGTAGTAGGCCTCACCGCCGCTGTCGCTCACCGGGTCGTCACCCCACGGAGTCAGGCGGAACTCGTGCGCGTTTTCCGACCAGGTATAAGCCCCGCCGCTTTCGGAGACGACGGTTCCGAAGTTCGCGTTGGCCAGCACGTTGACCCAGGGCGCGGGAGTTACCTGGCGCTCGGTCGTGCTGATAATGTACTCGCGCCCGTCCGGCGTGAATCCACCCAATCCGTTATAGAACATCAGGTCGCTGCGCGGCGCGGCCGGAATCGCTCGCGGTGGCCGGTAGGCCCGGACCGGCGCCAGTTCCGCCGGTGCAGCCGGCTCCAACTTGGTTTCGCTCGTCACCTGCTCCGCCAGCGAGCCGCGGCTATCGCTGAGAATGACGCGCGCCACCGCCTGAAACAGGATGCGATCTTCGCCCGAAACCTGGTCGGACGGCCGCACGAAAATACCGCCGGGGCGGTCTTTCACGATACCATCGGCCCCCGCCGAGATCAGGCCAAGAATCTGATCGTGCAAGTCCTGCCGGTAACCGGAGTGGTCTTCGTTCCAGATCATCAAATCCGCCGCCAGCCCCTTCAAGCGCCAGTACGCGTGCGCCTGAACCATTTGGCGGACCAGTTCGATGTTCGCCGGGTCGGCGATCTGCAGCAGCACGATGGGTAAATCACCGGAAATGGAATAGCTCCACAGGCCGCTTTGCCCGCGCCGGTTCTGCACCAGCACGCCGGCGTCGGCGCGCAACGCCGGATTGGCGTACATCACGGCACCGGCGAGTTGTCCGTAAAGTTGAGCGTCGGCCTCCGTAGCGTTGATCTGGCGCAACAGCACCTGGCTGTGCGTCCACGCCAACTCGAACACGCGGTCCGCCAGGTGCCGGTCGCGATATTTCTCCACCATCAGGAGGCTGCCCTCGCGCGTCTCCGCCATGCCCGTGACGATATCCACCGTGACCGACTCGCCCCCGTCCAGAGTGATCTGCCGGCGGATCGCGACAATCGGATCCAGCACCGCGCCATCGCTGTTGGAGAGCCCCGCCGTCCCCGCGGCCATCGCCTGTGGGTTGGCCACCGTGTTCCGGCGGCCGATGAAGCGCATGCGGTCGGTCTCATAAGAGGCCTCCCCCGCCTCCCCGCCATGCACCGCCATCAGGTGGCACAGCCATGGCGGATGCTCTTCGCGCGAGCGCGGCCTGCGCGTGCAGACAATGGCCTGCTGCGCGCGCAGGATTTCCGTCTCCACGAAAAGATTGCTGAACGCCGGATGCAGCGCGTCGGCGGCAGCCGAGGTCAACACCACTTCCGCATAGCTGGTGACTTCGATGGTCTTGCGCGAGCGCGTGGTATTGGTAATGGTGATGCGCCGCAGCTCGATATCGTCCTCCGGCGAGACGGCGATTTCGGTGTGCGTGTCGAAGCCGCGGTCGCGCCGGCGGAATTCCGCGCGCGCGTCGGAGAAGATGGCTTCATAGCTGTCCGAAGGCTCTAATGCGGGTTGAAACGCGGACGACCAGAACGGGCCCGATGGCAGCGCGCGCAGATAGCAGAAGGTACCCCAGTTGTCGCACGTGCCGTCCTCGCGCCAGCGCGTTACCGCCAGATCGTTCCAGCGGCTATACCCGCCGCCGGCGGCGGTGATCATCACGTGGTACCTGCCATTCGACAAGAGCTGCAGTTCGGGCGACGGCGTATTGGGGTTACGTATCACGCGCACCGGCGTTTCCCCTCCACCGGCCCCGGCGCGCAAATCCGAGATCTCCGCCAGGCGCGAATAGACCGCCACGGCGCGCGGTACGCGCTCCTGGAGCAGCAGCGTGGTCGCCTGGAACAACGGGTCAGACCGGAACCTTCGCTGCATCGGACGATCCAGCAGCAGATGCGCGAACGAAAGCAGGCTCATGCCCTGGTGATGCGCCATGAAAGAGCGGATCACAACCGCGAGTTGTCCCCGCGGCACACGCGAAGGGGTATAGTCGATGGCTTCGTATAACCCGTATGTCCCCTCGTAGCCGTCGCCGGAGAGTTTCTGCAGGTTGGCGCAGGCCTCTTCCGGCGCCACCATCAGGGCGAGCGCGGAAGCATAGGGCGCCACCACCAGGTCGTCGGACAGGCCGCGCTTCAAACCGGTGCCGGGCACGCCGAACGCGCGGTATTGATAGTTGAGGTGCGCGTCCACGGCGTTGTAGCCCGACTCCGAAACTCCCCACGGCACCCCGCGCTGCGCCCCGTAAGCAATTTGTGTGGACACCGCAGCCTTGTATGTGTTGTCGAGCAGGGTGTTCTCGTAGGTGGGCATCACTACCAGCGGCATCAGGTACTCGAACATGGACCCGCTCCAGGAAAGCAGCATCGGCTCGCCGCCCGCCCTGACAAGCAGGCGGCCCATGGCAAACCAGTTGTCCTGCGGCAGGCGTCCCTGCGCAATCGCCACGAAACTGCACAGCCGGGCCTCCGATGCCAGCAGGTCGTAGTAGCTTTGGTCGGCGCGGTGTTCCACAACGTTGTAGCCGATGGTCAGTAACTGGCGAGCGTGGTCGAAGAGAAAATCGTACTCCAGCTCCGCGAACTCGCCCGCCTGCCGCGCCAGGTTGTCTGCCGCGGCGATCAACTTCTGCGCGTGCAGGGAAGGTGGCGCGTCCCCAGGCATCGACGCTACTTCGCGCAGCGAGGGGATGCCTTCGAGCCCGTTTGGCGCGAGCGAGGTAATGTCCTCCAGCTCGGCCCGGCATTGAGTAGCCAGCGCCCCCGCCCATCGCCGGGTATCGAACCGGTGCGACCCGCCCACCACGTCCCTGGCCGCCGCTTCCAGGTGCTCCAGCAACAGGCGTATGGCCGGCAGCGTCGCGGGCAATTGCTCGCCGGCAGCCTTCAACTCCGCATGCACGGCAGCCAGTTCGGCGGGCGCGGACCCGCCATTGGCATCCACCAGGATGCCGAATGTGTCGATGAGTGCGTCCAGCCATCGCGGGCTCACGATCGGCTGGTCCGCCAACGCCAGCAGTCCCGGGCGCAGCGTAAGCAGGTGGCCCGCCAGGTTCCCGCTGTCCACGGTGGAAACGTAGACGGGCAGCAGCGGCTTGAGCGATTGCGTGTCGTACCAGTTGTAAAAATGGCCCCGATGCCGTTCCAGCGAGTTCATCGTGTGAAAGGTATTGGCGGTGCGCTCCACGAATTGCCCGGCCGTGACGTACCCGAAATCGTAAGCCGACAGATTGGCCAGCAGGGAGAGTCCGATATTCGTGGGAGATGTGCGGTGCGCGATGCGCGCCACCGGTTGCTCCTGATAGTTGTCCGGCGGCAGCCAGTTGTCTTCGGGTCCGACGAAGGTCTCAAAGAAGTCCCAGGTCTTGCGGGAGACCTTGCGCAGGTAGACGGTTTGTTCGGCCGTCAAACGCGGCGCGCGCCGCGGAACTGGCCGGCTGATCCACCAGGCGATGCTCGGAGAGACGGCCCACAGTGCCCAGATTGGCCACCCCACCAGGAATGCGCTCGGCCGCGCATCCGTTAGATAAAGCAGCGCTGCCAGCGCGATCGCCGGACCGATCCACATCGCTTTCCATGACGCGGCCAGGCTGTTTATGCCATTCCGGCTGGTCTCGCTGAACGCGCTCCATTCCAGCAGCCCCCGGCGCGACACCAGCATCCGCCACAGCGTACGCAGGATGGCGTCCAGGCTGAAGTACGCCTCGTAAGGAAGGCACGCCAGCGTAAAGGCGACCTGCGAGCCGTGTGCGGAGGCGCTGCTCAGGACCGAACTCAGGTGCTGTCTCCACAGCACCTCCTTGGGTTTTCGCAGCAAGTCCTGCAAGCCGGCGAGCACGCCGGGAATCAGGATGATGCCGACAACAGCCAGGGTCCAAAACCCGGGCAGCGGCAGGAGCGCCCAACTCAGCAGCAGGAGCAAGGTCAACGCCACGGGCACCAGGCTGCGGCGAAGATTGTCGAAAAGTTTCCATCGGGAAAGCGCGCTGATCCGGTTTCCGCGCCCTCCCGGAACCCACGGCAGCAGCCAGCGGAGCAATTGCCAGTCGCCGCGAATCCAGCGATGGCGGCGGCTCACGTCGGCGTCATACGTTGCCGGATATTCCTCGTACACCTGCACGTCGCTCAGCAGTCCGGAGCGCGCATAACAGCTCTCCACCAGATCGTGACTCAGAATGCGATTGTCCGGAAAACGCCCCTGGAGCGAGCGTTCGAACGCATCCACATCGTAGATGCCCTTGCCGATGAAGGATCCCTCGCCGAACAGGTCCTGGTACACATCCGAGACGGCGCGCGTATAAGGGTCGATTCCGGGCTCGCTTCCAAACACGCGAGCGTAACGCGACTGCTTGGAGCCGGGCAGGCACGCGCCGACCCGCGGTTGAAGTATGCCGTACCCCTCGCAGACGCGCTCCACTGGTTCGCAGTATTGCGCGCGATTCAACGGATGCGCCATGGCGCCCACCAGTTCGCGTGCGGTGTCGCGCGGCAATTGGGTATCGGTGTCCAGGGTGATCACGTACTTCACGTTGGTCAGTTCCCTGGTATCGCCGACGATCAACGAAAAGGCGTCCGTCGAGCCGCCGCGCAAAAGGGTGTTCAAGTCGCCCAGTTTGCCGCGCTTGCGCTCATATCCCATCCAGAGGCGCTCCTGGGCATTCCAGCGGCGCGGGCGATGAAACAGAAAAAACGGTGCGCGGCCCCCAGATCTGTATCGTGTGTTGAGATCTTCGATTCCCTGCTTCGCCAGGCGCACCAGCGATTCGTCCCCCGGCAGCACCTCTTCATCGGCGTCGCGAAAATCCGTCAGCAGGCCGAAGGACAGGTTTTCATCCCGGTTCGCCAGGAACCGTACCTCAAGCGCCTCCACGAGTTCCTCCACGTTGCCGGCGCTGGCGAGCATAGTCGGAACCACCACCAGGGTACGGCACTCCGGCGGAATGCCCTCGGAGAAATCCATGCGCGGCAGCATGTGCGGCGTGGCCAGCAGCGTCGCCAGCCAGTTCACCAGGGACACCCCGAACTGGCTTGCCGCAATCAACCACAATACGCCGATCGCGGCGAGCACCCAGATATCCACTGGGCTGCCGTACGCCTTGGCTACCAGAAGCGCGGTCAGGATCAGCGTGATTACGACGATGCCGCCCACGTAAAGCAGCACGGGCGATTTGCGGCAGGCTTTCCCCAGCCGTTCGGTGAGGGGAAGGCGCGTCTCCACGGCGCGCTCCAGTTCTCCCACGCCCTCGCCGATCAGGTAATAGCCGACGTGCGCCTCACGATCCCTGCTTTCGGCAGCCGCGCCTTCAACCACCGTGCCTTCCTGCGCCAGGGCAATCGCCTTCCGGGCCACGTCGCGCTCCAGCCGCCCGCTGTACTTAGCGATCCGCTCCACCACGTGGCGATATTGGTCGCGCGTGGCGAATTCCATCCTGGCGTAGATTCCGCCCGCGTCCTGGCGAAGCGTCTGCTCCACTACGGACATCGTCTCGACGAACTTGCGCCAATCGAGCGCGCTCAGGTAGCGCAGGCTGCCGATGCTGTTGCTCATCGACACCTGGTCGGCGGCCTGTTTCTGGTTTTCGGACTGTACCATCTGCTGGATGGTCCATCCGGTTTCGGCCAGCCGCTGCTCGATCCATGTCAGCGGTAGCACCAGCGCCGACCCCTGTCCCTGCAGGCGGCGCGTCAGTTCGGCCACGAATGCGCTATCCATCGGCGGGTTGGAACGCGCCATGTCGGCGATGCCCACGATCAGGTTCTTCGGGTCTTTCGTGGCGGTTTCGGTGAGCTGGTCCGCCCAGGTGTCGGCGCGATTCCGGCTGATGCGATCGCTGGCGATGCGGGCCGCCACTCGGCGCAGGTTCTCGATCAGGGCCAGGCGCAGCATGATCGGCAGCGCCCACAACTCGCCCAGGGCCAGCGGCGTCTCGGTCTGATAGGCGGCCACGAAGCTGGTGAGGCTTTCCGGGTCCACGCGCCCGTCGCCGTGCGAAATGATCTCCAGCGCGATGTCGTATACGCGGGGGAGTCCGGCGGAAGGACCGTGCAGCAGGCGCGGCAGTTCCCGGCTGTAGGCTTTCGGCAGGTGCCGTTTGGCGGTGCGAATCTGCTCTTCGATCAGATAGTAGTTATCCAGCAGCCATTCGCCGGCGGGGGTAATCTGGCGTTCGGCGCCGAGTGCCTCGGTGAGCAGTGCGTGGACCGCGACAGGACGCTCTCGTTGGCAGCCAGCCGAGCCAGCAACTGGTCTGGCGCGCGACCCGTGCTGAGTTTGTGCTGGCCGGCCAGCGTCCTGCCATGTTGCTTCATCTGCTCCGCGCTGAACAATTCCGAACGCAACGGCGGAGCGTCGCCGTATTTTCCGGAACCATCGCGCGCAAGACCCAGGTGCAACAGGTTCTCAACAATGGCTTTGCTGCTTTCCTTCAGTTTGAGGTTGCCTTTGTTGAGCAGCACTAGATATGGTCGCCGCAGTCCGACGTCCATTGTGCGGAAGCGTCCGCCAGCGGGCTCGGTAGGTGGTTGGTTGCGGCTTGGGTTCCCTGGGTTCGTTGGGTTCGGGAAGAGGATGAGTTTTGTTGGAAATGAAAGAGTTACTGGGTTCGACGGGCAATTTCGCGGTACTTTCGAGTTGGATGGCCAGTCTGTCACAGGCATAAAAATACCCTCCGACCTGACGGATACCACGGGCAAGGGATGCAGTCTGAAACTCGGCGGAGGTAAGTGATGGGGGAGAAGGGATTTATATTTCCGGCACGGCGGTGACGGGAATTGGATTTGTCTTACGCCGGGTCTGCGCCGCGCTTTCAGATAGAGTACATACAGAAGAACGGAGATGACTCCACTATGTTGTCGATGCAGCCGATCGGGCATGTGAGAAGCCCTTACGGGAAAACTCAGGAGATCCCGAAAGGATTAGGCGCGAAGCACGAGGCGGAAGGGGTTCTCGAGATACAGGCGGAATTTGAGCCCGGCCTCACCGACATCGAAGGCTTTTCCCACCTCTATGTCATCTGGGCATTCGATCGCTCCGAAGGGTTCAACCTCGTAGGAACGCCGCCGAGCGACAACAGGCCGCACGGCGTGTTCGCGACCCGCTCTCCGCGGCGTCCCAATCCGATTGGGTTGACCGTGGTGGAACTGCTTGGCCCGGGAGGGGCCGCTCCTCCGCGTTCGTGGAATCGACATGCTGGATGGCACCCCGATTCTCGACATCAAGCCCTATCTCTCAAACGTTCCGCCGGAAGGGCTACGGCGCGGCTGGCTCGCGGAAGCCGAAGCGCGTAGTGGCGGGAAACCGTAGGCCGGCTGTGAAACGCTGTGGGAACAGGCGAGCGGACCGCGACAGCGGATGACTCCCCGGTGCCGATGATATCCTCAAAAGATGAGTCCCGCATCACGATCGAGCCGGGTAAACGCTCTGGCCAGCCGTGTCCGCGGACTGCGCATAACAGTGTGGGATGTGTTGAACTGGCTCGCCGGCGGCATGACCGAACAGCAAATCCTCGATGACTACCCGAACTGGAGGCCGCCGATTTCCGTGCGGTCTACGAATTTGCCGCCAGGCTGGGTAGGCGCGTGGCTCTGTGAAACTGCTGTTCGACGAGAACCTCTCGCGCAAGCTCGTCGTCCGGCTCGCTGAGTTATACCCGGAGTCGGGTCATGTTGTGGAATTCGACTTGCATGAATGCCCCGATCGTGAGATCTGGGAATTTGCAAAATCACGGGACTTCGTTATCGTGAGCGCCGACTCCGATTTCTACGAGCTCGCGACAACACTTCACGGACGCGAGCAGGAGTTCCCGGTCAGGTCCCGTCGGTCATGCTGCGACCGTGCGCCGCCGGACCTGCCTCTCGATCATTTTCATCGATTTGCGCCGTGTCAGAAGCAATTCGTAATCCTTTTGAATGTTCATCCAGAAATCAGGGCTCGTGCCGAAGTGCCGCGCCAAACGCAGTGCCGTATCGGCCGTAATGCCGCGACGCTGGTTGACGATCTGGCTGATGCGGGTTACCGGTACGTGCAGTTCCAGAGCGAGGCCGTTAATTGATATTCCCAACGGCTTCATGAACTCCTCGCGGAGCATTTCGCCTGGGTGAACCGGGAGATGAGTGATATTCCAGCCGCCTTCAGGACGAATGATGCTCATAATCTTCATCCCTCCATTTAGTGGTAATCGACAATTTCCACATCGTAAACGCCATCATTACCCCATCGAAAACAGATGCGCCACTGATTGTTGATGCAAATACCATGCGATCCAGCCCGATCGCCCCTTAGAGCTTCCAACCGATTCCCGGGAGGTACGTTCAGTTCATTGAGCGAGGTGACCGAATCGATCTGGATCAGTTTGCGCACCGCTATACGCGCGATCGAGTTCCAGCGGCGGCTGACTCCGGTTTCGAAGAGTGCCCTCGTTTGTTTATCCGCGAAACTCTTAATCACTCCTCTTTATTCTATAACGAATACCGTTATATCACGCGCGTTATCCCCAGCATTATGCCAGCCGACAAACCGGATCGGCGCCCGTGAATCAGGGTCAGCTAACGGTTTCCGCTCACAACGCCGGGCGTTGTCTCAGTGGGCAGCCAATACTTGTCTATTAACGATGCTGCCGCCGCAAGGATTCCACTCCGAGGCCAACCACGGCATACATCGCCGCGTTGAGCAGAATAAACCAGTAAAAGGTGAGCGGGACTCTCCGCCCAAAGTACGAGGCGGGGGCGGTGATCAAGACCAGCGTCGAATGCCCGAGGTTATGGCTTGGCCCGAGGGCGATCCCGATTACAGCCCAACAGCACGCCACGATAAACCCGATGAGTGCCCAAATACCAATATTCCGGCTCATGGACGATGTCCTCTGCTAAAACTCTATCCAGTTCTAAGAGGGTTCACAAGAGGCGCGACAAGCGGCCTCCCCACGTCGCGTTCGGGCTGTTCAGCCGACGGCCCGATTTTGGTCAGCCTGCGAACACCATCAGATTTTTCGATTGGAATCGGTGAGAAAGTTCTATCGCCGGCGACTACCTTGAATGTGGGAGGAGCGAATTGCTTTGAAGCAGGACGCGAGCCAGGATGACCTGTACCGGGATGCCGCGGAAAATTACGGTTCCGCGCTCGAAAGGCTCGCCCGGGCTTACGAGGCCGACCTGGAAAAGCGTCGCGACCTGATCCAGGAGATTCACTTTCAGTTGTGGCGGAGTTTTCAGCGGTTTGATGCGCGTTGTTCCGCGCGGACTTGGATTTACCGCGTTGCCCATCATGTAGCGGCTTCGCACGTGCTGCGCGAACGCCGCATTTTTTCGAAGCTCGTCAGTCTGGAAGAACTCGAAAAGCTTCCCGACAACGACCAGGGGCAGTTCGCCGCCGACCAGCGCGTGAACCTCGAGCGGCTGTCGTTGTTGATTCAGCAGCTCAAGCCGCTTGACCGCCAGGTCATCGTCTCGTATCTCGAAGACATGGACGCCGCGTCGATTGGAGAGATTACCGGGCTGTCGCCGGGAAGTGTGGCCATGCGTATACACCGGATCAAGAACATCCTGTCACGACGGTTTCGCGAAGGAGGCAGCCATGCGCGATGATCCTGAAAACGACCCACGAAGAATCTGGCAAAACCAGCCAACGGAGCCATCTATAATGACAGCGGAAAAGATTCGACAGAAGGTGCGGGAACTTCGCACAAGAACGCAGAGGCAACTGCTGGGGCACCTGGCCATACTGCTCTTCGTGGTTGCCATCTACAGTCTCGGAACAACGCGGTTCCCGCCGCTCAGGCCGTTATTCGCGGCGCCCATTGCCTGGAGCTTGGCTGGGCTGTACTTCTTGAATCGCGGAATGTGGCCCGGAGCGATGCCCGGAGACGCGGCTTCAAGCACCGGTCTCCAGTCCTACCGGCGAGAAATCGCGCGGCGGCGAGACCTGTTTCAGCGGGTTCTGCTGTGGTCATTCGCGCCGGTGATTCTGGCCATCGGCACGTTTTTGGTGGCGCTGATGAAAGTCAGCGATCGTGGAATACTCCCGAATGCGCTGCCCTTCATGACGCTCGTCGTCATCTGGATCGTCGCGTTCTTTGTGATCAGGATGCGAGAACAGCGCGAACTCCAACGCGAGATAAATGAGCTGAATGAGATCGAAAGGGAGAACCCGCGATAGTCCTATGGCCCGCGGTGTGAACTGCGGTGGGACAGACCATCGCCCCTCGCAAAAAGCGCCGTAGCCCGCGGCCATTCAAGCCCGCGGCCATTCAAGTTTGATGTCCTCCGTCCGATGAGATCTAAGAGTCTCGATGAACACTCGGAACGGCGTTTCAGATCTTTACGCCTCAGCACGCAACTGAACAAAGGAACATCAGATGAGAACCCCCAATCGCATCACTCGCTACACCTGTGTCGTCGCAGTTCTGGCTGTAGCCGCGAACGCCCAAACTCCGGTCAGTCAGGAAAAAGCCAACCCGGGCTCAACCGATAACAAGACCTACCTGGAAAGAACGATCACCATCACCGGGTCGGCCCGGGCACGATGGGAAGCAACCCGCGGCAGTGACTTCAGCCTGACGGCGGCCGACTCCTACCTGGTGACACGGGTGCGTCTGGGTGTGGCATTCCAGCCAATTCCCTGGCTGCGATTCTATGGAGAGGCGCAGGATGCGCGCGCCCTTTTCTACAAAGTGAATCCGGGCGCGGGGGTTTCGGATCCCTTCGATTTGAGGCAGGCGTATGTCGAAGGCGGTGTGCTGGAAGGAAATGGCCTCAAACTCCGCATGGGCCGCCAGGACCTGATGCTAGGGGCCGGCCGCCTGATCGCGACCGGCGATTGGAGCCCCACGAAGACATTCGACATCGCCCGTGCCACGTTTACAACCACCAGGTTCAAGCTGGACCTGCTGGGTGGATCGCAGATTCTGGCCGATCCGGCCCGCATGGACCGGAACCGCCCCGGTGAGCGCTTCTATGTAGCGTACAGCGTCTTCGGCCACCTGATCCCGGGCGCCAGCATCGAACCGTACTTCATGGCCAAAACAGCGCTCAACGTCAAGAGCAAGGACGGAAAACCCGGTAATGCCGACACGCTATACGCCGGCGGCCGGATCGCCGGTAGCATACGGGGCGTTTTCGAGTATAACTTCGAAGGCGTCCGCGAGGGTGGTGATTATTCGAGCGATGTGGTGCGGGCCTGGGGTTACGTGACCGGCGGCGGTTGGGTAATCTCGGGACACGCATGGCGGCCGCACCTCTCGAGCGACTACGCCTACTCGACCGGAGACAGCGGAGTCAAGGACGGCGCCCACCAGAGCTTCGACTACCTGTACGGCCTTCAGCAGCCGCTGAACAGCATGACCGGACAGGTCTCCTGGCGCAACACCAGGAACTGGCGAGCCGGAGGCGACTTCAGCCCTTCGAAGAGAATCAAAGTCAAGGTGGACTACCGCAACTATTGGCTGGCCACCACAATGGACGGTCTCTACAGCGCCAGCGGCACGCGGACGGTGTTCAATACTAAAGCCACCAGCGGGCATGTGGGAGAAGGAGTTGACGCGCAGGTTATCGTGTCCGTCACCACGAAGACCGTCGTTGGGTTCGGGTTTGGCAGCCTAGCGCCCGGTTCGTATCTGAAGCAGTCGGGCAAGACAACCGGATTCACTTATCCATCTCTTTACCTAATACGGCAGATATAGCAGGCCGCGCCGCTGCCGCGCTCGGACAGGACGCTTACCACGTTGCAACGGCTTCGACTGTCAACCAGATTCGCGTGGGTTGGGATCATGCGGGCCTCGGTTCGACAGCTGGGTGGTTTGGTGACTGGACAAGAAAGGATTTCATGAAACGGGAAATGACCCTCGGACGGAAGATGTTGGTGTGCTTCGCTTCTCTGGCGTGTGTCGCGCTTCTTGCCGCCTGCGCGCTGTTAGCGATGACGAACAACCTCGCCGGGGAAATGGAGAGCGCTTTGACAGGGCCGGCGAAGAGGATGGAACTCCTCACCGAGTTGATTCTGCGCGTGGACGCGCAGCGCATCTCCGGCCGCAATACGATTGTGTACTCGTTCCTGAACAAGCCCGAGATCCTGGAGCAGGAGGTCGGTAAGTTCGAGACTGCTTACAAACAGAAAAACGAGATCGCGGAGACGCTTCGCGGACTTTTCACCGCGGATGCCGACGTGGCGAACTTCCGTGAGATGGAAGCCAGTTTGGGAGCCTGGACGGAGGTGACGCGGCGCACGTTCTCTCTGTGCCGCGAGGGTAAACCCGCCGACGCCGCCGCGCTGTCGCAGAAGGAAGGTCGCACGGTCGCGGCGGCTGCTGACAAGTGGAAGATCCAACTGGTTGATTCGCAGCGCCAATCGCTCCAGGCCGCGGTTGCGCAGGCCAAAGCGGCTCGCGCTCGGGGACAGTGGCTGAGTATGATCTGCACCGTGCTGGTGGTGATTGTGGCTGGGTTCGTTTGGGCCGCCATTCGACAGATGAACGGGGGGCTGCGCTACGCGGCCGGTGAACTCGCCACGGGGGCCCGGGAAATGACTTCGGCCGCAACCCAGATCTCGAGTGTGAGCCAGTCTCTGGCGCAAATCACTTCCGGGCAGGCGGCATCGGTCGCGCAAATGGCGGCCGCGGCCGAAGAGATGAGTACCATATCGCAAAAGAGTTCGGGCGACGTCGCCGCCGCGGCGACCCTGGTGGGTGCGGTGGACCGGCATGTGCAAGACGGGAATGGCACACTGGCTACGATGATGGGCGCCATGGATGAGATCGGCTCGTCCAGCCAGAAGATCTCCGGCATCATCCGGGTGATCGATGAGATCGCATTCCAAACCAACATTCTGGCTTTGAACGCGGCCATTGAGGCTGCCCGTGCCGGCGACGCGGGCCTGGGCTTTGCAGTGGTCGCCGACGAGGTGCGTACCTTGGCGCAGCGATCGGCGCAGGCCGCTCACGATACCAGCACGCTGGTGACGGACTCCCTGGTGAAATCGAGGAGCGGGCGCGATTGTGTGGCGCAGGTGGAGACCGTTTTCCGTGAGATCAGCGAGAACGCAAGCCGGTTAAAGGCTCTGACCGCCAACGTGCGCAGCGGAAGCGAAGAGCAGGTAAAGGGAATCGCCCAGATTGCAGGCGCCATCTCGAGGATGGAGGAGGGTTTCCAGTCTACGGCGGCACACGCGGAGGAGAGTGCCTCGGCGAGCGAAGAAATGTCGGCCCAGACGGAGGCAGTGAAGGAGATTGCCGACCGCCTGGCCCGCATGATTGGCGCTGTCCCGGTAAACTGACCCGAATCTGTTCCTTGCGAAGTGACGTTAGGCGTTCACGGAGAAGGGCCGCCGTCCGAACCGCCACCGGAATCCACTCACGGGATAAAGCCATATCGCATCAGTTCCAGGAACCGTGCAATCAGGCCGCATTCGGCCCATCCCAGGCATTATGGGCATCCTGACCGGCCCGAAGAATCGTTGCATCACGGACCCTCTAATGACGGAATTCGGGAGGAGTTTGGACGACCGGTTCTGCGGCATCGAGGATTTCGCGTCGATTCCTGGTGAGCGGCGGATAAATCCGGTGGCAGTTGATAGTTTGCTTGGTCCTCTTGGCCGCGGCACCTACCGATGCGACCGCCCGTTCCCATCCTTGGGTATAGACTGCCCCCCAAGGACCCAAATCCAGAACGGTGACGTACCACTCGATGCGCAGCGGCAACATGGGCTGCTTAAGCAGGTCGCAAACTACATTGTGTCCCGCGAACCGCCCCATCGGGCGTCCGTGCTGGCATGACATCACGGAAGTATGGGTGTCATCCATCATCGCCGCGGCCACGTCCCCCGCCGCAAACACATTCGCTACACCTTTCACCTTCATGAAGTCATCGACAGGGAGCCGGCCCAAGCCATCGCGTTCAACTGGGAACAGTCGGGTAACAGGGTTGGCGTGCATCCCGGCACACCAGACTACCGTGGCAGCGGGAATCACGGTGCCGGATTCCAGCATCACCCCGGAGCCATCCATCGACGCGATGGAGACTCCCGTCCTTGTCTCGATACCCAAGTCACGCACGGCCTGTTCAATCACCGGCCGGGCACTGTTTCCCATGTCCGACCCAATCCACGGATTACGGTCCATAAGAATGACGTGGAAGGGACGCTTCAGTTGGGCTGTCGCTAGGACGGTCCGCAATCTCCCGGGCATCTCCGTGGCCGTCTCGATGCCGGTCAGTCCGGCTCCCACGATCACGACGCTGTATAGGCCAGGTGATTCACGTCGCGTGGGAAGCGACTGAAGGTGGGCATTGAGACGAACGGCCCCGGCATAGGTGTCCACGTCAAAGCCATATTCTGCCAGACCGGGGATGTTCGGCCAATTGAGTTGACTGCCAAGGGCCAACACGAGACGGTCGTACTCAAGGCTTGTGAGTCCCCCGGCACCGGCCACCTGCACCTGCTGATTGGGAAGGTCGATGCCAGCCACCTGCCCTTCGACTCGCTGCACGCCCACAGGCCCGAGGACATCATCCAGGGGAACCCGGACAGGACTCAAATCAGCTTCGTAGTTCCGGACTCGGATGCAATGATAAGGGTCCGCATTGACTAGCGTGATCGCTACCTCCTCCGGTCCGAGACCAAGTTTGTCCAGCATGCGGGCGGCGCCGACCGCGCTCCAAAGGCCCGCGAAACCACCCCCAAGTACGAGAATTTTGTGCGAGTTCATGCCGCCTGGTCCCCGGTTTGCTCAGCTTTCCTTGCGAAGCGCGTCGGCGGGCTCGATGTGCATCGCGTCCGCGGTCGGAATCGCCGTCGCCGCCGAGGCCACCACAATCGCCAAGACCGCGGCTGTCGCCAGCGACGCCGGATCCTGCGGCGAAACCCCATAGAGCAGCGAGCGAATCAACGGCCCCGCCGCTAGCGCGCCGCCCAGCCCCGCCACGATTCCAGAGAACGTGATCCCCAGTGTCTGCCGGAACGTCAGCGCGGCGATGTCCATCGCGTCCGCGCCCAACGCCATCCGTATGCCGATCTCGCGTTGGCGCTGCGCCACGGCATAAGTCAGCAGGGCATAAAAACCAACCACCGCGATCAGCGCCGCCAGCCCCGCGAAAATCGAGGCCAGCCCGGCGAGCAGCCGTTCGCTGGCCGCGCTCGCGTCCATTTCTTCATCCATCCGGTGCACTTCCACCAGCGCCAGCGTCGGGTCGATCGATGCCAGTGCCTTGCGGACCGGCTCGTAGATCCCATCCGGCCGCACGCGCGTCCGCACATTCAACACAACAATATCCGACGCTCCCATCGCCTCATATAAGATCGGGCTGAAAGGCTCGCGCAGCGACCGGTACTTGGCGTCGCTGACTACACCCACGATGGTGTCGTCCCCCTTCGCCACACCTCCCGCGAGTCCGACTCCGAAACGCTTACCCAGCGGATCCTCGCCGGGAAAGAAGTGCTCGGCGAAGGCCTTGCTCACCACCACGTTCGCGGGCCGGGGAGGCGCGGCTCCTGGCGTCCCCGCATCGGCCTCGGTCAGGGCGCGCCCGGCGAGCACGTGCATCCCCATCGTGTCGAAGTAACCTGGCGAGACCAGGTTGACGTTGGCGTTCAGAAAATCGGCCGGCGTGATGCGCTGACCCTCTCGCGCCACCGTAGTGCTGACTCCGCGCTCGCGCATCACGCCCCTCGCGGCCACTGAAGCAGAGGCCACGCCGGGAATCTCGCTCGCTCGCGCGACCAGGTTGCGCAGCAGCGCCGGCTCGGTCTGCCGCGTGTAGCCGTGGCCGCTCAAATCCAGGGTGAAGGTCGCCACGCGGTCGCTGTCAAATCCGGGATTGGTATTGCGCAAATCCTTGAAGGTCCGCACGAACAGGCTCGCGCCGGCCAGCAGGAAGGTACACAGCGCAATCTGCACGGCCACCAGAATCTGCCGCCCGCGCCCGCTGCCGGTCAACCGCACCCCGCGCAGCACGCTGTCGAGGCTGGTGCGCGACGCGGCCAGCGCCGGAGCGAGTCCGAATATGGCCAGTGCCAGCAGGCTCGTCCCGAGCGAAAACGCCAGCACACGCCAGTCGATCGCAGCGTCGAGCGATAGCGCCCGTAACGACGCCGCGCGATCCCGGATCGGCGGCAGTGCGCGCATCGCCAGCGGAATCCCGGCGTATGCCAGCAGGAGTCCTCCAGTTGCGCCCGCCACCGCCAGCGGCAGGCTTTCCGCGAGCATCTGCCACATCAGCCGCGCTCGTGTCGCGCCCACTGCCAGGCGTACCGCGATCTCCCGTTGCCGCGCCGTCATACGGGCCAGCAGAAGCCCCGCGATGTTGACGCAAACCATCAACAAAAGCAGCCCGACCGAAGCCATGATCAGTTCGAGCGAAACTCCGAAGCGTTCGCGCAGGATCGATGTACCCCGCTCCAGCGGATCGAGCGTGATGCCGCGGCTGAACTCCATCTCGAGCGAAGGCGAGCCCTTGTGCGAACTTCGCATGACAGACAGCCACAGCGACAGGCATTCGGCGTACGCCTGCGCGCGCGTGACGCCGGGCTTCAGCCGGCCGGCAATCTCGAAGCCCTCCGCCCCGTCGAGTTTGTTTGTCGTTAGCAGCGGCAGGGCGCGCGCCGGAACGCTCACGTCGGCGGCCGTGTCCACGGCCAGGCCGTTGACGCCGCGCGGCATTACGCCTACTACCACAAAGGCGTGTCCCTGGATCGTCAGCGTCCGGCCCAGCACTTGCCGGTCGCCTTGGAATCGCCGCTGCCAGAAGCCGTAGCTCAGCACGGCCGGAACCGTACCGCTCTCCCTGGCGTCCCCCGCCGTGAGCGCGCGTCCGTACAATGCCTGTACACCCAGGGCATCGAAGAACTCTGCAGTGACCAGCGTCGCCGTGACCTGCTCCGCCGGCAGCGGTTCGGTCATCGCGAAGTGCGCGAATTCCCCATACTGCCCGAAAACGTTCTCGAGCGTAGTGGCGTGATCGCGCAGCGCCTCGTAATATGCGTAGTCAAAGCTGCTGAATGCCCCGATGCGGGGGAGATGTTGGGCGATCCTCACCAACCGCTCCGCATGCCGCGCCGGTAGAGGCCGCAAGAGCAAGGTGTCGAACAGGCTGAAGATTACGGTGCTTGCTCCAATCCCCAGCGCCAGCAGGCCGGCTATCGCCAGCGTCGAACCCGGCGTCTTGCGCAACATGCGCAGGCCGATGCGAAGGTCGTGCATGACGGCCCATTCTATCAATCGGGCGGCCGCGTAGCCGGTCACACCAACATCGAAAAGATTTTCCTTCCGCCATCCCGCTATTTATCAATTACTTACAAGTCATCTCCCTCTTTGCGGCCCCCGGGCCCGCCCACCTCGGTGTGCCATCCTGGTAACGGGCAGGAACTTGCGCCCTCCCGGCCGCTCGGCCCGGGACCGGCCTCCTGTTGAAAAAAGCCACAAAGCGGGCCAAATTTAGCCCGCCTCGAAAAAACGAGTTGTTTTGTTTTCAACAACTTGCAAAGAAAATACTGCGCAAAGCGGGCAAAATTTAGCCCGCCCGCGACGTCACCACGTTATAATCGGCTGGGAATCCCCCAAACTTTAAAGGAGTCAGTCTTGCGAAAGAAAGTCACGGTTGTGGGCGCCGGCAACGTCGGCGCGAATTGCGCGGTGCGCATTGCCGACAAGGAACTCGCCGATGTCGTCCTGGTGGACGTTGTGGAGGGTGTTCCACAGGGCAAGGGGCTCGATCTGCTCCAATCCGGCCCGGTCCAGGGCTACGATGTCAACATCACGGGCGCCAACGATTATGAGCCCACGGCGAATTCCGATATCGCCATCATCACCGCCGGGTTCCCGCGCAAGCCGGGCATGAGCCGCGACGATTTGCTCCTCGCCAACTACGAAGTCATCAAGACCGCGACCGAGCAGGTGGCCAAGTACTCGCCCAACTGCATCATTATTGTAGTCACCAATCCCCTCGACGCCATGGCGCAGGCGGCATTCCAGGTCTCCAAGTTCAGCAAGAACCGCGTCATCGGTATGGCCGGCGTGCTGGATAGCGCCCGTTTCCGCACCTTCATCGCGCAGGAACTCAACGTCTCCGTGGAGAACGTGACCGGCGTAGTCATGGGCGGACACGGCGACACCATGGTGCCCCTCGTTCGCTTGAGCAACGTCGCCGGAATCCCGCTCACCGAACTGATGGACCAGGCCACCATCGATCGCATCGTCGATCGCACGGCCAACGGCGGCGCCGAAATCGTCAAGTACCTCAAGACCGGCAGCGCCTACTACGCTCCCTCCGCCGCGGCCGTCGAGATGGCCGAATCCATTCTGAAGGACAAGAAAAAGGTCCTGCCCTGCGCCGCATACCTCGAAGGCGAGTACGGCATCAACGGACTGTATGTCGGCGTCCCGGTGAAACTCGGCGCGCGCGGTATCGAGAAGATCTACGAGATCAAACTCACCGCCGAAGAGACCGCCAAATTGCACAAGAGCGCCGCATCCGTGCAGGAGCTCGTCAACGTGCTGGCAAGCAAGAAGTAGCGCGGGGATGGTAGCATGGAATTTCCCCTACTACCTTGATAAAAGCCGTCAAAGGAACCAGAGACTTACTGCCCCCATCCACGGATGTATGGAACCGGGTGGAATCGGTGGCGCGCACCATTTTCCGCGCGTATAACTACCACGAGATTCGCACCCCCATCCTGGAAGAGACGCAGTTATTCGCTCGCGGCGTGGGCGCCGAAACCGACATCGTCACCAAGGAAATGTACACCTTCGACGACCACGGGACTTCGCTCACGCTGCGGCCGGAAAATACTGCTTCCGTCATCCGCGCCTACATCGAGCACCGCCTCGATCAGCGCCCCGGCGTGCAGAAACTCTATTACCTCGGCCCTATGTTCCGCCGCGAGCGCCCTCAGAAAGGGCGCTATCGCCAGTTCTTCCAGATCGGCGCGGAGGCCATCGGGTCGGAATCGCCGCTGATCGATGCCGAAGTCATCGAGTTAGTCGTCGAGATTCTCAAGGGCGTCGGACTCACCGGCTCCAAGCTGCTGATTAACTCGGTGGGCGATCAAAACTGCCGCCCGCAGTATGTCGAAAAACTACGCCAGGAGCTGAAGGACAAAGCGCCCCAAATGTGCGGCGATTGCCAGCGCCGCGCCGAAACCAATCCCCTCCGCGTGCTCGATTGCAAAGTGGAGGCCGACCAGCCAGTCATCGACGCGCTGCCCTCCATACTGGATTCACTCTGCGAACCCTGCCGCGTGCATTTCGACGCCGTGAAGCAGTTCCTTACCGACCGCGGCATCGAGTACGAAGTCCGCCCGCGCATGGTGCGCGGCCTGGATTACTACATGCGCACGACGTTCGAAGTTGTGCACGGCTCCCTCGGCGCGCAAAATTCCGTATTGGGCGGCGGACGCTACGACGGGCTCGCCGAATCGCTCGGCTCCAAGATTCACTCGCCGGGCATCGGATTTTCCATCGGCGAAGACCGCCTGGTGATGAGTGTGGAGGGCGAACAAAGCGCCCTACCGCTCGATCTGTTCATCGCGCCTCTGGGCGAACCTGCCCTGCGTCACACCGCCATCATGGCGCGCGATTTCCGGCGCGCCGGGCTTTCGGTGGAACTCGCCGAAGGCAAGGTCAAGCGCGCCATGGAGCTGGCCAACAAACTCGCCGCGCGCTACACCCTGATCGTCGGCGACAACGAATTGGCCGCCGGACGATACAGGCTCAAGAATATGTCCACCGGCGAGCAACTGGATCTCACGCAAGACGAAATTGCCGCGAAACTCACCGCGGCCTGATACTGAAAACATCGATATGGAAACCTCTGTCGTATTGGATTTTCTGGGCGACCTCCACCGCACGCATATGTGCGGTGATCTGCGCGCCTCGCATGCCGGCCAAACGGTCCTTCTGATGGGATGGGCGCACCGCCGCCGCGATCACGGCTCGGTGATTTTCATCGATATGCGCGACCGCACCGGCCATACGCAGGCCATCTTCCATGAGGACGTGGACCCCGCTGTTCACAAGCGCGCCGAAGAGGTGCGCGCCGAATACGTCATCGCCGTCGAGGGCGTGGTGGCCCTGCGCTCCAAGGAAACCATCAACCCCAACATGCCCACCGGCGAGGTGGAAGTGGTGGCTTCGAAGATCTGGATCCTCAACGAATCGAAAACCCCGCCCTTCCCCATGGAAGAGCACGTCGAGGTGGCCGAAGACGTCCGCCTGAAGTACCGCTACGTGGACCTCCGCCGTCCGCAGATGCAGCGCAACATCATCCTGCGTTCGAAGATTGCGTTCGCCGTGCGCCAGCAGCTCACCGCGCAGGGCTTCCTGGAAATCGAGACCCCGTTCATGACGCGCTCCACCCCGGAAGGCGCGCGCGATTACCTGGTGCCCAGCCGCGTACAGCCCGGCACGTTTTATGCGCTGCCGCAATCGCCGCAGATCTTCAAACAGCTCCTCATGATCAGCGGGTTCGAAAAGTATTTCCAGATCGTCCGCTGCTTCCGCGATGAAGATCTGCGCGCCGACCGCCAGCCCGAATTCACTCAGATCGATATCGAGATGAGCTACCCGCAGCAGTCCACCATTATCTCCGTAGTCGAGCCCATGGTGCAGGAAGTCTGCAAAGTGGCCGGGTACGAAGTCGCCGCGCCCTTCCCGTGCATCACCTACGCACAGGCGATGGAGAATTACGGCATCGATAAACCCGATATCCGCATTCCGCCGATGCACCCGGTGCAGGACTTGTTGCCGGAACTGGCCAATGCCGGACTGCCGCTGGTGGCCATTCATATACCGAAATGTGGCGCGCCGAGCCGCAAGGAGCGCGACGAGTTCAAAGCCTTCGGCCAGGAGCGCGGCCTCCGCGTCTTCGACGACCCCAAGCGCCTGGATCGCGATTATCCCGAACAGATGGCCAAGGTCCGCGAACGCTGCGGCGCCAAAGACGACAGCTTCCTGGTGCTGGCCGCCTGGGCCGGCGAACCGAAAGGCCATCGTCCCGCGGAGACCGTGTATCAGGCCTGCGGGCAGTTGCGCCTGTTCTGCGCCAACAAGTTCAACGACCGCCACAAGCTGCTCGACCCGAAGAATTTCCAGTTCCTCTGGGTGGTCGATTTCCCCATGTTCGAGTGGAACGAAGAGGACAACCGCTGGGTCGCGGCGCATCATCCCTTCACCTCCGTGCACGATGAGGATCTCGACCTGTTGACCAGCGATCCGGCGCGCTGCCGCGCCAAGTCGTACGACCTAGTGCTGAACGGCGTGGAGCTCGGCTCCGGCTCCATCCGTATTCACCGCCGCGACGTGCAGACCAAGGTATTCGCGGCGGTAGGCTTCTCCGACGACGAAGCGCGGCGCCGCTTCGGTACCTGCTGGACGCGCTGGAATACGGCGCGCCGCCGCACGGTGGAATCGCCCTCGGGCTGGACCGCCTGGTCATGATCCTGGCCGGCGAAACCTCGATCCGCGAAGTGATCCCGTTCCCCAAGACCGCGCGCGGTACCGACCTGATGTCGGACGCCCCCGCCCCCGTGCCCGACAAGGCGCTCAAAGAATTGGGCATCGCCCTGCGCAATCCAGGCAAATAGTCGTATAAGATCGGCCTATGCCCTTCCTAGCGGCGATTTTTGGTACTCGGACTCCTTTCGACGACTGCCATGCATTCCCAAACCCCGACACCACCCGTCGCGCCCCACAACGAACACCGCGAGGTGCGTCACGGGGCAACCGTGAACGATCCTTATTTCTGGCTGCGCGAGAAGTCGAATCCCGAGGTCGTCAAATACCTCGGGGCGGAGAACGCCTATACCGAGGCCATGACCGCCGGTCTGAAGCCTTTCAGCGACGCCATTTACCAGGAGATGCTGGGTCACATCAAGCAGACCGACCTCTCCGTCCCCACGCGCCGCGGCGAGTATTTCTACTACTCGCGAACCGAAGAGGGCAAGCAATATCCCATACAGTGCCGCCGCAAGGGCAGCATGGAAGCGCCCGAGGAAATTCTGCTCGACCTCAACGTGCTCGGCAAGGACCGGAAATTTGTCGGACTCGGCAGCTTCGTGGTCAGCGACGATCACAACCTGCTCGCCTACACCATTGATTTCACCGGCTTCCGCCAGTACGGGCTGCAGGTGAAAGATCTGCGCAACGGACAAACCCTCTCCGACACCACCGCCCGCGTCACTTCCATGGCCTGGGCCGCCGACAATAAGACGATCTTCCTCACCACCGAGGACGACGTCACCAAGCGCAGCGACAAACTCTTCCGCCACGTCCTCGGATCGCCCAAATTCGATCTGCTCTACGACGAGAAGGACGAGCTCTACGATATCGAAGTAGGCAAGACCCGCGACCGCAAGTACCTGGTTCTCGAAATCGATTCCAAGGACACTAGCGAAGCCCGCTATCTCTCCGCCGCGCGCCCGCAGGACGATTTCGCCGTCTTCCTGCCGCGCGAGAAGAAGCACCGTTATTACATCGATCATCGCGAAGGCACGTTCTACATACGCACCAATCAAGACGGCATCAATTTCGCC
>CAWDWK010000040.1:0-110216 GCA_963805775.1 uncultured Solibacteraceae bacterium | reverse complement strand
TCAGTTCGCGCTTAAGTATAACTTCTGACCGGTCGATGCATGTTACGCGCACCTAAAGCCCCGCCAGCATCTCCGCGAGTTCACGAAGTCCGATCGCTTCGGTATTCGCACTGACGGAATATCGGTCAGTCCCTGAGTTCACGACGAAACGTTGGGCCGGTTTGAGGTCGTCGCAGGCGATGAAGAACCCTTTCTCAGGACGCGCCGAGAGTCCGTACTTGATTTCTATAGCCCAGAGCCCATGTTTGGGGATTTCCAGGATCAGGTCCACTTCCGCACCCGCGCCCGTGCGGTAGAACAGGGGAACGGTTTGCTGAGGAGCCGCCGAAATCAGATTCTCGATGACGAAACCTTCCCAACTCGCGCCCGAGACCGGGTGTCCGAGCAGTGCTTCGTAGTCGCCGATGTTCAAGAGCGCGTGGACGATCCCGCTGTCGCGTATATACACCTTGGGAGATTTGACGAGGCGCTTGCCAATGTTTGCCTGGAAGGGCTGCAACCGTCGCACCAGCATCAGATCGACCAGCAGATCGAGGTAGCGGGCGACGGTTTTCCCATCGACGGCGAGACCGCGGGCGAGTTGCGCCGCGTTGAACAGCCCGCCCTGCACATGGGCCAGCATCGTCCAGAAGCGATGCAGTGTGGTCGCCGGAATTCGCGGACCAAGCTGGGGTATGTCACGCTCCAGATAAGTTCGGATGAAATCCTGCCGCCAAAGCAGGCTGCGCACTTCGTCATCGGCCAGAAAACTCTCCGGCAAGCCGCCGCGCACCCACAACTGGCGAAGCATGTCGGCGCGGACTTCCAGGACATCGAAGGGCGTTAGCTCGATATAGGAAATCCGCCCGGCGAGCGTCTCAGACTGCTGAAGCAAATCGACCGACGCGGAACCGAGAAGCAGAAAGCGGCCGGATTTCTTTCCATGCCGCCGGCCTTGGTCAATCAGACCGCGCAAGGTAGCGAAGAGTTCCGGCGCTCGCTGGACTTCATCGAGCACCACCAGATCGTCCTCGTGCCCCGAAAGATAGAGCGTCGGATCGGCCAGTTTCTCGCGATCCAGAGGTGATTCCAGATCCAGATAAACGCTCTTTCTGCGGTCCGCAATCGCGTGGGCAAGCGTAGTTTTGCCAACTTGGCGCGGACCGAGTAGCGCCACTGCCGGCATGTGGCTCAGACGATCGCGAACCAGCCCTTCAATCCGGCGAGGTATCATCCTTGCAATTATGGCATACAGTGCCAGATTTGCAGGGATGCTCACCACCTCGGCCACCTCGGGCAAACGAGATTGATTGAGAGAATTTGAGTGCTGGCCCCACTAAACTATTCTTGGGAGGACACCGACAAATGGATATCGCGGCCGCCAGACAAACTTTAGAAGCTCTCGCAGATGGAGTCGATCCACGAACTGGAGAGCTGATTAACCCCGGGTCACCGATAGAATCAGCAGACGTCGTGCGTGCGCTGCACATTGCCTTGACTGCAATCGATCACGAGGCACGGCGGCAGGAGCGCAAGTCCTCCCTTCCGAGCAACGCCTTTAGGCCATGGAACATCAAAGACGACCAGATCCTGGTCGACTTATTCGATTCTGGTCGATCTGTGGCGGATATCGCGAACACTTTTCAGCGGACAAGGGGATCGATCGCCTCTCGACTGGTGAGGTTAGGGAAAGTCACAGATCGGCAATCGGCATTCGTTGCCAATCTCCACCCGGGGAATAACGGATAGATCCGTTCAGTCTGATGATTGAGCAACCTCCGGACCACTATTTCGTGCCCCGGTGCTCTGCTGGGTGTGCTGCATCGTATTTTATTGTGTAGCGGGGGAATCCGATCTCACGCCGGTAAGTTGTAATCGACCGCTTCGCTAGGTCACACTTTGATCTTCACTTCGATTCGCGATCCCAACCGATTGATGATCATCATCAGATGGTCGACCGTGAAGTGCCCGAGATCCGCATTGCAAATCCGCGATAGTCGGCTGCAGCAATGCCAGTACGGGCTTGCGGTCGGCTCACACTTAGCGCCTCCTTGTCGAGGGCTTTGGTGATCGCGGCGGCGTGAGTGGCCCCATCAGCGTCCATAGAATCGTCGCGCAGATCAGCGGCAGTATGCCGAAGCCGAAGAAGACCGGAGTGTACGAGTAGCGCTCCACCACCCAGCCGGTAATCAGCGTGAACAGCATGCCGCCGAAGCCCGAGCCCATGCTTGCCAGACCGTACACAGACCCGACCGCAGACTTCGGGAAGACGTCCGCCGGGAAGCTCAGCATGTTCGCCAGACAGCCTGTGTAGCCCAGCATCGCGATCGATACGAGGCGCGATCGACATCCATGCTTCCTGCGCCAGCACCGCCGGAATCGCCGACGTCATCAGCACCGCGAAGAACGTCACCGTAGCTTTTGCGCGCGAGCGTCACACTCCAGCCGCGCCGGAGGAGCCGCCCCGACATCCAGCCGCCCAGGATGTTGCCGAACCCGGCCACCATGAAGGGAATCCAGCCGTAGATCCCGATCTTCGCGAGGTCGAACCCGCGCGCGTGCTTCAGGTATTCCGGGAACCAGAAAATGTAGAAGTACCAGACCGGATCCATAAAGATCTTCGCGAAGGTGAACGCCAACACGAAGCGCGTCCGCAGCAGTTCCCGCACCGGGACCACAACCTCCGCGGGCGCGCCTGCCGCTGCCTTCGGCGTGTGGTACATGGTGAACCAGAACGCCAGCCAGATCAGCCCCGCCAGCCCCACAAATGCAAACGCCGGCTGCCAGCCGAAGTGCAGAATCAGAAACGCCACAACCGGCGGCGCCAGAATCGCGCCCACCGACGACCCGCTGTTGAACAGCCCCGCCGCCAGCGCGCGTTCTTTCTCAGGGAACCACTCCGCCACCACCTTCACCGCTCCCGGCCAGTTTCCCGCCTCGCCGATGCCCAGCAGGAAGCGAAAAACTCCGAGACTCAACGTGCCGCGCGCGAACGCGTGCAGCGCCGCCGCGATGCTCCACCACGCCACGCAGAGACCGTAGCCCATGCGCGTCCCCAGGCGGTCGATCATCGGCCCCGAGAGACCGTTCATGATGGTGTAGGCGAACAGGAAGGCCGAGACCACGCGCGAGTAGCCTTCGTTGCTCATGTGGAACTGCTCGCGCAAGATCGGCGCCGCTACGGAGAGCGTCTGGCGATCCAGATAATTGATCATCGTGGCGAAGAACGCCAGCGAGATCATCCTCCAGCGCAAGGGCGACACGCTCTGCGGATCTCCGCTCACGCCAGATCCACCCGCACCGCTTCGTGGATCAGAACGCGCGGCACCGTGACTTCCACCCAGCCGCCGTTGAACTGCATTGCCCATCTTCCTTGCTGAGCGCACCAACCACACGAGCCGCACCGACCGCCCCTCCGGCACCCGTACACGCACCTTCACGTCGAGTACCGGCAGAAACTCCTCGCGAATCCGCAGCTTCTTAGTCTTGTTCCCGGTATCTGCGATCAGGTGTAGCAGGATCGTGTCACCTGACACCATCAACTGCGGTATCAGGCCTGATTGATGCGAAACCTCGTACGTTTTGTGCGCCGCCAGCACGGGATCGATCAGCGAGCCCAGATACGTCCGCAGACGCTTCATGCGCGTTTCGGAATAAATGGCCTCCAGGCCGCTGCCGATATAAATCACGGTCCCCTCACCCACCGTCCGTCGCACAATCGCCGGGCCGAGATTCCCGCGATGCCCCAGGTCGATGGTCTCCGCGAGCACCGTCCCGCCGCCGGTATTCGTGAAGCGCATCACCTGCGGGTCCTGTGGGATCAACTCGCCGTCCGGCAGCTTCAGGTACAGGTCCGGAATCTCCACCGGCTCCACGCCGGCGAACTTCGCGCCGAACAGATCCGCCAGTCCGAAGTTCGCGCGCATCTTTCCGTGCTGGTCCGCCACGCTGGTCAGGTGCGTCGCGATCAGCGTACCCCCGGCGTTCACGTAGTCGCGCAGCAGGGTGCACTGCGCATCGCTCAGGCACGGCGCATTCGGCACATACACCAGCTTGTACCTGGCCAGTTGCCCGGGCGTCATCAGATAGTCGAGGAAGGGCTCGGCATCGTACCCCAGATCTTTGAGCACCTGCCATGCGCCGCGATAGTAGTTCTCGTATCCCTTCGACACGTGATGCTTGCCGGCGAACCAGTCGATGGTCTGGTCGCTCACCAGCACGCCCGCCACCGGCCTTCCCGCGGCCGCCGCTAGTAGCGCCCGGTCTATCTCGCAGATATCGAAAATCTCCTTCACGTACCGGCCGCTCTCGTACGCCAGCGGCCCTTGCGGCATGTAAAAGAAACGGCTCAACCCCCAGTACACGATTCCCGCCCCGCCCGCGATCGCCGTCGCGCCATCGATCAGCAGCTCCTGACTTTCCACCGGATAGCTGAACCAACCGCGCACGCGATCGTTCTTCATGTGCTCGCGATTGTATTCCGTGTGGCTGCCCACGTAAGTCCAGATCACCTTGCCGGTGGAGTGCCCCAGTTGCAGGTTGAACAGCTTGTCCTCCGGCGTCTCCGCCGCTTCGAACATGAAGCCGTCCACCACCGGGATCGCGCGGTTCCGCCACTCCCGCTTGCTCAGCAGCGACGTATCGTTGAACAGCACCGGCACATCCCGCGTGGTGCGGATCATCTCGCGAATCTCGCGCAGAAAGGCGATGTCCACCTCGTTGGCCATCCACTCCGTGTACTCGACGTCGTCGGCTTTGGTGGGCACCGGCTTGCCGAAGCGCTTCTGGTAGGCTGCCTCGCAGTACTTGCAGTGGCAGAATTCCCTGGCGTTGTTCATCCCCTGGTATGGACCGTCGAAGTACATCACGTCCACGGGATATTGCGTCAGCACCTCGCGGACCAGCGCGCGGATGACTTCCCGTACCGGCGAATTCAGGCAGCCTTCGAAGTATTTGGCGAAGCCGTAATGCTCGGTCGTCATCGGTGTGCCGTCGGCGAACTTCTTGCTCCAGTCGGCGTAGCGCGGATCTTTCGACGTGGTGTCCATGAACGGGTGATTCAGGGGCACATAGGCCACGACTTTCATGCCATTCTTTTTGCAGAGCTCCACCGTCTCGCGGAATGGGTCGCCTTTCAACTCCGGATGCACCGGATACCCAGACTTGGTCGGAAAGTAGGCGTAATACGATGCGGCGGGATAGCGCATCGAGTCCGCGTTCAACGCCATGGCGATGCCCACGGCCTTTTCCGCCTGGTAATCGAAGGAAGGATAGAAAGGCGGATTGTACGCCTCGCAGATCAGCGTGCGGCAGGTCTTCAACCAGTCCGCCGAAGAGACCTCGGTCCCCTGCCCGGCCTGCAAGCCGCGTTGCGCCTGCGATGCCGCGACCGCCAACCCGGCCGACTTCAGCAATTCACGACGGCTAAGATTCACTCCGTCATTTTAGCGGTAATCCTTCTTGCTCTGAGTGCGTCCGTTTTCAATGGTGAAGCTGCCGTCCTGCCGCGCCGCGAGCTCGATCCAGTCGCCCTTACAATTCGCGCCGGTGTTGGCGATGAACTCCGCGGGCGCGTTGTGCTTCTTGTCGTTGCCCTCAGCGTAATGCAATTGCCAGATGTCGGGCGTGCCCGGCGATTCGTGAATGGTCTGCCACGCCGGCTCGCTCGCGCCCGTGGTGGGCCCGTTGTTCATGATGGCCGCCTTCGGGTGCAGCGCCTGTACGATGGCAGGTGCGCCCGACGTTTTCTTAGCGTGGTGCGTGGTCATGTACACGTCGACCGTGCCCAGCAGATTGTTGGGGCACGCCAGGTCGTATTCCTGATTCCAGTAAAGGTCGCCCAGATCCACTAAGCGGAACTTGCCGAGGGTGATGACCATGCCGATCGAGCGTGCGTTCTCCCCTTTGTCCGTGTCGATGGGCCGGTAGGCGGCGCACAACGGATTCACCTGCCCAGCGCCGGACAGCGGTTTCTCGATCGCCTTGCCCGATGCCGTCACCACTTCCACGTCGATCCCCTTGATGGGTATGCGGTCGCCCGCCTTGACCTCGATGTGGTTGCCCTGGGAGCGCACGGCGACGTAGTCGCCATAGACGCCGCCGTTATCCTTGACGCTCTCGAAGTTCTGTCCGTGATCCACGAAGTTGCGGATGGGGATCTTGGCCGCCAGTTGGGGCACGCCGCCCACGTGATCGGCGTGATAGTGCGTGATCACGAGGTAGTCGATCTGTGTAACGCCGGCCGCTTTGGCCGCAGCGACGATGCGGTCGGCATCACGATTCTTGAACCCGGTGTAGCCCGTATCCACTAGCATGGATTGTCCGGAAGGCGAAACGTACAGCGTGGATTTCCCGCCTTCCACGTCGATCGCGTACACGCGCAATTCCTGCGCGCCACAGGTCAGCGCGCAGAGCCCCAACAGCAGAATTCTTTTCATGAATCCCCTCATTGTAAAAGCTCCGAATTACAAATGCATGACAGCGGCGATCTCCGCCGCCACGCGCATTGGATTGCGCCAGAGGACAGACAGCGAATTTCCGGCAAACAGCGCCGGAAATTCATGTCAGCCGCGTTATGAGGAAAGCCTCATCCGGGGGAATGAAAATAGGGGGCCGTGTGGCCGTGAACCCGGTGACAGACGGGGCTGGCAGCGGGTTCCGCAACGACGGCGGAACCCATGCCAGTCTCGTCTGTCACCGGGGGCGGCTCGCATTTTCGAGAGAGAGTCCCCGGTTTGGAGTCCCAAGTTTGCGGCGTCCTGCGATACCATGACCGCATGTTTTCACGCAGGGTAATCCTGACTGGTGCGACCGCGGCAGCGGCGCAGGCGCTGCTCCCCGCGCAGACCACCCGGCGGCCGAACGTCGTCTTGTTCCTCGCCGACGACCTGGGCTGTCACGACCTGGGTGCCTGGGGCGCCACGGATCTGAAGACGCCGAACATCGATTCGCTGGCGGCCGGCGGAACGCGCTTCACCAACTGGTACGCCGCCGCGCCGGTCTGCGCACCATCGCGCGCGTCCTTGTTGACCGGGCGGTATCCGATCCGCGCCGGAGTACCAGACAATGGTCCGGCGCTGCGGCCCACGGAGAAGACCGTCGCCACGTTGCTGAAGACGGCGGGCTATTCTACCGGACTCTTCGGCAAGTGGCATTTGGGCTCGACCACGGACACGGATCCGAATGCCCACGGCTTCGACCGCTTCTACGGATTTCACTCGGGCTGCATCGACTACTACTCGCATCGCTACTACTGGGGCGAGCCGCGCGTCCCGAACTATCACGATCTCTGGCGCGACCGCACGGAGATCTTCGAGGACGGCCAGTACAGCACAGAACTGTTCGCGCGCGAGGCGGCACAGTTCATCCGCGACCATCGCAGCGGTCCGTTCTTTGCCTACGTGCCGTTCAACGCGCCGCACTATCCCATGCACGCGCCGAAGAAGTATATCGAACGCTTCGCCGGTCTCGCGCCCGAGCGGCGCACTTACGCTGCGATGATATCGGCGCTGGACGATGGCGTGGGGCTGGTTCTGCGCACGCTGCGCGAATTGCATTTGGACGACAATACACTGGTCCTGTTCACGGCGGATAACGGCGCCACGCGGGAGGCGCGCGCGGGCCTGGATGGCAAGCCCGCCACGGCGGGGAACAACGCGCCATTTCGCGGCAACAAGTTCAGCGCCTTCGATGGCGGCATGCACGTGCCCATGATCATGAACTGGCCGGGTGTGGTTCCCAAAGCGAAAGTAGTTCGCGAAGTGGGCAGCCACCTCGATCTGCTGCCCACTATTGCCAAGGCGGCTGGAATCGCGCCACCCACGGATCGCACGCTGGACGGCAGCGACGCGATCCCGCTGGCGGCCGCGGACGCGCCATCGACGCACGACGCCATCTTCTGGTCGAGCGGCGGGCAACTCGCGGTGCGCCGCGGAAAGTGGAAACTGGTAAAGGACGGGAAAGTGTTTGACGGAACGCCGCAGGGCAACCAGGCTCTGGCTGGCGAGGATGCCCTGTTCCTGTCGAATGTGGACGAGGACCCCGGAGAGAGCGTCAACCTTCGCCGGCGGTTTCCAGGTATTGTGGATGAGTTGGCTACCTTGATGCAGAAGTGGGCGGAAGAGGTGAAGAAGTGGTGAGCGGTCTGTCCCAGTTGCCGATTTTCGGTCAAGGGCTGATGGAGGGCGGTCCGGTGCCGCGGATCACGTCGCTATTGATCAAGCCGGCATCTGCGGTCTGCAATCTGGATTGCGAATACTGCTTCTACCTGGATCGCGAGGCCGACCCTTACAGCGCGCTGCCCGGTCGACGCATGACGCTGGAGACGCTGGAGCGCCTGGTGGATACCTATCTCTTCTACTCGTACCCCAACAGCGTGTTCGCGTTTCAAGGCGGCGAGCCGACGCTCGCGGGTCTGCCGTTTTTCGAGAAGCTGGTGGAGTTCCAGCAGCAGTACGGCCGCTCGGGACAATCGGTTAGCAATGCGCTGCAGACCAACGCCACATTACTGGACAAGAACTGGTGCAACCTGTTCCGCCAGTATCAGTGGCTGCTCGGCGTATCGCTGGATGGGCCGGAGGAGATCAACGATCGCTTCCGCTTCAACAAGGAGAAGCACGGGACGTGGAAGCGCGTGATGCAGAGCGTGGAACTGCTGCAGGCGGAGAAAGTGGAATTTAACGTTTTGTGCGTGCTCAGCCAGGCCAACGTGGAGAAGCCGCGCGAGCTGTACAAGTTCTATAAGACCCTGGGCATCGATAACCTGCAATTCATTCCGCTGGCGGAGTTCGCGCCGGACGGGTCGCCGATGCCGTACACCATTACGCCGCGGCAGTACGGGCGGTTCCTCTGCGAGATTTTCGACTTGTGGTGGCCCGAGCGACGCAAGATGCGCATACGCTGCTTCGACAATATCGCCGAAGCCCTGGCCGGACAGAAGCCCGGAAACTGTACCATGCACGAGACGTGCGACAGCTACGTGGTGGTGGAGTACAACGGCGACGTCTACCCCTGCGATTTTTTCGTGGAAAGCGGCTGGAAGCTGGGCAACGTCACGCTGGACTCGTGGGGCGAAATCGCGCGCCGCACGCGGCGCTACTCGTTCGCTTCCAAAAAGACTCTCACGCACCCCGAGTGCCAAGTGTGCGAGTACCAGTCGATTTGCCACGGAGGATGTCCCAAGTTCCGTCACGGGCCGCACGGAAACTTCGACGAGTTGGATTATTTCTGCGAGGCTTACAAGATGATCTACGCGAAGAGCGTGGAGCCCCTGCGCAAAGAACTCCGCCGGCTTTACCCGACTTCGGTGGCTTAATGGTATTCCGCGACGAGATTGCGCGCACTTACGATGTGATTCGTCCTTACATACGGCGGACGCCGGTGGTGGATGTGGATGCGGCCGATTTCGGACTTGAGCCGCGGCCGCTGGTGCTGAAGCTGGAATTGATGCAGCACACCGGGTCTTTCAAGACGCGCGGCGCGTTCTCCAATCTGTTGACGCGCGCCGTACCGGCGGCGGGAGTGGTGGCGGCGTCGGGCGGCAATCATGGGGTGGCCGTGGCGTATGCGGCAATGAAAGCGGGCAAGGCGGCGCGCATCTTCGTGCCTACGGTTTCCTCTCCGGCGAAGATGGAGCGCATACGCTCCTACGGGGCGGAGTTGGTGGTCACCGGGGAGCGCTATAACGATGCGCTGCTGGCGAGCCAGGAATGGGCGAGCGAATCGGGCGCGATGCCGGTGCACGCGTACGATCAGATGGAGACGCTGTGGGGTGCGGGGTCGGTGGGGTTGGAGTTTACGGAGCAGGCTCCAGGGCTCGATACGCTGCTGGTCGCGTGCGGGGGCGGCGGACTGATCGGCGGGATGGCGGGGTGGTGCCAGGGGCGCGTGCGAATTGTCGGCGTGGAGCCCGAGAAGGCGCCGACGCTATATCGCGCATTGGAAGCGGGGCGTCCGGTGGACGCCGAGGCGGGCGGAATCGCAGCGGATTCACTGGCTCCGAAACGGGTGGGCGAGCTGATGTTCCCTCTGGCGCAGCGCTGGATCACGCGGGTGGCGCTGGTCTCCGATGAGGCGATTGTGGATGCGCAGCGGGCGCTGTGGAATACGCTCCGCGTGGTGGCGGAGCCAGGCGGCGCCGCGGCATTCGGCGCTTTGCTATCGGGGGCGTACCGTCCGGCAGCGGGGGAGCGCGTGGGAGTGCTGGTGTGCGGGGCGAATACGACGGCGGTGGATCTGGGGTAGGAAAGAACTGTTTCTCGCGAAGTGGTTCCGTTCCTGAGTGTCGGATTGACGCGGCGTTTTCTGAGATAATGTTGCCTACGATTCGGCTGGCCATGGACTCCTTAGACGACATAACGGAGTTGATCGCGATGTGGCAGCATGGCGATAAGTCGGCCGAGAATGCGTTGTTTGACGCCCTATATCAGAAGCTGCGCGGCATGGCGATACACTGCCTGCGCGGCGAATCGCGTGATCGACCGCTGGGAGCGACTACCCTGGTACATGAGGCGTATTTGCGGCTTCACAAAGCTCACGGTTTGTTCGTCAACGACCGGAATCACTTTCTGGTGCTGGTGGGACAAGTGATGCGACGGATCGTGATCGACCAGGCGCGGGCGCGAAAGAGTCGCAAACGCGGTGGCGAAATGGTCGCTGTCGATATCGACCAGGCTTTGCTCGCGTGCGATGCGGAAGCAGATCAGATCCTGGCGGTCGACCGCGCGCTGGAGTCGCTGGCCAAACGGTCTCCGCGCCAGGCGCAAATTGTGGAGCTACGCTATTTCGCCGGCTTCGACGAAAAGGAGACGGCGGCGATTCTGAGTGTCTCGGCACGCACAGTACGTAGAGATTGGGAGGTCGCGCGGACGCGATTGCGCATCGCAATCGACGGGGCGTCAGGCTCAGGGAGCTAGGAAGTTTCTCAGTAAGTCCTTCGCCGAATCCACATATCCCTTGGGGTAGAGCAGCTTGATTACCCAATCCCCGGCTTTGATGGGACGGAGAGTTGAGGGGTTCGGATTCGTTCCATCCTTCGACTCTGCATACCTGAGTTCGAAGCCATCGGGTTTATTCAGAAAGGCGGCATAGAGTTCCGGATCGAGACATCCGGTCGCTATCACTCGGAACTCCTTTTCCATTTGGAGGTGCATCTTTGAGGCGAAGACGCCAAAGCCCCCGATTTTGTAGAATTTTTCGCGCATCGCTCCAACTACGTAGTAGTTTCCTGGCGTCAGATCTGTTACGGGCAACGTCAATGTTGTCTGGAGAGGGAAGGCCAAGAAGCATTCGGGACGGAGCAGTTTCGTGTGTTGGACCGTGTTCTTCAGGAATTCGCTAACTTTCTGGGGGCTTGAACTTCCAGTGGCGATTAAGTCAGCGAGCGTCAGGTGTTTCAGGTCGGAAGCAACCTTGATCGCGACGGACTCGAACGGACACAGAGGTACGGTTGGCAAATCGACATACTTGTAGCCCAGGCGTCCGATGTCGTCCACGTCATGGGCCGTCACTTTTACAAGCCTGCATTGCGCGTCATGAAAGAAGAACTCCTGGCGGCCCCAACTGTCGTTGGGCGGCTTGAAGGGATACCGACTCTGCCAGTAGGACCAGAATCGGTCAACGTTGGCGTGATGGGCGAAAAAAACGGGATCGGCGGCGGCGGTAAGCGGATTTCGCATCGCCCCTCCAACAGATGTGTGCGCCTGGCCGTGGGGACCGGTAAACGCGTGCCCGGGACCTTTGTCGGTCCCGACAAATTCCGTGAAGTTCTCACTCAAGAGCCACGCCTGGAGTGAGCACCGGTCGGCCCAGGACGCAGCGGGGCCGGGTTGGGCGCGGCCAGCAGTGCCGGTGAGAAAATCCGGCAATCCCAGATCGATAAAGCAAGGCGGGATTGTGCCGTTTTGGTCCCAGTCCCAATAGGGAAGCCGGAAATCGGGCTTTCCGATCAGGTTTCCCAGTATCTGTTCGTGGTAATAGAGGAATGCCCGATGCCAGGGAAGAAAGGCCCAGGTGTTATGCACATTGATGCTGCTTTGCTCCGGGTCGCAATAATAGCCGTGAAGCCATGTCTGCCGGATGAGGCTGCGCGGATCACTGCTTGGCAGGGACCGCATCTTGCAGTACGCATCCTTGACATCTTGGATGAGCTGCTGGTCCTTATGCCGATCCAGTTTGGACCATGCGGGTCGCGCAACGCGCCTGGCTGCAGGTTCGAAGGCTATGGCGCCCGTGGTGTCAGCCGGCCCGATGGAGTTTGGAGATTGGGTCGAGGGGTACAGTTCGGATGACGGAAAGGACTTTAGCCATCCGGAACAACCGTTTGCGGGAACGGCGCAAGTATCGGCGCGACCGGAGGCGGGAAGCGCCGCAATGCCTCCCGCCAGCGCTATGAAATGACGGCGGTTCATGGTTGTGGTGTGGGAACAGGTCCGGTCATTGCAACGAGGGCATTCGCAATGGCCTTCTGGTGATCGACCTTGGCCGCTCCTGCACCGCTGCCGTTGGGGCAGTCGCCGAGGCTAGGATCGTAGCCGGAAATCCCCAGATCCTGGCGCAGGTCTTCGGCCGTAAGGGTCTGCAGCGGCCCGATATCGGTAGCCTGGATTGTTGTGTCAAGCTGCTCCTGTGCCGCTTTGACTACGGCGTCGTGATTCGACATGCCCTGGTTAACGTAGCGGCCGACAGTGGTTCTGAATTGCGATTGCAAGCCGTGCAAGCCGGTGTGCTTCGCGAGCAACAGATAGATTGCCCATTGCGTTCCGTACTTAAGTGCCATTTGATTTTTCTCCTTATTGGGTATTTTGATTCAACAAAATTTCGAGCGGCCGCCAGACTGCTTTGGACATTCCCAATTCGCGCGCCTGCGCTACGGCGTTCCGCATGAAGCCGGGCGGCGAATTGTCGGGTGCAATCCAATACGCGGCCGGATTTCGAAACAGCGCGGCCAGCTTTCCTTCGGCGGTTACGCGTTCACCGGACGCGATTGAGGCTCGTACCAGCACGTCCGGCCATTCCTGAATGGCTTCCGGCGGGGGAGCCGAAGCCATCAGATGCAAGGCGATCTTTGGGTTGCCTTCCGCCAAAGCCAGCTCTGCCCACAGGCGGAGGATCCTGCGAAAGTACACGGGCCATTCCATCAATTGGCGCGCGGCGCCGGGTCCGAGGGATTGCGGCACGGAAGCCGGCGGAATCACCGGCACGCCGTTCGGGAGACAAGCCCGGGCTGCCTTGAGTTCGCCGGCCTGTGCGAGGATGGCCCCGGTCTCGAGCGTGGGCCTGAGTCCCGGTTGGCTCTGCAGGATCTCCTGACATATTTTGACGGCCTCTCGCTTTGAACCGCGGCTTGCCAACAGGGACGCCAGCAACTGTTGCTTCCGAATGGTTGCAGCGGGTGGCACGTTGTACGCGCGATCGAATTGAAGCCCCTCTTCGAAGAGCCGTTGTGAATTCTCTGTGCGGTTCTGCTCAGCCCTAAGGCATGCCTGGAGCAGGCACGCTTTACTCCGGTAACTCACGGAGCCGTTCGATTTCATGTGGTCAAGCGCCTTCCATACTGCTGAAAGGTCGTTCCCCGCAAAGGCAAGAGCCGCGCGGGTCTGATCGACCCAATCGCTCGGATTCTTCCTCGCGGCGCGGTCGCAATCCTTCTGGGCCTCGGCGAAACGCCCAAGCAGGAGATATCGAATACCGCGATCGATGGTGTAAGTGTAGTTTGCCGGCTCCTTCTTCACTGCGAGATCCAGAAGATGGAGACTGCCCTCCAGATTGCCCTGGCATTCGACGGCGCGAGCCTCATGGAACAGCGGCACTCCCGTATCCGGATACTCCTCCGCATAACGCGCAAAAATCTGCTGGGCTTTTGCGTATTGACCGGTATCGAGCGCGAACATACCGCGTATGCTCAGCGACTCCCGGTCCGTCAGGTTGCGACGGTCAATAAGATTCGCGGCGCGTTCATAGTTCAGAAGCCCCTCGTCGTATTGGCGCGAGGCTACCTGGATGTCGGCGAGTGCGGCGGCGGCCCGCGCGAACTGCGGATCGAGTTCGAGAGCTCGCAGCAGGTGATCTTCCGCAGCCCGCCGCTGGTCGGGGGGCATCTCTCGATCGGTGGGACGGTTGCGCCAGGCATCAATGCCGGCGGTGTATTCCTTTAAGGCCTCCCAACTATTGGTGGTCACTTCCTCCGGCGGACGGCTGCGAGCTGCAATCTGGCCCGGCGTTTCTCCGCACGCTCCGCGAATCCAATCGACCGCCTGAGCAGCGGCGGTGATGAGCCCTCGCTCATCCGCCGCATAGAATCGCCCAACAGTCGCATAACGAGGGCGCAACGGGCTGTTGCCGGTCCTTTCGAGGTTTGCTCGGATGGCCCACTCGCCGTTTGCCCACGCGAGATCAGAGAAGAGCACGTAATCGGCCAAGGACCGAAGCGCTATTTCGCGAACCTCCACGGCCGTAAAGGCGGTTGGCAACGCTGCCCGTCCCATGCGCGCCCATGCCGAAGCAATTTTGGCCCGCGACAGGACCGCAACATGTGCCGACTGCTGGAGGCTCTGTTCGAACAACATGTCGAGCGACCGTGCGGCCGGGGGACTGGTAACGGAGGTGACGGGTGCAAGCATAACAACGGGCGCTTCAGGTGGTGCTCGATCATATAAGCGGTAAAGCGCACCCAAACCGGACAGCGAAACTGTGGTGGCGCCTCCGACGATCCACGTGCGGCGCGAAATGCGCGGAGTGCTGATTCGCGACACGGCCGCGACGATCCGGGAGTCCTCTTCAGCCAGCGCGGATATAAGAGCGCCGGCAGATTCGGGACGCCGCTCGAGGTCTGGAGAGAGCGCCGCTCGCAAGATACGGTCCCATCGGACCGGCAGGTCTGGCGCGACCTCCCGCAATGCCCTCGGTCCCTCCGAGATCCTCCTCATCGCCGCACGCAGGAAGGTGTCGACAGGCCAAGGGCGCGTCCCGGTGCACATCTCATAGAAGACCATCGCGAGAGCAAAAATGTCCACCTTCGGGGATAAGGCGTCGCCCAGAAACTGCTCGGGAGCCATGTAGTCGGGCGAGCCGACAATCATACCGGTTTGGGTAGACGAACCCGTGGGACCTTCGAGGGGCTTGGCCAAGCCAAAGTCAGTGATGACCGGGCGAGAGCCGTCAGCCGCAAGAATAATATTGGACGGTTTCAGGTCGCGATGAATGATGCCGCCGCGATGAGCCGCGTCCAGGCCAGCGGCGAGCGCGCGACCGATACGAAGCGCGTCAGCCGGCGTGAAGCGGCCGAGGCGATGAAGAGCGTCGGCAAGGGATTCTCCTTCCAGGTGCTCCATAGTGAAAAATGCAATCTGAGAACCGTTAGGGCCGGTCTCGGAAAAGAAATCGTAAATCCGGCAGATGTTGGGATGAGCAATGCGCCGCGCCAGTTTGATTTCATCGCAGAATCTGGCCAGGACGCTCAGGTCGCCGCGCCACTCGGCCCGAATGGTCTTCAACGCCACCTTTTCGCCAAGTACACGATCTTCGGCAAGGTATACGTCGCCCATGCCGCCGCGGCCAATCCGTTCGGCGATGAGAAAGCGCCCTGCGAGCACTGTTCCAGGGCTGAATTCGCGAACCGCGGGATCGGAAGGTCCGGCAGCGGGGCGCTCCAGAAAATCGCCAAGCTCCTGGAATCGACCGAGCAATTTCAGCACGCTGTTGCGCAGGCCGGGACTGAAACCAGGGGCCTCGAGAACATACTTTTCGCGCGCGGATGGCGGCAGATCAAGCGCTTCGGAAAAAAGGCGGTCCGCCGATTCGAGATGATCTTTAGCTCTTTCCGGTGCTCCCGACCCCATATCCGACGGCGTGTCTCAGCGCCTGGCCTCCGACAAATGTGTTGATTATAACGGTACTCTGAGTCCCGTGTCGATGCCGACAGTTTGACCTTCGGCGACAGAATAATGGAAGCCGGACGGTCCAATCTGGACTGTGATCGTAAAAGCTGACAACGAAAGGCTAGTGCAGCCGGCCCATGCTTTTCAGAGGCCAGTAGACGAAGACGGCTTTTCCGTAGATGGCGTCGCGTTTCACGAAGCCCCAGGTGCGGCTGTCGCTGGAGGAGCTGCGATGGTCGCCCAGGACGAAGTACTGGTCGGCGGGGATGCGGTGCTCTTCGTAGGAGACGCGATCGTGATAGTCCTCGGGGACGTAGGATTCATTGAGCGCATGGCCGTTGACGTAGACTTGGCCTGCATCGATGTACACGGTATCGCCGGGAACTCCGATGACGCGCTTAATGTAGGATTTCGAGGGATCCAGCGGGAACCAGAAGACCACCATGTCGCCGCGCTCGATGTTGCCGAGGCCGAAGTGGTAGGTAAACTTATTAATAAAGATGCGTTCCTGATCGGTCAGGGTGGGCATCATGCTGGTGCCTTCCACCTTCACGGGCTGGTAGATGAAAACGATCAGGATGACGGCGATCAGTACGGAAAAGGCGAGGTCGCGCACCCAGGAAAGCGCACTCCAGAGGCTGGTGTGCACGGATGAGACGGCGGGCGCCTCTTCGGGCACAGGAATAGGCGTGGGGTTTTCTGGCATCCTCTGCTACAGATTATAGACGCTTTGGCGAGTGGATCGGTTGCCAGTTCGCGTGGTCTACTTCAAGAGGGAGCTGAGTGCGGGAAGCGGGACGGCGCCTTCCTTCAGGGCGTGGTCGTTAAAATCGGCCAGGTTGAAAGCGCTTCCTTTGGCCTGCCTGTATTCGTCGCGGGCCTTGATCCAGGCGCGCCAGCCGACGTAATACATGGGCAACTGGGCCGCGGTCAGTTTGGCGCGCTGCAACTTGGCAGTGGCTTCCTCCACTTCCTGGAAGGTCTGCTTTTCCATGAGATCCAAAGCCTCCTGGTCGGTCATGCCGAGCATCTGGAGGCGGATATCGAGGATGGCGTTGGCCAGGACGCGAAGCTCCTCTTTGGCGAAGGTGAGGGCCAGTTCCGGCGAGTGATTGAGGAACCCTTCGTCGAGCATCATCTGGGTGGAATACTCGCCCCAGCCTTCAATGTAGGAACCATTACCGTAGATGGAACGGAGAAGGCGGCGCGGCTTGGGCTGGACGTCGTTGGCGATCTCCATTTGCACGTAGTGGCCGGGCATCGCCTCATGGAGAGTGAGCAGTTTGAGCTTGTAGAAATTGTATTCGCGCAGTTTGGAATCGGCGCGTTCGGCGGGCCAGGATGGAGGGATGGGGGTGACCCAGTAGAAGGCTCCGAGCTGGGGCTCGAGGGCGGGTGCGGCGTTGAAGCCGCCGACCGGGTAGCTGCCGCGCATAAACACGGGCGTCGGGATGACTTGCAGATTGGAGCGTGACGGCAGGGTAAGAAGGTGTTTTTCCTGCACGAAGGCACGGGCTTCATCGAGGTCTTTTCGAGCGTCGTCCAGGAAGCCTTCCCGGGTGGAATGGCGGTCGGCAATTTTGGCCAGCACTTCGCCGATGACGGTGTTTTCGCGGTCTGTACCGGTGAGATCGGCGTGGTCCTTGTGGCTGGGAAAGGCTTCGCGGTGCAGGGGCAGCGACAGTTCCAGCATACGGGCGCGGACGCTGCTCAGGTCGCGCTCGGCCTGTTGCAGGGTGTTGTCGGCTTCGGTCCCGCTTTCCAGGGCATAGCGGAACTTGCGCGAGTAGAGATTGCCGCCCAGTCGCCAGCCGTAGTCCTTGCGGTCGCTCAGACTGCTCTTGAGGTATTTGTCGAACCTGGCCATGGCGTCCAGGGCGGGACGTGCGGCGCGGGAGTAGTCGTCGGACTGGTTGGGGGGGACGCCGCCGCGGATCTCCTTGTCGACCAGGGCGATGTTGCCCTGATTCTCCTCTATAGCTACCTGGGTCCAAACGTCGGGGGCGGAGACGAGGTTGGTGGATGCCTGGTCGAGAAAGAGATTGACCTTCTGGAGGCGTGCGATGATCTGGCGGATGCGCTCCGGTTTGGGAGCATATTCGAGCACGTAGGGGGCGAAGAGGGCGTTGCCCAACGTTTCCACATACATCTGCGGGTTGTGGAACGGGGTGTGGATCTCGGTGAAGTCGAGCAGATTGAGAGCGATCTGGTCCTGGAGGATGGTGAGATCGGCGCGGTCTTCCGGGGTCAGGTCGGCGGGCTTGAGATCGGACAGGCGACCTTTGAACTTCTCGTAGAATGTTCGTTGGGCGGCCAGGCTTTTGGGGCTGAAATCGTCCAGCATTTCGTCCAGGTTCTGTTTCTGGTACTGGTGGAGTCCGGCGGCGGTGGCGGCGGAAGGCGAAAAGGAGAGGGAACCGTAAACGAACTCTTCAGAGAGAGTGGTCAGTTTTTGAGAGGGGGTCTTGCCGCAGCCAACGGCGAACAGGGCAAGAGGAAGCAGGGCATGGAGTTTCGCCATTCCTTGTAATTGTACATCCCTGCACGTAACACCGCTCCCTTACGGTCGCGGCTCTGATAGTGACGCTCGATTGGTGCGGGTTGGCTCGGATTGAATCTGGTGTCAGCCTAGGGTGACACGGGAGAGGTGGGGACCTATGGGGGATGGGGCGGAGACCGGCTGTGTGGTGTTGTGATCGCGCTGCATGCGATGGAGTTCGCGCATCAGTTGCGTGCGTTCGATCAGGGCCTGGTGCACCATCAGACGTTCGCCTATGAAGCATCCCCAAAGCAGGGCGACTGAAAATGCGATCGCCGCTAAACCCTGTCCCGTGATTTTTGCGAATGGCATCCAGCCGTTCCCTCCGTGCGGAATAATAGCAATCTGCCTACCAGTGCCGACGCGATTTGTTTTCAATCGGATTTCCTTTTATCGGCGGGAAAAGTGTGCGACCGTACGGCACAGGTGGCACTGTAGCGCCACCCAGGGGGGCGGCAATTAGTGACATCGTTTAATGACACCCCAGACAGCGGAAGTTTCGGCCGTGGCAAACTACGCAACTGGCCTTGTCCAAGTTCAATTTGCCGGAGGTGTGGTCGCTCAAGTAACTGGGAACGTGGCTGGCGGGTTTGAGGGAGGCGTTTTTGGCGTGGCACTTCTCGCAACTGAACGGGTTATCGATTTCGGTGTGGCAGACTAGGCAGTCGGCCATCTGCGGCATGGCGGCAGGAGTGACCTGGTCTGATTCCTCCAGGCCGCGATGGCAGGCCTCGCAAGCATTTTGGGTGTTCAGATGGCGGCGGATGTCGCCCGGCGGCTGGAGGTAAGTCTTTTTGTCGATAGCGGCGGCGATGACCGGCCCCAGATTGCCCATTTTGAGATGCTGGGCGTGGCTGAAGAAGGCGATGCGCGTCTCGGGAGGTGCCGGGATTTGGGCACCTTCGTGGCACTTCAGGCAGACAGTCTTCGCCGGCAGCAGGTTGTCGGACGGCGTGGTGCTGGCGGCGGCCGCAGTGTGGCAGGTGGTGCACTGGAGATCGAGGCCGAGGTGTACCTTGTGCGAAAAGGGCGCGGCCTGACACGTCGCGGCGCAGGCGAGCAGAATGACGGCGAGCCGCCTCACCCCTTGTAGCTCAAATGCCAGATGCGGTTGTTGCCGTCTTCACTGATCAGCAGGCTGCCGTCGGGCAGTTGCAGGATGCCGACGGGACGTCCCCAGACTTCGCGCTCGTCCGGTCCCAGCATCCAGCCGGTGAGGACCTGGGTCATTGGGCCAGAGGGCTTTCCGTCCTTGAAGGGAATAAAAGCGATGGACTGGCCGACGCGCTTGGAGCGGTTCCAGGAGCCGTGGAAGGCGAGGAAGGCGCCGCCCTGATATTCCTTGGGGAACTGCTTACCGGTGTAGAAGATGAAATCGAGCACGGCTACGTGGGAACCGAGCAGGATGTCGCCCTGAATGGTTTTCGCCACCAGGTCCGGGCGCTGGCCTTTGTTGCGGGGGTCTTCATTGGGGCCGGAGTAGGCATACGGCCAGCCGTAGAAGCCGCCCTTCTGGATGTGGGTGAAGTAGTCGGGCACGAGGTCGTCGCCGAGCTCGTCGCGTTCCTGCACGGCGGCCCAGATGGTGTCGGTGCCGGGGTAATAGCGCAGGCCGATGGGGTTGCGCGTGCCGGAGGCATAGATTTCGTGGCCGGTGCCATCGGGGTTGTAACAGTTGATGGCGGCGCGGCGGGGATCTTCGCCGGGCGAGACGTTGGAACCCGAACCGACTCCGACGCAGAGGCGCTTGCCATCGGGCGAGAAGAGCAGGCTGCGCGTCCAGTGTCCGCCGCCGAAGCCCTTGAGGGAGATAATCTCCTGGCCGGCACCCGCCGTCATCGCTTTGGCATCGTATTTATACCGCTTGATGGATTCGGGTTCGCCGACGTACAGGTAGCCATCATGGATGGCGAGGCCGTAGGGCCGATCGAGTCCCTGGATGATGGCTTTGCGCTCTTTTCCTTGCAGAACGTAGACCGTGCCTGCGGTGCCGCGGTCGGCATCGGAGAGGAGGATTTCGTTGCTGGGGCCGAGCATCATGAAGCGCGGAACTTTGAAGCCTTCCTGGTAGATCTCCACCTGGAAGCCCTTGGGGACGGTGAGCTTCGCGCCGGCCGGTTGAGGGATGACCTTGGGCCGGTTGTTGGCGGAGGGCGTGGCAAACGGTGGCGGCAGGATTTTCTGTTGCGCGTGGAAAACGGCGACGGCCGTGAGGAGTAAAGCGCTACCCAGGACCATTCCTCTGAGTTTCATTCCCATATGATGCCACGGGTGGGTAAAGGCGTCGCGGAAAAAGAAAGCCGGGGCCGCTTAGCGCCCCGGCTTGAGAGTGAAGATGGAAACGGACTGTGTGTTATCGTGCCGCCATGAGCGCACGCAGGCGGCGCGCCCGTTCGGGAGCCCGAAGCTGGCGGAGCGCTTTGGCTTCAATCTGACGAATGCGTTCGCGGGTGACGTCGAATTCCTGGCCGATCTCTTCCAGGGTGTGCTCCCGCTCGCAGCCGATGCCGAAGCGCATGCGGATCACCTTCTCCTCTTTGGGGGAGAGAGTTTTGAGGATGCCGGCGGTTTCGTCGCGGACGTTGGATTCGATTACGGCATCGACGGGGGAGCCGACCCAGCGGTCCTCGATGAGGTCGCCGAGGGCGGATTCGCCATCGCGCCCGACGGGGGTTTCGAGGGAGACGGGATCGCGGGAGATGGTCTTGAGCTTCTGGACTTTCTCTACCGGGATGTCCATCCGGCGGCCAATTTCGTCATTTGTAGGAGTTCGGCCGAGTTCCTTTTCCAGTTCGCGCGTTGCCCGGAGGAACTTGTTCATGCTTTCGTTCATGTGAACCGGGATACGAATGGTGCGGGATTGATCGGCGATGGCGCGGGTGATGGCCTGGCGGATCCACCACGTGGCATAGGTGGAGAACTTGTAACCGCGGCGGTATTCGAACTTGTCGGCGGCTCGCATGAGGCCGATGTTGCCCTCCTGGATGAGGTCCAGGAGGTGGAGTCCGCGGTTCACATACTTTTTGGCGACGGAGACGACGAGGCGGAGGTTGGCTTCGACCAGATCTTTCTTGGCGCGCTCAGCTTCGGCCTCGCCGTGACGGATGACGGTCAGGCTGTGCTTGAGTTCGGGCAGGGTGGCGCCGGCGACGGCTTCGCGCTTCTTGATTTCACGCTTGAGCTCGCGGAGGCGGAGCTGCTGGGTGGGGTTGGCGCGGACTTCAAGGCGCTTGATCTCGCCATCGAGGTGACTGATTTCATCGACGGCGCGTTCGATCTCGCGGGCGAATTCCTTCCACTTGATGAGTCGGAAGGGGGCGCGGCGGATGGCCAGGGAGGTTTCCACCTTGGCGCGGTTGAGTTTGGCGCAGAGACGTTTGCGGGGCTTTTTGCTGGCCGCCGGGGTGGTCTCCACCTTGTCTTCCAACTGCTGTAACTTCTTGTGCAGGATGATGATATCGGCGAAGTGCTTGGCGGCGTCGTTGCGTACTTTGAGATCGGCCGGAGAGCCCTCCTCGACATCGCCGAGATCGACTACGCTCTCGATTTCGATGGCGGCTTTTTTGAGCTGGTCGGCTACATCGACAACAACGCGCTGAACCAGGGCAGAACGGCTGATCGCCTTCTGCATGCGCAGTTTACCGCGTTCCATGCGGCGAGCGAGGTCGACTTCGCCTTCGCGGGTCAGCAGCGGAACTGCACCCATCTCGCGGAGGTACACGCGAACCGGATCGTCCGTGTAGATGGACTCTTCCACCGGCGCCGGGTGGAGGAAATCGGCCTCATGGGCAGCCTCGGGATCGAAGAATTTGGGGTCTTCTTCGAAATTAATGCCCAAGCTCTCGGGGTTATCCGCTAAAAACTGATCTTCGAATTGATCCACTTAAGACTCACCTCCCCCCACAGGCACACGACCGACTCAATCGGATGTCAGGGAATGGGGTTCTAACTGAAAAAAAACCGGCTTGCTCGTGCTGGTCCAGGCCGAAGTGTTGATAGCAAAGGATGCATTCGGGGTTCGGCTTTCATCTGATGGTAACATCATTCGCCAGCGAAGTTAAAGCCCTATTTTTAAAGATGTCTTAAAATCGTTTAGGTTACAGGGAATTTTGCAGGGCATGTGTGCGTTGGAATGCTACGGCATTTTCTGCCTCATCAGGTGCTTCAGTTCGTTGAAAAACGCCTGTTCGTCCTGGAAATCGCGGTAGACCGAGGCAAATCGTACATACGCGATCTTGTCGAGGTCGCGGAGGTTCTCCATCAAGAATTCTCCTATGTTTATAGTAGATATTTCCCGGTCGGGTGAGTCGCTGACCTTGGATTCTACCCGGTTGACCAGTTCGGAGAGCCGCGCCATGCTGACCGGACGTTTTTCGCAGGCCTTGAGGAGGCCGCCGAGCACCTTCTGCCGGTCGAACTTCTCGCGGCGACCGTCCTTCTTGATCACCATGTAGGGGACTTCATCGATTCGCTCGTAGGTGGTGTAACGGCGGGTGCATTCCAGGCACTCCCGGCGGCGGCGAATGGCATCGCCTTCCTTGCTCTCGCGCGAATCGACCACCTTGTCGTGCAAGTGATTGCAAAATGGACACTTCATTCAGAAACCTCATGGCCCATGTGCTTCAGGCTATGCCAATCCAAGCCTTCTTTCAAGGCGACGAAGAGGCCTAGCGGTACAATTGCTACAAATGTAATAGCCCACAAAAACAGGGCAAACGCCGAGGCCAGCTCAAAGCGGATGCCGAACAGCTCGGTGAGGACGAGGACCGAAACTACCTGCATACCGCCGCCGACCCCGGGGATTTGGACTATCGAGCCAAACGATATAAAGCCCATTAATATCAATACATCTTCCAGCGCCAGATTGACAATTCCCGCAAAGGATTGCGCCAGGCACCAGTAGCAAAGGCAGATGAGCAACCACTCCAGGACCGAATAGCAGAGTACCAGGAGCAAGGCGGTGTCGCTGCGCGTAGACTCGACGCCCTGGAAGAGGGCGTTGATGAATTTCTCCAGCCCTGCCGAGCGCTTCTCGGGCAGGTGGTGCAGGAGGCCGAGCAGGCGCAGGCGCAGGGGCTCGGCGAAGTGGCGTAAGGAAAGCAGCACTAGCAGAATTGCCCCACCGAGGATCCCGCCCGCCTTGCCGCCGGCGGCCAGTACCCAGGTCAGCTTGGTACCGACGTGCAGGTCCGACGACTGGACGCGGGCGAGGGCGAAAGCGAAGAGCAGAAGGGCCATGAGGAGGTCGAAAATGCGCTCCAATACCCAGGCGGCGAACTGGGAGGTGACCGGAACCTGTTCTTTGCGGGCGATCAGGTAGGGACGCACGAACTCGCCGGGGCGGCCGAACAGGGTGATGGCAGTGAAGCCGATCACGGTGGCGGACAGCAGGTTGCGCATCGAGGGGTGGGGCTTCAGCGGTTTCAGAAACACGGCCCAGCGCAAGGCCCGTCCCCAGTAGGTACCGAGGATAGGGAGCAGGGAAACGGCCACCCACTGCCAGTGGACGTGGGCGAAGGTGCTGCCGGCAAGTTTCCAATCGAAGGAAGGCAGCTCGAAGCGCCGCGTCTGGAGGAGCCAGGCGAGCAGGGCCGCGATCAGCAGGGTGACGGCGAGCCACTTCCATTTTGTCCGGGTCCAATTTGGGCGCTGAATTGGGGATTCTCCACTCTCCGGGGGTGGAATGGGCATGGACTCACCCCTACTGGGCTAGCATACCGGAAAAATTGAACCTATCATGGGAAAGCCTCGTTTCTTGTTATGGAAGACGAGAGCCATGGCAACCGCGACGCTAGCTTGGGAGCAATTCGGAGGAAACACCTCGAGCGGTGGGGCTGCCAGCCCGGTACTGAATATTTCCAGAGGCAGAATTCTGACCGACAGCCTGGACCAACCTCTCGTTTCCCGATGCCTGGACGGCGACGAAGCCGCCTGGGAGGAACTTGTCCGGCAGCACACGCGGCAGGTGTACGGCCTATGTTTCCGTTTTACGAACAGCGCGCAGGAAGCGCAGGACCTGACGCAGGAAGTTTTTCTGCGGGTTTTCAAGACGATTAAGAGCTTCCGCAGCACGGAGGGCAGCTTTCACACTTGGTTAGCGCGGGTGACCCGTAACCTCCTGATCGACCATTATCGCCGTACACGTCAAGAGCGGGTGACGGATTCGATCGAGGAACAGCTTCCGATGCTGGAAGAGGCTGGTGGTGCGGCTGCTGTTCGTCCGGACCAGGCACTGGCGGGACGCGAGGCCGCCGCGATTCTGCAGGCGACGCTGCAGAAACTCTCGCCGGATTTGCGGGAAGCGGTAATTTTGCGGGATTTGCAGGAAATGGAGTACCGGGAGATTGCGGGAGTACTCGACATCCCGGAAGGCACGGTGAAGAGCAGGATCAACCGGGGACGGGCGGAACTGGCCCGTCTGTTGCGAAAGCAGAAGCTGGTAGTATGAACTGCGCAGAACTGGAAGAACTGATCTGCGATTACGTGGACGGCACGCTCACAGCGGACCGCAAGTCCGAAGTGGAGCGCCATCTGGAAGCCTGCCCTGCGTGCGCCGAAATGGCGCAGGACTCCGCCGCCGCGGTGGCGTTCATGGAGCGGGCCGCCGATGTGGAACCGCCGCCCGAGTTGATCACCCGGATTCTGTTTGACGCTCCGTGGGCGCGGAAGACGCCGGCGAAGAGCCGCGGCTGGCTGAGCAAACTGATCGCTCCGGTATTGCAGCCGCGCTTCGCGATGGGCATGGCGATGACGATTCTTTCGTTCTCGATTCTCTCGCGGTTTGTGCCCATGCAGCAGTTGAAGGCCGCGGACCTGCGGCCGAGCGAAGTCTGGGCGTCCCTGGACGACCGGGCACACCGCGCTTACGCGCGGACGGTGAAGTACTACGAGAACCTGAAAGTGGTTTACCAGATCCAAACGCTGTTGAGGGACTGGCAACAACAGGCGGAAGACCAGAAGGCGACGCAGTCTTCCGAGCAAAAGACGGACGACCGGAAGTTGCCCGTTAAAGCAGTGAACCCCGGGAGTGCGCCCACCTCCAACACACCGGCTGGGGCGACCGGGGCATCGCATTGAAGTCAACACGTTGAGGAACTAAAATGAACTGCCAAAATCATCCAGATGTGCCGGCCACGGCATATTGCCGCAGTTGCGGCAAGCCGGTATGCGAGCAGTGCCGTCGCGACGCCTTCGGCACCGTGTACTGCGAAGAGCACGCTCCGGCTCCGGCCGCGCGCGCCGCGGAGCCTTCGAGTTACAGCGCGCCGCCGCCCCCGCCGCCGTTCGCCGCGCCCCCGCCGTTTGCGGGCCCGGTTCCGATGGCAGCTCCCCAGGCCACGGGCTATGTGTATGCGGATGTATCGCCTGGCCTAGCCTTGTTCCTGGGCATGATTCCGGGCGTGGGCGCGATTTACAACGGGCAGTATGCCAAGGGTATGGTTCACGCGATCATCTGGGGCGTGCTGATGAGCATCGCCGATTCGCGCGCCGCCCACGGGTTGGAGCCGGTATTCGTGATGACGGTGGTGGCCTGGATGGCCTACATGGCGTTCGAGGCTTATCACACCGCGCGTAAGCGGCGCATGGGCGAGGCGGTGGATGAGTATTCCAGCCTGGTGAACCTGAACGGCCGCAGCGACCAGATACCGGTGGCCGCGGTAGTGCTGATCATCCTGGGCATCCTGCTGCTGTTGCACACGCTCGATCTGCTGAATTTCGACCGGGTGGTGGAATTCTGGCCGGTGTTGTTGATTGCCGCCGGGGTATACCTGCTCTACGGGCGGTTCACCAGCCGCGGCACGGCGGACGGTGAGGTGCGAAATGAGCGGCAATGACTGGCGTAACGACTCATCCGTTGCAGGCGACATACGCGACCAGGTTGACAGGGACATACGCCGCAAGATGCGGCATCACGGCGAGCCCTCGCTGCTGCGCGCCATTCGCGGCCCGATCACGCTGATTACGGTGGGCGTGCTGTTCGCGCTGAACAACTTCACGCCGTACAGCTTTGACAAGACTTGGCCAGTGCTGCTGATTGTGTTCGGCCTGTTGAGCCTGCTGAGGCGCGGCATGGAGCCGCCTCCTCCGCCGGTGCAGCCGTCGTTTCCGCCGCCGGCGTATAGCTATCCTCCGCAGGGCGGCTACGCTCCGCCGCAGGGTGGTTACGCGCAGAGCACGTATGCGCAGCCGCCGCCTGCGAAGGGCGGATTCGGCACCAGCGCGCCGCGGCCGGCGGATCCCGGACAGAATCCACCTCCCCCACCTGGAGACACGGTATGAGACGCTCATTTTCCGGACCTCTGTTGCTGCTTGCCATCGGCGGCTTGTTCCTGTGGAGGAACCTGCACCCCGAGGCTCCCGTTTTCGACCTGCTGGCGCAGTACTGGCCCTTCGTGCTGATCGCGTGGGGGTTGCTGCGCCTGGTGGAAGGACTGATCTGGCATCGCGAAGGCGTGCGCGGCAGTTTCACGGGCGGTGAGATCGTGCTGGTCATCCTGATCTGCATCGCGGGCAGCGGCATATGGCAGGCGCGTGAGCACGGCGTGCGATTCATGCGCGGCGGGCTTGATTTCTGGGGCCAGGAGTACGACTATCCGGTGTCGGCCACCAGCAGCGCGGCCGGCATGAAGCGGATCGTGTTCGAAAATCCGCGCGGCAATATCAAGGTGACTGGCGGCGATTCGAAAGACGTGACCGTCAACGGGCGCAAGCTGATCAACGCGTACCGGCGCGAGGACGCCGACCGCACCAACACCGAGACCCCGGTGGAGATCATCACTCAAGGCGATCGCCTGGTGGTGCGCACCAATCAGGACCACGTGCCCAGCAATCAGCGCATCTCCGACGACCTGGACGTGACCGTTCCGCGCGGCATGGCAGTGGAATCGCGGGGCGCCGCGGGCGATCACGAGGTGGGCGACGTGGAGGGCGATGTCGAGATCGCCAGCAGCCGCGGCGACGTGCGGCTATCCAAGGTGGGCGGCAACGTGCGAATGGACGTGAGCCGCAGCGACCTGATCCGCGCCATGGACGTGAAGGGACGGGTCGATCTGCAAGGCCGCGGGTCCGACGTGGAGCTGGAGAATATCGCCGGACAGGTGACGATCAGCGGCAGTTTCAGCGGCAGCTTGAACTTTAAAAACCTGGCCAAGCCGCTGCAGTTCGAAGGCACGCGCGGCACGGAATTGAGCGCGCAGGCGGTGCCGGGACGGATCAGCATGGACTTAGGCGAATTCAGCGCCTCGGACGTGGTGGGTCCGATCCGCCTGGTGAGCCGCGCCCGCGACATCAAGCTGGAGCAGTTTACGCAGTCGGTGGAACTGGAGACTGATCGCGGCGATATCGAGATGACGCCGGGCAAGCTGCCGCTGGCGGCGATCGATGCGCGGTCGGGGTCTGGCAAGATCGAACTGCTGCTGCCGGAGAAGGCGGCGTTCCAACTGGATGCGACGGCGGAGCGGGGCGACGCGGTGAACGATTTCGGGCCGCAGATCGAGAAGCAGGCGGAAGGGCGTAGCGCCACGCTGAAGGGTAGAGTGGGCGACGGACCGAACATCAAGCTCACGGCGAATCGCGGCTGGATTTCGGTGCGCAAGGAAGGCACCATGCCGAGCGAAGTGCTGCCGGACACGCCGGGGAACGGAGGTCCGCATCCGCCCATGCCGCCGCGGGCTCCCAAGGTTCTGAAGGCGCCTGGCGAAATCAAGATGTGATGTGTTAGTGTAAGCGGCCAGTGAGATCCAAATCAGTTGGACCTGCACTGGCCGTTCTGTTTCTGGTCAACGTCCTCAACTTTTACGATCGACAGACGCTGGCTGCAATCCTCGAACCGCTGCGCCACGAGTTCTCCCTTTCCGATACCCAGTTGGGCGGACTGTTCACGCTGTTCACGGTAGTGTTCGCGCTGGCCGGATTGCCGCTCGGAAAACTGGCCGACACACGCAGCCGGCGCGGACTTCTGGCCGGCGGAATCGCGATCTGGACGGCGCTGACCGGCATGGCGGGGCTGGCTACGAGTTACGCCATGCTGCTGGGGACGCGGCTGGGCGTGGGGATTGGCGAAGCCGTGTGCACGCCGGCGGCGACGAGTTGGATCGGCGACCTGGTTCCGGCTTCGCGGCGGGCTCGCGCGATGGCGGGCTTCATGATGGCGGTCCCGGTGGGCATCATGCTGAGCTCGGCGATCGGCGGGCCGGTGGCGCAGGCGCACGGGTGGCGGATGGCGCTGCTGGTGGCGGCAATCCCGGGACTGGCGCTGGTGCCGGCGGTGCTGTGGCTCAGCGAACCGGAACGTCCGGATGTGGCGGATGGCGGCGGCGGTGCGGAGGCGCTGCCCGCGGTGTTCTGGTGGATCGCGGCGTCAGGGGCAGTGGTCAATTTTGCGCTCTATAGCTTCTCGACGTTCCTGCCGGCGTTTCTGACGCGCTATCACGGCATGAGTGTGGCGCAGGCGGGGGTGTGGACGGGGATCGGCTCGGGAGTGTCGGGGATTTTGGGCGCGGTGGCGGCGGGGCTGTTGGGCGATCGGGTGCGGAATCGTTTGTGGCTGGCGGCGGGGGCGTCGCTGGCGGCGGCGGGCCCAGTGTATGCGGCGATTCGCATGCCGGCGGGCAGTGCGGCGATCGCGGTGTGGCTGGCGATGACGGGCTATGGCTTGCTGCAGATGTACTACGGGCTGGTGTACGCGGCGATTCAGGATGTGATCGGACCGGCGGGGCGGGGTCGCGCGATGGCGGTGTACTTCATGGTGACGTATTTGGGCGGAGCGTCGTGGGGGCCGCTGGTGACGGGGCGGCTGAGCGATTCTCTGGCGCGACGGTCGGGGCTGGCGGCGGAGGCGTCGCGGGCGGTGGGACTGCACGATGCGATGTACGTGATTCCGGCGCTCGCGGTGGTGCTTGCGTGGGTGCTGTGGATGGCGGGACGAGGGGCTTTTACGAGTCGGCAAACCGTCAACTTGGATTTGTCAACGCTGCGGCGTCAGCGGTGATTTGGAACGATGCCGCGCACCGACCACACCCGCGCGGCAAGAACGAGAGGCGTGTTTTCCGCTGATAATGAGAAGCGGCGTTTGACCTCGTTGCGCAAGGCGTTCAACTGGTCGGGTTCGAGACGACGAACGTATGAGCCGGCCGGCCCCTGTCCAAGGAGAAATGGTTCCCAATAGTCTGTGAAGGACTCGAATTTCATGTTGATGTCGATTGACTGCTCGCGAACATTCTCCAGCCCTCCCTGTCTCCACAAAGCTGACAGCTCACCCGCACGGCAAAGCGGCATGTGCTTCTCGTCGAGGTTTTCGGCCGCCGGATCGATGTGAGCAGCGGCATCCCAGAATGTTCGCAGCATCCGCATGCCGGCGCCATAATCCCAAACAGCCGCCGATAGTTTGCCCCCCGGCTTGGTCACGCGACGAAGCTCCAACAGTGCTTTCTTCGGATCGGGAATGAAATTGAAGACGAGCAACGAGAGGGCGGCATCAAAGCTCGCGTCGCCGAAACGCAGCTGCTGCGCGTCGCCCACTTCAAAACTCGCTCGATCGGCGAAGCGATTCCTGCTGGAAGCGTAAGCGACGTATTCCTGGGAGGGGTCAATCCCCAAGACGCGTGCCTGGGACTTGCGTTCAGCGATTGCGAACGCCAACGAACCGGTTCCGGAGCCGACATCGAGCATCCGCCCACTTTCCGGCAAATCGGTAAAGTCCACGAATGGATGCGCAACGAGACGGCTCCAGCGCCCCATGAATCGGTCGTATGCTTCGGCATCTCCGAACATGTTTGGTTGCCGGCCCTGGCCCCGGAGTACCGGAACGGCAGGTGCCAAGAGGAAGGCCCGCCGCAAGAGCATCCCTACATTCTAAATCACGCAGAGAGAAGGGATGAGCGTGGCGCAGGCGGGCGCGGCTGCGGGGCTGTTGGGCGACCGGGTGAAGAATTGTGACTGGCGGCGGCTGCGTCGCCGGCAGCGGAGGTGTCGCGGGTGGTGGGACTGCGGCAGGTGTCGAGGTGAGTATCGATTGTCGGTCGATGCGAACTATCGCGGAACTGCGGTCTGGGATACGAAAGGCCTGTCCGGCATGTACCTGAGAGCGTCTTCTTCGTGTACGATATCCTCCGTTCCAACTGCGAGGAGGGCCACTAATCGCCAGGCTATCCACGGCAAATATTGAAACGGCCCTTTTTCTGCAGCATCTCGTCGTCAGTCTCGGAGGAGATTCTGATGGCGAGTTCTGTACAACCTGCGTTTCGTATCGACGTGTCCATTAACGATCTGCTGCTGCATTCCGCCGCGCATCCACCGGCGCCGCCGGAACCCAAAGGCGCCACACTGCCGGAACCGGTATTCCCGCAATATCCGGAACTGCTCTCTGTCCCAGGGCCGGACACGCCTCCCGAAAAGCGCGAATGGACGCGCGAACAACTCACGCGCAAGTTACGCGGCTGGTTGGTTCCGTACCTCCGCTCGCGCGTCATGCCGGGGGATTTTCATCCAATCACTTCTTACCTGTTCGTCGAGTACAAATGCAACATCGACTGCTGGTACTGCTGGTCATACAACAACAAGGTTAAAGGCATGACGGAAGACGTGGCGCGCCGTTCGATCGATTGGCTGCATGACCACGGCTGCCGCGTGCTCGCTCTCATGGGTGGTGAGCCATTGTTGCGCCCGCAATTGGTACACAAAATCGTCTACTATGCCGCCAAGAAGGGCTTCTGGGTATATATCGCTACTAACGGCCGCTTGCTGCGGCCCGAAGTCACGGACCAGCTGGCCGACGCGGGAACAGCGATTTTCAATTTCGCCCTGGATGCGTGGGATGAGAAGCCCGGCCTGCCGAAGGCGCTTGTCCCGGCCCGCAACAACCTCGAGTACCTGATGCGAAAGCAATACGCGTACGGCTACATGGTGTTCCTTAACATGAACATATGCCGCAATAACCTGGACGACATCCGTCTTCTGACCGAGTACGCACGTGAACATCGCCTTGCCACGGACTATCATCTCAACGAGACACCGATGCTCGAACAGGACGATCATTTCAAGCATCTTCGTGAGAACCCCACGTACATTTACCCGGAAGACTGGCGTGCCGTGGACGAGTTGATCGACTGGCTGATCGCCAAGAACAAAGCCGGCTATCAAATGGTGAACTCCGTGCCCCGCCTGCAGGAAATGAAGGCGTTCATGCGGATGTCCCACAGCCGCGATCTGCCGCGCCTTGGCTGGAACGGCGACGGAACCGGAACTTCCGAAGAACTGCTGGCCGGAATGCCGGGTATCTCCCGAGATGAGAACGGAGGACTGCGCTTTGCCGACTGGAATTGCCGGGCAGGTCAGAACAACGTGATTGTCCGCACCGATGGGACGGTGGCTCCGTGTTTTCCGATGTATGCGGCGACTTACGATTGGGGCACGATCGAAGGGCATAAGTTCGGCGGGAAACAACTGGGCGAGATGAAGAACACTTGCCAGCAGCATTGCTTCTCGACGCTAAATCACAATCTCGGCTACTGCTACAACGATGCCCGCGCTCTGAAATGGCTTTGGCAGCAAGCCCGCAACGGCTTCAGCGGCGGCGTCCGTAGCTTCGAAGACTAGGTGCCGCGAGGCTTTCACGCTGCTTAAATTCCGGCGGAGGACTCGATGAAAAAATTAGACGTTCTGCGCGTGTGGGGACGGGTACTGCGGGGACACACTCCGTTTCTCTCGATCGAGATCACGAAGGAGTGCCCGCTTCGCTGCCCCGGCTGCTACGCATATTCGCCGGAGCATATCGGTCCGCTGATCACGCTCCGCCAGCTTTCCGACTACCGCGGGCAGGACCTGGTGAACGCGATGGTCGCCCTTGTCCGGCGCCTCCGGCCTGTTCACATCTCGATTGTTGGCGGAGAGCCGCTGGTCCGTTATCGCGAACTCTGCGAGCTGTTGCCGCTGCTCGACCATATGGGAGTGGAAGTGCAGTTAGTCACCAGCGCAGTGCGTCCTATTCCGGAGGAGTGGAAGTCGATCCGCTGCCTGCACCTGGTGGTCTCGATCGACGGTCTCGCCCCCGAGCACGACCTGCGCCGTGCCCCAGCCACTTACGATCGCATCCTGAAGCACATCGCTTCGCACCGTATTACAGTACACTGCACAGTTACCAGACAGATGCTGGCACGGCCCGGATATCTCACTGAATTCAGCCGGTTCTGGTCGGATCGGCCCGAGGCTCGCAAAATCTGGTTCAGCGTCTATACTCCTCAGGAGGACGACCAGTCGCCTGAGCGCTTGATGCCGCAGGATCGCGAAACGCTTTTCGAAGAGTTGTCCGCTACTACGCGGTTCCCGAAGGTGCAATTGCCGCAGATGGTGCTCGAGGGCTACCGCCACCCGCCGCGCTCGCCCGAGGAGTGTACGTTCGCACGGCTGACTACCTGTTTTTCGGCCGACCTGAACACCCGCGTCATCCCATGCCAGTTGGGCGGCAAGCCGGTCTGCGAGGAATGTGGCTGTATCGCTTCCGCTGGAATGCACGCGCTGGCGGGACTGAAGCTCGGAGGGCTCATTCCTGTTTCCGCCATCTTAAATGCATCGATCCGCCTGGGCGCCCGCAGCGTGCCTACGTCGCCTTCGGTCGAGCCGCGAACGGCCTGAAACTATTTCAACGCTCAATTGCAAGGTCTGGCGTCGCAGGAGCGGATAGGGCCCGGTTCCGACAATCGAGAAAGGACGACAACTCCGTTTCGGGAACACCGCGAGAAATGGGCGCGTCTTGCCGCGGGGCAAACCGGGGACAGACAGCGAATTTCCAGCAAACGGCGCCGGAAATTCATGTCAGTCCCCAGTTTGCGCGGGATCTGAGGGAAGGCGGCTGGGTGTATACTGAGCACGACTACGGAGTCCGATATGGGAATTCCGACAATCAGGTTCCAATTCATACCTACTCAGGATGGCGGCCGTAGCCGACGTGAGTTCTTTTGCCTGGCCGGGGCCCTCGCGGCCGGGACCACTCGCGGGCAAAATCGGGTAGAGGCCGTGGATACTGAGTTCCCACCGATCGGCATCCTGATCGCCACCACGTTCACGACTGGGACGCTGGAAGCGCGGCTGGATGCGGCCAAGGCCTGTGGGCTCGCCTGTGTGCAGATGAGCATGGTGTGCGCTGGTCTGCCGGAGATGCCCGATCAGATTCCCGCGGCACTGCCGGAGAGGATCCGCCGCGAAGCGTCGGCTCGCGGGATCGCAATTGCGAGCGTGACCGGCACCTTCAATATGAGTCACCCGGATGTGGAATACCGGCGGGCGGGGTTGCGGCGGCTACGGATGCTGGCTGAGGCGTGCGCGCCGATGGGCACCTCCTCAATTCATGTGTGCACCGGCACGCGCGACCCGAACAATATGTGGCGACGTCATCCGGACAACGGCTCGCCGGAGTCGTGGCGGGATATGGCCGCTTGTATGCGCGAGGCGACCGAGATCGCCCGGGAGGCGAACGTTGTCCTGGCCTTCGAGCCCGAGATGAGCAATGTGGTGGATTCCGCCCGGAAAGCCCGCCGCCTTCTGGATGAGATAGGCTCCACTCACCTGAAAGTCACTATAGACCCTGCGAATCTCTTCCACGCGGGTGAACTGCCCCGCATGAAGGAGATACTCGACGAGGCTTTTGCACTCCTAGGCAAGGACATCGTGCTGGCTCACGCCAAGGATCTCGACCACGACGGAGAAGCAGGTCACAGAGCCGCAGGCGAAGGCGTGCTCGACTACGACCGGTACCTGGCCTTGTTACGCAAGTACGATTTCAAGGGGCCGCTTCTGCTTCACGGACTGAGCGTAACGCAGGTGCCGGGCTGCCTGGCTTTCCTACGTGCGAAGCGGGCCTCATCGCTCCGTACAACAGTCTAGGTCACAGCGCCGGCGTCGATGGCGGTACGGGCTTCCAGCCGTCGAAGTCTTTGACTGTGGCACAACTGGGCCCTTCGTCTCGCCCGGTCCCCGCGACACGACATTCGAGCAGGCCGCCCGCCGCGATAAACTTCGGCGGGATTCCGTCGAGGGGGACCTTTAGCCTGCGGCTCCAGCACGAGCCGGTCTGGCCGGCGTACGTCCCGATATCGACGTACACGAAGCGTTGTCGCCGCGGCCCCTGGACAAACGGACCGCCCAACGCTGCCGTGCTGTCGGAGACGCCATCCCTTATCGATGGCTGGAATTCAAAAACCAAGTCCTTTCCATGCGAGCGTTGCTTTTGGACCGTCTCGTAGATGTTGCCGCCGCCTTTCTGCAGCCCGAAATCAACGCACGGCGGTGGCTGCTCGATGATAATGCGAAGCGTGAGCTCACGGGCCATACAATGGAGTCTACGTCAAAAAAGCCCGACCCACGCGGGCCGTCTTTGTGACGGTGGATCCAGTCGGGGAGGGAACGAAGATCAAGAAGGGAGCGACTGGGAATGAGCCAGCTAAGTTCGATCGCAAGGTTGTTGCCGGCATTGGTGCTGTGTGCCGGATGCGGCAGCGCCGCCGATCCGATCCAGTGTCCGCCGCTCATCGAGGTACACCAGCAGATCGCGGCGCCCGTGGCCGGGTGGTCCGTCGCGATGGACGATTTGCCGCATCGCTTAGCCGGGATCACGTTCTTCGACGGCAAGCCCGAAGAAAAGGCATCGCTTGCTCCAGATAGCGAGGCGAAAGCGGCCGGTAAATCCGTCTCCACGTGGAATTTCGGGAGTGGCGGCCGGTCCGAGTGGGTGGCTTGCCGCTACGCCTGGACTACCGTGACGCTGACTCGCGAATTGCCGAAACCAGTGCGGAGCTGCGCGGTCACTTACAACGCGCGGCAGAGCCTCGCCGGCCTCCCGTTGATCGAGAAGATCGATTGCAAATAGGGGACTTCGCGCCGCCGATCGAGCAGGCTATGCGCCGGCAGCGCTCTGGGATTCGGTGAGCAGCATCTCCTTCAACGCTCGCCGGTCTACCTTACCGGTCAGCCCCTTCGGCAACTCGGACAGAAACCGGATGTATTCCGGCGTTTTGTAGTCGGCGAGGCGCGCGCGGGTGAATTCGCGTAACTCGGATTCGTCACCAGAAGCTTCCGCGCGCCGCAGTGACACAAAGGCCACCACCACTTCACCGTAGAGTGGGTCAGGCTTGCCCACCACACCGACCTCGCGCACGGCTGGATGTTGGTAGAGCGCTTCCTCCACCTCTTGTGGAGAAATGTTCGAGCCGGCACGAACGATGATCTGCTTGGCACGGCCCCGGAACCATAAGGCGCCTTCGGCGTCCCGAGAAGCCAGATCGCCGGTGTGCAGCCACCCGTTTCGCAGCAGGGAGGCGGTGGACTGCGGATCATTCCAGTATCCCTGACAGGCCAACGGGCTGCGCAGCACGACTTCGCCGGTTTCTCCCTCTGCCACATCGTTGCCCGCGGGATCTACAATCCGTACTTGCATCGCCGAAATGGGAACACCAATGGAGCCTTCCCGGATGGCATGCTTCGGATTGACCGAGACAACCCCGCCTTCGGTCATGCCATAGAACTCCTGGAGCGGCATCCCGAACAGTTCCTTAAAGCGGTGTTGCAGGCTGAGCGGAACACTGTCACCGCCCACCAGAACCCTACGCAGTGAGCCGACGTCGCGGGGCCTGCGCGCCTGCTCATCCACCACGAACTGCAGCAAGGCCGGAAGGGTCATCGTATACGTGCACTGGTAGCGCTCGATGAGGTCGAGTATGGCGGCGGGATCGAAACCCGGCAGGATCGCCAATCCGGTCCCGCTATAGATGGACCCGATCAGCATGGCGAGCCCCGCAATATGCATCATCGGCGTGGTGCACAGACCTATTCCGTCACTGCCAATCAGTGCCGCCTTGACGCACTCGCAGTATTCCAGAAAGACGCGATGCGAACACATGGCGCCTTTGGGGCGGGCGGTGGTGCCGGAGGTATACATAATGACCGCTACACGGTCGGGATCGACCGCGGGCAACGCCACGTCGCGGACCTCGCAGGGGAGGACTGTATGTACCGCGCCCATCGACGGGCAGGAACTGGCAGCGACTTCCGCCAAAGGGGCGAACGCGGGTGCGCTGAAGCACAGGACCGCTCCGGAGTTCTCGAAAACATGAGCGATCTCCGGGGCCTTCAAGCGGAGATTGACGGGCACCGCGATCAAACCCGCTTTGAACGCCGCGAAGTACAGCACCGCAGCTTCGAAAGAGTTATACCAGTGGATTGCCATCCGGTCGCCGGGCCGCCACCCTTCGTGGACGAGCCAGGCCGCCAGGTTGGTGGATGCGGAGTCCAGTTGCGGGTATGAGAATTCGGTGTCGCCGGTGAAAAGAGCTATGCCCGCCGGATGCTCCAGCGCCTTCGAGTGCAACAGATCGCCCAGTGTCATACGAGCTCTCCTGTACGAGCAAAAAAAGACAGCGAGAAATAGCTTATCGCAACTCCATGGGGCAATGTTCAAGCAGCTATCGCCGCGGCAGAGCGCTGGAGTTGCTGCAGCAACATGAACATATGGTTCAGCGCGGTGCGGACCCACGCGCAATTCGGATCTGTACTCAGCGAGGCGGAAAACCTGGCGGGCCAGGCACGTTCAATGCTGCAAGGGTGCCGTGCCGTCGAGATATAACTCCATGTAGACATCGGCGCGAGCGTAAGGCGAAGGGACGATGCGTTCCGGCGGAAGATGGCGAAAGCCTATCGATTCGTAGAGCCGGATGGCGGGCACCAGCTTCCGGTTGGTCTCAAGATAGAGCCGGCGTGCGCCTGATGCGCGCGCCTCTGTAATTACCCTGTGAAGCAGACGCCGCCCGATACCGGCACCCTGCGATGACTCCGTGACGGCCATTTTGGCCACCTCAAACTCACCGGGAGCCATGGCGAGCAGGGCGCAGCAGCCGACCGGGTGGCCATTGCGGAAAGCGAAGAAGATTCTGCCGCCGCGATCCAGAATCGTGCCCTGAGGATCGGCAAGCGAGATCTCGTCCTTATGTTCGAGGGCGAAGTGACGGATGATCCACTCTTCGTTGAGCTTCCGGAAAGCAGCTTCGTCTCCCGTGGTGAATTCGCGAATGGTCAGTTCTGTTTCAGCCACTTAATGTCCGGACGCCCTCAGGGCACGCAGGGCTTTAGGCACGCCCAGCGCGCCGCTTCGCACCTTGGCGACCAGTTGCGACATTCGCTGCTGCACTTCGCCGGCTGCCTGTAAGGGTCCGTCTTCCATCTGTTCCTCCAGGTGTTGGGCAAAGAGCTGCAGCGCCTCCTGGTGATTGTTGCCGTCCGGGGCTTCCCATTCGGGATGGAGCGGCATGAGCTGAGTATACGAAACACGGATGAAGGGGATGGTGTCGGTTCGCGGCTGAGTTTCGCGGATGGCTTCCGCGATGCTAGTGGCTGCCGCGGCCCTGCGGCCCATCGGAGCGAGGTTCCACTTATCGACGAGGTATTTCAGGACGCTGGTGTGATCGAACTGGGTGTGGTCCACCGCACGCGAGACCCATGGCGAAATCAAGAGCGCGGGTACACGCACGCCAAGCTGGTCGAAGGTGTACTCCATCTGGTGATCGTCCGGAGCCACGGCTCCGGGAGGAGTTACATGGTCGTAGAAGCCGCCGTGTTCGTCGAAGAAGATCACCAGCAGGCTGCTGTTCCATAAGTCCGGATTGGAGCGAATTGCGTTGTACACGTCGGCGATGACCTTCTCGCCCTTCATGACGTTGTGCGGCGGGTGATCGTCGTTCTCGTCGGCGCCGAAGTATTTCGGCTCGAGGAAAACAAAATCGGGAAATGACTTCTCGTCGCGGACGTCCTGGAAGAAATCGTCAATCATGTGGTAGTGCGGCAGGTTTTCGGGAAGGAGGTTGCGCAGCAGGAGCCAGGAGGAAGGGAAGTCGTAGAAGTAATTCTTCCAACTCCTGCCGGCTTGGTTGAGGTGGTCGAAGAGAGTCTGCTGGGTCTGTTGAAAGTAGGTGCCGAGATCGGTGACTCCGGTCGGCATCAGAATGCGTCCGAGCGAAGTGCCCGAGAGTGCGAAGAAGCGATTCGGCCAGGTGGGTCCGGGGACGGAGGAGTACCAGCGGTCGCAAACCGTGAAGTCGTGCGCGAGGGAGTGCAGGCCGGGGAGGAAATCCGCGGGGAAATAATCCATGATCTGCTGGCGGTCCTGCACAGTTGAGGCTGGATACTGCTGTGCGAAGTCCAGCACGAAGCCGCTGTTCTGGTTCTGTAACTGGATGACGACGTCCGCGTGCTCGTGCTTGGGATCGCTGGCGGTCTGCGTGAGCTCGCTGGGAGACTGGAAGTACGCCTGGCCGGCGGCGTCGCGATTGACGCGGGGCTGCTGGGGGTCTACCCCATCCAGTCCGGGCAGGACACCCGCCGTTCCGCCCATCATGTGATCGAAAGAGCGATTCTCCATGATCAGCATGATTACGTGACGAATGGGATCGTTGTCTGGCATCGGTTTCCTCTCCTGTGCGGCCGGCCGCCGGTGATGAGAGTATTCTATAACGGCAGTCGCGTTCCGCCTATCGGCGATGAATCGTGACGACGCTGCGATCCAGCGATTTCACATTTACTTTGCCGCACATTGCCATGTCGCGGGCGAATCCGGTCTGGATCAACTCTACGACGGTTTGCACGCCTTCAGCTCCATAGGCGGCGAGTCCCCACAAGGCGGGACGGCCGAGGAGTACGGCTTGCGCGCCCAGGGCGAGGGCTTTCAGCACATCGCTGCCGAGGCGGAAGCTGCCGTCGATCAGGACGGGTACCCTCCCGGCTACGGCGTCTACAATGGCGGGCAGCACCTCGATCGGAGACGCCACGCCGGGAACGGAGGGCACTGCATAATTGGAGACCACCATGCCCGCCGCACCGACGTCGACTGTCTTGAGCGCCTCATCCGGACTCATCACACCCTTCAGCACCAGGGGCACGGCAATGTGTTTGCGCAAAAGGTCGATCGCGCTCCAATCTATGCCTGCGGTGATGGGTGGCCCGGGATTCCCCGCGTTCACTGTCGCACAAAGTGCTTTGCAGCCTGAGCCGACGGCGCGCTCCACGCGCGTCCGTACCGCTTTCATGTCCGGCTCCAGGTAGACCTGATACCAGAGGGGGCACTTCGCCTGCGCGGCGATCTGGTCGATCGGGTAACTGGAACGGTCCGCCACCACCATCAGGGCTTTGGCGGCGGAAGCGCCGCGCGCCATTGCCAGTTCTCCCTCCGGGTGGAATCGTCTCTGCATCGAGAGCGGGCCGATGACAATGGGCGTAAACAGAGTCTCGCCGAGCAGGGTGGTGGACAAATCCATCTGCCGCGAATCGATCATCAGGCGCGGCCGGAACGTGATGCGGTCGAAGGCGGTGCGATCGCTGCCGGCGATCTCCGCAAACGTCAGGCTGTCCAACTTGCGGCCGGCCACGGCTTCGAACTCTTCGGCGTTGAGGAGTTCCTGCACCGGTGGAATGCGCCCCGGCGGCTCGCCTGCGAGCTTTTGGGCACGCGATGGCGGCGACGCGGCGAGCAGCGCTGCATACGCGGCCAACGCCTGCCGCCGGGTCGGCGAGATACGCTTCATGGAAAGTCGGCCCTCACGATGCTGCGATCGATGGACGCCAGGGTGGGCCTTCCGGTGTATGCCATCGCCTGCACTAGTTCGGCTTGCAGAATTTCCAGAATCCGTTGGACGCCGGGCGCGCCGTACGCGCCCAGGCCCCAGCGTGGCACGCGTCCCAGGCAAACCGCGCGGGCCCCCAGAGCGAGAGCCTTGAGGGCATCCGCGCCGCGGCGGACGCCGCTGTCGAATAAGACAGGAACTTTGCGGCCCACCGCTTCGACAATCTCCGGCAGCACTTCCAGCGTGGAAGGACTGTAGTCCAGGGAGCGGCCGCCGTGGTTCGACACATATACGCCGTCGAGCCCGCACTCAAGACACAGCTTCGCATCTTCCGCGGTGAGAATGCCTTTCGCCAGCATCGGCACTTTGCAGATGCCGCGGATCTGCTCCAGAAGTTTCCACGTGTAGAACAGGCGGTTCTCGGGAACCCGATACGGATTTTTTGGCGTGGCCCGGCGGGAGACGGGAGTGCGCGCGGCGAGATTGCGATCGTGCAGGATGCGCTCGTATTCCGAGGCCTGCTGATCTAGGGTGACCACCACGGCGCGGGCGCCAGATGCCTGGACCCGGTCCAGCACTTCACGATTGTCGTTGAGTTCCGGCTTGGGATACAACTGAAACCAGAGCGGGCCTTTCGCCGCCGCCGCGATCTTCTCGAACGGAAAGCTTGAGACATTGCTCACGATGTATGGAGTATTGGATGCGGCAACGGCGCCCTGATAGGTGGCCATTTCGCCATCCGGGTGAAGCATGGTGTGGCTGGCGGACGGCGAAACCATGATGGGGTAAGCCATCGGGGTGCCGAAGATCTCGGTTGCCGTGTGAAGGGGTCCGGCGTCGAGAACCCGATTGGGACGCAGTTGCACCCAATCGAACGCCTCGCGGTTGCGGCGGAGGGTGAACTCGCTGTTCGTCCCGTAAGCCGTGTAGTCGTAGTTGTAGCGGGGGACTTTGGCGTATGCCACGGGTTCGAAGTCGAATGCCGTGACGAGTTCATTCAACCCGGGAACGCGGCTGTGATCGCGGAAGGGATCCTGCTGGGAGTGGAGCAGCGGAGAGCCGGCAAGGAAGCCTGCCATGGCCCGGAAGGCGTTCCTGCGATTCAGGCTGGCGGCCCAAATTTGATCGACACGCCGCACGTTCCCTCCAACGTCGCTTCAGTCTAAAAAGAATATCACCAAACCTACAGATGGAGGTGCCGGCTCACGAATTCCCACCTCGGCCGTTGTTCGCACTGGGTGGCGAGGTCCCAAGCAATTCGTTCACTAAGCTCGAGAGTGACTGGGCCTGAAAGGGCTTTTGAATAATCTTTACTGACTTTTTGCCAAGCCGGTGCAGATCGACGGAATCGCGGGCGTTCCAACTGCTCACGGGATACCCCGAGGTCAGAATCACGGGAAGGTCTGGAAGCTCAGTCCGAAGGAAGAATGCCACGCGCAGCCCCGAGCTGCTTGGCAAAGTCACGTCGGCAAGCAGGAGATCGACGTGGCGGCCGTGATCGGCGAACAGTTGCAGAGCTTGTTCAGCGCTGCCGGCTTCGAGAAGGTTATGTTGCACCAGCGCATGCCGCAAGAACTTCATAAGGGCAGGTTCATCTTCCAGCACAAGGAGCGTCTTCACCGTCCCCCCACTTATCTCGAAGCTCACGGTGATAAGAGCGGGAACCGGGTCAAAAAATATAGGTTTTCACAAAGAGAGTTCTAAGACGCATTACATTATTTATAAGAATTGAAACTTATGGTGAGCGGAAATACATCGAGAGATTGCCGGGCATTTCATAAGACGCCCGCCGCCTGCCGCCACGCCTGCACTGCCTGGTACAAATCCAATCGCCCGTTACCGACATTACTGTTGATGTATTTGGCATGAGCCAGCGCCTGGGCGGCTTGCGATTCGGTACAGGCTGATTGCACGTCCAGCAGCAGCGCCGCCGCACCGGCCACAAAGGGTGTGCTGAAAGAAGTGCCCCAGGTTGCAGCGTAAGTACCGTACGGATAAAACGTGACAACCCCCTCGCCGGGAGCGCCCACCCATACCAGGTTAGGCCCGTAGTTAGAGAACGTGGAGAGCGTGTCGTTGTTGGATGTCGAGGCCACCCCCATCACGGTGCCTGAGTAACCGGCCGGATACACCATGGTCTGCTTACCGTCGTTGCCGGCGGCGGCCACGCTGATCACACCGTTCAGCTTGGCGTAGTTGAGCGCCAGGTTCAACTCCAGCGGCGATGACTGAAAACTGAAACTCATGTTGAGAATCCGGGCGTGGTTGTGGACCGCGAAATAGACCGCGCGAATCACGTCCGAAGCGTAGCCGGTGCCGTCGGCGTGGAATGCTTTCAACGGCATGATCATGGCGCCCGGAGCGACCAGCCGGACCACGCCCGATACCATGGTGCCGTGGCCGAAGGCTTCATACTGCGGTTGATTGAGCTGGCTGGCCGTGTACGAATCGATCACCGCCGTGGTGGATTGGTCCACCACCGCTGTCGTGGATTGATCGATCACCGCGGTGGTGGACTGACCGACGTCCCCTTTCTCGTCCGCCTCGCCGGCCTGGTTCCGCGTGAAATCGTAACCTGGCACCAGGGCGTTGGCCAACGCCGGGTGAGTGGAATCTACGCCGGTGTCGATCACCGCGACAATGCCCGAACCGCGGACGCCGAACGCGCCCTGGGTTGTGGCGAGGCCGATGATTTGTGCGGCGGGCTGGGTGACGTACCCTTCGCGCACGGTGGTGCCGTAGTAGTTCACCGGAGTCGCGTCGTACAAGGCGGCAGGTGCGCCCGTCTGGGCGGCGCCCGTGGTTTGGCCAATCGAGTCCAACTCCACATCGAGCACACCGGGTATGCTCAACAGGAGGTTGGCCGTGAGATTCAGCGGAACCGTCACCAGGAAGACCTGGCCCTGGTCGTCGCCCAGCGGGTACTGAACCGTGCAGCCGAGCAGGACGCAGGCCGTATTCAACACAAGCGCGCCGCCTTGTATGCGCACAATCAGCCTGAGTTCGGCCTGCGCGGGGGCCGCCGCAAACGCGCATAAGAGGGCCAATGTCAGCAGCCGGCATTTCAGCCTGGAGAAGATCCCGGGGCCTGATCGATGGTTTGGTCGCATCGTGATTCTCCCTGATGGGGTTCAGCGCCGCGATTCGGGTGTGCCCGTGGAGCCTCTTACCGGCAACGCTGAAACCAGAATGCCGTCCCCTTCTAAGTTCACCGTGAGCAATAGATTGCCGCCGGGGCTGAATTCCAGTTGGAACTCGCCGAACTCATTGGTGGCGGTCCGGGCCAGTTCATCATTCTGTCGCAGGATGGCGACGGCGCTGTTCTCGTACACGTGGTCTGGATGCACACGATCCAGAATCTGTCCCGCCACGGAGACCAGGTTGCGCTCCGCCTCCGGTTTCAGATGCAGGTCGAGCATGTAATTGCCTTCTTCAAACAGCAGATGAGTCGTTGCGGCCGCAGCGCCGCGCACCCCTTCACGCAGAGGTTCTTCGGAACTGGAGAAGACCAGGCGCGCCAACCGCAAAGGGAGGCTGTCGGGCATTTCGGGCCGGGCGATACCGTACAGCGCCCGCGCACATTGAACGCCGGATTCCGGCACCTGGAAGCCGGTCTCGCGGCGCGCTACTTCCAACACACTGCGCCACATGTGGAACACCTGGGTGCACGCGTCGCACCCTTCATCCAAATGGCGCTGCATCTTTGCCGCCGATTCCGCAGGCGCGCGGTTGCGCGCAAAATCGGACCACTCTTCCAGACTGTAATGCGTCACACTCATTGGTTCTCCGCATTCTGCCGGGCCATGTTACCTCCTTCCCGCCGTCCTCCTGGTCTTACGCGAAGCCTATGGCGATAAGAGCAACGAGGATGCCGGAAGATATACCGTGGCGCCAAATAATCTTCTTAGCCGCTTCCAGCGCCGCCGATGAGAACAAACGGAGCCCAGTAATAAGGATGGGGCTGTTTCTGACGCAATTCCTGCATTGCTCCTTGCAGGGCCGAAGCCGTATCGCCGTTTGCCCGAAACCGTGTATAGAACGACCTCATCAACTCGGTGGTGCTGTGGTCGTGAACATCCCACAGGGAGAGCATCAGCGATTTCGCGCCGGCCTGCAGCAGTCCCCGCACCAGCCCGAGCAGTTCATCTCCCTTCGCCACCACATTCACTCCCGTGCTGCATCCGCTCAGGGTCACCAGTTCTACGGGCAGGCGGAAACGGTTCAGGTCATAAAGGGTAAGGTAGCCGTCGCCCAATCGAATCGCCGAAAACATGGGATTGTCGGCGCGAAATCGCCCGTGCGTGGCGAGGTGGATCACTCGGCTCGCCGGACCTTTTTCCCTCAGCACCTGCTGGCCGGCGCCGTCGCCCAGGAACAGTTCAGAATCGGGAAGGGTCGCGGCGACCACCGCGGCTTCCTCGCCGATCAGCGGTGCCAGCGAATCGGGGACGCCGAGAATCAAAGAGGTCCCACTGGTATTGACCTCGCGGCGGCGGCAAAGTCCGTAAATGCCGGCACTGGGTGCGTAGCTCACCGTGAACGCGTCGATCATGTACTGGCTGCCGTCAAAGAGTGCATGCATCGGCAAATGATGCAGGTTTTCGTGTGGCACGAAGACCACGTGCCTGCCGTGCAGGTGGCGGCGGACGGGTGCCAGCAGCACCTCGTATAGTTCCCGCAGATGCGCGGTGGCGGCGCGCAGCATGGGTTCCCTGAAGACCCCTGCATAGTGCTCCCCCAATCGGAATTTGGAAAGCTGAAACTGCAGCAGCCGGATCAGCGAATCTACCCCCGACCGGGAGCCGATGGCGCGCACTTCCAGAACCTCTTGCGACAGCACGGCGGCGATGAGCTGATCGCGTGCATAGAAGTACTCCACCAGAACCGTGTCCGGACCCAGGGCGGCGCGGATGACCTCGAGGGTCATGGCCGGAGCGTCTGCCGCTTCCGACGGCGGCATGTCGCGCAATAAGCGCATCAACGCCTTCTCGCGGTCGCGCGCCGCGGCCTGCAGCCCGTCCGCGCGTTCCTGATATGAGGGTTCCTGGCCGAGTTGCTCCAATTCGATGCGATGGTAGTACCAGTTCAACTCGTCACGCAGTTCTCGCATCCGGCTGGCCATCGCGGTTTCCGTGCCGCCGGCATCGCGCTCCGGCGGCCTGCTGCCCATCAGGTCCCGCAGGCTCCGCGATTTCGCTTCTTCCATGCAATCCAGGATGTCTCGCGCATCGCATCCCTGGTCCGCGTGCTCCAGACAGAGATGGACCAGGCTTTCATAGACCTCCAGCTTGTTCTTCATGAAGGCGATCTTCAGCTCTTCATTGCGCAGCACATCGCGCAGCGATTCCGCGGCGGTACGCGCCGATTGAAACCATTTCGCGGCCTTCTCGACGTCTCCGACCGACTCCTCGATCTGGCCCATCAGCAGGTAGGACTGGTACACCAGATGCGGAGCCTCGACCGTCTCCAATCGCCGCAGTGCTCCGCTGCAATGCAGGCGCGCGCTATCCACATCCCCGCTGCGGACACCGATCCTGCCCAGCAGCAGATGACATAGGATCTCCTTGCTCCCCATGCTGGATGTGCGAAAGAACTCCAGCGCATTCATGCACCGCAGCCGGGCCTCCCCGATGCGGCCATCGTCATATAAAACCAGTGCCCGGTATAGGTCAATGAGCGAAGGCCACGCCCGGTTGTTTTCGCGGACGAAGATTTCCCGCGCCTGCGAGAACAGCTCAAGCGAGCGTGCCGTGTTGCCGCGATGTCCCAGCGCAATCGCCAGATTGACCAGCGACCTGGCGGCTTCATAGTTCATTGCGAGGGCCTGAAACTGCGCGAAGGCCTCCTTCGCCATTTCCGCGGCCTCTTCGCTCATGTTCAATTCGAGGTAAATCTCCGACTGATCCATGAAACACAGGGCGCCGTGATAGGCATCGCCCATCCGCGCCGCCGCTTCACGCGTGGCTCGCAGGCCCTCCAGCGCGCGGCTGTATTCCCCGCGCAAATAGTACAAATACGCCACGTTGTAATCGGCCTGAACCACCAGGGCGGGCATGCCGTGCTCTTCGCAGAAGGTCCTGGCAGCCTGGTGGCTCGCCAGCGCCTTTTGAAAGTCGTTCAGTGCGATCAGGCATACGGCCATGTTGTGGAGCGCGGCGGCAATGGCTTCAGTGTCCTGAAAGGGCAGCAACTGGCGATAGGCGTGTTCGTAAGCCTCCAACGCTTCGGCAAATCGATCCTGCCGGTGATAGATGTTGGCGGCGTTGAGTTCCAGACGCGCGAGACGCAGCGTATCGCCGTTCCGGCTGAAAATACGGCGCGCCCGATCAGCCCATTCCACCGCCCGGTCGTACTCGCCGAGGCGGATGAGAGGCTGGATCGCCGAACTGAGGGTCCGGCCAACCTCTGTTTCGTTTCCGTGCTTCTGATACAGCTCGATTGCCTGCTCGTAGAGTTCGACCGCGGGACGGTTCTGGCTGAGGAACCACAACGAGTTGGCTTTGGCCCGAAGTCCGCGCGCCAGCGCTTCCTCATCGCCGAGGGCTCGCGCGACACCGAGCGCGGCTTCGGCAAAGTGCAAGCTCTCCTGCGCGTTCACGCGCACTTTTTCGCGGGCCAACTCCGCCAGTTTTAAAACCGTTTCAACAGAAAGTAGTTCCTTGTGCCGTCTGAGAAGCGCTGCCAGTCGCTTGCCGCCGGGCTCCGCATGGGCCGCGGCCCGCGCCAACCTGGCAAGCAGAGCAGCCTCATCCGATTTCCTGTTCGCGGTCTTCACTGGAAGCCTGCTTCCTCTAAGAATCGCCGCAACCGCTCCAGACACTTCTTCCGCACGAACCCGACCGAACCGGTGGCGATTCCCAAACCGGCTGCTACATCCTGATACGGTAGCGGCGGATTCTCGAAGAAGAGCATCTGGACCAACTCGCGGCACTGGGGTGTGGCGCGCTGCATCGCATAACGCAGCGTCTGTTCCCGTTCGGCCTCGAAGAGCAGGCTTTCCGCACTCTCCAGGTCCGATGAGGAAGCGACCGCAACCTCCCCGTCAACGCTCTCGCGAAACTGCTTTGCCCGCCATTGGATGCACTTGTTCGACGTGACCTGGATCAGCCACGCTGCAAGGGCCTGGGGTTTCCGGATGCGCGCCAGTTCCGAAAGTAACTGGGCCGCCACTTCCTGGAAGATGTCGGTGGCATCGTCCCGTGAGAAGCCGCGCCGCACGGCGATAGAGAAGATCAGGTTCTTATATTTGTCGATTAGGGATGTCCATGCTGTTTCGTTTCCTCTGAGACACTCTCCGACCAGCCTGGTGTCAGACCACGACACGTCAGCGGCCGACCTGGTAATTGGCATGTCCGTGTGCACCTATCTTCTGAAGGCAAACAGTCCCTCCATGAGTTTTATACTACGCTCCCCGAACCGACGTGCAAGCAAGGATATACCTGGAGTGAACTACTTCACACTTTGGATTGGGTATTTCAGTATTAGATATCCATTAGTATGAATAGGTGAAGGTGAATATGCTCACAATCCTCCCGACTGGTTCCTGACGGCAGCGCTCGGTGTCCTGTTCCTGGCAGGTACAGTAGATTGCTGTCGGCGACATATTGCACATAACAGGCATTGTCTCCAAAGAGCGACCAATTAAACAGGACGTCCATCTTCTTGATGTCGCCCCCTCCGTTGGCGCTGGACGCGGTGAAGGCAAAACTCTGCGTGGCCCCGCTGCCGGACGATGGGGCCATCGAGACGTTGACGGGTGCCCCAGGCAGCCTATTGACAGACGACACAAAACGATCGTTCGTCCCACCCCTGCTATCATCTGGGTATAACGGAATTGGAGGTCCCATGGCGGACGAACTGAATCGGCGTAATTTTCTTAAGGCGGCCGCGATTGCCGCAGGCCCGGCTGTAATCACGGCGCGGGGCGCGAATGACAAGATCAATATCGGCTGGATCGGCGTCGGCACGCGTGGCTACGCGGGCCTCGACTGGCTGCATACCGCGGCGGCGAACGATGTCCAGGTTTCGGCCATCTGCGATACCTACCAAGGGTACATCGCCCGCGCACAGGACCGCCTGCAGACCGTCTGGGGCGCTAAAGCCAAGGCTTACGTCGATTATCGCGAGCTGCTGGCCGACAAATCGATCGACGCGGTCTACATCATGACCCCGGAACACCTGCACCACGATATGACTATCGCGGCGCTCAAGGCCGGCAAGAACGTCTATATCGAAAAGCCGCTGGCCCACACCATCGAAGAGGGCTTCGAGATCGTCAAGGCATGGGAACAATCGAAAAAAATCTGCCAGGTGGGCACGCAGAATCGTAGCTCGTCGCTCTATAAGAAGGCGAAAGAGCTAATCCAGCAGGGCATGGTGGGCGACGTCCATTTCGTGCGCGCGTTCTGGTATCGCAACGGGCTGCCCAACGAGCCCTCGTGGCGCTACGTGATTCCGGCGGAGGCCAACCCGCAGAATACCGATTGGAACCGCTTCCTGGGCACCGCGACCAAGCGGGCGTGGGATGCGCACCGCTACTTCCAATGGCGGCTCTACTGGGATTACTCGGGCGGCATCTCCACCGATCTGCTGGTGCACCAGACCGACATCGTCAACTTCATGCTCTCCAAGACCGTGCCGAAGAGCTGCATGGCGAGCGGCGGCGTCTACCGGTGGACCGATCAGACCGACGACCGCGACGTGCCGGATTGCCTGAGCGCCGTGTACGATTATTCCGACAAGATGCAGCTCAACTACAGCTGCTATCTGGGCAACGAATTCTTCGGCTTCGGCGAGGAGATCTGCGGCAACGAAGGCACCATACGGGTGATGAACCGGCAGGATCTCTACTTCGAAGCGGAGTCCTACAACTCGCGGCGCGCCAACTCTCCCAATCGCGCGCCGGAGGCGATCAAAGCGCGCGCGGCCATCCATATTAATGGCGTGCAGGAGTACAAGGAATCCGACGGCGCCATCAACCACTTCCGCAATTTCATCCAGAGCATCCTGGGTAAAGAGCAGCCGATCGCGCCGCCGCCCGTCGGCCAGCAGGCCGCCATCAGCGGCCACATGGCGACGCTTTCTTACAAGAACCAGAAAAAGGTGATCTGGGACGAGGCTGGGCAGAAGGTCCGCTACGTATAGGCGCGGCGCGTCACCATGGCCGCCGTCGCCACAGCCCCGGCGGGGACGTCTCCCCGCTGGATTGTCAATCGCGGGGTAGACCTCAGTCTCGTGATCGGTAGTGTGTTTGCCGGTTACGTTTACCTGCTGCTCTACACCGCGCTGCACGTCAAGATTTCGCTGCTCTGGTGGTTCTGGAGCGTCGGGTTCGACGGCACCCATATCTTCGCCACCGCGAGCCGCACCTATTTCAACGCCGAGGCGCGGGCGCGCGACCGGAACCTGCTGTACGGCAGCTTGCTGTTTTTCTTTTCCCTGGGGCCGATGATGGTGCTGGCCGGTCAGAAAGGGCTGCTCGCGATATTCGTGGGCATGTGGGCCTACTATCACGTGATCCGGCAGCACTACGGGTTTCTGGTGCTTTACAAGGTCAAGAACCACGACCTGCTGCCACGGGATAACCGGCTCGACCGCCTGTTTCTGTTCGTGATGTTGATCTTTCCGCCCTTCCATCGTTTCTTCATTCACCATCCGGAGGAAATCGGCATCAAGCTTTCCTTTGCGCGGTGGGAGGCCTGGTTCTGGGTGATTGTCGTTGCGACGGCGGTCGTGTGGCTGGCGCGCCAGGTGGGGCGGTTTCCCGCCGATCTTCCGAAGTACCTGCTGTTCGCCGCGATTATTCCGCTACACTGGCTAACGTTCGCGTACATGAGCTGGCAGGCGGCGGTGCCGACGGTGACCATCGTGCACAACTTGCAGTATCACGCTCTCGTGTGGTTCCACAATCGGAATCGCTATGCGGGGACGACGATGCTTAGCAGGAGTCTCGGGGCGTATATTGGGGCCGCGCTGCTGTTCAGCGCGCTCTACCGCATTCCGGGTTTCCAACTCGGACAGGTATCTGACCTGGCGTTCGGTTTTTTCTGCGGGTTCGGGCTGACACATTACTATCTGGATAGCCGCATCTGGCGCGTGCGGCATGACTCCGGGCTGCGCGAAGCGCTGCAGTTGGCAGGATAGTCCAAGCTGCGCTCGGATGGACAGTCCGGGAGGCCTGTTCTACAGATCATGCCACGCGCTCTACTATGTCGGCGGCCTGGCGGAGCCCTCCGCCGGATTGGATTTCGCGCTGCAGTTCGCGGGCGCGGGTGCGATAGCGCGGGTCGGTGAGCACGCGCTGCACGAGGGCGCGCAGGCGGTCGGCGCGCAATTGCGTCAGGGGGAGAAACTCGCCGGCGCCGCTCCACTTCAAACGGGCGGCCACACCCGGCTGATCGTTGCCCACAGGGATCGCGACAGCCGGCACGCCGTACGCCAGCGTCTCGAGAGCGGTGTTCATTCCGGCATGAGTAATGGTCAGCGTCGCTTTGGCCAGAAGCTCGAGTTGCGGCGCGAACCCCACCACGATCGGATCGCCCGGAAGTTTGCCGATCTGGTCGGCCGCGCCGCCGCCGCCCAGCGAGATCACTACGTCCGCATCGAGGCCGCGACAGGCTTCCGCGATGACGTGAAACACGTGCGCCAGGCGATTTTGCACCGTACCCATCGAGGCGTATATCAAAGGCCTGCCGGTCAGCCGCTCCCAGGGAAACGGGCAGGGCGGGCGCACGCGGACATCGTGGAACGGGCCGGTGTACGCGAAGTTTTCGGGCATCTCGCGGCGCGGAAAATCGAAGCAGGCCGGTTGCTGGCTGATGTGCGCGGCGGCGTAGTGGCCGGAGGCATCGACGCCGAGCGGGATCAGCTTCCAGCGCCGCCGCTGCGCGTTGAGGGTATCGAGATAGGGCTGGAGAAGGCGGTCGAGGGCAGCGTATGCCAGGCGGTTGCGGACCTGCGCGATCGGGTTGGAGGAATAGGCCCACGTGGTGAAGAAGGGAGGAATCGCTGCCTCCCGATTGACCAGTAACGCGTTGGACACCAACACCAGGGGGATCCCGAGATGCTCGGCCACGACCGAGGGGCCGGGTGTGGTCTGATCCACCAGCAGGAGGTCGATTCCGGCGCGCCGAATCAGGTCCGGCGCCTCCTCCATGACGGCGCGCGCTTCGCGGCTGAACCAGGCGACCACGTATTTCATGGCCGCCGCGCCTTCGCATGCACCCAGTTCGGCATAGATGGTGGCCAGCGTGCCTTTAGGGAAGTCCTTCTCGACTATGGGTATATATTCCAGGCCGTTGCGGAGCACATCCTGCTCCACGTCGCGTAGTTGGAAATAAGTCACGCGGTGGCCGCGGCGCAGCAGTTCCCGACCCAGGCATGACATGGGATTCATGTGCCCAGGGCTGGGAGGCGTGAACATCCCGATGTGCCGCATCTATCCCCTCCGCTCGTCCTAATATACGGTGAAACGGTGGCCGCTGGATGCAACACACGCTACTCTGAAACTTGGTCCCTTATCTCACTCCCGAACGTCGGGCGCGCCTGGAACTCTTCCGGCCGACGGCCCGCTACCTGAGCGGAACGGAGGTGCATGTCTACGCCCTCGCGATCTCGGCCAGCGTGCTGCTTTCTTTTTTCCCTTTCTGCAATGTGATGCTCTCCCTGTGCCGCAACGTGTTGCATTCGCGGGCGGCGGAAGATGCCATCTACCTCGCGCTCAACGACTATTTTCCCGGTGAGCTGGCCGGCTTCCTGAAACGCAACCTGGCCTTGCAGGGGCACTTACAAATCACCAGCATGGTGCTGTTGCTGTTCACGGCCAATGGCATCTTCGAGCCGCTGGAGGTGGCGCTGAACCGCGCCTGGGGCGAAGTGAAGAATCGCTCTTACCTGAAGAACCAGCTCGTGGCGCTGGGCATGATCTTCCTGTGCGGGGCACTGGCGCTGCTGTCTCTGATGCTCACGGCGCTCAACAAGCAGTGGATCTCGACGTGGCAATGGCTGGGCGCCGTGCAGTGGTGGCTGAACCTGCTGATGTTCAAGCTGGCTGCGGTGCCGATCTCGATTCTGGCGCTGTTCCTGGTCTACTGGCTGCTGCCCAATCGCAAGATCCCTCCGGCGCGCGTAGCGCCCGCGGCGATCTTCGTGGGCCTCATCCTCGAAGCACTGAAATACGTGAACCTCGCCATCGCGCCTTACATGCAGACGAAGCTGGAGCACGAGTATTCCATCTTCCGCCACTCCGTCGCGATTCTGTTGTGGAGCTTCATCGCCGCCATGGTGGTTCTGGCCGGCGCCGAATGGACCGCGCGTTCCAAGCCCGAAGATTCGATATCGTAGATGTCATGAAGAATTGGGTAGGTATCGCGCAGGGCCACGGCCTCGACCTTCCGGTGCGTGAATTGGACGGCATCGCTCAGCCGCTTGCCACGCTGGAAGAAGCCTTTCATCCGCTGGTGAAACAACTGTCGCCCGATATGGAGCCCGACCTGGAACTGCACATCGATGGAGAAGGCGAGTGACCATACGCGAGGCTGCCGCGGGGCTGCGCGCGCGCCGCTTCTCCGCGGTGGAGTTGGCTACCGCCGCCATGGCGCGCATCGAACGGCATAACCCAAGCCTGTGCGCGTTCATTACCATCACCGGCGCGCAGGCACTCGAGCAGTCGCGGCAGGCGGATCGCGAATTCGCCATGGGCAAAGATCGCGGACCGTTCCACGGCATTCCGGTGGCGCTCAAGGATTTGTTCCACGTCAAGGAAGTGCGCACCACGGCGGGCTCCAAAGTCTACGAGAACTATGTGCCGGAGGTCAACGCCACGGTAGCGGAGAGACTGGCGGCGGCGGGCGCGGTGCTCATGGGCAAGCTCAACATGCACGAACTGGCCTACGGGATTACTTCGGCCAATCCGCACTTCGGCGCGGTCCGCAATCCGTGGAACCCGCAGCACAGTCCGGGCGGATCCAGCGGCGGTTCGGGCGCCGCAGTGGCGACGAATATGGTCTTTATGGCGATGGGCAGCGATACCGGAGGCTCGATCCGCATCCCGGCGTCGTTCTGCGGGACCGTGGGACTCAAACCCACCTACGGGCGCGTTAGCCGGTCTGGCGTGCTGCCGCTAGGTTTCAGCCTGGATCACGTGGGGCCGCTCACCCGTACCGTGCGCGACGCCGCGCTGGCGCTGAACGCGATCGCCGGCCACGATCCGCTGGACCCCACGTCTTCGCGCCGTCCGGTAGTGGACTACGTGCCCGCCGAGGATTGCTCCATCCGCGGCGTGCGCATCGGTTTTCCCGAGAGCTTCTTCTTCGAACACCTGGATGAGGACGTCGAGTCGGCCGTGCGCGGGACCATCGCACGTGCCGAATCGCTGGGCGCGGTGGTCAAGCCGGTAAGGTTGCCTGATATGACGGCGTTGAACGCGGTGGCGCGCATCGTGCTGCTGGCGGAGGCCTCGGCGGTGGCCGCGTCGTATCCAGAAGACCGCAGCCTGTACGGCGCGGATGTTCGGGCGCTGCTCGACCAGGGGAGGCTGGTACCGGCCGCCGATTACATCAACGCGCAGCGCTTGCGCCGCAAGATGCGGAGGGAGTTCAACCAGGTGTGGAAAGAGGTGGATTGCCTGATGACGCCCGCCACGCCTAACCCCGCGCCGCGCGTTGGCGACACCACCGTTCGGCTGGGTGGCCGCGATGAGGATGTGCGGCTGGCTTCGACGCGCCTGGTGCGGGGCGTGAACGCGCTTGGATTCCCGGCGCTGTCCCTGCCGTGCGGGTTGAGCGCCGCGGGGCTGCCGGTAGGCCTGCAGATTATCGGCGCGGCGTTTGAGGAGGCACTGCTGCTGCGCATCGGCGCGGCGCTGGAAGACGGCGGTGTGGGGATTCCGCCGTGTCCGGTTGCGGCATAGTTTCCCAGTACGGAATAGTAAGTCGGTAATGCCTGCGAGAGGACGTTCAGGTGGTCCGCGCCGCCATGTAACTCGAGGTGAATTGATGAATAAAGTACAATTTACCTTTGAGTTACTGAATTGCCGGCTACGTAAAGTCATATCCCGCATAACCCGGCGTACATCTAAGGGTAACAAGCTTGAAACCCCCTCCTGCATAGCGGTCGACGATATTAACTCTCACCAATCCCTTGGCGAATCAGTCAACAGACCAACCATTTACATGTTGGTATCCGGCATGCATGGACCTTGGCCGATTCCCAGAGGCGGAGAAATTCACACCTAACCAAAACGTAAAGAACTCCGTCCAAAAATAATTCTCGGTAAACGAGACGAGGAGGGCAGAAAACATATGAAGAGCCGATCCAGTTCACTCAGGCTGCTTACGTTGATAACTCTACTAGGGCTATTTGCTGCCGGACTATTTGGGCAGGCGATGGACAGCATTCTTGTCGGAACGGTGACTGACAGCACGGGAGCGAGTGTTGCCGGGGCGTCAGTAACCGCCTTGAATAAAGACACGGGCGTGAAATACGCGTCCACCACCAGTTCCACGGGCGAGTACCGGCTGAATAACATCCCGGTGGGGCGGTACGATGTCTCGGCAACGCGCCAGGGATTTGCGGCGGCGACGGTGGCCGGCGTGGAATTGCAGTTGAATCATACCGCTTCCGTCAACCTGACGCTGGCGGTGGGCTCGGTGAATACCACGGTGGAGGTTACAGAAGCCGCGGCTATGCTGGATACCTCAACCGCCCAGTTGCAGTCCACCTATGATTCGAAAGCCGCCGTGGATGTACCTGCGGCGGGCATTTCCAAAGTCGTGAACGGCGCCGGGATCTACAACCTCAGCCTGCTGGGCGCGGGTGTTGCCAGTTCGGGCGGCGTGGGGCAGGGCACCGGCCCGAGCATCGCCGGACAGCGGCCGGAAAACAACAGCTTCAACATCGACGGCGTGATGAATGACAATCACTACACCACGGGCCCGCAGGTGTACGTCTCAAACGAAGCCGTTTCGCAGTTCAACGTGGTGCAGAACCAGTTCAGCGCGGAGTTCGGAGGGGCTTCGGGCGGTGTGTTCAATGCCATCGTGAAAACCGGCACCAATCAAATCCACGGATCGATTTTCGAGTACCTGCAGAACCGCAACCTGAACGCGGTAGACCAGACCGAAGTGCAGCAGGGACTGCGCTCCAATCCGCGCTTCGACAACAACCGCCTGGGCGCCACGATTGGCGGTCCCATCCGCAAAGACAAGCTATTCTATTTCGGCAATTTTGAATACAACCCGCTGGGCCAGGCGGCGCAACCCGGCCAGACGGTGTTCGCCCCCACCAGCGCCGGTCTGTCGGCTCTCGGCAATTTGCCCGGCGTGAGCAAGACCAATCTTGGTGTCTTTCAGCAGTACGTACCGGTAGCGGGGACCGCGACCAGCACAATCAATGTGGCCGGCCAGTCGATTCCCATCGGGCCGCTTTCCTTCGCGTCTCCGGCCTACAACAACTCTTATAATGCGGTGGCGGCGATCGATTGGAATATCAGCACGAAAGACCAGGTTCGCGGCCGCTACTTCTACAACCGCTCGGTCGGCCTGGATTTCAATGCCGCCCTTCCGGTATTCTTCGAACCTTCGCCGAACGTGAACAACAGCCTCTCGATTTCGGAGTTCCACAACTTCTCGGCGACCATGGAGAACGAGCTGCGCGTTTCCTACAGCCGCAATAACCAAAGCATCGGCGCCGGAAATTTCAAATTCCCCGGCCTCGACGTCTTCCCCAATATCTCTATCGACGACTTGCAGCTACAAATGGGACCCGACCCGAATACGCCGACCGGTTCCATCGAGAACCTGTCGCAGGTGCAGGAAAACCTGACGAAGACCTGGGGGCGGCACACGTTTAAGGCTGGCTTCAACATGTCCGACATCATCCTCAGCGGATTCTTCGTGCAGCGCGCGCGCGGCGATTACGATTACGCGAGCCTCGCGGAGTTCCTGCTGGACCAACAGCCCAGCGGTGGTTCGCTCAGCGGCGTGACGGGCGAACGCAGCGTGGGGACCGCCAACGGCGTCCCGTTTGGCTTCCTGCAGACTGCCGCCTATGTGAATGACGATTTCCGCGTACGCCCCAACCTCACCCTCAACCTGGGACTGCGCTACGAGTACGTCACCGTGCCGGTGGGTTCCCGCGCACAGCAGTACAGTTCCATCGCCGACGTTCCGGGCGTGATCAGCTTCGCCTCGCCGAAGTCGGACAAAAACAACTGGGCGCCCCGCGTGGGCTTCGCCTATTCGCCGGGAAAGAGCGGGACATGGTCGATCCGCGGCGGCGCCAGCATGTCCTACGACAACGCTTACATCAACCTCGCGCAGAATGCCTCGCCGGCGTATTACCAGACTACCGTGGACGTGAACGATAGCCAGCCGGTGTCGAATTTCCTGGCCAACGGCGGATTGGCGGGCACACCGCCGGCGGCGGCGACGCAAGCCGACGCCCGCGCGTCGATCGCTTCCTACACCTTCGACCAGCACCGGCCCTACGCGCTGAACGGCACCATCGGCGTGCAGCACCTGATCGGCAAGGACTACACCATTGAAGCGCGCTACGTTTATACGAAAGGCGTCCACCTCTGGAATCAGACGCGGCTGAATATCCTGAGCCCGGTGACGGCGACGAACAACCTGCCCACGTATCTGACGGCTCCGAGCGCAGCCCAGTTGGCCGGCGATACGCTCACACTCGGCAAACTGAGTTCGACGCCATTGCCGGGCGGAACCGCCGCCTTGCCCTTCAACGATCTGGCGATTTACGGCTTCCAGCAGGCACTGGTGGGCTACAACCCGTGGGGCAACTCGCGGTATAACGGCCTTGCCCTGCAGGTGAACAAGCGCTACTCGAAGGGTTTCTCGTATATCGCGGCGTACACCTGGAGCCACAATTTCGACGATTCCACGGCGACCAACTTCTCCACCATCCTATCGCCGCGCCGCGCGCAGGATTTCCAGAATCAGCGGGCCGAATGGGCCTCCTCCGCGTTGGATCGGCGGCACCGTCTCACCCTAACGCCGATGTACGACTTCAGGCCGTTCCAGAGCGGTTCCTGGCTGCTCAAGAACATCGTCGGCAACTGGAATATCTCCGGCACCTACACGTTCCAATCGCCCGAGTATGCGACGGTGCAAAGCGGAGTGGATTCCAACCTCAATAACGATAGCGCCGGCGACCGCGCGATCGTCAATCCGGCGGGCGCCGCCAATGTCGGCAGCGGAGTGAACCCGATCAACGCAGCCGGGCAGATCGTAGCTGCCGGATCGCCCTCCATCGTGGCCTATGTCGCCCAGAACCCCAACGCGCGGTACATCCAGGCCGGCGCCGGGGCATATGCCAACGGCGGACGCAATACCTTCCCGCTCGACCACACCAACAACTTCGACGCCGCACTGATGAAGCGGCTGAACATTACGGAAGCCAAGCAGCTCAGTTTTAGCGTGCAGGCTTTCAACCTGTTCAATCACTCGCAATTCGTCGGCGGCTATCTCTCCGACGTTTCGCCGTATTCCACGGCTGCCATCAGCCGCAATTTCCTGATCCCGGGAAATTCCACTTTCGGGCAGTATAGTGGGTATTTCCCGAGCAATTCGCGGCAGCTTCAAATTGTGGTGCGGCTGGTGTTCTGAAGAATAGGCGCATCCGAGCCGGGTCTGATTCGGGTCCGGCTCGGGTCATTTCACCCATCCTTGACCCTAGTTATCTAGGTACTGGCTATTTGGAGCCAGTTAAATCAAGATAGAAGCGCATTTTCGGACCAAATGCTACCGGGATTAGGATTTCGCTTGTCCAAATCTCATAGGACTATTAACTCCTAAATAGATCAGCGCTTTACAAGTAAAAACAGCTCACCGCGACGCAGATCGACCCCACTCCGCACGTGGTGCTTCGGAAGCCACCCCTCCAAGAATCCTTCTCACAAACTGTATAAGCCGTTACGAATCATCAAAAATTAACATCCTCTTAACGTGGTAAGCGACTTGCTACGTGAAGAGCCATACCCAAGGTTTAGCGCGTCTCAACACATTCGCGAAGCCTGTGGAAATTCTAACGGAGACATTGACCCAAATGAGAACCAGAAACCTGCGGCTTTTCGGGCTGATTGCCCTAGCCTTGGCTGCTTGCCTCGGCAGCTTCGCCCAATCGGTCAGCGGCGACCTGATCGGCACAATTTTCGATGCCAGCGGCGCTGCCATCCCGAACGCGACAATTGTCGGGAAGAACGATGCAACCGGCGTCGAAGCCACGACAAAGTCCGCGGCAACCGGCGAATATCACCTCGCCAACCTGCCGGCCGGAACCTACACGATTACGGTGACGGCACCCGGGTTCACGAAAGCCCAGCTTCGCGCTGTGACAGTCACATTGAGTAAGAGCACCACTACGAACGTCAAGCTGGACGTAGGCACCAACGTGGAGACGGTGGAAGTTTCCGCCGCGGCGGCCGCCATCGATACTACGACGGCCAGCGTGCAGACCTCATTTGACACCAGGAACATGGCGGACCTGCCGATCGCTTCCGGCGGAAGCGGCGTGATCAACCTTTCACTGTTGAATGCCGGTGTGGGTTCCAGCGGCGCGATCGGCCTGGGAACAGGCCCTTCCGTGGGCGGACAGCGTCCGCGCAACAACAATTTCACCATCGAAGGCATCGATAACAACAGTGGCAGCGTAACCGGTCCGCTGGTCAGCATCCCCAACGACGCGGTGGCGGAATTCAATGTGCAGCAGAACCAGATCTCGCCGGAATTCGGCCACTCGTCCGGCGGCCAGTTCAACCAGGTAGTGAAAAGCGGCGGAAACGAAATACACGGTGAAGCGCACGAATACCTGCAGAACCGCAACCTCAACGCCGCGGACAACCAGTCGGCCCTGAATGGCGACCAGCTGCACCCGCGCTATGACAACAACCGTTTCGGCGGCTCGGCGGGCGGCCCGATAAAGAAGAACAAGATGTTCTTCTACGGGTTGTATGAGTACAATCCGATCGGCACCAGTTCCACCCCCGGCGCGTTGTTCGCGCCGACCGCGGCCGGCTGGAGCACGCTTTCTTCCTTCAGTTCGCTTCCGGGCTTTAGCCAGTCCAATCTCAGCCAGTTGAAGCAGTATCTGGGTACCGCGCCCACGGCTGCTCCCGCGGCCAGCACTCCCAACGGCGCATATCCCCTGATGGGACCGGGCAATCAGAGCCTGGGCTGGACCCCGGCGCAGGTTGCCGCGGCCAAATCAGTTGAAATTGGCCAGATCAGCTTCAACGCACCCGCCTTCACCAACAACGAGTCCGGCGTCGGTGCGTTCGATATGACTATCTCCGACAAGGACAGCCTGCGCGCACGCTTCATTCTGAATCGACAGGGCACCATAGACACCGCCGCTGCCCTGCCCACATTCTTCCAGACAGTCCCGACCAACGCCTACCTGGCAACGCTCACCGAGTTCCACACCTTTTCACCCTCGGTGACCAACGAATTTCGCTTAGGGTATAACCGCTATTCCAACGTAACCTCGGCGGGTAATTACAAATGGCCCGGGTTGGATCAGTTCCCCAACATCAACATTTTCGATTTGAACGCGCAGCTCGGTCCCGACGGCAATGCCCCGCAGGGAACCATCCAAAACCAGTATCAGGTGACGGACAACATCAGCTGGACCAAGGGAAAGCATAGCTTGAAGTTCGGCTTTGACGGCTGGAAACAGATCTCTCCGCAGAGCTTCACGCAGCGCTCGCGCGGCGATTACGAATGGAATAACCTCTCCGACTACCTGTTCGACTACAACCCCGACTCCCTGGCAGAGCGTTCGCTCGGCGGCGCGGAATATTACGGCGACCGCATCTTCTCCGGTGTCTATGTGAACGATAGCTGGAAGGCGACGTCGCACCTGACGGTCAACCTCGGCCTGCGCTACGAATACCAGACGGTGCCCTACAGCGAGACCCTGCAGACCATCAACGCCATCTCGAGCGTTCCGGGCTTGCTGGTATTCCAGAAGCCCACCGCGATGAAGACGGCCTGGATGCCGCGCGTCGGTCTGGCGTACTCGCCGGGAACCAGCGGGAAGACCTCCATCCGCGCCGGCTTCGGCCGGAGCTTCGATGTGCTGGTGGATAACTTCGGCCTTCTCAGCCTGCCCCCGCAAGACACCACCACCGTGGATGTCCCCGGCCTCAACCAACAGGGATTCCTGGCCAACGGCGGTATTCCGCCCAACGCTTCGACCGCTGCTTTGACCCAGGCACAGGCCCGCGCGGGCACCAGCGGGTACGTTCCTAACCAGACCCGGCCGGAATCGCTGCAGTGGAATTTCGGCATCCAGCACGTATTCCACGAGAACTACACGTTTGAGACCCGCTACCTGGGCACGCGCGGTATTCACCTGCCGGTGCAGGCACAGTTGGATCGCATTCCGGCGGTCAATGGCGCCAACGCTTTGCCGTTTTACACCACGGCCCCGAGTCAGGCCACGTTGAACGGGTTGACCAGCACGCTGGCTAAACTCACTGCAATCCCGAGCCTGGACCCGGTCTACGCGGCTGCCGGCTTTGCGAGCACCATCACCAGCTACCAGCCTTGGGGCAACTCTACCTATCACGGTTGGGCGAACCAGTTGACGCGCCGCTTCAGCAACGGCCTGCAGTTCATGGCCGCCTACACCTTCAGCCACAATATCGACGATTCCACGGCCGAAGTGTTCAGCACCTACACCACGCCGCGCCGGCCGCAAGATATTCGCAATCTGCGCGCCGACCGCGCCAGCTCGGCGTTGGATCATCGTCACCGCTTCACCTATCAGGTTCTGTATGACGTCCCCTTCTTGAAGAACTCCAAGAACTGGGCGATGAAGAACCTGGTCGGCAACTGGGAAATCGCCCCGATTTACACCTATCAGACCGGTACCTGGTTCACGGTGCAGAGCGGCATCGATTCCAACCTCAACGGAGATTCGGGCGGCGACCGTGGTTACGTCAACGCCGGCGGAAACCCCTTGATCGGTAGCGGCACGTCGGTTCTGACCAATAGTGCGGGCGCCACCGTGGGCTACCTGATCACGAATCCGGCTGCCGGTTACGTGACGACCCCGAAAGGTGGCCTTTCCACTGCGGGCCGCAACACCGAGCGCATGAACCCGACCGACAACATCGACGCCACCATCGCCAAGAGCATCGCGATTTCGGAAAAGTACAAGTTCCAATTCGCCGGACGCTTCTTCAACATCCTCAACCACTCGCAATACATCGGCGGCAACCTCAGTGACGTGGCGCCGATCGGCTTCACGGGCAGCGCGGTCCATAACTTCACGATTCCTAACACGTCGGTCTTCCACCAGGCGTCGCAGGTCTTCTCCAGCAACCCGCGCACGATCACGATCTCGGCGAAGTTCATCTTCTAAAAGATCTGTCGCAATCGCTTAGCGGTACGGGGAGCCTTCGGGCTCCCCTTTTTTTGTGCCCAAATCCGGTTTGCCCCCGTCGCCGCGAGGGCGGTGTATCCTGGACAAGGAGAAGTTTGCCTGCCGACATGCTGCCTGAAGGCCACATTGCGCGAGGTTTGATTGCGGCGTGTTTGTGGTGCGCCGCACTGCACGCGCAGGTGGCGATTACCGGGCGCGTAGTTGATGAGAACGGCGCTCCGGTGGACGGTGCGCGCGTGGAATTGCGCGCCGCGGAGGGCGGCGTGATTGCGGCTTCGTCCGACCAGGCGGGGAATTTCAAAGTGAGCCTTCCGGCGGCCGGGGACTTCGCGGTCCGCGCGGAGCGCCTCGGCTTCTTCGTGTTTACCAACACCCGGCAGGTGTTTGAGGCCGGCGCCCAACAATTGACGATCCGGCTGAATCACCTGCAGGAGTTCGCCGACAAGATCGATGTCACCTACTCGCCGCCGGCGATCGATCCGCAGCAGACTTCGGAACGCAAGGAACTGGCGAATACCGAGATCCAGGCCGTGCCATACCCGGCGCCACAGGACTATCGCAACGCGCTACCGATGCTCAACGGCGTGGTGCAGGACAACGCGGGCCGCGCCCACTTCAACGGCGGCGACACTAACCAGGCCAACTATACGCTGGACGGGTTCAACATCTCCGATCCGGTGACAGGGCGCCTGGAGACGCGGGTCAACATCGACACGATTCAATCAATGGACCTGGAGAACAGCCGGTACGCCGCGGATAACGGCCGCGGCTCGACGGGGGTCCTCGACCTGAAAACGAAAATGGGCGACGACCGTTTTCGATTCGGCGGCACCAACTTCATCCCGGGAGTGACCAACGATGGCGGCTGGTACATCAATAAATGGACGCCGCGGCTGGAGTTCTCGGGTCCCATCAAGAAGGGGCGCGCCTGGTTCCACAACGGCTTCGACGCGTTCTATAGCGTGGACAGCATCCACGGCCTGCCCAGCGGGCAGAACCGCACCAACGGCCTGACCATCAGCGACCTTTCGCGCTTCCAGGTGAACCTGACCCCGGGCAACATTTTGACTGCGAGCTTTCTGTACAACCGCTCCGAGACCAACCGCAATGGGTTGAACATTCTCAATCCCGTCGAGACCACCACGAACATCCGCCAGGCGACGTACATGAGTACGATTCGCGACCAGCACTACTTCGGCGGAGCACTGCTCGACATCGGGTTCGCCGACACGCGCGGGCGGCTCAACAATCCGCCGCGCGGGGACTTGATCTACGAGATCACGCCGTACGGCAATCGCGGCAACTACTTCAGCGGCATGAACCGGCATTGGTACCGGCAGCAGGTGACGGCCAACCTGTTTCTGCCCACCGCGCATTTCCACGGCGAGCATCACCTGAAATTCGGCGTGGACGTGGAACGCGAGAGCTTCCACCAGCAGGTGGAGCGTCACGATTACGAGGTGCTCCGCGACGATGGTTCGGTGGCCCGGTTGGTGTCCTTCGAGGGGGATCCGTTCCAGCAGCGCAAAAACCTGGAGGCGGCGCAGTACGTGCAGGATCACTGGGTGCCGCTCGAAGGGCTGACCCTGGAAGGCGGCGTTCGTACCGAGTGGAACGAGGTGGTGCGCGACCTGGAAGTGGCGCCGCGCGTGGCCGTAGCCTGGGCGCCAAAGGCGCTCCACGGCACCAAGATTTCCGCCGGATGGGGCGTGTACTACGATGCCATCAGCCTCGGGACACTGGCGCGCGACCAGGGCCAAACCAGCCTTTCCACTTTCTTCATGACGGACGGGACCGTGGTGGGCCCGGTGCCGACGTCTTTCATGGTGATCGACCGGACGCTCTCCACGCCGAAATACCAGACCGCCAACCTCACGGCGGAACGCAAGATGCCGTTCGATTTCTACGCCAAGGCGGGCTACACGTGGCGAGCCGGTGGGAACGGGTTCGTCTTCGAAACCACCACACCGCAAAGCGGAGCGATGTTCTACGAAGGTGCCGTGTTCCAACTACGAAATTCGCGGCGCGAGCGTTACGACGCGGTGGATTTCTCCGTGCGCCGTACCTTTGCCGGGCAGTTCGAATGGTTCCTCGGATATACGCGGTCGAGCTCGCGCTCCAACGCGGCGGTAGACTACAGTCTGGAAAACCCGGTATTCGCGCCGCAGATGCCGGGGCCGTTCGCCTGGGACACGCCCAACCGGGTACATATGTGGGGATGGGTTCCCATGCCCAAACGGTTGCTGCCGGGGCGGTTGGAATTCCTGCTGCGCAACACCACGGCGGCGTACCTGGTGGAATACCGCACGGGTTTCCCGTTCAGCGTCGTGGACCAGGAAGGCTTCCTGGTGGGCCAGCCGAACGGGCGCAGGTACCCGGATTATTTCAACGTCAACCTGCACTTCGAACGCCGCTTCCGCGCCCTGCATTATTTGTGGGCGTGGCGGTTCGGATATAACAACATTACGGGTAATTTGAATCCGAATGTGGTGAATAATATTCAGGGCTCTCCGACCTTTCTGACTTACGGCCGCGGACAAGCCCGGGCGTTCAGCGTGAGGCTGCGGCTGCTCGGCCGGAAGTAACCAGGCGCAGTCAACGTGAGTGCCGGGTCGGGTAAACTGGGGAAAGGATAGTTTCGATCCCCATGGCGTCTCCGCCCATTCCGCCGCAGTTGGACCATCTGATCACCCGTCCGTTCTCGTTCTACCCGCCGATCATCGGCATCGAGCACAACGAGTGGTTGTACCGGAAGGCGAGCTGGAGCGAAATCCTGGTTGTGAACTGCAAGAGCGGCGAGGAAGTCTGGATTTCGCGCCGTTATATCGGCGAAGTGTCGCGAGTGGACGATCCGGTTCTGATTGTCGGATTGAGCCGCGAACTGGAATACAAGGGCGGCATGGTGGTGCCGTTCCAGCGGCGGGTGATCGAGATGCCCGTGGCGGTAGGCGGGAGGCCGGCGGCGCCGAGCACGAGCGAACGGCAAGCGCCGGGCATGATCGTCGGCATACGCATGTCGTCGGCGCAGGACAAACGGATTTTTAAGCTGATCGGGGCGGCAGTCGCGTTGGCTGTCCTGCTGTACATCGTGGCCGTCAGTATGTCGCGGCAGCGGGTGGTCTTCACCGCCAAGGATCAGACCTACCTGGGACTGACCGGCCGCGACGACCGCACGGAGGTGGTGGTGAAACTGGGCGAACCGGCGAGCGACCACTGGCAGAGTGAAAACGGCGCCATGCAATACGAGGCGTTGGACTATCCGGACCGCAAGCTGACCGTGATCCTGATGGGCGGCGATCGCAACAGCATGCAATATGTCGGCACCATGGACAAGGACTGGAAGCCGGTCCACTCCGTGCAACTGCGCTCGGGCGGGACCACCGACAGCCTGCTACGCGGCCTGAAGCGCTTCTAACCACCGAACTTCTCATCACGCTTCACCCGAAGAATTGCACTCCCCCCTGCATGAGTGCATCGACTGCCAATAGGGGAGTAACATGCGGGGGCCAATCGATAACGTGACCTGCATTCGCGGGTTTGTGGCGCGAAGCGTGGCGTGTATCCTGCTTTCGTCACTTGGCGCGGCGGTGTGCGGCGAATCACAGGACAAGACAGGGACTGCGTCGAGGGAAGCATACCCCAGCTCCGCCACCATCCTGGTGCACTCCGACCTGGTGCAGATCCCGGTAACTGTCCTCGACGGCAGCGGCCGGGTTGTGCCAGGCCTGGAGAAAGAGCACTTCACACTCTTCGAAGACAAAGTACAACAGACCATCACGCACTTCGCGGCGGAGGACGCCCCGGCCTCGATCGGCCTCGTGTTCGATACCAGCGACAGCATGGGACCGCGCATGAACCGCGCGCACGAAGCCGTGCAGGCACTCCTGAAGACCGCCAATCCTGCCGACGAATTCTTCCTGGTGCAGTTCAGCAGCCATGCCACACTTGCTGCCCGTATGACGAACCACAGCGAAGAAATAGCGCGGCAGGTGGCGATGATGCAGGTCGGCGGATCCACCGCCCTTCTGGACGCGGTCGCGCTCGCCATGGACGAGATGAAGAACGCGCAGTATCTCCGCAAGGCAATCGTAATCATCTCCGACGGCGACGACAATTCCAGCCGTTGTTCTGTCAACGAGCTCAAGAAAATCGTGCGCGAAGGCGATGTGCTGATCTATGCCATCGGTATCACCGACGACTTCGATTATTCGCTAAACCGGCCGCCTTACAAGCTCACCGGCCCTGCACTGCTCAACGAAATCGCCACCCAGACCGGAGGCCGCCTTTTCGAGGTCCGCAAGCTGAAACAGCTCCCCGACATCGCTGCCAAAATCAGCGGCTGGCTGCGTAATCAGTACGTGCTGGGATACGCGTCGGAAAATCGACAAAGAGACGGACAGTACCGCCGCGTCCAGATAAAGCTCAGCAGGCCGAAGGGCTTTCCACGGCTGCATGCCTTCTGGCGTCTCGGTTACTACGCGCCGGCGGAATGAAGTAGCGCAACCCGCGAGTGCGTCACAGCGGAGCGGCCTTTCAGGCTGCCGCGTGGAATTATCATGCCAGAGTGCGAAGAAAATCGCTTGGCTGAACAATGCCAATACCTCTGAAGGATTTCAGCTTCCGCAGGTGGCGATCGCCGGAAACAACCAGGTCAGCCGTTCCGGTTAGAGCACATTCTAAAATCCTGTCGTCGTCGGGATCGTCGGCAATCACTCGCATGCTGATCGTCGGGCTGACGATTTCGGCGACTTTGGCAACGAGTTTCAGGTGTGCCACAATGTCGATTTCCTGCCAATGCGCAACTTCAAGCAGAACCCCTGCGACTTCACGCAGGATAGCGGGAGACACCAGCAGTGTAAAGGTACGATCCGCTGCCTTTTGCCAAATCCGAAAAGGCGGTCCTTGAGGATGGGTAAAGGCCGAGAAGTAGACGTTTGTATCCAACACCACCTTAAGTTTGTTTGCGGGTGCGATAGGCATGGACGAGGCGGTCTACGTCTTTGGGCTTGATCTCGAGCTTCTTGGCTTGGCGGGCACCGTAACGTGACAGGCGATCACTCTCCTTGAGCACCTGCTCCACGCTCATAGGGTTCTTCTTCTGCTCGACTCTTGCCTCCTCGAGGATGCCCATAATCCAACGGTCCTCATCGCGATCCCGCTGCACGCGGTACCGGCGGTAGACTCGGACCATCTCCCGGAATAATTCGCTTTTGGTCCGCCGCTCCTCCCGGGCGAGGGCCTCGACCTCCTTGACGGTGGTGGGCGGGACCGAAAAACCGATAATTTTGGTAGTTCTGCTCGCGGCCATAAAAGCCTCCAGGTTAATACTTAGTTAAACTTATTATAACCCGTGTAGTGCTAAGCCGAACCTGGGAAACCGCTCGCGACCTATCCTCCCGGCTTGGTATCGATCCCCAGCTTGCGCATCTTCGCCTGGAGCGTGGTGCGCTTCATACCGAGCTTGGCAGCGGCGCCGGCATCCCCGCCGACCTTTCCCCCAGCATCGTGCAGCGCGCGCTGGATGGCGTCGCGCTCCGCGGCTTCCAACGTGACCACGCTGGTCCCGACCGGGCCGCGCTTCAGTTCGCGCACGGGTACTTGTAACGCGCTACCGGTGGAAAGAATCACGGCGCGTTCGATGAAGTTCTGCAGTTCGCGGATGTTGCCGGGCCAGTGATAGCGCACCAACGCGTTCATGGATTCGGTGGGAATGCTGGTGATGCGCCGGTTCATGCGGCGCGCGTACTGCTGCACGAAATAGCGGACCAGCAGCGGAATGTCGTCGCGCCGTTCGCGCAGCGGCGGCGCCGTCATGGGGAAGACGTTGAGACGATAGTAGAGATCGGCACGGAACAGCCGCTGCTCCACCAGTTGCGCCAGATCGCGATTGGTGGCCGCCACCAGGCGCGCATCCGTACGGATGGTCCGCGAACTTCCCAGGCGCTCGAACTCGCGCTCCTGCAGCACGCGCAGCAGCTTCGATTGCAGCTCGATGGGGATCTCGCCGACCTCGTCCAGGAAAATGGTGCCGCGGTTTGCCAGCTCGAAGCGCCCGATGCGCTGTGCGATGGCGCCCGTGAACGCACCCTTCTCGTGGCCGAAGAGTTCGCTTTCCAGCAGGCCGGTGGGAATGGCGGCGCAATTGAGTTTGACGAACGTGGCCTGCTTGCGCGTGCTGAGGTCGTGTATGGCGCGCGCCAGCAGTTCCTTGCCGGTGCCGGTTTCGCCGTAGATCAGCACGGTGGAGTCGGTGGGCGCAACGGTCTCCAACTGCTTGAGGGTCGCTTTCAACGCACGGCTCTGGCCCACGATCTCCTCGAAGCGGTTGTCGGTGCGGATCTCGTCTTCCAGGTAGACCTTTTCCTCCGCCAGTCGCTCATTGAGCACTTCGATGCGCTTGTAGGAGAGGGCGTTGTCCAGCGCGATGGCCACCTGGCCGGCCACCTGCGTAAAGAAGCCTAGGTCGTCGCCCTGGAACCGGTCGGGTCGCCGCGAGCCGACATTCAGTGTGCCGAGCGCCGTGCCCCGCGAAATCAGCGGGACGCAACACAGCGACTGAATTCCCTCGCGTTCGAACAGCTTGCCCGTATTAGCGGAAACTGCGCGCGCCTGTTCCAGGCTGAACACGCGGCCTTGCCGGGTGCGGAAGACATAGCCCGCCAAGCTGTCCTCGAGCGGCACAATAGCGTCCTCGCGTATGGCGCCGCTACCGTCCGGAAAATCGAGCATGTGCATCCGCAGGGCGCCAACTTCGGGATCGTGAATCAGCAGGCTGGCGTAGTCCAGCCCGAAGCCACGGCGCAATGATGCCGAGATGGCCTGAAACAGCTCGCGCGTCTCCAGGCAGCTCACCACGGCGTTGTTGACTTCGAGCAGGGTGCGCAGGCGGTCGCGCTCGTGCGCCAGTTGTTCTTCGAAGGCCACGGCCGCTTCCGAGTTCAGGGCGTTATCCACCGCCACCGCAACCTGGCGAGCCACCTGCCCCATGAATTCGATGTCTTCATCCGAGTAGGCGTTCCTGGTCAGCGAGCCGAAATGTAGCCCGCCGATTTCGCGCTGCGCGGTAAATAGCGGCAGGATGCAAACCGACTCCACCCGGTTGGCGCGCAGCAGATCGCGTATCACCGGAAAGCGCGATTCTTCGGCCGTGTCGGGAATGTAGTAAGGGCGGCGGGATTCCACTGCCGCGATGGTCGGAGTCTGTTCGAACGGCGTGTTCTGGGGCGGCTCGCCGACCAACGGCTGCTCGGATTCCAGAATATGCAGCCGGACCACGCGCTCTTTGGGATCGATCAGCGTGAGGCTGATGAAATCGAAAGGCACCAGGCGCTTCAGCAGCCGGCTGAGGTCGGCGAAAAGGGTGGAGAGTTGGCGGTGGACAGAGATCGATTCGGCGACTTCAAGCAACGTCTCGTAACGTGCCCGCGTAGGGTCCGGACGGTGTGGTGCGGTGGATGGTATCAAGGAGTCGAGCCAGCTTTTCCCACCGTACCACAAGCTGGCGCGTGACAAATCTCCTGCAAGACGGCACGAATCAGGGGCGTGACCGCCACCAGTTCGACTCCCTGTGCGTGCATGCGCGCCAGCAGGGACTCGCCCGCCGGATCGACGAAATCGACTTCGCCGAGATCCAAAATGGTCTTTCGACCACCGGTAGTGGAACTGGCGGTCTTCCAACACTGTTCAAGTTCCTGAACCCAGAGCCCGGACAGCCTGCCTTCCAGTGTCAGCCGGAACTCCAGGGCGCTATCGTGAAGCGTGATTTTCAGCATGGGCAACCGTCAGGTACATGGCAAGATGCGTACCAGAGTGCGGAACCCACACACACAAGGACATAGCGGCCGTTTCACCACCCAACGAGGAGGCGCCTGCCCAAATACTGGCAGATCCGGCAGCAGGCGGCCGGAAACTGCGCAATCTGGCCTGTCGCAGTGCCGCGCTTTGGCCGATAAGTAGGAAGAGTGGGAAGTCCGCATTCTAGAATGCAGAAATGGTGCGCAGCCGTCGCGTTGTGTATGTTTTGCCCTGCCGTGTCCGCGCAGGATCAGAATCTGTGGCGATTTTGGACACGCAACGACGGATTGCAGGAGACGTACAGCTATTCGTTGGGTCTTGGTGAGGGCGGTTCGGTTACAATCCGCCACGGCGCGGTTCCGTTCCTCAGTGTCCTCGACGGCTACGGGATAGTCCGGATACCGGAGGCGTATCCGACCGTCAGGGTAGACCCGGTTACCCGCGGACGGGCAACGCCTGGGGCGAATGGGTCTCTCTGGGCGGCCATCAATGGAAACCTGATGGAATACCGCGGCGACCGGTGGATCCTGCGATACCAGACGCCACCCGGCCAGCAGTTGATCGCAGCGGCGCCGGCGCGGAACGTCGTGATCGTCCTGTTCTCCACCGTGCTGCGCCAATACGATCCGGCCAATGGGACGTGGAATGCGTGGAAGAGTCCCGAGAACACACGTCTCGGGGACTTCACCGCTATGACGGCGCGAGGCCCTGATTTCTGGATCTCCGGCGAGCGGGGACTAGCCCGGTTGCGAGTTGCGGAGCACGGTCCCCCACAGTGGACCGAGATATCCGGCGCAGGCACCGGGCTGAGCGATTTTCGCTATCCCGTAGCCGGGCGCGAAGGCGAAGTATTCGCGCAGGCAAAGGCCGGCCGCGGCCCTGTGGCGGTAGTCCGATGGTCTCCCGCCGGTCTCGAAAAGGCCTATGTATCGTCCGATGGCGCTCCGCGCGGTTGGCGCGGGCCGGATGGATCGGTGTGGATCCTGGAAGGGGCCGCACTCTTCCGGCTGTCGGAGGGAGGCCGTACGCCCGTACCGCGTGATGGGGTCCTCTCCGGCAGCGTGTTCGATATCTATTCCGAGGACGGCCAGTCGTTCTGGCTGGCCGGTTCCGAGGGTGTGGCGCGCTACGCGCCGTTACTGTGGCAGGCTCCGGAAGGCCTCAGCGGGCTCGACCTGCCGGTTCATGCGGCGTTTGAGGATCGTCAGGGGCGACTCTGGTTCGCGGCCACGGACTATCTGTTGGAATTGGACGGCCAGGTGTGGAAGCGCCACCGCATACCGTCCGGCCTGCGCACTCACGCCACACAAACAGCCAGCGTGATGGAGAGCACGAACGGGCGTGTCGTCGTCAACTGCCTGACGCAGGATCAGACCGACGTCATGCTGGAGTTCGACCCGGGGAGCGGCGGGTTTCACGAGATCCGCCCGCCCGAAGGGCGTCAGATCGTGTTGATGGCGCAGCGCAAATCCGGAGGTCTGTGGGCCGCTACCATGGCGAAGGATGTTCCCGGATTTCGCCTGGAGATCTACGACGGGAAGGGCCTGACGCCGTTCCTTGACTTGACTCGCGAATGGAACGGCGGCGATCTGCGCTCCATCATAGAGCGCCCGAACGGGGAATTCTGGTTCGGCGGGATTAATGGCGGCTGCCGGTACCGCGACGGCCGTTTCACCCATCCGTTTGGCAGGGCTCTTGGGTATGCCGATAGCGGCGCCTTCACTCTCTTTGAACTGCCGGATGGCACGATGATGGCAGGCGGGCGGGAAAGTGTGTTGCACTGGACGGGTTCCCGCTGGAAGCAGTTGCGAGGTGGGCTGGACCGCGTACGCAGCTTTGCGCAAACCAAAGAGGGCGTCATTTGGCTGGCGAGTGCGAGCGGAGTCTACCGTTTGACCGGCGAGGACTGGATCGATCACGGCGTGGAAGAAGGCCTGCCTTCGAAGATCGCCAGCGTGATTTTCCAAGACAGCCGGGGCCGCATTTGGGCGGGCACTACACGGGGACTGGCGGTGTATCATCCTGACGCCGACCGGGATCCTCCCATGACCGTGATCGAGGGTGGCGTCGATCCCAGGGAGGTTCCGTCTTCAGGAGATGCGCGCTTCGGCTTCTCCGGGCTGGACCGGTGGAAGCAGACCCCCACGGACCGGTTGCTGTTTTCCTACCGGCTCGACCACGGTGGGTGGTCGCGGTTCCTGCCGGGCGACGCGGCCATCTTTCAGCGGCTCGCCCCCGGGCCACACCGCTTTTCGGTGCGTGCCATGGATCGTAACGGCAATGTGGACCGACACCCGCCGTCGATCGAGTTTCGGGTTTCGAACCCATGGTACCTGAGCGGGGTCTTCCTGCTGCTGGCCGCTGCCGGCACCGGCGTGATCCTGACGCTGGGCTGGCTCGCGATCTCGCAATACTTCCGGCGTGGCGCCCTGATCGTCGAACTGCACCGCGCCAAACTACAGGCCGAGCTTTCCAGCCGGCACAAGACCGAGTTCCTGGCCAACATGAGCCACGAAATCCGCACGCCCATGAACGGTATTCTCGGCATGACGGAACTCGCCCTGGATACGCCGCTTGCGCCCGAACAGCGCGAGTATATGGAGACGGTGAAAAGCTCCGCCGGGTCGCTCTTGAGAGTGCTGAACGACATTCTCGATTTCTCCAAAGTGGAGGCTGGAAAACTGGAACTCGTGGCCGTGGATTTCGAACTTCGCAAGTGCCTTTCCGAAGTCATGGGCGTGATGGTTTTCAGCGCACGCCAGAAAGGGTTGGCGTTGACTTGCGAGATCGATCCCGCTATTCCACAGTGGCTGCTCGGCGATGACGCGCGGCTCCGGCAGATCCTCATCAACCTGGTGGGTAACGCGATCAAATTCACTGCCGCGGGGAGCGTGGAAATCCACGTGCGGCGCGAGCGGTCGGCCCAGGGCGTGGAGCAATTGCACTTCGTGGTTGCCGACACCGGCGGCGGGATCGCGGCAGACAAGCAGGCGGTAATTTTCGCTCCGTTTGAGCAGGGTGACGCCTCGATGGCGCGCCGCTTCGGCGGAACCGGACTCGGTCTGGCGATCGCATCCAAACTGGTCGGGCTGATGCAAGGAAGAATCTGGGTGGAGAGTCCCTGGCAGCCTTTCGGCACGGAAGAGCAGGTAAACGGGAGCGCTTTCCACTTCACGGCGAGCTTCGCTCCTGGAACCGCGGCCGCGCCGCCGACCGCAACAGTGACTTCCGCCGTCGAATGTCCGCTGCGCATCCTGCTGGCGGAAGATAACGCAGTGAACCAGCGGCTGGCGCGCCACCTGCTCGAAAAAAAGGGACACACGGTGATCACGGCCCAGGACGGTCTGGAGGCGCTCGCGTTGCTCGAGAAGGAAACCGTCGACCTCATACTGATGGACGTTCAAATGCCGGGTATGGATGGAGTCACGGCTACACGCGTGATCCGCGCCAGGGAGGCAGGCGGCGCACTCCACCTGCCCATCGTGGCCCTGACCGCGCATGCGATGAGTTGTGACCGCGATTATTGCTTCGCGGCCGGCATGGATGATTACCTGACTAAGCCGATCCGTTCCGACGACCTGCACCGCGTCCTGGCGAAGGTCAAGGTGGGGCAGGCGCTTCCGCCTGCCAACTAATCTCTTCATACCTACTGCGATCGACGATCGCACTAAACTGGTATCTTGTCTTTCCATCCGCCACGCCGGCTTGCGTTGCAGCTCTTATTTCTGGCTGCCCTGGCGCTCCTCGCGTACGCGCCATCACTCACCATCCCGCTGATCGCCGACGACTATCCGAATCTCTCGCAGTCACTCACCTACGGGGCGCCCGGCGGCATCGGCACGCTGCTGCACGACGCGCAATTCCGTCTGCGCGCCACCAGTTACTGGACCATGTACTGGCTCTGGCAGGCGGCCGGGCTCACTCCGCTGGTGTATCACGCCGCCAGCCTCCTGCTGCATATCGCCAATACCTGGCTGGTGTTCTTCGTGGCGGCTGCCTGGCCGCGTATGCGCCCCGCCGCGTTCTGGGCGGCCGCCTTCTTCGCCGTGCACGAGGGCCATCAGGAAGCCGTGATGTGGTTCTCGGCCATCAACGAACTGTTGATGTTCCTCTTCGGAATGGCGTCCCTGTGGTGCTGGGGAAGCGCGCCCGACGGAGCAAAACCTGCGTGGCCGAGAGAACTGGCGGGTGTAGTGCTGTTCGCTTTCGCCCTGCTTTCCAAGGAGTCCGCCATTGTCCTCCTGCCGCTCTTCGTGCTGGTTGTGGAGCCCGCGCAATGGCGCGCCCGGTTGCCGCGCCTCGTGCCGCACCTGATTCTGGTCCTGCTGTGCGTCGTGTCGATTGAGCAGAGCCGGTCCAATTCGTTTCGCTTCACCGATGGCAGCTTCTCCCTGCATGCCCCGTTCTGGCTCACCTGGCCGCGCAGCTTCGCCCGCCTGCTGTGGATCTGGGGATGGCCGGCCGCCGCGGCCCTCTTCGTCTTCGGCGATGCGCGATTCCGTCGGGCCGCACTGTCCGCGCTTGCGTGGATTGGAATCGCGCTGGTGCCCTACAGTTTCCTGACCTATTCCACGCAAATTCCAAGCCGGCAGGTCTACCTTGCAAGCGCGGGACTCGCCATGCTCGTCGGTCTCGCGCTCGCTCAATACAAGGGACGGCAGTTCGCTACCGCTGTGCTCGCGCTGATGCTGCTGCACAACACCGTCTACCTCTGGACCAGGAAGCGCGCGCAGTTCGTGGAGCGTGCGGCGCCCACGGACGGGTTGATCGATCTCGCGCGCCGCACACCGGGAGCCATCTGGGTGCAGTGCTTCCCGCTGCCGCCAATCGTCGCTGAGGAGGCGGTGCGGCTCGCCGCCGGGCGCTCGCCGGCTTCCCTGGTGTGGAGTGCCGCCGCCGCGCGGGAAAAGAACGCCGCGACATACTGCTATTCCGAAAATCATTGACCGGAAATCGCCCGATTTCGCTTGATTTTCACTTTTTGTTCGCCCACAATAGTCGCAGGGAGTTTCGATGGCACTGACGAAGCGGCAAAAGCAGGTCCTGGATTTTATCGCCAACTTTGTGGACGAGAATGGCTACTGCCCGAGCTTTGAGGAAATCGCCCGCGGCCTCGAACTAGCATCGCTGGCCACGGTCCATAAGCATATCTCGGTGTTAGAGACCAAGAACTACCTCAAACGCGGGTTCAACCAGAGCCGGTCGCTGGAGCTGACGCCACGGTACTTGCAGGAGCTTCGGCGTCCCAAGGCGGCCATCACGGAAATTCCGCTATTGGGGCGGATCGCGGCGGGCGCCCCCCTCGAGGCTGTCGAGCAGCGCGAGGTGTTGCACTTCGCGGATTTCGCCGGCCACGGAGACACCTACGCCCTGGAAGTGCGCGGCAACTCGATGATCGACGACCATATCTGCGACGGCGACATGATCCTGCTCGAGCGCGTCGCGCAGGCACGGGACGGCGATATCGTGGTGGCACTGGTGGCCGGCAGCGAGGCTACCTTGAAACGCTTCTACCGCGAAGCGGGAGACATGGTGCGTTTACAGCCGGCCAATGCCAGCATTAAACCGATAATGGTTCCTGCAAGGGATGTGCAGATACAGGGGCGGCTGTTGGCCGTCCTGAGAAAGTATAAATAGACGGGGAACTACTTGGCGCGGAGTTCCTGCTCGGCACGGAGCCAATCGGCTTCGGGAGAACCACCCTGGCATCCGCGGGCTTCCCAGTACGAAAACGCCAGACGAGCCACGGCGTCCTGAAAAGATTCGGGCGCTGCGGCGACGGGCGCCACTTCCGGTTGAGATGCAGGAGCGTTGGAAATTTCTACACTGGTTGGACGAGCGATACGGCTTACGGATTTGCGGCGAACCGGTGCGGCGGCTGCGCTTGAAACTACTACCTTGTTCTCGGAACCTTGCTTTCTAGCCATAGTTATTTGCTTTCTGACCACAGGATTGTTTCCTTCCATTTTAAACGATCGACCATTGCATTCCTATCAAAACTTTCTATCGTTTGAATTACGAATGGGAGTTTTCGTCCGGGAGGATCGGCATAAGTCGAGAAGCGTCTGCGGCGTGCAGCGTACGCCGGGCGAGAGGTTTCAGACGGCCTTATCCGATGGGTGTATATTTGAGATAGATTGTGCAACTCCGCGCAGGTTTGACATTGGCGCTGGCGTTGGCGGCACAGGCCGTCTGCGCGTCCCCGAAAGTTATTGCGGTGGACGTGGACGGGATGGTCCACCCCATCACCGCTGAAATTGTCTCCGGTGCGCTGGCACAAGCCAAGAGCGAAAATGCTTCCCTCGTCCTGGTGCGTTTAAACACGCCGGGCGGATTGATGGACGCCATGCGCGACACCATCGAGAAGATCCTCGCCTCGCCGGTTCCGGTAGTCACCTATGTGGCGCCCAGCGGAGGGCGGGCGGCGTCCGCCGGATTCTTCATCCTGGAGGCGGGCGACGTGGCGGCGATGGCGCCCGGAACGGCCACCGGAGCGGCGCATCCCGTCCTGCTCGGAAGCCAGATGGATCCCGTCATGAAGGAGAAAGTAGAGAACGACGCCGCAGCCTACCTGCGCAGCATCTGCGAAAAGCGCGGGCACAACAGCGCGCTGGCGGAGACCACCGTGCGCCAAAGCAAATCTTTCACGGACCGCGAGGCGCTCGACCAGCACCTGGTGGACCTGATCGAGCCGGGCGATCGCCAACTGCTGGCCGCGCTCGACGGGCGCAACGTGACGCGGTTCGACGGCACCGTCACCACCCTGCACACGTCGGGTGCGGAGATTGTGGAGTATCAGCGCACCTGGCGGCAGCGGATCATCTCGGCGGTCGCGGACCCCAATATCGCGCTCGTGCTGCTGGTGCTCGGTGCGTTGGGTATTTACATAGAGTTCTCCACGCCGGGGATGATCGCGCCGGGAGTGTTCGGCGGAATTTTGATCCTGTTAGGCCTATCGGCAATTTCAGTTCTGCCGATTAATTGGCTAGGCGCGGCGCTATTGCTGCTGGCGTTCACCCTGTTCGCACTGGAAGTGAAGTTCGTCTCACACGGCGTACTCGCAGTGGGCGGCGCGGTGGCGATGGTGTTGGGCGCGGTGATGCTGGTGGATAGCCCAATTCCGGAATTGCGCATTCACTGGAGCACGGCGCTGGCGGTGACGCTGCCGTTTTCGGCCATCACAGTCTTTCTGTTGACCATCGCGGTGCGCGCGCGGCGCAACAAAGTGGCGACCGGCAACGAGGCCATGATCGGACAGATCGGCCAGGCGTTGACCCCGCTGGCGCCCGAGGGCAAGGTATTTGTCCGCGGAGAGTATTGGGATGCGGTGGCGTTGCACCCCGTAGCCGCAGGGGCGCGCGTGAAGGTGATGGCAATCGACCGGCTGAAGCTTACAGTGGAACCCGCGGGATAAAGGAGACGACCATGAACGACCTGAGTCCGGTGTTGTTGATCTTCGTGATCATCGTTGCAATCTGGCTGCTGAACTCCATCAAGATTCTCCGCGAGTACGAACGCGGCGTGATTTTCCGGCTGGGCCGAATCCTCAGCGATCCAAAAGGACCCGGGTTGATCTTCGTTTTCGCGCCGGTGGACCGCATGGTGCGGGTTTCGCTGCGCATCGACACGCTCGAGGTGCCGGCGCAGGATGTGGTGACGCGCGATAACGTCACGGTGAAGGTCAACGCGGTGATCTACTTCCGCGTCATCGATCCCCGGCTGGCCGTGATTGAGGTGACCAACTTTCAGTACGCAACGTCGCAGTTGGCACAGACCACGCTGCGCTCCGTGCTGGGAGAAGTCGACCTGGATGGGTTGTTGGGTCAGCGCGAGAAGCTCAACATGAGGCTGCAATCGATTCTCGACCAGCACACTTCCACATGGGGAGTGAAGGTGACCATGGTGGAGGTCAAACAGGTGGATCTCTCGGAGCAGATGATCCGCGTGCTCGGGAGGCAGGCGGAAGCGGAACGTGAGCGGCGCGCCAAGATCATTCACGCGGAAGGCGAGTACACCGCGGCGGAGAAGCTGGCCATGGCGGCGGAAGTCATCCAGCAGCAACCCGCGGCGATTCAGTTGCGTTACCTGCAGACGCTGGTGGAGATCGGCGCGGAGAAGAATACCACCATCGTGTTCCCGCTTCCACTCGATATACTAACTTCTTTGGGCCGGGCGCTGGAACGAGCGGCAGGCGGCGCGACGCCCACACGGGAAATTCCTAAAACATGAGAAACAACGAGACCGGCGAGTTCGAACTGGTAGTAGGCAACAAACAGCTGCTGAGCGGCTTCTTTATTGTGGTACTGCTGTTCGCGGTAGCATTCGCCATGGGGTACGTAGTCGGGCAGAATACGCAGCGGCCGGCCAAACTGGCGTCGGATGGCGCTCCCGCCAGTGTCGCAAGCACCGCGGCGGATTCACGCCCGCAACCCGCATCGCCGGTGCCCGTTCCGGTATCGTCCACGCCCCCGGCGCCGAGTGGCGCCACCGGCCCGCAGCCGTCGGATCCGGCGGCTCAATCCACTCCGCAGCCCACCACTCAACCGTCAACCCAGCCGGCGCAAGCGCCACCGCCGGCCGCCGCCGAGAAGCCTGCCGCGCCTCCGCCCGCTCCGGGTATCGTTGCCTCGTCGGATTTGCCGGCCGGATCGTTCTGGCAGGTGCTTGCGGTGAAACCGGAAGTCGCCGAAGCCATGCGGCAGACGCTCAAGGACAAGGGCTTTCAAGTGTCGTTAACTCCCGGCACGAACAGTCTCACGCGTGTGCTGGTGGGGCCTTATAGCGACTCGCCCTCTCTGGGCCGGGCGAAAACCGAACTGGAGACTGCCGGATTCCGCCCGGTGCGGTACAAGCGTGATTGATTCGCTGGTACAGATTGGCGGCGGCGCGCCCCCAGCGCCCAAACGCCCCCGACTGCCCGAATGGGCACGGCGCGGCAAGACCCACTTCGAATCGCTGAATCACCTAAAACGCGGACTGCGCGAACGCAAGCTGCACACCGTGTGCGAAGAAGCGCGCTGCCCCAACATCCACGAGTGCTTCCACCGCGGCGCGGCCACCTTCATGATTCTCGGTGAGCGCTGCACGCGCGGCTGCGGATTTTGCAGCGTGCAAAAGCTCAATCCCAGAAAGCACGATGTGCAACTCGACGCCAACGAACCGGCCAACGTCGCCCGCATGGCGCGCGAGATGAAACTGCGCTACGTGGTGATCACCAGCGTCAATCGCGACGACCTCGAAGATGGCGGCTCGCATCACTTCGCCGAGACGGTCCGCCAGGTGCGCAGCGCTCTGCCCGATGCGCGCGTGGAAGTGCTCACGCCCGATTTCTGCGGCAGCCTCGACGCCGTGGCGCGAGTGCTGGACGCGGGCCCGCACGTCTTCAATCACAATATGGAAACCGCGCCGCGCCTGTACGCGCGCGTGCGCCCGCAGGCGGACTACCGGCAGTCGCTCGACGTGCTGGCGTTCGCGCGAAAGCACGCCCCCGGCGTCCTCACCAAATCGGGATTCATGGTAGGCCTGGGCGAAACCCCGGACGAAGTGCGCACCCTGTTGCGCGACCTGCGCGCCGCGCACACGGACGTGGCGACTATCGGGCAGTACCTGCAACCCACACGCCGCAACCTGCCCGTCGCCGAATTCGTCGAGCCTCGGCAGTTCGAAGAATATCGCGAGTACGGGCTGTCCCTCGGCTTCAAAGCAGTTTTCAGCGGACCGCTGGTGCGCAGTTCCTACATGGCTGATCTGGTCAGTGAAGAAGCAGAGGCACAGCGGGAGTCGTGTTGAACTGGCTGCTGGCGCTGGCTTCGGCCGCGCTGCTCATTTTCACTTTTCCGAGATTTTCCGTCGTCTGGCTTGCGCCCATTGCGCTGACCCCGCTGCTGATCGCGATGGCGCGCGAACCGCGCTGGCCGCGCCGCTTTCTGTTGAGCTGGACCGCGGGCGTGGTCTACTGGTTCGGCGTCTGCTACTGGATCCAGTTCGTCCTCTCCTTTCACGGTGGCCTCGGCGACGTGGTGGGCTGGGCGGTCTTCCTGTTGTTTGCGGTCGCCAAGGCGCTCCACATGGGAGTGTTCGGCGCGCTGGCCGGAGCCCTGATGGGGCGCTGGTGGGCCGCACCCTCGGTGGCAGCCCTGTGGGTGGCGGTCGAAGTGACCCACGGCCCGCTCGGCTTCGCGTGGCTGGCACTGGGGAACGCCGGCATCGATATGAACATCCCGATGCGCCTCGCGCCCTTCACCGGAGTGTACGGTATCTCGTTCCTGTTCGCCCTGATGGCCGCGGCGCTGGCGATGGCCGTGATGCGACGACCGCGCGTCGAACTGCTCTGGCTCGCGCCGATCCTGCTTCTGCCCCTGCTCCCGCCCATGCCGGCCGCGGAGCGCGGACGCGAGACCGCGCTGCTGCTGCAGCCCAATATTTCGGAAACGGAACAGTGGACCGCCGAAAGCGTCGACGCCATGAAGCGCCGCCAAGTCATGCTTTCCCTCCGCGGTGCGCTCTCCGAGCCCGGCCAGCCGCCCTCCATCATCGTGTGGCCGGAAGTGCCCGCGCCGCTGTACTACTTCGAAGATCCGGTGCTGCGCGGGTACGTGGACAACCTGGCGCGGGCCGCGCAGGCCTACGTGCTGCTGGGCATCGTGGCCCACACCCCGTCGGGCGCGCCGCTGAATTCCGCCACGCTGGTCTCACCCGAAGGCCAGCCGGTCAGCCGCTACGACAAGGTGAACCTGGTGCCGTTCGGCGAGTTCGTCCCGTGGCCGTTCGGCTTTGCCAACAAGATTTCCACCGAGATCGGCGATTTCGCGCCGGGTAAGCGCGTAGTGGTCTCTCCGGTCGTTTCGCCAAAATCCGGCACCCACAAAATCGGCACCTTCATCTGCTACGAAAGCGTATTCCCAAACTTCGTGCGCAAATTCGCCGCGGGCGGGGCGGAGGTCCTGTTCAACATTTCCAACGACGGGTGGTTCGGCAAAAGTGCGGCGCGCCTGCAGCATCTCAGCATGGTGCGTATGCGCGCCGCGGAAAATCGCCGCTGGATTCTACGCTCCACCAACGACGGCATCACCGCCACCATCGATTCCGCGGGCCGGCTGCGCGGCACCTTGCCGCTCTACACCGAAACCACCTCGTACACCGGCTTCAGCTACATCCCGGAGCAGACCGTGTACACCCGCTTCGGAGACTGGTTCCCCCTGCTCTGCGCGATGGCAGCGGTCCTGGCGCTCGTGGGCACCCTAACGCTCCCTCACGGTGCCTAACTGTGCCGGATCACCAACACGTCGCCATCTTTGACGATATATTCCTTGCCTTCCAACCGCAGTTGCCCCTTATCGCGCGCCCCCGGATACCCGCCGAGATCGATCAGCGTTTTCCAGTTCACCACCTCCGCGCGAATGAACTTCTTTTCGAAATCGGAGTGTATCGCGCCGGCCGCTTTGACCGCCGTACTGTGCATGGGAATCGTCCAAGCGCGGCACTCGTCTTCGCCCGCCGTGAGGAAGCTCATCAACCCCAATAACGAATAAGTCGCCGAGATCAACCGCTCCAGCCCCGATTCACTCAGGCCATAACTCGCCAGATATTCCAGTTGCTCGCCGCGCGGCAACTCGGCAAGCTCCGCTTCGATCTTGCCGCAGACCGCGGTGACGGCGGTACGGGCGCGGCCCGCCAGCGGCCCATTCCGATACTCCTCTTCCCGTTCGTGCAGGCGCCCCGCTTCCTCCTCGCCGATATTCAGCACGTACAACATCGGCTTCTGCGAAAGAAACTGGAATCCGCGAATGCGTTTCTCGTCCTCCGCATCGAGCACCAGCTCGCGCAGCGGCTTGTTGTCCTCGATCATCGCCTTGCACTTCACCAGCAACTCGTACTCGCGATCCAATTCGGGATTCTTGATCTTCTTGCGGTCCTTCTCCAACCGCTCCAGCCGCTTTTCCAGCACCGCGAAATCGTTCAGGATGAGTTCCGTCTCCAGGTCCTCCATGTCGCGTACCGGGTCCACGGAGCCTTTCTCGTGCGGAATCGTATCGGACGCGAACAGGCGCAGCACGTGCGCGAAAGCGTCCACATTGCGCAGGCTGGCGATACTGCCCGCGTCGCGCAGCGTCTCCTTCGAGATCGACGGCATGTCCACGTATTCCACCGTGGCGTGCGTCACTTTCGGCGGCCCGAACAACTGGCCCAAAGCCTCCACCCGGGCGTCGGGAACGCGCGCGATTCCGGTGCGCGCCGACGTGGAGCCGATACGGGTCTCCTGATGCACCCCCGTGAGGATGGTGAAGAGGGACGTCTTGCCTGTCATGGGCAGGCCGATGATCGCTGTTTTCATAAGGAAGGAACGATTTCTACAGGGGAACTTCCACCTGGCTGAGAATTTCTTCGATGATGCGCTCGCCCATGTCGGCGCGGCGCTGCACCAGGGTCGTACGCGTATTGATCACCACGCGATGCGCGAACAGCGGAACCGCCAACCGCTTCACATCGTCCGGTATCGCGTAGTCGCGGCCCTCGATCAGCGCCACCGCCTGCACCGCGCGGTAAAGCGCCTGGCTGCCTCGCGGACTGACGCCGAGAGTGAGTGATTCGTGGGACCGTGTGCGCTCCACAATGGCCAGCATGTAATCGATCAGCGTATCGTCCACCGTGACGCGGTGCACGGCGTCCTGCAATCGCAGGACATCGTCGGCCACCAGTCCGGAAGCCACCGTCTGTATCGTTTCCCGCGGAATATTGCGCAGGATCATGCGTTCGCTGGCGCCATCCGGATACCCGATGCGCAGCCGCATCAGGAAGCGGTCGAGCTGCGATTCCGGCAGCGGGTAAGTGCCGTGATGCTCGACGGGATTCTGCGTTGCGATCACCATAAAAGGACGCGGCAGGGAATGCGATTTGCCGTCGATCGTGACCTGGCTTTCGTTCATCGCCTCGAGCAGCGCGGATTGCGTCTTCGGCGTCGTGCGGTTGATCTCGTCCGCCAGCAGGAAATTGCTGAAAATCGGTCCCGGCTTGAATTCGAAAGCTTCCGCGTGTGCGTTGTAAATCGTGACGCCGAGCACATCACTGGGCAGCATGTCGCTGGTAAATTGCAGCCGGTGGAAGCGGCACGAAACGGAGCGGGCGAGGGCTTGGGCCAGCGTGGTCTTGCCCACGCCGGGCACGTCCTCGATCAACAGATGGCCGCGCGCCAGCAGGCACACGAGCGACAGGCGTACGACTTCGGGCTTGCCGTGAATCGCCGCGCCGACGGCCGTCTCCAGTTCCGAAAGCTTACGGAGGATATCGGGCGAAAACCCAACCGGCGGGGCCACCACTGATTCCCGCTGGGACATTACAAGTTTATGATAGCAGCGTGCCGCGCACTCGCGGCCATTGCTAGAATGGGCATACACTGATTCACGTACCTATGTCAAAGCCATACATATTCCCCGCCATCGCTCTCCTCGCGATCCTGACGGCCTGCTCCGACACGCCGACCACCACCGCCGAGAAAAAGGAACCGGAAAAACCGGAACCGGTCACCGGCCAGACCGCCATCTTCAAGATGTACCAGATGGCCCGTGCCTGGGCGCCCGATGCGCAAGTTATGACCATGCAGAGCATGCACCTGAGCGAAGTTAAGGACGGCGCCCCCGGTACCGCACCCGCCTGGCAGGCCAACTTCGTCTCCGCTGCCAAAAGTCAGTCGCGCAGTTATACTTTCTCCATTGTGGAAGGCGAGGGCAACCTGCACAAAGGCGCCTTCGCCGGACCCGAGCAAGGTTGGAGCGGCGGCCCCAGCGGCCTGAATTCTCCCTTCCTCATGGCCGCCATCAAGGTCGATACTGACGCCGCCTACAAGACCGCCATGGAAAACGCGCGGAGCCACGCCGCCGAATACGACAAGAAGAATCCCGGCAAGCCCATCACCATCATGCTGGAAAAGACCGCCAAGCATCCCGACCCTGCCTGGCGCATCATCTGGGGCGAATCCGCCGGCACCTCCAACTTCTCCGTCCTGATCGACGCCTCCACCGGCGAATACCTGGAAACCCTCCGCTAAAAAGCGGTGGGGCGGACCCCCGGTCCGCGACCTGGTCCGCGCGGGTCCCCCTGGACCCGCCGCTCTACCGTTTCTGCGAGAAACTTTCTACCTCGCTGTTGAATGTCAGTTCGCCCCCCGACCCCACGTCAACCGTGATCGTCTGTCCATCCTTCACCGCACCTTCCAGCAGCAACCGCCCCAACGGAGTCTCGATCTTCTTCTGAATCGCCCGCTTCAAAGGACGCGCTCCGTACCGCGGATCGTACCCCGCGCGCACCAGTTCCGCCCGCGCCGCGTCCGTCAAAGTCAGCGTGATGCGCCGGTCCGCCAACCGCGCGCGCACGCGCCCCAATTGAATCTCCACGATCTGCTTCAACTGCTCCTCGCTCAGCGCGTGGAATACGATGATCTCGTCCACACGATTGAGGAACTCCGGCCGGAACAGGGCGCTCATTTCCTCGAGCACCATCTCCTTCATGGCCTCGTAAGCCGCGCCCGCGAACCCGCCCCGATATTCCAGAATCCGCGAGCTGCCCACATTGCTGGTCATCACCACGATGGTGTTCCGGAAGTCCACCGTGCGCCCCTGCCCGTCGGTCAAACGCCCGTCGTCCAGTATTTGCAGCATCACGTTGAACACGTCGTGGTGCGCCTTCTCGATCTCGTCGAACAGCACCACCGAATACGGCCTGCGCCGCACCGCCTCGGTCAACTGCCCGCCCTCTTCGTACCCCACGTAGCCCGGAGGCGCGCCCACCAGCCTCGCCACCGTATGCTTTTCCTGGTACTCCGACATATCGATGCGGATCATGGCCCGCTCGTCGTCGAACAGAAACGCGGCCAGCGCCCGCGCCAGTTCCGTCTTGCCCACGCCCGTCGGACCCAGGAAGATGAAGCTGCCCACCGGCCGGTCCGGGTCCTTCAATCCGGAACGCGCGCGGATCACCGCCTCCGCCACCGCTGTCACCGCTTCGTCCTGCCCGATCACCCGCTGGTGAAGTTCCGCCTCCAGGTGAAGCAGCTTCTGCATCTCGCCTTCCATCAGCTTGGTCACCGGCACGCCGGTCCAGCGGCTCACCACCTCAGCGATGTCTTCCTCATCCACCTCTTCCTTGATCATTTTGGGCCGATCCTGCTGCTTCGCGAACTTCTCGTCTTCCTCCGCCAACTGCTTCTCCAACGCCACCAGCTTGCCGTATTTCAGCTCCGCCGCGCGATTGAGATCGTACTGCCGCTCCGCTTGCGCGATCTCCACTTTGATCTGCTCCACCTGCTCCCTCAGCGCGCGCAAGCGCTGCACTGCGTCCTTCTCGGCCTGCCACTGCGCCATCAGCGCGTCGGATTCCGCCTTCAGATTCGCCAGTTCCTTTTCGAGCTTCGAAAGCCGCTCTTTCGACGCCTTGTCCTTCTCTTTGCGCAGCGCCTCGCGCTCGATCTCAAGTTGCATGATGCGCCGCCGCGTCTCGTCCAATTCCGCCGGCATGGAATCGATCTCCGTGCGCAGCCGCGCGGCCGCCTCGTCCACCAGGTCGATCGCTTTATCCGGCAGGAATCGGTCCGTGATGTAGCGGTTCGAAAGTATCGCCGCCGCCACCAGCGCCGCGTCCTTGATGCGTACGCCGTGATGCAACTCGTAGCGCTCCTTTAGCCCGCGCAGAATCGAAATCGTGTCCTCCACCGACGGCTCGTCCACACGCACCGGCTGAAATCGCCGCTCCAGCGCCGCGTCTTTCTCGATGTACTTGCGATACTCGTCCAGCGTAGTCGCGCCGATGCAGTGCAGTTCCCCGCGCGCCAGCAGCGGCTTGAGCAGATTGCCGGCGTCCATCGAACCCTCGGTCTTCCCCGCGCCCACCACCGTGTGCAGTTCGTCGATGAACAGGATGATCTCGCCTTCCGCCCCCTGCACTTCTTTCAGCACCGCTTTGAGCCGTTCTTCGAACTCGCCGCGAAACTTCGCGCCCGCAATCAGCGCACCCATATCGAGCGAGACCACTCTCTTATTCTTTAGCCCTTCCGGTACGTCGCCGCGCACGATGCGTAGCGCCAGCCCCTCCACGATCGCCGTCTTTCCCACCCCCGGCTCGCCGATCAGCACCGGATTGTTCTTCGTCCGCCGCGAAAGCACCTGGATCACCCGGCGGATCTCCTCGTCACGCCCGATCACCGGATCCAGCTTGCCCGTCGATGCCAGTTTCGTCAGGTCGCGCCCGTATCGCTCCAGCGCTTCGTACGTGACTTCCGGGTTCTGCGACGTCACCCGCTGATTGCCCCGCACCTCGCGCAGCGCCTGCATCAGCCGCTCGCGTTTCACCCCGAGGTCCATGACGTCCACCGCCGCCAGCAGCACATGCTCCACGGAGATGTATTCGTCCTTGAGCTTCGCTGCCTCGTCTTCCGCGGCCGAGAGTAGTTTATTCAGCCGCGGCGTGACGTAGATCTGGTCCACCCCGGCAGCCGTGCCCGATACCTTCGGCAGCCGCTCCAGGTCGCCGGTCAGTCTCATGCTCAACGCCTCCACGTTGACGCCGGCGCGCGTCAGAATGGAACTCGCGAGCCCGCCTTCCTGCTCCAGCAGTGCCAGCAGAAGATGCTCGACATCAATTTGTTGATTGCCGTAACGGATGGCCTTCGCTTGCGCAGCCCGCACGGCTTCCTGTAGTTTCTCGGTAAACCGGTTGAAGTCCATATTCCATGAATATCAAAGCCCGGCAGGGGAAGTGCGAGAACACTGTGCCGATCCGTACGACTTCGTGGCCACGACCGTGAGAAGCCCTGAAGAAAACACGGGTGGGCCGCCGATAAACGCCGATAGGCATCTTGTTTTCATCGGTGTTCATCGGCGTTCATCGGCGGCCATTTGGTTTTTCCTCGCTTCCCACCTACGCCCGCCGGTAGGAAGTCAGCATCCACTCATCTCCGCGCTCATTGTGGCAAAGTATATAAACGTCGCCGTCGTCACCGCGCACCTTGAAATACGCGGCCTCGGGATCGTACCATCGGTCCACCACTTCCCCGACCGCGATCCACCGCTCGCCCAACCGAAATCGGACCGGCCGCTCGTCCGCCTTGTGGCCCGAGTAAGACTCCACCTCGACCTTCATGCATGCCTACTCGTATCGCAGCGCGCGTACCGGGTCCGTCGCCATCGCCCGGCGCGCCGGCACCGCAACCGCCAATGCCGCCACCGCCAGAACCATCGCCGCTGCCACCAGGAAGCTCGCCGCATCGTTGGTCTTCACGCCGTAGAGTAGCGATTGCACTACACGCGTCGCCGCCAGCGCCGCCGGAAGCCCGATCGCGATCCCGCCGCCCGCCGTCAACAGCACCTGCCGAAGGATCATCCCCAGCACTGACCAGCGATCCGCGCCCAGCGCCATCCGCAGCCCGATCTCGCGTGTGCGGCCGGTCACCGAGTACGCCACCATCCCGTACAGTCCCACGCACGCCAGCACCAGCGTGATCGCGCCGAACAGTCCCACCAGCCACGCAAGCAGCCGTTCCTGCTCCAGCGCATCGTCGATCCATTGCTCTATCGACCGCATGTTCATCACCGGCAGCATGCGGTCCGTATCTCGAATCAACCGCCGGATCGCCGCCATCGCCGCGTTCGCGTCGCCCGCCGTGCGCACCTCAAAATCCAACTGCGTCGCCGCGCCCCACGACATCTGTGTCCACGGCACATAAATCGTCGCCGGCGGTTCGTCCCTCAGCCTGTCGTATTTGGCGTCCTTGACGACGCCGACTACCTCGACATCCCATCCGCCTTTCCCCGTCCAGCGGAAACTCCGCCCGATCGCCGTACCGCCGCCGAAATATCGGCGCGCCATGCTCTCATTGATCACCGCGATGCGCGCCCCGTTCATGTCGCGAGCCTCGATGCCACGCCCCGCCACCAGCGGAATCTGCAGCGTGTCCAGGAATCGCTCGCTCACGCCGTTGACCTTCGGCGAGCCGCGCTTAACGCCATCCACCGCAATCGTAATATTCGAGCTGTATCCGCTCATCGGAATCGAGGTGGACCCGCTGGCCGCCACCACGCCCGGCGTGCGGTTCAACTGCTCCAGCAACCGTGTGTAGAGCGCCGTGCTGCGCGCTTCGTCGTACCCGTTGTGGCCCGCATCCAGGCCGAACGTGATCACGCGCGTCGCATTGAATCCCAGCGGGATCGCGCGCAGATTGGTCAGGCTGCGTACCGCCAGCGTCGCGCCCACGGTGAGCAGGAGCGCCGCCGCGATTTGCAGCGCCACCAGTATCTGCGCGCCGCCCGGGTGTCCCTTCGCCGTGCGCAGCGGAGCGTCTTCCTTCAGCCCGTGCGCCAGGTCCACGCGCGTCGCGCGCAGCGCCGGCGCCAGCCCGAACAGCACCGTCGTCAGCATCGATACCGCCGCCGCGAAGCCCAGCACCCGCAGATCCAGATGAATGTCCACGGGCAGCGCAAACCGCCCGGCCCGCGCCATCGCCAGTAGCGCCTGGAGGCCCCAGCGTCCCACCAGCAGTCCCGCCGCCGCTCCGCCCGCCGAGAGCAGTGCGCTCTCCATCAACAATTGTCGAATCAGCCGCCACCGTCCAGCGCCCACCGCCAGCCGTATGGTGATCTCCTTGCGCCGCGCCGCCGCCCGCGCCAGCAGCAGCCCCGCCAGGTTGGCGCACGCCATCAGCAGCGCGAGGCCCACCACTCCCGCCAGCACTTTCAGCGGATCCCGGAATTGCGTACGCCCAGACTCAAGGCCGTGACTGCCTGGCTGCGCATCCACTCGCGGAGCCTGGCCGCGCAACTCCTCTACCACTGCCTCCGGCAGATTTGCCAGCAGCAGCGGCCCGAGTTGCGCCGCCGCCGAGCCCGCTCCACCGCCCGGCTTCAGCCGCCCCATCATCTGCACCCAGCACAAATCCGCGCTGCGCCATTCGTTGCCCCTGTCCGGCGCGCCATCGATCCGTTCCTTCATCTGAATCGGCAGCGTCACATCGATCTCCGGCGCCAGAAACAGCCCCGTCACCGAAACCCCGAAGAACTCGCGCGCCGTCACCCCCACCACCACGTACGGCTTGCGATTGATGTAGATCGTCTTGCCCGTCACCGCCGGATCCAGTCCGAACGCGCGCTCCCACAAACGGTAGCTGATCACCGCCGCCGTCGTGCCGCCTTCGTTATCGTCATCGGCCGTCAGCGGCCGTCCCAGCGCCATCCGCACGCCCAGCCCCGAGAAATAATTGCCGCTGACCGCCATCCCGCCCGTGACCCGCGACTCTCCGTTGACCAGCACGTTCAGCCTGGGAAGTTGCGAGTACCCGATCGTCTCCGCCAGTGCGCCGCTGCGCCGCGCCGATTCGAACATCGGCCAGGAGAACACATTCGTGTGCCACCGTCCGTAAGTTCCACCTCCGCCCGAGTTCGAATACGTCGTCGTGATTCGCGGACCGTTGTTGGCGCTCCACCCCAGCACCACCAGTTCCTCCGCATTGCGCACCGGCAAGCTGCGCAGCAACACCGTATCCACCAGGCTGAACACCGCCGTGTTCGCCCCGATGCCGATCGCCAGCGACGCTATCGCCACCGCCGTGAATACCGGCGTCCGCCGTAGCACCCGCATTCCGTACCGTACGTCGCGCACCAGGTCCTCGATCGCCGTCAGCCCGCGCGCGTCGCGGCACTCCTCACGGAAATGAGTCAACCCGCCGAATTCCCGCCGCGCCCGAAGGTCAGATTCCGTGCCGTCCATCCCGCGCGCCCGGTTCTTCTCCGCTTCCATCGCCAGGTGGAAACTTAGCTCCTCGTCGAGTTCGCTCTCGACGCGCCGCCGCGAGACCAGCGCCCGCAGCCGCATCGTCACGTCGTTCCACCCCATATCATGCCTGTTCCAATACGCGTCCGATCGCCGCCGTCAGCGCCGCCCACGATTCCGTCTCCACGCCAAGCTGCTTGCGCCCCGCCGCCGTCAGCCGGTAGAACCGCGCGCGCCGCCCCAACTCGGAGATGCCCCATTCCGCCTTGATCCGCCCCTGGTGCTCCAGCCGGTGCAGCGCCGGATAGAGCGAGCCCTGGTTGACCCGCAGCACATCCTGCGAGATCTGCTGGATGCGTTCGGAGATGGCCCATCCGTGCTGCGGCCCGTTTTGCAGCGTCCGGAGAATCAGTAGATCGAGCGTGCCTTGCAATAGATCGAGCTTCATTGTTGTCGGATGCCTACAACAGCATCATGCCCCCCGCTCCCTCCCGTTGTCAACCCTTATGCCGCTTGGCGCGATGCGCCATTCGCAACAGCTATCCGGTTCAAGTTGCAGCCACTGGCCCGCTGACGTATGATCAAGCCCATAGGGTCGGCCGGCGGCACGCGGCCAAGACAGTTGGCGAGCCACTTGAGGGAGGGTATTCTTGCCTATGAACCGACGTGACTTTATACATGCGTCAGGCTTTGTGCCGGCCAGCCTCTTGTTCTCAGAGTCGCAGCGACTGTTTGGCCAAAGTGAGGGTTGGCGCACATTCGAAGTGACCACTCGCGTTGAAGTCCTGAAACCTTCCGGCACAACGCACGTTTGGCTGCCGGCGGCCCTCATCAGCGCTACGCCCTATCAGAAGACGCTCGCCAACACGGTCAAGTGTGAAGGGGGCAGTGCGAAGACCTTTCAGAGCAAGACGGAAGCTGTGGGAATTATCGTAGCGGAATTCCCGCCCGGGGTGAAGCCGCTCCTCACGGCCACGAGCCGGGTAGCAACCAGAAACTGGGCGGTAAACCTCTCGGCGCCGGGCAATACGCGGAAGACGAACACCGTGGAGTTGAGCAATTACCGGCGCCCGACCAAACTGCTGCCGACCGACGGAATTGTCAAAGAGACGGCAATGGAGATCACGAGCAGTGCCAGGACCGATGTCGACAAGGCGCGTGCGATCTATGAGTGGATCGTTGAGAATACATATCGGAATCCGAAGACGCGCGGATGCGGCACCGGCAACATCCGGTTCATGTTGGAGTCCAGGGATCTGGGCGGCAAGTGCGCCGATCTCAACGCTCTCTACGTTGGCCTCGCGCGTGCGGCCGGCCTGGCAGCGCGCGACGTATATGGCATCCGCGTCGGCAGGTCGGAGATGGGATACAAGAGCCTCGGCACCTCATCGGATAACATCACGAAAGCGCAACACTGCCGTGCCGAGGTGTACCTCAGCGAATACGGTTGGGTTCCTGTGGATCCCGCGGACGTGCGAAAGGTCATGCTGGAGGAACCCCCCGGAAACCGCCCGCTGGACGATGAGATGGTAAGAAAGGCGCGAGCGCGACTGTTTGGATCCTGGGAGATGAATTGGATGGCGTACAACTATGCGAACGATGTCACTCTCCCGGGTTCAAGCGGACCTACGGTCGGGTTCGTGATGTATCCCCACGCAGAAACAGCCGGTGGACGTATCGACAGCCTCGATCCGGATAGCTTCAAATATGAGATTACGTCCAGGGAGATTGCACCTGCACACGGCTGACGCCTGTTCCCGAGTTGAGCCTCACAAATCCGTCTCCCGTGCAATCACGACCGTCGTGCAGGAGCTGCTTAGTTTAGGCAGTTCGCGGCTAGCGGCCATGCGGATCTTCAGGGTGGGGCGTTCCCCGCGAATGACCGGACAATATGAGTCAGGCTGGAGCAGCGCGCCGTGCAGGCGTCGCCGTCCGGCACAACCACCGCGGCACGATTCCAGGAACTCGCAAGGCTGGCAGGCTTCGGGAAGTGTCCGGGCCTGCTCAAATGGCGTCGAACTTAGAATGTCGGTCCCCTTGGCGAGCAAATCTGACAGCGGCTCACCCGAACCCGGCCAGTAAACGCAGGGCTGCGTAGTCGCTCGCGGTGTAACTCGTATGGTGCTGATTGCACATCCTCCCGCCCGCGGTGGAAGACCAGCCATCGCTCTAACCAGCGGCTCGCCAACGGCTATCACGTCGGTCTGAGCGAAGAGCCGCCGGAACCCGTTCCAGTATTCTTCGTACGTCAAAGCATAGACGTCCGATCGCACGGCCTGGTAAACGTTCACTCGCAAGGCAGCGTCGAACTGTTTTGCCACTCGTGCCACCTCGGCCAGCCGCAAATAGTTCGGCCTCATCATGACGGCAATAACGGTCACAGGCACTCCCAGCCTCACGCAGCGTTCTGCCTGCTGGTGGACGAGGGCCCAATTGCCGGGACCGCGCTGTGCATCCTGTTCCGCTTGCGTCGGGTAATCGAGAGAGAACTCGATGTCGTGAAAGGCCCGCAATTCGCTATCTTCCAAAACAGCCACGCTGTGGCCATTGGAAGTGATGGTGAGCTGGATGGGTTGTTTGCTCAGGTAGGCCAGTATTGCGTGAAAGTCCGGGTGCATACCGTTCTCGCCGGTACCGAGATTCACCGAGCGGACGGGCAGCCGTTCCATGACTGACTTCACTTGATCCAGCGAGAGACGGTCCGCGCGAGCCGGATCGCGATAGCAGAAGGCACAGGCGAGGTTACATTCGTTGGTCAGTCCGAGCCCGAGAGATATGCCGGCGCCGGCGTGAGTCGCTTCCGGATCTGCCACGTTGTACAGTCTAGCCCGCACGCCCACCGTGTGCAATATGAGCGCAATCAATTTGATACGATAGCGACCATGACCACGGACGCCGGCTCGCCGCGGAACGTGTCAACCGGGTCTGCCGGCCAACTCCAGGCGGGAATCGGACTGGCTGTGGTGCGGCTGACGATTGGCGCGATGTTCGTGTGGGTCTTCTTCGAGAATCTGGGGAAAGGCCTCTACACCTCCGCGGGCTACGCAGGCCTCATCAACTACTACATCAAGCAGGGTCACTCGCCGGCTGCGTGGAAGACGGTCATGGCACTCGCGGCAACGCATGCCTCGATGGCGGCGCCCGTGCAAGCGGTAACGGAAATCTCGCTCGGCGTGCTGCTGGTGTTGGGATTGCTCACCCGCCCAGCTGCCTTAGTGGCGTTTGCCTTCCTCGCCAGCCTGTGGGTCTCAGAGTGGGGCACGGCATGGATCTGGGAACTGCTAGTCCCCGTGCTGGCGTCGCTGGGACTCGCCGTCGGGCGGGCTGGCCGCGCGTGGGGCGTCGACGCGTTGTTGGCGCAGAGGCGGCCATTTTCGCCATTGTGGTGATCGGGACACAACTCGAATGCGCGTTTCCGTCATCATTCCTACCCGCAACGAGGCGATGTCGCTAAGACATGTCCTGGCGGACCTTCCTGCCAGCCTCGTCAGCGAAGTGATTGTCGTAGACAGTGACTCGACCGACGGGACACCTGAGATTGCAGCAGAGATGGGAGCGCGTGTCGTGCGCGAACCGCGACGCGGATACGGCCGGGCCTGCCTGACCGGGCTCGCCAACGCAAGTTCGCCCGATGTCGTCGTATTCCTCGACGGCGACTATAGCGACCGGCCCGCTGAGCTCCCGCTCCTGCTCGCGCCCATCATCGATGGGCGTGCCGACATCACGCTGGGTTCGCGCCTCGCGGCGCCGAGCACCCCGGGTGCACTGCCGTGGCATGCAGCGTTCGGCAACCGCCTTGCCGCAGGCTTGATCACACTTCTGTTTGGGCAGCGGATCACCGACCTTGGCCCTTTCCGTGCCGCGCGCGCGGACGTCCTCCGCAAAATGGCGCTCCAGGAGACAACCTACGGGTGGGCGGTTGAGATGATCCTGAAAGGTACTCTCCACGGCTTTCGTGTGATCGAAGTGCCGGTAAGCTATCACCCGCGCATTGGGAAATCCAAGATCAGCGGGACGGTCAGCGGCACCATAGGCGCGGCATGGTTCATCTTCAGCCGGATTCTGCTCTATTATGTGCAACGGCGTCGAGCCGCTGCGCCGGAGTTGGTGTGACTCCTCCGCGAGATTGCATCCTGGTAATCATGGCGAAAGCTGCGAGGACCGGCGCCGTGAAGACCCGGCTGGCTGCGTGCCTGCCATCGCCGGCAATTCCCGGGCTGTACCGCTGTCTCCTGGAGGACACGCTGGCGCTCGCACAGTCGCTCGATGGTGTGGAAACAGCGATCATGAGCCCGGCCGCGGATGTCGAGCAGCTATCGCGTTTGGCCGGCAACGGAGTGCAAGTAGTGGCGCAAACAGGTGAAGGACTGGGGGCCGCTCTTACCTCGGTTTTTGCGCACTTCGCCACGGTTGGCCGGCGGCGCATCGTCGCTTTCAACAGCGATAGTCCGCACCTGCCGGCATCGGCTCTCCGGCTGGCGTTCGACGCCCTTAGCTCGTGCGATCTCGTAGTCGGACCGACCCACGATGGAGGCTACTATCTGGTCGGTGGCACCGAACCCTATCCCGGACTGTTTGTGAACAGCACGATGGGGACCACCAGTGCGCTTCAGGCGTTGCTTGCGCGTGCCCAGGCACTCGGACTATCGGTGCGCTCCATCGACCCGTTCTACGACATCGATGTGCCGGCCGACCTGAGCCGGCTGACAGAGGAACTACGGCTCGCTCCTGAGCGCGCACCGCGCACCGCCAAGTGGCTGGCGGAGTGGGCCCGCACAACGGCGCCTCCACCGGCGGTCGGTTTAGACCTGTGACAGCCACGCCGTCACAACGGCTCTATGGGCTCGGCGCCACCATGACCGCAGCCCTGGTAGCCTGCACCCGAATCCCCGGTCCGGCCGGCTCGCCTCCTTACCTTATCGCACTGGGCGTGGCCGGCATCGCCTACCTACTCGCCATCCGTGAGTTCATTCGGACGCCAAAATACGCGCGCCACGTCATCCTCGTCTGCCTGGCGATGTCCGCGGCGTGGCGGGTTCCATTTCTGCTGGTGGCGCCGGGTTCACAGGACGATGTCCTTCGATACGTGTGGGACGGGCGGGTGCAGCGGCTCGGCTACAATCCCTACACTGCGATTCCTTCCGATCCCGCTCTCGCGAAGCTTCACACCGTTGAAACTCGCGAGATGAACAACCCTGACTTGCCAAGCCCGTACCCCGCCGGCGCACAGCTCTTTTTCCGGGCCGTCACGGCGATACATGAGTCGGCCTTCGCATTCAAAGTCGCTTTTGCCGCGTGCGAATTGGCGATTGTTCTCGTGCTGCTCGCCGACCTGCGACGCCGGGGCTGCGGGGAACATTGGGTATTAGCCTACGCGTGGCACCCGCTGCTGGTCACCTGCGTGGCCTACAATGGCCACATCGATATCCTCGGCGTGATGTTGTTGCTGATCTCCACCGCGGCGCTCGGCCGCCGTTGGCGAACCCTCGCCGCCGTTACCTTTGGGCTTGCGGTCGCCGTCAAGTTTCTGCCGGCCGTACTGGCGCCGCTGTACTGGCGGCGCGTGCGTCTTCGCGATGGATTGCTGGCGGCCCTCCTCGTCGCATTACTGTACGCGCCTTTTCTGCAACGCGGCCCGCTTCCGCTGGGGTCGCTTGGTACCTTCGTGCAGCGGTTTCGCTTCAACGACCCGATTTTCGCGGGGATCGAGCGCGTGGTGCGCCCCCAGGTGGCGGCGGGCCTGTCCGTCCTGTTCGGTCTGGCGACGGCTGTGTGGCTGCGAGTTAAACACCCGGCAGGCTCACCGGATGCGTGGGCCTGGCCTATGGCAGTGTCGCTGGCCGGCGCGCCCGTCATATACCCCTGGTATCTGCTTTGGCTCGTACCTTTTCTGCAATCGGCAGCCACGCTCCCGCTCATGATCTGGACGCTCAGCATCCTCCCGGTTTTCTACGTCTGGTATACGTATACGCTCGGACAACCCTGGCGAGTTTCCGGCTGGATCCTGCTGGTGGAATACGGATCGGTCGCTGCGGCCGCCGCCATCGTCTGGCTTGGTGGAAGATTCAGATGGAGCTTCTTCTCGAAGGGAAAATAGCGCGTGACGCCCTAATTCCCGCTCGCCTTCACCGTAATCACCACCGGGTCGGAGTCTTGCGCCGTGCTGAGCGAGCGCACCTCCACTACTTGCGTGCCCGGTGTCAGAGTGTCGGGAATCTGTGCCTGAATCTGCCCGTTGGAGGTGACCAGCAGCGGAACCGCGATATCGCCGAAGGTCACGCACGAACCGCCCAGCACCGTCGGCGGCGGAATGGAATCCGCGGTCGCCGCATCCGCCAGATTCGTGCCGGAGATCGTGATGAACGAGCCCGGCTTGAAGTTCGGCGTGCCATCAGTCGAGTTCACGATGCCGCGCGCACCCGGCGCGATCGTGGGCCGCGTGTCCGTTCCGGTCGGCGTCAGCGACACCACGCTCAGTCCCGAGAGCGTGATCATGTACGCCGTGGTCCCCGCCGAATTTACCGTCATCATGCGCGGATTGGTATTGAACCGCGTGGTGCTGAAAACGTTGACCACCGGATTCTCCGGCACCACTCCGGCCAGCGTGTCCGACCCCGTCTGCAGGTTGACAACTTCCAGCGTGGTGCGCGAATCGTCCTTGGTCACCGTCGTTATATTCTGCCGCACCGGAGTGGTCAGTCGCAGGAAACGGTTGGCGTCCAGCGGAGCCAGCGCCGCCACATTGCGATTGCCCGTATTGATGATCGAAACTACTGGCGGGCCGCCTCCCGGACCTCCGCCGCCGCCCGTGATGCCTGTCGCACCGGGTGATGCGGAACCGCCGATGGTGGTCAACGACGGGTTGACAATCAGCCCGTCCACCAGGTAGTAAGCGCCGCCCGGCCCTGCGCCCATAACTCCGTAATAGCCCTGAATCGGGGCCGGAATCAGCAGCCGGCTGGTCACGTACGCATCCGCCGTCGCATCGTAAACGTAACCCGTCCCGTTGCCCGAAAGGGTCAGGACGAAGTCACTTGCCGGCGTGGCGATCATGCCGCAGTTCGGGCATCCGGTGAGTGTCACCGGGACGATCAGGTTCGGATCCGCCGGACGCGGCAGCGCCTGGTTGCCCACCACCTTCCACAGCGTCCCATTCGACATCAGGAATTGCAGCCCGAAGTTGCCCATCGCCAGAGACCGCGGATAAATCGGCGCTGCCGTGCTGTTGCGCTGTACCGGCGGAAACACCACGCTGTCCACCACGCGTTGCAGGTTCAGGTCGATGATGCTGATCGATTCGCCGCCCGTGTTGCCCACGTATAGCGTGTTCCCGTCACTGCCCATCGCCATCTGGTGCGGCATCTGTCCCGCCGGAATCGGGTTCACGAAATGCTGCTTCACCGTGTCGAAAACCTCAATCCGGTTGAAGCCGGAGTTGGTGATGTACAACAGGCCGCGCGGCTCGTCCAGCAGAATGTCCTGCAATCCTTCGTTGCCTGACGTATTGCCGGTGGTCCCGGCAGGACTGTTGTTCAGCGTTGTCGGCACTGGATAGATCACGCCGCGCTGGTCGCTCTGCCGGTAATTCATGTAGACGCGGATGGTGTTCGGAATATTGATGGCATCCGGCGACGAAAGCGTCAAATTGATCGGCGTCCCGTTCTGCGTTCCGGCGCCAGTCCAGATATTCGTGCCCGGTTGCCGCACCACGCCGCTGCGTCCCGGCTCCATCGTGAACGTAATGGTCGAAGGCGCCAGGCCGCTGGACTGGCTATAGACCAGGGCCGCGCTCGGGCTCGCCGCCACCGTGTAGGTCAGCCGCCCCGTGCCCAGGTTGTTGATCTTCAGCGTCCCGGAGGCCACGCCGCGATTGCAATCGTCCATCGCCAGGAAGACCATGGTGGTCTCCGGCATCAGGATCGGGTAGCTATATAACTTACCCAGCGGTAAGTGGATCATTCCGGAATCGCTCAAGCCCCAGGCATCCGAACCGTCGCTCTTCATCGCAATCTTGGCCACGATACTCTCCGGCAGTTTGATGCCAAGGCGGATGCCCAGGTTCGTCGGGTCGTTCACCAGCAGCGTGGAAGAGAGCGATGGCGAAGGAGGATTGGTGGTCGCCGCCGTGTTGAATGCGCTGTACAGCGTGGTGCCATCCGGCGAAAAGATGCTGCCGCCCACGTTCTGCGTCGTGTTGACGGCGGAGGTGAATGTGAACGGTGCGTTGGCGTTATTCTGCTGCGCGATTACTGCCAGGGTGGCCGTGTCGTACATGGTGAATCCGGCCATGAAGCGCGAGCCGTCCGGCGCCATCGAGATCACTGTGCTCTGTCCCGCCGTAGTCCGGTTGCGCAGAATCACGCCCGACGCCACTTCGTACACGAAAATGTAGGTGCTCCCGGCGGTCGGCGTGATCACTCCGACAATGAAGGTCCCGTCCGGAGTGCGCAGCAGTTTTCCGGGAAAGGTGGTGGTGGGCCGACCCGTCGCCTGTGCCGGAAGCGGCGCCAGGGTGGTGGTCAGCGCCGGCACGGCAACATCGGTCAGAGTCCGGGCCACGGGGTCGAAAATCTGCAGTGTCTTTTGCGGAATGCCCGACGTCACGCCGGTTCCCACCATGGCCACCAGCACGCGCCCGTCGATCCCTGTTTCCACTCCTTGGGGCGTCGAAGGCAGCGTCTGGCTATACGCCAGATGGTTGGCGGTCAGGTCGATCGCATACAGCGCCGAAGGCGGACCGCTCGCCGTCACGTACAGAAAATTGCCATCCATCGACATCGCGCCCGCCAGCGGCGTTCTTCCCACCGCAATCTTCGCGATCACCTGATTGTTGGTGTAGTCGAACACCAGCACTTGGCTGGTGGTGTTGCTGATCAGGTAAAGCTGATGCCGCAGTTCGTCCAGCACGATGTCGGAGGGCGTACCGCCTTGCACCTGGATCACATCGCCGAAGGTTGCGCTCACCGCCTGCTGCGCGTGGATCGCCTGCCCTGCCGAAAGCCAGAGGCCTATCGCCAACACACCAGCCTGACACCTGTGGTTCATGGACAGTTCTTCCCCTTGGGACGCGGCGGATTAAGTCTTAGTCTAACTTAAACCCTATCAACGCAGAGAAAGTTTCGTTCTCTGCTTTTCCTGTGACCACAGCCCGCAACAATCCAAGCCCTCGCCGTGTTATAGTCAGCAAAATTGAAAGTATTCGTGCGGAATCATACCCGCGATACCATCCTCGGCGAAGCTGTGGAAATCGCGGATACCAGCGAAAAACGCCGTGTCGGCCTGCTCAAGCATGAACGGCTGGAGCCCGGCTCGGGTCTGTGGATCGTGCCCTGCGAGTCCGTCCATACTTTTTTCATGAAGTTTCCGATCGACTTGGTTTACCTCGACAAGCAGCGGAAGGTTCGCAAAGTGAGGCATGCAGTTCCGGCCTGGCGTTTGTCGGCCTGTCTCACCGCGCATTCGATTTTGGAATTGCCGGCCGGTACTGTTGAAAAATCCGGTACCATGCCGGGTGACGTATTGTCGCTCGAAAAGTTGAACGCATGAAATCCCGCTACACCGCCGCGATCCTGGCTGCCTGCGCCGCGTTCTCGGTTTCCTGCGTCCATCAAACACAGGTCTCCGGGACCGCCATGCCGAAGTCCGCGGCCGTCAACCCCTGGGAGCGTCAGATACGCAATGCCGTCGATGCCGGGGACGGCGATTACCAACTGCGCGCCCTGCGCGAAAAGGTCTCCGCCGAACCCGACAACATTCCAGTACGGCTGGAACTCGCCAAAGCTTATCGCGAGCGCGGGTACCACGAAATCGCCCTCGAAATCAGCCGCCTCGCGGTGGCGCGATTCCCCGAATCGGGCGATGCGCAACTCGCCCTCGTGCGTGATCTGCGCGATGTCAATCGCCGTCCCGAGGCCATCGCCGGGCTGGAGAGTTTTCTCAAAGCTCATCCCGAAAGCGGCGCCGAATACTATTCCTGGCTGGGCATCCTGCGCGACGAAACCGGCCTCTGGCCGGCCGGCGAACCGGCCCATCGCAAAGCCCTTGAACTCGCCCCGGCTGTCGATTATCTGCACAATAATCTGGGCTACAACCTGTTGATGCAGAAGAAGGATGAGGAAGCCGCCCGCGAGTTCCAGGAAGCGCTCAAACTCAACTCCGGCTCGCAGATGGCGCGTAACAATTTGGGCATTGCCCTCGCCCATTCCAATGCCACTGCGCAGGCGGTGGCCAACTGGCAATCCACGTCCGACCCGGCCACGGCACATAACAACCTGGCGGCGGTGTGGATGGAAAAAGGGAACTATCCCGAGGCGCGCCGGGAACTGGATGTGGCCCTCAGCTATAATAGGGCACACCCCGCGGCCCTACGGAATTTGGAGTTGGTGTCGCGTCTGGACGGGAGCCCCGCAATGCTGGAAGCCAAGCCGTTGGATACGCGTTGGCAAAGGTTTAGAATTGGCCTGCGCCGGCTGTTCGTGGGCCCGTTGTACGAATCGCAGTCGGACGCGCCCAAAAGCGCTTCCGCTCAGTGACCGTGAAGTAATAGAGAGAGGAACGATGAAAGCACTAGTCATAAGATTTATTCGCGACGAGCAGGGACAGGACCTGGTCGAGTACGCCCTGATTGTGGCTGCCGTAGGGCTCGCGCTGATCACCACCGTAAATCAGCTCTCCCAGGGTATCGTCAGCCTGTACCAGAGCATGACCGGCGACCTGTCCAGCATCGGCGCAACACAGTAACGCCGGAAGTTTGATGTCGCGGCCGGGGGTCCTGCTGCGTTGGTGCGTGCCGGACCTGGCATTTGCCACCGCCTGCGTCACGCTGTTCTACTGCCTGTTTCTCTTCCAGGGATACCAGAAGCTTTTTCGCGACTCTGACGCCGGCTGGCACATACGGACCGGTGAAGCTATCCTGCGCACCGCCACCCTGCCTCGGACAGACCCCTATTCGTTCACCGAAGAAGGCAAGCCCTGGTTCGCCTGGGAATGGCTGTCCGATGTCGCGGTAGGCAGAATCCACGAAACGCTGGGACTCAAGGGCGTGGCTCTCTTTTACGCCGCCGCCGTCGCGGCCGGTGTCTGGCTTTGGTTTCGCCTTCACTGGGCTTTGGGCGGCAACTTTCTGATTGCCTGCGCGATGGCTCCCTTGCTGCTCTCCACCTGCAGCATACACTGGCTGGCGCGGCCCCACGTGCTGAGCTGGATCTTCCTGCTGCTGGCCATCTTCCCGCGCAAGCCCAACCTGATCGTGGTGGGACTAGTCACTGCCCTCTGGGCCAACGTCCATGCCAGCTTCTTCCTGGCACCCGTGATCGCCCTGGTGTTCGCGCTGGAGGATCGCTGGTATCTCAAGGCGGCGGCAGTGGCGGCGGTGGCGCCGCTGCTCAATCCTTATGGACCGCAACTCTACGTCCACGTCTACCGCTACCTCACCGACAGCGATTTGCTGGCGCGAATCGCGGAGTTTCAGTCCTTCGATTTTCACAGTGCGGGCGCCGCGCAGATCATCGCCACGGTCATCCTCGGAGTAGTTGGAGGCACCCTCGCCCTGACGCAGAAGCGCGTGCATCACTTTGCGCTCGCCATCCTGATCACTGCGATGGCTCTCCGCTCCGCCCGCGCGCTGCCGCTCTCCGCGCTCCTTCTGCTCCCCATCGCCAACGCGGCCATCCGAAAACCGGGGACAGACGGAACGTTTTCCGGTTTCTTTTCGAGCAGTATCAGTAACATCCCGCCTTTTTCGGGTCTTCCGGGGAAACTGGAAAACGTTCCGTCTGTCCCCGGTTTTCTCAAATACTCCGACAACCTCCGGGCACTGGACGCCCGCTTCCGCGGGTTTGCCCTGATACCAGTCGTGCTGGTGGCGGCGTACTACCTCATGCCCGCTGCGTCCTTCCCTGCCGACACATTCCCCGTCGCCGCTTACTCTCACATTCCCGCAGGCGCGCGCCTGTTCGCCCCGGACAAGTTTGGCGGGTATCTGATCTACCGTTCGAATGGGACCCTGAAGGTTTTCTTCGATGGGCGCAGCGACCTCTACGGCGCGGATTTCCTCAAGCAGTACTCGCGCCTGGTACAGGTCCGGCCGGGATGGCGCGCGTACTGGGATTCGTTCCACTTCACGCACGCGCTGCTGCCCGCCGATTCGCCGTTGTTGCCCGCCCTGGAACAGATCGGCTGGCGCCCGCTTTACAGCGATAAAACCGCGACTTTGCTTGCATTTGGCGGAACTTAATCAAGCCATTTGTGTTACAACAGAACATCGGCAGAATTATTTGGTGAAGTTGTGTCTGAGCGTGTGCCCGGAGTGCCAATCGCCCTCGAGGACTGAATGGACCGTCAGAAAAAACTCTTGCTGTTCGGCGCCGCCTGGGTGTCCGCGCTGCTCCTGACCTGGTTTTACTACGCCAACGCAGTCGCGCCCAAGCAGGAGAAGACCTTGCGCATGGTGGTGGCGAGCCACGATATGCCGATGGGCACGCTGCTCAGGAAGAACGACCTCAAGGTAGTCAACTATCCGGAAAAGGACGTCCCCAAGGGCTCCATTTTCCAGCTCATGGCGGCGGAGAATCGCGTCCTGATGGTTCCGCTGAATACCAACGAGCCGGTGCTGCAGGGTAAGCTCTCCGACATGACGACCGTGGAAGGCGTCTCTTCCACCATCGACCGCGGATACCGCGCCGTCAGCGTGCAAGTCACCGACGTGAGCGGCGTGGCCGGCCTGATCCAGCCTGGCTCACGCGTGGATGTGATCTTCACGCGTCCTGGTTCCATGGCCGAGGCCACCACATCCACCATCCTGCAGAACGTCAAAGTGATTTCCACGGGACGCACCGTGGCGATCGGTCAGTCGGTGGACCCGCGCGCCCCCAAGTCGCCCACCGTGACGCTTGTGCTTCTGCCGGACGATGCACAGAAACTGGAACTGGCAAAGAGCCAGGGCAAGATCAGCCTCTCCCTGCGCAATCCGCTGGATAGCGTTCAATCTCCCACCACCGGAACCATCACCACCGAAGTGCTCGATCCGATGATCAGCGCACGCCTGGCCCGCGCCCGCCGCGGACGGACCACCAACATTTCCAAAGCCAATCTAGAAGATCCCAATGTCTGGCAGGAGTTGACCGGCGAGAAGAAGCCGGTTGACCCAGCCAAGGCCGCCGCGGAGGAAGAAGCCCGGCGGAAGAAGGCCGAATCGGAGAAGGCGAGGGTTGTGGTGGACGTCTACCGCGGAGACAAGCATGTCCAGGAATCGTTTCGATGAGAAGCGGCCCGATGATCGTCTAAGCTCGCGTGCGCGGCACTGCTTGCCGCCGGATGCTTCGCGCAGACCACCACCAAGCCCCAGTCCCACGACATCACGCTGCTCGAAGGCCGCGGCGAGCTGATCAGCTTCCCGCAGGACGTCACGAAAGTTGCCATTTCCGAGCCCAAAATCGCCGACGCGGTGGTGATTTCGCCGCGCGAGGTCATGATCAACGCCAAGGGTCCGGGCCGCGCCACGATGGTCATCTGGGAGACCGGCGCCGAGCCTGCGCGCTACGAGATCAACGTCACCAAGGACACCGCCGAGTGGGACGCCTTCGCCAAGGCGATAAACGACACCGCGGGCACGCCCATCAACGTGACTGGCACGGGCGACACCATCGTGCTCAGCGGCAAGGTGAAATCCGCCGAGGATGCAAAACGCCTGGCCGGCATGGCGCAGACGCGCGCCAAGACCGTGATCAACCTGCTGCAATCGCCGCCGCCCGCCGAACCGCGCCAGATCCTGCTGCAGGTGAAATTCGCCGCGATCGACCGCGTGGCGCTTACCCAGATCGGCTTCAATCTGTTCAGCACCAATCCGAAGATGATCGGCACGACTACGACGGAGCAGTTCACGCCGCCGCGCTTCAGCCAGTTGACGCCGGGTACCGGGCAGACGGTGAACTTCTCCGACCTGCTCAACCTTTTCGCGTTCCGTCCGGATCTGAACATCGGCGCCACCATCAAGGCGCTGCAGGAAAACGATCTCTTGCAGATTCTGGCGGAGCCGAACCTGATCACGGTGGAAGGCAAAGAGGCTTCGTTCCTGGCGGGCGGCAGCTTCCCGTTCCCCACGATCACCACCACACCGACCGGCGGCGCCACCGCGCCCGTCGTCACGGTGCAGTTCAAGCCTTTCGGCGTGAAGCTCGAGTTCACTCCCACGGTGACGCCGCAGGGGTCGATCGATCTGCAGGTGGCGCCGGAGGTCAGCAGCCTCGATTTTGCCAACGCTGTCACGCTGCAGGGATTCGTGATTCCGGCGCTCAGCCAGCGCCGTGCCGAAACTGAAGTCATACTCAAGGACGGCGAAAGCTTTGCCATCGCGGGATTGATCGATAACCGTGTGATCGAGACTTTGTCGAAGGTCCCGGGGCTCGGCGATTTGCCGGTGCTTGGCAAAATCTTCCGCAGCCGCAGCACACAGAAATCCACGGACGAGCTTCTGGTAGTGGTGACCCCTCACTTCGTTAAGCCGTTGTCCCCGGAGGAGAAAGCCAAACTGCCCACGATGCCCGAAACGTTCCTGCCGGCGGCCATTCCCGCGGGCACGAAGAAGGGCAAAGGCGGCAAGACCACCAGCCAGACAGACGTCAAGGACCCTGAATTTGTAGGACCCCGTGGCCAGCAGATACCCAAACAGTAACGTAACTGCTCCGCTGGTGGGGCGGACCCCCGGGTCCGCGGCCGACGCCCTCGTCGGCCTGGGCGGTATGGAAAGGAAGAAGCGGGTCCAGGGGGACCCGCGCGGACCAGGGGGTCCGCCCCACCAACGCCGCCGTGGCGCGATGTCGCTTCAGATGGCAGTGATTCTGGTGCCGGTGGTATTCGGCATGATGGGATTCGCTCTGGATCTTGGCCGTCTCTACCTGGTGCGCGGGGAACTCGCGCAGGCGGCCGATGCGGCCGCGATCGCTGCCGCCGGCCAGTTGATCGGCACCACCACGTCGCTCGATCACGCCGGCGCGGTGGCCAGTCAGGCCATCACGTTGAACAAGTACAATTTCGGTTCGCTGACCTTGGGGCAGGATAGCGGCAACCTGACCAGCACCATCGCCGACCCGGCTTACTTCGCCACAGTAGCCGGCGCGCTCGGCACCGATCCGAGCGGCGCGAGCGCCGATGGCACCACCGCGCGCCACGTGCAGATCAACGTCACGGCCGACGCCCCGCTGCTTTTCTGGAGCCTGCTCTCGCTGGGCACTTCGCGCAAAACTCCGATCGCCGCACAGGCGCTGGCTGGTATCAGCGCGCCATTGTGTACGGCCTGCTCGATCGAGCCCTTCGCCATCCCCGCCAAGGACCTCACGGACCCGGTGAACTTCGGACTCGGCGACCCAACAGCCGATGTCCATTACACGTTCTACTACAACTGCACCGGAACGGCACCCACCTTTCTGCCGAACTCGGGGCAATCCACCGCGTACACCATCATCAATCGCTACGACGCGGGTAGCACCACGGTCCCCGATGAGAGCGATCAGTTATTCCGCCTCGGCGCCGCGGGGCTGGCGTCGTCCACGACGCCCAATCCTACCGGCTCGCCGATTCCTATCGGATGCGCCGGCATTAACGATCCGCTGGAAGCGGCCTGGAGCAGTCCCACGTTTAGTGCCGTACCGCTGGCCTGTTCGGGAGCGGGACTTCCGCAGGTAGCGAGCGCCGCTTTGTGTGGTCTATATGAGCGCTTTGACAACCAGACGCAGCCTGCCGTCTGCACGACGTCGGTCACCGATTACAGCGCGCTGCAGCCGGCCTTCCAACCCGATAGCGACGTTGTCACCGGGCAGGGCGACATTTACTCCAGCTACTCCGGCAACGGCCGTCGCGTGATGACGGTGACGGTGGTGGACGCCCTGCCGTCGAATACGGCCACGCCGATGACGGTGCTCGGTTTCCGCCAGTTCCTGGTGCAACCCAACCCGGACGGTACGTTCCTGGACCCCTCCGATCCGAACGGCCGTTTCGTGGCGACTTACATTGGCAGCCCGATGCCGGTCAAGCAGGGTTACGTGGACGACCGCTTCGGGCAGAGTTGTCCGGCTCCGGTGGGTTCGGGTCCGGGGAAGGTGGTACTGCACCGATGAGGCACGGGCGCAGCGGCAGCGTAACGATCGAACTGGCCATGTGGCTGCCGATTATTTTCCTGCTGCTCGCGGGGATCATTCAGTTCGGTAAGATCACCTACATCTACTACTCGCTCCAGAAGACGGTGACGGCCATTGCCAGTTATCTGGCGGTGCAGAACGGCGTGAACTTCTGTCCCGATGCCGGCGACGCCACCGTCGCCGCGGCCATCGAGTTCGGGATCACCGGGACTACGGATGGCAGCGGCCCTGTCGCGATTGTCGGTCTCACGCCGGACATGTTCAGCGTGACCACGCAGTGTATCGACCCGGTGACTTTGACGTTGGGCGATTGCGCGTCGTCGGGCTGCGGCACGCCGGTGGGCGCACAACGGCCGGATTTCCTGACTGTGTCGATGCCCAACGGGTACATCATACAGCCGCGGATTCCGTACATTCTTTTGGACCCGATTCCACTCAAGCCGCAGGCTGTGATGGCTTATGGAGGCGGGTCGTGAGGCGGCGGCGCTCGGGACAGGCATCGTTGGAGTTTGCGCTGCTCTATGGCGCGGTGATTCTGCCGCTGACGTTTATGATTGTGTTCGTCAGCGAGATGCTGTGGATCTGGCACAGCGTGGTGGATTTCACGCGCGACGGCGCCAATTATGCGGCCACTCATTGCTGGATGGGCGACGGCACGAACGTGACCAAGTACATGACGGAGCACGTGCCGCGGATGATAGATATGGAGAAATTCCAGAACGGCGAAGCGGGGTTGCAGGTCAGCTACTTTTCGCTGGACCCCGCCAGCGGACAACTCACGCCGTTCGCCTGCGCATCGGGCGCCGATTGCAGCGCGAATTGCATTCCCGACGCGGTCTCGGTGAGTGTGACCAGCTACCAGTTTTCGAAGGGGCTGGAAACATTTTTTAAACTGCCGGCGGTGACGATTCCGCCATTCGCCACCAATATGCCGATGCAGAGCGCGGGATGCGACGAATCGGGGAACTGCCTGCCATGAGAGAGGACCACTGTGCCTAATACAACTTTATTGGTCGCTTCGAGCGACGAGCATTTCCGCGAGAGCGTGCGCGACAACCTGATCAATCTGCCCGAGGCCAAGATTGTTGGCGAATACCAGGAGGTGGCCGCCAATCTCTACATACGCGTGTTGCAGGATCTGGAGCGGCATCCGTACGCGGGACTGATCGTGGATATTTCGGGCGATCCCGAGGGCTCCATCAAGGCTATCGAAAAAGTGAAGCAGGCGGCGCCGGATCTGTTCGTGATGGTGAGCAACTTCAGCGCGGACGGGGAGACGGTGATCCAGTGCATGCGCGCGGGGGCCAACGAATTCCTGCTGCAGCCGCTCAGGCGCACGGAATTCCGCGATGCCATGGGGCGACTGGAGCGCGCTCCGCGCCACGGCAGCGCGGGGGAAAGCAAGCTGGGCAAGATCTATATGTTTGTCGGCACTAAGGGTGGCGTGGGAGCCACCACGCTGGCGGTGAATTTCGCCAGCGTGCTGGCACAGCGCAAGCTCTCCACCGTCGCAATCGACCTGGATTGGATCGGCAACGACGTGGCCATGCAGCTCGGGGCTTCGCCGCAGTACACGCTGATGGAAGTGGGCGAGAATTTGGAACGGCTGGACCAGGCGCTGTTCGAAGGCTTCGTGACGCGCGATCCGCTGGGCTTCTATCTGGTGGGTCCCCCGGATGCGCTGGAGCAACACGGACAGTTCAGCGATCACCAGTTGCGCGAGTTCGCCACCTTCCTGGTGGAGAGGTACGACGCCATTGTGATCGATGGCGGTCGCAACATCTCGAACGACCTGGTGATGGCGGCGGCGCAGGTCTCGGCGTCGGTCTTCCTGGTGGTGGACCAGGAGTTTCCGTCGATTCGCAATGCGCAGCGCTACATCAGCTTCCTGATGCGCATGGGCTTCAACCAGGATCAGATCCGCGTGGTGGTGAACCGGTACACGAAGAAGATCAACAGCAACCAGGCCAGCCTGGAGCAGATCCAGCAGACGCTGAACCAGACGGTGTTTTATGGGATTCCTGGTTCCCCGGCGGTGCTAGCGTCGATCAACAGGGGCCGGCCGTTTGTGGCCAATCGCGAAGAGGCCGGCGAGCTGGATCGCATTTTCCGCGCCTTCGTGGATAAGGCCACCGGCGGAAAGAAGGGCAAGCCCCCAGAGGCCGGGGAGAATGCGGCGATAATGAAGGCTCACCATGGGTAGCAGAGGCGTTGTCCGTCCAGGATCGGGAGCAGACCGTTGGTTCGAACTGAAGAGCCAGGTTCACCAGAAGCTGGTGAACTCGCTCACGCCCGAACAGCTCAGGGACCTGAACAAGGACAGTGTCCGCGGGCAGGTGGGCACGGTGGTGGAGAAGCTGATCATCGACGAGTCGCTGCCCATGACGATGGGCGAGCGCGAGCGGCTGGTCGAGGAAATACTCGATGAAGTGTTCGGCCTGGGTCCGCTGGAGATTCTGCTGAAGGACCCGACGATCTCCGACATCATGGTGAACGGCTACGACAACGTGTACGTGGAACGGGCCGGGCGCGTGGTGGAGACCAACATACGGTTTAAGGACCACGCGCACGTGCGCATCATCATCGAGCGCATCGTGAGCGCGATCGGGCGGCGCATCGACGATTCGTCGCCGATTGTGGACGCGCGCCTGGCGGACGGCTCGCGCGTTTGCGCGGTGATTCCGCCGCTCTCGCTGATTGGGCCAGTGATGTCGATTCGCAGGTACGGCAAGCGGGTGCTGACCACTGAAGACCTGATCAAGAACCAGACCTTCACCACCGGCATGCTGGATTTCATGAGCGGATGTGTGGAAGCCCGGTTGAACATCGTGATTTCGGGCGGTTCTGGCTCGGGGAAGACTACGATGCTGAACACGCTCTCGCGGTTCATTCCGGAAGAGGAGCGCATCGTCACTATTGAAGATACGGCGGAGTTGAATCTGCAGCAGGGGCACGTGGTGCGGCTGGAAACGCGTCCGCCCAACATCGAAGGCGCCGGCGCGATCACGCAGCGCGACCTGCTGATCAATACGCTGCGTATGCGGCCCGACCGGATTATCGTGGGCGAATCGCGCGGGCCGGAAGCGCTGGACATGCTGCAGGCGATGAACACGGGCCACGACGGATCGATGACCACGGTTCACGCGAACACGACGCGCGACGCCTTCTCGCGCCTGGAGACCATGGTGATGATGGCTAGCCAACACGTGCCGGATAAGGTCATCCGGCAGCAACTGGCGAGCGCGATCAACATTGTGGTGCATTGCAATCGCCTGGCGGACGGCGCGCGACGCGTGACGGGAATCGCCGAGGTGGTGGGGGTGGAGAACGACTTGGTGGATATGCAAGATATCTTCGAATTCGAGCGGACGGGTATCAGTCCGCGTGGCAAGGTGGTGGGCAATTTCCGCGGCAGTGGCAACACGCCGATCTGCCTGGAGCGGCTGAAGTCTTATGGCATTCATCTGCCGGTCTCGATCTTCCACGAGACGCACGAGGTGAAAGACAAGTAGATGGGCAGTGTGGGCTTCTTCCTGATTACGGGAGTGCTGTTCTCGATCGCGTTATACGTGGCGGGATATTACGTGTGGAGCATACCGGAGCAGGAGGCCGCGGACCGGTTGGGAAGCCGTTTGCGCGAACTGCGCGCGCACATGCGCAGCCGCAACCAGAAGGCTCCGGAACTGCTGCGCCGCGAGCACCGCGGACAGTTCGCTTTCCTGGGCGATTTGGTGACCTGGGTGGGCATGCTGCGGCGTTTGCAGACCGTGATCGAACAGGCGAACCTGAGGTATCGTGCGGCCGACGTGTTCGGACTCAGCGTGGCGCTGGCCGTGTGTTGTTTTCTGCTGACGACGCTGTTCGGCATGCTGTTCTTCCTGCGGATTCTGTTTTCGGTGCTGCTGGGTTTTGCGCCGGTGGTCTACATTCTGCAAAAGCGATCGCGGCGGATGAAGAAGTTCGAGGAGATGCTGCCCGACGCGATCGATTTGTTCACGCGTACGATGCGCGCGGGGCACAACATCCACAGCGGTTTGGAAACGATCGCGACGGAGACCAGCGACCCCGTGAAGATGGAGTTCAAGAAGCTGATGGAGGAACTGGGGCTGGGCTCGCAGGTGGAACCCGCGCTGCACGAACTGGGCAAGCGCGTGCCTCTGCTCGACCTCAAGTTTTTTATCACGGCTCTGATCTTGCAGAGGCAGACCGGCGCCAATATGGTGGCGGTGCTGGAGAACCTTTCGACGCTGGTGCGCGAGCGATTGAACATGGCGGCGAAACTGAAGGCGCACACGGCGCAGCAGCGATTTTCGGCGGGCCTGTTGTGCTGCCTGCCGCTGGTGGTGGGCATCGGATTCTGGATTTTGAAACCGGAATATGTGCGGCTGCTGTGGACGGATCCGGTGGGTATCAAGTTTTTCACGTATGCGATCTGTTCGGAGATCGTGGGCATTCTGGTGATTCGCAAACTGGCAAACATCAAGGTATGAGGGGGACGGAATGATTGTCGTGAAGGACCTGCTCCTCTTCCTGTTCACGGGGGCGACGCTGAATTTGCTGTTGTGGACTGCCTTTGAACTCTTCCGCGCGCAGGAAGATCCACTGAGCGATCGTTTGGAGGGATTGCAATCGCAGGCGATGGTGGTGGCGGCGCGGGCCACGCGGCGGAAGAAATCGGCGCAGGGGCTGGACCGATTCCTGTACATGATCGCGCTGGTTCCGGGCGGCGAGGACTGGATGAACGGGACGGAAAAGCTGCTGGCGCAGGCCGGGATACGGCGCAAGAGCGCGCTGGCGATGTACTGCATTTTCGTGCTGCTGTTTGTCTTGACGCTGGCCGGCGGCACGGTGTATCTGCAGCGCGATAATCCGAATGGAGCGAGTTCGCTCCTGGGCGGATTGGTGGCGGCGTTCCTGCTGGGCTTCATTCTGCCGAAGCAGATTTTGTACCGGCTGGTGAAGCGATATCGCGCGAAGCTGCAGGAGGCGCTGCCCGACACGGTGGACCTGCTGGGTATCGTGCTGGGCACGGGGTTGGGGCTCGACCAGGCGATGATGCGGGTGAGCGAGGAGATGCAGTACATCTATCCGGAGCTGGCCAACGAATTCGCCACGGTGGTAATGCAGGTGCGCGCGGGGC
>CAWDWK010000039.1:0-75603 GCA_963805775.1 uncultured Solibacteraceae bacterium | reverse complement strand
CTGAAACGGGCTGGTGGGCTGGCCGAATCCGGGGGCCAGCAGGTTGTCTTCGTATCCGCTGAGGTTGGCGGTGTTCAGCAGGTTGAATACTTCGCCGAAGAGCTGCCATTCCAGACGCTCGCGGTAGCGGAAGAGCTTGGTGACGCGCAGATCCTGCGAATTGAAAACGCGCCCGGTCGAGAAGTTTTGCGGCAGCGTGATGGTGGGGAAGACTTGCGCCGGGTTGGGCCCCTTCTTGCCGCCGTAGGTCTGGTTGTATTGGTTCACCAGGCTCACCAGGTCGCCCTTGCCCAGACCGAAATTGAACTGGTTGGTGCCGGAGCCCGGAAGCAGAAACTCGTCCACGCCGGTGCCGTAGAAATCGGTCCCGGTAATGATGGGCTGGAAGGGCTGGCGGCTATTGAAGCTGGAAATGAACGACACCTGGACGCCGCCCGGCGCCTCCACCATGCCCGAGATATTCAGCACGTGGCGGGGCGAGGAGGGTCCGACATTTTGCGTCCAGTTGTTCAGATTGGTGATGGGCGTGTCCAGCAACACGTTGATCCCGTAAATGTTCTGGTCGCTTTGCAGGGCGTAAGCCACGCCCACCGAATGGCGGTGGCTGAAGCGCTTGTCGGCGCGCACCAGCAGGGCCTTTATAAGTACCGTTGCCGCCACTGATGGTGGCCGCGATGGGGCCGTTGGAGCACGCGACGCCGGGCACGGTGGCGAGCGCGGCGGGACAGGCCGGGATCACCGGACCTCCGACCGCGGTGTAGTGGTTGAGGTCGATGCCGCGCAGCTTTTCGTGGATGTAGTGGCGGAAGGCGAAATCGGCGGTGACGGCGAAATCGCTGGTGACCTGGCGCTGCACGCCGAGGCTGAGGTGCTGCGCCTGGGCGGGCACGAAATCATCCACGAAGAGATCGGTACCGGTCTTGAATACGTCGATATTGCGCAGCGAGAGATCGGTGTTGTTGGGGTTGACGTGGAGTTGCTGGATGGCGGTGGAGCGCACCAGCGGGCAGGATGGCAGTGAGGAGGTTGCCGGAGAAGAGCGTGGGTACGCGCAGATCGAGCGGCGCTCCGTCGGGCAACCCGGGAACCCGGGATGGGATTGGGAACGATGGAGCCGGGCAGCGGCAGATAGCCGGTGCCGAGCGGGCCGAGGTAGGCGCGCTCCACCAGGCGGGTTTCGATGTTCAGCGTGTCGTAGAAGATGCCGCCGCCGCCGCGGATCACGGTGCGATTATCGGGCAGGCTCCAGGCGAAGCCGGCCGCCGGGGTGAAGCGCAGCCAGGCGTGCTGCTCGTGGCCCAGACCGCCGGCGCCGAAGATGGGCGCGAGGTATTGCGGCTTGGTGAGGTCGTGGTTGAGCGCGTTGCTTTCGAAAGACCAGGCGAGGCCGTAGTTGAACGTGAAGCGAGGATGCAGCTTCCAGGTGTCCTGCCAGTAAACGTGGAAGAGACGGTCGTGGTCGGCCTGAGTGCGCTGAAAGGTCGGCGGCTGATTGATGTCGCCGATGCCGAAGACGAAGGTCTTCAGGGGGAGACTGAGAACGTCGGTCAGCGTGTTGAAGGTCGTGGGCATGAGGGCGGAGAGGGGCGGCGCCAGTTGGCGGACCTCCTGCGGGGAGAAGAGCGTGATATCGGCGGGCGCATCCAGCGTATAGGTGCCGGTGCCTTTGAGGAATTCGATCTCCGCGCCGAATTTCATGCGATGGGTGGCGTGCTGCCAGGTCATGTTATCGGCGAAGATATTGCGGCGGACGAGGCGGCTCTGCGGGGAATTGGTCTGATTGCCGAAGGCCACGCCGGCGCCTTCGACGGTGACGTGCGGCCCCCCGAGTCCGAGACAGCCGGGGCACTGGTCGGCGGTGGGCGGCGCGTTGTGATTGCTCCAGAAGGTATTGGAATAGCGGAATTCGTTGACCAGGGTGGGCCGAAGGGTGCTGATCAGGGAGAACACTCCGGAATCGGCCCAGTTGGTGTTGCTCTCCCAGGCGGAGGGCATGGAGTTGACTTCGCGGGGCGCGAAGGTGTTGTTGCCATCGTGGGAGTAGCGGACGAAGGCGGTGTGCGCGGCGCTGATGCGGTAATCGAGGCGGGCGTTGGCCAGGTCATCGTGCTTGGGACTCGCGGTGACGCGGGCCAGGCTGCTGAAGGCGGGGTCGGTGGGGACGCTGGTGAAGACGCCGCGCTGGTTGTTGTGTTCATAGGCGGCGAAGAAGAAGAGGCGGTCCTTGACCACCGGTCCGCCCACCCAGAGGCCGCTCTGGCGGCGCGCGAAGAACGGGTCCGGCGCCAGCGGATCGCGCTGCAGGCCGGGATAGGCCGCCATGTGGTGATCGCGGAAGAAGAAGAAGCCGCTGCCGTGCAACTGGTTGCTGCCGCTGCGCGTGACGATGTTGATGGCGCCGGCGGCGGTGATGCCGGTGGAGAGATCGAAGTTGACGCTGGAAATCTGGAATTCCTGAACGATTTCCTGGGAGAAGTTCTGCTGGGTGCCGCCATCCACGGAATCGTTGATGCGCGCGCCATCGACGGCGATGCGGGTGCGGTCGGGATCGCCGCCGAGAATGGAGACGTCCATGGCGCGGTTGTAGTCGCCCTGATAGTTGCTGGAGATGGCCACGCCGGGCGAGAGGAAGGCAAGTTGCAGGAAGCTGCGGCCGTTGAGCGGGAGCTGCTGGATCTGCTGGCGGGTGATGACCTGGTCGATGGTGTGAGATTCGACGTCGATCTGCGGATTGATGGTTTCGACGGTGACGGTGTCTTTTTGCTCTCCCACCTGCGAGGTGCGGATCGACCGTCGTGACGCCGCCGGTTGCGACCACGGCTTTGACCGAAGTAGTTGGCGAAGCCGGGCGCTTCCACGCGCATTTCATAGTCGCCGGCGGCCAGCGACGGCACGCTGTACTGGCCGCTCTGATTGCTGAGCAGGGCGCGCTCGAACGCGGTAGCGGCGTTCTTGACCTTGATGGAAGCGTTGGGCACGACCCCGCCGGAAGAATCGTAAACGGTGCCGGCGATTTCGCCGGTGGGCGCCTGGGCGGACAGGGCCGGGATGAAAACGCCAAGGAACAGCATCCCCAGATAGCGTTGCATCTGGATATTCAGACACAGTGAGAGGCGGATAGCAAGCGGTGCGCAGATCACTGTTACAGTAGAGGCTGATTATGGGGATCACGGCGCCGGCTTTGGCTACGTTTGTGGGGTTGCTGGGTGCGGTGCTCGGGATCTGGATGACCGGGTTGCGAGATCGGGCTCGGGCGGTGGTGCCGTTTAGCGCGGGGATTCTGCTTGGCGTGGCGCTGTTCGGACTGGTGCCGGAACTGGCCAGCGAGATTGGGTGGCGTGTAACGATACTGCTATTTTCCGCCGGGTATGGCGTGCTGCTGCTGGTCAATCGATTCGTCTACCGGGTGTGTCCGACGTGCGCGCACGATCACGATCACAATGCGTGTTCCACCGAGTTGCACGGGTTCGCAGCGCCATTGATCGTGGCTGCGGCGGTGCACAGTTTCCTGGACGGGTGGAGCGTCGCGACGGTGCAGTTGGCGGTGCCGCTGGGGCTGCGAGTTGCCGTGCCGCTGGCGGTGGCGCTGCACAAACTGCCGGAGGGGATTGCCCTGGGCGGGATTCTGCGAGCGGCGGTGAAATCGCGGAAGGCTGCGATGGGGTGGGCAGTACTGGCGGAAGGGTCGACCCTGGCAGGCGGCGCATTGGGACTGATGATGGGGCCCCGCCTGGGTTCGGAATGGATTACTTATCCGATGGGAATCGCGGCGGGATGGCTGTTCTACCTGGGATATCACGCGGTGCACGAGGAATGGAAGCGGCGTGGGGCGCGGCCGGCGTTTGCCTCGGCGGCCGCGGGTGTGGCGGGGGCGGCAGTGATACAGCGGGGCGTCGAGGCCTGGTTCCGGTAGCTAAGCATTGACCTTCTGGTCGAGAACCTGGCGGACCTTCCTGGCCAATGAGGATGGGGTGAACGGTTTTTGGAGCAGGTTCACTTCAAAATGCTGAATGCCGTGGCGAACCATGTCGTCATCCGTGTAACCGCTCAGGTAGAGCACTTTCATTCGAGAGAATTTTGGCTGGAGGGCTTGTGCCAGCTCGCGGCCACTCATCAGGGGCATCACAAGGTCAGTGGCCAATAAGTCGATATGGCCCTGATGTTGAACTGCGACATCCATGGCCTGCCGTGCGCCGCCGGCCGGCAATATACGGTAGCCGTAAGATTGCAATGAACGGAGCGCAAGCTTCCGGACGGCATCGTCGTCTTCCACGAGCAGGATCGTTTCGGAGCCCCGCGGGTCGCCTGAGAGCTCGTTGTAGGAGGATGCGGCGACTGGCTGATCGGCGACGGGGAAGCAGATCTCGAACGTGGTACCGCGGCCGGGTTCGCTATAAACCTCGATGGACCCGCCGCTCTGCCTGACGACGCCCGAAACCACGGCCAGACCAAGCCCGGTTCCCTTCCCAACGGCTTTGGTGGTGAAAAACGGTTCGAAGATGCGGGCTTTGACCTCCGCGGACATACCCTGGCCGGTATCCGTGAATACGAGCATGACGCCGAGTTCCACGGCGCGGGTTTCAATAGTCAACGATCCGCCTCTCGGCATGGCGTCGCGAGCGTTGACGGCCAGATTCATGAGTATTTGCCCCAACTGGCCGGGATCGACCCTGACGAGACCGATTTTGGGATCGAGGGAGTCACTGAGAATAATATCTTCGCCGAGCAGGCGACGCAGCATACTCTCCATGTCCTCGATCACGACGTTGAGGTCCAGCACCTTCGGCTCGAGTACGGTACGCCGGCTGTAGGCGAGGAGCTGACCAGTGAGGGCGGCGGCGCGTGCGCCGGCCTCCAGGATAGGTTCGACGCTGGAGCGTAACTCATGCCCGGCGGGCAAGTCGGAGAGAATCATTTCGCCGTAACCCGAAATGATGGTGAGCAGATTGTTGAAATCGTGCGCCACCCCGCCGGCCAGCTGGCCGACGGCTTCCAGCTTCTGGGCTTGGTGGAATTGCGCCTCCAGTTTTTGCTTTTCCGAGATGTCCTCCACGATGCCGACGAAATGGCGGCGGCCCTCGAGCAGGAACCCGGTTACGGTGAGGTCGATAGGGAAGGTTGAGCCGTCCTGGCGCAATCCCAAGACCCGGCGAGGACGGCCGATCACGTTCGGCTCGCCGGTGCGCAGGAACTTGGCGAGATAGGCATCGTGCTCCGACTGGGAGGGCTGCGGCATCAGCATTTTGACGTTGGCGCCGATCACGTCGGCGGCGGTGCGGTGGAAGATATCTTCCGCGGCGCCGTTAAAGAGTGTGACGATGCCGTTTTCGTCGATGCCGACGATGCCATGGACGGTATGGTTGAGAACGGAACGTAGTAGTTCATCGTTGCGCCGCCTTTCCGTGAGGTCCCTGGCGATTTTGGTGAAGCCTTTCAGAACGTGATTGCGATCGTAGAGAGCGATCAGGGTGCCGGTAATCCAAAAGCGCGAGCCATCGGGGCGAACCCGCCAGCCCTCGACCTCGACTTTGCTGGCGGCCGCGGCACGGGCCAACTCCTGCGCGGGGACGCCGGCGGCTACGTCTTCGGGAGTGAAGAAAGAGGAGAACGATTTGCCGACGATTTCCCTGGCATGGAAGCCCTTAAGGCGTTCCGCGCCGCTGTTCCAGGTCTGAACCGTTCCATCGGGATCCAGCATGAATATGGCGTAATCGTTAACGCCTTCGACCAGCAGGCGGTAGCGGTCTTCGGAACTGCGCAGCGATTCGTTGGATTGCGTCAACTCCGCGGTGCGTTCCCGAACGCGGGCTTCGAGGAGCTCATGGGCCTCCTGGAGTTCCCGGGCGCTGGCCTCGGATTTCCGGCGGGCGGACCGCATCGCTCCGCCGAGGAGGGCAATTCCCAAGCTAACTGCCAGGTAGATCGCCAGACCGAACTGCTGATCCGAGCCATGTACCACGAAAGTGCCGCGCGGCGGAAGCAGGAAATACGCCGTGGACAGACCACCGAGGACGGCAGCCAGGAGGGCAGGCCGGACTCCTCCAAACCAACTGGTCAGGAGAGTGGCGAAGAATAGCGTGGCAAAGGGGAACTGGTAGCCGATCGCCGGGACCAACAAAAGCCGCAACCCCATGGCAAGCGCGACGCTGGCGACGGCCACGCCGTATGGCAGGAAGGGGCGCAACCGATGAGGGACCTTAACCAGGATGGACTCCGAATTCTTACAGTATCAGAACTAATCGGTACTTTAGGTTAACGTTATTCTCAATATTATTTTGCGGAACATTTCAAATGTGTCACGTTTTGTGATAGGGCACGGGGGCGGAAGGGCGGAAAGATCGGAGGTGCCGCCAGGCGAGTTGGGCGGGAAGTTGAGCGAATTCACGTTGGACGATGGACTGGAGTTCGACGGGGTCGGCGAGCGCCCTGACGTTGAGGAGTATTTCGTGATCGCGGGCGGGGGAGGCATCGAGGGCGCCTTCGACGGCGGGGTCGGTGTGCGAGGCGGTGAGGGCGGCTTTCAAATAGCCGGAATTGCATTGCACGAGGAGTTTGAGGTGGACGATGTTGGGGACGGCGGCGGAGAGACGATCGAGCAGTGGTCCGACCAGCGTGGCGGGGGAAATCGGCGGCGTAGCTTTCGCGGTGACGCGGGCGTTGAGCCATGCCAGGGACGCTTCGGCTTCGGCGTAGCGGGCGTAGTCGACGGTCAGCGCGTGGGCGGCTACGGGATGGGCGCCGGTTAGAATTTCGTCGAGCCACGCGGCTACGCCTTCGCCGGTGGCGGCATTGACGCGGCGGGCAGTGGGGGGCAGGGTGGGGGCCCAGCCAACGAGCAGATCTGCCTCGGCCTGCTGGTTGGCGTCGAGGAACTGGAGATTGGCATCGGCGAAGGGCGCGGCGGGATGAAGCACGACGGTGAGGGGGGCCACGCGGAAACGATCGGGGTAGTCGCGCAGGAGGGGGCGGAGGGTGGTGGCGACGATGTCGGTACAACTGCCCACGGCTTCGGCGAAGACGACCTCGGGGGCGCGGGAGGCGAGGCGGTCGAGCGCATCGATGAGATCGGGGAAGCGGCAGCAGAAGCAGCCTCCGGCGACCTGGTCGGCGGGGACGGAATGGGATTGAACGAGATGGGTGTCGACGAGGTCGTCGCCCTGGTCGTTGAGGACGACGGCAACGGTGACTCCGCGGCGCTGTAGGAATTCGGCGGCGGCGAGGATGAGGGTGGTCTTGCCGGCGCCGAGAAAGCCTCCGATCAGGGCAATGGTTGGCTTCATGGGGGGTAAGAAAGACTTAAGTTAGATGGACAGGCCGGGAGGCCTGTCCTACAAGCTTAGGTCCTGTCCCTCCTTCAGGGTGGCGTTGGGGGTGTGGCGCTTGCCGTTGAGGGTGAGGGTCCGGCATTCCAGCGTGCCGTGATCGACGTGCAGGGTCAGGCCGGACGCTGTCACCTGGAAGGTGCCCCAGGCGGTGGCGGTGCTCCAGAAGCAGCGGTGCCCCACGGGGGCTTTGACGGTGATGGCGCTATCGCCGCCACGGTAGTGGAAACCGCTGATGGCGAGAAGGGTGCTCCAGGCGGACATGGCGCGGGCGTAGTGATGGCCGCACTCCGGCTCATTCCAGGGGTTGCGCTTTTCGCCATCGTGGCGGGCGCGGGTGTTGCGGACGCACTCGACACCCTGGGCGGTCATGCCGGCGTAGATCATGTGCGCGGCGGCGAGGTATTCGAGGCCCGTCCAGGCTTCGGCGTAGTAGGGGAACGGAATGCGCGGGCGCTCGGCCTTGCCGTAATCGCAGATGACGAGCGCGGCTTCGTCGTTGAGGGCGTAGGTACGCTGGACGGTGTTGTGGCCGGTGAGGGTGCGCTTGTAGTTGTAGCGGTAGATGGATTCGAGGGTTTTGCGAATGTTGACGGGTGAGACCAGGGGGCCGAGGCCGGCGACTTCGGCCATGTACTGGCCCACCAACTGATCTAGCAGGCAACCGGCGCCTACCTGATATTGCGGTTTCTCAGTGTCATCGGAGCCCATGTTGCTGAGCAGCGAGGCAGCGATTTTGTCTTTGGCGACGCCGCGGATTTGCTGGATGTAGTATTCGCCGTTGAAGAGATTGGCGTCGGTCCACTGCCGGCCATGCTCGAAGAGGCGACGGTATTCGGCGGCGGCGTCGAGGTCGCCGGTAGCGCGGGCCATCTCTTCGGCGGCGCGGAGGGCACCGAGGTAGTAAATGCCGCACATGGGGTTGGGACCGAAGAACTCGACGTCGTAGGTGTTGTGCTGGACGCCTTCGAGGACGCCGTCGCGGTCGGCATCCCAGCCGCCGGGGATCCAGGCGAATTCGAGGGCTTTTTTGACGCGGGGCCAGATGCCGCGGAGCCAGTCGAGATCGCCGGAAAGGGTCCAATCGAGGTAGGCGTGCATGATCTGGCCCATGGTGCCGTCGGCGGCGGCGTGGCCCCAGAGGGGCGTTTTGTGCGGAAGATTCTCGCGGAAGTGTAGGGCGCCGGCGTCGTCGAGATCGTAGTTGAAACTGGTGGCGCGGAGGGAGCGGGCGAAGGTGGGGAAGAGGTGGGCGGTGACGGTTTCGTAGTTCCAGACGTGGGTGCAACTGCCGTGGCAGCAGCCGGCATGATCGTTGGCGCCTTCAAAGCCGTGGAACTCGCCATCAGCGGTGCGGAAGCAGACGGGGGTGACTAGAGTGGAGAGATTGGCTCCGGCGGCGTCCTTGATGGCGGCGGGGATGGTGGATTCGCGGAGGGCGGTGGCGAAGCGGCGGGTCTTTTTTTCGAGGGCGTCGAGGTGGGCGGCGGCGTAATCGGCGGCGGCCCAGGCGTCGGGGAAACGGGTGGTGTAGTGATTACCGAGGAGTGTGTCTTCGTCGCCCTTGGGAGCGTTCCAGCCGCAGCGGCGCGGGGTGCGGTTGGGGAAGTGCCAGGCGAGCAGGAAAGTGAAATCGGCGTGCGCGGCGGGGGCGATGGTGCGGTTGAGGCAGAGTGCGCCGACGGCGCTGCGGGCTTCGGGTTCGGGGCCAAGTTCGCCATCGGCGGAGAAATCGTCCCAGAAGAGCATGGGCGAGTTCCACCAGCGGTCGCGCTGCCAGCCGCGGAGGTAAGTGATGTGGTGGGCGGCGGGGTCGAGGGCGGCGAGGGCGAAGGTGCCCTTGAGGGGATCGGCGGCGGGGAGGTCCGGACTGTGCATGAAGAGTCCGGCGAGGGTGGGGGAGGAGCGGTAGTCGTTGACGCGGGTGTCGTCGGGTTGGGGACGACCGGCGGGGTTTTCGATGGACCAGGCGATGGAGACTTTGGCAGGGGCGGCCGCGGGGTTGGCGACGCGATAGCGCAGGATGGCGATGGGGAGTCCGCTTTCGTCGGGATCGTGGGGGATGAAGGGAGTGAAGGCTTCGAGCGAGACGCGGACGGGGAGGGAGGAATCGGCGAAATCGATGCGGGCGAAGGGGAACTCGCCGGTGAAGGTGGCGGAGGCCAGGCGGACGAGGCCGGGTGCGTTCTTGGTGCCGAGTCCGCTGGAGCCTTCGTAGGGCGGCTGGATGCGCGATTCGAGGACGCGGGCGACGGGCTTGCGGGCGCCGGACTGCACCCAGATGGCGGGGAAGGCGTAGTTGGGCGCGTTGCCTTTGTCAGGGCGGTTGAAGATTTCCCAGTCGCGGAGCTGGCCGCGTCCGCCGAGGGAGATGGCTCCGGCGGCGACGCCTCCGAGGGGGAAGGCGATGGCGGTGAGGCGTCGTCCGGTGAAGACGCGGGGGTAGGCGATCTCGGGGTCGGGTGGCGGCGGCGCGGTCGCGGCGGGAGCGGGAGTCTGGGCCGGGGCTTCGGTTTGGGTGACGGCGGTAGCGAGGGCCACTTGCTGGAGGAAGGTGCGGCGCTTGGTGGACATCAGGTATAGATTACTCCGCTGCGGGGATGGGTGGGGGGTGGGGTTGCCGGCGGGGCGGACGGGCGCGCGGTGGGAAGGCTGGTTCGGGGGATGACGGAACGAAGCCAATCGAGGCCTTGTTTTTCGTTGGGTTCCTTGGGTTGGTTGGGATCGGTAATGAGTCGAATTTTATTGTAAATGAAGGACTTATTTGGTTCGGACGCCACATCTGCAGTGCAGCGCAATTGCAGCGGGCCCGGCGGCTGGGGTGAGTCGAGAAAGTGTGTCATGAGGCAAACGGATACTCCCAATTCGACGCTAGCACGACGGAGATTGGGAACCGGCCCGGGTCAGCGGTTAAATGCTTCAGGAGCAATGAGTTAGAAATTATTATGTTGGCGTGAACCGAGACAGCGTGCTTCCCCAGTCCACTATCCGGCCGAAACGATCCCATGCCGGATGGCATACGCCGTCAATTCGGCATTCGTGTGTATACCCAGCTTCTCGCTGATTTGCCGCTTGTGAAATTCCACCGTCTTGACGGAGATGCCCAGAAGTTGAGCGATTTCCTTTCGAACGCGCCCCTCCGCCAGCAACTGGAGCACTTCGCGTTGCCTGGAGGTGAGATCGACAGACGAGCCCTTCCTTCCGCCGAAAGAGCTGATATCCCGCTTCGTCAAGCCGCTGCTGGATCGGCGAACTGATGTATCGCCGTCCCAAGCCGACTTCATGGAGCGCCGTCGCCAGTTCGGTTGCCGCCGCCTGTTTCAACACGTATCCGGTAACTCCCGCCTCTAAAGCCGCCATGACCAGACTGAGATCCGCATGCATGGTGAGGATAATCAGTTTGGCGCCGGGGTTCGATTGGTTCAGCCGCCGCGCGGCTTCGATGCCGTTCAGGCCGGGCATGGAAATGTCCAACACGATGAGGTCCGGCTGGTGTATTCGGGCCGCTTCCAGCACCGCCCTGCCATCGCCGACCGTCGCCACCACGTCGAATTCGGGCGCGAGCAGCGCCTTCAATCCTTCGACGAGGATGGTGATGGTCGTCGGCAATCAACAGCCGCGGCATCTTCATGATGTGCCCAATTCTCCGGCGGGCGCTGGAGGATTTGTTGTGAGGGGAATCCGGATCTCGATGCGGGTACCTCCTGCGCTTCCCGGATCCGATGGAAAAGGTGCCGCCCAGGTGCCGTACCCGTTCCTCCATGCTGATCGAGTCCGAGTCCTTTTCCCCTCGCTTGATCCACGTCGAATCCTTGGCCGCTATCCTCGATTACGACTTGCAGCACATCGTCACCGGCGGAAATCGATACCGCGGCGCGCTTGCTACCGGAATGCGTGGCGACGTTGCCCAGCGCTTCCTGAACCACCCGGTAAACGCACAGGCCGACGGGCGCCGGAATTGTCTCGGGCAGGGCCTTCGCCGTAAACCGCACATCGATCTGCCTCAGGCTGGAGAACTCCTGGCAGTACGACCGGACGGCCGCTTCGAGGCCGAGATGGGTCAGGGTGAAGGGATGAAGGTCGTGAGCGGCACGGCGGAGATCGTCCGCCAGTACTTGCATCTGTTTCTGGATCTCCTCCAGTTTGAGTTGCACCTGATCCGGGGACATGCCGGGCGCATGGTACAAGACCCCCACCTGAATGGCCAGTGCGGCCAACCTCTGGCCGATATCGTCGTGGAGATCCTCGCGAGATCCGCCGCCGCTCCTCCTCCTGCGCGTCCAGCAGGCCGGCCGTAAGTGTCCGCAGTTGCGTCCTGGCTCTGCCGTAGGAGTTCGTCGGTTTTTCGCAGCGCCTCCTCGGCCAGCCTGGCAGCGGTAATGTCCACGCCGACCCGGACCAGGAACCGGTTGCCGGACTGCGCCTCCGCAACCGCGGTGCTGGACCAGGAGATCAAATGCCGCCGGCCGCCCGGTCCACCCAATGGTTCTCGTGTTCCCGCGTGGAGAGGCTATCCGGCAACTCCCTGTAGATCTGTTTGACGGCATCCACTTCCTCGGGAGGCACCAGCACGTCCCAGACCGGTCTTTCCCTCTACCTCCTCGAAAGAATACCCGCTGAGCCGGCGGCAGGCGAGGTTGAAGCGAACAATGTGGCCCTCCATGTCGGTGACCATCACCAGGGCAGCCGCGTATTCCAGCACAGCCGACGTGAAGTTCTGTTCGCGCTGCAGTTCGAGATGAATCCGCCTGGCCGCATCGATATCGACAAAGATCGATCACCGCGCCGTCGATCCTGTTGTCCGTAGTCCGGTACGGCCGGACCCGCATGGAATACCAGCGGCCTTCCCGGTCCTGAATCTCCCGCTCGCGTACACTCACGGTATCGATAACCTGGTTGACCAGGACGGCCAGGTCCGGGACATCGATGTTCGGACCGGATATTAGCGATGGGGCGCCCCACGTCACCGGGCAACAGGTTCAGGAGTTTTTCGGCCTGCGGTGTGAAACGCCGGACTCGCAAGTCGCCGCTCAGCATCAGGACGGGAATATTGACGCTGCTCAGCAGGTTGGTGAGATCGTCGCTGAGCTGCGCCAGTTCAGAAGTTGCGATTCTGGAGCTGCTCGTTGACGGTGACCAATTCCTCGTTGGTCGATTGCAGCTCCTCCTTTGCCGTTTCCAGCTCCTCGTTGGTGGATTGCAGCTCCTCGTTGCTGGAAAGGGCTTCTTCGTTAGCGGATTTCAGCTCCTCGTTGGTGGCTTCCTGCTCCTGGATGATCGACTGGAGATACTCCTTGGCCGCCTGCAACTCCCGCTGCAGCCGTTCCAGCTCCTGCCGCCTGGCGCTAGCCGGCCCGGTGCCCGCTGTCTCCGGGCCGGGTGGTTCGCGCACCGGCGGTTCCTGGAACAATACCAGAAAAAAACGCTCGCCCAGATCGCCCTTGATCGGGACCACCTCCAGGCAGACGTCCCACAGACGGCCATCGCGCTGGATCCGGATGCCTTCCTTGTGAACGGCGATCTCCTGTTTCTTCGCGCGGTGAATGGCCGTGCGCAGTTCCAGCGGCGAATTCCGGGCGCACCATGCGGAGCAGGCCCAGGCTGGCCTCGCCCGGCGGAGGGGAAAGGTAAGGGCTCGCTTGCCCGCGGAATTGGAGAATGTGCAGATTCTCATTGACGACAAGGCCAGCCGGAGCGTACTGGCCGAGGACGATCCGGTCCGCTTCCTTCTGCACGTCGAACCGCGCCTGCGTTTCCGTTTTCGTCGCGGCCGCTCCAATGGCTTTCTCGTAACGCTCGGCAGAGGACAGATCGAAAACCGGCACCAGGTTCGGCGGGCTTTTTCGACGCAGATCTTGTGCTCGCGGTCGATCACCGTGAACAGGTCCGCGAAGCCGCTGGCCGACTCCGACTTCCCCAGCATCAGGAACCCGGTGGGCTTAAGGGCGTAGTGGAAGATGCCCATGACCTTCTTCTGGAGCACCGGCCCCATGTAGATGAGCACGTTGCGGCAACTAATCAGATCCAGGCGCGAGAACGGAGGATCCCTGGGCCAGGTCCTGCCGCGCGAAGACGCACATCTCGCGCAACGATTTCACGATCTGGAAGCCGCATCTCCACCTTGACGAAGAAGCGCCGCAGGCGATCCGGGGAGACCTCGCGCGAGGCTGCTCTCGCCGTACACGCCCGCCCGCGCCTTTTCGATCGCCCCCTCACTGATATCGGTGCCAAAGATCTGGATGGGCGTGCTGCCGACGCGGTCTCCCAGGCATTCCAGCAGGACCATGGCAACCGAGTACGCCTCCTCGCCCGTGGAGCAGCCGGGGACCCAGACTCGCACCGATTCGCCGGGCGGCTTGTTCTCGAGGATCCTGGGGAAGACCGAATCCGCCAGCGTCTCGAAAGCTTCCGGCTCCCGGAAAAAGCCGGTTACGTGAATCAGGATGTCTTCGCATAAGGCCGCCGGCTCCGCCGGGTTTTCGTGAAGGAATTTCAGATACTGCTTCAGGCTCTCCTGTTTGTGGAGAAGCATGCGGCGGGCAACGCGCCGTTTGATGGTGCTGTTTTTGTAATAGATGAAATTGACGCCGGTGGCCTTCTGGAGGACGATGAGGATCCTGCGCAGATCGTCGTCCATTTCGGCTGCCGGCTCGGCGGCCGGCGTGGGCGGGGCGGTGATCAGGTAGGGATGCCTGCCAATGCGCGCCAACTCGCGAGCGATTCCCGCAGGCGGCAGGATGAAATCCACGCAGCCGGCGGCGACGGCGCTGCGCGGCATGCCGTCGTACTTCGCGCTCTTCGCGTCCTGGGCGAAGGTGATGCCGCCTTCGGCCTTGATGGCCTTCAACCCCAGGGTTCCATCGGAGGCGGTTCCGGAGAGAATCACGCCGATCGCCCGGTTGCCCAGGTCTTCGGCCAGCGACAGCAGGAAGTGATCGATGGGCATGTGCTTCGCTGTGGCTGCCCCGCGGGCAATCAAGTGGAGCCTGCCGTTCATGATTCCCATGGTTGTGTTTGGGGGGATGACGTAAACATGATTGGGCTCCACGGTCATGCCCTCTTTCACCTCCGCGACAGGCATCGCCGTGACCGCCGAGAGTAGCCTGGTCAGCATGCTCTCATGCCCTGGATCGAGATGCTGCACCAGTACCAACGCGAGGCCAGTGTCCGAAGGCAGGGACTTGAGGAGTTCCCGAAACGCTTCGAAGCCTCCCGCAGACGCTCCGACGCCTACAATCGGGTAGGATCTACCGCGGCTGGACGCGCCAGCGCGGGGCGCCATCGCCGGAGGATTCTTCGCCTGCGGCTTGGCCTCCCTCTTGGGCCGCGCTGCGGTTTTCCGCGCCATGATTGTCTCCTTGGGCAGCGAACCGAGCCGGTGATGCAAGGCCGCCGCGGAGGGCGTGCGACGATATTCTCGCATAACTCCCGGGGTGTGGGTGCAATTACGCCGAAACTCACAATGGTCTACGCGACTGACTGGGCATGACCCTAGTTCCGCTCGCCACGGCCGGACTCTAGCATTAAGGAAGAGAGGTTAGAAGACGAGGCCGCGATGAGGATGACGGTTTGGTTATCGATCCTGCTGGGTACGGGCTTGTTGTCGATTCTGTTCCGCGTCGTCATCCGAATCCGTCGCCGCTGGCGCGAAGATCGCTTTTTGAGAGCGTGTGGAATCCAGCCTATGAAAAATATGCAGGCGGCGAGGGCCGCCTCGACGCGGCTGGCCGGATGGATGCGCCATGATGCCAGCCCGCACGACCCGACAACCAGGAGGGAATGGAGGAGCCATGTCCCCGCTACGTTTACGACCACAACCGATGCCTGAGAGCGTTCGAGACGGCGCCGGATTTACGGTTCTGCTTGTTGACGATGAACCAGCAATCCGGACTCTCGCCGGCGGGGTTCTCCGCAACAAGGGCTATAAGGTGCTTGAAGCTGGAGATGGAGTCGCGGCTCTTGAGTTGGCCGACCGGCACGACGGGGCGATTCACCTGCTCCTGACGGACTGGTGCATGCCGCGGCTTGATGGAGGGGGACTGATTCGCGGGCTTAGCGCCAAGCGCCCTGGGACCGCGGTGCTAGTCATGTCAAGCTCCGTCGATGCCGAACCGCCGCCCGGCACCACCATCCTGCGTAAGCCGTTCATCATGCGAGATCTTTTGCGAAAGGTCCAGGATGCAATCGATATCGCACAAGCGTGCGCTATCACACCTTCAGCCGGCGCAGGACGTACTGTTGAGCTTCACACTCCGCCCCGGCACCTGGCTAGTTCCGCTAGCCGCGGTCTGAAGGAGACCCGGTCACTTGGGAGGAGTATAGTTGTCAAAATGCCGACGAAAACCCTTCCTGGAGTAGTGCGCCAAGGTGCATGACGTGCCGATATGCGTTTGTCTGTCGGCGGCGCGCAAAGTGTCGTACAGCCAAAACTGATTTTCAACTTGACATGGGAGGATTGCGCATGTCGGCACCAAAAGCAACAGGGACCTTGAAGGCGAAGCGGCATGGCACAATGGCAATCGCGAGGGCGCAACGGCCGGCCCGGAGCGGCGGCGGAAGATTGGCTTTCGGGAAAGTCGAAGTCGAGGGCGGCCGGAACTCCTGAACGACATCACGCTCTTCAAGTGTGGTCTGGCAGAGGCCTTTGACCGCCAAGAACTGGAAAGTCTGCGTTTCCTGACAGCCGGTATCGCTCACGACCTCAATAACCTGCTCGGCTGTATTTCGGCGGAAGCAGACCTCGCGGAGACCTACCTTGCTTCGGGTTTGTCAGCGGATGAAGAGGTACGGAAAGTGGGAGCTCTTGCGATACAAGCGGCGGAGATCGCGCGGGGGTTTATGATCTACTCGGGACCGGAGAGCGCAAATCGCGAGCCCCTGAACGTGTCGCGGCTGGTAGAAGAAATGCTGGCGCTGCTTAAGTCGTCCATAGGCAAGCGGCCGGTTCTGAAGGTCAATCTCCAGCAGCACCTTCCCCCCGTTCGGGGAAATGCTTCACAGATCCGCCGACTCGTGATGAACCTGATCACAAATGCTTCAGAAGCTATCGGCGGCCACGCCGGAGTCATTCGCGTCAGTACATCATGCCTGAGCGGCGGGGCGGCGAACCCGTCAAGATGCGACTACATCCGTCTAGAGATCAGCGATACCGGTTGCGGCCTGAGCGATGAGGCGAAGACCAGAATATACGATCCCTTCTTTACGACCAAGCTCGCAGGGCGCGGCCTCGGGCTAGCTGTCGTGCAGGGGATTGTCCGCGCTCATGGAGGTGCGATCCATGTGGCGAGTGCGCCCGGCGTGGGCACGACCTTCCAGGTTCACCTGCCGTGCGCAAAGGAACAGATGAAAGCCGCCGTGTAACTGCATTTCACCAACGATGGTTGGAATGTTTCGAATGGCAGAGCGCGGATTTGGTATTCCGGGCGTGCTGTCCATGGCGTTGCCGGCGACCGCCAGGACGCCCGCATCGACGAAACCGGTACGTTCGAGGGAGGGCGTATGCCCGTCGTTTGCCCCGCACCGTACTGGCTGCACACCACGACGCCCGTGCTCTCTACCGCATTCTCGCGGACGCGCCCACGGTCTGCGTCGCATTCCCACGGTATGGAAACCCCGTGCCGTAGAGTTCCGCTTCGCAGTACGATGGGGATGCCGTTCCGGTAAGTCAAACGGACCGATTGGAGTGCCGGCCCGCGCGGGTCAATCCAGGGACTGCTTAACGCCGGTCCTGCGGAGTACTCCATCCAAATCGTAACGGCTTCTCGATCCGACCGCCATCAGGTAGTGGGAACCGTGAGGGCGGTAACGGGGAGAGGGGATACCGGTGATGGGACATTCCACGAGGATTGGCTGTTCCCGATCAGAGCAGTCGGGACAGATCACGTTACGCTGGCGAAGCCAGTATGCGGCTCCCTGGGCGTTGCGGACCACAGACGCCAACGCCTGAGCAAACTGCTCAAGGCTATCCATCCAGCCTGTCAGATAGTTCCATCCGCATGAATGACTCTGACCTGATATTCGCTTCCGTGGTTGTGTGCCATCAAGACCTTCAGTCGACCTCTGGTATGCAGCTTTGACCAAAAGCGGGACGCTTGTGAATGCAGGCCCTACGCGTAGCCATTCCTTCCGCGTGATGCAAGATTTTCCTTGTGCGGTGGTAGTCTTTTGCCGAGAGAAGCGTTTCAGGGGACCCGCGCGGACATGGGCGTCCGCCCCACCTTGGGTTAGAAGACTTGGCGGCCGGTGAGCCAGGTGGCGGTGATTTCGACGGCTTGCGAGGGGGTGAGGCGGAACTGGACGATGTCGGCGGGGGCGCCGGGGACGAGGGCTTGGGCGCGACCGGGGACTTTGCCGGCGCGGGCGGGATTGATGGTGGCCATTCGGATGGCGTCGGCGAGCGAGAGGCCGGCGAGACGCATCAGGTTTTCGACGCCGCGGTGCATGTGGAGGGCGCTGCCGGCGAGACGATCTGTGCCGGCGAGGACGACGCGGCCATCGGTGGTGAGATCGACGGGCTGGTCGGCCAGGAGGTAGCGGCCGGGCGCGGCGCCGGCGGGGGTGGCGGCATCGGTGACGAGCACGGTCTTAGCACGGATGGCGGATTTCAGGAAGGCAGCGCCGAGGTGGATGCCGTCGCCGATGAAGCCGGCCATCAGGCGATCTTCGGCCAGTTGGTCCCAGATGTAGTTGGGGTGGCGGCGGAGTAGGGGATGCGCGCCGTTGCCGAGATGGGTGGAAAGGGTGGCCCGGGCGGCCACGGCGTCGGCAAAATATATCATCAGTAATGAGTTAGGAATTATTATGTTGGCGTCAACGTAGCCCCCTTCGAGCACCACAGTCGGGCCCACGGCGTCGCGGTTTCTCTATTGACAGTTTAATTTGTCAATGTTCTAATATTCTCGTGCTGGATGTCGAGGTCATACAGTCTCCGCAGGCCGCGGCCGCCGCGCTCGACCCGATCCGCGCGCGGCTGCTGGCCGAACTGTCGGAGCCCGCGTCGGCGGCCACCCTTGCCGCGCGCCTCTCCCTTCCGCGCCAAAAAGTGAATTACCACCTGCGCGCCCTGGAGAGCCACCACCTGGTGCGCCCTACCGGCGAACGCAAGTGGGGCGGCATCACAGAGCGCCTGGTGGAAGCCACGGCGTCGTCTTACGTAGTGTCGCCCGCCGCCATGGGCCCCGCGGCGTCCGACCCTGGGCGCAGCCGCGACCGCCTGTCGGCGAGCTTTCTGATCGCGCTGGCGGCCCGGGTCGTCCGTGAAGTCAGCGAACTCGCCAGCCGCGCGCGCGAAACCGGTAAGCGCCTCGCCACGCTCTCGATCGACACCGAGATCCGCTTCCGTTCGGCCGTCGAGCGCGCGCAATTCAGCAGCGAACTCACGGCCGCGATCACTCAGCTCGCGGCGCGTTATCATGACGCTTCCGCCCCGGACGGACGCACGCACCGCCTGGTTCTGGTGGCGCACCCGTTACCCCAGGAAAAGAAGGAGACCGCAGTATGAGCGTAAAGAAAGAAGCGAACGGACGCCGTTCGGTGCAGGTGGAAGTGGAAGTACCGGGCACCCCGGAACAGGTGTGGCAAGCAATCGCCACAGGTCAGGGCGTGGGGGCATGGTTTGTGCCCACCGAGGTCAATGGCCGCATCGGCGGCACGGTCACTTCCCACTTCGGAGGGGGCATGGACTCCGTCGCCACGATCACCGAATGGGACGCGCCGCATCTCTTCACGAAGGAGGGGTCCTGGGGGCCGAACGCGCCCACCGTGGCCACCCAATGGATTGTGGAGGCCCGCGGTGGAGGCACATGCATGGTGCGCGTGGTGCACAGCCTCTTCGCCGAGACCGATGATTGGGACGATCAACTGACCGGTATCGAATCCGGCTGGCCCTCATTCTTCAGCATTCTGCGGCTGTATCTGGAGCACTTCGCCGGCCAGCCGAGTTCGCAAATCCAACTCTTAGCGATGCCGGCGGCCTCGGGCGCATGGGAGAAGCTCGCGGGTGCCCTGAATCTGGCGGGGGCGGTCCCGGGTGAGCGGCGCAATGCGGGCGACGGCGCCCCTCCATTGAGCGGCATCGTGGAGTTAGCCAATACTGCCGGGAATCCACACACGCTGTTACGCGTCGATCTGCCCGGCCCGGGTGCAGTGTTTGCCACGGCGTGCCCCGCCGGCGAAAAAGCATTTGTCACCGTGAGCTTCTATCTCTACGGCGACACCGCCGCGGCCGTCGTGGCGCGCGACCAGTCCGCCTGGAATGCGTGGATGACGAATCTCTTCCCGGCGTAAACCCGGAGGATGGTCGTTTGGCTGAGCTTTGCACGCCTTGTGGTGCGGAGCTTCAGCCCCACGGCGTCGGGTTGAAAATTCGAGATGATTGAGGAACTGGCTGCGGCGCGGCGATACCGCCTGTCCCTGACACTCGTCTGCACGCCTACGGCGTTGTCCGAGCTCCGCTCGGATGACCGATTACCAATCGGCCGCGGGTTAACAAAGCACCCCACAACGGGAAAGAGTGACAGCCGATTGGTCTTGGCAATGTGCTGGACGGCACGCCAATGGATCGAAAATAAGGCCGACCTATTGCCATCCAATATGAGCCACCTTATAATGGGAACCAATAGGAGCGGAGATGGCCGAGAAGAAGGATGTCCGGCAAGGAACGCTGGCGTTGATGATTCTGAAGACGCTGGAGAGTATGGGATCGCTCCACGCCTACGGTATCGCCCGCCGCATCGAGCAGATCAGCGGCGACTTGCTTGCAGTTCAGTACGGCACGATTTATCCCGCGCTTCTGAAGCTGGAGCAGGAGGGGTATGTGGTGTCGGAATGGACAGCGTCGGACAACAATCGCCGAGCGAAATTCTACCGTCTGACCCGCGCCGGCCACGAGCAACTCGAAAAAGAAGCCAGTGAATGGCAGGAAACGACGGAGGTCATGGCGAGATTCCTCTCCCTCAACAAAGGAGAAGCGGGGAGGCTGGCATGAGACATCTGCGGGTTTTAGTTCACCGGACTGCGGGCCTGTTCCTACGCGACCGGGGCGACCGCGAACTGGCGGAAGAAATCGAAAGCAATCTCCAGATGCAGATTGCCGAGAACATGCGCGCCGGCATGAACGCCGAAGAAGCACGGCGGCAGGCACTCATTGTGTGGGGCGGAGTCGAATGGACTAAAGAGGCGTATCGCGATCAGCGCGGTTTGCCCCTGTTTGACACCCTGCTGCAGGACATCCGATACGCGCTCCGTGGGTTGCGTCGAAGTCCCGGGTTTGCTCTCACCGCGGTGCTGACCTTGGCACTCGGCATCGGGGCCACCACCGCAATTTTCTCCGCAGTGTACGCTCTCCTGCTCCGGCCCCTGCCCTACCGCGACCCCGGCCGGCTGGTGTGGGTCGCCGAACAGGGCGCCATCGCCGCGCCGGATATGGCCGCATGGCGCGAACGGGGCCGGCCGTTCGAGGCGGTCGCCGGCTATGCTATCAACGAGTACACTCTGAGCGGCGCTGGAGACACCGTTCGGATTCCCGGCGCCGTGGTTTCCGACGATTTCCTCTCCCTTCTGGGGATTCGGCCGAAAATAGGCCGCGACTTCGTGCCGGCCGATGGCCGCGCAAGCAGTCCCGCGGTTGCACTTCTTTCCGATAGACTGTGGCGAGAGCGCTTCAGCGCCGACCCGCGGGTGGTGGGAACGGCGCTACGCCTGGACGGCCAACCGTACACCGTGGCCGGCGTGCTGCCGCCAAGCTTTCGCTTTCCCGACATGGCAACCTCGCCCCAGGTGTTGGTGGCGATGTACACGCCTGGTTCTTCCGCGTTCAACACCACGGAGCCCTTAGTGTTTTTGCATGTGCTTGCGAGGGTGCGTGCGGGGGACTCCCTGGCGAGCGTGCGGGCGGAGTTGCAGTCGTTCCAACAGGCCAGGCTTCATTTGTATCCCGCGCCGCTGGCGCGCATGGCCGAAGGATGGAAACTGGAAATCGATCCCCTGCAGCGTCATCTTGCGGGAGATTCGAGAAAGCCCGTGATGGTGTTGCTGGCGGCGGTTGGTCTGGTACTGCTGATAGCCTGCGCCAATATCGCCAATCTGCAACTGGTCCGGGCCGCGGCGCGACGGCACGAAGTTGCACTGCGAGGCGCGCTGGGCGCGGCACGAACGCGGATCGCGAGGCAGTTCCTGACTGAAAGCATGATGATTTGTGTGTTGGCGGCTGCCGGGGGACTGGCAATCGGCGCCTTCGCTATCGATGCAATTCGCGGGTGGCAATCCGCGGCCCTGCCGTGGCTGGCAAGCGTTAGCCTGGATCCGTATGTTTTTGGATTCACCATGGGCGTCGCGCTTTTGGCCGCGGTGTTGTTTGGCGCGGCTCCAGCGATTACCGGCTCGCGCGCGAACGTGATAGACGCGCTGAAGAAATCGTCGCCAGGAATATCGGGCACGCGCGATCTTCGGGTGCTGCGGAACACATTCGTAATGGGAGAAATCGCTCTGGCGTTGGTGCTACTGATTGGCGCCGGCCTGCTACTTCGAAGCTTCCGGGGTCTGATACGGACCGATCCGGGATACGATCCGCGTAACGTGCTCACTGCGAAAGTGCAGTTACCGCTCGAAGAGGGCGCGGGGCCTTTGGGCGAGCCGAATGCTTACCAGCGGACGCTGGCATTCGCGGCAGAGGCGTTGCCGAAATTGAAAGCGTTACCTGGCGTAAAGTACGTCGCGCTTGCCGGCCGGCTGCCTCTCCAGCCGAATCACACTGCCACCATGGTTTGGTTCGGATCAGCAATGCCGCCGCGGGAAACCTGGGGAAATTTTCGTGTGCCGCTGATCGGCGTTACTTCGGATTTCTTTCGCGCCATGGGGACGCCCATGGTCCAAGGCCGGCCATTTACCCTGGACGATAACGAAAGCTCTCGAGGAGTGGTGATCGTCAACCGCGCGTTTGCGCGCAGCTTTTGTCCCGATGGCGCATTGGGTAAGCGATTCCGTTCAATGGCCACCGAGCGTTGCGCCGGTTGCGCGCCGGGCAAGCCCGCCGAACTCGAGATAGTGGGGATCGCCGGCGACGTGCATCAACAGGGTCTCGACCGGCCGGTGGAACCGGAAATCTACGTGCCGTTCGCACAGGCACCGCAGTCCGGCTTCCAAGTTGTGCTGGCTGCGAACGACAACCCCGGTGGGCTCGCCGCTCCCTTGCGATCCACGATTTTTGCGCTGAACCATCAGACGCCGGTGTATGACGTCGCGACCCTGGAGCAGAGGTTATCGGAATCGCTGGCGCAGAGGCGGCTGACCATGTTTTTGTTGAGCACATTCGCCGTGCTGGCGCTCATGCTGGCGGCCATCGGAGTTTACGGCGTGACCTCCTACGCCGTGTTGCAGCGTACGCAGGAGATCGGCATCCGTGTGGCGCTGGGAGCGACGCGCGAAGGCGTGATGCGGCTGATCTTACAGCAACTGGCGCGCATTATCCTGCTGGGAAGTGCGGCCGGCCTGGTTCTGGCCGTTGCGTTGAGCGGCGTTCTATCGGGCCTTCTGTATGGCGTGGAGCCGCGCGACATCCCTGCCTTCGCGTTGAGTTGGATCATGTTGACGGCGGTCGCGCTGCTGGCCGGCGTCGCACCCACGGTGCGAGCAATGCGCGCCGATCCATGTGTCGCGTTGCGTTATGAGTGAGGGCATCGACATGACGATCAAAGCAATTGCAATGGGCAGCCTGGTGTTTTTGTTGTCCCTGTGCCGGTCCTATGGCCAGACCGCGCAGAAGGCAATTACTTTCGATGCAGCATCGATAAAGCCTGCAGTCATGCCGGCGCCCGGCATAGCCATGATGGCGGGGCCCAGTGGAGGCCCCGGCACCCAGGATCCCGGCAGGGTTCACTATCCGTTTATAAGCCTTAAGGCCCTCCTGCTGAGTGCCTATGACGTAAAGACGTATCAGATCCAGGGGCCGGCATGGCTGGATACGGAGAGGTTCGATGTAAATGCAACCATGCCGCCGGAAACGACCAAGGAACAATTCCGCGCGATGCTTCAGAACCTGCTTGCGGAACGGTTCAAATTGACCATTCACCGGGAAACGAAAGAACTCCCGATGTACTCGCTGGTAGTGGCCAAGGATGGGCCGAAGATGAAAGCGTCCGAAGCAGCTCGGCCGGCCAAGGACGATGCCAGTCCGACGCCTACCGCTTTGGCGCCCAAGATTGGCCCCGACGGTTTCCCGACGCTCCCTTCGCTGGTGGCGGAACGTGCCGGCCTATTCCTGATGATGATGCCCGGACGCGCGCGCCTGGCAGGGCGGCAGCAGACGATGCTGGATCTGGCGAACCGGCTCACGGGCCTATTGAGCCGCCCGGTAGGCGATGCGACCGGACTCACGTCGAAATACGATTTCACTCTAACTTTCTCAGCAGAGGGAATGAGTGCGCCGATGGGTAATCCGACGGGCCCGGGCATGATGGTTCCCGCTACGCCGCCCGTGCCTGCGGGGGCAGCCGCGGGAGCGCCCCCCGCAAGCCTTCCCGAGGTAGATGATTCCCCGGATCTCTTCAGAGCCGTAAAGGAGCAGCTAGGACTCGCGTTGCAGCCGAGAAAAGGACCGGTGGAGTTGATTGTTATCGACCATATCGAGAAGACACCCATAGAGAACTGATTTGTCAGAAGTGCCTTCGCGAACCGCAGGGAGTTCTCATGGTGACTTTAGTTTTGTTATTCAGGCCCTCGAGCACGTGAGCAGGCTCCAGGCGGCCTCTCCGGAAGGGAAGCTATTATGCTTGAATTACGGAACGTAACGAAACGCTACTCGGGGATCGCCGCCGTCAACGGCATAAGTTTTGTGGCGCGCAGTGGAGAGGTCACCGGTTATCTAGGCCCGGGCGGTCCGGCAAGCTTACGACGCTAAAGATGATCGCCGTCCTGTTCGACCCGAGCGCGGGTGAGATCCTGTTTTCGGGGGACCCAATTCACCGCGAATCCACGGATTTTTTTGTGCCGGGCGTGCGGAGTGCTCCATTCAGATCGTACCGGCTTCTCGATCCGACTGCCACCAGATAGTGGGAATCGTGAGGGCGGTAACGTGGAGACGGGATACCGGTTATGGGACATTCCACGATGATCGGCTGTTCCTGATCGAAGCAGTCGGGACAGCACATATTGCGCTGCCGCAGCCAGTATACGGCGCCGTGGGCGTTGCGGACCCAAGCCTCCAAGACCTGGGCAAACTGATCAAGGCTGTCCATCCAGCCGCTGAATTCCTCGGTTCCGTCCTGGTGAATGATTCTGACCTGATATTCGCTGCCGTGGTCGTGTGCCATTTTACTTTCTGCCTGGCGGATGACTTCAGCCAGATCAATGCAGCTTTGAGACCAAAGGCAGAACGCTTGTGAATGCAGGCCGGATGCCTGGCGATTGGTTGCGCGCGATGCAAGATTTGCCTTGTGGGAGAGTCGTCTTTTGCCGGGGTGCGAATTGGGTGACAAGAGAGGCGGGTGCGGGGGGAAGCGCGCGGACGCGGGCGTCCGCCCTACCACGGAGCAGGCTGGCAAGGACGACCCTGAGATCCACCACTTGGTCGGCCAGGAGGTAGTGGATGTTATTACCTGCCACTCGGTCCGCGCTACGTGCGGACTGGCCGATTTCCAATCGGCCGCGGGTTGACAACCAGCCCCACATCTGGCCACACCATGGATCAGAAGACCTGGCGGCCGGTGAGCCAGGTGGCGGTGATTTCGACGGCTTGCGAGGGGGTGAGGCGGAACTGGACGATGTCGGCGGGGGCGCCGGGGACGAGGGCTTGGGCGCGACCGGGGACTTTGCCGGCGTGGGCGGGATTGATGGTGGCCATTCGGATGGCGTCGGCGAGCGAGAGGCCGGCGAGACGCATCAGGTTTTCGACGCCGCGGTGCATGTGGAGGGCGCTGCCGGCGAGACGATCTGTGCCGGCGAGGACGACGCGGCCATCGATGGTGAGATCGACGGGTTGGTCGGCCAGGAGGTAGCGGCCGGGCGCGGCGCCGGCGGGGGTGGCGGCATCGGTGACGAGCACGCTGCGGTCGACGGTTTTAGCACGGATGGCGGATTTCAGGAAGGCAGCGCCGAGGTGGATGCCGTCGACGATGAAGCTGGCCATCAGGCGATCTTCGGCCAGTTGGTCCCAGATGTAGTTGGGGTGGCGGCGGAGTAGGGGATGCGCGCCGTTGCCGAGATGGGTGGAAAAGGTGGCTCCGGCGGCCACGGCGTCGGCAATTTGGGCCGCGGCAGCCTGGGTGTGGCCGATGGAGGCGACCACTCCCTCGGCGGTAATGCGCTCAATGTAGGGTATGGCTTCAGGCCATTCCGGGGAAAGGGTAACGATTCGTACGCGGCCGCGGGCGGCGTCCTGCCAGCGAAGGAACTCGTCGAGATCGGGAGGACGGACCCAGGGGCGGGGATGGGCGCCACGTGGTCCATCCTCGGGGGAGATGTGGGGGCCCTCGACGTGGAAGCCGGCGATGGCGGTACCCTCGGGGAGGGATTCGTGGGCGTCGGCGAGGTTGCGAAGGCAGGCGAGCATGTCGCTGGGGGCTCCGGTAATGACGGTCGGGTAGAGGCGGGTGACTCCGGTAGCGAATTGGGCGCGGAGGGAGCGGGCGATCTCATGGTGGGGGGTGCGGGGGTTGTTGTAATCGACGCCGGCGAAGCCGTTGACCTGGAGATCGATGAAGCCGGGGGCGAGGTAGAGATCCGAAGATTCCACGGATGGAGTCACGGTGTGGACCGCATCGTGAAACGCGAGTCGGACAGGGAGGCCGGTAAAAGCGTCGGTGCCGGAACACTGTAAAGGTTCCATGTTTTATACACAAGTTTGGCACATCGTGAGAGGCGTAAGTATATGGCGCGGAGGGGCGAGATAGTTGTGCAAAACACGGAAATCCTACTGGCGCCGGGGGCGGGGGCGCGCTACAAAAGGAGAGTCCATTAGGCTGCGCAGCGGGGATGGCAAATCTCGGGGGAGGTAGTTGTCCCGGCTGCGCAGCTCTGGTTGGACACTGTACAAGTCCGAGCTTCGCTCGGATCAGACAGGCCAGGAGGCCTGTCCTACCTAAGCACAAAGTTTTCAGATACGGGAACTTTTAGCCGGGCTTAGGTGTCTATTCCTTTGCAAGGCTGACTTTTTCCTGATACGGTGAGATCAGGCTGAATGTGAGGCTCCCTTTGGGCACGTCCATATTCGAATTAAGCGCCGAACGTACGGCGGCGGAAACGGTGGATGCGGCAGATCTCCACCTTGTAGAATCCTTGCGCGAAGGCTCTGAACGGGCCTACGAGGAATTGCTGATCCGCTTCCAACAACCGGTTTACGCGCTGGCATTGCGCCTGTTGGACGACCAGAGTGAGGCCTGCGATGTGGTTCAGGAAGTATTTTTGAAAGTCTTCCGGAACGTGGGCAGCTTCCGCGGCCAAAGTACCTTGAAGACGTGGATTTACCGGATTACGGTGAATGAAGCTCACAACGCGCGGCGCTGGTTTTTCCGGCATCGCCGGGCGGAAGTGGAGCTGGATAAGAATCCGGACGAGTCGCGCAATTGGAAGGAGACAATTCCAGATCGCAGCCGCTCACCCTTTGATACTGCGTTCGACAGCGAACAGCACATCATGATTGAGGCTGCGTTGAAGAGAATCAACCCGATCTTCCGGGAAGCTGTGGCGTTGAGAGACATCTCAGACCTGGCTTACGAGGAAATCGCGGAAATCCTCGGTGTTTCATTGGGAACGGTGAAGTCCCGAATCCTGCGCGGCAGGGAAGCCCTGCGGGAAGAGCTCGTGGGGAGCCTGAAAGCAGGAGCAGCCCTGCGACTAGTGGCCAAAACGGCAGAGTGATGCTATGAGCTGTGATAATGTGCAAGAACGGATCTCCCTCCTGCTGGACTGTAAACTGCCGGCCGGTGAGCGGGAGCATGTGTTGGCGCACCTCGAAGCGTGCGCTAAGTGCGGCGACCGATTCGAATCCATGCAGTACATGCGAGCGAGTCTTCGGAACATGGCACGACCGCCGGTGCCCGCCTCACTGTCTACCAAACTCCGTGTTATGGCGTCGCATGAATGCGCCCAGCGCATTGCACGCAAGAACCTCTCGACCCGCATAGCGCACTGGGTGACCGCGACCCGCTTGGCTTTCGACAACCTGATGCGGCCGTTCGCCGTGCCGGTGACCGGTGGCCTGCTCTCGGCGTTTGTGATCTTCAGTCTGCTGGTGCCGTCGCTCAGTTTCCCGCACAGCCACAGCTATGAACCTCCACTTGCGGTTGCCGAAACCGATGTGCAGTGGGGCGATCCGGATGGCAAGATTGTAGGCGCCACCGCGGATCATGCGCGCCTGCTGCCTGGCAGCGCGGTCATCTATGGCAACGAAGTATCGTTGACCCTGCTGATTGACGAGCGCGGCCACGTGCAGGATTACTACCTGTCCGGGGGCGAACTGACCGACGAAATGAAGAGCTTAATCCTGCTCTCGCAGTTCACGCCGGCCACGGTTAGCGGCCAACCGACCTGGGGATTGAAGCAGGTGGTCTTTACCCGCGGCGGGCAGCGCCTGCGGAGCTAGCGGCCGACTTGCCGCAAAAACTCGGTCAACACTTTCTCACAAACTCAGGCGTTCTGGAACGGATCGCTGTGGCGGTATGTCCCGCGGGCGAAGACCTGGTGATCGAAATCGGCCCAGGCCGCGGGGCGCTGACGGAAAAGCTGCTGCGGCGGGCGGCGCGGGTGGTAGCGATTGAAATCGACTCCACGCTGGTGGCGCATCTGCGCGAGAAGTTCGCGGATGAGCCGCGGCTGGAGATCGTACACGCCGACGTTCTGGCCACCGACCTTTCGCGTTGGGGCCGTGCTCCGATCGCAGGTAATTTACCCTACTACATCACGTCTCCGATTCTGGAGAGGGCGGTTCGCCTGGACGTTCCACGGATCGTATTCCTGATTCAGAAGGAAGTCGCGGAACGACTGGTCGCCCAACCCCGGCATCGCGAGTATGGTTACCTGACTCTGCAGACGGCGCTGTTTGCCGATACGCGGATGCTGTTCGACGTCAAACCAGGATCTTTCCGGCCGCCTCCGCAAGTGGATTCCGCCGTGGTGATGCTGACGCCGCACACGCGCGACTTGGGCGTGGGAGACCGCGACGCGTTCCTGCGATTTCTGAGTCAGTGCTTCCGCCAGAAACGGAAGACACTGCGCAATAATCTTGCGGGGATTTATGGGAAGGACTTGATCGATGGGTGGCCGGAGGCAGGACTGCGCGCCGAACAGATCGGGCTGGAACAGTTTGCGGAGATGTTCCGGAGAATAGTGGGGGCGCAGGGATAGAGGCGCTGAGGAAAACGCTCCCTCAGACTCAGAAGTAGTGAAGAAAACACTGATTAATACTCGAATAAGATATTTGTATGACGCTGGGACGCGGCGGGACGTACGATGAGTGGTTCAATCCGGCGGCGTTCCGCACGCCCGCACCCGGCACGTTCGGCAACCTGGGGCGCGGCGTACTGACCGGGCCGGGAATCGTCAGCTGGGATGTCTCGATGCAGAAGAGCTTCCGCATTCGGGAACACCTTTCGGCCCATCTACGCGTGGAATGTTTTAACGTGTTGGATCACTTCAGCTACTGGGGCGTGGAAGGGAGCATGTCGTCCGCGAGATTCGGCCAGGTGACCACCACCACCGATCCGCGGAGCGTGCAGACGATGCTGCGCTTTTCGTTCTGATGCTCGGGCGGTGGGCGGTCAGGTTATAATATCTGCCGTCAGTTGAGAACTTCAACCCCTACTGTGCGGGCACAGGCCCCGGTCCGGATACGGGCAACTCGCCCGAACATGTGGATGATCCGGGCGGCTCTGTGCGGCATTGCGCTGGCGGCTTACTCCAACTCTTTCGGCACGGGCTTCGTATTCGATTCGACGCCGATCGTGCTCAGGGATCCGCGCATACGGACGGTGAGCACGGATAATCTGGGCCTGATTTTCAGCAAAGATTATTTCTGGCCGCACCAGTCAGGAGTAGGAGTGTACCGGCCGGTGGCTACCGCTTCGCTGCTGTTAAATTACGCGGTCCTCGGGAATGGCGAGAATCCGCGCGGGTACCATTGGGTGAATCTGGTGATGCACGCAGTCAACGTGTGGTTGGTATTTGCACTGGCGGCGCGGCTGTTCGGGCGGGACCGGCCGGCGTTTCTGGCGGCGGCGCTGTGGGCGGTGCATCCGATCAACACGGAGGCGGTCACCAACGTGGTCAACCGTACGGATCTGCTCGCGGGCATGGCAGTGCTCTCCGGCCTTTTGCTTTATGCCAGGAGTCTGGACGCGGGCAAGGGTGTGCGCTATCGGGGCGCGCTAGCGCTGTTCGCGGTGGCCGCGGCAGGCATGTTCTCCAAGGAAAGCGGCGTGGCGATTGCGGGGATGCTGCCCTTGTGGGATATCAGCTTCGGGGCAGGCGATTGGCGCATGGAGGCGCGGCGCAGGCTTCCGGCGTACGGGGCGGTGGCCGCGGCGCTGGGGTTGTTGTGGTGGGTTCGCCACATGGTCTTCCGCGCGCTGCCCTGGGGCGAGATTCCATTCATCGATAACCCGATTGCGTGGGCCGATTTCTGGCCGGCGAAGCTGACTGCCGTTAAGGTGATCGGGCTGGATTTGCGACTGTTGCTGTGGCCGGGTCCGCTGGCGTGCGACCGGTCTTACAACGAGATTCCACTAGCCGGATGGGCAGACCCCGGCGCGTGGTTGGCCCTGCTGGTAGTGGCGGCGGTTCTGGCGGTGGCGGTGGTGCGGCGGCGCGGCGATCGACTGATGTTCTTCGCGGCCGGGTTTTTCGGGATCTCGCTGGCGCCGGTGGCCAACCTTTTCATGCCGATTGGAACGATGATCGGAGAACGATTCCTCTACCTGCCGTCGGCGGCGTTCGCGATTGCGGCAGTCGCGCTGGCGTTGCGGGCCAGCCGGGAGCGCTTCGTAGAGGCGTCGCTGGCGGTATTGATTCTGGTGTATGGGTGCCGTACGTGGATGCGGAACCCCGAGTGGACCAGCGAACTGACGCTGGCCGCGGCCGATGTGCGCACGGCTCCGGGGAGTTTCCGGATTCACGAGATGCTGGCGCACGCGCTTTTCGGGGAGAACGCGAAGGCGAACATCGACGAGGCGATCCGCCAGCAGGAAATGGCGTGGCGGATTCTTCGGCAGGTGCCCGCGAGCTTCGGCTATCAGCAGGCGCCGGCGAACCTGGGCGGCTACTATATCGCCAAGGGCGACATGATGGGGGGCGCTGCAACACCCGAGGGGCGCGTCTGGTACGAGAAAGCTGTGGCGGTACTGAGCGAAGGCGAAGCGGTGTCACGGGTGGTGGAGCGGCATTACGATGAGGTGCAGCGGACGCATGGTAAGCCGCTGGAGAATCGCGCGGCCATGCCCAACCTGTACCTGAACCTGGGCGCGGCGTATGCCGAGCTGGGCCGCAATGCGGATGCGATCCAGGCATTTCGCTACGGCAGAAATGTGGAGCCCAATTCCACAGAGGTGTACGACGGGCTGGCCGGCGCATACCTGGCAGAAGGCAAGCCCGAATGGGCAGCGATTTCGATGGTCGAAAAGGCGCAGGTTGATGGGGCACAAGCGGCCACGCTTTCCGCCCTGCGCGCGATTTACGCGCGAATTCCCGAGGGGGCGTGCGGCGTGGCGGAAGGCGGATTGAACCTGGAGTGTCCCCGGATGCGCGCCGATTTGTGTACAGCCTGGGTCGATCTTGCGCAGGCTTTTGCAGAGGCTCGGCAGACGGCGCCGTCAGTGGGATTCAAGCAGCGAGCGGCGGCGTTCGGGTGCCGGTGACCGATGCCCAGCGCACAAGAGGCGTCGAGTTAGACTCGACGCGGCACGCGGGAGAGTGGGCCACTGCGAGGAGCGGGTCCAGGGGGACCCGCGCGGACGGGGCGTCCGCCCCACCATACGGTGCTAGACCGTCTTCAATTCCGGGTGCGCGTCCTGGTAACGTTCGCGGGAGCGGCGGATGGCTTCGCGCGCTTCGCGGGGGCCCTTCCAGCCCTTCATTTCCGTGCGCTTGCCTTCGAGTTCCTTGTAGATGGTAAAGAAGTGCTCGATTTCCCGCAGATTGTGGGAGAACACCTGGTCGATGGTGTGGATCTGGTCGTAGCGCGGATTGTGGTCGGGCACGGCCAGAATCTTTTCGTCCGGTTCGTCCTGGTCCACCATCGCGAGCATGCCCACGGGACGCACCAGCATGAGCACTCCTGGATAGCTTGCCTCGTCCACCAGCGTCAAAACGTCGAGCGGATCGCGGTCTTCCGCCAGGGTTCCCGGAATGAAGCCGTAGTCGCCGGGATAGTGGACCGCAGAGTACAGCGCGCGATCGAGGCGAAAGACCCCTAGCGTGCCATCGTATTCGTACTTGTTGGCGGAATTCCTGGGAATCTCGACAATCATGCGGACAATTTCGGGGCAGTCTTTGCCGGGGTCGATATCGTAAAGGTTCATGCTCTAGCTATCGTAACAGCGCATGCGCGGTCATCACGATGGCGAGGCCCAGCACGGAGGCGACGATCTTCATGGTGGTCCACGTTTTCAGGCTTTGGGGGACGGTCAAGCCGAAGTACTGGGTCACCATCCAGAAGCCCGAATCGCTGACGTGCGAGAAGGCCGACCCGCCGGCGCAGAGCGCCAGAATCAACTCGGTGGGCGAGTATCCCGGGATACCTTTGACGAGCGGTGCGGCGATTCCGGCGGCTGTGATGATGGCCACCGTGGCCGAGCCCTGCGCCATGCGCAACACGGCGGCGATCAGCCAGACCACGAGCAGAGGAGAAATCGCGCTGGTCATGAGCAGCTTACCGGCGTAGTCGCCGACGCCGGAATCCACGATGATCTGCTTCAGCGCGCCGCCTCCGCCCATGATGCAGATGAGGGTGCCCACGGGCAGCAGCGCTTCTGTCGCCATCTTGGAGGCTTTGTCGCGGGAGAGCCCGCGGCGGATTCCGAAGAAGTAAATGGCCACCAGCGTAGTCACGGTCAGGGCCGTGTACGGGTGCCCGACGAAGACGGCGACGCTTTTGAACGGCACGTTGGTCAAACCGGCCAGCGTAGCGCCTAAGGTCAGCACTACGGGGAGCAGGAGGAGCAGAATCACCATGGGGATGGGCGGCGCGGATTCCGTCTCGGGCGCGCGCGTCATGATCTTGGCGATGTCGGGAACGGGGATGTACATGCGCCGCGCGATCCAGGTGCCGTAGAGCATGCCGGCGGCCAGCGCCATGGGGAGGGACATTGCGGCGCCGTAGAGGATGGTGCTGCCCAGGTCGCCGCCGAGCAATTGCGTGGCTGCCGCCGGAGCGGGATGTGGCGGCACCAGGGAATGCGTCATGGTGAGCGCGGCGGCCATCGGCAGTCCATAGAAGAGGAGCGAACGCTTGGTTTCGCGGGTCAGGTTCCACACCAGGGGCACGAGGATGATGAAGCCGACCTCGAAGAAAATCGGGAGGCCGACCAGGAAGGCCGCGGCGAGCATGGCCCACGAGGCGTGTTCGATGCCGAATTTCTCGAGCAGCCAGTCGGCGAGAGCGCGTCCGCCCCCGGAGTATTCCAGGAAGCGGCCGATCATGGCGCCCAACCCGAGCACAACCGCGATGAATCCCAGGGCGTCGCCGAAGCCCACCTGGATGGATTTCAGAACTTTGTCCGGCGGCATGCCGGCGGCCAGGCCCATCGCCATTGCCGAAATCAGCAGGGCCACGAAGGCGTGGAGTTTCACGACGAGGATCAGGAAAAGGAGAAGGACTAACGTGGCGATTGTGAGGCAGATGAGGTAGGTACCGTTGGCGGGCATGAAGCCGCCATTCTACACTGTTACGACATGGATTCGAAGATTCCGGCGGCCCCCTGGCCTCCGCCGACGCACATGGTGACCAGGCCATAACGTGCGTGGCGGCGCTCCATCTCTCGGAGGATGGTGGCAGTCAGCTTAGCGCCCGTGCAGCCCAGCGGATGGCCCAGGGCGATGGCTCCTCCATTCACGTTGACGCGATCGAGGTCCAGGCCCGCGCGGCGAATCACGGCGAGCGCCTGTACGGCGAACGCCTCGTTCAGTTCGATCACGTCGATATCGTGGAGTTTGAGGCCGGCCAGGGCCAGGGCTTTCGGAATCGCCACCACGGGACCGATGCCCATGATCTCCGGCGGCACGCCCGCGGCGGCGTAGCTGACGAAGCGCGCCATGGGCCGCAGTCCCAATTGGCGCGCTTTGGCTTCCGACATGACGAGCGCCGCGGCCGCTCCGTCGCTGGTCTGCGACGAGTTTCCGGCGGTCACGGTACCTTGCGTGTGGAAGACCGGCTTCAGTTTGGCGAGCGCCTCGAGCGACGTATCCGCGCGCGGTCCTTCATCGCGATCGAACACGGAGCGCTCTATCTTGCCGGGCGAAACGTACTCGACTTCGATGGGCACGATCTCATCCGCGAAGTGCCCATTCGCCTGCGCGCGCGCCGCGTTCTGGTGGCTGCGCAGGGCGAAGGCATCGGAATCTTCGCGGGACACGGCGTACTTGCGGTGCATGCGCTCCGCGGTGAGGCCCATGGTCAGATAGACCTCCGGCCAATTCTCCACGAACCAGGGATTGGGCGCGGGCTTCAGACCGCCGCGCGGCGTCAGCGACATGGATTCGCTGCCGCCCGCGATCACGATATCGGCGCCGCCGGCGCGGATACGTTCGGCGGCGAGAGCAATCGCCTGCAAGCCGGAACTGCAATACCGGTTGATGGTCATGGCCGGAACCGAATCTGGCAAGCCGGCGCGCAGGGACGCCTGGCGCGCCATGTTGCTGCCGGCCTCGCCTTCCGGCATGGCGCATCCGAGGATGACGTCTTCGACGTCTTCCCGGGCCGCCGGGTAGCGGTCCAGCAGCGCACGAATCACCATGGCCGCCAGGTCGTCCGGCCGCGAGTGGCGCAGGGCGCCGCGCGGCGACTTTCCTACCGCTGTGCGCATACAATCGACAATTACGGCTTCCCGCATTTAGGTTCCTCGAAGAGTAAAGAAATTAGGGCCGATTGGCAATCGGCCGCAGGTTAACCAACCTGCCCCACATCGCTCCCTCACGGTCGCGGCTCGGATTGGAGCTCAATTTCTCAGGGCCTTTCCATTTTTCAGCATGTACTGCATGCGTTCCTGCGTCTTCAGGTTGCCGCACAGACTGAGGAACGCTTCGCGCTCCAGATCTAGCAGATATTGTTCCGAGACCTGCTGCGCGCCGGTGAGGCGTCCTCCGCTGAGGACGTACGCCAGCTTCTCTCCGACTACGCTATCGTAATCCGTGATGTATCCGCCCTCGGCCGCGATTTTCATTCCCATTTTCAGCATGGCATAGCCCGCGTCGCCTTCCACCGCGATATCCTGGCGGGGAACTCCGGGCGACCAGGCGGCCACCATGGCGAGCGCCGCAGCTTTGGCGTCCGCCGTCAAGCGTTCGCGATTCATGGTGAGTCCGTCGCAATGGCGCAGGAAACCCAACTCGCGCGCGTGCGCCGCGCTCTCGCTGACCTTGGCGAAGCCGATCAGGTCGAAGGCGCGTTTCGCGCTGCCCAGGCGCAGCAGCATTTCCTTGCATCCGCCGCCGGCCGGAATCAGGCCGACTCCGGTTTCCACCAGCCCCATGTAGGTTTCCGCCGACGCCTGGACCCGTCCGGCGTGCAGCACGAGTTCGCAGCCGCCGCCCAGCGCCATGCCGAAGGGCGCGGCCACTACCGGGCGCGCCGCGTATTTCATCGCCATGCACGCCGCCTGCATGTGGCGGATGGCGGTATCGAGCGCACCCCAATCGCCTTTCTGCGCGGCCTGCAGCACCATCATCAGGTTGGCGCCGACGCTGAAGTTCTCGCCTTCGTTCGCCACCACCAGCGCATCGAAGCCGGCGCCCAACTGATCCAGAGCGCAGGCCACCATCTGCACGATATCCTCGCCCAGGGCATTCATCTTGCTGTGGAATTCCAGGCAGAGCACGCCGTCTCCCAAATCCACCAGGGAGGCTACCGGGTTGGACTTGACCACGCCGCGTGCGCGCTTGACGTCGCCGAGCACGATCACGCCGGGACGCTGTTCGAGGTCCACGTACCCGCCGGCGAGCAGGTCGAAGTAGCGCGTTCCGGGCTCGCCTGCGCGGTCGGCATCCGAATAGAAAGTGCGCGCGCCCGACGCCAGCATGCGTTCTACACTCTCCGGGATGCCGCAGGCTTCGCGGCGCATGCGCTCCACGGTGTCCGGCACGCCGAGAGTGTCCCAGAGTTCGAACGGCCCGAGGGCGAAGCCGTAGCCCCAGCGCATGGCACGATCAATCTCCACGATGCGGTCTGAAATCTCCGGCACCATGCTCGCCGAATAGATTACGAAATCGCGAAACAGGGTCCACAGAAACTGGCCGGCGGGAGTGTCGTCCGCCACGAGGGCACGCAATCTCGATCCCAGGTCGTCGATAGCGCGGACGGCGTCCACGGCAGGGAACTTCGCCTTTTGAGCGGGGCGATACTCCAGCGTTTTGCGGTCCAGCGCCCAGATCTCTTTGTCCGCGCCTTTGCCGACGCGCTTGTAGAAGCCCTGGCCGCGCTTTTCTCCCAGCCAGCCGCGCTCCATCATCTGCTGCATGATTTGCGGAACGCGATACAGTTCGCGCGCCGGGTCGAGCGGCGCTGCGTCGTATAAATTGCGCAGCACGTGGACCCACACGTCGAGGCCGATCACATCGATCAGGCGGAAGCTGGCGCTTTTGGGCAGGCCGATCAGCGGCCCGGTCAGAGCGTCGACTTCTTCCACGGTGAACTCGAACTGTTCGGTGAGTTGCCCGACTTTCGCGCCGAAGAAACAGCCGATGCGATTGCCGATGAAGTTCGGGGTATCCTTGCACGGCACCACGCCTTTGCCGAGGTGGAGATCGCAGAATGCCGCGACCGAGTCCAGGACGTCGCGGCGCGTTTCCTGACCGGCGATCACTTCGGCGAGGTGCAGGTAGCGCGGGGGATTGAAGAAGTGTGTGCCCAGAAAATGCTGCCGGAACTCGCTCTCGAAGCCCTCGGAGATGAGGGCCAGGGGAATTCCACTGGTGTTGGTGGAGACAATGGAGCCGGGCGCGCGCAGGGCGGCGACGCGGCGCCACAGGGAGCGTTTGATATCGAGATTCTCCGCCACGGCCTCGACGATCCACTGGCAGCGCCGGACGCGGCCCAGATCGTCCTCGAAGTTTCCGGGAGTGATCAAGGCTTTGGCGGCGTCGGTGAAAAAGGCCACGGGCCGCTGCTTCGATGCATTCTCGATTCCGGCCAGGGCCGCGGCATTCCGCTTGGGCTGATCGGGCAGCACAATATCCAGGAGGTCCACGGGGAACCCCGCATTGGCGAAGTGGGCGGCGATGCGCGCGCCCATGGTGCCGGCCCCCAGGACCGCAACACGGCGTAATGGCTTCATCACAGCTAGGGTAGCTTAACCTTGCGAAGTTGGCCAAAGGCGAAGTTGGCGAAAGACGAAGAGCGGGTCCAGGGGGACCCGCGCGGACCAGGGGGTCCGCCTCACGGAGGGCTTGTGGAGGGCTCGGGCTATGATTAAGGCGTGACCGAATCGCGACGCAGAATCCCAGGCTGGCTTCCGCAAGTGCTCGGTTACAGCATCTCCGCGGGGTGCCTGATCTGGGTGCTGCGCGGATACCCGCTCGGCGAACTCGGCCCCACTCTGCGTTCCCTGGATTACCGGTGGGTCTGCCTGGCCGTCGCCGCCGATTTCGGGGTCTACCTCAGCCATGGCTGGCGCTGGACTACGCTGCTGGCGCCCGTGGCGCGCGTCAGTTACTGGCGCACCGTACAAGCGATCTACATCGGTCTCTTCGCGAATGAAGTGCTGCCGCTGCGCCCCGGCGAGGTGATTCGCTGCTACCTGCAGGCGCACTGGAACGACATGCGTCTCTCGCTCACGTTTGCTTCAGCCGGCGTGGAGCGGGTCATCGACGGCATTTGGATTGTGGCGGCGTTTCTGATCACGGCCAACCTGGTGCACGGCATCCCGCGAGATTTCACCATCTTCGTGCGATTGATGGCCGTACCGCTGTTCGTCGGCGCCTGCCTCCTATTCTGGATCGTGATGCACAAGCAGCACGCCCACGCCGTGCTGCGCGAGAGCCGCTGGAGCGCGACCCTGCGCCACATTGTCGAGGGGCTGCATTTGATGGGCAATCCGCGCACCCTGGGACTCACAGTCGCCATCAGCCTCCAGTACTTCACGCTGGAGGTGGTTTTCGTGTTCGCCATGATGCGCGCCTACGGTCTGGATCTTTCGTTCTGGGCGGCCGGCGGTGTCCTCACCATCCTGCGGCTGAGCACCGTGATACCGAATGCCCCCGGCAATCTCGGCGTGATCAATTTTGCGTGCGTGGTGGCGCTGAGCCTGTTCGAGGTGGAAAAGACCGACGCCAAGACATTCTCTATTCTGTATTCGGTCGCTTCTACTATGCCGCACCTGATCGGAGGCGCCATCGCCACGGCGCTCACCGGCGTGAATATCGGTGAACTCCGCGACCGCGCTCGGCGCGGGGCCAGGCAGACGGCGAAGTAGTGCGGAGTGAGATAGCCGCGTCCGAGCTACGCTCGGATTAGACAGGCCAGGAGTCCTGTCCTACATGGATTAGCTATAATTTATCCATGTTGACGCCTACTGACAAAATCTGGCATAACGGCCGCTTTATCCCGTGGCAGTCCGCCACGATTCACGTTCTCTCGCATGTAGTGAGCTATGGCAGCAGTGTATTCGAAGGTATTCGCTGCTATTCCACCCCGTCGGGACCGGCCGTATTCCGCCTGCGCGAGCACATTCGCCGCATGCAGGACTCGGCCAAGATTTACCGCATGGAGAATATCGGTTACTCAGCGGATCAACTGGCGGACGCGATGCTGGAACTGATCCGGGTCAACAAAATGGACGCCTGCTATCTGCGGCCCATCGTGATGCGCGGCTACGGGGAGATGGGCGTCAATGGCGTGAAGAACCCGATCGACGTCTTCATCGCCTGTTGGTCCTGGGGGCAGTATCTGGGCGAAGAGGCCCTCGCCGAGGGGGTGGACGTCTGCGTCTCCAGTTGGAGCCGGATGGCGCCGAACACGCTGCCCGCGCTGGCTAAGGCCGGCGCCAATTACATGAACTCGCAGCTGATGAAAATGGAAGCAATCGCCAACGGCTACTCGGAAGGCATCGCGCTGGATGTGGCGGGCTACGTCAGTGAGGGTTCGGGCGAGAATATTTTCGTGGTGCGCGACGGCAAGATCCACACTCCGCCGCTAGGCGCCAGCGTACTGCCCGGTATCACGCGCGACGCCATCCTGACGCTGGCCGGCGAAATCGGCATCCCGGTGGTGGAGACCATTATTCCCCGCGAAATGCTGTATATCGCGGACGAGGTTTTCTTCAGCGGCACGGCCGCCGAAATCACGCCGATCCGCTCCATCGACCGGATCACGATCGGTGCCGGGCGGCGCGGCCCCATTGCCGAGCGTCTGCAAAAGGAATTTTTCGGAGTAATCAACGGCACCCGCGAAGATACCCACGGGTGGCTCACGCCGGTGCATGTAATGGTTGGGTAAGAGGAGGCATGGGGATTGGGTTAAGCACCAATCCCCATGCTGCTATCGAGCCAGGCGAAGCAGGTCTGAGGCTAACTGGTCGTAAGCAGCGGCGAGTGACGCGCCGTCGGACGCCGAATAATATTTTCCCCGGGGCTGAGTGGAGTCATACCCGGCTGCACCTATATCGTTGGCGACTCTCTTCAACAAACCGTCATCACAGCCGCCGTTGCCCGTGTATCCGATGACGTAGATCTCAACGCCCATGTTCGCACCGGTATCGCCCACCCGATTTGGCTTATTGGAATCGAGGCGGATGCTCTTGGCGGCATTGTCCACGGAATTCCACATTGCCAACCCCCAGTGATAGTCAATGTTATATTTCGTCGTATCGAGAGGTGTCCCGTTATAAATCGTTGTGAGGCTACCGCCGCCGGTAATATGGGAATTGGTGTAGAAGGTGGTGGTCAACGAGTTACCGTAGGCGTCGGTAGCGGGAATCTTGCTGAAGTAGTTAAAGGTGGTACTGCCGCTGTTGTTCATCATGCTGCAAGTCTTGCCCGTCGCATTTGCATAGGGCGTACTCGGATTCGGGGTAGCCGCGTCCGAGCCCCCGTTTTGCATCCACCAATTAGAGGTGTGGGTGGAAGCCGGGTCTGTGCTGGCGAGCAGATACATGCCATACGGACTTCCGCTGGAAGTGGCTAAAGGGCGGTCCCGGTATGGCGAACCAGTTTATCATCTGGTTGGCCGGGGTGCCTGGGGCGGTGATCGTCTTGTTAGCGCAATTGCCGCCCGAAGCGCTGCCAGTAACGATGTTGTTCGCGTTGCTGCCGGCAGGGTTATTCGCATACAGCGTGAGCCCAGTGGGAGATCCGTCCGTCAACAGCACAATCGAGTTCAACCGCGTGTCGACGCCATTGTTAGACGGATCGGCCAAGTCTCTCATGTGCGCCTTTTGGAGCTCGATATAGGCAATGGAGAGCGCTTCCGCCATCCCCGTCCCGCTGTTTGCCGTGATCACCCCAATCTGATGCACCATGTCGTTGGTGGTGCCGTCATAGAAGGTTTTGTTCGGGCCGCCGGTGGATGCCAGGCTGATGGCGGGCGTCCAGCCTCCGGCGGCAGCAGTGGGATATCCCACCACCGCACTGCCATCGAAGACCACCAAACCGAGTTCATCGGTACCTTCGATGAATCTTTTTACCAGGATTGTAGTTTCGTTAACGGCGTCCGCGATCACGGTGGTGTGGGTACCGGAGCCATCGTCGGTGTTCATGGAACCAGACCGGTCGATTATGAATTCCACCCGGGAATCGGAGCGGGTGGCGCTGCCGTTAGCGGCGATCGATGCGCTGCGAATGCCGAAGATCCGCAAGAACAGAAGGGGTACCGTTGCAGTGGCGCTGATGTCGATCCTCTTAGTGATCCCGGGCGTATAGACGATGGTGTCCTGCAGGTTAGAGACATTCCAGGTTCCGGCGGAACTATCCGTGCGGAAGTTGGCCGCCAGAAACTCGCCGGCCACCGTTTGAGTGACCGCCCCCGTTCCGAGCAACCGTCCGGCGCCGAGCGCCGCGCCATCCACCGCGGCCTGGAGCCTGACCTGCATCAGGCGGGCTATGGACGCATCGACGGCCAAACCTGCCAGCGGAAGCAGCAGGGTAGGCAACATCAGGGTGAAGAGAACCATGACGGACCCGCTCTTGCGGGAACGGTGCGCGGAGGAAATACGCATAGTGTTTCCTTTTCGAAAGAGGCTAAAAAACGTTGAAGGCATACATCATTCCGCCAGTGGCAAAGGGCAGCATCGCGAAACCCTGCGCGGCGACTTCGGTGACATAGAGCACCTGACCCGAGGGCAGGGTACTTAACGTGCCGGGCGTGCTGACGAATGGGTTGCCGGAAGCGAAAGTGGCGACATCTCCCGGATTGTTGATCTGATCGGTAACGGAAATCATTCCAGTGGTGGGATTGACGGTCACCGGGCTCGGGCCGGTGGTCAGCGGGCTGCCGAGATTACTGGTGCGAATGCTGCTGTTTCCGATGGTAAGGCGCTGGGTGAAGACCCAGGATTGGTAGTTCGGGCAGTTGATCGGGTTTCCGTTGACATCGTGTTGCGGGCACATGCCTTTGTCGATGTATGTGACCGTGGTCAGGATCAGGACGGCTTTGCCCGTGCCGTCTGTCTTCAACCCGAGGTCGGCCCCCACGGTGGCCAGAATGGTCTGATTGCCGGGTAGAGACAGGTCCATGCCGGGGCGGGCGTACATGCGTCCCGCATCGCGCGCCAGTTGAATGGTCTGCATCTGCTGAAGCAGGCGGAGTCCGAACCCGATGGTGCCGAGAAGCAGGGGTACCATCACCAGCATCGCGAAGGAGAACTCGACGATAGCGACGCCTTTCCTTTTATTGGGCTTCATATCCGGCCTCCTATGGCGCCGTGCCGATGGGCGGCACGTCGCGAGAGGGTTCGATGATATCGGCGGCGATGGCGCTGATCGCGGTTGCGGACACATCCACCGGTTTTCCCAAGCCGAACAGACGCGGCACCAGGGGCTTAAGCGAGAACCCCTGGACCGACACCTGCATGATGTTCTCCGGACTATTGCCGCTGGCTTGGGTAGAGACGTCCGTGGCCGCCGCTGTAGATCCGGCCGCCGGAGGCTGGTAGTAGTTCACCTTGATCTTGGCCAAACCGCTGGCTCCGTTGAGCAACCCGAGCGACTGCTGCTGGACGATGGTCTTCACCATGGTGGTAAGGTCGGACCCCGCCGCGCTGGCCTGAGTTCCGGTGATGGTGATGCCCACGCGAACGCCCTCGTGAGCCGCGAACGCCAGGGTGCCTTTTACGAACATGCCCCAGCAAGCGTCCAGAAGCAGGAAGATCATCATCAGAAGGGGCAGCAGAGCGAAGGTAAATTCCAGCATCTCAGCACCCCGGCAGCGTTTCGACTTACATATCCTGGCCATAATCCCCCTGAGTGACAGTTATTGGGTATTGCGAAATCCCAATAACTTCGGTAAATCCCCTCGAAGCGGTTCCCCCCGCAGCGGTGATAATAGGGACAAGGTAGGTCCTGATTCAATAAGAATTTAGATAATGAACTGGGGGCTATCGGAAGGTAGCATGGTCGCGGAAGGATACACGGGGATCTCCCGGGCGGGCGCCGTCAGGGCGGCGGCGCCCCAGGAGAGCAGAATCAGAACTCAGGGTGCAGGCGTAAGGTCTTGCCGGCAACTACCCACGAGTGGCTCACGGCGGTGCATGTAATGGTTGGGTAAGAAGAGGCGTGGGGATTGGTTTACGCTCCGATCCCCATGCGGACTACCGTGCCAGCCGAAGCAGGTCGGAGGCTAATTGGTCGTAAGCGGCGGCGAGGTCCGCGCCGTTTGCGGTCGAATAATATCTTCCCCTTGGCTGCGTGGATAAATTTCGACGTCGGGCAGTTCGGGCATCGTACGGTAGGCCGGCTAGGCGGTCATACCGCCTGCGGGCGAATGTTTGCTACCCCGCCGGTTCGGGAACGCCGCCCGCTAAATCCTCGCACAGGCCTCCGGCCGGTTTCATTGCCCGGCGTTGCGCCGCCACCTGATAGGCCGGCACCAGCGCGAATGCCGCTGCTATGGGCAGCCGGATGAGGGTGTCGGCTATCCCCAGCGGCAGCGTTTGGGAATAGTGCGGGATCACCCACAAAGCCACTTCGCCGGCTCCAGTCAACATGATGCCCCACGCCAGCGCAACCCAGCCTCTGGTGACCAACCCGTTCCCCATGCGCAGGATCGACTGGCGAAGCAGCATCGCTTCCAGAAACAGAAGGCACAGGATCGGCAGCCCGGCCAGCGAGATCCAATCCTCCACGCCGATCTGCCTGCCCGCGAGCGATGCCACGCAGGCTTCACCGAAGCGGCACAGAGTGAACAGGCAGACGACGCCGGAAATCGCCCAATCGGTAGCGCTGGGCCGAACCTGAAAGCCAAATTTCCGCAGGATACGCAGCAATGCCAGCAGAGCCGCTGCCAGTAGGGCCAACCGGACCGGGCCCCCGGCGATCAGAGCGGAGATCCGGATCTGCTCGATCAACCCGGATCTCGCATGGCCAGCCCACACCAGTGGGTTCAGGGGCCAATCCGTACCCAGGAGTTGCGAAAATACGCTGGATGCAATTCGTGCCGACGCCGCTACGGTAACCAGCATCCATGCGGATCGAAGCGGGGCGCCGGCCGGAAAGCTTCGCAAGACCACCAGGCATAGCCACAAATCCACTCCGGCCAAGCCAGTCACCGACAGCGCGGAGGCGCTGTCGGAGGTTCCTTGAATCGCGAAGACCTGGCCGGCCGCGTTCCAAACGTACAGAACAAACAGATCGACGATCAAATATGCGCCGAGGCACATGACGATCCATCGGGGCGCCGACTCAAGCCCATCTTGGTTGGTCTTTTGCATCACCTCCATGTCTCCATACCCAGCCGCGCGCAACTCAGCCCCCGGAAGACATCGTCTCTGACCGCCTCCGCCGCGTCCGGTCCCAGAAAGACGTCAAGCATCGCGCTCGTCTTTCCGAGTAATTCTTCCGCCCGGAAACCGTGGCGCTCCACCACCAAAACAGCCGGGGAACCAAAATACGTTTCAATCTGCCAGCGCAGCCGCCTCGTCAATTCAGACGCCGCCGCGCTGGTCCCCCTGCCCTGCCAGTTGGCCATCGCCGTCAGCACTCCAGCCAAGCCTTGCTTGCTGGCTTTTGCGGGTTTCGCACCGCCCGCCGATAGCTCGTCCTTCTCGCTCTGGATGAACCGCAGCCGGTCCCGGCACTTCTCGCATCTTGCGAGATGATTGGCGATTCGCCGGCTTCGGTCTGCGCCGGCTTCCGCATCGCAAAAAGCCAGTAAGGCAGAGCGCCTAGAATGCATAGCGTTTTTCTCCTGCGGTCGCCCGGGCGGCGTCGCTTTCTTTATGGACCCCTTCGCGCACGGCTTTGCGGACTTTTTCGTGCGCCCTGGCGAGTAACGCTCCCACCGTGCCCGCCTGCAGGCCGAGCACAGTGGCAATTTCCTCATAAAGCAAGCCTTCCGCCCGGAGGCGGACGCATTCCATCTCCCTGGGTGAGAGACCGATCTGCCGCAATCCTTGCAGCAGGTCCGAGACCTGGCCGCCGGCATCCGGATGAGGCGCCGGGCACGGCACGTTGATTAGCGACTCCATGCCGACTTCATTTCGGGAACCAGCCCTCTTCTGATCCAGGATATAGTTGCGCGCCACGCGGAACAGCCAGCCCTTAGGCGAACGAATCTGTTGGTCCGCGGAACGGCAAAGGAAGAAACGGAAGAATGCCTCTTGCACCGCATCATGGGCCGTCTCCTGGTTGCCCGCAAGGGCGCCGATGTAGCGAAGCAGGCCGCCGGCTTCGCTCTCGTAAAGATCTACGATTTCCTGCTCGATTCCCGCCTGACGCGGCGGGTTGCCGGGACTGGGGTCCATTGCACCCGATCTTAATGCGATCCATTGCCTTCCATATAGATGGCTATTGAGTAATACTCCACCCGCCTACTTTCGTTAACGGTGTAATCCCTCAAGAGCAGACCTCAGGCGGATTCTTGGCGGTTACGTAAATAATAAGTGCCGCCAAATCGTCTTTAATGCATGACGGCAACTCGAAACTTGCGGAGTCCTGAAAAGAGCCGGGCCCGTGATCGCAAGCAGAAGCAGCGGGGATCGGAAATGTTGGAGTTCACGTTGGTGTTACTCCCAATGTTAGGGCTGCTTTTCCTTCTCCTGGACATCGCCTGGGCGGTTTACACTCGGTCGACCCTGCAATACGCTGTCGCGCAGGGTGTGCGCTATGCCGTTACCAGCCAGACGATCAGTGGTTTGGGACAAAAGGATTCCATAAGGACCATCGTTCAGCAAAACGCTTTCGGAAGACTCGGGGCTAACAGTACCGCTCCGGCCTGGAGCAGTATCCAGGTGCACTTCTATTTACCCGATGGCACCGATGTGAGCAACCAGGTTGGGGGTAACGGGCAGCAAAACGGAGTATATCCGTTGGTTGAGGTCTCTGTGGAAAGCTTCTCCCAGAAGACATTCATGCCTACCATCCGGATGCCCGGGTTGGGCACCCTCGCGCCGATCGTTATGGCTGCCAGAGCCTGGGACCGTATGGAAGCGTCTCCAATAACTGGACCGCCGGCTATGTAAGAGGGAACACGATGCGCGAACCGAAAACAGACCAAATCGAGGCGGCGCCATGTTGGAATTCTGTCTGCTGACGCCGGTGTGGCTGCCACTGCTGCTCGGCACGATGTGGATTGGATCCGCCATGATTCGGGGACTCCAGGTCACGCAGGTGGCAAGAGATGCGGCAAGCATGTTCTGCCGCGGAGTTGATTTTTCAACCGGTGCGGGTAGCGACTCGAACGCTATTCTCACGAAGGTGACCCAGGAACTCGGCACAGTGACCACTTCGGGAACCGGAGTTGTCATCTTTTCGACTCTTACCTACGTGGGAAACAGCGTCTGCGCCAGTGCCGGCACCGCCTATCACGACAACTCAGACTCCCGCCGCAGCACACCACGGCCTGTAAGAACTATGGGAGTTTTGTGTTCACACAACGCTACATAGTGGGCAATTCAAGCCTACGGTCCAGTAATTTCGGCACGCCGCTCGCCGCGGATCTGGACTCCACTAAACAGTACAAAATCCCTATCACCAAATATGTCGTTAACACGGGGGACGCGTCCACGTTCAACCTGCTGCCAGCGCCGCTGGAGGATGGCACGGACGGTTACCAATCCGGTCAATCCGATATATCTGGTGGAAGCGTTCTTTTCCGGCGCAGGGCAAGTCGGATACACCCCGGGAGGCACCTATGCGTATGCAGTATTCTGATCCCCTTGACGCCCGGCCGAGGCCGGCCTTGGATTCGTCGAAACGGAAACGGGCCGGTAGCGTGATGGTCATGTTTACCCTCATGATGCCCTTCGTGTTGGTCCCGATGGTGGGACTCGCGATCGATGCGACCATGCTTTTTAGCGTTAAGGCCAAGCTTCAAGCGGCCGTGGATGGAGGTGCCATTGCCGCGGCCCAATCCCTGAACTCAGGGCTAACCTTCACGACACAGAAGGCAACGGCGGAGAAGACCGCGGACGAATTTATCAAAGCCAATATTACGGTTACAGGCTCGGGACACAGCGGTTATTGGGGAGCTTACAGTCTAAACGACACAAATTGTAACGGGAGCCCATGTATAGTTGCCGCGGAGGACAACACGAACAAGCGGCGGACTGTGTCGGTCGACCGCCACGGTACAAGTTCCTCTGCTGTTTATGCGGATACTCGGCTTTTCCACCGGATCGGTGACCGCAAGGGGCATGGCTGCCCGCAGGGATGTTGTGTTAGTTCTGGTGCTCGACCGCTCGAGTTCCATGACGCCCACTCTGCAGGCTCTGAAAGATGGAGCAACGTATTTTGTCAACCAATTTCAGGCGGGGCGCGACCGGGTTGGTCTTGTCGCATTTGGGGGAAGCGCACTCGTCGCATATCCGCCGGGGATTGGCTCAAGGATTACTACGCACCTTACGGCGACTGGCCCCGATACCGCCTTTAAGGACGCGGATACTCCCGCCTCCCCAATGTGCTCACTTCGATTTCGAACATCGTGATCGGGAGCAACACTGGCTCGGCCGACGGGCTCATGCTCGCCTACAAGGAACTTCAGGCAGCCAATCAACCGGGGGCTCTGAATGTCATCGTTTTCTTTACGGACGGCCTGCCGAACGGCATTACCGCCAACTTCAACAACACAGCCACCGGCGTCATCAAAACCACGAGCGGATGCACCAACAAGACCACTGGAGGCGCCGCTTACAATACGCACACGGCCAATTCGATGATCGGCTGGATGGCGCAGGTGAACGGCTTTGTATCGGGATCTGTTGGGGCGACGGATGGCCGTGGAATTTATGTCTTGGCGCAAACCAATAATGCGTCGCCACACACGAACGTGACCGCCTGGTTGTCCAATAGCAACACTGAACCTGTCCTGGGTAGCCCGCTAAGCCAAGGTTGCGCTTATGTAGGTAACCAGGCCAGCATTCCAACCGATCTCTCGATGCCCACGACGGACTACTATGGAAATTCGACTCACCGGTTCGGCTACTGCTCCCTATACTACTCACCGACTATCAACAGTCTGAGATCTGGGGGAACGAGTGCAATAATGGCAAGCGCACGGCCCTAAATCTCACCAAGGCAGGTGATGCCTGTCAGGTCGGCCTGGCCTCCTGGAATGCCGCCGATATGGCGGGGAAGCAGATCCGTGCCGATACCACCCTCACGCCGGTGATTTACACCATGGGTTATAAGGGCAATGGAGGTGACGATCCGGTGCTGATGCGGCGCTTGGCGAACGTCAACATTTCGAGCAATACCGTGTATGATGCCACTAAGCCGCAAGGACTGTACTTGCCGATTGCCACGGTCAATGATATTACGCCGGCGTTCCAATCCGTCCTGGCGGAGATCCTGCGCCTGACGCTGTAGGTCCAGCTGGTCAATTGGCCTCGCCGGGGTCTTTTGTAGCGGGCGCGTCCTTGCCGCTGCGGTTCAACTCGCGCTCGCGCTCCAGCACCGTGACGCCCTGCGTGATCCACTCCGGTGCGGGCGCGTCCTTGAGGTAGTATCGAACCAGGCGGTGATACGGCGGTGGTAATCCAGTTGGCTGGTCTTTGCGCCACAACGTGGTTTTCACCTTCATAGGCCAGCATCACGACGGGTTTGCCGGCTTCGACGCCGACCATGTCGTCGTCACGGTTAGGCTTCCACTACCCCATCAGTTCGCCCGGCATGGCCCGTACCGCCAAGCCAATCACCGTCACCATGCCGGTAGAAGCCAACTGACCACCCGGAAATCCCTCTGAAGTTTCCGTTCCGGCGTCGAACCCGCGGAACTGGCGGGCCGTCACAACTCAGGGTGGAGATGCAATGTCTTACCGGCGACTACATAGACCCGTTCCGCGAACGGAGTGCGGTCGCCTTCGCGAATCTCGATGTTATAGGTGCCCGGTCGCAGGTGCATGGTCTTGTTATCATGCGTGGTGCCTGCGTAGGCGCCATTGATGAACACGCCGGCGTCCTTCACCTTGGTGTCCAATTTGACTTCGCCCGCGTTGGAATATCCATAGTACGCGGGGCCCCAATAGGGTCCCCAGAACGGACGGTAGAAACCACCGTAATACCCACCGCCCACAAACACGCGGACCGCGGCCGGCGCGCTCATGGGCGCCAGCATCATCAACGAAGCGGCGAGAACCAGCAATCCTTTTTTCATCTTCAGCCTCCGCATGTGACGTAAGCAATCCCGATGCCACAACGTAAATCCTTCAATGTCAAGCGGTTTGGGGATACACAGGGGTTACCGCTGGCCGCGGTCCACCGAACTGGCCGAATTGAACCACCAGACGAGCGGCAGCCTGGACTAAGATGGAGCAAGTAAATCATGAAACTTTACATGAAGCAGTCGATCCTCCTGCTGGCAGTGGCATCCTCAGTGTTTGCATTCCAGGGAAGCGACGCGGCCGAAACAGCGCGCTGGCAGCAAAATGCGGGCAATGTCACCATCGTTCGGGACGATTGGGGGATCGCGCACGTGTTCGGAAAGACCGACGCTGACGCCGTCTTCGGCATGATTTACACGCAGGCCGAGGACGACTTCAACCGTGTAGAAACGAACTACCTCAATGCGATGGGTCGCCTGGCCGAGGCCGAGGGCGAATCCAAGGTGTACCAGGATTTGCGAATGAAGCTGTTCATCAACCCGGCGGCGCTGAAGAACCAATACGCAGCCAGTCCGGCGTGGTTAAAGACGCTGATGAACGCCTTCGCCGACGGCCTGAACTTCTATCTTGCCAGGCACCCCGAGGTGAATCCGCGAGTCATACAGCACTTCGAGCCATGGATGGCGCTTTCTTTCACGGAGGGCAGCATTGGCGGCGACATCGAGCGCGTGAACCTCAATCAACTGCAGACGTTTTATGGCAAGGATGGCGGCCGGCAGGCGCTCAACCGGGAACCCGAGGGCCCACCGGCGGAACCCGGCGGGTCGAACGGGATGGCCATCGCGCCCGTCGAACACGTCCGGGCACCACGCCCTGCTGCTGATCAATCCACACACGTCGTTCTTCTTCCGATCGGAGTTGCAGATGGTGAGCGAGCAAGGGCTGAATGCGTACGGCGCCGTGACGTGGGGCCAGTTCTTCATTTACCAGGGGTTCAACGAGCGCACCGGCTGGATGCACACGTCGAGCGGCGTGGATGCAGTGGATGAGTATCTGGAAACGGTGCAGAAGAAGGGCGACAGCTACTTCTACAAATACGGAAACGAAGAGCGTCCGCTGGTAACGGAGCAGATCAGCGTGCCTTACCGGAACGGCGATGCGATGGCCGAGAAGAAATTCACCGTGTACCGGACACACCACGGGCCGATTATCCGCGAGGCCAACGGGAAGTGGGTGAGCATACGATTGATGCAAGAGCCGGTGAAGGCGCTGGAGCAATCTTACACGCGGACCAAGACGAAGGACTACAAATCTTTTCGGCAGACCATGGAACTGAAGGCGAACTCGTCGAACAACACGATCTTCGCCGATGCCGATGGAGACATCGCCTACTTCCACGGCAACTTCATTCCGAAACGCGATACAAGCTTCGACTTCACCAAGCCGGTGGATGGGAGCAATCCCGCGACGGAGTGGCAGGGACTTCTGGCGGTGGACGAGACGCCACACCTGCTGAACCCTAAGAGCGGCTGGCTCTACAACACCAACAACTGGCCATGGTCCGCGGCCGGACCGAGCAGCCCGAAACGGGAAGACTATCCGGCGTATGTGGAGAGCGGCGGGGAATCCGCACGCGGGCTGCACGCCATCCGCGTGTTGGAGAACAAGAAGGATTTCACGCTTGACTCGCTGATTGCCGCCGCCTTCGACAGCTACCTCACGTGGTTCGAGAAGCCGCTGCCTGCGCTGATCAAGGCGTGGGACGAGGCGACTGACGCGAATCCGTTGAAGGCGAAACTCGCGCCGCAGATCGACGTCCTCCGCAAGTGGGACCTGCGGTGGGCGGTGAACTCCGTCCCTACGTCCCTGGCTGTCTTCTGGGGCGAGGATATCCGCCGGCGTGTGGGCGGAGGCGGGCGCGGGTCGGGAACATCGGCCGAGGACGCGATCGCCAAGGCGCCCGGGGAGCAACTGTTGCAATCGCTCGCGGCGGCGTCCGATAAACTCGCGGCGGACTTCGGCAGTTGGAAGACGCCTTGGGGCGATATCAATCGATTCCAGCGGCTCACGGGCGACATCGTGCAGCCTTTCAATGACGCGGGGGCGAGCATTCCCGTGGGCTTCACGTCCTCTGCTTGGGGATCGCTGGCTTCATTCGGCGCTCGAGCGTACCCAGGGACGAAGAAGTGGTACGGCACCAGCGGCAACAGCTTCGTCGCGGTGGTGGAGTTCGGCGAGCGTGTGCGGGCAAAGGCGGTGACGGCGGGAGGGGAGAGCGGCAATCCGGCGTCGCCACACTTCAACGACCAGGCCAAGCGTTACAGCACGGGCGAATTGCGGGACGTCTACTTCTACCGCTCGCAACTCAAGGGGCACACGCAGAGGGAGTATCATCCCGGGAGCTGAGGGCTCGTCGCGGGCGCGGCTCGAATGAGAGCGCGGATGGGGGTGGCGCCGTTCGGAGGTCGGTAGAGTCTCGACGCGGCACGCAAAAATGCCCAATGCGGCTAAGCGGGTAAAAGATTTCTTTGATGCTTGCGTCCCCGGGTCTTGACAGCAGCGGGTATTTCGGGACATACTCCTATCGGTGATCGATAGTAGCGACGATCGATGGGAATGCCAAAAATCAACTCCAGTCCAGATTTTCTGCCAGGGACTCTCGAAATGCTTGTCCTGAAGACCCTGAGCCGCGGGAATAACCACGGTTGGGGGATCGCCCAACATATCCAACAGGTATCGCAGGATGCTTTGAAGATCGGGGAGGGTTCGCTCTACCCGGCTTTGCAGCGGCTGCTGTTGAACGACTTCGTGGAAGCCGAGTGGGGCGTCACGGAGAATAACCGTCGGGCGCGGTATTACCGGATTACCGAGCTGGGACGGAAACAGTTGGAGGAGGAAGAGCGGAGCTTTGCATTCCTGCTGGCGGGGATCGCGCGGGTGATGGAGGGGGCATGAAGATCTGGAAGCGGATCCGACAGTGGCGGCGGCGCGCGGAGTTTGAGGCGGGGCTTGCAGAGGAGATGCGGTTCCACCGCGAGATGGCCGGGGGCGCGGCGTTCGGCAGCGTGGCGATGGCGATGGAGGACAGCCGCGCGGTGTGGAGGTTCGGGTGGATCGAATCGGTGATGCAGGACGTGCGGTATGCGTGGCGCGGGTTCCGGAAGTCGCCGGGATTTGCCCTGGCGGTGGTGGGGACAATCGGCGCGGCGCTGGGTTTGAATACCACGGTGTTTACGGTGTTCAACGCTTATGTGCTGCGGCCGATCGCGGTCCACGATCCGTGGGCGCTTTATAGCTTTACGTGGTACGGGAAAAATGGGCAGGGGCATCGTTTCACTTGGGGGCAGTACCAGGATCTGGCGGCGCGGAAGAGCCCGTTTTCAGAAGTGATGGCCGTGGAGGGACTGCAAGCCGACGTGGAGGGCCGCACGCATGTTCGGCCAGGTGGTTTCCGGAAATTACTTTACGATGCTGGGGATCGGCGCGGCGGAAGGACGTCCGCTGCTTCCGCGGGACGCGAGTGTTCCGGGCTCGGGTGCCGTGATGGTGGTGAGTTACGACGCTTGGAAGAACAAATTCGGAGGGGACCCGAACCTGGTCGGGCAGACCCTACATTTGCGCGGCCACGCGTTCGAGGTAGTGGGAATCGCGAACCAGGGATTTGCGGGCCTGGCGAGTTTTCCTTGCGGCTTCTGGATCCCTCTTACGATGGACGGGGCGGTGCAGGACGGGCGCGATTTGCTGGCCTTTCCACAGCCGGAACGGCTGGAGTTGATCGGCCGGGTGCAGGAGGGGATGCATCCGGAGACCGCCAAAGCAGCGCTGACGGCGTGGTCAAGCGGATTCGGCGCGGACCTGCCGGCGGCGCAGCGTCCAGTGGGAGTGGCGATGCGATCGAGCGCTACGACGATTCCCATAACGCGCGACACGATCGTGACGTTCATCCCGATCTTTACGGCGTTCGGCCTGGTGCTACTGATTGCGTGCGCGAACGTGTCCAACATGATGCTGGCGCGGGCGCTGGCGAGGCAGCGGGAGATTGGCATACGGGTGTCACTGGGGGCGGGACGTTTGCGGCTGGTGCGGCAACTATTGACGGAGAGCGTGCTGCTGGCGGCTCCGGCGGCGGTGCTGGGATTTGCGGTGTCGCAGGTGACGATCGAAGGAGCCAGGCGGGCGATGCTGGCTACGGTCCCGGCGGCGTTCGGCCGCTTCTTCACGCTGCCGGCGCTGACGCCCGATTGGCGGGTATTTGGATTCATCCTGCTGGCCTCGGTGGCGGCGACGCTACTTTTCGGTCTGGTGCCGGCGGTGCAGACCACGCGGTCGCGGCTGGTGGAAGCGAATCGGGGCGACTTCAGCAGCGATTACCGGCCGGCGCGATTGCGGAGCGTGCTGCTGGCTACGCAGGTGGCGGTGTGTTCGCTGCTGCTGATTGTGACGGCGATTGTGCTGCGCAGCCAGCAGCGGGTGACGGCGCGAACGATCGGGCTGGATTTGAACGGCGTCTGGGACGCGCGGATGGCCGGGAAGTATCAGGCGAAAGCCGCTGGGCGCCTGGCGGAGATGCCGGGTGTAGAGGCAGTTGCAGAGGCGTGGTACGCGCCTCTTTACGGAAGCGACCGCAGGGTCGCGCTGGTGCCCTCGGGCCGCCAGGAGGAGGTGCGGACCGGGTACAACCTGGTTTCGGCGGGATACTTCGCGGTGTTCCGCATTCCGATTCTGCAGGGGCGGGCGTTCACGGATGCGGAAGCGGACGGGGATGCGGCGGTGGCGGTGGTGAGCGAACGCGCCGCGCGGCGGCTTTGGCCGGCGAGCAATCCGTTGGGGCAAACCGTCATCATTCCGCGGACTCAACGGAAGGATCTCTCTTTCGACCGGCTGCCGGCCTTCATAGAGGCGCGGGTGATCGGGGTGGCGCGCGATGCGCTGAGCGGATATTTGGCGACGTCGGAGGACTTCAAAAGCTCCATGATTTATTTCCCGACGAGCTCACGGGCTGCGAATAACGATTCCATCCTGGTGCGGATGAGCGGGAATCCGCGCGACTCACGGCAGAGAATTGTGGCCGCGCTGGATGGGATTGCGCCGAGCATCTACGACATGATCAATCCGATGGACGATGTATTGGCGATGCAGATCTATCCATTCCAGGTGATGTTTGGGATAGCGGCGTTTCTGGGCGGCATGGCGCTGGTGATGACGGCGTCGGGAATATACGGGGTGATGTCGTATTTGGTGAACCAGCGGAGGAAGGAGATCGGCATTCGCGTGGCTCTGGGCGCGGCGGCGGGAGATGTGGTGCGGATGATTGTGACGCAATCCGCTCGGCTGGCGTTAATCGGGGTCGCGGCGGGGGCCGGGCTGGCACTGGCGATTGCTCCGGTGTTCGCGCACCAGTTGGATGCGATTCGACCGTACGATGCGGTGGCGTACGGGGGTGCGGTGCTGGTGGTGATGGCGGCGGCGGTGGGGGCGTCGTTCGCGCCGTCGCGGCAGGCGGTGCGGGTGGACCCGATGACGGCGCTGCGCTGCGACTGAGGTGGAATCGGGACACGGCTCCTCCCAGCCAACGGTGCCCTCGGCTCGGGCGGGTGGACTATCATAGTTCCACGAATGCCGGTGTTTGTTCAGATTCCGGAAAACCCGAACTGTCAGGCGGTGGACGGACAGATCTTTCAGTGTCGAACGCCGGCGCGGACGGTGACGCAGGTTCGCGTGGAACACGGGGGCAGCGACGAGTGGTGCGAGATTACCGGGATTGACGAGGCGGGCAATCTTTGCGCGGCTACGGCGTGCCTTATTGAGGATTCGGGAGAGGGCGAGTGCTATCTGGTTATTGGGGGCGGCTGGGGTTTGCGTTTGAAGCTTACCTCGGCTGCGGGTGAGTGGGCATTGGATGATCGGGGGCAGTGGGGGGAGGCATTTTTGATTTTGGGCGGGGACGGAGTGGATTTGCGGTTTTCAGATTAGGGCGGCGGCAGGGGAAAGAGGCCTGCCGCCTGGGGGCAAAGAAGCGGGTCCAGGGGGACCGCCCTACATTACTGGCGGGACATGTATTTTTCGTAGAGGCGGGTTTGTTTGTTGACTTGCGGGACTTCCTTGCCTTTGATGAAGACGTACTTCACCTGGGTGGAGATTTCCAGCGGGTCGCCGGTGGTGACCATCAGGTCGGCCAGTTTGCCCTTTTCCACGGAACCGATTTCGTTGGCGTGGCCCCAGATCTGGGCGGGGTTGATGGTGACGGCCTTGAGGGCTTCTTCGTAGGGCAAGCCGAACGCGACCGCGGTGGCGGCCTGGTAGGGGAGGTTGCGTACGAATTCGTTGGTGAAGGTACCGAAGGCGAATTTCACGCCGGCTTTGTAGGCATCGGCAGGTTGGGTGAAGGCGCCATCGTAGGGATCGTCTTCCTGGTCGGGAAGGGCGAGCACGCGGCCGAGAATCACGGGGATGTTTTTGGCTTTGAGTTCGGGGCCGGCTTTGGCGAGGTCGCGCGGCTGGAGGATGACGATTTTGATTTTCTGCTTCTCGGCGAAGGCGATGGCGTCGTGGATGACGCTGGCGCGGCTGGCGGAAATGGCCAGGGGAACCTTGCCTTCGAGGATCGGGATCATGGCTTCCATTTTGAGAACGGGTTTGAAGCCGGGGGCTTTGGCGGCGCGCTCCTTCTGATACTGATGCGCCTGATCGAAGAACTCGTTGATCTTGGCGAGCTGCTGATCGTAGAGACGCCGGGCGGCGGTGAAGCCACCGGCACCGCCGGCGCCGGGGATCATTTCGAGAACGGAGTCGGGGATTGCTCCGCCGCGACCACCGCGTCCGCCGAGCGTGGGGAAGATGAGGTGGACGGCCGCGTCGCGGTCGATGGCCATGTCTTCCCAGGTCCAGCCGTCGGTGTGGATGAGGGCTGCCTGGCCGGAGATGAACTGGCGTTCGCCGCCGCCGAAGCGGCCGCCGCCACCACCTCCACCGCCGCCGGAGGAGGGGAAGGTCATGACGCTGGTGATGCCGTTGACGCGGACTACGCCGAAGTGTTCGCTTTCGGGGTTGACGGCGCTGAGCGCGCGGAGTTGGGGCATGAACTCGCCGAGCTCGCCGGTATCCACGGTCTCACGGACGGCGGAGACTTCGGAGAGGCCGAGTTCGGTGCCGGAATCGATCATGCCGGGGTAGACGCGGAGTCCTTTGCCTTCGATGATGCGCGCGCCCTTGGCGGGCGTGACTTTGGCGCCGATGTCGGCGATTTTGCCGTCCTGCAGGACTACGGAGACGCCCTTGATCTCCGCTCCGGTGACGGGGTAAACGTCCACGTTGCGGATGACGATGGTTTCGGCGGATAACGCGATGGTGCAAACGAATAAAATTCCGAGGAATCTCACTGTCCAACCCTCCTGGTGGCGGGCGCGCCCTGGGGAGCGCGCTGCTGATTCTGCTTTTCCTTGTCGATCAGCTTCTGCTTTTCGGCCTGTTTGGCGCCGCGGCCGCTGACTTCGTTATCGCGATCGAAGTAGACTGTGCCATCGATCAGCACCTTCTGCACTTTGGCGTAATCGGAGAGCGGGAACTTATCGTAGATGACGAGGTCGGCGTCCTTGCCGACTTCGATGGAGCCGACGCGGTTATCGATGCCGAGCTGTTTGGCGGGGTTGAGGGTGACCATGGCGAGGGCTTCGGTTTCGCTGAGGCCGCCGTACTTGACGGCTTTGCCGGCTTCGCTGTTGAGGTGGCGCATGAGCTCGGCGTCGTCGCTGTTGAGGGAGACGAGCACGCCCTTCTTCTGCATGATGGCGGCGTTGTAGGGGATGGCGTCGAAGGCCTCCATTTTGTAGGACCACCAATCGCTGAAGGTGGAAGCTCCGGCGCCGTGGGCGACGATTTCCTTGGCGACTTTGTAGCCTTCGAGGACGTGCTGCAGGGTGCGGATCTTGAAGCCGTAGTCATCGGCGATGCGCAGCAGCATGAGGATTTCGTCGGCGCGGTAGCAGTGCGCGTGGACGTAGCGGCGGCCTTCGAGAACTTCCTTGAGGGCTTCCATCTGGAGGTCTTTGCGGGGCGGGATGCCGGTCTTTTTCGCGTCGTAGGCGTCCCACTCGGCTTTGTAGATTTTGGCGTTATTGAAGGCCTCGCGGATGACATCTTCGACGCCCATGCGGGTGGCGGGATAGCGGCCCTGCTGGGCCTGGCCGTTGATGGCCATGCCGGTGGGGTTGCCGGCGCGCTTGGGGTTTTCGCCGAGGGCGAACTTGATGCCGGGTGTGGCGCCTTCGAAGATCAGGCCCTGGGCATCCTTGCCCCAACGCATTTTGATGGGCAGGGTTTTGCCGCCGATGGCGTTGGCGGAGCCGTGGAGAATGTTGGCGGTGGTGACGCCGCCGGCGAGGGCGCGGTAGATGGCGATGTCCTCGGGGTTGAGGACGTCGCGGATATCGACCATGGAGGAGACGCTGATGCTGCCTTCGTTGACGCCGCCATCGACGGCGATGTGGGAGTGGCAATCGATGATGCCGGGGATGACGTACTGATTGGCGGCATCGATGACCTTGGCGCCGGCGGGCTCCATGACCTTCTCGCCGACTTCGGCGATTTTACCGTCGCTGGACCAGGATGGAGCCTTTGAAGGTGCCCTTGGACACGGTCATCACGGTGGCGTTCTTGATGACGTAGGTCTGGGCGCACAGGGGCGCGGCGGCGAGGAGAGCTGCGAAGAGGAAGTTTTTCATGATTAGTTCACCCCCGGCTCGGTAGCGGTGATGCGGCCGCCCATGGGCGCAGGATCGGGCGCGGGCACGTACTTGCGGCCATCCACGATGGTCATTTCCACTTTGGTGCGATCGTCGAAGATATCGCCGCGAGTGACGACGAGGTTGGCGATTTTCCCGGGTTCGATGGAGCCGAGGCGATTGGCGACGCCGTAGATTTCGGCGGGCGTGAGAGTGAGGGCGCGGAGGGCGGCGTCGCGGGAGAGGCCGTTGTCGAGGGCCTTCTTGACGGCGCGCTGGAGGTCGCGGGGCTGATCGAGGCCATCGGAGTAGAAGGCGAATTTGACGCCGGCTTCCTGAAGAATGGTGGGCGCGGCGGCGGCGCGGTCGCGGGTCTCGAGAGTGCGCATGCTGTCGGGCTCGTCGGGATCGGCATCGCGCGAGGCCTCGGGCCAGCGCATGCTGAGGAGGACGGGGGTGTTGAACTTTTTGAGGAGGGCGGCGGCTTCGGGACGGAAGGTTTCACGTCCGCCGTAGATGATGACGGGCTGTTTGAGATCGGCCGCGAGATGGAGCATGCGGTCGATTTCGACGAGGCGGTTGGCGGGCAGGAGGATGCGGGGCGAATCGAGGACGCCTTCGAGGGCGCGATCGTATTCGGGGCGGGTCATGCCGACCGGATTTTGGGCGTAGGCTTCCTTGACGAGCTTGTAATGGCCGGCATCGAGGTAGATCTGGCGGACGTAGGCGATGTAGCCCATGAGCGCGCTGGGGAAGCTGCGGCCCATACCGCCGCCGCGGCCGCCGGCGGTGATGGAGATGTACTGTCCGACGGGGGAGAGGACGACCATCTCGCCGGGTTTTTCGCCGGTAATGAGGTCGATGACGGCGCCCTGTCCGGCGAAGATCCCGCGGGTGGGAAAGGTGACGGCGGTGGTGAAGCCGGCGGCGCGCGCGGTTTCGATGCGGTGGTCGGTGGCGGAGATCTCGTCGGCGATTTTGATCCAACTGGTGGTCTGGGGGCGATCTTCGGGGCCGCGGGCGGGAGCGGCGGCGGCCTGGGTTGGGGCGGCGGTGGCTGGGGCGGGAGTTGTGGTGGTGGTGGTTCCGCGTCCGCCGCGTCCGGCGGTTGCGGTGGCGGCGGGAGCGGATGCCGCGCCGGGTTGTCCCCAGGTGCTGAGGGCATCGATCAGGCCGGGATAGACGGTGAGACCTTCGCCTTCGACGAGCATTGCGTCGGAGGGCACGGCGACGTTTTCGCCGACGGCTTCGATGAGTCCGTTGCGAACGACTACGGTGCCCTTGGCGATGACGGAGCCGGAGACGGTTACAATCTTCGCGTTGTGGATGGCGACTGCCGGATGGGACTGGGCGAGGGCCAAAGCGCAACACACAAATAGCGCAGAGACTAGATTTTTCATAATGGCGATTGGGTTATATGGCGTCGACGAAGCCACCAATGGTTACACGACGGGGGGATACCCACTATCGCCTGCATTCTACGCCGTATACTGGAATTTGTCCACCAAGAAACCTTTTCGCTACCGCGACGCGGGCGTGAATATCGACGAGGCCGACCGCGCCGTTTCCTCCATCAAGAAGTTTGCGCGACAGACGTTTACGCCCGGAGTGCTGGCCGAGATCGGGAGCTTCGGGGCGATGTACCAGTTGGCGGGGTATCGCAAGCCGGTGCTGGTGAGCTCGGCGGACGGAGTAGGCACGAAGTTGAAGGTGGCGTTCCTGACGGGGCGTCACGGCACGGTGGGCGAAGACCTGGTGAACCACTGCGTGAACGACATCGCGGTGCAGGGGGCGACGCCGCTGTTCTTCCTGGATTACTTCGCGGTGGGGAAGCTGGATGCGGATGTGGCGGCGGCTGTGGTGGGCGGGATCGCGCGCGGGTGCAAGAAGAACGGCTGCGCGCTGATCGGCGGCGAGACGGCGGAGATGCCGGGGTTGTATACAGATGGGGAGTACGACCTGGCGGGCTTCATCGTGGGCGCGGCGGAACGGGGCGAGCTGCTTACGGGAAAGAGCATCGGCGCGGGGGATGTGCTGTTGGGTCTGCCTTCGGAAGGGCTGCACACGAACGGGTATTCGCTGGCGAGGAAGCTGTTGTTCGAGGTGGCGGGGTACGGTCCGAAAACGCTGCTGCCGGCAGTGGGGGCGACGGTGGGCGATGCGCTGTTGGCGGTGCACCGCAGCTACCTGAAGCCGATTCGGGCGCTGATGGCGGCGGGCCTGTTGCACGGGGCGGCGCACATTACGGGCGGCGGAATTACGGATAATACGCCGCGTATGATGCCGAAGGATTTTGGGGTGACGATCGAGACGGGGTCGTGGAAGATTCCTCCGCTGTTTGAGGTGCTGCGGCGGATTGGCGACATTCCGGAAGACGATTACCGGCGCACGTTGAACCTGGGCGTGGGGATGATTTTGGCGGTGCCGGCGCGCGCGGCGGCGAAGGCGGAGGCGGTGCTGAGTAAGATGGGCGAGACGCCGTTCCGCATGGGAAGCGTGGTGGAGCAGAAGCGCGGGCGTCCACGCGTGGAGTACCGGTGAAGCGGCTGGGGATCCTGATCTCGGGTCGCGGATCGAACTTCGCGGCAATCGCGGACAACGTGGCGAGCGGCCAGTTAGACGCAGAGATCGCGGTGGTGATCTCGAACCGGCCGGAGGCCCCGGGGCTGGAGGTAGCGCGGGAGGGCGGGCTGAACGCGGTGTGCCTGCCATCGAAGGGTCTGGATCGCGAAGTGTACGACCGGATGCTGGCGGCGGAACTGCACAAGCATGGTGTGGAACTGGTCTGCCTAGCGGGCTTTATGCGGCTGCTGAGCGCGGGCTTCATTCGCGAGTTTCGGAATCGGATTCTGAATATTCATCCTTCGCTGCTGCCGGCGTTCCCGGGGTTGGATGCGCAGCACCAAGCGCTGGCGCACGGCGTGAAGATCACTGGCTGCACGGTGCATTTCGTGGACGAGGACCTGGATGCGGGGCCGATCGTGATTCAGGCGGCGGTGCCGGTAATGGACGACGACACGGAGGAGACGCTGTCGGCGCGGATTCTGAAGCAGGAGCATCGCATCTACTCGGAGGCGGTCGGGATTGTGATCGCGGGCAAATACAGGGTGGAAGGGCGGCGCGTCCTAGTCGTGTGAGGGCCTTGCGGCGCTGCGGCGCTGCTCGCGCAGGACGAGAAAGCGGGAGAGTTTCATGGGCGGTCCGGCGCCCGATTCCATCTGGCGTTCCACGGCTCTTAGGTACTGGCGCAGGATTTCGGTGCGGCGGCGGTTGGGGAGCCGGCAGGTTTCGAAATCCATGAGGAGCTCGATTTCCCAGGGCTCGAAGCTGTTACGGATGAGTTTTCCGCGTAGGAGTTCGATGAACAGGCGCCGAAAGCGAATGAGTTGGTGCTCGCGCTGTTCGATATCATCTGCCGGGGTCACGGTCAGATAATCGGCCGGATGGGCGTGGAACTTTAGCGCGGGCAGGGGCTTCCAAAAAGTCCCGATACTTTTGCCTGGGGATTTCGCATGTAGTAGTGGAGACAAACATGCGAAAAACAGACAGGAGCTATGGAATGCGGGAACAAATGCTCAAACTATTGCTACCGTTTTTGGCTGCCGTGGCGATCGGGGTCAATCTGCCTGGGCCGGTTGGTGCGTCAACGATCACGATTGGCGATATCAAGGATGCCAGTGTCTTTCAGAACAATGTGGACAACAGTAACGGAGCGGGTCCGGGCGTGTTTGCCGGAACGAATGGGATGGGTTCCCCGCGCCGCGGGCTGATCGATTTCGATATTTCGGGAAATATCCCGACTGGCGCAACAATCACCGACGTTCAACTTACGTTATTCCTGGGACAAGTGGCCGGCACCGATCAGACTCCCCGAACGATTGGACTCTACAAACTTGCCGACGATTGGGGAGAAGGCATAACTGGGGCTGGTCAAGCGATCGGTGGGACAGGCCAGGGATTTCCCGCAAATCCTGGGGACGCCACATGGAACGCCCGGTTCTTTCCGGGGACTCTTTGGGTGACGCCCGGCGGCGATCATGCGGCGACGGCAAGCGCCACGACTACGGTCACGAGCGTGATCAATTCGCCGTATACGTGGCTGTCGACGCCGGCGCTGGTGAGCGATGTGCAGGGGTGGCTGAATTCGCCGTCAACCAACTTTGGTTGGGAATTGATTAATCTCGATGAGGCGACAACAACGGACTTTCGAGCTTTTTATACGCGGGAATTCAACGATGCGGCGCTGCGTCCGCAGTTGCAAATTACCTTTACAGCTCCGGCGACGGCACCGGAACCGGCGAGCATGGTGTTGCTGCCGCTCGGCATGTGTGGACTGGTGTTGGGAGCCCGGGGGCGAAGGAAATCGCAGTCCGTTTGATCACATGGGCGGCCGAGTGGCATGCTGGCGCGTGGCAGGCGGATTGAATAAACCGAAGACAGCCAGCGCATTTCCAGTACCGACATAAACTCTTCCACCGGCGACGGTGGGTACAGAGAATTTGACGAACGGGCCGAGCGCATCGCGAGAGCTGTTCATCTGGCTGTTGTAGAGCTCATTTGCCAGATTGGAAGCATCGTAGGCATGGAGGGTTCCGCCATAACCGGATTCGACCACCCACACGATGCCATTCGAAGAGCCGTTTGCTGAAACCGCGGGGACGGCGCCCGGGTAGTTGAAGACCAGTGAAGATTGGGATAGGGGCAGAGGCTCTATGCGCGCCTGCGAGACGGAAAACGCCTTCAGTTTGTCTTGCGCGGCCGAAAAATACACGGTGCCGTTGAAGTAGGCCGGAGCCCCGAATACCGGTCCGACGGCGCCGGGGATCGACTGAACGATCTGGCTATCGGCAACCGGGTTGAAGTGCCCCATACGATCGCGATCGAGGAGGTAGATGCGGCCTTCCTTGCCTGCGTTGACCAGCAGGTGCTGGTGAGGCAGGCTGCCGGCGAGGTCGGGGAGGAGGACGGCTCCGCTCGAACCGAGGTCGATATCGGCCTGGTCCAGATAGAGCTGGTTAAATGGCGTGAAGTAATCGACGACGGCGAGTCCCGGGGTCGCGAGTTTGATGACGCTGTCTCCGAAATCGGTTCCATCCGCGTCCGCGTCGAATCTCCCGTTGCCCGAGATCGCATAGATATTCCCCTGGGCGTCTGCGGCGGGAGCGGCGCCGCCCATCCAAAGGGAACCCTGATAGCCGTTGGGGGTGGTGTTGAAAATCGCCACCTGACGCAAGGTCGCGGCATCGTAGGCGATGATCCAGCCGTGATAAGTGCGGGAGTCGCAAAGAGAAGTCCAGCCGGTGTATATAACACCGTTCAGTAAGAGAAGGCCGGCACGATTTTTGTAGAAGTAAGCATCGAAGGTCACCGAGTTAGAGGTTGAGGAGAGGGCGCGGTCGCCGGTGCCGGGAACGGACGCAGCGATTAACACAGGGCTGCCGGGCCGTTCGGTACCCGAGGCGACGTCGAGGGCGTGCAGGCGGTGGAAGATCAGCTCGTCCCGTTTGGTCATGGCGACGACATACAGAGTGTTAGTGGACGGATCGATCACGGGCGTGCCAGTTATGCCGAGCTCAGGGGCGATGGTAGGACAATTCATGACGTCGGCGACACCAGGCGTTGACTCACCCGCAGCGGTGTCGATGAGGCTGACTTGCCACAGAGGGAGCGCGTTGGGGCCGGTATCGGAATCGGCGTCGAAGGCGTAGACGCTATCGTGTTCGGTGGCTACGAACACCACGTTGTGAACGCCCTTGCCGGGGATGGCGACGGAGGGCAGGTAGAGCGGCTGGGCGTAGACCTGTCCATCGACTGACTGGGAGAAGATCTTACCGAACCGTGCCGGGTTCACGTTCACTGCGGTAAGAAGCGTTTCCGCGAGATTCTCTCCGGAGCGGGCGAGATTGTTACGGTAAGTGGTAACACTAACCTGGGCGTTCACCCCAAGGGAGAGAGATAGAACAAAGAGGGGGAGTTGCCGCATAGGGAGTCGACCACGTAACTGTGAGTGCAATCCGGTATTCAGTGTCCAGGATCATGAGACACCTGGCAGGATAAGATGTGGTCGGCAATGCCGCGGTTCTTTTTAATGTTTGGAGCCGCTCCCGCCTACGATCTCGACGAGTTGGTCCACCACTCCGTTCATCGCTTCGGATTGGGCGGTGAGTTTCTCGGCTGCCTTCATTCCCTCTTCGGCGCTGGCGGCGGAATTCTGCGTCAACTGCTCCATCTGTACGACAGCTTTGGCCACCTGCTCGATGCCGCGTGTCTGCTCCTGGCTGCCCAAATTGACCTCTTCCACGAGGTTCTTCACTTTCGCCGATTCCCCGGTGATGGTGTGGATTGCGGCGGCCACTTCGTCGACCTTCGCCTGGCCGTCGTGGGACTTGGAGATCGACTCCTCGATCAGGTCCGCTGTGTCCCTGGCGGCCTGCGCGCAACGCTGCGCCAGGGTCCGTACTTCGTCGGCGACCACCGCAAAACCCAGACCAGCCTCTCCGGCCCGCGCAGCCTCGACCGCGGCATTCAGGGTGAGGATGTTGGTCTGGAAGGCGATCTCGTCGATGACTTTTGAAATCTTTTGAAGTGAGCGTCCAGTTGGAAGGGATACGGGGCAAACACGTAAAGCCAGTGGAATCTGCCGGGTCCAGACGGAAATGGGCATAGAGCATTCCACCTGAATTACGCAACAGAGGACGGCGCTTCAGCTTGATACAGGTCTTCGGTTCCCCACTTGAGTCGCTTCGTCATTCGGGATTCCCGTTTGATGCTGGCACATCGGGGAGCACGGACTGGAGCGTTTGGCGGATCTCATCCCGGTAGAGAACTTCTATGCCAGCAATTCTCTCATTCACCACATCAAGGATGAGCATTCCCTTTTCGGGTGAAAGGGAGACATTCCGGTGTCCTGGACCGTAGCTACCATGCGGCTTCGGCAGAACATAAAAGGTGGCGCAGAAGTCGTCTTGGCAGCGGCAACGGTCAACAATTCGCAAGCCTGTCACCTGATCTGCCAGTTCACCCTCTCCTTGGCCTTTCAGCAGAACTTCCAGTTCTTCAGCTAGATCCGGCAGAACATCAGCAAGTGCTGGTGTGCTCTCATCATTCATTTCTGCGGATAGCCGCCGATTGCGCTTTGCGAGAGCTACCAGCCAGATCGCAATAGCACCAAGTCCAATGGCATAGGGCCATCGCTCAAAAAGGAAATCCGTCAAACCGGCCTGGATGTTTTCTAGGTCCGCTCTTATACTCCGATGAGTCCGTTCTAATGGAAGCGGTGGAGCAAAATCGAAGCAAACCCCACGTCCGTCCCTCCGCATCTTGACATCGTATGCCCGTCACGATAAACAACTGTAGACATCTGATGCCCTTCCTTATCGAAATCGTGGGTGAATGGAAAACTGATGCCTTCAGGAAGTTGATGGAAGCCTGAAAGCGTCATCAAGTCCATCCCCAAGTCGCCTGTGGTTGTGGCGCTGCAAACCGACGAAAGCGCCGTTGCTGCGAAAATATTATATCGGAAGTGAGCTACGCCGATCACCGCAACGAACCCCAACACGGATAAAGCCATCAGGCTTTTTTGCGTCATCTCAGGCATCCTGGATGCGAGTGCCGTGTAGCAGGGCAACGGAGAAGGCGGCGACGGCCCGAACGCTTGTCATCATCAATGCTCATGATAACGCCCGTTCAGGCCACCCGCTGCGCCAACCGCTCCATTACCGCCTTGTCAGTCCTGGGAGGGCCTTGTGTGGGTCCTTGTGCCCAAGCGCTACATGCCAGAATCAACGCTCCGAAACCGACCACTTCGTGAACCTATAGGACCTACACGACATGCAACTCACCTTAGACTCCTTCAATCGTTCTCACCGTCGCCCAGGGGCTGACGGAAATTGGCCACACCTTTCTGTCGGCCAGCCACGGTAATTACATTAATCGCGCCAGCGCGAATGTGGGCATAACGGACTGCGGAGAGGGAGCGGTAGCCGAGAAAGACAGCCGTCCTGCGTGGCATGGGTCAATGTTTTGAGAGCTTTGCGGACTCAATGCGGGAGATCCGGAGCTTTTGTTAAGTTTTGTCAAGTCCTACGGAGGCGGAATGAGGAGAAAGCGCACACTTGAGTACGTATCGTTTACGGAGCGAACCTGCAACGGCGGTATTCTGGGGCTATGAAACTATCGTTAGCTTCGGACCATGCGGGCGTGGCCTTGAAAGCGCGGGTATTGGTGCAGTTGCGCAGGGAAGGGCACGAGACGGAAGACCTGGGCACGTACACGACGGATCCGGTGGACTATCCGGATTACGCGAAGGCGGTATCGCTGGCGGTGCTCGCGGGGCGAGCGGAGCGCGCCATACTGATTTGCGGCAGCGGCGCGGGTGCGTGCGTGGCGGCGAACAAGATCAAGGGAATCCGCGCGGCGACGTGCCACGACAGCTTCTCGGCGCGGCAGTGCGTGGAAGACGACAACGTGAATGTGCTTTGCCTGGGGGCGCGTGTGATTGGTCCGGAACTGGCGGTTGAAGTAGTCCGGGACTACATCGGGGCGCAGTTCTCGGGGGCGGAGCGGCATAAAAGGAGGCTGGCCAAAGTAGCTGCTTTCGAGGAGGAGTTCGACACGCCCCAGGCCGCCGCGGTGGAATCACCGACCCTGAGGTGAACACCAAAAAAAGAGGGCCCGGTTGAGGGGGCCCTCCTGCTGGTCTCTGGATTTGGGTGGAAGTTATACCCGATTCACGTTCTCAGCCTGCAGACCCTTCGGTCCCTGCTTGACCTCGAACTCCACCTCCGAACCTTCATCCAGGGAACGATAGCCGTTCGACTGGATCGCGGAAAAATGAACGAATACGTCGTCGCCGCTCGAGCGCTGGATAAATCCGTAGCCTTTGGCGGCATTAAACCACTTCACGATACCTTTTTCCTTCACGTACCAATCTCCTGATTCATTGTTTGCCGTGCTTGGAAGCGCGAACAAACAACCGTGCTGGTCGGAACAGGTCCAACTGCGTAGGGTATTTTCTCAGATGGCAATGGTATGGTCAAGCACCTTTCGACTCAACGCGTGAAGGCTCGCACTACTGCAAAACTTCGCGGCCCACTGCGAGGTTCAACTGGCTGGCCGCAGTGAGGTAGGCGGCCACCAGATTGATGTAGGCGACTTCGATGGCGCGGTAATCATGCTGGGCGTCCAGATAGTCCACCAGGGCAGCCTGGCCGCGCAGATACGAGAAAGACATGGTGTCGCGGATACGGGTGGCGGTTTGCAGGTAGCCTTCCGGACCTTGATAGGGCTTGAGGAGGTTGATGGAACTGACCAGGGTGACGTAGGCCGAATCGACATCGCTGAAGACCTGCGCCTGGGTCGCATCCTTCTCCCGCTCGGCATGAGTGATATCGATTCGGGTGCGGGCCTTCTCGCCCTGATTCCGGTCGAAGATGCGCAACGGGATGTTGATGCTGAAGCCCATGTAGACAGGGATGGGCGGATTGCGTGCGAAGTCCACTCCGAACGTGGGATCGGTGGAGCCGTTGGCAACGGCCAGCCTATAGTCGGTATGTGCCTTGTCGACGGCCTGGACGGCGGCCTTTAGATCGGGGCGTGCGGCCTCGGCGATGCTGTGGAACTCCTCGAGCGGCAGCACCCGTTCCTTGAACTCAAACGGTCCGGTGACATCGAACTTCTCTACGGGCGTCTGGTCATTGAGCAGCATGCGCAGGGTGATCCGGGCAGTGCGGGCGTTGACCAGCGCGTTCTGGTAATCGCTCTCGTATTGGGGGCGCTGCATCTGCATGCGGTCGAAATCGACGCGAGCGATATCGCCGGATTGAAAGCGGGTACGGAAGATGCCGAGTTCCTTGGTGAAATAATCCAGGTTCTCCTGGGCCTGGATCAGGAGCTGCTTGGCCTGCAGGGTCTGGACGAAGGCGCTGCGCAGAGTGAAGAGCATTGTGCGTTCCAGGTCGAGCTGCTGCGATTCGGCGATGGAGGTGGCTTTCTGCGCGCTTTCGAGGCGCAGTTCCCGTTTGTGGCCGCGCTCGTGCAGATAGTCGAAGGCGACGAAAGGCAGCAGGAATCCAAAGGGACGATAGGGGTTGCCGTTGAAGAACTGGAACTGATCCATGCTGAACGTCATGTTGGGATTGGGCCTCAGGAAGGCGGTGATTTCCGAGGCTTTGGATTCGGCGATATTGAGCTGTCCGGCACGCAGGGTGGGATTGGCGTTTTCGAAGCGGGTTCTGACCTGCTCCCAGGTGAGGGGTGTCTGGGCGAGGGCCGGCAAGGCAGCACATGCCATGGCCAGGATCGGGACAATGAAGCGAGTTCTCATCGGGCATTCCTCATCTGATCAAACCTGCAAGGTGTCGCCGTCGCGCGCGGCGAGGGAATAGAGCACGGGGGAAAGGAAAATCGAAAGCAGTAGGCGCGAAGCCAGGCCGGCGACAATCACGATGGCAAACGGCCGCTGCGAATCGCTGCCGATGCCGGTGGACATCGCGGCGGGCAGCAGGCCGAAGCAGGCGACGAGCGCGGTCATCATGATGGGGCGCAGGCGCAGCAGCGACGCCTCGAGCGTGGCGGAGCGGATATCCATGCCTTCGAGGCGGAGCTTGTTTATGAACGAGTAGAGAATGACGCTGGTCTGTACGGCGACGCCCATCAGCGCGACGAAGCCGAGCATGGAAGAGACGCTGAAATTGGTGCGTGTGACGTAGAGGGCGATGAGGCCGCCCACCGGTTCGGTGACCAGCACGCTAAAGAAAATGATGAGCGGGAACTTGAGGTTTCCGTAGAGGAAAAACAGGATGGTGACGATGAGCAGCACTGTGAGCGGAAGAATGACCTTCATCTGCTCTTGCGAGGCGAGGTACTCCTTGTATTCGCCGCCCCAATCGAACTTGTAACCGATGGGCAGTTTGACGGCCGCATCGACTTTGCGGCGGGCCTCGCCGACAGCACTCGCCAGATCGCGGCCTTCGACGCTGAACTGGACACCGATGTAACGCGAATTGGATTCGCGATAGATGAACGCCGCGCCATTTTCCACGCGGATGTCGCAGAACTGGCTGAGCGGGAGATTCTGCCCGTCGGGCGTGCCGATCAGCAAATTCCGGATGGCGTTCTCATCGCTGCGGAAGGGCTCCTGCATGCGCACGACGAGATCGAACTGGCGCTCCCCCTGAATGACCTTGGTGACGGCCCCGCCGCCCATGGCGGTCTCCACCATGGTGTTGACGTCGCTCACGTTCAAGCCGTAGCGCGCCAGTTTGGCACGGTCCGGACTGATGGTGAGGCTGGGCTGTCCCAACTGGCGCACCACGGTAATTTCGGTGATGCCGGGAATCTTGTGGAGGATGTCCTTAACCTGGGTGGCCTTATCTTCGAGGGTCTTGAGGTCCTGGCCGAAGATCTTGACGGCGAGGGCGCTCTTGAGGCCGGTTTCGGCCTCGTCCACGGCGTCTTCGGCGGGTTGGGTGTAGTTGAAGATGATGCCGGGGAAGGCTTCGAGTTTCTTCTGCACGGCTTCGATAAGCTGCGGCTTGGTGCGCTGATCTCCGGTCCAGGCCTTATCGGAATAGGGCTTCAGGCCCACATAAAACTCGTTATTGAAGAAGCCGGTGGGGTCGGTACCGTCATCGGGGCGGCCCAATTCATTGGCCACGGTGGTGACCTGTGGGAAGCTTAGCAGAATATTGCGGATCTGGGGAGAGAGTTTGGAGGCTGCCTCGAAAGAGATGGTGTAGGGCGTGGTGGCGCGAACCCAGAGGGCGCCTTCATCGAGGTGGGGCATGAACTCGCCGCCGATGTACGGGATCAGCATGAGCGAACCGCAGAAGATGGCGAGGATGATCGCGACTGTGATGAAGCGATTGCGAAGGCACCAGCCAAGCATGTATCCGTAGGCATCGCGGATCCACTCATAGACCACCAGGCGGGGTTCGTGAGTGTGCCTGCCGAGGAAGTAGGAGCAAAGGACAGGCAGGAGCGTGAGCGTGCAGAGCAGGGCGCCAAGCAAGGCGAAAGACATTGTATCCGCCATGGGTTGGAACAAGCGCCCCGAAGGCCCGGTGAGGACGTAGATGGGAATATAACCGGCGATGATGACGGCGATGGCGTAGAAGATGGGGCGCTCCACATCGTGCGCTGCGGCGCGGATCACGTCCCGGACGTTGAAGTGTTCTTCACTGTGGCGCGCGGACAGTTCGCGGAAGATATTCTCCACCATGACGACCGCGCCATCCACGATGATGCCGAAATCGATGGCGCCTATGGAGAGCAGGTTGGCGGGGATGTGGCGCCAATCCAGGCAGATGAACGAGAACATCAGGGCGAACGGGATGGTGATGGCCACGATAAGCGCGGTGCGCACGCTGAAGAGGAAAATGCCGAGAATCAACAGCACCAGCAACATGCCTCGCAACAGATTCTCTTCCACGGTTTTGGTGGTTTCCGCGATCAGGCCCTGGCGGTCGTAGTAGGGTACGATCTTCACGTCGGGCGGCAGGACGCGGTCGTTCAACTCTTGGGTCATGGCCTCGACGCGGCGCAAAATGACCTGCGCCTGCTCGCCCACGCGCATGAGGATGACGCCCTCGACGGCCTCATCCTGCCGCATATAGCCGAACTGGCCGAGTCGCGGCGCGTGCCCGATTTCGACCTTGGCGACATCCTTGACGAAGACCGGAATGTTGCCCTTTTGCTGCAGCAGGATGTTGCCGATGTCGGCGGTGTCTTTGACAAGGCCGAGGCCGCGGATGTAATAGAACTGTCCGCCCTGGGAAAAGAATCCGCCACCGGCATTGGCGTTGTTGTTGGTCAACTGCTGCGAGACCAGGGGCACGGAAAGGCCGTAGGCGAAGAGCTTGTTGGGGTCGAGCAGCACCTGATACTGCATGTCAGAGCCGCCGAAACCCGAATCGTCGGCCACGCCCTGAATAGACCGGTAATGGCGCTCGACGACCCAATCTTCAATGACTTTGAGATCTTGCGGGGTGCGGTCGGTGCTTTGCAGGACGTAGCGGTAGATCAAGCCGCTGGGGCTGAAGAGGGGGGAGAGGCTGGGCTGGAGTCCGGACGGCAGATCGGCGTTGCCGACGCGTTCAAAGGCCTGTTCGCGGACGAAGTAAGGGTCGGCGCCGTATTCGAAATTCATCTGCACGCTGGAGAGGCCGTAGAGGGAGATAGAGCGCAGGGAATCCAACTTGGGGATCCCGTTCATTTCGATTTCGATGGGGATGGTGACGAGCCGCTCGATCTCTTCGGCGGCGTGGCCGGGCCACTGGGTGATGATCTCCACGTGGGTGGGGGAGAGGTCGGGGTACGCATCGATCGGCAGTTTCTGGAAGGACACGGCGCCCCAGACCATGAGCGCGAGCGACGCGACCACAATGAGGAAGCGTTGCTGCAGGGCGAAGGAGACGAGTTTCGCGATCATTCGATATGCGCCTTATTGAATGCTGCCGGCGAACTGGAGGAACAGGCCGCCATCGGACACCACGGTTTCTCCGACTTTCAAGCCGCTGGCGATGGCGATGAGCCCTCTCTGCTGGCCGGCGATGGCAACCTGGCGCTGGGCGAATTTCCCGGGCTCCATCTGGACGTACACGATGGGCTCATTCTTATCGTCGCGGAGCACGGCGGAGACCGGCACGACGATGGTGTTGCCCTGGGATCCCGTGTGGATTACGGCATCGACAAACATGTCTTTTTTCAGGATCCCGCCTGGATTCTGGGTCACGATGCGGACGGGCGTCGTGCGGGTATCGGGATCGAGGAACGAGCCGATGTAGGACACGGTGCCGTGGAAGGCCCTCCCGAGCGCGGCGTTGGTTTGATCCACGGTATCGCCGATGCGGACATTGGGCAGGTCGCGGTCGAAGACGTGTCCCTGCACCCAGACTGTGGAGACATCACTGACCATGAAGCAGGCGGTCTGTCCGGCTTGAATCACCTGGCCGGGGGAGACGAGCTTTTGCACGATGACGCCGGTGATGGGCGAACGGACGGCGAGGTCGGTGTTGATCGCGGTACCCTGTTCTTCAGCCTGGGAGATTCCTTGCACAGTGATGCCGAAGATGCGCAGGGACTGGAGGGCGTTCTGCACGTCGGTCCGGGCGTCGTTGAAATCGGCCTGGCTGCTCTCGTAGTCCTTGATGGCGACAGCGCCCTGGTCCAACAGTTCCTTTTGGCGATCCACGATGCGCTTCGTGAAGGCTTCCCGGTTGCGCGCCTTCCGGTAAGTGGAGACGGCGGCCGCGAGATCGGGACTGGCGACGTAGAGGAGCGGATCGCCTTGTTTGACGGGGGTGCCGGTATCCACGAGGATGCGCGAGATGGGCCCGTTGACCTGGGTGATGGCCTGGGTGGTGCGGTTGGCATCCCAATCGACCGTGCCGGTGGTGTGGACGGCGGCGTCCCACGCAGCCTTCCCGACCACGGCGGTTTTGAGGTGGCTCAACTGGTCCGCGGAGAGGGTGAACATGCCGGGCTGCGCAAGAGAGGCGGCCTCGGTTTTGGCCTCCTGCTTTTGGAGCACATGGCAGGCCGGTTGCGATACGCCGAGCAGGACAACGGGGAATACCCGCGTCAGGAAACGTTTCAGTATGTGCGAAGGCTCTGCCCGCATGGCTAAGCTTCTCCTATCTCAACTGCAAATGAATTCGCATGCGCCGGACCGGCGCAGGCGAGGTAAATCGACGGGGAGCTAGACGGCCGGCGGCGCGCGGGCGGGGCTGGCGGGCAGGAGAACGTCGTGGGTGGTTGCCACCTCGACGGCTGGGGTGAGCCAGACTACTTCAAATACCGGAGCGATGGCCGGCGAATCGCTGGCTTCGAGGAACTGGAGCGGCCCGACGTGGCAGAGCAGGCAGCAATGGTCGGAGGCGTGGTGCGATTCGCGCTCCGAGACAAGGGCGGCAAATTGTGCGACACCCGTCACGCACAACAGAAGCACGATAAGCAGTGCTTTCCGGTGGTGGCGGAGATTGCGCATTAATAGCTGGCGGACAGTATATAGATATAAACGTAATCCGCAGCACATAGGTTACCAGAACGACGCGGCTGGCGGTTAGGATGAGGGTGCTGGGTTGGCAGGCGAAAGCGCCTGCCCCACAAGAGGCGGCATGTGGAGTGAACCGGAACTGATTGAAAAACTGCGTAGACGAGGGGGCATGGTCCAGGGGATCGGCGACGATTGCGCCATCGTACGGTCGCGGGGGGCGGGGGAGGACTGGCTCTACACCACCGATATGCTGATCGAAGGAACGCACTTTCGGCGGCAAACGCACCGTGCGGCGGATGTGGGATGGAAGGCGCTGGCGCGCGGGCTCAGCGATATCGCGGCGATGGGTGGCGAGGCGCGTTTCTGCCTGCTCTCCCTGGCGCTGGCGAGTTGGGTGGATGCGCGGTGGGTGAACGGATTTTACGATGGGCTACTGACACTAGCCGGGCGCACCGGGGCGGCCTTGATCGGCGGGGACCTGGCGCGAACCGACCGGGTGATGTGCGACATCGTGGTGGCGGGGACGGTGGCGCGGGGGAAGGCGCTGCGGCGCGATGGGGCGCGGGCGGGCGACGCGATCTATGTGTCGGGTGCGCTTGGCGGGTCGGCGCTGGGATTGGAGACGGGAAGAGGAAGGGCCTGGGTGCGGCACAAAAGGCCGGAACCCCGGCTAGCACTGGGACGGTTTTTGCGCGCGCGGTTAGGTGCGACAGCGGCGATGGACCTGAGCGATGGGCTCTCGCTGGATTTGCACCGCTTATGCGCGGCTTCGGGGTTGCGCGCGGAGATTTCGGCGCCTCCGGTGTATCGCGGGGCCACGCTCGAGCAGGCGCTGCATGGCGGGGAGGATTACGAGTTGCTGTTTACGGCGCCGGCGCGCGCCGTGGTGCCGGAGTCATTCGAGGGACTGGCGCTGACGCGAATTGGTACGATGCGTAAGGGGACCGCGGGCGCCGTGCAGATGGATGGCAAGCCGCTTCCGCCGCTTGGATACGACCACCTGCGCAATCTATGAGTCTGCCGAATCCGCAACCTGTACTGGACCTGATCGAAGCGTTCCGCCACTCGAAGACCATGTTCGCCGCCGTGTCGATGGGCGTTTTCGACGCACTGCACGACGGGCCCGCATCGGCCGCGGAACTGGCGGCGAGGCTGTCCGCGAACGCGGACGCGATGGGCCGGCTGCTGGATGGCTGCGCGGCGCTGGGCCTGGTGCGCAAGCATGACGGGGTTTATGAGAACGACGCGGTGGCGGAGACCTATCTATATACGAGTAGTGAACACTCGATGCACGGATACGTGCGGTATTCCGATCAGGCGCTGTACGGCATGTGGGGCCATCTGGAGGACGCGGTCCGGGAAGGCACGCACCGCTGGACGCAGACCTTCGGGCTGGAAGGGCCGATCTTCAGCGCGTTCTTCCGGACCGACGCGGCGATGCGGGACTTTCTGATGGGGATGCACGGGTTCGGCATGCTCACGTCGGCGAAGGTGGTGAGCGCGTTCGACCTGAGTCGGTTCCATCGCCTGGTGGATTTGGGCGGGGCCACGGGACACCTGGCGATTGCAGCGTGCGAGCGCTATGCCGGGTTGCACGCCGTGGTGTTCGATCTGGCGCGCGCCACGTCGCTGGCTCGCGAGCAGGTAGCGAAATCGCCGGCCTTCGAACGGATCGAAGTGGTGGCGGGAGATTTTTTCGAGGATGAGCTGCCCGAAGCGGACTTGTATTACGTAGGGCGGATTCTGCACGACTGGACGGAGGGCAAGATCGAGCGTCTGCTGGGCCGGATTTTCGAGCGGCTGCCGGAGGGCGGAGCGCTGCTGATCGGCGAGAAGCTGCTGGAAGAAGATGGCGTGGGTCCGCTGGCAGCGAATATGCAATCGATCAACATGTTGATCGTGACCGAGGGCAGGGAGCGCAGACTGAGCGAGTATACCCGCCTGCTGCGGCGCGCGGGCTTCGGCGAGGTGCAAGGGCGGCGCACGGGTGCGGCTTTGGATGCGATACTGGCGGCAAAGACCGGCGTCGCGGGGTAAACTTTAGACTTGATTGTCACTCTCACAATTAATCCGACGATCGACCGGGTGATCAGCGTCGACCGCCTGGCGTTTGAAGACCGCGCGTATATTAATTCCAGCCATGAATCGGCGGGCGGCCGCGGCATCAACGCGTCGTGCGTGATCCACTCTTTCGGCGGGCAAACCCTGGCCGTGCTGATCTGCGGGGGCGATGCCGGGAAGAGGCTGCAAGAACATTTGGAGTGCGACGGCCCGCAGTTTCAGCTGGTGCCGGTGGATAAAGAGATCCGCACCAACCTGACGATCACGGACAAACACGGGCTCACGGTAAACCTGAACGAGGTGGGTCCCACGCTTTCGAAGGCGGAGGTGGCGCGAGTGGAGAAGGCCGTGAAGGAGACGCTGGATCGCGCCTCATGGCTGATGCTGTGCGGCAGCCTTCCGCCGGGCGTACCGTCGTCGTTTTACGGCGGGCTGATCGCGGCGGCGCGCAAGAAGAAAGTGAAGACGCTGCTGCACGCCGACGGGGAGGCGCTGCGCCTGGGAGTGGAGGAACGGCCGACCGTAGCCACGCCGAATCAGCAGGAGGCGGATCGCCTGCTGGGCCGTACGCTATTGACGCGCACACACTACCTGGAGGCGGCGGCGCGGATCCGCGCCATGGGGCCGGAATCGGTGGTGCTCTCGCTGGGCAGCCGGGGCGCGGTCGGGGCGTTTCGCGAAGGGATGTACGAGGCACTGCCGCCGCGAGTAGACGCGGTGTGTCCGATCGGCGCGGGAGACGCGCTGTCGGCGGCTTACACGTGGGCGATGGAGCGCAAGGATAACGCAGTGGACGCGCTACGTTGGGGTGTGGCGTCGGGCACGGCTTCGGCGCGGCTGCCGGGCGTGACGTTCGCCAGCCTGGAGCAGACGCAGGAGATGTACAAGCAGGTGGAACTTCGGCGTGCGGAATAGATAGATGTTACACTGCCATAAGTAATGCTCCTCGATTTGAAGTTGGTGGTCCGCCTGCAGGAAATCGATAATCGTCTTGCGGAACTCGCTCGCGAAATCGCCTCCCTGCCTAAACACATTGCTGAAATAGAGAAGAAGCTGGTGGCGCACGAGCGTAAGCTCGATGCGGACCGTGCCGCGCTGGCGGCAAATCAAAAAGAGCGGAAGAAGTGCGAGTCCGATATCCCGTCACAGGATCAGAAGATCTCGAAACTTAAGGACCAGATGCTTGTTGCCAAGACCAACGAGCAGTATGGCGCCTTCCAGAAAGAGATCGAGTTTTGCCAGAAAGAGATCCGAAAACTGGAAGACCGCATTCTGGAACTGATGGCCGAATCGGAGCCGCTGGAACGGAACGTGAAGGCGGCGGAGGCTGCGCTGAAGGACGAGAAGGCGCAGGTGGAGGCCGAGAAAGGGGTGGCTCGCGAGCGCACGGCGGTGGATCAGAAGGCGGCGGGCGAACTCCAGGTCGAGCGGACAAGTATCGCCAAAGAGATCACGCCGGGCACGTACCAGCAGTATGAGCGTGTGCGTAAGGGACGCAGGGGAGTGGCGGTGGCCGAGGTTGTGGACGGCCGCTGCACGGCATGCTTTATGGTGCTGCGGCCGCAATATTACCAGGACGTGAAGCGTACGGAATCAATTCTGTTCTGCGAGAGCTGCCAGCG
>CAWDWK010000038.1:0-44072 GCA_963805775.1 uncultured Solibacteraceae bacterium | reverse complement strand
CGTCGCGTCCGAGATGACTGCGGAACTGGCGGCTGGCAACAATCTCTCCCGCCAGTTGCGAGAACGTGGCGTTGCCGCCCGTGGCCACCAGGCGATCGATCAGCAGTTGATCCGAAGCCTGCACGGTCCGACCGAGCGCATATCCTACTAGTTTCGTGGCCAGCGTGCGCCGCACCTGGTCCTCCCTGGTCTTGAGGTAGTCTAGGAGTCCGGGTACGCCCGCGATCTGGGTCTGGTCGCTCAGCACACCAGAATCGTCAATCGGTTTCCCGTCGGCATACAGTTCCCTCCAGCGGCCGGTGGAATCGTAATGCTCCAGCGGGAAGCCGAGGGGATCGATGCGCGCATGGCAATTGGCGCAGGTGGCGTTGCGTTTGTGCGCTTCCAGCTTGGCACGCAGCGAAAGGCCGCCGAAGTCCTTATCGTCGGGCGGAAGTTTCCCGGCATCGGCCGGCGGCGGCGGAACCGGCGTTCCCAAAATCCGGCGCAGCACCCAATCGCCGCGCTTCACGGGGCTGGTGCGTAGCGGCGCGGAGGTCGTCGTCAGAACGGCTCCCAGCCGGAGCAGTCCACCGCGCTGGAACGCGCCGGCGCCATCCACCAACTCCACCGGCCCGGCGGACTTGATCTCTTTCTTCACGCCGTAAAACTTTGCGAGGGGCTGATTGAGGAATCCGTAGTCGGCAAACAGGATCTCGCGCACCGGACGGTCTTTGCGGATCACGTGCTCGAAGAACGATATGGCCTCGTCGTACATCGAGCTTTTCACCTCTTCGGTGAATTCCGGGAAGCGCCCGGTATCGACGCCGCGGAACTGGTCAAAGTGATAGAAGCCGAGCCATTGCCCGAAGAACTCCGTGGACATCCGGCGCGCCTTGGGGTCGGCCAACATGCGCTTGACCTGACGCTGCAATTGCTGCGGACTGCTCAACTCGCCGGCGGTAGCGGCGCGCCGCAATTCTTCGTCCGGGATCGAAGACCACAGGAAGAAGCTCATGCGGCTGGCAACATCCCAATTAGAGAGCGGCATGGCGACAGCGGTCTGCATGGGCTGTTCGACGCGATAGAGAAACTCGGGCGACACCAGAATACGGGTCAGCAGTGCGCGGATGGCTTTGTCGTGATCGCCCTCGGAGGTCATCGCATTGTCGTAGAACGTGCGGAGGCTCTGCCGCTCCTTCTCCGACAGCGGATGGCGCCATGCATTGGCCGCGAACTGCAGGCAGTCGGCCAGATGGTGCGGACGGGCGGCAGATTCGGCGGCACGCACCGCGAAATAATCGGCGTACAAGGGCGCGATGTATTTCCGCGCATCGGCCGGCAAGGCATCGATCTGAGACTGGTGCAGGTCGGCGATATGCTTCACTCTCAAATCCAGGTGAAAGTGTTCCGCCAGCAAGCGCAGGTAGTTGTCGTGGTACGCGAATGAAGCGCGCAGGTCCATCCACGCGTTATCGAGCCGGACACGGGTGGCGTCGTCGAGCATGTGTTGATAGATGAAGCTGTCCTCGCGTACAAATTTCACGTCGTTCACGAAGGCATCGTGCTCGGGCGTGTTGTACGTGCTGTCGAACGGATCGGGCGCCGGGTCCTTGTCGGCGGGCGTCGGCTCGATGTTCGAGTTCGGCGGCAGAAGAGCGACCAACTCCAGCACGCCCGCTTTGAACTTGCGGTAGCCGGCGCTCTGCATGTCGCCCACAATGGCCCGCATCGGAATTCCCCTCGGAGCGCCTTCGCGGTCTGAAATCATGATGCGGAATACCTGGTCGCGATCGCTGCCGATTCCGGCGTCCACCTGAAAATCCGCGCCAATCGCGCCTTGCGGCAACGGTATCTCGAAGGAAACGGATCCTTCCGACGCGAAATCCTCCGGGCCGATCGCGGTCCCGTCGGGACTTTTGCCGAAGTCGAGCCTCTGGGCCGTTTCCGCACTCACCGCCGTCCGCAAGGGCACTCGGGGGCCCGTCTGTCCGAAACCTCGTCCGACCGGGGGCTGCCCATCGGCAGTATCGCCATCGGCTGCCGCCGCGACTACCGTGATCTGTCCCCCCGCGGATTGTCCACGCCCCCCTGCTCCCGGCTTGCGATATGCCACGGTGGGATTGCGCCAGAGGATCACCGCCTTTCCACCCGCACTGGGATTCAACGACGCGACGTTGAGGAAGATCTTCGCCGGTGGCGGCGGCCCGGTTGCTCCGCGGCCACCGGGGCCTCCCCGCCCTCCTCGGTTGTAATTGAAATGATGCGTCAGTTCGGCCTTGAGCGACTTGTCGTTGAACACTAGCGGGCTCTCATCGCCTTGCCCGCCCGCCGCAATGTCGCCCCTGCCGAACAACCAACTCGGCCAGTTAGTGAGGAAGGTTTGAAGCTCTTCGCACGCAGTGCGCGCCGCCGCCACCGAAGCTGCGGGATTGGAACCGGCGGGAGCCGGTAGTTTGCGCCACCGCGCCGCCATCTCCGAAGTGGGGTAACCCAAAGACGGCTGATTCACCACCGACCAGACATGCTGGGCAAAGCGAGAACTGATTCCCTCGCGCGCCGCCAGATCTTTGAGCGTGACGGCAGGCTCTCCGAACGCCGCGCGATGCTGATAGCGCCAAGCAACGTAGAAGACCTTACCGTACTTTTCCAGGCCGAACGGATAACCACCCTCGCCGGAGACGGTCCGGAAACCCTGCGTGGCGTAGATATTCTTGATGCGCGTGATTGCGGAGAGTTCGAAGCCGGTCTTCCCGGGATCGGCAAAAAACTCCAGCGGACCGGCGCCGATCACGGCATGGCTCGCGACAATCTTGGCGGCCCCAAGGTAACGCTCCAGGTTCGCGTCTTGCATGAACTGCACATCGCCGAAACTAGTGAACCCTTCGCCGCCGACCGAGTCGCTGGCCGCGTCGATACCCGCATCGAGGTCGATCCCGGTCAGGTCGTGAATCGCATACGCATACTCGCCGCTGGTGAGGCGCCGCACGGTGACCCGCCCGGGATCTCCATCGTGCTTTTTCGCATAGGAGTTGAGCTCAGCGCGAATCCAGGCTATAGCCTGCTGGCGCTGAGCATCGCCTGGCTGCGGCATTCCTTGCGGCGGCATGCGGTGCTGCTCCAGGACGGCTGCCACTTTTCCCCAGACCGCAAAGCTCTCGCCCACGGAAGTTTGCGAGGTCAACTGCACCAGGCTTACACCTCCCATGGGTGTAGCGCCGCTGTGGCATTGGAAGCAATACTGTTTGAGGACCGGAGTCGGGTTTGGTGCAATTTCGTCCGCGCCCCGCAAGGTGCCAACGACGAAAACAGCAACGGCTGAGCAGCAGCAGAACAGGAGCGCAAGGTGGCGCCGGTGAGGCCCTTGTATGAACTCTCGAGTACGGGGAGTTTTCATCGGGTTGTTGTGTTATTCTACGCCCGCAGGTCGTCTGGTGTCCATGTGAACAGACTAGCCACCTGACCCTGGTGGTCCAGACGGTGTACGCCGCTACACGAGGCCGGGTCTGCCGCACCTTATACTCAGTACATGACCGGTCTGCTCTACCTGGTGGCTACGCCCATCGGCAACCTGGAGGACATCACCTATCGCGCGGTCCGCGTGCTGGGCGAAGCCGATCTGATCGCGTGCGAAGACACGCGGCAGTCGCGCAAATTGCTGGATCACTACAATATCCACAAGCCGACGGTGAGCTATCACGACCACAATGAGGCGGAGCGCACAGAGGAGCTGACCGCCCGCCTGCTCTCCGGCGCCGTGATCGCACTGGTTTCCGACGCCGGCATGCCGCTGGTCTCCGACCCCGGGTACCGCCTGGTGCGCGCCGCCATCGATGCCGGCATTCCGGTGCAGGCGGTGCCAGGTCCTTCGGCGTCACTCGCCGCGCTGGCCGGTTCCGGACTGCCCACGGACGCCTTCTACTTCGGCGGATTCCTTCCCGCCAAACCGGGACAGCGCGCCCACCTTTTGGAGGCGCTGGCTGAAGAGCAGGCTACCCTCATCTTTTACGAAGCGCCGCACCGCATCCTGGAATCGCTCGAGGCCGTCGAAGCCGTCCTCGGTCCGCGGCCCGTGGTGGTGGCGCGTGAACTCACCAAAATCCACGAGGAGTATCTGCGAGGCACTGCCGCCGAAGTCCGCGCGCAACTGGCGTCGCGCGACTCAGTCAAGGGGGAGATCACTCTCCTCATCGGCAAGGCCACCGAACCGCCGGCGGACGATACACCCGTGGTGGATGCCGTGAAAACGCTGATCGGCGATGGCATGCCGCGCATGGACGCCATCAAGCTGGTGGCGCGCCGCCGCGGATTGTCCAAACGCGAAGTGTACGATCAGATGCTGACCGAAAAGTGACGGAGACCTATACCATGCTGAACTGCTTTCGCCTGCCGGCCGCAGTGTTGCTCGCGGCAGCGCTGTGCCCTGCCCAGGACTATGTAGATCAGGTAGTGGAGCGCGCCCGCAAGGAATTCAACGTTCCCGGCATCGCAGTGGCCATCGTCAAGGACGGCGACGTCGTGATGGCCAAAGGGTACGGCGTGCGCAAGGTGGGCGAACCGGCACCGGTCAGCGCGCAATCGTTGTTCCGCATCGCGTCCAACACCAAGGCGTTCACCACCGCCGCGCTCGCCATGCTGGTGGATGAGGGCAAAATCCGATGGGACGACCCGGTCACGCAGCATATGCCCGGCTTCCAGTTATACGACCCCTACGTCACCCGCGAGATGACCATACGCGACCTGGTGACGCACCGCAGCGGACTTGGTCTGGGCGCCGGAGACCTGATGTTCTTCCCGCCCGGCGATCTGGGCCGCGACGAGATTATTAAGCGCCTACGCTTCATCAAGCCCGCCACCAGTTTCCGCAGTGCCTATGCCTACGACAATCTGCTTTACATCGCGGCCGGCCAACTGATTCCCGCGGTCACCGGCAAGAGCTGGGACGATTTCGTTCGTGAGCGCATCTTCACGCCGCTGGGCATGACCAACACGTTCACCGATGTCGCCGCGCTCAAGAAGGGCGAGGACGTTGCCACTCCGCACAACACGCTCTCCGGTAAACTGGAAGCGCTGCCCCAGGAGGACATGGACAGCAGCGCGCCGGCGGGGGCCATCATCACCTGCGTGGCGGACCTGGCAAAATGGATGAATCTCCAGTTGAACGGCGGAGTGGTCGGGACGATGCGTTTGTTCAGTGCCGCGCAATCCCGGGAAATGTGGTCGGCGCAGACCATCCTGCCGATCGAAGAGCTATCCAAGGATGCACCCGCCGCCATTGCCGCCACGCAGCCCAATTTCCATGCGTATGGTCTCGGCTGGGATCTCCGCGACTATCGCGGCAAGCGGCTCGTGGGTCACACCGGCTCGCTCTCCGGCTACGTTTCCCGCACCGCACTGATCCCGGAGTTGAAACTCGGCATTGTCGTTCTCACCAACCAGGAGGTCACGGCCGCCCACTCCGCGATCGTCAACACGGTGATCGATCACTACCTGGGCGTGCCCGATGCCGATTGGGTGCCGGCCTATGCAGCCCGCGTAAAGAAGCAGCAGTCCGAGGGTGAGGAGGCGGTGAAAAAAGCCGCCGGCAAGCGCAATCCCAACACGAAGCCGGCGCTGCCGCTGGCGAGTTATGCCGGCCACTATCGCGACGCCTGGTACGGCGACATGCGCATCGAGGAGCACGCCGGCAAGCTCTCCATCTACTTGACCCACACTCCGCAACTGGCCGGCGATCTGGAGCACTGGCAGTACGACACCTTCGTGGTGCGTTGGAAGAATCGCACCCTCGACGCCGATGCGTACGTGACGTTCAACTTGAAGCCCGACGGTTCGATCGATGAGGTGCGCATGTCGGCGGTTTCCCCGCTGACCGATTTCAGTTTCGATTTCCAGGATCTGCTGTTCCACCAAGTGCCTGTCAACGCGCCGCCGAAGTAAGGCGGAACCGGTTCAGCCGGTAGCAGCTTTCACACCGTGTCGGACGGCAGAGGAGACCACTTCCTCAATACTTCCACCAGTCGCTCCAGCTTGACCGGCTTGGGAAGAAAATCGTCCATCCCGCTCATCAGGCATTGTTCGCGGTTGCCCGGCAAAGCGTCTGCCGTCATCGCGATGATCACTGCGCGACGCGCGGCGCCCTCTTGCCGGCGGATCTCGGTGGCGGCCTGGTAACCGTTCATCTCCGGCATCTGACAGTCCATGAGGATCAGGTCATAGTGGGTTGTCCGCGTCAAGTCCACTGCTTCCCGGCCATTCGTCGCCACGTCCGCACGTATGGCCATGCGCTCCAGCGCCCGGAGCGCCACTTTCTGATTCACCACGTTGTCTTCGGCCACCAGAACACGCAAGTGGTTACCTTGGAACTGGTCGAAGAACACCGGCTTGTCCCGATTCACCGCCGCCGGTGGCGGAGCGGGAGCGACGTACATTCCCAGGGGTAGAGTGCAAATAAACTGCGAACCCTTGCCTACCGTGCTCTCCACGTGGATGGAGCCGCCCATCAGCTCCACCAGCTGTTTCGAGATCGACAGGCCTAATCCCGTACCGCCATAACGGCGTGTGGTGGAGGTGTCGGCCTGGGTAAACTTTTCGAATAGCATGCCGATCTTTTCCGGGGGAATGCCGATGCCCGTATCGGCCACGGTAATCCGCAGCCCCGCATGGGTGAGAGTGGCGGTGTCGCACTCGACGGAGACCAGAACACTGCCTTTGTGTGTGAATTTGACGCCGTTCGCCACCAGGTTTGTAACCACCTGCCGGATGCGTCCGGCATCGCCCAGGAACATGCGCGGCAGGTTTGGTAAGTATTGCACGATCAGCTCGATGCTGTTCTCTTCCGCCTTCGGCTGGAGCATCTCTGCCACCTCTTCAATCACCTGGCGAAGATCGAAAGCGCAAGATTCAATCACCAGACCTCCGGCCTCGATCTTGGAGAAATCCAGGATGTCGTTGATGACGGTAAGCAGCGCTTCACCCGACTTTCGCACGGTGTCGGCGTAGTCACGCTGCTCCACGGAGAGGTCGGTATCCAGCAGGAGGCCCGTCATGCCGATGACGCCGTTCATGGGTGTGCGGATCTCGTGACTCATGTTGGCCAGAAACTCGCCCTTGGCGCGATTGGCGGCTTCGGCATTGCGCTGGGCGACCCGCAAGCGGCGCGCCAGCCAAACGGTAGCCAGCAGCGTGGGCGCCAGCACGGCCAGGACGAGCAGCAAAGCGCCTGCGAAGGATTTGGTCTGGCCATAGGCGAAAAGCGTGCTTCCTCCCTCGGCGATGTGGGTATTCCAGCGAAAGTCAATGCTGGCCAGTGAGCCGTCGTCGGCCATCTCCCCGATGGTAGCGAGAAGGCGGTCGGCGCCCCGGCGAGCCTCTCTTCTCTTCAGTGTCGCGCCCAATCCCCACCAGAACGTGGCTCCCTTGATCGGCATCAGGGTCAGCGGCCTCTCCGGGCAATCGGATTCCGTGAGGTTGCTGAGTGCGCTCGACCGGATCAGGCCCGCTTCCGCCTGCTGAGTGCACACGGCTGCCAGCACATCCCGCGCACTGAGCCGGTTCAGCACTACAGCATGGGGAAAGTACTTCCGCGCCATGCGCGCGTCGGTGCTGACACCGGTGGTCGCGGCCAGCGTTTTCCCGCCTACATCCGCCGGCCGCATGACCCGTGATGACTTTGGCGCCAGAATGCTGTAGGAGAGTTTTGCCCAGGGAGAGGTGACATAGAAGATGTTGTGGCGCTCAGGCAGATCTACCGCCACTGGCCACAGATCGACCTTGCCACTCTTGAGCATTTCTTCCGGCCCGGCTGGCGCCCAGACCCACTCCAGCTGAATGCGACTCCGTTCGGCGGCAGCCTTAATCAGGTCCACGGCGGGGCCAGTTGGATTTCCATGCGCGTCCGGGAACTGGTATGGAGGCGCGTTATGAAATCCGATCTTGAGCTTTCCGATGGGCGCGTTGGCGTCGTAATAGTACAAGCCCACTACAAGAGGAATCGCCAGCGCAAGGCTCCGCCCTACGGCTCGCCGCCAAAGTCTGGCGTGCCGTGTGGCCGCTCGGTAAAGTCCCTGCCGGCTAACCATGGCGCTTCCCTATAACTCATATCGTCCAGTTGCGCCCGAACCAACCAAGAATTTCTGTATGATTTGCCTTCGCCGACCGATAAGGTAGTTGGCGACGGAGGGTCCGCTATCGGCGGCCGTTATGCCTTCTCGTGTTTCATCACCGCTACGTACCCAAGATTGCGGTAGAGCTGATGGGAATCCAGGCCGAAGCCCACTACGAAGCGGTCGGGAATCTCGAAGCAGCGGTAGTCTACCGGGACTTGCACGATGCGCCGCGAGTTGCGGTCCAGAAAGGTGCACACCGATAGCGAATTCGGCGCCCGGCCGGCCAAAGTCTGCAGCAGGTAGCGCAGAGTGAATCCGGTATCCACAATGTCCTCTACCAGCAGCACATCCTCGCCCTCGATGCTCTCGTCCAGATCTTTGGCGATGCGCACCACACCGGGCGATCCGCTCTTATTGGAGAAGCTGGAAATCGCCAGGAAATCCATTTTGACGGGAACATCAATGTACCGCGCCAGGGCCGTCAGGAAAAACACCGACCCCTTCAGAACGCCGATCAGCGTCAGCGTACGGCCGGCATAACGCCGTGAGATCTCCGCCGCCACCTGGCGGATACGGGCATCGATCTGCTCCTCCGTGAAAAGGATTCGCTCGATTCCGGGGATGAGCGGCACGCTCATGCAGGCACCGGCCGCTCGGCGAGGCCATACTTGAAAATCAGGTTCTCGAAATCCTTCTGATAAAAGACCTGGATATTGAGGTGAGGATACAGCTCACGCAGCAGCCGCACCTTGCGGTTTTTCCTGGTCACGAGCGATTGCTTCATAGTGGTGAGTTCTACGTAGAGATCGAACTCCGGCAGGTAAAAATCGGGAGTGAAGGCTTCCAGCACGCTGCCATCCTGAGCGTAACTCACGGGGAAACTGCGCGGTTCGTACTCCCACGCAATGCGATAGAAATCCAGCAGGTTGGCGAACATCTCTTCGCTGGGATGGGCGAACATTTTATTGCGCAGGGTAACATTGCCCGGCGGCACGATGCCGAAGCGCGCCAGTTTCAGGCGCATCTGGAACTGGAGTTGTCGTTCGGCGGCGGGCGAAAGAAGGCCGCGTTCCACAATTCCGGTGGCAGCGACCGCGGCCTGCGTGAGATCGGCCATCTGCTCCGTGGTCAGGGCCTCACTGTTGAAGACCAGATCGAAAAGCTCCGCAGTGGCTTTGGTTTTGCCGAATTTCGCTTTGCGGTCGGCGCGATCGGCAGCTTCGAGATCGAGCATTAACTGGCGAGCGGCGGGACGCTCCAGACGGTGGTCGAGCATCAGGTTGCCGATGCGGACATTCTCCGGTGCCACCACATGGACGCGCAGCATGCCGGGGAAGTGGCGTCCCTGCAGTTCGCCCCCGGAGGCGCAGAAGACCAGATGGTGCCGGGTGGCGAGACGAGCCAGCAGCGACGTCACGAGACTGGGATATGCCTTGTCGGGAATTTTGGCATCCGCGCCGAACTCCTCGCTGGTCAGCGAGCGGATACGGGTTTGCGTAAGCAGCTCGAAGCCGAGCCGCTGCGCGGCGAGCCGCGCTACCTCTTCAAAGCGGCACCCAGAATGACCCGAAACCGCGATCAGCGCCATGTCACAAGCTAATCATAACGCGAGGCACGCAATACCGGCCGGTTACAGGAGAAATGGGGCGAGCAGAATCTTCCCCATCTTCTATTTGTCATCCGGCTGCCCGGATGCCGACTGGTTCGGCTCCCACAATGTCTCGTGGGCGCCCGAGACGAGGCCGGCCCAACGGCTCCAGACGAACAGGGCGTCGCTCAAACGGTTCAGGTAGCGGATGGCTTCCGCCGGCACACTCTCCGTGCGGCTGAGCGCGATCACAATGCGCTCGGCGCGACGGCATACAGTACGGCCGATGTGAAGGCCGGCATCCAGCCGGCCGCCACCCGGCAGTACGAAGGAGCGCAGCGGCGGCAGGTCCTCATTCATCAGGTCCATTTCGGTTTCGAGCTGCGCGATTTCGGCGTCGGTAACGCGCGGCTGGCGGGGATGGACGTCTTCGGGAAGGGTGGCGAGAATCGATCCGAGATTGAAAAGCTCATGCTGCACGCGCAGCAGGATGGCAGCCAGCAGGGCGAGGCGCGGCTCTTGCACGGCGAGTTGGTTGATATCGGCGCGCGCGGCTCCCAGGAAACTGTTCAGCTCGTCCACCGTGCCGTAGGCCTCAATGCGCATCCCGTCCTTGGGCACACGCTGGCCGCCGACGAGACCAGTCTCGCCGCTATCGCCTTTACGCGTGTAGACGCGATTGATGGCAAGGCGCGGCCGGTCGAAAGGTTCTTTCATCGCGCCCTCGCAATGGTCCACTTCATGCCTGCGACGAAATTCAGTTTCGGCGACGGAAATCCGAACACTTCCTCGTACTGCCGGTTCAGCGCATTGCGCAGGTTTCCGTAGGCAGTCACACCGCGACCGATGCTGTAATTCAGGTTGACGCCCACATTGGCGAATCCAGGATTCCAGAATAATCCGTTGGTGGCGCCGAAGTTCGGCTCCTCGTAGAGCGTGCGGCCGCGAAAGTAACCGGAAAGGTCGGCGGCCAGCCGCCCGCGGGTAAATGCAGCCACCAGATTCCCGGAGTTCTCGGGCCGGCGCGTCAACTGTTGACCCACGGCAAACGGCAGCGGCGCCTGATTGCTGGAGCCGTCCAGCGAAAGGATGCGGGTTTCCAGCAGCGTATAGGAGCCCGTGATGAGCACCCACCGGGCCGGACGCAGGCGCGCCGAGAACTCCGCGCCCTGCGCCTGCGAGTTGGCCAGGTTGGCGGATTGATAGTGGCTCAAGGTCGCAAGCGAGCCGCCGAGCGTAACGATCAGGTCGTAATAACGGTTGTAAAAGTACGTGGCGTCGAGGGTCAGCAGGCTGCCGAACCTCTGCTCCACTCCGGCATCGATGCTGCGCGTGCGCTCCGGTTTGAGCGCGGGGTTGTTGGTGAATGCCAGGTCGAAACCGGAGGGCGGACGCAGGCCCGTGCCGAACGAAGCGTGCAGACGCGTGCCCTTGGCGGCTGCATACGCGGCGGAAAGTTTGGGATTCACGCGCGAAATATTGTTCTGCGGGAAGGGCGGACGGGAGTATCCGTCGCCCGGTATCGGGTCCGTGCGGAAGAATTCGCCGCGTAGGCCGGCGCTGAGGAGGAGCCGGCCTGCCAGCTCATAACGGTTCTCAGCGTAAACCGCGATTTCGTTGCGATCGATCGGGAAAGTAGTGAAGGTAGCATCGGTGATGTAGCTGTTGGTCACGGATTCGTGCGCGCCTGTGACACCGAACGAAGCGGTGTCGTGGGCCGACAGGCTGAGGATGGTGCGCGCTTCGCCCTGGCCGCGCAGGTCCTTGTTGAAGCTGAAACCATACGGGCTGACAAAACCGCTGTTGTAGAGAAAAAAGCTACCGAACAATTCCTCACGCAGGCGCGGCGAAAGATCGGCTTCATAGTGCGCGCCGTAGTCGGAGAAATTGTTCTTGGCTCGGCTGATGGTGTCGATGCCGCCGAAGACATGCTTGGGATCCGAACCCCAGGGCCCGGGTTCGCCGACTTCGCTCGAATCGAAGTACCCGTGCATGGAAAGGCTTTGCCGGCCAAAGCGGCGGGTAACGTTGAGCAGGATGTCTTCGTTACGGTAATCGTCGTTGGTCACCAGACCGTCGTTATTGTAATGCGAGGCCGAGACCAGCACGCCGAACCCTGCAACGGTTCCCGTCCCGGTGATGCCGAAACGTCGCTCGTCGTGGCTGCCGCCCTCGGCCAGGACATCGAGTTGCGGAGCTGCTCCCGGCTGACGCGTGACGAAATCGATTGCGCCGGCGTTGGCGTAAGAACCATAGACCGCCGACTGCGCGCCGCGGATGAAATCGACGTGGTCCACGGCCTCCGCCGGGATGTGGGCGAAATCGAATCCGCCGCCGAATGAGTTCACGGGAACTCCGTCGATCTCCACCAGGTTGAGGTTGGAATTTCCGCCGCGCAGGAACAGGCTGGTCAGGCCCCCGGGAGCACCGGTTTGATTGAAGGCCACTCCGGGAATGTAGCGCAGCAGGTCCATCGCAAAAGGTTCGTTGCCCGAGCGCACACGGCTGCTCGGAATTACATCCACACTGGATGCCTGCAAGGTGGCCGGCACTTCGATGGTGGAACCCACCACCTGCACCGAATCGACGCGCGGGGCGATTTCCAGTTGTACGCTGGCCGCCTCACCGGGCGGCAGGGAGCGGGTCAGGAAACCGGGCGCGGCGATGACAAGCCGCGTGTCCGGTGTTTCGGGCGCCTCCAATTGAAAACTGCCGTTGGCGGCCGTCGTGGTCTGGGCAACCACACCGACCCGGTTAACGGCCGCAATTTGCGCGCCGGAAACCGGGCTTCCGGATGGATCCGTAATCCTGCCTTTAATCTCGGATGCCGAGACACAGCCGGAAAAAATCAAAAGGCAGGCCAACAGGCCTGGAACGTTGCGTAGCATTTCAAGCTCCTCCCTCGAGAGCTGAGCTGTCGCGACTCGCCGGCCGGTCTCCTGACTTGCGCCTCATCAAATCCGCCGCCCTTCCCGTTCCGTTACCGGAACAGTGGCTTGTTCGGCCGATTCTCCGCGCTTACAGTAGCGGGGCTGTGCTGGATTTCCACCAGCTTCCCGTGCACCAGCGAAAACTTCGACTACGTTTCCGAGTGTACACTATTTCCAGATGCCCGACTCTCATCAGTGCCGGACCCAGGTGGCACCACGTGAGCGAGCGCGTGCGTCGCTGAGAGAAAGTCTATGCGGACGTTAGCATTCCAACTGGCGCGACTGGCCTTGCTTCTGGCCGTAGCGGGCTGGCTTGTTCCGGCCGGCGGGGCAGACGTCAAGCCCGACAAAAAGAAATCACAGGCCGCCCTGCAACGCGGCAAGAAAGCCGATGAGGCGGGAAAGCGCGACGATGCCATTGCCGCCTATCGCGAAGCAGTCCAGGCCGACCCCTCTAATGCGGAGGCGTGGCGCGCGCGCGGACGCGACTACCTCGCCGCGGGTGACCGCCAGAAGGCGCAGGCTGATTTCGACCAGGCCATCGAAGCGCAGCCTGGGGGAGCGGAGAACTACCTCGCACGCGCCAGTTTCTTTACAGCAACCGGACAGCCAGAGCGTGCCATCCACGATTACACTCTGGCAATCAACCTGAAGCTCGAGCGCACCGAAGTGTATAACGCGCGCGGCAATGCTTTCCTCGAAGTCCGCCAATTCCAGAAGGCGGAGGAAGACTTTACGCAGGCCATCATCCTGCGCCTGGATAATCCCGAACCCTACCTGGGCCGTGGCATCGCGCGCGCAGAACAGCGCAAATACCGCGATGCGGTGGAAGACTTCGATTCCTGCATCGCGCACAAACCGGATCACGAGGTGTGCCGGGTGGAGCGCGCGCTCGCCTTCACCGGCATCAACGATTTCACCCACGCGCTTCCCGACCTCGACGAGGCGCTGAAGCTGAACCCGGAAGACCTGCGCGCGTGGCGCGTGCGCGGGGCGGTGCGCGAACGGCTGAATGACGACCAGGGTGCGTTGGCCGATTACACTGAATCCCTGAAGCGCGACCCCAAGGACCCTCGCATTTACATGGCGCGCGCCGCTGTTTATGTGCGGCTGAAGATGTACGCTGAGTCGCTGGAAGATCGCCAGCAGGCGGTGCAGCTCGACCCCAAGAATCCGGAGGTCTACGTGGCGCGGGGCGGTTCGTATCATTTGTTGGGCCAGCACGACAAGGGACTCGAGGACCGCACTCGGGCAATCGGCCTCTCGCCGTCTTCACCTCTTGGATGGACGGCGCGCGGCGATGCATACTTCCTGCTGGAACGCTGGGACGAAGCGCTCTCGGACCTTGATCAGGCTGCCAAACTGGATCCGAAGAACATGGAAATCAGGCAGCTCCGGGCGCTCGCGCAAAACCACGTGGATGAAAAAATCAAGCAGGCCCGAGCCAAGGAACTGGCGCCCGAGACGGGTAACGTCACGTTGCCGGTTCCGGCGGATGCGCCGGTGACGCCCGTGACTCCGGACCCGCAGCCACCGCCACAGCCGCCGGTTGTAACTCCGGCCCCCGTCAAGACGCCGGCCCCGGCACCTGCCCCCGCGGCGCCGAAGCTGCCGAAGGCGCCGGCACCACCTAAGCCGGTAGCCGCGCCCGCACCCGCGCCGCCAACGCCCAAGCCCGTGACCACCGCGGCGGAATACGTGCTACAGGGACGCACGCTGATTCAAGGTGAGCACTTCGCGCAGGCTATCGAGCCCCTGACACAGGCCTTGAAGCTGGATCCCTTCCAGGCGACGACTTTCAACGCACGCGGCTACGCCTACTTCCGCCTGAAAAAATTTCCTCAGGCGATCGCCGATTTCGACCAGGCGATCAAGCTGAATCCGATGTACGCCAATGCCTACACGAATCGAAGTTCGGCCAAGCGGGCGGCGGGAGACAAGGCGGGCGCTGACGCCGATCAGGCGAAGGCGCGGGAATTCCTGCTACCACCGAAGCAGTAGCGCCAAACGATTCGGATGGGCTTCGGCCCGCGAAACCGGGGTGCATGCACTCGTGCGTACCGCTTCCACCTCAGGCGAGGCAGCCACTCACTATTTCCAGAGCCCTGCCAGCCGGCGTCCGGCAGAGTTCCTGCGCTTGCGCGGCCAGTGCGTGCGCCCGCGTCATGTCACCCTCGGCGATCGCCTGGCGAGCCGCCTCGCGCAAGTGCCAGGCCGACACGACGAGTCCCATGATGGTCCCCAGGTCGGCACCGCAGCGCGAGCACTCGGCCGACCCCCGAAAGCGCGCCTGGCAAACCGGGCACATCAACTGCCCTCCACGAAGAAGAGCAACTCCTTGAGGGATTGCACGGCGTCGACCAGAGCGTGCGAATCGCGATTGGACACCGCGGCTTCGATGGATGCCGTCAGCAGCACGGCTTCTTCCTTATCCTCGGCGTGCATGGTCTCGAGCAGGCGTCGCGAACGTTGGATGAGTTCGACAGCCTCGCGGCGGTGCTCGGCCCAACTGGAGTCCATCGGAATGACCTTGCCGTTGGTTTTCTGCGCCTCTACCTCAACCACGCCGCGCTCCCAATCGGACTCCGCGCCGGCGGCTAGCACCTCTTCCCCTTCGTCCTCGTCTGCCTCCTCGTCGAACGCCTCTTCGCGCGACGCGTAGAGCTCCGTGATACGCTTCCGCGCGGCCGCCATTTCTTCGTCGCTCTTGGCCTGCATCGCGTTGGCAATGGTGATGTGCTTCGATTTGCCGGTACGCTTCTCGATGGCCGCGACGTGCAGGATGCCATCCACATCCAGGCTCATGCGGCACATCACCTCATTCGGCCCGTCGGTCACCGCCAACCCCTCCACACGAAAGTCGCCCACCAGGATGTTCTGCAGCGCGTCTTCGTTGTCGCCCTGAAAGATCTGGATGTCCACCTCGCGCTGTCCCGGAAAGGTGGTGTAGTAACTGTCGGTCCGCGTCACCGGCAGCGGCGTATTGCGGCGGATGATGGGGTGGTAACAATACGGGTACTCCACCCCGCCGCGTTCTCCCAGGTACGACGGACCGAAGGAGTACGGAGAGACATCCACCAGCACACGCTCCACCTCGCGGCCCGCCAGTCGCGACGCCAACACACCGGCGCCCAATGCGACGCACAGGTCGGGATGCACGTCCTCGCGCGGCTCCAGCCCCGTGCACTCGCGCAGCAGGCGCGACACCAGCGGCGTGCGCGTGGAGCCGCCCACCAGCAGGATGGCGTCCAGTTCGCGCGGCTTTCTGCCTGCGTCCTGCAACGCCTTCGACACGCTGTCGAGCGTGGATTCCACCAGCGGAAGAATCATCTTTTCGTATTCCCCGCGTGGCAGTTCCAGGTCCAGATGGAGCGGCTTGCCGTCCACCGTGATCAGGGCCTCCTCGCGGACCTGCGCGTACGGCTGGAAGCTGAGCTGCTTCTTGGCGGCCTCGGCGGCCCACCACAGGCGCGCCATCGCCAGGGGATACTCCGGGCCGATACACACGCCATGCCGTTTGTGGAACTCGGCCTGCAATTGCTCCAGCAGGAGATCGTCGAAATCGTCACCGCCCAGGCGGTTGTTGCCGTGGCTAGCCAGCACCTCGGTGACATCGCCCTCCACCATCACCACGGAAACGTCGAAGGTGCCGCCGCCCAGGTCGTACACCATGACGGTGCGGCGCGCGCCGTCGCCAAAACCGTAGGCAAGGCTGGCGGCGGTCGGCTCGTTGAGAATCCGCACCACTTCGAGGCCGGCCATCATGCCCGCTTCGCGCGTGGCATTGCGCTGCGCGTCGGAGAAGTACGCGGGAACCGTGATCACGGCGCGTTTCACCGGCACCTGCAGATCGCGGCTGGCCCACTCGGTGAGTTCGCGCAGGATCAGCGCCGAAATCTCCTGCGGGGTGAAACTTTTGTCGCCCAGCATTACGGTCTCGGAACTGCCCATGCGGCGCTTGATGCTGCGCACGGTCCGCTCCGGGTAGACCAGTTGCTGATTGCGCGCGGATTCGCCTACCAGCAGTTCGCCGGTGGGTGAGATGCCGACACATGATGGCAGCATTTTGACGTCGCCCGGCCCCAGCACGCGCACCTTACCATCCACGAATGCCGCTACTTCCGAATTGGTGGTACCTAAATCGATTCCAATAATCAGATCACTCATCCGTCGCCACCTTCCGTGGGCGCCGCGCCACCCGGACCTGCGCCGGGCGGTACACCGCGCCGTTCCATTCGTAACCCGTACGGTAGATCGCCAGCACGGTCCCTTCCTCCGCTTCGAGAGTCTCCTCCACATCCACCGCGCTCATCAGCCGCGGATCGAAAGCCTCACCTTTGCACTCGATTGGCCGGACCTCGAACCGCGCCAGCAGATCGTCCAGCGATTGCAGGCTCAACCGGTATCCCTGGTCCATCGCATCCACCACATCGAGCGCGTGCCGGATCTGTTCCCAGCGCCCGCGAAAGATGCGATCCCAGAAAACCGGCTGCACTTTTTCGCGGGTGCCGGCGGCCTCCACACCACGCAGCAGCCGTTCGCGAAGTTCCAGCAGGCCGTCGAGGACTTCCTTACGGCTACGTGCTTCGTTATCCCGCCCCAAGGTATCGCTGAGTTGTTTGAACGTGCGGCCCTGCAGTTTCACTTCCTGGGTGAGGGCGGTGAGTGCAGCCCACATACGGTACCGGTCCACCGTGGTTTCCTCCGCGCCGGTGTCGTCAGCAAGCAATTCCCCGGGGATGCCGCGCGGTGCGTCTTCCCGCGCCAGCACCGCGTCCAGCCGCGCTTCGAAGCGGCGCAGAATCTCCTCGCGGTCCGTCAAGCTTTCTTCTCCCGTGTCACGGCCAGCCAGGGTTCCGGTCCGGTGAATCGCCGTTGGGGCTTCCCGCCGTCCAACAGGGAGGTCAGCGGCTGTTTCGGATCTGCCGCCAGCAGCATGAGGCGCGTGCGCTGCCGTGGATCGCGCAGCATTTCGTAGGCATCGCGCACCCGCTCGAATTCGCGCGGCGCGCGGTCCGGCGGATATTGCTTTACCTTGCGCAGATAGGCGGCGCGGATTTCTTCGTCGCCGGCCTCTGCCTCGATTTCCAGAATCTGTCGCGGGTCTTCGTTCGTCATGTTCATCTCTTGTCAAAACGGCAAGTCAAAGTTTTGCGGACCGGTATCGTCCGCACCGGAGCGCGATCGTCGCTTTTTTCGCTTCCCCATCCCGCCGCCGATGATTTCCTCCAGGGCCTGCATTACCACGCCCGGTCCGAGTTCCTCCACCATCCGATCCAAACCTGGAGGCAGCCCTTCGCGCTCCGCGCGGCACGACGGACAATTACACAGGCCGCCGGCCTCCGTCATGTCGGGGAAATCCGCTTCTCGTTCCCGCCGAATGAGCTGGTCGATTTGCTCCGTGCTCATGGTCACGTCGATTTGGCCGCCATCGAACGGCACCAACTCTTCTTCGCGCCACTCTCCGATTCTGCGCAGAAGGTCGGAGTTGCGCTGCCGACGCGCCAGTTCGGATGCGGCGGCCACGCAGAGCGGCCGGCGTTCGTCTTCCCAGTCCGGCAAAATCCGGGCGCGCAGGAACAGAAATTCGGCCCATCTTTCCTGGGCGAGACCAAGGCCGGCCTGGGAAACCGCCCAGGCGAGTTGATAATCATCCGCACGCAGCGCCGCTTCGCCGAGCGCACCCAAAGCCACCGCGTCGGCCACTGCGCCTCCACCGGATAGTTCGCGCACCAGGCTGTTGGAAAGACCGCGGGGAATCACGACCCGCCATCCGGCGTCTTCACTCAACGCGCAGGCCCGCCCGACGCCGGCCGCAAGAGGCACACCTTTGGATTTAGGCGTCGCCATTTCCTGCTTGAGTTTGCACGCGCCCGCTACGGCCATCAATAAAATGTGCGCGGCCGTTTCACTGCCCAGCGTCCCCACCACTGAGGCGCTCGCGGCGGCGGCCTGGGTCACGTCCCCGCCGAGCGTCCAATAGACCCAGCGCAGCGCTCCGAGCAGCGCTGGCCGGTCCCCCTGCTGCGCTTGCGGCAGCGCCTCCATCTGGAGCAGTTCCGGTTCCGCCAGGTGGATCTTCTTCTGCTGCAAATGACGCGTGGCGAGCGAAATCAACAGTCGTAGCCGTGCCCTTCGGACGTCTGGATTCAACGCGTCGAGAGTCTCCGCCTGCTCCATCAGCTTGAATGCGCGCTTCAAGGCATTTGTCTTTTCGGCGGACTGCATCAGGTGCAGCACCGGCGGAATGTCCTTCGGCAGCGCCGCGGCCCACTGGCCGGCAATATGATCTTCGCGGCCGGTCTCGTGCTGCGTGGCCCAGTTGAGCCATCGCTGAAAGTTTTCCGCGCAGGGGTCGGCCGCGCAGGCACGCTCGAAAAGAGGGTCCGGATTCAGATAGTAGAATTGATCGCGTCTGTTGGGCGCGGGCATCAACGCGCGGATTTCCGGTGGCTGGCCTGCGTAATAACCCCTGTGTCCGGGGAATGTCGCGGCAAACCTATAGGCGAGCGCTTCCATCTCCTCGAGCGGGATCCGCTTCCACAGATCCGCCATGTGCAGATACAGTGTGGCGATTTCGGGTCCCTTGGCGGGGAACCATCCCTCGTGCACGGCGTGCCTGCGGAACTCTTCCCAGACGCTGCAGGCCAGCGGGATCGAAAGGGCGGCCTGGCTTTCCTCATGGGCACGCGCCAGCAATCGCCAAAAGTAGGCATCCTTCAAGGATGGCCCACCGAGGGCCGCGGTCACCCGGTCCACCTTTGCCCCGGCCAGCATAGCCTTCACCGAGATGTGCTGCTTAAGTCGCTCGAGCAGGTCTGGACGTGCCTCGCCGCAAAGGCCGACCGCTTTCGAGATTTCCTGAAATGCCAGCCCGTAATTCTTCCTGTCGAAGGCCTGGTGCAGGCTGGCCAGCGTGGCGCGCAATCCCATGGATGCGCCGCCCACCTGCTTTAGCAAGGCCTCCGCCGCGGGCGTGAGCGGCTGCTTCTGCCCCATCATCGCGCGCACTGCCGGAACCAGTCGCGCGGCGGCCGAGGCAGGCTCCACAGCCGCCACGTACTTCTCGCAGAGCGCATCCTCGTTGCTGTAGAACGCCTGGATGGCGCGGATCAGCATCTTCCACGGCGCAAGCGGGCTTTGCCGCGAAATTTCGGGCAGGGCCAGCGCTCCCGCCGCTATTGGCCCGCGGGTCAGCGCATCCAACGCGGCATCCACGGCGACGGCTGCCACACGCAACGGATGCTCCGCCGGCAGCGCCTCGCACCGCGCGATCCGCGCCGGGTCACCCGCGGTGGCGCGAATCCGGGCCTCGATAGCGGCACGCTTCTCCGCGGGGAGCGAGGTGTCCGCCAGCAGTCCCAACAATCCCTCGACTCCTCCGCGGCGGGCTTGCAGATTCGCCGCCACTTCCCGCAGCCGGTCCCGGAATGTCGGATGCCGTTGCTCCACCTGCTCTAGCAATGCCCCCGCTTCGATATCCAGGTTCCGTTCGGCCAGGGAGAAAATCCGCGCCGCATAGGCGTCCACCAGCAGCCCTTCCGAGGCCGCGCTACCCACCCGCTTGTGGACCTGTTTGGCAAGTTCCGTGGCGAACCCGAGCTTGCCGTTGGCGATCAACTGCTCTATCTGCGCGCGATCCTTGGACGGCACGTCGGCAGCCGGCGCCGTTCCCAAAAAAGAAGATGGCTGAGGAGGATTCCAAGCCTTGAATCTGTTTTTTCGCGACATGTTGCCCGCCTGGGAGTCAAATTTCTAGTTATCGTCGCTCGGGGGAGAGTAAAGGAAATTGTATCGCACCGGAGTACAATCGAACCAGCCACCGTGCGCACTCCCTGGCAACATTTTCGCGCGTTTCTGGCACGCCGGATTCGCTACAAAATCACCCGCGGCGGAGTCCTGTTCACCTTCGCGATCCTGCTGGTGGCCTTCGGAGCCATCGTATCGGCGAATAACCTGCTCTTCCTGATTGTCGCCGCCATGATGGCGACCCTGTTGATCAGCGGCCTGGTCAGCCGCCTGTGCCTGGCAGGCCTAGCGCTGGATTTTCAGGTGCCGGAGCACATCCCCGCCGGACGCAGCGTGCCGGCGCGCCTCTTCGTGCGCAATCACAAGTGGTTTCTGCCCTCGTTTTCCATCCGTGTCGAGGCAATTCGCGACGAAGGAAGCCCCACCATGAAATCCGGCGTCTACTTTCCCCTGATCGCGGCCGGGACGATGCTGGAGGCGGTGGTGGACGTCCGTTTTCCACGCCGCGGAGCATACCGGCAGAACGGCTTCGCCTTCTCCACCAACTTCCCCTTCGGCTTCCTGGAAAAGACCGCGCGCGTCACCCTGACGCGGGAAATGGTGGTCTACCCCGCGGTGGATCCGCAGCCCGGATTCGACGATCTGCTAGCTGGCATTTCAGGTGAAATCGAATCGCACTATCGCGGGCTGGGCCGCGACTTCTATCGCATACGCCCCTATGAAGCCTTCGAGAGCTCGCGCCATGTGGACTGGAAAGCGTCGGCACACGTTGGAAGTTTGCAGATCCGCGAATTCGCACGCGAGTTGGAACAAACCGTCGAAATCTTCCTGGACCGCGACGTGCCGCACGAATTAGATGAGTGGTTCGAACACGCCGTGAACTGCTGCGCCTTTCTCGCGTGGCGGCTCTCCACACAAGGCGCGTCGATTCACTTCCGGTCCCACGGTTACGAATTTCGCCAACCCGAAGACGGCGACATATATACTATTCTCAAGTACCTGGCTTTGGTGTACCCGCAACGCGCTGACGCACCGGAGGGGCCCTTGAATGATGCGAGCTATAAAATTGTCTTTACGCCTTCTCCCCGTGCGTTCCGTGACGCCGGTTGGATGCAGGCGCGCCTGTTGGGTCCTGATGTTCTTCCCGTTCCTGCTGGCGGCACAGACCCAGAATCCACCGACCGACGACCAGGCGAAACCTGAGCCGGTCAGAACTTCCATCACCGTAGTCGAAAAGATTTCCGCCGAAACCCCGGCCAACGTCACCACCCTGGACAGCACCGCGCTGCAACAGAGTCCCGGAACGAATCTCGACGATCGCCTGCGCGATGTGCCCGGTTTCAGCCTCTTCAAGCGGTCTTCCAGTCTGGTTGCCAACCCCACCACACAGGGCATTTCGCTGCGCGGCATCGGGTCTTCCGGCGCCAGCCGCACGCTCGTCCTGTGGGATGGCATTCCCGCCAACGATCCCTTCGGCGGCTGGGTCTATTGGACGCAGTTCGTGCCCGACGAAATCAGCCGGGTGGAAATTTCGCGCGGCGCCGCCACCAGCATCTTCGGCGACCGGGCCATGAGCGGCGCCATCGGAATCTTCTCGCAGCAGCCCGAGAAGCTGCACGTCCAGGCCGAGTACGAGTTCGGCAATGAAGACACCCACGATCTTTCCGCCGGATTCTCGCGCGCCTGGTCCACTCTCGCCATCTCAGGCTCCGCCCGCGGATTCAGCAGCGACGGCTACTACATCGTGCCCGCCTCTATCCGCGGCATCGCGGACACGCGCGCCAACGTGCGGTTCGCCACTGGGGACATACACATCGATCACTACACTTCCCTCGGCAATTTATTTTTCAAGACGAGCATCCTGGCCGAAGAACGCCAGAACGGCACGGAGCTCACGCACAATTCCACCGGACTCGGCACCGCATCCCTGCGTTACGTCCGCGAATTCACCAAGGATTCCTTCTCCGTGCTCGGCTTCTACACCAGCGAGGGCTTTCACAGCTCGTTCGACAGCGTCACGCCCGACCGCAATACAGACCGCCTGGCATACACCCAGACTGTCCCGATCAATGCCGTCGGCGGTGCGGCGCTGTGGCAGCATCACGCGGGGCGGTGGGAAGTCCTGGGCGGCGCCGACGTGTATCGCGTGAATGCCACCGACACGGACCACCTGGTCCCTTCCGGCCTGCGCGTGGGCGGAGGCACGCAGTTGGAGCACGGCGTCTACGGGCAGGGCGATGTCACCTTCGGTGCGCTCCGCCTCTTCGCCGGGGTGCGCCACAGCTTCGCCGGCGATAGCCAGTTTCTCAGTCCCAACGGCGGTTTCGTCGTCGGCAAGAAGCGACTGCGCGCCCGCGGCAGCATCTATCGCAGTTTTCGCGCGCCCACGCTCAACGAACTTTACCGGACCTTTAAGGCCGGCAATACAACCACCGAAGCCAATCCGGCGCTGGTACCCGAAACCCTTTGGGGCGCCGAGACGGGCTTCGATTGGATCGGCGAGAACTCCACCTTCCGCGTCACTGGATACCGCAACGCGCTCGATAACCTGATCACCAACGTGACTCTCTCCAGTTCGGCGTCCGCCATCGTACGGCAGCGCGCCAATGCCGCCGCCGCGGTCAGCCGCGGGGTGGAAGCCGAGTTTCGCGAGCGCATGCGCAATTTTACCGGCGAGTTGAAGTACCTGTACGTGGACGCGCGGTACGTCACGGGGTACCGCGTCTCGCAGATTCCCAAGCAACAGGGGACGGCGCAATTGACCTACCAGCGGGGCGGAACTTTCGCATCGGCGGGCCTGCACAGTTACAGCTATCAGTTCGACGACGATCTGAATGTGTACCGACTGCCGGGCTTTGCCACCCTACAGGGCGTTTTGCGCCAGCACCTGGCGCGCTCGCTCTCCGCCGAAGTGACATTAGAGAACGCGCTCAATCACCAATACTACACGGCCTTCACCCCGACGCCGAACATCGGCGCACCGCGCTTGTGGCGCGTGGGTCTGCGATGGGACAGCCGCGTGCACTGATCGAAGCATCCGGCCCCGCCGCCCGTCACAACGTGCTACAACCATAATCAGACTTTAGAAAGGAGGACGGGATGCGTTACTTCTTCAAACGTTCGGAGCTGTTGGGTGTACTGTTCTTGGCCGCTTTGCCGGCCTTCGCCGATACCGCGGCCGGATTGACGGCCTTCAAGAACAAAGATTATCAGCGGGCATACCGGGAATGGAAAGCCGCGGCCGACGCCGGACAGGCCGAAGCCCAATTCGATCTCGGCGTTTTGTACGCACAGGGATTGGGTGTCCGCCGCGACCTTTCGCAGGCTGCCAGCTGGTATCGGAAAGCCGCCGAGCAGGGCAACGCCGAGGCCCAGTTTGCGCTCGGACAGATGTACTCGCGCGGTTGGGGTGTGCCCAGGGATGAAGCCGACGCCCTGCGCTGGTTCCAGATGGCGAACTCGGTGGAATCGGATGGCCCGCCGACCGACTGGGCGATTATCGAAGGCCACGGCATGCCCCAGGACGCTGGGCAAGCCGCGTATTGGTACCGCCAGGCAGCCGACCAGGGTCACACCGAAGCGCAATTCAACCTGGGCCGGTTGTACTCGAGCGGTCAGGGCGTGAAACGCGATGAAGAGCAGGCCGCGCGTTGGACGAGCGCCTCAGCATCGCGCGGAAATCCCCCTGCCATGGCGGACCTCGGCACGCGCTACGCCAACGGCAACGGCGTAGAAAAGGACGACAAGCGCGCGTATTTCTGGCTCACCCTGGCCTTCCTCCACGGTGACCGAGTCGTGGAGAAGATGCGCACCGCCGAAGCTGCCAAACTCCAGCCGGTTGAGGTTGCGGCGCAGGACCATGCCGCGCAAAACTGGAAACCGAGGATGGCCGCCGCCAAACCGAAACAGTAGATTCGGTGCGGCGCCGTCCGCCCATCACTCATGAAATTTGCCTTCCTGCTTGTTGCCGTAGCGGTCGCCCAGTGTCAGACCGCGCACGACACGCGCGATCCCAACGTCGTGCTGAACCAGGCGCGCGCCCGTCTTCAGGCGATGGCCCATACTCTCGAGCAGTACGTGTGCGTCGAAACCGTGAACCGCAGCTATTACCAGCGCGTCGTGCCGGCCGGCGCTCCGCTGCGGCCCGGGGGCGAGCCGGCCTGCGGCAATACAACCAACGCCGGCGCCGCCGCCCGCGGTCCGCTGCAACTCGAATCCACCGATCGCGTCCGCCTCGAGGTGACGGTATCGCAGGGCCGCGAATTGCACTCCTGGCCTGGCGCCACCCGCTTCGACGCGCGCGACGTCGATGAACTCATCCGCGGCGGCCCGGTGTCCACCGGTGCATTCGGCGGCCATCTCGCCAGCTTATTCGGCAAACCAGGCGTGACATTCCAATACAACGGCGAGCGCGTCGCCAACGGCAAGACCGTGTTCGAGTATCAATATCGTGTACCCCTGGACGCCAGCCACTTCGAGATCAAAGCCGATTCCGCCTGGCATCCCGTCGCATATGAGGGCGATTTTCAAATCGATCCCCAATCTCTCGAATTGGAGCGGCTGACCATTCGCACCACCGAGTTGCCACCCGTCGCCTCCTTCTGCCAGGCCGCCACGACCCTGGACTATCAGCGCGTTCACATCGGCGACAGCGATGTTCTGCTGCCGCGCCAAAGCCAGTTGGAGATCCTCCTCAAGAACGGCAAGGAAGCGCGCAACGTCACCACGTTCGCGAACTGCCGCGAGTATCAGGCGGAATCGGAAATCTCCTTCGACGCGCCGTCCGGTGCCGAGACCACGGCCACACGCAGCACCGGCCGCGGTCGCGTGACTTTGCCGATCGGGCTGCCGGTTACTCTGGCGCTGGTCGAGTCCATCGACACCGCCGCCGCCGCTGCCGGCGATCCGATCGACGCCAAAGTGGTCAAGCCGGTTCGCCGCGCTGGTTCGGCAGAGGAACTGATTCCGGCCGGTGCCATCGTACATGGCCGCATCCGCCGCGTGGAACATCACCTGTTACCGGCGCCGTATATTCTGGTCGCGTTGTCGTTCAACCGCGTGGACGTGCACGGAGTGGTGTCGCCCTTCGTTGCCCGCAGTGAAGCCGATGCGGGGTTAGCCAGGGAGCTGGGCGCGAACTTGGCGATCCGCGAAACCGGAATCTGGTTTTGGGGTGTCGGGACTTTCCTCTTCCCCACCGGCAAGAGCCACACCGTGATGCCCGCCGGATTCGAATCGAAGTGGTTCACGCTGGCCACCGGCGCCCGTTGAAGATTCCCTCATCGGCAGCTTCCGTTGTGCGCCAGAGGACTTACCATTGGTGACCTCCGACCCAAACGGCCAACAACGAGTTCCGATTGGAGTGAAGTTTTTGACACTTTGAAACATAATAGCCAGTCCATGTAGTATATGAGCGGGTTTGGTCTCGCGACCAGCGCAGAGGAGACTTTCGAACTGCTGCTTGAGGGCGCCCCGGATGCCATTGTCGTAACCAGGCGCAACGGCCGCATCGCGGTTGTCAACACTCAAACCGAGAGGATGTTCGGCTACCATCGGGAAGAGTTGCTGGGAGAGAAAGTGGAAGTGTTGATGGCCCAGCGCGTTCGGCGCCGGCATGTGAAAAACCGCGCCGCTTTCCTCAAGCATCCCGGTATCCGAACGATGGGCTCAGACCTGGAGTTGTACGGCCTGCGCAAGGATGGCACGGAGTTCCCTGTCGACGTCAGCCTCAGCCAGGTGGAGACAGGTGGGGGAATGTTGGTCTCCAGCCACATTCGCGACATCACCGACCGCAAGCGGACCGAAGATCTGGCGTTACACCTGGCGTCCATCGTCGAAGCTTCCGACGACGCCATTTTCGCAAGTTCCCTGGACGGGAACGTCGTCAGTTGGAACTCCGGCGCCGAACGACTCTACGGGTATAAAGCGGAAGAGGTGGTCGGGCGCCCTGTGGCAGTGCTGGTGCCGCCGGACCGGGCCGATGAGCTTGGATGGATCATGAAAGGGCTGCGACGCGGCAGGCATATCGAACACTATGAAAGTACCCGGGTGCATAAGGACGGGCATCGTATCGACATTTCGGTGACCGTCTCCCCGATCAAAGGCAGAGCGGGCAAGGTAGTCGGGGCTTCGGTGATTGCCCGCGATATTACTGACCGCAAGCGGGTCGAAATGGCCCTCCGCCAAAGTGAAGAACGCTTCCGCGTCGCGCTCAAGAACGCACCCGTCAGGGTATTCAATCAGGACCTGGATTTGCGCTTTACGTGGATCAATTCCGAGGTCATGGTCTGGGCAAAGCAAGACCGTCTCTTGGGCAAGACCGACGCGGAAATCGTCGGCGGCGAGGAGGGCGCTCGCCTGATGGCCTTCAAGAAGGAGGTCCTGCGCACCGGACGGGGAGCCCACACCGAAGCCGAAGTGACCGTCGACGGCGAGAAATATTATTTTAACGTGGTAGCGGAACCGCTCCGCGACGCCAACGGGACCATCCAGGGTCTTACATGCTCCGCCACCGACATTACTTCCGCTAAGAAAAACTTGTTGGAACGGGAGCGTCTGATTGCCCAATTGCAAGACGCACTCGAAGAGGTGAAAATGCTGAGCGGCCTGCTTTCCATTTGTGCCTCCTGCAAGAGAATCATGAACGAGCGCGAAGTCTGGGAGCCTTTAGAGAGCTACATCCAGTCACACTCCCAGGCGAAATTCTCGCATGGAGTGTGCCCGGACTGTCTGCGCAAACTATACCCCGAGTATTATTCGAAAAAATAGATCCGCGATATCCACGATTCCGTTTCACGTGTCGCAAGATTCGTGTGTCCGGATCTGCTGACCCAGGACCGCCCTTACGCCTTCCATGAGGGAGTCTTCGGACAGCGGCTTTTGAATGAGAGCCCAGGCCATTCGCCGCCCTTGGCTCGGGAACACCGATTCGTCCACGTAACCCGTCATGAATAGGACGTTCAGGCGGGGCCACTCTTTCGCCAGTTTCTCAGCCAGTTCGGGACCGCTCATTTCGGGCATCACTACGTCGGTCAACAACAGGTCGAAAGCGAACGACGGGCGTTTGCTGATCGCGATGGCCTCGGCGGCGCTGCTGGCCTCGATGACCGTCAGTCCATTTCGCTTCAGGATCTCGCGCGCCAGTTCGCGGACCCTGTCGTCGTCTTCAACCAGAAGGACGGTGGCCGGCGCCGACGCCCGGGGACGAATGCGCGGCGCGGGCAAAGCCGGCGGCTGCACCGCTTCCGTCGGTGGCAGGTAAATTGTGAATGTGGTGCCCCGTCCCGCGTCGCTCACAAACCATATATCCCCTCCGTTCTGTTTGACGATTCCGTAGACAGTGCAGAGGCCCAATCCCGTGCCTTTGCCGGCTTCTTTCGTTGTAAAGAACGGCTCGAATAAGTGCTCCTGGACTCGCCGTTCCATGCCTACTCCGGTATCCTGAACCACTAACGTCACGTACCGCCCCGGTTTGATTCCCGGAGGCGCTCCTGGCATGGGCGCGTCGATTTCGATTTCGGCGGTTCGGATGGAGAGCTTTCCACCGTGAGGCATGGCGTCACGGGCATTGATGACCAGGTTCATGACCACATGTTCGATGGAGGCAGGGTCTACCTTCACCCGGCTCAACCCCGCTTGCAGGTCCAACTGCAAATCGATATCCTCGCCGATCAGGCGACTCAGCATCTTCGTGAGATTCGATATCAGCGCGTTCAGGTCCATCACCTTCGCCTGCAGCGTGTCGCGCCGGCTGAATTCCAGCAGTTGCCGGGTCAGGCCGGCCGCACGGTCGGCCGCGCCGTGAATCTCCTTCACATCCCTCCACAAGGGCGTGTCCGCTTTGATCTGCTGCAGTGCCAGGTCGCTAAAGCCGATGATGACCGATAGCAGATTATTGAAGTCGTGCGCGATACCGCCGGCCATCCGGCCCACGGCTTCCAAGCGCTGTGCGTGGAGAAACTGGCGTTCCAGTTGTTGCCGCGCCTTCAGTTCCTTGACACTCTGTAATGCGAGTTGCTGGTTCCGCGCCAGTTCCCTGACAAACAATGCGGCGCCGGCAAAGGCGATGGCAACTAGGGCAGAGCGCGCCAGGTGGTCACTGGATAACGGCTGTTGCTTTTCGGCTTCCCGCAGCAAAGCGGATACCACGGCCAATATCAGAATTTGCCAGCGTTTGAGAAAGCCAGCCACCACAACCAGCGGAATGATGTACAAGTACCCAAACGCCGCCAGGTGCAGCCATGCGAGGTCTACGAACGCAACGATTGCCATCATCGCCAAACCGGTAGCTACGACTCGCAATCTGTTGGTACGAGAGTATTCGAAGATGGTATTCCATGCCTTGCCGGCACGGTCAGTCTCACCGCTCATCGCCCGTTTCCCTGGAATGCTCGGTTCTTTAATTACCTAGACGCTTTCCGCGTGTCGTCAGGTACAAGAACGATCGAACCGGCGTCAGCGGCACATTGTATGCGGTAACAATCTGCCCGTCACCCCACTTGCGACTGCGGGTCAAGCAGCCGCCTCAGTCGCTCTTCCGGAATTCCCGACTTCTCGCGAGCCACATCGCGAATCGAGCGGCCCGTGGTGTGGGCTTCTTTCACCAGCTTGGCAGCCTTTTCGTAACCAATCTCGCTGGTAAGCGCGGTCCCCATCGCCAGCGACTGTTCGACAAAGCGCTCGGCGTGCGCCCGGTCGGCCTCTAATCCGTCTACCAGTTGTTCCGCGAAGTTCCTGGTGCTGGCAGCTAACAGTTCGATGCCGTCGAGCAGGTCAAACGCCATGACAGGCATCATCGCATTTAACTCGAAATGGCCCCCTGCCGAACACCAGGTAATCACGGCGTCATACCCGATTACCTGCGCACAGACCATCAGCAAGCTCTCGGCGATCACCGGGTTGACCTTGCCCGGCATGATACTCGACCCGGGCTGCACCGCGGGCAGTTTCAGCTCTCCCAATCCGCAACGCGGCCCTGAACCAAGCCAGCGGATATCGTTCGCAATCTTGGTCAGGGCAACGGCGTACGTGCGCAGGGCGCCGCTCAGGAAACAAGCTGCATCGCGCGCTGCCTGAGCTTCGAAGTGGTTGCGGGCTTCGACGAACGGCAGTCCCGTACGGCGCGCAATTTCGGTAATGGTACCCTGAGCAAAACCAACTGGAGCATTCAGACCGGTACCTACCGCCGTGCCGCCGAGAGGCAGTTCGTATATTCCTCCCAGCGCCGCTTCGATGCGTTCCCGCGACGCTTCCACCTGGCGGGCATAGCCGCTGAACTCCTGACCCATGCGGATGGGAACTGCATCCTGTAGGTGAGTCCGCCCCATCTTAATGATGTCGTGGAATTCGCCCGCCTTACGTTCCAACGATGCGCCGAGTTGCCGCATGGCCGGCAGCAGCCGTGCGACTACGGACTCCGCGACGGCGATGTGCATGGCGGTCGGAATCACGTCGTTACTCGATTGCCCGAGGTTCACCTGATCGTTCGGGTGGGCGCTGGCCAGGTGGCCGATCACCTCGTTGGCGTTCATGTTGGTGGAGGTGCCGCTGCCGGTTTGAAAGATGTCGACCTGGAACTCGTCGTCGTACCGTCCTTCCGCGACCTCTTCCGCCGCCTGTTCGATGGATGCCGCCAGAGTTGCCGGAAGGCTGCCCATGCGGCCGTTGACGGTTGCGGCCACGCTCTTGACCAGTCCCAGCGCGCGGATAAACGACCGCGGGAATCGCCTGCCGCTAATCGGGAAATTCTGGATGGCTCGCGCTGTCTGCGGCCCGAAAAGCGCCGACGCGGGCACCCGCATGTCCCCCATGGTGTCGCGTTCGATTCGGAAAGAGTCGCTCATGATTCCATTTTGACCTCGCGGAATTCCCGCGGCGTCGCGGTCACCGATACCGCATGACGTACGTCACGAAACTCCCGTACTGGACCGCACGACGCCACCGGAGGGCTCCCGCTTGACCCTTTACCGGTTTTGGTCCACACTCTGATTTGACCGTACGATCAATCGCGCCAATTCTCCTTTTTGCCGCGGTCGCGGCAGCCTCCGCCTCCCTTGAACAGGAGCGCAGCCAAATCCGCTCGGCGCTCTTCGTTCCCGATCCTCTGCCTGCCCTCCAGCTGGAAAACTACGGGCAAAGCGAAATCGCGCCCGGTGTGATTGCCGAGCGTGTCAGCTATGCCACCGCTTACGGCCTGCGCGTGCCGGCCATCGTGTATCGCCCCGTACTCAAACCCGCGGCAAAGATGCCGGGGCTGGTCGTGGTCAACGGCCACGGTGGCGATAAGTACAGTTGGTACGCGTTCTATTCCGGTATCCTCTACGCCCGGGCCGGCGCCACGGTGCTGACCTATGACCCGATCGGCGAGGGCGAACGCAACGGGCAGCGCAGGAATGGTACGCGCCAGCACGATCGAAGCGTGGAGCCTGAAGAGATGGGCAGGCGCATGGGCGGCCTCATGATGACCGATGTCATGCAGGCAGTCAGTTACCTGGCGCAGCGGCCCGACGTCGATGCCGGGCGACTCGCCGCGCTGGGCTACTCAATGGGGTCTTTCGTGCTTGGACTGGCCTGTGCGGCGGAGACGCGGCTCAACGCCTGTGTGCTGACGGCCGGCGGCAATCTGGATGGCGACGGCGGTTATTGGGATTCCAGCAGCAAGAAAATGTGCCAGGCGATTCCTTATCAAACCATGAAGTTCCTCGGCGATCGCGGCGCTGCGATCTACGCCCTGCATGCCGCCCGCGGCGCCACGTTGATCTGGAACGGGACCGCGGACGACGTGGTCTCGATTACGCGAATGGGCCCGGGGTTTTTCGAGAACCTGCAACAGAGAACCATCGCGGCGCATGGCAGCCCGCACGACGTGTTCGCGTTCGGCTTCACGGAAGGGACCGGGCACCGGCCGTATTTCGTGACGCGCCCCGTGGCGTTGTGGCTCCAGAAGCGCCTGCACTTTCCCAACTGGACTCTGGAATCGATCGTCCGGATGCCCGAGACGCACATTTTACAGTGGGCGGAAAAAGGCGGTGTGTTCATCGACAAGGCTTACGCCACCGAGTTGCGCGAGGGTGGCACGCGCGCGCTCGGCGCAGGCGTTCCGGCAGTGCCCCACGATGCCTTGAACGCGCTGCCACCAGAGCAATGGCAGCGCGAGAAGGACAAATATGTGTACGAAACCTGGCTGAGGAATGCTCGGGCGTTGCTCCGGTAGTCCGCCGGCCGTGAGGAACAGACCCGCTATTAACATTCCGCATTCAACTTTGGTGGGATAATGATGGCAGTTCACGGAGGTTGGCATGGCCTCGAAGATTTGGGTGAGGGCAATCACTTCGGCTACAGCTCTAGGATTGTTGATTCCGGTGGCCGTCATCGGCCAAAGCAAAGGCGGGACCGCTACAGCGCCGCCGACCACAGGCACCGGGGCAACTACCGGAAGCACGGGAGCGACCACTGGTCGCACGCCGGCGCCTTCCACGACTACCACCACACCGACAACTTCGCCGACGGGCACGATCACGCCGCCTATCTTTGTCAGCGGCCGAGTGGTGCTCGAGGATGGAACCGCCCCTACCGGACAGGTGGTCATCGAAAGCGTGTGTAACGGCTCGCCGCACGCCGAAGGCTACACGGACACCAAAGGCTACTTCAGCATCCAGTTGGGCGCGCGCAATACGGGGATGATCCAGGATGCGAGTGAATTCAGCTCGCGAAGCGGTCTGAGCCAGGGTGGTATGAGCGGCGCCAACACAACCGGCGCGATGGGCAGTTCCCAATCGCAGGAGCGCAAGTACATGGGCTGCGATTTGCAGGCCAAGCTCGCGGGTTATCGTTCCCAGACGGTACCGTTGTCGGGACGCCGCGCACTTGACGATCCGAACATAGGCAGCATCCTGATGCATCGCACCGGACCCGCCGAAGAGGGCCAGACCATCAGCGCCGTCTCACTGTCCGCGCCCAAAGATGCCAAGAAGGCTTACGACAAGGGGCTGGACGCCATCAAGAAACAGAAATACGAGGATGCCCAGAACGATTTCGAAAAGGCTGTCGAAGTGTATCCGAAATATGCCACCGCGTGGTACGAGTTGGGGCTGCTGCAGGCCGGACAGGGAAAGATGGACATGGCCCACAAGTACTTCGACAAGGCGTCGGAGTGCGACCCGAGATTCGTCAAGCCGTACATACAGATTTCGATTCTGGAATTGCAGGCGTCGAAGTGGCAGGGTCTTGCCGACGTGACGGACAAACTGGTGAAGCTGGATCCGTTCGGCTATCCGGAGGCGTTTTACTACAACTCCGTGGCCAATTACAATCTACATCACTTCGAAGTGGCGGAGAAAAGCGCGGTGGCCGCGGAGCGCCTGGATACGCGGCACGCCATCCCGCAGGTGAGTCATATACTCGGACTGATTCTGGTCCTCAAGAAAGACTATGCCGGTGCGGCGGAGCATTTCAAGGCGTATCTGCAGTACGCGCCGGATGCGAAGGACGCCGCCAAAGTGCGCGCGCAGCTCGCCGAAGTGGAGAAGATCACCGCCGCCAGCGCCGCCTCCAAAGACCAGTAAAACCGTGGCGCACGCACTCTTGCGTGCCGCGTCGAGTCTCACTCGACGCCTCCCTACTTCCCAGGCACTCCGAGTATGCCGCGGCTGAGGTAGTCCGTCATGGTGAGCAGCAGCAGAATCGCCAGCCAGAGCATGCCGCCCACCACCACCAGCTTGGTCAGCTTCGTACTGTGGCGGATGTGCATGAAGAACAGCGCGACCAGCAGCATCTTGCCGCACGCGATACCCAACGCGACCACCGTGCTGAATGGCCCGAGATCGACGTGGGAGACTGCGGTGGTCGCGGCGGTGGCCACCAACAGCGCCACGAGAACCTTGACGTAGGTTCCGACGGAATCGATATGTGTGCTTCCGCTTTGATCGCTCATGATTATTTCCCCAGGTGGCGGTCGATCAGATACAGCAGCGGGAACAGGAAGATCCAGATGATGTCGACGAAGTGCCAGTAAAGCCCCGCCATATCAACCGGCGTGTAGTAGGACGCCGAAAACTTGCCCCTGCGGGCCTCCAGCATCAGCGTGAGCAGAAGCCCCACGCCGATCACCATGTGCAGCGCGTGCAAACCGGTCATCCCAAAATAGAGCGAGAAGAACAACTGTGCGTGGCCCTGGTCGGCGGGCGAAACGCCGTCCAGATGGAACGCCGCCATGCCCGGAATGTGGTGCTCTTCAAACTTCTCGTTCCACTCATACGCCTTCACCCCGAGGAATATGCCGCCGAACAGTAGAGTGAGAATCAGGAAGATCACGATCATCTTCTGCTGTCCCAACTGCCCGGCGCGCACTGCCAGCACCATGGTGAAGCTCGAGAGTAGCAGGACCGCGGTATTGGCCGCGCCGATGATCTCGTTCAGGCTGCTGGAGGCGATCGCGAACACTTCCGGATACCAGCTGCGGTAGACCGTGTAGACCGCGAACATGCCGCCGAAGAACATGATTTCGGTGATCAGGAAGATCCACATCCCCAGCGTGGAGGCGTCCTTCTGTTGCGCCTCGGTATCGAACTGCACCCGAAGGGCGAGCGTCTCAGCGTGATTAGCCAACTTCGATCTCCTCTCCCATCACGTGGGTGTAATCGTAAGCGCCCTGGGTGACAATCGGCGTCTCGTCGAAGTTGTGGACCGGCGGCGGTGAACTGGTCTGCCATTCCAGCCCGCTAGCGCCCCACGGGTTGGTCGGCGCCTCCTTGCCATAGCGCAGCGACCAGATGAAGTAGATCATCGGAATCACGTAGCCGACCGCAAGCACGCTTGCGCCCGCGGTAGAGAGGACGTTGAGCACCTGGAACTCCGCCGGATACGCGTGGTAGCGCCGCGGCATCCCCAGATAACCCAGAATGAACTGCGGGAAGAAAGTCAGGTTGAAGCCCAGGAAGATGATCAGGGCGGAAAGCCTGGCCCACCCCTCGGGATACATGCGCCCGGTCATCTTGGGCCACCAGTAGTGCATACCGCCGAGGTAGCCCATTACTGCCCCGCCCACCATAATGTAGTGGAAGTGCGCCACCACGAAGTAGGTATCGGTGACGTGAATATCGATTCCCAGCGCGGCCACGAACAGGCCGGTCAAGCCGCCCATAGTAAACAGCCCGATGAAGCCCATCGCATACAACATCGGCGTCTGAAAGGAGATTGAGCCCTTGTATAACGTGGCGGTCCAGTTAAAAACTTTGATGGCCGAAGGAATCGCGACGAAGTAGCTGAGGAAGCTGAACACCATACCGGCGTAGAGGCTCATGCCGCTGACGAAGAGGTGGTGGCCCCACACCAGGAAGCCCAGCACCGCTATGGCGACGCTGGAATAAGCCACGATGCTATAGCCGAATACCGGCTTACGGGAAAACGTACTGATCAGCTCGCTGACCACTCCCATCGCGGGGAGGACCATGATGTAGACAGCCGGATGAGAGTAGAACCAGAAGAGGTGCTGGAACAGCACCGGGTCGCCGCCACGAGCCGGATCAAAAATCCCCAGGTGGAAAACGCGCTCGCACGAAAAGCAGAATGATGGTGACCGCCAACACGGGCGTACCCAGTACCTGAATCAGGCTGGTAGCGTAGTGCGCCCAAACGAAGAGCGGCATGCGGAACCATGTCATTCCGGGAGCGCGCATGCGATGGACCGTGACAATGAAGTTCAGTCCCGTAAGAATAGACGAGAAGCCCGCGATAAAGATGCCCAGCGCAGTGGCGATGACGTAACCGTTTGAGTAAGTGGTGCTGTAGGGCGTGTAGAAGGTCCAACCCGTATCCACGCCGCCGGCCAGCATCGCATAGAGAGCGAACGCGCCGCCGATCACCAGCAGATACCAGCTCAGCAGGTTGAGCTTGGGAAAGGCCAGATCGCGCGCGCCGATCATGATCGGCAGGAAGAAATTCCCCAGCACGGCGGGGATGGATGGGATCAGAAAGAAGAAGATCATCATCACACCGTGCATGGTGAACAGCTTGTTATAGGTCTCCGAACTGACCAGATCGCCCTGCGGCGTCAGCAGTTCCACGCGAATCAGCGTGGCGAAGGCGCCGCCTATGAAGAAGAACAGGGTGATGGTGAAGAGATATAGCAGGCCGATTCGCTTGTGGTCCTTGGTAAGGAGCCACGATTTCAGGCCATGGCTGGCATTGAGGTAATTTTCGCGTTCTACTGCCGCTTCAGTAATCATATGGTTCTAACGATTGGCGGGAGGAGTACCCGCGGACTTCTTTGCTGCCGGCTGCTGCCCGCTCTCCGCCGGACCGGTTCCCGGTTTCGGGCCTAACGATTTCACATATTCGATCAGTTGCGCCAGTTGTTCTTCGCTCACCAGCCCCTGGAAAGTCGGCATCACCGGCTCGAAACCGGCTACCACCTTGGCCTGCGGCTGGAGAATCGACTCGCGGATGTAAGCTTCGTCCGCCTTCACCGTGCCGCCGCCGGCCAGTTGCACCTGCTTGCCGAAAAGTCCCACCAGGTTGGGCCCGCGGCCGGAGTTGTCTTCCTTGTGGCAGTTGTTGCAGGCGAGCTGCTCGAAGAGCTTCTTGCCGTTTTCCGCAAGCGAGCCTTCGGCGGCGCCGCCGCTGAGCCAGTTCTGATAATCCTTGGGCTCCATCACGTGAATCCAGCCGATCATGCCGGAATGGTTGGTCCCGCAGTATTCGGCGCAGAACAGGTGATACTTGCCCACCTTTGTCGGCGTGAACCAGGTAGTGGTATAGCGGCCCGGCACTACGTCCTGCTTGGTGCGAAAGGCCGGGACGAAGAAGCTGTGGATCACGTCCTCGCTGGCCATGGTGAGCCGCACCGGCGTGCCCACCGGGATATGCAGTTCGTTGATCTCCCGCTGCCCTTCCAGATGCTCCAGCTTCCACATCCACTGCTTGCCTACCGCATAAATCTGGATGGCGTTATTCGGCGGCCTGCTGGCCGTGAAAAAGACGCTTGCGCCCCAGGTGAACATCACCATGGTGAGCCCGAACGGAATCACGCTCCACAGAATCTCCAGCGTGTAGCCCGTGTGCATGGCGTGAGGCAGTTCGCGCTCCGAACGACGGCGGTACCTGATGGCGAAATAGAAGATGGACCCGAAAATCAGCAGCGTGAAGAACACGGCGACCGCGAGCAGAAAATACAAAAGATGGTCCACCTCGGGGGCGAGTGTGGAGGCCTGTACCGGAAATAATTGAAATTCACCCATTGTGCGCTATCCAACCCGCCTGAGAATGTGCCGGTCGCGGTGCACGTCGCGACGCAGAAAGACGAACAGAAACGCGCCGCAGACCAGCGTGAACATCGCCCCGGCGAAACGAACGATGTTCATCGCCACCGCGCCGTACTTACCCGTGGCCGGGTCATAGTGGTAACAGAACAATAGAATTTGGTCCACCGCGGAACCAATTTTGTTTTTCGAAGCTTCTATCAGGCCCAGCCGCACATCGACGGGCGCGTATTCCACGCCGTAGAAGTAGCGCGAGAGGCGCCCTTCGGGAGTCAGCACCATGATGCCGCTGGCGTGCGCGTACTGGTCCGTCGCGGGATCGTACTTGTAGTGGTAGCCGATGGTGTCCATCAGCGCCTTGATATTCGCCTCGTTGCCGGTCAGCAAATGCCAGCCGTTGGCCGTGCCCGCGCGGCCGTAGCGCCGCATGTACATCTGCTTTTTGCTGGCGGCCGTCTCCGGAGTGTCCTTGGGGTCGAAACTCACCGCGACAATTTCGAAATCCTTGCCCGGAACCAGCGAGACCGCCTTGAGGCTGCTCGCCAGCCCGTTGAGAATCTGCGTACACAGCATCGGGCAGCGGTAATAGACGGGCGCGAGAATCACCGGCTTGCCGCGCTGGAAAAATGAAGAGAGCGGGACGTCGCGTCCAGCTTCGTCCTTGAACATCAGATCGAGCGATACTTCCTGGTCGAGCCGCTGGTCGATCCCGACGCCCACCAGGGCGCCCGGAAGAGCAGGTTTCAAATTGCTGTCCTGCATCTTCGATTGTTGAGGCGGACCCAGCAACTGTCCCGGCTGAGCGGTGGCAACTGAAGCCAACACCAGCACGCACGCCAGTCGCGTGCCTGCGTTGGTGGGGCATGCTTTAGCTTGCCCGCGCCCGCTTGCGGGCGCAGCCTCCTGAAAGAGCCTTCTCATTTCTTCCCCGCCTCTTTAACCGGAGCCAATGCCGGCAGTCCGCGCTTGGCCAGAACGTCGATCGCCAGCGCCACCGGAATGCGCACGACGCCCTGTTTCTGGTCCACCCAGGCATAGCTGTTCAACAGTTGGTCTTCCTGGGTCCGTATGGCCCTGAGGTCCAGAATCGGAGTCCTCTGCAATCGCGGTTGCGGGAAGAGCTTGGTCGGCTCCACCGTGGTAGCCATGCTGGTGGCCTCCTGCGACTGGAAGTACTTCAAAAGCCCCCACAGCAGCGCGATGGACAACATACACACGAACACCAGGGCGATTCCAAATTTGCCGACCGCCCAGACATTGACATCCGTGGTTTCGTGTCCGAGGCGCGGGTCGTGCGGCGTGCCTAGTCTCGTCCATGTTCCAAAACCTCCTCCAGGTGCGGGGCATTCCTGGGCATCAGCGGGCGCTTCTCCAATTGCGTCAGGAAGTACGCCAGCCACAGTCCCACCAGCCCGACGGGGATGGTGAGATCCAGGAAGCTGAGTCCGAAGCCCTCGATGCGAAAGCTCGGCGTCACCAGCCAGTACAGATCGACAAAGCGCATCGCCAGAATGAACATCGAGATCCGGGCTAGCAGTTTGAAATTGCGCTTCAAGTCGCGCGAGAGTAGCAGCGCGAACGGCAGCCCGAAATGCCCGACCACCAGCAGGAGCCCCACAAACTCCCAGCCGTGATTGAGCCGTGTCAGATACCACGGGATTTCTTCAGGCAGGTTGCCCGCCCAGATGATCAGGAACTGCGAGAACGAAAAGTAAGCCCACACCATCACCAGGGCAAGCAGGAACTTGCCGAGATCGTGCAGGTGGCGGTGCGTCAGCACTTCCGACATCGGCCGGTGCCGGTACAGCAGAACCATCAGCGTGACCAGAAATGCCATCGCCGTCAAACCCTGGCTGACCATGAAGAGCATGCCGAAAATCGTGGAGAACCACTTGGGGTCCACCGAAAGAATCCAGTCGATGGACATGAAGGTGACGCTGAATCCCCAGAACAAAAGTCCAGGGCCGGCCATGGCGCTCATTTTGCCGTGTACCACGTCGTGGCCTTCGAGATCTTCCTTGAGCGACCAGCGATTGAACCACCAGGCGAGAAACATCCAGCCGGCGAAATAGAAGGCGGCGCGCCCCAGGAAAAACGGCACGTTGAGGTACGGAGCCTTGTGCTGCAGCAGCGGATCGGCCTTGACCGCGGCCGCGTGCGCCCAGGGATATAGATTGTTGATGCCAATCACCACCGGCAGGAACATCACGAGCACCAGCGGCAGCGTACGCGTGGCGGCCTCGCAAGAGCGGCGGATCACCAGTCCCCAGGCGCCGCCCGTGACGTATTGGAGCATGAGCCAGGCCAGCGAACCGACGCTGATCCCGATGATGAACATGTACGCCCACAGGTAAGAGCGGTAGAACTGCGTCGGTCCCGCGATAAAGAAACCGGCGGCGCTCACCACGGTCCCTATCACGCCCGCGATCAGCGCGCGCGTGCGCCACTGCCGTAGGTCGGCCTGCAATTGCGGGTTGATGCTGTAATCCACGGCGTTGGCCATCATTTCGCACCTCCCAGTTGGGCGCGATCCGCGGCCGGCACATCGTTGATGGACGCCTGCTGGCTGAGTTGCAGCGCGCGAATGTAGGCCACGATGGCCCAGCGATCCTCCGGCTGAACCTGCACTGCATAGTCCGGCATGGCGCCGAATCCCCTGGTGATCACGTCGAAGAAATATCCGTTGGGCTGCTGCCGCAGGCGGTCGCTGTGATACGTCGGCGGACGCCGGTATCCGCGGCGCACAATCATGCCGTCGCCGCTGCCGGTGCGGTCGTGACAGGGCGAGCAGTAAATGTTGAAACGCTGCTGGCCGCGCAGCAGCAATTCCTTGGTCACGGGCATCGGGAACTCGTTCGACGGTTTGCCGTCGGCGCCCTTGCCGGTGTAAAGCAACACGTTGGCATCCAGGTAGCCGCGCGGCACAGTGCCCTCGGAAAGGGGGCGCGCGGAGCGGCCGTCGGCGAAGAAATCGCTGGGCCGCAGGGGGACGTACTTCGGCTGGTCGTGCATGTCCTGACGGCAGGCCGAGAGCACGGCCAGCGACAACACGAGCGCGCCGAAAGTGAGATTAGTGCGCAACTTCAGACACCTCCCTGGGCTCCAGCGTCTCCAGGAACTCGCATGTTTTATCGCGATCGAAGAGCGGATCGGTGGATTCGATGCACAGGAAGAAACGGTTACGGCTGGCCTGCGCGAATCGCGGCACATTGAAGGTGGGGTGGTAAGGCATGGGTAGGCCGCAAAGGCCCAGAAGGCCCAAAATGGCCGTGAGCGCGGCAAAGAGAATCGTCATTTCAAAAGTGATGATGATGAAGGACGGCCAGCTGTGCAGGGGTCGCCCGCCGATATTGAGGGGGTAGTAGATCACCGCGACGAAATACTGCAGCATGTACCCCACGGCTCCGCCGATGATGCCGCCGATCAACACCAGCAGCGGCAGCTTGTTCTTGTGCAGGTGCAGCGCGTCGGCCAATTCTTCGATAGGGAACGGCGAGTAGGCGTCGAGCTTCCTGTAGCCCGTTTCGCGCGCCGCCCGCGCGGCGTTCACCAGCGCGGAGGGGCTGTCGAATTCGGCCATCACGCCGTAGATCGGACCTTTCATCAGCGCGTTTCCTCCTTGACTTTGGCCTGCGGCAAAAGCGTCCGGACTTCGAAGATCGAAATCATCGGCAGGAGACGGATGAACAGCATGAACAGGAAAAGGAACAATCCGATGGTGCCGAGGTAGGTCGCCCAGTCCCAACGCGTGGAGTGGAAGATGCCCCACGAGGACGGAAGGTTGTCCTGCGCGAGGCTGGACACGATGATCACAAAGCGCTCCAGCCACATGCCCACCAGCACGATCAGCGACCACACGAAGAGCAGCGCCGGATTGCAGCGGATTCTCTTGAACCACAGGGCGTTGGGCGCGATCACATTGCAGGCAATCAGAATCCAGTACTCGTACCGGTAGGGACCCGTCATGCGGTTCCACATAGCCGCCTGTTCGAAGACGTTGCCGCTGTACCAGGCGCTGAAGGCCTCCAGGATGTAGGAGTAGCCCACGATCAGGCCCGTAGCCATCATCACCTTGGCCGCATTATCCAGATGCTGATCCGTGATCAGCCCTTTCAATCCGTAGACGGCGCGCAGTGGAATGGCCAGCGCCAGCACCATGGCAAAGCCCGAATAAATTGCGCCCGCCACGAAGTAGGGCGGGAAGAACGTGCTGTGCCATCCGGGAACGATGCCGATGGTGAAGTCGAAGCTCACCACCGTGTGCACCGAGAGCACCAGCGGCGTCGCCAGGCCCGCGAGCAGCAGGGACGCCGTTTCGTAGACCGCCCAGTGCTTAGCCGAACCGCGCCAACCCATCGCCAGGAAGCCGTAGGTCAGTTTCAACGCGCGGTGTTCGGAACGGTCGCGCAGCGTCGCCAGGTCGGGCATCATACCCACGTACCAGAAAAGCAGCGACACCGTAGCGTAGGTCGAAACCGCGAACACGTCCCACACCAGCGGACTGCGGAAGTTGGGCTCGATCCCCATCGTGTTGGGATACGGGAAAAGCCAGTACATCAGCCAGGGGCGCCCCAGGTGCAGCACCGGGAACATGCCCGCGCAGACCACCGCAAACACGGTCATGGCTTCGGCAAATCGATTGATGGAATTTCGCCACTGTTGATTGAGCAGCAGCAGAATCGCCGAAATCAGCGTGCCCGCGTGGCCGATACCAACCCACCAGACGAAGTTGGTGATCGCCCATCCCCACATGGTGGGTGTGCGCAGACCCCATATCCCGGTTCCCTTCACGAACAGAACGCCCACCGCGAGCAGGAACAGCAACAACAGTCCCATGGCCACCGCGAAAACGCCCATCACCACGTACGGGGTTTTCTTGGTGAGAACGACGCTGGCGATCTGGTCCGTGACGGTCCCGAACGTATAGCCGGGCGCGATGATTTTCTTCGCCTCTGGCGAGTCGATTACCTGTTGATCATCCGCCATGACTCAGCCCTCGACCTCCGGGTTTGGATTGCGCAGCGTCGCAAGGTAAGTGGTGCGCGGCCGCGTGTTGAGATCGGCCAGCAGCGAGTAGTTCCGTTCATTGGCTTTGAGTTTGGAAACGCGGCTGTTCTTATCGTTGATGTTGCCGAAGACAATGGCCTCCGACGGGCAACTGGCCTGGCAGGCGGTTTGGATTTCGCCGTCGCGCACCGTGCGGTCCTGCTTCTCCGCGTCGATCTTCGCCGAGTTGATCCGCTGCACGCAGTACGTGCATTTTTCCATCACGCCGCGGCTGCGCACCGTAACATCCGGATTGCGCCCCAGCTTCAAACTCGGCGTTTCGAAATCGCTGAACAGGAAGAAATTGAAACGCCGCACCTTGTAGGGACAGTTGTTGGAGCAATAACGCGTGCCCACGCAGCGGTTATAGACCATGTCGTTCAGGCCTTCGGAGCTGTGCGAGGTTGCCTGCACGGGACAGACCAGTTCGCAGGGCGCATTCTCGCAATGCATGCACGGAACCGGCTGGTTGAAAATCGCCGGATCGTTGGCCTCGCCCTGATAATAGGAATCCACGCGTATCCAGTGCATGGCGCGGCCGCGCCGCACCTGGTCCTTACCCACCACCGCGATATTGTTTTCCGCCTGGCAGGCGATGGTGCACGCGCCGCATCCCGTGCAGGAATTGAGGTCGATCGCCATGCCCCAGGCGTAGCCTTCGTATTTCCATTCCGGATAAAGCGTGAGTTCCCTCGGCGGGGCCTCCGCGCCTTCGTGCGCAGCCGCGGGATTCTTCCTGAAGTCCGCCAGGTCCGCGCGGTGAATGATGTGTCGGCGGTCGGGAGTCTCCAGGTCGTGGAAGTTCTGCGTGGAGGCGAACTCGTAGCTTCCGCCGGTCTTCTCGGCGTCCAGTCCCACGTCCTGCCAGAGCGCTTTAGCGGTGCGCAGCCCGTAAGGATTGAAGCCCATGCCCGTGCCGGCGCGCCCCGAGTGCGTCCGTCCGTAACCCAGATGCAGCGTGGTGGCGCCGTTCACGTGGCCCGGCTGTATATACACCGGTGCATTTAGCGAGCGCCCGTCGTACGTCAGCTTCAGCATGTCGCCGGTCTGCACGCCGAGCCGGTGCGCCGTGGCCGGACTGAGAAACGCGGCGTTATCCCAGGTGAGCTTCGTGATCGGCTTCGGCAGTTCCTGCAGCCATCCGTTGTTGGCAAAGCGGCCGTCGTAAATCGTGGGGTCGGGCCGGAAGATCACTTCCAGCTTGCCGCCCAGTTTCCTGGCGCCGGCGCGCGCACTGAGAGCGTCTCCGCGCACGGTGACTTCCTTCGCCGGCAGCGCCGTATCGGGCACCGTGCCGTCGTGCACGGCGCGCCGCCACCACGCTTCGAAATCGGCGCCCGTATGCTGCGTGTTCCAGTAGGCCTTGACAATCTCGTAAGGTGTCTTCTCCGGCTGGTCGGTCAACGATTGCAGCAGTTGCATCGCTGAGCGCCCGCCGTAAAGCGGCTGGATCAGCGGCTGCTGTATGGTCACCGTCCCGTCGAACGCGCGGGCATCGCCCCAGGTCTCCAGCGAATGCGCTTCCGGCATCTGCCACTGGCACACCTGGCTGGTCTCATCCGCGTACAGGCCGAGCCGAATCCGCAGCTTGGCTTTCTTCAGGCGGTCGCCCATGCCCAGTTCCACCGGCGAGTTGAATGCCGGGTTGCCGCCGATGATGAGCAGCACGTCCACCGCGCCCGCATCCAGGTCTTTCACCAGGTCCAGCAGCGACGCCAGTTGATCCGTGGGGTTGGTTTCGACCGGGTCGGTGTGGAACACCGTCTTGCCGAAGTTGCCCAGCTTCTCGTTCATGATGGCCGCCAGCGCGTGTACGATCGGCGGCTGCTGCTCGCCCGCGATCACGATGCTGGCGCCCTTGTTGTTCTGCAAGTCGCGCGCAATCGGGCCGAGCCACTTATAAATATCGTGATTCTCGCCGGTCTTCGGACCCTGCGCGATGCCCAGCGAAATGGCCAGCGCCCACGCAAACTCTTCGATGTCGCTCGCGCGCAACGCCAGCCGGTGATCGGCCTTGGTGCCCGTCGGCGTGGGCATCGGCTCCACCACGTACAGGCGATTCATCGTGCTGTTGGCGTCGTCCATGCGGCGCCGCTTGGCGAACTGGCGCGCGTAGCGCAGGCTCGCCGCACCCGATGCCAGGAAATCCGCATCCAGCGAAACCACGACGTTCGCGTTAGTGAAATCGTAATAGGTGTTGACCGGCTGCCCGAATGCCTGCATCGCACCGGCGCGCGCACTGTGCGGCCCCGCCGGATCCCACTGGTGCCACTTCGCCGCCGGATACAGCTTCTGTATCGCGCGCCATTGCTCCGCCATACTCGGTGACGTCACCGTCTCGCTGAGTATGCGTATGCCCGCGCCGTTCTTGGCTTTCTGCTGCGCCAGCGCATCCCGCAGCGAGCCCGTGTAGTCGCTC
>CAWDWK010000037.1:0-25193 GCA_963805775.1 uncultured Solibacteraceae bacterium | reverse complement strand
CGGATTGGTAATCATCTTCGATTTCCGCTCGCCCGAAAAGGAAGTCGTTACCAGCCAGAAGGCAGTCATCGACGAAGATACCCTGGAACCCGGTAAGGAAGGCGTCTTCCACTCCGAAATGGCCGACTCCGCCCGCGCCGTAAGCTATACCGTACGCGCCTTCGATTTCCATGAAAAAGAGCTCCGCGTGGCAAACCCGGGACCATACCCCATCGAATAGCAAGAGTCTTCCGCCGCTTTTTACAAAGTTTTTACAAGTCGACCATCACCTTCCAAAGGCTCGCCCGTAGCATAACCATAGAAGCTGATTCAAGGAGATCGTATGGGAATGCTGCAGGCAGGGTATACTATCAAGTGATGCCTTATCGCGACGAACACCTCACGATGGACTTCGCGCAACAGGCCGTAATACTCGACTCCGAGCAAATGACGTTGACCCGCAAGGAATACGATTTGCTCGCGCTGCTGGTGCAGCATGCGGGCGAAATCATCCCGCGCGATGCCCTGCTCATGCAGGTCTGGGGCTACGGCGTCGAGATCCGCACACGAACGCTTGACGTCCACGTGCGCCGGCTCCGTAAGAAATTGGGAGGTTATGCCGACCAGTACATCGAGACCATATTCGGCATCGGATATCGCTTCCAGCCGTTCCATGCCCCGAGGTTCTTTCAGGTCTCAGCCGGAAAGCCGGCCATCGCGCTCGGCGCATAATTCAGCCTAAGACCACTCCCTTACGGTCGTGGCTCTGATCGTCTCGCTTCGACTTGAGACCCCAATCAGAGCCGCGACCGTAAGGGAGTGGTCTTACTCGTACCGCAATGCCTCCATCGGATCCACCCCCGCCGCCCGCCGCGCCGGAGCCAGGCAAGCCAATCCCGCTACCGTAACCAGCAACAACGTCACGCCCGCCAGAATTATCGGATCCCGCGAACTCTCCGTCACCCACTTCGCCGCCAACTTGTCGAAGATCAAACTCAACACCACACCCGCCGCCAGCCCCACTCCTACATTCACGGCCGTCGCCGTCAGCACGATCCGCACCACGTCGCCCGCCCTGGCCCCCAGCGCCATCCGAATCCCGAATTCATTCGTCCGGCTCGCGACGCCGTACGAAACCACGCTATATAGCCCCGCGCCCGCAAGCAGCAGCGCCAGTACCGAGAAGATCCCGAACAACGTTGCTACAACCTTTTGCTGGGCATATTCCGTGAGCCCTGTGATCCAGCCCTCCAGGTCCCGCACCCGCATCACCTGCTGCTCCCTGTCAATCTGCACCAACTGCGCCCGCACGTCGCGTAGCATCGAAAGCGGCGGCACCTTGGTGCGCACCAGAATCTGCGTGAACATCCGCATCCGTATCGAAAACGGCACGTAGACAGCCGGCCGGATCGCGTTCCGAAGGCCGTCGTTGCGCGCATCCGCTACCACCCCGACAATCTGGATCCACCCGTCGCTTCCAGCCACTCCCGGATTATACGGGGGCTGATTCTTCAGGTCCGGAATCCGAAACTGGTGGCCAATCGCGTCGCCCTTGGGCCAGTACTGCCGCGCCATGGTCTGGTTGATCACCGCCAGTTGCGCCCCGCGCCGCGATTCGGCGCTGTCCCACACGCGCCCCTGCGCCACCGGAATGTGCAGCACGGGAAAATACTCGGGACTGATGAAGTTCACCCGCACCACCGGCTTCTCCGCATCGGCGCTCCCCATGATCTCGATCCGGCTGTCCCCGCCGTTCGAAGGCGGCGTGGCGTTAGTCGAAATCCCGGCCGCCACCACCTGCGGCATCGCGGCGATCCTCGCGCGGATCTGCTCGAAGTATTCGCTGCGCTCTTTCCACGTCGGGTACGTGCCCTCGTGGATGGGAATCGGCACGGACATCGTGTAGTGCGGGTCGTACCCCAGGTCCGTCTTCACCAGCCGCAGGAATCCCTTGCCTGCCGCGCCCGCCGCCGTCAGCATCAGCAGCGTCAGCGCTACCTGAAACGCTACCATCACGCGATGCGTGCGCTTGCCGTGCGCACTCCCCATCACCCGCCGCGTGCTGGTCTGCATCACCCTGCCGATGTCCGGGCGCGAAAGTTGCAGCGCCGGCGAGATGCCGAACACAATCGCCGTCGCCATCGCAATAGCCGTACTGAAGATCAGCACGGGCAAATTCATCTCGATCACCGATTCCGCCGGGAACGAATCCGCCGGCAGCCAGGCCGCCATGAACACCACGCTTCTCCACGCGATCAATACGCCCAGCGCCCCGCCCGCCGCTGCGATCGCCAGCGATTCCGTGAGCAACTGCCGCACAATCCTGCCGCGCGCCGCCCCCAGCGCCGCGCGCACCGCCAGTTCGTGCTGCCGCTGCGTGCCCCGCGCCAATAGCAGTATCGAAACGTTGGCGCACCCGATCAATAGCAGCGACGCCACCGCGCCGAACAGCAGGTAGAGCGTCGGCCCCATGGGCTTGGCGTACAACTCTGTAATGCTCCGCAATTCCACGCGGAAAGTATCCGGATAATGCCCCGGCGACTGCTTTGCGAACTGCTCCAGAATCGGCTGCAATTCGGCGTTCGCCTGCGCGAACGTTGCCCCCGCGCGGACTTTAAATAAAGACCCCAGATAAATGTCGGGGGCCAGCGTCACCTTGAGAGGAACGTAGATCTCCGCCTCGCGCCAGCGGAACCGCGGCGGCATCACGCCCACGATTCGATAGTTCTTGTGCACCAGTTGGATGGTGCGCCCCACAACGGCGGGATCGCCGCCGTAGTATCTTTGCCAGAAGCGGTAGCCCAACACCACAACGCGTTCCGGCTCCTGTCCCGTCGGCGCGTCCGCGGGAATCAACCAGCGGCCCAACAATGGCGGCACGCCCCAATGATTGGGAGCGTTCGGCGAAACGTACGAGGCCACGACATCCTCCGGAAGGTCGCCGTCCGTCGTGGTGAGATTCCATCCATCTTCCCCCACCACGCTTTCGATGCTCTTGGCCTGTCGGAGCTGTTCCAGTTGCGCGCCGTTGAACCCCGTGTACCGGCGCTTGCCGGCCTTGTCCTTGAGGGAGAGTTCCACCATTCGGTCGGCGCCCGCATAGGGGAACGGGTTGATCAGAACCGCATAAATGACGCTGAACACCGCGCTCGTGGCACCCACTCCGAGCGCCAGCGAAAGCACCGCCGTGAGCGTGAATCCCGGCCGCCGCCGTAGTTCCCGCGCGGCATAACGCAGATCGGACGCTAGGGATCGCATACGGCAATAGACTCGCCAATCCCCCTCTGGTTAGGCGGTGGGACAGACGATCGCCTTGCGTCGTCTGTCGTTCCGCTCTACTCTAGTGAATGGCGGCCCACTTGCGCGCCAATTGACTCCCCCTTCCGGTGCTGTTAGCCTGAGTTTTCATGCCAGCCGCACCCGCTCTCCGTGTCACGCCCTTGAACTCTGTCCATCGTACCCTCGGCGCCAGAATGGTGGACTTCGGCGGCTGGGACATGCCCGTCCAATACTCCGGGATCATCGACGAACACAACGCCGTGCGCAACGCCGTGGGCGTCTTCGATGTCAGCCACATGGGCGAGATCGAGATTCGCGGCCCCGAAGCCGCCAGACTCACCGACTACGTCACCACCAACGCCGTCCAAAAGCTGAAACTCGGCCAGGCCCATTACTCCGGCTTGCTGTACGAGCATGGCGGCTTCGTGGACGACATCGTGGTCCACAAAGTCGCCGACGATCATTATTTCCTCTGCGTCAACGCCTCCAATCAGGACAAGGATTTCGAGCATATCGTCGCCCAGAACCACTTCGACGCCGTGGTCGAGAATAACGGCGATCGCTACGCACAGATCGCCATCCAGGGTCCCAAAGCCCGTGCGACCCTCCAGAAGCTGACCGGGGTAGACCTCGGCGGCATCAAGTATTACTGGTTCACCGACGGCGAAGTCGCTGGCACTCCCGCGCGCATCGCCCACACCGGTTACACCGGCGAGGACGGTTTCGAGATCTACGTCCCGCCCGCGGATGCCGAACGTATGTGGCAACTGGTCATGGATGCGGGCGCCGAATTCGGCATCAAGCCCTGCGGTCTCGGCGCGCGCAATACCCTTCGGATGGAGGCCAAGATGGCGCTCTACGGCCACGAAATCGACGCCTCCATCTCCCCGCTGGAAGCCGATCTCGGGTGGATCGTCAAACTCGACAAGGGCGATTTCGTAGGCCGCGCCGCGCTCCTCAAGCAGAAGGAGAGCGGCGTACGGCGCAAGCTCATCGGCTTCGAAATGTGCGCCCGCGGTATCGGACGCGACGGCTACGAAGTCTTCCTCAATGGCGTCCCGGCCGGCTGGGTCACCAGTGGCGGCCCCGCGCCCACCTTAAATAAGAACATCGGAATGTGTTACCTTCCGACAGAGCAATCGGTTCCCGAAACCAGCATTCAAATTATGATCCGCAACCAGCCAGTGGATGCGGTGACGGTGGAAACCCCCTTTTACAAACGAGCGAAATAAATCTATGTATCCAGAAAACTTCCGGTATACGAAGGAACACGAGTGGGTGCTCGCCGATGGCGACGCCGGCACCGTCGGCATTACCGACCATGCCCAGGAGGAATTGGGTGACATCGTCTACGTTGACTTGCCCAAAGTCGGAAGCAAAATCGAGGCCGGGAAGTCGCTCGGTTCCGTCGAGAGCGTCAAGGCCGTGTCCGACATCTATTCGCCGGTCACCGGAGAAGTCACAGAGATCAACGAATCCCTGGCCGATGCTCCGGAAAAGCTGAATTCAGATCCCCACGGCGACGCCTGGCTGGTGAAGATCCGCCTCAGCCAGCCCGCGGAACTTCAGAATCTAATGTCGGCGGCCGACTATCAAACATATATAGGAGCCGAAAAGTAGTTGCGATATCTTCCGAAATCCGAATCCGAACGCCGCGCCATGCTCGATGCTTGCGGCGTCAGTTCGCCTGAAGAGTTGTTCGCCCACCTGCCCGACGAGGTGCGGTTGAACCGGCCGCTGAATCTCGCGCCGGGCATTTCCGAATACGAGATTGTGGATTACTTCCGCGACCGCGCGGCTGAGTGCGCCAACGGCTACGCCAGCTTCCTCGGCGCGGGCGTGTACAACCATTACCGGCCCGTCCTGGTGGATACCGTGGTCTCGCGCGGCGAGTTCCTCACTTCCTACACGCCCTATCAGGCCGAGATCGCGCAGGGCACCCTCACCACCATCTTCGAATTTCAGACCATGATCTGCCAGCTCACCGGCATGCACGTGGCCAACGCGTCCATGTACGACGGTTCCACCGCCGTGCCCGAGGCCGCGATGATGGCCGTGCGCGCCACCGGCAAAGGCCGCGTGCTGATCGCCAAGAGCGTGCACCCCGAGTACCGCGAAGTGCTCGCTACGTACGCCAAACACCAAGGCATGCCCGTCGTCGAGTTCGGCTACGTGGCCGAATCCGGCAACCTCGACCTCGAAGACCTGGAAAGCAAAATGGACGGCCTCACCGGCGCGGTCATCATCCAGACGCCGAATTTCTTCGGCATCGTGGAGCAGGTGAAAGCTGCGGCCGAAATCGCCCACCGTCACGGTGCATTGCTGGTCGTCGTGTTCACCGAGGCGGTCTCCCTGGGCCTGCTGGAACCGCCCGCCGGCGCCGATATCGTCGCCGGCGAACTGCAATCCTTCGCCATTTCCCCGAGCTACGGCGGACCGTACGCCGGCATCATCGCCACCAGGGACAAGTACATCCGCCAGATGCCGGGACGGCTGGTGGGCCAGAGCACCGATTCGCGCGGCAATCGCGCCTTCTGCCTGACGCTGTCCACCCGCGAGCAGCACATCCGCCGCGAGAAAGCGACTTCCAACATCTGCACTAACCAGGCGCTCATCGCCCTCATGGCCACCGTCTTCATGACCGTTTACGGTAAGCAGGGCCTGCGCGAACTGGCCGCCCAAAACCTGGCCAAGGCGCACTACCTGGCCGGCAAACTGAAGCCGCGCTTCAGCGGAAAATTCTTTAACGAATTCGTCGTGCGGGCCGACGCCAAATCGCCCGAGGAGATCAACAAAGCGTTGCTCAAGAAAAAGATCATCGGCGGCCTGCCCTTAGGCCGCTTCTATCCCGAACTGGCCGATTGCATGCTGCTCTGCGCCACCGAAACCACCCGGCGCGCCGACATGGATTCCCTCGCCGCCCAACTCAGCGTACCCGCCGCCGAACCCGTGGAGGTGCAGGCATGATCACCAAGGTCACCTCGCACATCTCCCAGAACGAAGCGCTCCTCTTCGAGCGCAGTTCACCCGGCAAGAAGGCCTACCAGCTCCCCGAACTCGATGTCCCCGCCGTTGATGCCGCCGAAGCGCTCGGCGCCGAAAACGTCCGCACCGAAATCGAAGGCTTCCCCGAAGTCAGCGAGGTGGAGGCCATCCGTCACTTCACGCGCCTTTCCACCTGGAACTACGCCATCGATTACGGCATGTATCCGCTCGGTTCCTGCACCATGAAGTACAACCCGCGGATCAACGAACTGGTGGCGCGCACCGAAGGCCTCGCCTGGGCGCACCCCTATCAGCCCGAGTCTCTTTCCCAAGGCTGTATGGAAGTCATGGCGACCCTCGAAGCGGCCCTCGCAGAAATCTGCGGCATGGACGCGGTAACCCTCCAGCCCGCCGCCGGAGCGCACGGCGAGCTCACTGGCATCCTGCTGATCCGGGCGCTGCTCGAAAAGCGCGGCAACCCGCGCAAGAAGATTCTCATTCCCGATTCCGCCCACGGCACCAACCCGGCCACCGCCGCCATCGCCGGTTACGCGGTGGAAAATATCAAGTCCAGCGAGACCGGTGGCGTGGACCTCGGCACCCTGGAACAGCTCGTGACCGGCGACGTCGCCGCCCTCATGGTCACCAACCCCAACACGCTAGGCGTCTTCGAAAACAACATCGTCCGCGTGGCCGAAATCCTGCACAAGAAGGGCGCCATGCTGTACATGGATGGCGCGAACATGAACGCCCTGGTGGGCATCGCGCGCCCCGGCGATTTCGGCGTGGACGTGATGCACCTCAACCTGCACAAGACCTTCTCCACGCCCCACGGCGGCGGCGGTCCGGGCGCCGGCCCCATCGCAGTCAAGAAAGTGCTGGAGCCGTTCCTGCCCACCCCGCGCATCAGGCGCTCCGGCAAGAAGCTGGTCTACGACTACAAGCGCAAGCACTCCATCGGCCGCGTGAAAGCCTACTACGGTAACTTCGGCGTGCTGGTGCGCGCCCTCGCCTACATCCTGGCCCACGGTGGTCCCGGACTGCGCAACGCCACTATGGACGCCGTCCTTAACGCCGTCTACATCCGCAAGGGCCTGGAGCCCTACTACGACCTGCCCTACCAATCGCCCAACATGCACGAGGTGGTCTTCAGCGACGAGCGGCAGGCGAAGCTCGGCGTGCGCACCGGCGATATCGCCAAGCGCCTCATCGATTACGGCTTCCACCCTTATACAGTCAGCTTCCCGATGATCGTCCACGGCGCGCTCATGATCGAGCCCACCGAAACCGAAGGCAAGCTCGAAATCGACAGCTTCATCGACGCGATGATCTCGATCGCCCGTGAGATCGAAACCACTCCGGAGATGGTAAAGAACGCGCCCCATAACACCCGCACCAGCCGCGTGGATGAAGTCACCGCCGCGCGCAAGCCGGTGTTGCGATGGAAGCCCGCGTAGCCCCCAAATCCCTGCTGCTGTTGATGGGGCTGGTGCTGCTCATCCGGCTCCCATTCCTCAATCAGGCGATTCAGGGCGACGACCACATTTATCTCACCGAAGCGCAGCACGCGCTCATCGATCCGCTGCATCCCAGCGACGTGAAGTACGTCTTCCTCGGCGACGAGGTCGATCTGCGCGGCCACTCCCACCCGCCCGGCAATGCGTGGCCGCTCGCCGGCTTGCTGTTGCTATTCAGCGATGTCCGCGAAGTTCCCTTCCACGCCGCGTACATCGTGTTTTCGCTGATCGCGGTGTGGGCCATGTGGTCGATCGCCTGCCGCTTTTCGGAGCGCCCGGTGTGGGCAACGCTGCTCTTTATCGCGGTGCCGGCGTTCGTCGTCAACGGCGGGTCGCTCGAGGCTGATCTCCCCTTCCTGGCTCTCTGGATGGCTTCCGTCGCGCTCTTCCTCTCCGGCCGCCTGCTGCTCGCCGCCTGCGCCATGGCTGCCGCCGCGATGATGGCCTACCAGGCCGTCTTCCTCCTCCCCATCCTCTTCTGCGCCGTAAGGCTGGGGGTAACGCGTCCCCACCAGAGGCGCGACCGTAAGGGAGCGTTTGTCTATCTCACCCTCCTCACACCCCTGCTAGTTCTCATCGCCTGGCAGCTCTTCACCCGCCTCACCACCGGAACCATGCCCGCCGGCAAGCTCGCCGAATACTTCTCCACCTACGCCTTCCAGGCCATCCAGCACAAACTCCAGAATGCCCTGATGCTCTTCATACACTCCTGGTGGATCGTGTTCCCGGCCCTCGTGCCCCCAGCCGCCGTCCTAGCCTGGCGTAATCGCCGTGATCCCGGCACGCTCTTCCTGCTTGCCTGGATCGGCATTTTCTTCGCCGGCGCCGTGGTCATCTTCTTCTCCGGCTCCGCCCGCTACCTGCTGCCCATGGCCGCCCCGGTCGCCATCCTCGCCTCGCGCCTCCCCGTCAAATGGCTCGCGCCCGCTTTCGCCCTCCAACTCGCCGTCTCACTCGCACTCGCCGTGGTCAACTACCAGCACTGGGAGGGCTACCGCGCCTTCGCCGCCGCACTGCGTGCCCCGTCTGCCGGACACCGCGTCTGGGTCGACAACGATTGGGGCCTACGCTACTACCTGGAGGCCGACCACGCCCTGCCCGCGCGCAAAGGACAGCACGTGCGACCGGGCGACATCATCGTGAGCAGCGAGCTTGGCCACAACGTCGAATTCACCGCGCCACTTTCCCCCCTCGCCGCCGCCGATATCGACTCCGCGATTCCAGTCCGCCTCATCGGCCTCAACTCCCACTCTGGATATTCCACCGTGGCCGAAGGCTACCTCCCCTTCGGCGTTTCCACCGACCCGATCGACCGTGTCTCCGCCCGCATGGTCATGGAGCGCCATCCCACCCTGGAGTACCTGACCATGGATTCCCCCGCGGCCGCCTCGCAGATCGTCAGCGGCATTTTCCCCAACGATCGCTGGATGTCGCAGGCCGGCATGGTCGTCCTGAAAAGCCCCGCCGTCCCGAAAAAGCTCCGCGCCGAATTCTACATTCCGCCGAACGCCCCGGCGCGCCGCGTGACGCTTCTCCTCGACGACCGCGAAGTTGCCTCGCACACCTACCCGGGTCCCGGACCTTACACCCTCACTTCCGCCGAACCCCTACAGGGCGCCACCGTCGAAATCCGCGTGGACCGGACCTTCACCGCACCGCCCGACCAGCGCGCGCTCGGCATGATCCTCATCGGCGTCGGGTTCACCCAATCCGAGCCGTGACCCGCGCGGCACCCCTCAGAACGTAATCGCGCCGATGCACATCGCGGATGCAGCCCAATAAATCGATCGTCTGTAGTCGCCCGCCACCGCACAACAGATGGAGGCCCCTGCATTGCAAGCAAGCAACAACACGGGGAAGAGTTTAGTAATGTAATTCGGCAAACCTGTGGTCCCTGCGATAAAAGCTGATCGTAACGCGCGGCATCGCCGCCGGCAACGTCGTCAATAGGTATCAGAACTGCAATTTCGCTCCCAACTGAATGTTCCGTGTGCCGGGCGCGCCCGAGTTCAAACTCGTGATATTGCCGAACGACGAAGTGTTGATCGTCGCCGACGGGTTGCCGAAGTTCGAATGGTTGAACAGGGCGAACGTCTCGAAGCGAAACTGGAACTTCAGCCGTTCCCGAATCGGGAAGTTCTTGAACAACGACCAGTCGAAGGTCTCCGCGCCGGGTCCGTGAAATACGTTCCGCCCCAGATTCCCATAAGCGAAAACGCTGGTGGCCGGATACAGTCCCGCAATCGAGTAAGCCGTCGGATCGATGCATCCCACCAGGTGGCCGCGCCCGCAGGTTTCACTCGCAGGCCCCACCAGATTCGGGCGCCACGTGCCGCCGGAGGAGGCATTGGCGGTATCGGTCCCCGTCGAGACATTGAAAGGGACGCCGGTTTGCAAGGTGAGAATTCCGTTCATCTGCCACTTCGCGAATGCAGCCTTCAAAACCGGATTGGACGTGGCGAAGAACGGAACATCGTAAACGAAACTCGTCACCATGCGGTGGCGGATGTCCCAATTGGAATTGCCGTAGTCGGCTCTCCAGTTGTAAGGGTTCATCGGAGCGCCGCCGCCGTTGGAGTCCGTGCTGACATCCAGCGTATGGGACCAGGTGTAGTTGGCCAGCATCTGCAAACCGTGGCTCATGCGCTGGCGGAAGACGACACTCAGGCCCTCGTAGTTGGCGATTTCGTCGGTAGCGATGGTACGGATCACGCCGAATAGCGGGTTCGGCCGCCGCGTGTTGACGGAGCCGGGCCCGGGGAGAGGCGTGTTGTTGTAGTAGCTGCGGTCCAAATGGTAAGAATGCGAGCCGAGATATCCCAGCTCCAGGCCACCGCCGCTCCACAATTGACGATCCAGGCTGGCGCTCCATTGGTTCATGCGGGCCGTGGGCTGGTTCCACGGATCGGTCGCGATGGTGCCGGCCGTCGCCGAGGTGGGACATACCCCCGCCGAAGCAAACGGGGCGTTCAGGCTGACCGGCGTGAGGCTGGCAGACCAGGTACAGTTCAGGATGGTGGCGAACGGCGGATTGTTGCTCAAGAACGTGTAACTGTTGGTTTGGTTCGGATTGTAATAGATGCCGCCGCCGCCGCGGAATACCGTTTTGTCGTCGATGCGGTAGGCGAAGCCCAGGCGCGGCGCCCAGTCGGAATGCTGCGGATTGGTGAAGTGAAAGCCGGGCGTCCCTCCCACAATGGCCGTCTGCGTGGCATTGAGCTCGGTGGCATTGCCATTCACGGTATAGGCCACCGTCGGCAGTTCGTAGCGCAGTCCGTAGTTCAACGTCAGTTTCCGCGAAACCTGCCACTTGTCCTGCACGAAGAAACCGTCGCGCCATTCCGCCACGTGCCCGTGCACTTCGGGCCCGGGCGTGGAGAACGCTTGCGGTATCCCGAGAATGAAGTCGGCCGGAGCATAACCGGTCAGCGTCCCATTGAAAGTGAAAGCGCCGCGCGGGCTGTTGGTCGCTTCCCGGGAGGTCGCCAGCCGGCGGAATTCCGCTCCCGCCACGATGTTGTGCGAACCGTGCGACCAGCTAAGCTGCTCGGAGAGCTGATAGGTGCTGTCGGCCTGGTACCAGTCCGTTCCCGCATTGCCCAATCCGTTGAAGCCGGTCACGTTGAATTCCGGAATGCCCGGGTTATTGTACTGCGTGTCCCCGCGTAAAGCCGGTGATTCCCAGATTCGTTCCCGCGGTCTTCTGGCCGTTCACGGTGAAGTAATTCAGGGCATCGGTGTCGAGCCGGTGCCGGCCCACGCGGAAATCGTTTACCAGGCTCGGCGTCAGGGTGTGCGTATAGCCCACCGTGTAATTGGAAGTCGTCACCGGAATCGTGGTGGCGTTGACCGGTACCGAACTTCCCCCAAATACGTTCTCGTTCTGGTAGTGCGCACGCACGTACAACCGGATCTTGTCGCCGATGTTCTGGTCGATGCGATCCACCGTTTGATTGGTACTGATCGTAGTCGGAACCGGCACCGAGAAATTACTGGACAGGCCCGGCAGGTTGGTCGCCGGGTAAAACTGCTGCAGCTTCGCCACGATCGGCGAAAGCCGCGCCGTCGGGATGATGTTGCCTGGGAATGGAGTGTTACCGTTTAACGGATCCTTGATCGCGCCGCCCGTAATGCTGCCCGCCGGCACCGAAGAGAAATTGCCCGTGAAGAAAACCGCCGGCATCTCGGTCCCGAGCACGGTTGACTGTTGTACCAGGCGGTAGCCTTCATAAGAAGACATGAAGAATGTCTTGTCCTTGCCGTTATACAGTTTCGGGATGTAGACCGGCCCATCCACCTCGTAGCCGAACTGATTCTGCCGCAGCGGCGGTTTGGCCGCAGTCGGGTTCGCCGGTGTGGGTAGCGTGAAGAATGCCCGCGCATCCAACACCTGATTGCGCAGGAACTCCACCAGTGCCCCGTGAATCTGGTTCGTGCCGCTCTTGCTGACCATGTTGATGTGCACGCCCATGTACGCGCCATACTGCGCCGAGTACGTGCCCGTCTGCACCTCAACCTCCTGGACCGCTTCCACCATGGGCCGCGTGGGCGTGGTGGTGATCAGGTTGTTCATGATGCTGATGCCGTCCAGCGACATGCTGTTCTGGATCTCGCGCGTGCCGGCGCCGTTAAAATCTTCACCCGGCGGAATGCCGGTGGCGGAAGACTTGGTGCCCTGCAGCACCCCGGGAGTCATGCGCGCCAGCGTCATGGGGTCGCGCCCGCTCAACGGCAGTTCCGCGATGCTGCGGCTGTTCATCACCTCCGACACGCTGGCGTCATCGGTCTTGATGGCCGCGATCGTGGCTTCCACCGCGACAGTCTGCGTCAATGCGCCCACCGCCAGCGTGAAGTTCGTACGCACCGTCTGGTTGATTTCGACAATGATGCCCGTGGTCGTCATCTTCTGGAAGCCGGGCGACTCCGCTGTAACGTTGTAAGTGCCCACCTTGACGAACTCCAGCGAGTAATACCCTTGGGCGTTCGTCACGCCGGTATAAGTGTCCGCCGTCTGGGTTTCCAACGCGGTCACCTTCGCATTCGGGATTACTTTCCCGCTCGAGTCAGAGACCGTTCCGACCAGTGATGTTGTGGTCGCAAGTTGAGCCAATAGCACTGGCGTCAGCCAGAGACCAAGGAAAGCGATGCGCAAGTTCCTGTTCATTTCAGACCCCCCTCAGAAGGCAACCTCTAGTGAACTTAGGTCGCAAGTATAAAACAACTGCGCGTCGGCGAAACCGGAAGTCCCATCCGTTTCACCTCCGTTACAGCCGCTTTTGTGAATATTAATACAATTGACGAACCACATGGGATGTGAGCTCCGATACGGAGCACCGCCACACTCCCGCCATGCCAGAGCCGCAGTCGCGGCCATAATCGAAGAAGTTAGATCGAGGAGGTTAGAAATGGTAAGAAGGACTGTCGCCCTCATCGTCTTCCTGTCCACTGCCGGGGTCCCCCCTTTACTCGCCCAGGACCCGGAGCTGCACACCGTGAATTTCAATATCGGCGGAGGCCTCTCGGTCCCGTTGAATCCCACGGCCAGATACGCTGGTGTGAGCGGAAACGCCACCAGCGGCCTGGGCGTCAATTTAGACCGACACAATGCGCTGGAAGGAGATTTTCTCTGGGCCGGCCTTCCGCCCAACCGCTCCCTGTCTCGCCCCTTCTTCACGCCCAACGTCAGCGTCAACCTCGTCGCGTTGACCGGACAATACCGTCTTCACGTCGACGACATCGGACATTCCCCATTCGGTTTTTACATGCTTGCGGGCGGCGGCTGGTACTATCGCTTCACCAGTCTTAACAGACGTTTCATCGTGCCGCCTTCGACACCGTGCCAACCCGTTTACAACTGGTGGGGACTCTCCTGCGGCGCTGATGGATTCGTGTCCGTCGCCGACCGCGGCTCTCAAGGATCGAGCGCCGGAGGCGTGAACGGGGGCCTCGGATTCACCATCCGGTTTGCTCACACGGGATGGAAATTCTTCACCGAATCCCGCTATCACTACGTGTTTAGCACTTATATTCCCACCACGTTCATACCCGTGGCATTCGGCTTTCGATACAACTGAAATCGAAGGGACTACTTCTTCTGCTCTGGCGCATGCGGCCTCGCCGCCGCGCGCTTCTTCGCCCTGGCAGTAGCCTCGATTGCCGACAATCTCAAGTAACCGGCCGCCGCACGCAGGCGCACCGCCCCATTGTCGTCCTCAAGCAGCGGCTCCAGTTCCTTCTTCATGGCAGGGTCGTTTCGTAGGCTGACGGCATGTACCGCGGCCGCTCGAACCGCCGCATCCTTGTCGTAGAGCGCATCCTTCAGCGCCTCCAGCGTACCCGGTTCCTTGTCGGCGCCCAACAGCAGAGCCGCCGACGCTCTGCCGGGAACTCCCGAGCTCGCCAGAATTCCCTGCATCGAAGCGATACCTTCCCCCAGCCCGGGAACAGGAACGAATCCGACACCCTGGTGCACGGCAAACAGGAACGTGGTCCGCGGAGTATGCATCATGCGGAGGGCATCGCGTTTCTGCTTGGAGAAGAAATTGGATGACGTTTTGCTTTCCCCTTGGAGCACCGACAGCAGCGCGTCCCTGCCGGCCGGATCATGACGGGCCCACAGCGCCTTGGCCGCGGCGAAACTCACTTCCGGCACCTCGTCCTCCAGCGCCTTCTTCAACGCCGCCGTAGCGCTCGCCGTTTTCACGTCCGCCAGGCTCGCCACCACCGCCTGCCGCACCTCGACATCTTTGTCCTGCAGCATCCCTTCCAACTGGTCGAACAACGGTCCGCGTCCCGAAGCCAGGCTCAATGCCACCACCGCCTGCTTCCGGGTTTCCGGATTCTTGGCGCTCAGCGCAGCCTGCAATATTCCAATGCACTGCGCATCATTTGCCGCCGCTGCGCAGGTCGCCAAACCCGCGGCCATCGACCCGAGCAAAATCCAACGCATATTGCCACCAACCTTACTTGTTTGGCGCCGCCTTCGGCCGCATCGTAGAGGCCCGCACCACCAGCTTCGGTTCCAGCAGCACCGTCTTGGGACGAACCGTCCCTTCTCCTTCCAGCAGCCCTAATGCCATTCGGGCGGTGCGTTCGCCAATGGCGTCGCTCTGCTGGTCCACGCTGGTCAACGGAACGCGCAGAAAATCCGCATACGCGACGTTGCCGCAACCCGCGATCGCCACATCCTCCGGCACGCGAAGCCCCGCTTCCAGCACGGCTTTCATCGCCCCCATCGCCGTCGGGTCGTTGTAACAGAAGACGCCGTCCGGCGGCGTCCCGAGCGCCAGCAGCCGCTGCATCGCCGTGTACCCGCTGGCCTCTCCAGCATCGTCTCCGTGCTCCCGCATCTCGATATACTCGGGCACCACGGCAAGACCCCTCGCTTCCAGCGCATGCCGCAAGCCATCCGCGCGCCCCATCGCGGTGCTCACGTTCGGGCCGCCTAGGTGCGCGATCCGCCGGCAGCCCGCATCGATCAGGTGCGCCGTCGCCAGCTCGCCTACCGCCGCATCGTCCACACCCACGAAGTTCGCCGTAAGCCCGTCGAACTTACGATCGATCAGCACATACGGAACCTTCTGCTCTTCGAGCCGGTGGAACGTCTCCAAAGTGGATTGCGTGGACGCCACAATCAGCACGTCCACCCGTCGCGCCAAAAGCTGTTCGATCTCCTGCCGCTCCAGTTCCGGATCGTCCTCCGAAGAAGAAAGCACCAGGCTGTACCCCTTCTTGCGCAGCCCGTTCGACAATCCCTTAGCCACCTGGCCGAAAAACGGGTGAACCAGGTCCGGCACCACCAGCCCCGCGATGTAACTCCGCCCCGTGACCAGCGCCCGCGCCGCAAGATTCGGCCGGTAGTGCAGCTCTTTCATCCGCTTCAGTACACGCTCGCGCGTTTCCTGGCTGATGTCCGGGTGGTCTCGCAGCACTTTCGAAATGGTGACCACCGAGAGATTGAGGTCTTTGGCGATATCCTTCAGTCGTGCGGGCATGTGGGTTCCGCGAGTCTCCCATTGTACCGTTTACCATCGCCCAAACTATCGAGCCGCGGGCGGTTCCTGGTCCGTCGGAATTCCAGCGATATGGCGGAAGAACGCCACGGCCCGGTTGATCCAGGAGGCCTCACGCCCCACGGTCAGGCTGCTGGCATTCTTACCGGTCCGCGACATGCTGTAATACCGCCAGGTGTCGTCCGGTTCGCGATCCAGGTAATAGATCGACTGCATCTCGCCCGGATGAAAAAGCGGGACAATCAGATACTTCATCAATGTGACGTTGGAAATGTCGAACACCAGCCGGTCCGCGGTGGCCTCCGCAATGTGCAGCCGGAAGACCGCTTTGCCGGAGAGGTTGTCCACCTGTTCGAAATAGAGTACGCTGCCCGTCTTCAATTCCTCCAGCGTAAAATCCTTGCGCCGCTCATTCCCCCGTTCGCCGGTTACGGCGTAAGCGTCCTTGATCAACGTCTCCCAGCTCTGGTGAGTCGTGGACCAGTAACGCATGCCCGCAAGCTGCGAAATCGCGCCGCCCTGGCGCAGCAACTCTTCCATTCCCCCGCGCCGCCGGAATCGTGCCGCCGTAGTGACCAGCGTCGAAAACCCTTCGCCCGACCAGCCGGTACAAGCCGGCGGACGCCAGTTCTCGCCGAGTTCGTCCGCGCTCCAGAACTTCACCACCGGTGAATCGCTGACACCCGGATACGCCGGAACGGGTTCTGCCCCGCAAGGAGGCCGAGGCCCCACCTGGCCGAACGCAAACGAGCACCAACAAAGGATCACCGCCCCGCCAATCGACAATCGCCTTATGCTCACGTTTTGACTTACTCTCGGTTTCTCTCTGGTCTTCTCTGCGCTTGTCTCTGTGCCTCAGCGTCTCTGCGGTGAAGCCACCTTCTCGTATTTCTCGGCTCCTCACCGGGGCTCGTGACAGAAATTGCACTGCGTACCCGCCCGTTTGCCCGCATGACAGTCCATACAGGTACCCATACTGAGCGTGACCTCGCGATAAAGCACCTCGCGCTCCGCCACCTTCCCGTGGCAATCCTCGCACGTGTTCTTCGCCTCAATATGCGCCCGGTGGCTGAAGTCGACCCACGCCGGAATCTGGTAAATCCGCACCCACGGCACCGCTTTGCCGTCCTTCGCATATTCCGCGAGCTTTTGAATCGCCGGACTGTCCGTCTTGATCGCCGAGTGGCACTGCATACAAACCGAAGCCGGCGCAATCGTCATGCTCTCACCCGGATCCGGACTCGGGTGGCACATCTTACACTGCAACTTCAGCGTTCCCGCATGGCCCTTGTGGCTGAATGGCAAGGGCTGCGCCGGGCCGTCGGCAGCCCGCGCGGCCAGCGCTGCCAGCGCGGCGGCAGCGACCGCCAGAATCCAGACCGTGCTTTTCAGGAAGCGGCGTTCCATGACAGACCCTCTCCTACTGCTTCTCGCGAACCTGCACGTAGCGCGCCGCCTTGGGGTTGTCCTTGTTCCATTGCGGCGCCTGCGCGCTATTGGCCATCTCCAGGATGCCGAGCGCTACCGTGACATCCACCTTCGCCAGATTATCGTAATCCAACTTCTGCCATTCGTCGCCCGGCTGGTGATAATCGGGGAACACATAGCTCACCGACAGCGTCGTGGACGGAATACCGGCGTCGGCAAACGTGGCGTTGTCGCTGCGCCCGAAAAATGCATCACTATTTTGTGGATGCTTGACCACCCGAACGCCCGTCACGTCGCCCACCTTGGCGAAGGTGGCGGCGATGTCGCTGTAATCGAAGCCGGTCAGGTTGAATTGCGACACCTTCGGACCTTCGCTGTCATCCGTGCGGCCCAATTGTTCCAGGTTGATATCCGCGATCGTCTTCGCGATCGGGAAGATCGGGTGGCCGGTATACCAGCGCGCACCCAGCCCGCCCACCTCTTCGCCGAACACCGTCACGAAGACGATGCTGCGCTTCGGTTTCTGCTCCAGGCTCGCCAGCGCGCCCGCCACCGCGATCACGCTGGCCGTCCCGCTGGCGTCGTCGTTGGCTCCGTTGTAAATGTTGTCGCCCTGCATGTCAGGACGTACCCCCAGGTGATCGTAGTGTCCAGTGACAATGAGGTACGTGTCCTTCACCTGCGGGTCGCTTCCGCGCAGCATGCCCGCCACATTGCGCAATTTCACTGGCTGCATCACGGGAGCGGCCACGTGCGCGGACACCGTAGCCTCCATCGGTCCCGGCTTGGCGGTGGTGACAGCATCGTATATGGCCTTGTCCCACACGTTCAGAATCGGCGCTTTGGGAGCGGGCGCGGTCGCGTCGCGCATCGGCACACGGACGTTCGGATTGGCCGGTGGTGCGGCGGCGCGCACCATCACCACCATCGCGGGTTCCAGTTTTCCAACCAGCGTCCCGATGCGCCGCTGCGCCTGAAATGCAGCCGAGCCCCTGCCGGCGGCGCCGCCCCCCGGCACTTCCACCACCAGCACCTTGCCCCGCACCTGCTCCGCGGTGAGCGCCTCCAGCGCCGCCGTGTCGCTCAGCATCACCTTGAACGCCGCGACGCGATTGAGGTCCGCGGCCACGGCCTCTTGAATCGCTACCGTGCCCTCGGCCGCTTTGGCGTTGCCCAGCGCGAACGTCAGGCCCTCCATATTCGGCTTCACGGTTTGGTAATTCGCGTTCTGGAAGTAGCCGTCGTCGCCCACCGGTTCCAGCCCGGCGCGGCGGAATTGCGCCGCGATATACTCAGCCGCAATATCAAGCCCCGGTGAAGGCGTGGCGCGGCCTTGCAGCGCGTCGGATGCCAGAAAGGAGACGTCGGCTTTGAGATCGTTGGGACGCACCTGCGCAGCGATGCGCTGGGCTGGCGCCGGCGCACTTTGGGCAGCCAGCAGACCGGCGGCGGCGCAGGAAATAAGCAGGGTTCTTACGGAGAGCACTAACCCATGATAGCTGGCCCACAATGCCTGCCGCGTCGTTACTTCAGCAGGTTGATCACGCCGCGGCATTTCTTGGCACCGCAGAGGCACGCCACCCGTTCGATGTCCTTATCGAAGCGGTAGTCCACCGTCAGTTCCTCTCCCTTTCGGATCGCGCGCTTGCTGATGTAGAGGATGTGCCCCTTGAAATTCATGGACCGCAGATTGGGGTCGCAACTGTGGTTGATGATCTCGGCCCCGCTGCCGCCGAACGCGCCGTCCAGCGTCCAGTAATCGTCCAGTGTGAAGAGGTAAGTGACGTTTCCGTCGCCCCGCCGCTTGGTCTCGCGCCGGCTGATTCTCTCGCCCGTGTACTCGATCACCTTGCGCCGCGCCGGAATGGGCTCTTCCGCGTATACCCCGCGCCGGTGAATCTTGGACTCGCGAATCGATAACTTGAACTGGGCGTACCGCGGGTCGATCGCCGGTTTCTTGATGAGAACGGTTCCCATGATCTGTGGATTATCAGATTGTACCTCCCTGCAAACTGGGGACTCTCTCACTACTGTCCGGTTAAAAGTCCAATAGGGTGAGTTGGTTAGATGGGGTGGAAAGTTGCGAGTCAGGAGATTCGTGCTGGAATAGCTGTAAAATGGGCGTTTTTTCGAAGAGGCTCAGCCCCAAGACCTGTAGAAAGTTGTAAAGACTGACCGATAGCCCAAGCCGCTTCTTCACGATGGCGGCCAGTCGCAGGAGGGTCTCGGGATCGACATAGTGGACGCGTCGCAGAGGGGCGGGATACCGGTCTTCGGTGTAGCGGCCATTCAACACAATGGTGTGATCGGAACGTAAACCTGTCGAGGCATCGATGGGATGCGAGTAGCGACGCCGACATTGCAGGTTCTTCCAGGCCCGGGTCACAAAGAAACCGCCCGCCTGATGTAAGCGATACAGCCGGCCGAAGTCCACGTATCCGCGATCCATTACGTAAAAGCTTCCCGCCTCCACCGGCAGATGATCCAGCATGCTGACATCACTGGTACGCCCGTGTGTTATGCGAATCACGCTGGGGATCTTGCCGCGCAGATCTAACAGCGTATGCAGCTTGACGGCCGCCTTGGAACGTTGAAACGGAGCCCAAGGAAACAGCGACAGACACAAGTCGATCGTCGTGGAGTCCAGCGCGTAAACGGTTTCCTGTAGCTTCACCGTCAGCGCTTCGTCGTGATAGAGTCTGCGGGCCATCGCGATCAGGACCTGCGCAAAATCACCATACATGCGCCAGTCTCTATGTTCATTGGCGTCGGCCAGCGTGGAACGTGAAACCTGGCTGCGGATCCCCAGGTGATAGAGTCGAGTGGCGGGCAGGGAACGCAACGCGCTCTCGATATCCCGCAAGCTCTCCCGTTGCGTGCATTGTGCAAACACCATGCACAAGAACTGATCCCAACAGGAGAAGCTCTTCACGTAGCGCTCGGCGTCATAGCGAGCGACACATCGGCGGAATGACGATGAGGGCAGGTGCGCGCAGAACTGCGAAAAAACCGTTCGTCCGTCGTTCATGAACCATTTTGGTTCAAATCGTGACCAGCCTCGAAGCCGCTTAAACTCCACTCATTCAGTTAGATGGCACCAAATCGCCCCCGATTCCCCGGACAGTAGTGAGAGAGTCCCCGGTTTGCGGCGTTACGCTTTCAACTTCATCGCCTCGGCGTCCCACTGGCAGGGTTTGCGGTCGAAGTAGCTGATGTTGGAGAGCAGCGCGGGACCAGCGGCGCGGAACCCGAAGACGGCATCTTCGACGACCGGTTTGCGGCTGCGCACGGCGGTGATGAAGTTGCGGTGATGCTCGAGGTGGTCGCTGTAGCCCTTGGGCGGCACGAACTTTTCCTCGGCCGACATCTGAGCGGGGTTGAACTTGGGACGCGCCGGGTACTTCTGGCGATACTCCTTGAGGAACTGCTCCTGCTGGGCTTTCGGAAAGGTGTCGATGGTATAGCCGGGTTCGAGTTCGCGGGGCACCTTGGAGAGCGTGAGGCCGCCCTCGACGGACATGATGCCTTCGCTGCCGATGAAGCGGAGGCCGGCGGTTTCGGTTGCGCCATCAACGAAATTGACGCGCAGCATCACGTTGAAGGTGGGGTAATCGTAGAGCGCGATCATGATGTCGGGCACGTCACGGCCATCCTTCCAGAAGCGCAGGGCACCGGTAGCGTAGACGCGGTTGGGGCCGATGGCACCGGTCACGAAGTGCAGGCCGCTGATCAGGTGGACGAAGAGATCGCCGGGGACACCGGTGCCGTAATCGCGGTAGTTGCGCCAGCGGAACAGGCGTACGGGTTCAAAGGGCACCTTGGGCGCGTGGCCGAGGAAGCGGTCCCAATCGATATTGGCGGAGGAGGCGTCGGGCGGAATGGAATACTGCCAGGCGCCGATGGCGGAATTGCGGTCCACCCAGGCTTCTACCATATTCAACTCGCCGATGGCGCCGGCGGCGAGCATTTCTTTCGCCTTGGCATAGATGATAGAGCTGACGCGCTGGCTGCCCACCTGGAGGATGCGGCCGGTGCGCTTCTGCGCCCCGATCATCTGCGGGCCTTCGGAGAGTTGCTGCACCATGGGCTTCTCGCAATAGACGTCCTTGCCGGCATTCATGGCATCGATGGCGATGGTGGAGTGCCAGTGGTCGGGCGTGCCGATGATGACGGCGTCGACGTCCTTGCGCGCGAGGACTTCGCGGTAGTCGCGGGTGGTGAAGAGTTGGTCGCCCCAGACTTCGCGGGCGCGTTGCAGGCGTCCATCGTAGATATCGGCGACGGCGACCAATTCAACGCCGCCGACAAGTAGCGAGGTGCGGGTATCACCGCTGCCCTGGCCTCCGGCGCCGATGAGGGCGATGCGGACGCGGTCGTTGGGTGAGACATTCTGGGCCGCGAGCAGGCCGGCGCCGGCCGCGGTGGCGAGGAAATGACGTCTGGTAGTCGACATGTAAACCTCGTATCTACTCTACTGCTTTGGCGCGGGCGGGGGCCATCGGCCGCGGAAGCGCGCGACGAGTGAGGCTTGGATTGTCGGCGCGTACTCGAGGATGGCGCCGTGTTCCACGAGGGTGCGGGTCAGCGCCGCGGTATCGATATCCTGGACCGCGAGCGAGTGGCGAATGGCCATGGCGGCGGCGACTCCGGCGGCCTGGCCGAGGATCATATACTGCGGTTCCATGCGCAGGGTGCTGTAGGCAACGTGGGTCGCGGAGAAGCAGACGGGCACGAGAAGGTTCTGCACCTCGTTCTTTTTCGGCAGGAGGACGCGGTAGGGAATCTGGTAGGGCTGCACGGGGACCTGCATATCGCCCTCGTTGCGCACGAAGCCGTCCTTATTTATCACGCGCTGCAGGTTGTGCGAATCGCTGTTGTAGGAGCCCATGCCGATGGGGTCCGGCTTGGTGAGCTCGGTCTGAATATCCTTCTGGCTCATGACGTACTCGCCCACCATGCGGCGGGCTTCGCGGATGTAGAGCTGGTTGGGCCAGTGATCGGTATCGAGGAACTCGTCCTTGGCGAGGCCCCATTCGTTGGCCTCCTTCTGTAATGTTGGCGGCACGCGCGGGTCATGGGCAAGGAACCAGAAGAGCTCTTTGGTGTACTCTTCGTGATCGCGCCAGATCTCCTCGCGGCGCGCGTAGGTGGCGTTGGGGTAGTCCCAGCTTTTGCCGATGTAGTCCGTGGAGAAGGCCCCGTTGTTGTTGATGTCGGCCTTGTGATTGGGGACGGGGATGACGGAGAGGACTTCGCCGAGGCGCGAGGGGCGGCCCTGTTTTTTCTGCATGGCGTCGAGCAGGCGTGCAAAGAGTTCGAAGCGCGCCGGGTCGTAGCGGGCAGGCTTGGGATAGGCCACCTGGTTGGCGGGATCGTGGGAAAGAATCATGCGGAAGTTGTAGGCCTGTACCTTGCGGTCGGCCGAGCCCGGCTCAGCGGCGGGAGCGGCGGAGATCTCGGGCAACAGTTTGCCGGCGGCGTCTTTGGGCCCTAGGTCCACCTGGAACTGATGAAAGGGAGTTTCGCCGCGTACGCCGGCAAGCGATTCACCATACTGCGCGGAGCTCTCGCGACCCCAGGTGTAGGTTACGCCGGCCTGCGCCATGAGATCGCCTTCATAAGTGCAATCGGCGAAGATGCGGGCGGTATACTGCGCGCCGTTCTCCATGGTGATAGCGGCTACGCGCGCGCCAGATTTGCGGACGCCATCCTTCTCGCGCAGTCGTTGATTAAACAGGACGGTGACGCCGGCTTCGGCGAGCATCTTGCGAAAAATATCCTCTGCCACTTTGGGCTCCACCAGCCAGGCGATCTCCTGGAGGTACTGGGCCATGTCGTAGGCATTCCCCGCGCGCCAGTAGAATTCGAGGGAGTACCCGCCGATGACTTCGCGCCGGCCGACATCGGTGCGCGAGAGTCCGCCGGAAACCATGCCTCCGATGTGCTGCCGGGGTTCCAGGAGGACGGTTTTCAACCCCATGCGGGCGCCGCTTACGGCGGTGATGGCACCGCCGGCAGTGCCACCGTAGACGGCAAGGTCGTAACTCTGTGCGGCGGCCGCGGCAACGCACGCCAGGAGAAGCAGAAGGCTCTTCATCCTGTATAAGGTAGCAGGCGGCGGATCTCGCGAGGGCTGGGAGACGGCGGCGATTTGTGTGTGGTGGGCCCTGCTGGATTTGAACCAGCGACCGACGGATTATGAGTCCGCTGCTCTAACCGCTGAGCTAAGGGCCCGAATCTTCCTAGTTTATGGCATTTCGGACGATTTCGCCGAAGTCTTTCAGGCACCTTCCGGTGTTCCGCGCCGTGAGAAGGTCCTGTGCCCCACCGGTACCCCAGGTACTTGAGTATGTGGCGGTGACACTACACAATCCACTTAGATGACGATCACTTACGCTGACGGGACTGTGGTCGAGGCTCTCCTTCTCTCTTTCAGGGAACATATTTTGAGACTGGCTGTTGCTGGGGACGATGACGTGCGGGTCTTTACGCAAGTCGACACGGCGTGGCGGGCGGAAGACGGTCAAAATGTCCAGGTCAAGCCCTCGTGGCTGGCCGACCGACCTGTGCCGGTCCCAGAAGAGAGCCACTTCATTTGTTCCGAGGGCGTGGCACGGCAGGTCATTGGCAATCTGATGAGTGGGTCGGAGACCCAGGATGACGGCGCGAGCCCGTTTTACGTGTTCTCCGCGGAGAAGCGGCGGGTGCGGGTGACGGTCTTCCGCAGGACGTATCGCAAAACGGGCTAATCGGGATGGGTGGTGGCTGTTTCTGAAGGTCACCGCTGCCTCACGGTCGCGGCTCGGATTGGCCGCGCCAGCCGGGACGCTCCGCGGTACCGGACTTTTGAGTCTTGGGAAAAAGTGTGGGATGTAGGGGAATCGACTAAGTCTTTGTTGTCTTAAGACAAGCCTTTGGTGGTACAATTGCTCACATTATTCATCATGCGAGAGTGTCTCCGTCGACGCGTCGGGGCAGGCAGGCTCTTGGCACTCGCCATAGTAATTTTGGCTTGTGCCGTACCGATGAGTGCGGATACGCTCGCAGTCGGGCAGGCCGCTGTATCAGACGGGTTGTTTAGCCCGTCACTGGCAGCATCGGCAAGCGATTTTCCTTTTTTCGGCACGGATTTGGTAGCACACGCAGAAAGCGGAGATGGTTTGGCCTTCGCCGCGGGTCCGTATACTACCGAAGCACTCGATCTCTTGGCGAATGGGCAAGACAATCGTTCCGAGAGCGGTGGTGAAGGGGTGCGGCGCTTCATCCTGCTTGCGATCTTTTTCGGCGGAGCTCTTCGTTTCCTGACCTCACCGGTGTTTTACGATTGGGCGGCGGACATATTCGACCCGCTCGACGGATATTAAGACTTACTGTTTTGCTTCCAAGACGCCTGTGACGAGGCGAACCCACTCAAGCGTTGTTGCCGTATCTATGGTTTGTGGCTTTTGATGTACCGCGCTGGCCTTGGGGAACGGCTTTATTCCGCCACGCAGTTCGTCAAAGACTGCAATTACTTTGAAATTCGGCTTGGTGCGGCCCAGGTAAGTCGCGAGGGCATGAGCTCGGGGTGCAGAAGCGCTGATCACCAGCAGATCAACGGCGAGCCTGACTTCCGCCAACAGAGACTTGGCGGCGGTAACGCTCCGTGCAGGCCACGTTTCGTATCCGGCCCGGTCAAGTGCTTGTCCGAGCCAGAAAGCAAAGCCTAAATCGTCGTCAACGATTAGAACCGTTTTCACATGTTTAAACTTACAGAGCGCCTGGCCGAAGTTAAGCAATCGGTTAGCCAGAAGCTCTCTGTATTGTTATCAAACACTTGACAGACGGTTTCGGGAGAATGCTCGTCGAAAAGTGGCAGCAAAAAGGGAAAAGGGTCTAAAATTAGCGTACAAATATGTGCAACGCCGTGCCGGCAGCGCGTGCGGTCTGGCCGGCACAATTAATGGATCGGTACGGACGGTGATGCAATCGGAAACTTAGTTGCTGCTGCCGG
>CAWDWK010000036.1:0-108108 GCA_963805775.1 uncultured Solibacteraceae bacterium | reverse complement strand
GCGTGTCTACACCGGAGGCCCCGAAGGCTCGAAGATCACTCTCCGCCTCGAAGAATAGCGCGCCCGTGGGGCGGCCTTTCAGGTTGCCATGCCCCCTTTCAAGGGGGCATTCTTGCCCTCCCTTTCGCCCCGCTGCTGGCGTCCGCCCGCATTCTCAGCTAACCTTTGTTCGAGGCTCAAACATGTTTCCTTGCGCACGCCCCACACGACTGATACCGCTGGCCGTCTTAACCGTCCTGGCCTGTCAAGCACAGCCTGCACCCAACCCCTGCGCCGAGCCGCTTAACTGGACCGCGCAGCAGGACCACCAGAACATGATGGACCAGCTCGGCATCAAGGCGCTCCGCCCCGGCCCAAGCGGAAACGAGAAAGCCCCCGATCACGCCAACTACGACGACGCGAAAGCCAATCCCTTCCCCGACCTTCCCGATCCGCTCGCCTCGAAGAACGGCCAGAAGGTCGCCACGGCAACTCAATGGTGGGATCGCCGCCGCCCCGAAATCGTCGAAGATTTCGAGCGCGAAGTGCTCGGCCGCATCCCGCCCGGCGTGCCCGGCGTGACCTGGAAAATCACGGCGACAGCCAATTCCAAAACCGGCGTCTTCCCCGTCATCGAAAAACAACTCGTCGGCCATGTGGAGAACTCTTCGTGCCCCTCGATCGCGGTGGAGATCCAGATGACCCTCGTGACCCCAGCCAACGCCAAAGGGCCGGTCCCCGTCATGATGATGTTCGGCAGCGCGGCGTTCCTCAAGCGCATGGCGGACGCGTTCGCCAGCCGGCCCGAACTGAAGACTGCCTTGGGCACTGATCCGCCCTCTATCGAGCAACTGATCGCCGGAGGATGGGGTTACGCCCTCATCGACCCGGCCAGCATTCAGCCGGACAACGGCGCCGGTCTCACCAAGGGAATCATCGGTCTCACAAATAAAGGGCAGCCTCGAAAACCGGACGCCTGGGGATCGCTCCGCGCGTGGGCTTGGGGCGCATCCCGCGGCCTCGACTATCTCGAAACCGACAAGGCCGTGGACGCAAAGCGTGTCGGCATCGAAGGAGTGTCTCGTTATGGGAAGTCAGCGCTCGTGACCATGGCCTTCGACACCCGCTTCGCCGTCGTGCTGGTCGGTTCGTCCGGCGAGGGCGGCGCCAAACCGCACCGGCGCAATTTCGGCGAGGCGGTCGAGAATCTTACCGGGTCCGGCGAGTATCACTGGATGGCCGGGAACTTCTTGAAGTACGGCGCGTCTGAGGCTTCCTTCGGAAGCAGGAATGCCGGCGATCTGCCGGTCGATTCGAACGAGCTGATTGCCTTGTGCGCCCCCCGCTTGACCTTCATCAGCTACGGAATCCCCGACAAAGGGGACGCAAAATGGCTCGATCAGCAGGGCAGCTTTATGGCAACCGTGTCCGCGCAGCCCGTGTTCCGCCTGTTGGGCGCGAAAGATCTGGGCGTGACGGAAGACTATCGCGCTGCCAGGATGCCGCCCGTCAATTCGGGACTTCTCAATGGCCAGCTTGCTTGGCGCCAGCATGATGGCGGCCACACCGATGCTCCCAATTGGAAATACTTCATTCCCTGGGCGGACAAATTCCTCGACTATCGTCCCGCGCCTCTGCAATTTCCGGCTGACCAGCCGGTCTTTCGAACCGATCCGAACTCCCTGGTGGCCCACTCCCAACTCCTCGCGAAGGCGAAGCAGGGCGGGGTCGACGTGTACTTCGAAGGCGACTCCATCGTCCGCCGTTGGGGCGCAACCGACTACCCCGAACTGCTCGCCAACTGGAAGCGAAATTTCTATGGCTGGAATGCCGCCGATTTTGGTTGGGGCGCCGATCGGACCCAGAACATCCTGTGGCGTCTCCAGAATGGCGAACTGGACGGAGTCAATCCCAAAGTTGTCATGGTGCTCGCGGGCACGAACAACGTCAGCGATCCGTCTTTCCCCGGCGATGCGGACGCGAAGGCGCAGGATATCACCCGCGGTCTCCAGGAGATCGTGCGCATCATCCGCGCAAGAGCGCCCGCGGCCACGATCGTCGTAATGGGGATCTTTCCCCGCAACGACAAGCTGGCCCTCATGCCCGTTATCGAGAAGGTCAACGGCAATCTCGCCCGCCTCGCGGATGGCCGGACGGTCCGCTATCTCAACATCAACGATAAACTCGCCGGCGGCGATGGAAAGCTGTTCGAGGGCATGATGAATGCGGACAAGCTGCACCCTGCCGTGAAGGCCTATCAGGTCTGGGCAGACGCGTTGAAGCCCCTGCTCACCGAATTGCTGGGGCCTGCTTCCGTCTCGGACCATGCCCCGCCGCCCACCGGAGATCCCGGAGCGTCGAAATAAAGATGCTGACCAACTGCACCCGCACTTCGGCCTTGCTTGGCCTGATCTGCCTTTCTGTTTGCGGAGCTCGCGCCGCCGACCTTCCGCATTTTCGCGCCGGGACCGCCGCGCAGCAGCTCCTGGTTCACGGCAAGCCTTTTCTCATCCGTGGAGGCGAACTCGGCAACTCCTCGGCCGCCCTGCCCGCGCAGGCCGATGCCATATTGCCCGCTATGGCGCGGCTGCACCTCAACACGGTACTCGTGCCGGTCGCGTGGGAACAGCTCGAGCCGAAGGAAGGAGTTTTCGATTTCAACATCCTCGACCACTGGATCGACACCGCCCGCCTTCAGCATCTTCACCTGGTGTTGCTGTGGTTCGGAACCTGGAAAAACGCCTTTTCCGAGTACGCGCCGGACTGGGTGAAGGCCGACATGAAGCGCTTTCCAAGGGCGCAGTCCGCACATGGCGCACCGCTCGAGATCCTCTCGACTTTCGGCACCGCGACACTCCGCGCCGACAGCCGCGCGTTTCGATCCCTCATGGCCCATTTGCGTGAAACCGATCAGGAGCAGCAGACCGTGCTGATGGTCCAGGTAGAGAACGAAATCGGATATTTGGGGCCCGGACGCGACCGCTCCCCGGAAGCTGACCGCGAGTTTGACGGCCCTGTTCCTCAGAATCTAATCACCGGATTGAAAGCCAGGCCGACCGAGCTCTCGCCCGAACTGGCGGCTCACTTCAATCCTCAGGGCCGCGCCTGGCGCGAAGTGTTCGCCGAGGCCGCTAACGAGGTTTTCATGGCCTGGCAGTACGCCATGTTCGTCAACTCGATCGCCGAAGCCGGCAAAAAGGAATATCCGCTGCCCCTGTATGTGAACGCGCAGCTCCCTTCATTGATGGAGCGTCCCGGAGAGTATCCGAGCGGAGGCCCGCATCCGTACTATCTGGCGGTCTACCGCGCCATCGCGCCCGCCATCGATTTCTACGCTCCCGATATCTACTGGCCCGAATTCGAATATTGGGTGAAGAGATATCAGATCCCGGGAAATCCGATTTTCATTCCTGAAGCGAAAATTGACAGCGCCCCCTGGAACGCGCTCTATGCCTACGGGGCCGCCAAAGCCATCGGCGTTTGCCCTTTCGGCATCGACAGCCTGCAGCCGCCGTCCAATCCCGGCGATCCCGAACCGCCCATCATGCAGGTGTACGCCGCCATCTCCAGTCTGGAGGACCTGCTCGCCGCGGCGCAAAATGCCGGACGCACCCGCGGCCTGGTGCTCCATGCGGCCAGCCCACGCGCCACCCAGTCGGTAGCGCTGGGAGGATACCTGTTCGAGGCGTCGTTATCGCGTGCCTGGTCCACCGGCACGCTTCAGACCAACGACGGCGGCATGCTGTTAATCGAGTCCCGGCCGGATGAGTTCTTTGTCGTAGGCAGCGGCCTCACGGTGAAGATGAGCCGGGATCCCGATACCGATGCCAAAATGTCCGGGATCGCGAGCATCGAAGAGGTTTCGCGAGCCGGCGCGGAGTGGGCCGTTTCCGCCAGGCTGAACGGCGATCAGAGCAATCAAGGCAGGCAACTGACCATGGATCCACGCAAGATCCGAATCTATCGGGTGCGCTTGTACAGCGCATCTCAATGACACGAGCCACTTGCAAAATTGAGTGAAGTTGTTGGAATAAAACAAAACGGTCTGATTTTGTTTGGTAGAGGGCCTCAGCGGAGTTAAGCTGTTGCTGTCATACAAGGCAGCGACCCCGAAAGGCCCATATGAAGCTTAACCTTCGGCAGCAGATCACGCAATTCGCCCACGTCCTACAGACAGGACTCTTCCCGGTATTGAATGAGGAACTCGGGGCATTGACTCCGTCCGCCAAACGCCTGGTGGCTACCTTGGAGATGATCCCGTTAGCCCGCTTCGTCCCCGCCAGTCGAGGTTGGATCGGCAGGCCCTCCAAAGACCGGTTGGCCATTGCCAGTGCGTTCGTGGCCAAGGCCGTGTACGGATTTGCGCTCACCCGGCAGTTGCTGGACGCGCTTGCCAGGGACTCGCAATTGCGTCGCATCTGCGGCTGGAAAGAGGCCTGGCAAGTGCCTTCCGAATCGACGTTTTCGCGAGCCTTCGACGAGTTCGCGCGTATGGAGTTGCCGCAATTTGTTCATGAAACGCTGATTCGGGAAAGCCAGAAGGATCGACTGATCGGCCACATTGCGCGCGACTCCACGACCATCGAGGCCCGCGAACGCTACCCCGAAACGCCAGCCCAGGCAGCGGCTGCAAAGCCGGCGACAAAGCCCAGGGGGCGCAAGAAAGGTACCAGTGGAGCGCAGGCGCGATACCCGGGTGGCAAGCGGCCCAACAAGCCCCAACCCGATACGCGGCTGGAACGACAGAGGAGCATGACACTGCCGGAAATGTTGGCCGATTTGCCGAAGGATTGCGATTTGGGAGGCAAGAAGGACAGCCATGGAAATAACCACTACACTCGCGGGTACAAACTGCATTGGGATGTGGCCGACGGGCAGATTCCGATCAGTGTGGTGCTGACGTCGGCATCCCTGCATGATTCTCAGGTGGCGATTCCGTTGGCCACCATGAGCACGCAACGCGTCACCTATTGCTATGAACTGATGGACGCGGCCTACGAGGCGCAGCACATTGTGGAGCAGAGTCGCCACCTGGGACACATTCCCATCGTGGATCCCAAAGCACCGGGCGGTCCCAAGAGCCAAGCCAAGTTGATCCCGATGGACAAGCCGAAGCGAGAACTGAGTCCGGCCCAACGGGAGAGGTACAAGGAGCGGACCATGGTGGAGCGAGCCAATGCGCGGCTGAAAGATGAATTTGGAGGCCGGAACGTGAGGGTGCGAGGTGCGGCCAAAGTGATGGCGCACCTGATGTTCGGGGTGTTGGCATTGACGGCGGATCAACTGATGAAACTGGTATCGTAGGGCCCCAGAAGGGCGAATGCTTTGCATCACAAAGTGGATTTGAAAAAACGTGATTTTTTAACCCCAATGAATAGAGCATTTACACCGCTGGCTCGCAGCAAAATTCCGTAGGAGGGCAATTTGCTCTCCAAAAACCCGAGCCTTACACCCTCCCGAGAAGGGTCCACCTCAATTTCGCGCCGAGTTTTGCAAGAGCGTGACACAAACAAAAAAATCTTTCGCCCCCCATTTCCAATCACCTACAGACATCCACCCCGGAATCTCCGATATCGCTGTTCTACCGTCAAAGTAGGACAGGCCTCCTGGCCTGTCCATCCGAGCGCAGCTCGGACCCCGGAGCCTTATGTCCACTCAGCGCCAGATCGAAGCGAACCGCCGCAACGCCCAAAAGTCCACCGGCCCCACCTCTGTCACAGGCAAGGCCGCCTCTTCCATGAACGCCCTCAAAACCGGCATCCACGCCAAATCCCTCGTCCTCCCGACCGAAAATGCCGCCGAGCTAGACGAACTTGTCGAGGACTCCTACCGCAGCTTCCATCCCACCACCCCCGAAGCCCGCAGCCTGGTCGACGAGTTCATCTACTGCGAATGGAGCCTCCGCCGCCTTCGTGCCGCCGAAACCGAATCGTGGCAACATCAGGATCACACCTCATTCAGCGGTCCCCAGAAGTTCCCCCTCGGATATTCCGCCTCCGTACATTCGAACTCCTTCACCAGACTCCAGTACCGCATGGACGCCACCCGCCGCGCCCGCGAACGCGCCCTCCAGTCCCTCAAACAACTCCAGGCCGAAGCCGTCGCCGCGCCCGTCCCCGACGCCCGAACCCGAACCTACTGCCCCCCCGTCCCTAACCCGCTCACCCCAAACCACGTTTCCCCTAATTGGCTTCGTTCCCCCAACCCCCACCGTCGAGCAGGCGCTCAATCAGAGCCGCGACCGTAAGGGAGCGTTTCCCGCCCGGTTTTCTGAATCGAGCCGGGCGGCTTTACTAAAATGAATTCTATGTTCGATCCCCATGCCTACGGAGACGAAATCGCCGCCATTCTGGCGCTCGACGGAAACGGTGAACGCCTGATGCCGCTGGCCGGCGGAACGTGTAGTTCGGCGGAGGCGCGCACTCTACTGAAGGCCTCGCGCCTGCCGCCGAAGTTGCTCGCCGGCCTGTATCTTTACTTCTCGTGCTGGGACGAAGCGCACACCGTGGCGCAGGATCTCGAAACCCCGGAGGGAAGTTACTGGCACGCCATCGTGCATCGCCAGGAACCCGACGCGGGCAACTCGGGTTATTGGTTCCGCCAGGTGGGCGACCACCCGATCTTTCCCGCCCTACATACACGTGCGGCCTCGATCGGTGTCGAATTCGGCAATCGCTGGGACCCGCTGAAGTTCATCGACTACTGCGAAGAAGCCCGAAAACATCCGGGGTCGCCGCAGGAGCAAAAGGCGCTCGAAGTACAGAGAGCAGAATGGCAGCTCCTCTTCGATTGGTGCGCCAAATAACCGGTGATAACTGGTGGGGCGGACCCCCCGGTCCGCGCGGGTCCCCCTGGACCCGCCTCTTGCCACTGCATCACTTCAAAAGCGGCGCCACCGTCTTCATCACCAACGCCGCCACCTTACGAGCGCCCGCCGCGTTCGGATGTATCCCGTCGCGCTGCATATATTCGTCGTGCGCACCCACGCCTTCCAGCAGCAAAGGAATGAGCGTCACTTTGTATTTCGCGGCGAGATCTTTATAAATCCTGTCGAACTTCTCTACGAACTCCGGACCGTAGTTCGGTGGCAGCGACGTGTCCGCCAGGACGACCCGCGCGCCTGCTGCTTGGAACGCCTCGATCATCTGCGCCAGGTTGGCTTGCGTGATCGCTAGCGGAATGCCGCGCAGCCCATCGTTGCCGCCGAGTTCGAGAATAACGATCGCCGGTTTCTCCGCCACCGCAATCGACACGCGGGCAAGGCCGTCCTGAGTGGTATCGCCGCTGACGCCGAGATTGAGCACGCGGTAAGAGAGTCCGCGACGATCCAGGTCCTGCTGCAACAGGTCCGGGAAACTCTGGCCGGCGTCCAGACCGAATCCCGCCGTGATGCTGTCGCCGAAGCAGACGATGGCGGGACGCGTATCTGCAGCAGTCGCCGGCGCCGCTGGCGGCGCGGCAGGTGCAACCGTCGAAGAGGGATTTGGTGCGGGCTTTTCCTCTCTGCCGCATCCGCAAAAGAGGACGAATGACGCAATTAAAAAGATTCGAAGCATCTGAATGCCATAATAAAGGCTTGATCCAGGTTCGTGCGTTAACCAAGTCTATTGACACCGGCACTCACCGTGTGGAAATCCTCAAAGGCATCGATCTCACCATTCCGCGCGGCCAGTTTGCCGCCATCATGGGCCCCTCGGGCAGCGGCAAAAGCACGCTGCTCGGCCTGCTTGCCGGACTCGACACGCCCACCAGCGGCCAGGTAATCCTGGACGGCGAAGACATCACCAATCTGGGCGAGGACGATATGGCGCTCCTCCGCGGGCGCAAAATCGGATTCGTCTTCCAGTCCTATCACCTCATCGCCACGCTGACCGCGGAGGAAAACGTGCTCCTTCCCATGGAACTCGCGGGTGCCGAATCCGGCGGCCGCGACCGTGCGCGCGAACTGCTGGAGCGCGTCGGTCTGTCCGGCCGCAGCGATCATTACCCTGTGCAACTCTCCGGCGGCGAACAGCAGCGCGTGGCCCTGGCCCGCGCCTTTGCGCTGCGTCCGCCTATTCTCCTGGCCGACGAACCCACGGGAAACCTGGACAGCGCAACCGGAAGCGCCGTGCTGGAACTGCTGCTGGCACTGAATCGCGAACAGGGAACAACGATGGTCCTCGTGACGCACGAGCAATCGCTGGCCGAAAGCGCCGACCGCCGCATCGTCCTCCGCGACGGCCTCGTGGTCAGCCAATGAAACGTCAGCCGATGACACCGAAGCCGAAACTCTCCTGGCGCGCGGCCATGCGCATCGCCTGGCGCGAGATGCGCGCCTCGCGTGCCAAATTCCTCTTCGTCGTGCTGTCCGTGGCCATCGGCGTCGGGTCGCTCACCGGAGTCCGCGGCTTCAGCAGTTCCTTTCGCCACGCGCTCTTAGGCGAGGCGCGCACGCTGATGGCGGGCGACCTGACGGCGCGCGTATTCTCCCTGCCCACTCCGGAACAGGAAGCGGCGCTCCGCAGTCTCGACGCGCGCGGTGTCCGTCGCACCTGGATTACCGAGACCGTAACCATGGCAGGTTCCGCCTCCACGCCCGACCCGCTACTGACTTCGGTGAAAGCCGTGGACCCCGCCGCCTATCCTTATTACGGCGTCGTCAAACTGAACCCGCCGAGGCCGCTCCGCGAGGCCCTCGACGCCCAATCCGTAGTCGTGTCCGACGACCTCCTGGTGCGTCTCAACGTGCGCACTGGCGACATGCTCCACATCGGCGGTCAGGATTTCCGCATCGCCGGCGTGATGGTGTCGGAACCCGACCGCATGACCGGCAGCCTCAACGTCGGGCCACGTGTGATGATCACGCGCCAGGGGTTGGACCGCACGGGTTTGATCACGCCGGGTAGCCGGGCCGCCGAGCGCTACCTGTTCGCGCTCCCGGCGCAGGGCGGCCCGGACGTGGCGGAGGTGCGCGCCATCCTGAAACAGGCGTTTCCGGAAGCCACCATCGCGGACTACCGCGAGACGCACCCCATCATCACGCGCGGGTTGGATCGCTCCACCACGTTCCTGAGCCTGATCGGGCTGATCGCCCTCGTAATTGGCGCCATGGGTGTGGCCAGCGCCATGCACGGGCACCTTCAGCAGAAGCTGGATTCCATCGCGGTGATGAAATGTATGGGCGCGCGATCCGCGCAGGTGATTCGCATCTATACGGCCCAGACGCTGATGCTCGGCTTGGGCGGCGGAGTGATCGGCGTGATCTTCGGCATTGCGGTGGCGGCGGCGTTTCCCGGTTTGATCGCCAAGTACTTTTCCATGGACGTTTCGGCATATTGGGACCTCTGGCCGGCCGCGCAGGGCATCGCGGTCGCGTGCCTGGTGACGCTGTTGTTCACGCTGCCGCCCTTGTTGGGGATTCGTGACATTCGTCCGGCGCTGATCTTCCGGCGCGATGTGGAGGCGAAGGGCAGTCCGCGGCGGCGCGGCACGGCGACGGCGTACCTGGTCCGCGCGGCGATCCTCTTGGGTACCGGCGTGGTGGCCGGCACCCTCACGGAAGGCGGCTTCTCCGATGCGCTGCGCACCGGCGGCTTCTTCGCCCTCGCGCTGGCCATCGGGCTGGCGTTGCTCTCGCTCGCCGGTTGGGCCATGCTGCGCGGCTTCCGCTGGTTCCTGCGGAGGGCCGGCGCGCGACTGCCCGGCATCGTGCGCCACGGCATGGCGAATCTCTACCGGCCAGGAAATCAGGCGCAGGCGGCGGTCGTGGCGCTCGGCGTCGGAGTCATGTTCACGCTGACCGTATTCCTCGTGCAGAACGCACTGGTGGAACAGATTCGCGGCTCTGCGCCGCCGGGAATGCCCAACGTGTTTCTGCTCGACATTCCGGCCAACCAGCGGATCGCGCTCAGCGACTTCATCCGCCAGCAGCCTGGCGTGAAGGAGGCGCCCGACGTGGCCTTCGCGGTGGCCGCGCGCATCACCGCGATCGACGGGAACCCAATCGACAACTTGCCGCTGCGCGATTTCAACCGGCGCTTCCTCCGCACGCGTTCAGTGACGGCGATGGACGCCATGCCGGCCGATACCGTCATCCTGAACGGCGCGTGGTGGCGGACCGGCGACCGCGATCCGCAGGTTTGCGTCAACGAAGAGGCATGCCAAAATTCTCAACCTCAAGCCGGGCATGCTGGTGGATTGGAATATCTGGAATCACACTCTGCGTACCCGCGTGGCGTGCATCGAGCGTACCGAATCCATCCGCATGACCGGGCGCTTCGAGTTCATCTTCAATCCCGGACAACTCGAGAATTTCCCGGCCGTGTACTACGGCAGTGCGCGCGTTCGTCCGGCGGACGTGCCCGCGATGCAGCGCGTAGTTTATAAGAAGTTCCCCACCGTCACGGTAGTGAATGTCGCCGACGTGATGCAGATTGTGGAAGACGTGGTGCAGCGCATCGCGTCGGTCATCCGCTTCATTTCCGGCTTCACGATTTTGGCCGGAGCGGTGATGGTGGCGTCGAGCGTGGCCGGCACAAGGTTCCGGCGTATGCGCGAGGTGGTGACGCTGAAAACGCTGGGCGCCACGCGGCGGCGCATCGCGTGGATCTTCTCGGTGGAGTTTTTGGCGCTCGGAATCGTAGCGGGAGTGATGGGCAGCCTGCTCGCCGGAGGCTTCGCGGCGTTAGTGCTCAAACGCCTCCTGCAGATCGATTTTCACCCTGCACTGGCGACGCATGCGATCGCGGTCGGAACGGCCGCGCTGGTGGCGACGGTGGCCGGATGGGCGGCGAGCTTCCGCATCCTGGGCAGGAAACCGCTGGAAATCCTGCGCGACGAATAGGCGGCCCTGTCTGGTACCATAGCTGAAAACGGAGAACCATGAAACTGTCTCGCACACTTGCCGCTATCGCTGTATCTATTGGCCTCACCGCGAGTTTTGCGCCCGCCGATGAAACGAGTGTTAACCCCAAGATTCAGGAAATGATGGGCCAGGTCTCGGAGGCGCGCATCAAAGCCATCCTCGAAAAGCTCGAGAGTTTCGGCACGCGCAACACGATGTCGAACCAGGACGACCCGGCGCGTGGCGTCGGCGCCGCGCGCACCTGGATCCTGAACGAGATGACGAGCTACAGCCCGAAGTTGCAGGTGCGCTTCGAGAAGTTCCGCGTGAAAAAGCAGGGGCAGCGAATCTTCAAGGACGTAGATCTGTACAACGTAGTGGCCTACCTGCCGGGGAAGAAAATGCCCGAGACGGTTGTGGTGGTGAGCGCGCACTACGATTCGTTGAACCTCGGAACGCGTCCCGCGGCCGCGGCGGCGGGTCCCGGCACCGAAGCCGGCGGTGCAGGCGCCGGGTCGGGCGCTCCGGGATTCACGGCGGCCACCATGACGCTGGCGGATTTCGAAAAGAACGCGGAACTGCCCGCGCCCGGCGTGTGCGACGACGGCAGCGGAACTGCCGCTGTAATGGAACTGGCGCGCGTGATGAGCCAGTATGAATTCGACAAGACCATCGCTTTCGTCACCTTCGCCGGAGAAGAGCAGGGCCTGATCGGCAGTTCCCTGCAAGCGGTGAAAGCCAAGAAAGAGAACCAGATCATTGAAGCGGTGTTGAACAACGACATCATCGGCACCGACATGGCGGGCAACGGACGCATGGGCAACGGAGCAGTGAACATCTATAGCGACGAAACCATGGACTCGGTCTCCCAGCAATTGTCGCGCTACGTGCGCGAAGTCGGCGAGCGCTACCTGCCCTCCATGAAGATCAACACCGTGTTCATGGGAGATCGCCTGGGTCGCGGCGGCGATCACACTCCGTTCCAATGGGAAGGCTTCGCGGCGGTGCGCGTCTCCACGCCGAACGAAATCTACGCCAACCAGCATCGCGCCACCGACACCCTCGCCAACATGTCCGTGCCGTACACAGCGAAGGTGGCGAAGGTGAACTTGATAGCGGCGGCAAACCTGGCGCTCGCGCCCAAGCCGCCCATCGTGATGCCGGAGCCGCGCGCCGGTGGTGGCCGCCAGGGTGGCGACACGCCGGGAGCCACTCCAGGCGCCGGCCGGGGCGGACGGCGTCCCACGCCGATGATCGCGCGCGGCGGCGGCTACGACGCGGTGCTGCGTTGGCGCGCGGCGGGTCCGGACGACGACATCAAAGGCTACACGATTGTGATTCGTCAAACGACATCGCCGTATTGGGAGCAGGAAATCTATGTCGGCAAGGTGAACACGTACACGCTGAAAGATGTCTCGATCGACGATGCGAAATTCGGCGTGAAGGCGATCGGCGTCAATGGCCTGGAGAGTCTGGTAACTTCGTATGCCTACCCGCCGCGCCAAAAAGTGGAGGTCGAAACTGTGCAGTAGGACAGACGATCGCCTTTTGTCGTCTGTCAAACGCCCGCAAGGCCCATGATATGATTTCTTCCATGAAGCGGAGGGGTTTCGTCAAGACATTGATCGCGCTGCCCGCAGCGCCAGCGCTGGCTGCTCCACAGCAGTCCGCAAATCCGCCGGCGCCTGCCGCGCAGCCGCCCGCCGGCCGCTTCGGCCAGGGCAATATTCCCAAGTTCGAGCTGACCCAGACCGAAGTTGTCGGAGAGCCCACGCAAAGCTTCTTCACGCCCGCGCAGTTCGCCGCGCTTCGCAAGTTGAGCGAAATTCTCATGCCGCCGATGCGGAACCTTCCGGGAGCGCTCGAATGCGGAGCGCCGGAGTTCCTGGATTTCCTGATCGGCTCTTCCCCCGCCGACAGAAAAGCGCTCTACCGCAACGGTCTGGACACGCTGAACGCGCGCGCCAAGAGTCAGTTCCACAAATCGTTCGCGGAGTTGGACGCCGCTCAGGCCGATGCCATCATCCGACCGCTGCTGGCTCCGCTGCCTTGGGCTTACGATCTGCCGAAGGATCCGGCCATGCATTTCCTCGCCGAAGCCCATCGCGACATCCGCACCGCCACGCAGAATTCGCGCGAATATGCCGCGGCCGGCGCCAATTCCGGACGCCGCGGCGGTTTTGGCGGCGGCGGTTCCTATCTGAATCCGATCGATCCCGTTTACAAAGGCTGAAACGATGGCAGCGAAAGAATACGACGTCCTGATCGTTGGCTCCGGCCACTCTGGCGGCATGGCGGCCAACATCCTGACCAAGCAAGGCGTCAAGTGCCTGATGCTCAACGCCGGCCCCGAAGCCGATTTCGAGCACAACCGCGTCACCAAAGCGGTCCACGAGCTGCCGTACCGCGGCTTCGGCCAGCCGGGACGCCTGCCGCACGTTTACCAGGCCAACGAGTTCAACGCCAACCAGTGGGTGGACGAAACCGAGAACCCTTATACGCACGATCCCGCGAATCTGTACAACTGGGTGCGCGTTCGCCTGGTTGGCGGCCGTTCGCTGTTCTGGGCGCGCCAGTCGTTCCGCCTCAGCGATTTCGAATTCAAAGCGGGCGACCTCGAAGGCACCGGCCAGAACTGGCCGATCAGCCTGGCCGACCTCGATCCGTTCTATTCCCGCGTGGAAGAAATCTTCCGCGTCTCCGGCCGCAAGGAAGGCTGGCCGGAATTCCCCGACGGCAACTTTGTCGAGCCCAACTACGGTCCGGATAGCGAGACCATCAAGCGCCTCGCCGCGCTGGGCAAAGAGCGCGGCATGAAGTTTTCCAAGATGCGCTCCTCGGGCGGGCAGAACGGGCTCGCCAGCTCGGTCAACCTTCTGCTGCCGGATGCGATGGCGACCGGCAAGCTGGACATGGTCTCGAACGCCATCGTGCGCGAGATCACCACCGACAAGAACACCGGCCTCGCCAACGGCGCGCATTTCGTGGATCGCCATTCGCGCCACGAACGTCACGTCAAAGCGCGCACGGTAGTGCTCGCCGCGGGAACGCTGGAGAGCACGCGACTGCTGCTGAACTCCGGAATCGCCAACTCGAGCGGCGTGTTGGGTCACTATCTTCACGATCAGATTTACGGCATCTCGGTGGTCTCCTCCGTTGCTGAAGCGCGCGACGGCAAGCGTCCTCCGGGACTGATGGGCGGCGGCGCCTTTATCCCGCGGTTCCGCAATCTCAAGAAGGAGGAGAAGCGCGACTTCATCAAGGGCTACTGCGTCCTCATCAATAGCGGCGGGAGCGCCGCGCCCAGCCTGTTCGCCGACTACGGGGAAGCGCTGCAAAAGAAAGTGGACCACTATGCCGGCTCCTGCGTCTCCGGCAGCATCTTCGGCGAGCGGCCCGCGCGCTTCGAAAATCATGTCCGGATCAATAAGAACGTCTCCGACGCCTGGGGGATTCCGGCGCTGCACATCGAAGTCAAAGACGGCGACAACGAACGCAACATGGCGAAGGACGCCGCGAATACCATCGAGGAGTTGTTCCATTCCGCCGGCTGGGACATCATTTCGAAGACTCCCAATTTCTACCCGCCGGGCTACAGCATTCACGAAGTGGGCACGGCGCGCATGGGTGACAATCCCAAGACCAGCGTGCTGAACAAGTACAGCCAGAGCCACGACATCAAGAATCTGTTCGTGGTGGATGGTGCGAGCTTCGTGACCTGCGGCTGGCAGAATCCCACGATGACCATTCTGGCGCTCTCCATGCGCGCCTCGGAATATCTCGCCGATCAGATGAAGAAGCGAAACATCTGATGCCAACCAGCTTGCAATCCGTCTCACGTAATGATACAAACGCGATCAATGTCTATTCAACGTAGGAACTTTCTGGGATCAATCGGCGCCGCCGGTCTGCTCGGCCTGGCCAGTCCACGAGAACAGAAAGCACAGGAACAGGTGGCTCGCGCCACGCGCGCCATGCCTGTCCCCAAGATCAAGGATGTCAGCGTCATCGAGTGCCAGCCCGCCGGCGTGCGGCTCACGGTGGTCAAGATCACCACCGACCAGGACGGACTTTACGGCTATGGCTGCGCCACCTTCACGCAGCGCGCCGATCTGGTCAAGCCCGCGGTCGAAAGATACCTCAAGCCGTTCCTGCTCGGCAAGACGACAGACCGGATCGAAGACGTCTGGCAGTCCTGCTACGACAGCTCGTATTGGAAGAACGGCCCGGTGCTGAATAACGCGATCAGCGGTGTGGATCAGGCGCTCTGGGACATCAAGGGCCGCCAGGCCGGCATGCCGGTCTATCAACTTGCGGGCGGGAAATGCCGCGAAGCCGTCGATTGCTATGGGCATGCGGACGGCGCGGATTATCCCAACGTAGTGGAATCCGCGCGCCGCTACATGTCGCAAGGCTTCCGTCACGTCCGCGTTCAGGTCGGAGTTCCCGGCATGGCCGGCTACGGCAGTTCGCGCGGCACGGCCACCGTGAAGGCGCTGCACGACAAACCAGTGTTCGAGTCCGCCGCGTACACCCGTCGCGCGCTCAAGCTGTTCGAGGTCTGCCGCAAGGAACTGGGCGACGAAATCGAACTGCTGCACGACATGCATGAGCGGGTGACACCGAATCAGGCCGTGCAGTTCTGCAAGGACGCCGAGAAGTTTAAGATGTTCTTCCTGGAAGACCCGCTCTCGCCGGAAGACATCGCGTACTTCCGCCAGATCCGCCAGCAGTGCGCCACCCCGATCGCCATGGGCGAACTCTTCAACAGCCCGCACGAATGGACGCCGCTGATCGGGGAACGCCTGATCGATTACATCCGCGTACACGTCAGCCAGGCCGGCGGTTTCACTCCGGCCCGGAAGATCGCCATCATGGGCGAGATGTATGGCGTTAAGACGGCGTGGCACGGTCCTGGCGACGTATCTCCCATCGGACACATGGCGAACGTCACGCTGGACCTGGTCAGCTACAACTTCGGCATTCAGGAATACTCCCCGTTCAACCCGCGGACTCAGGAAATATTCCACGGCTGTCCGGAGATGAAAGACGGCTACCTGTGGGCCAACGAGAAGCCAGGCTGGGGAATCGAGATCGATGAGAAAGCGGCCGCAAAAGCGCCATTCGGCAATCCGGCCAACGGTCTGAATGGCGGTTGGGGCGAGATCCGCCGCATCGACGGCACGGTAATCAAACAATGATGGACCGGCGCCAGTTTCTCGGCGCCGCTTGTGCAGGCGCCGTTGGTGCCGGGTCGGCATTTGCCGCTCCTTATCAAAGCGCCGCCGCTTCGCTGCGCAAGAAGGTGAAGATCACGGGCGTCAAGTGCATGATCGTGCGCGGCACCTGGGATTGGAACCTGATCAAGATTGAAACCGATTCCGGCCTCTACGGCATCGGCGAAGCCTACTGGGGTTGGGGCGTGAAGGACATGGTCCTCAACAAACTGGCCCCTATCATCATCGGCGAAGATCCGCTCAACGTCGACAAGCTTTATACGAAGATGCTCATGCAGAGCGCCGGGGCGGGCGCGATTGGCGGAGTTACCGTAACCGCCGCCAGCGGCATCGAAATCGCGCTGTGGGATCTGTGCGGGCGCATTCTGCAAACTCCGGTGTGCAATCTGCTGGGCGGCCGTTTCCGCGACCGCGTGCGCTTCTATCGCACGCTGCAGTCCGTCGCCAATGTGGAAGACCCGGCGGCAGTGGCGCGCGCTGTGCGACTCGGCCCGCGCTGAAAAGTGGGGCTGGACCGCGTTCAAATTCCAGGGCGACGGCGTGCCCGTCAAGGCGGACCCGGGCTTCCGCGAGCCCGGCCACGATCCTTACGGCCGCGGACTCACCAATCGCGACTACCGGCGCATCGTCAAGGGCATGGAAACCGTGCGCGAATCGCTCGGGCCCGACACGGATTTCGCCGTCGAGTGCCACTGGCGCTACGACACGCAGGATGTCATCCGCCTTGCCCGTGAACTGGCGCCGGTCAAGCCCATGTGGCTGGAAGATCCGGTTCCGCCGGATAACATCGAAGCCATGGCGAGGGTAACGCAAGCCATCGGCATTCCGGTCTGCACGGGCGAGAACCTTTACGGTCGGCAGGGTTTCCGCAAGCTTATCGAGATGCAGGCCTGCTCCGGCGTGCACATCGATGTTCCGAAATCCGGCGGCCTGCTGGAATCCAAGAAGATCTCGGATCTCGCAGATCTGTATTACATCTGGACGGCGTGCCACAATCCTGCGAGTCCGGTGGGTACGATTGCGTCGTGCCACGCCGCCGCGGCCATGCGCGAGTTCCGCATTCACGAATTAGCCAACTGGGTGGATTGGTGGCCCGACCTCGTAGTGCACGAAGGCCCGTTCTGGGAGAACGGATATTTCACCATCCAGGACAAGCCGGGCTACGGCATCGAGATCAATCCGGACGTCGCCAGGGCTCACTTGGCACCGGGCGAGACGTGGTGGGGCTAGCCTGGCGGATTACAGCGCCGGACGCGGAAGTTTAGCGGGCGCCCACGTTCATTTCTTTCCCCGGCGAATGCAATGCTCGCGGATGCCGCGTGCGCGCGGTTCTGGGGATGCCTGAAATGCGGCGGCGGTAGAATAGAGCGATTCCGTGAAAGACGAAATTCTCGCAGCCTATCACCGCATCGCACCGTTGGTGCGCCAGACGCCGTTGGAGTATTCGGCCGAACTGGGCGCATTCCTCAAGCTGGAACATTTGCAGCACACCGGCTCCTTTAAGTTTCGCGGTGCTTCCAACAAGATCGCACTGCTCACCGCGGAGCAAGCGGCGGCGGGCGTGGTCACCGCCAGCAACGGCAATCACGGCCTGGGCGTGGCAGCCGCGTCGCAGGCGCGCGGCATCGCGGCGGAGGTGTTCGTCTCTTCCCATGTCTCCGCCGCCAAGGCGCGCCGCATTGAGGCAATGGGCGCGCGCATACACTGTGCGGGCGACGATCCGTTGACCGCCGAACTCGCCGCGCGCCACGCGGCCGTGGCATCCGGCCGCGTCTTCGTCTCGCCGTACAACGATCTGGATGTGGTGGCGGGCCAGGGAACCATCGCCGTCGAACTCCATCGTCAATTGCCGGGGCTCGACGCTGTGTTCGTGGCAGTGGGCGGCGGCGGGCTGATCGGCGGCATCGGCGCTTATCTGAAGGCGGTTTCGCCGAAGACGGAAATCGTCGGATGCTGGCCTGAGAACTCGCCGGTGATGCATCAATGCTTGCAGGTGGGAAGCATCGTGGAGGTGGCGGAGCGGCCGACGCTCTCCGAAAGTACGGCGGGCGGCCTGGAGGCGGGCTCGGTGACGTTCGATGTTTGCCGCCGCGCGATCGACCGCAGCGTGCTGGTGAGCGAGGACGAGATTCTGCGTGCCATGCGGCTGATGCTGGAAAGCGAGCACTGGGTGATCGAGGGCGCGGCCGGTGTGGCGGTTGCCGCATTCCTGCGGGAGGCGTCGCGCTGGCAGGGGAAGAAAGCCGCGATTATAATTTGCGGACGCAACGTTTCCGCGGAGGTGATGCACAAACTATGCTGAAGACGATTGGAGCGCTGCTCTTCATGAACCTCGCGGCTTCCAGCGCAACCTATCATTTCGGCGCGATCTGGGATGGCACAAAAGTCTGGAAGGACGCCTGTGTCACGACGGAAGGCGAGCGCATCGCCAGCGTAGGCCCGTGCAGCGGACCGGCCGTCGATCTCACGCTCTATACCGCGATTCCCGGCATGATCGACGTCCACACGCACATGACCTACGTGCTGGAGAATCGCGTCGCCCAGTCCGCGCGGCCGGCGGCGACGGTATTCCTGGCACAGGAGAACGCACGCAAGACATTGGAAACCGGCGTGACCACGGTGCGCGATTTGGGCGCCGGCAACTACGCCGACATCGCCATGCGCGACCTCATCGCGCAAGGGCTGATGCCGGGGCCGCGCATGTTCGTAGCTGGGTACGGACTGCAGATTACGCGCGGGCGCCACGCCTACGCCGAATACGGCCGATGGCGTTACCGAAGTATTGCGCGTGGTGCGCCAGCAGGTGGCGGCCGGGGCGGACGTGATCAAGATGTACGGTTCGACCGGGTCGGGCCGCGACGTCACGGGGTTCCAGACATTTACCTTCGAAGAGATGAAGGCGGCGGCGGACGCCGCGCACGCGCTCGGCAAACGCATCGCCATCCACACTTACGGTCCAGATGGCGCGCGGGATGCCGTCCGCGCTGGTGCCGACAGCGTGGAGCACGCGACCGACATGGACGACGACACTATCGCCGAGATGGCGCGCCGCCACACTTTCTATGTACCCACGATCGACCACAACCGTTACTACGTGGACAACTATCGCAAGCTCAACTATCCGCCGTCGGCGGTGGACGATCTGAACAGCTACATCGCGCGCAACCTGGAAACGGCGCGCAAAGCGTTCCGTGCGGGGGTGCGCTTCGCCATGGGGTCGGACGCGGTCTACACAATGTTCGGTGAAAATACGCGCGAGTTGGGATGGTTCGTCAAAGCGGGCATGACGCCGGAACAGGCGCTGCACGCTGCCACGGCGAGCGGGGCGGAGTTGCTCGGCATGGAGAAATCGCTGGGCGCCATCCGGCCGGGCTTTCTGGCGGACATCGCTGCCGTGGAGGGCGATCCGCTGGCCGATATCGAGGTCGCCATTCGGAAGGTCCGCTGGGTCATGAAGGGCGGAACGGTAGTCATGGATCGGACGAAGTAGGCGGTGCGATACTATGCGTGTGAAACCAATATGTCTATGCGCCCTCTTCTGCGCGGCCGTGCTCAGCGAACCGTTGCAGGCCGCGGATGCCAAGCCGTTGTTTAATGGGAAAAACCTGGACGGCTGGGAGATCATCGGCGACGGCCAGTGGACGATGATGGCAGATGGCACCGTGCTTGGCCAGCGAATCACTGACCTGCGCAAGCAGTTCGTACCGGGCGGACCGCTGAGTACGCCGCAGCTATTCAAAGGCTGGGTAGATACGCAATCGTGGCTGTACACGAAGCGCAACGATTTCGGCGAATTCGACTTGCACCTGGAATATTGGACCAAGACGACGGGCAACAGCGGTGTTTCGATTCGCGATACCTCGCGCGCCAAATCGGCGATTATCACGCCGCCCGACTATACAAAGACGCCCTCGAAGATCGGCTACGAAATCCAGATCAACAATCGCTTTCCGGACCCGCATCCTTCGGGCAGCATCTACGGTTTTATGGATGCTCCCAAGGACGCCCAACGGGACGACGATTGGAATTCGATGGACATCATTTCACGGAACGATAAAATCACAGTCCGGCTGAACGGCCGCGTAGTCGCCGAACATGCGGGAGATCCGCAGCGATCCAAAGTGGGCCCGATCGGTTTGCAGTTGCACGATCAATTCGCGATCATCATGTTCCGCAATGTGCGAATTAGCGAGATAGGTCGTTAGTTGTTCTCGAGCAGCGCCAGAAGCTTTTCCTGGACGCTTTCAGCGGTGGGACTGTCCGGCGTGATGACTAGGATCGTGTCGTCCCCGGCGATGGTGCCGACCACTTCGGGCCACTCTTCGTTGTCCAGCGCGACGGCGACCGAGTTGGCGTGGCCGGGCGAGGTTTTGAGGATCACCTGGTTCTGGGCGCGCAGCACGTCGCGCAGGAATTCGGCGGCAAGCAAGGAGAACGCCGGACCGGCTTCTTCCTCCGCCATCTCTTTGTAGCCTTCCCGCGTCTTGACGAGGCGCAGGTCGCGGATGTCGCGCGAGAGCGTCACCTGCGTGGCGGCGATGCCTTGATTCTTCAATTCCTGAGAGAGTTCTTCCTGTGTGGAAATTCCCTTGCTGCGGATCAATTTCAGGATCTGGCCTTGACGGTAGCTCTTGGTCATAAACTCATTTCAGCCAACCGCTGTTGAGCGGCGGCAAGTGCGGCGGCGACTGCGTTGGGTCCGGTCCCGCCCGGTACCTCGCGCGATCGCATGCCGTTTTTCGGATGGAGCAGCGCCGCGAAATCGCCGGTGAATTCCGGTGCGAATTGGCGCATCTCTTCAGCGGTCCAGTCGGCTGGCTTCTTGCCGGCACGCACGCTCTCCAGCACGAAGCGTCCGACGATCTGGTGTGCCTGGTGGAACGGCGTGCCGGCGCGCGCCAGGGCCTCGGCGAGATCCGTGGCCACCACCCAACTCTCTTCGGCCGCGGCGGCGGGTTTGGAGGCGTTCAGCTTCACGCTCTCAATCACGACGCGCGCCATTTCGAGCGATCCGGCTAACTGGTCTGCGGCTTCGAAGAGCGGGACCTTGTCTTCCTGCATGTCGCGGTTGTAAGTCATGGGCAAGCCCTTCATCGTGACCATGAGAGACGTGAGCGAGCCCATCACCCGGCCGCATTTGCCGCGGATCAGCTCGAGCGAATCCGGGTTCTTCTTCTGCGGCATGAGGCTGCTGCCGCTGGTGACGCCGTCGCCGAGCTCCAGCCAGCCGAATTCTTCGCTGGAATAGAGAATCCAGTCCTCGGCCAGGCGGCTCAAGTGAATCATGGCGACGCTGGCGGAATATAGGAAGTCGAGGGCGAAATCGCGGTCGCCGGAAACGTCCATGCTGTTCAGGGTGACGGCGGCGAACCCCAGGTCGCCGGCAATTGCGGCGCGATCGAAGGGGAAGCCGCTGCCGGCCAGCGCGCCGGAGCCAAGCGGCAGGAAATCGGCGCGTCGCCTGGCTTCAGTGAAGCGTTCCCAATCGCGCGCGAACATTTCGAAATAGGCGAGCAGATAATGCGGCCAGAGGACGGCCTGGGCGCGCCGCATGTGCGTGTAGCCGGGGATTACGGCATCGGGATACTGCCGGGCGAGGTCGACCAGCGCGCGCATTACGTCGCACAGCAGGGCGCGCACGCGATCGCATTCCTCGCGGAGCCAGAGGCGCGTGTCGAGCGAGACCTGCTCGTTGCGGCTGCGGCCGGTGTGGATCTTGTCGGCGACCTTGCCGGCCCGTTCCTTCAGTTTGCGGATGACGAGCGTGTGTACGTCTTCATCGGTGGCGCCTTCGTAGAACGCGGGGAACAGAGACTCGGCGCGGATCGTGTCGAACGCAGCGACGATCTCTTCACGCTCCCCGGCGCTCAGAATGCCGACGCGCTCCAAGGCTCGGGCGAATGCCTGCGAGCCGCGGATGTCCGCGTCGATCAGCCGGCGGTCGAAATCGAGCGATCCGCTGAAGCGCTCGAAGACTTCGCTCGGTCCGGTTTCAAAACGGCCGCCCCAGAGCTTCATGCAGAGATATCCAGCCCGCCCGGGAAGGCGAGCGCCAGTTGCTTCAGTATGTTCATAGAATGTCTCTAGTTTAAGTCAGGGGTGCACTAAGTCAGCATCATCAGCAGCAGGGCTTTTTGGGCGTGCAGCCGGTTTTCCGCCTGGTCGAATACTACCGAACGCGGATGTTCCATGATGGAGTCGGTCACCTCTTCGTCGCGCTTGGCGGGCAGGCAGTGCATGAAGACGGCGTCTGGCCGCGCCTGCTCGAAGAGGGCGTCGTTGACCTGGTAATTGCGGAAGGCGCGCTTGCGTTCGACGGCCTCCTGTTCCTGGCCCATGCTGGCCCAGACGTCGGTATAGACCGCATGCGCGCCGGATACAGCGGCCGCAGTGTCGTGCGTAATCTGGAGGCGCGCGCCGGTGACGGCCGCGAGTCCCTCCGCCTGGGTGACAATCTCGGGATCGGGCAGGTATCCTTCGGGGCAGCCGAGGGCAAAATCCATGCCGAGGCGCAGTCCGGTCAGCATGAGCGACTGGGCGACATTATTGCCGTCGCCGATAAACGTCAGCTTGAGCCCGTTGAGCAGAGAGACACCGAAGTGTTCGCGAATCGTCTGAATGTCGGCGAGCGCCTGGCAGGGATGGTAGAGGTCGCTGAGGGCGTTGATGACGGGGACGCGGGCCCATTGGGCGAGGCCATCGACAGTGCTCTGCAGGAAGACGCGGGCGACGAGGCCATTGACCCAGCGCTCCAGGTTGCGGGCGACATCTTTCAGGGGCTCGCGAATGCCGATGGGACCTTCGAGGAAGACCGATCCGCCGCCCATTTGTTTCATGGCGAGCTCGAAGGTGAGTTTGGTGCGGAGCGACGGCTTTTCGAAGAGCATGCCAAGGTTCTTGCCATCGAGGGCGTGGGCATAGTCGGCGGGGGAAGCTTTGACTTCGGCGGCGAGATCGAGGAGGTAGAGGAGTTCGTCGTCCGTGAGGTCGAGATCTTTAAGGAAGTCGGGTGCGGCGGTTTTCAGGATTTGGTTCGGAGCAAACATGGTGGCCACGGAAGACGCCTCGATTGAATGATTATTCACCTAGATGAATAATCACACATTCTGCTGGCGGTGGTCAAGAGCCATGATTGCGGCACAGAATTTCGAGACGCGCTTGGTATATACTCCGATCATGAAATTCTCGCGCAGAACAGCCATGGAAATTCTTGGTGCAGTCGCGTTGACGCCTGCCGCTGAAGTGCCGCTGGCAGCAGCCCAGGTTCCGGCCGCGCCCAAGGAAGGTAAGGATACTCCGAAGATTGCTGTAGGTATGGGCGATGGCGGTGGAGTCGGCGGCGGTGGACGCGGCGGCGCGGCACCGGGAGGACCGGCGCCCGATCCATCGGCCGGCCCGCGGCGCATCAAGCAGCTCGGCGTCGACAATGTTCTGAGCGGAGGGCCGGCCACTCCCTGGACCGAGGAGAGCCTCAATGCGGTCATGGAACGCTGGAAGGCGGTAGAGATCACAGTGGGCAACCTGATGATCAACCTGTCCAACGACATTCTTTATGGCAAGCCGGGGAATAAACGCGATGAGGATATCGAGAAGATAAAGCTCTCGATCATCGCCGCCGGCAAGGTGGGTCTGCCGGTGGTGGAATACAACTTCTACGCGCATCGTGCCATGGAGGGATACTTCGAGGAGATCGACACGGCCCGTGGGAGCTCCGGCTGGACCGGCTTCGACTACGAACTGGTGCAGACCGCCAACCAGCAATACCAGACGCGGCCGGAAGAAAAAGGGATGAAGTTCAAAGATTTGCCGGCGCTGCCGAATGAGGGCGCCCACAATCTCGACGAGATGTGGAACAACATCACCTATTTCTTGAAGGCCGTGATTCCGGCGGCGGAAAAGGCCAACGTCCGGCTGGCGCTGCACCCGAACGATCCGCCCGCGCCGGTGAGTCGCGGCTCGCAGCAGATTATGGGTTCGCTGGCCGGATGGAAGAAGCTGATCACGATTGTCAACAGTCCTTCGAACGGCATCACGTTCGATTGCGGCGTAACGCGCGAGATGGGCGAGGATCCAATAGAGGTCTGCCGCTACTTCGCTTCGCGCGACCGCATTAATCACGTCCATTTCCGCAACGTGATCGTGATGAAGCCGTATGAACGATACCGGGAAGTCTGGATCGACGAGGGCATGAACAACATGTTCGCCGTCATGAAGGAACTGGTGAAGAACAAGTACAAGCACCAGATCTATCCGGAACATCCGCGGCGTCTGGACTATGATGCCGAACGCGGGCGGATCGGCGGATACCCCGGCGGCGGCGCCTATGCAGCTATCGCCTACAACGTGGGATATGCCCGCGCCATGCTGCAGGCGGCGATGTCGTAACAAATACACATGACAGACGACACAAGACGATCGTCTGTCCCACAAATACAGATGACAGACGACAGAAGGCGGTGGTCTGTCACACGTATTATGCCACCACGAAGTCTGAAACCCTTCCTGTATCGTATTCATCTATAGCATTAAGTGGGGTAAGATGAAGATCAAACAGGGTGAAAGGGTGAAGCTCGCTCTATCGATTCTCGCGTGCGTGGGATTGGCTTGGGCCAACGGGCCGGAACTCGAGCGCGCGCATAAACTCTACAATCTCACCGAGTTTCAGCAATCTCTTGAAGTATTACGGGCAGTTCCTAACAAGGACAGCGCAGTGTATGCGCTGATGGGGCGTGACTATTACGGGCAGGGCGACTTTAAGAAGGCGACCGAAGCGCTGGAAAAGGCGGTCGCACTGGAACCGGGCAATTCCGACTTCAACCTCTGGCTGGGCCGTGCCTACGGAAGGCGTGCCGAGACCTCCAGTATGATCACTGCGCCGGGATTTGCCGGTAAGGCGCGCCAATACTTTGAGAGGGCCGCACAGCTAAACCCTTATAATTTAGACGCTCAGAGCGATCTCTTCGAGTATTATCTTGAGGCTCCCGGTTTTCTCGGCGGTGGCTTCGACAAAGCGTCCGCCACGGCCGCGCAGATCGCGCGCATTAACCCCGCCGAAGGGCACTGGGCACAAGCCAAGCTGGCCGAAAAACGCAGCGAATTCAGTAGTGCGGAGGCGCAATTCCAGCGGGCCTTCGAAATTGCCCCTCAACAGATCGGACGTCTCATCGATCTGGCGCGCCTGTTCACAAAGCAAGGCCGGTACCACGATGCCGACGTGAGTCTGGCGAAGGCCGAACAGATCTCGCCGAACAGTCCGAAACTCATGTTTGCGCGAGCGGATCTTTACATAAAAAGCAAGCGGAATCTGGATGTTGCGCGGGAATTACTGAAGCGATACCTGAACTCAACCTTGACGCCAGACGACCCGCCGCGGTCTGACGCCGAGAAGCTCCTCAAGCAGGTGCAGGGCAGCTAAGCCCGGCCCATGTTCCTAGGCGAGGCGGTCCGGTTCAGCTGGCAGGCGCTTCGCGCGAGTCCCGTCCGTTCGCTGCTTACGGGGCTGGGTATGGCGATTGGGACGGCCTCGGTAATCCTGGTCGTCACCATTTCGCTGACCAGCCGGGACTACATTTTGGAGCAGGTTCAGGGGATCGGCTCCAACATCATTTTTGCGTACTATGCCGCAGCCGGCGGCAGCACTGTTTCCGACGCCGACTACATCAAGATGCAGGACGTACAGGCGATCCGCGAGGAATTGACCTCCGACATCGTGGCGGCGACCGGCGTGATGTCCAATTTCGACCGGATCCTGATCGGCGGCAAGGAGCAGGACGTTAAGGTCATCGGTACCGACCAGGATTATCGGGCGGTACGCAATATCGTGATCAGCAGCGGTCGATTCCTGGATGAGGGCGATCTGACGCTGCGTACGAAGGCGGCGCTGCTCACCGACCAGTTGGCTACACGAATGTTCGGCGGTCGCGCGGCGGCGCTCAGCCAAGTGGTGAAACTCTATGGTCTGGAGTTCACCGTCATCGGTACGTTCCACGAAAAGGTGGAGACTTTCGGGCAATCGGAAGTCGAGCGGGACACTATACTTATCCCGATTACTGTGTTGCGTTACTTTACCCCCGTGGAGCGCATCGATCCGCTCTACGTGCAGGTGCGTTCGCCGCAGGAAGTGGACCGGGTGGCGACGCGGCTGCAGGAGATTCTGGAGGCGCGGCACCGTCCCGGCGCCCGGTACCGGGTGGACACGCTGACGGCGATTCTGAACGCGGCGAAGAACATCTCACTGATCCTCTCGCTGGTGCTGGTGCTGGTTTCGGCAATCACGCTGCTGATTTCCGGCATCGGGATCATGAACATCATGCTGGTGACGGTGACGGAGCGAACACGGGAAATCGGCGTGCGGCTGGCCGTAGGTGCGTCGCCGAAGGAAATTCTGCTGCAGTTTCTGACGGAGGCGATCCTGGTGAGCCTGTCGGGCGGACTGATCGGCATCCTGGTGGGGGTGGCGATTCCGCTCAGCGTGCAGTTGTTCGCCGACATCCGGATTCCGATTTCGGCGGTGGCGATCTTGGTGGCTTTCGGCGTCTCCTGCCTGGTTGGTCTGGTGTTCGGGATTCTGCCGGCGAACCGCGCGGCACACCTGCATCCTACCGAAGCCCTGCGCTACGAGTAAACGCTATGCGCGCGGCGCCATCACCAGGCCCGCGGCACCGATGATGCCCGATTTATCGGCGACCTGCTGCTCCACAACCGGCACGTCGCGGCCTAGCAGACCGCGCGAGCGACCCCAGACTTCTTCCTGCAGCGGGACCAGGAGATCCGCTCCAGCGTCGGCCAACTGGCCTCCCAGGATGACGATCTCGGGATCGAAGATGTGCAGCAGCCCCGCGAGCGCCGCGCCGAGCTTGTAAATGGCGCTGGAGACAATCGCGACGGCCACTGAGTCGCCTTCGCTGGCCGCCTGAAAGACAGTGCGGCAACTGGCGAGCTGGGGTTGTTCGCGGAAGAGTCGCGTGAGCACCGAATCGCATCCGCGATGCACGGCCGCCCAGGCGTCAGCCTCAATTGCGCGCGCGGAGAACACCGTCTCCAGGCAGCCTCGATTGCCGCAGGAGCAGACGGCGCCGTGCGGCTCTACCGTGACGTGACCCAGGTGGCCGGCCATACCGCAGTGCCCGCGCAGGAGGCGCCCGTTCACCAGGGCGGCGCCGCCTACGCCGTTGCCGAGGGTCAGCATGAGAACGTTCTCCCGCCCGCGCGCCGCGCCCCACACAATCTCGCCGGACAGGGCGACGCGAGCGTCGTTATCGGCGAATACCGGCACCTCCAGCGGCAGGCCCACGATATCCACGATGCGCAATCCTTGTAGGAAGTGGAGCGAGCCGCGCAAACATTCGACGCGCGTGGTGTCCGGGTCGATCAGGCCTTTGCAGCCCACGCCCACTCCAGCGGGAAGGGCTGTGCTCTCCACCAACCAGTGGATGGCGTCTTGCAGCGACGGCAAGAACGTGTCCAGGTCGGCCGGAGTCTGGATTGTGCGCGATGCAAGAATCGCGCCCTCTTCGTCGACCATCCCGGCCCGGATCTGATTACCGCCGATATCGATGCCTAATACCAACTCAAGCCTCCCGTATTATTTGTGCAGCGCGGTTCGCAACAGATCCGCCACATCGATCATCCCACTATTCAGCGGCCGTTTCCGGCGCACAAATTCCCGCCGACCGGCGCGCCGTTTCGACGCTGATCCCGGCGGACACGGCTATGATGAGAACTTTTCCTTGCACGTGGTGAGTACACCCCTAATTTAGCGCGCGCATTGCGCGGCTGGCGCTGCAAGTGCGAAACTGACGTTTCATGCTCTTCAAACTGGTGCTGCCGCCCCTGGTCTGTGCGACGCTCGTTTTCTCCCAGAGCAACAGTTTGCCGGCTAAGGAGACGCTCCACTACACCATCGACTGGCGGCTCTTTACGGCGGGTAAAGCCAAAGTGGAATTGAGCACCACGCCGCAACCGCGGCCCGGGGCCCAGGTCAATCTGCACGTGGAATCCATCGGCATCGTTTCCAAACTGTTCAAGGTGGAGGACGAGTATTCCGCCAACATGAATTCGGGCTATTGCGCGCAGAGCCTGCAAATGACCACGCAGGAAGGCAACCGGCTGCGTGAAACCAAGATCACGTTCGACGCCGAAACCAGGAAGGCCAGCTACCTGGAGCGCGACCGCGCCAGGAACAACGCCGTCATTCTCTCGCAGGAAACCGAGATCCCCGCCTGCGTGCATGACGTGATCGGCGGGCTCTTCTTCATCCGCACGCTGAATCTGGAACCGGGCCAAAGCACGCAGATCCCGGTCAGCGACGGCAAGAAGAGCGTGATGGTGAAGGTGGAAGCACAGGCGCGGGAAGATGTGAAGACTCCCGAAGGCACGTTCAAGACGATCCGCTACGAAGTCTATTTGTTTAACGGCGTGCTGTACAAGCGGGCGGCGCACGTCAACCTGTGGGTGAGCGACGACCGCCGCAAATTGCCGGTACAGATTCGGGTTCGCATGACGTTCACGATCGGCACCATCAACCTGCAGTTGGAAAAGCACGAGTGATCCGATTCGTATTTCTACTGCTGGCGGTGTGCCGGTGCGCGTCCGCCGTGGAACTCCACATACAGTTCGGGGCACTGGAGCGCATGTTGACGGAGCAGGTCTTCAGCCAGGAGGGCCGCCGCTACGTGCACGGCAGCAAGGACAACAAGTGCAACTTCGCGTACCTGGAAAAGCCGCAGGTGCGCGGCGAGGGTGGCCGCTTACGCATCACGGCACGCTTCACCGGCCGCAGCGCACTCAATGTGGTGGGCCAGTGCGTAGGTTTGGGGGACGCTTTCGACGTTGTGATCACGGCGCTGCCGGTCTACAAAAATGGCGCGATCGGTTTGCAGGAAGTGAAGGTGACCAGCGCAGGCAAGAGCGGCTACTACATCCGCCGGGTCTGTGAGGCCATGCAGGCCAGCCTGGCGAGAGAGTTCAAATACGCGCTGGAAGCCGAGTCGCAGAAGATGCTGGAGGCCCCGGCGGCGCAGCCCGGGTACAAACGCGAAGTCCGGAAATTCGCGGTGCCGGACATTCGCGTGAGTAACGATGCGCTGGTGTTGCAGGTGGATTTCGAACTCACCGTGAAGTAGGTTACCTCACTTCATCGCGATCCACGTCTCGTAGGCCTCTCGAATGGCGGCCGTATTTACGTCGCCGGGGTGAACGATGACGCGGAAGCGGAAGCGCAGCGGCTGGCCGGGGCGTATGGTGAGGCTGGCGTCGCGCGAGGGGTCGCGCTCGAAATCGTGCAGGCCGAAAATGTTGGTGGCAAGCAGCCCGTAGCCACGCGCGTGCCAGTACGTGGGAGAACGCGGGTTCGAGGGGTGATCGAAGACCGCGATGCCAACTGGTGCGCCGTCGATCTTGCCGAAGTAATCGACCCACTCGGAGCGTTTGCCCCACACATTTTTCTCGCCGACCTTGTTCTGCGCGTTGACCATCTTTCCGGTGCGCTTGGGCTCGGGGATGTCCTTGGGTTGCTCTTCTTCGAGCGGCGCGGCGAGGCGAATGGCGAACATACCTTCCTTCGTGTCGCCGAATTTCACTTCCTGTTGCGGGGAAAGAGTGATGTCGAAATCGATGGTGCGTAGCTGCGGATCGGAGTAGAACGTCATTTTGCGGCTCTCGATGAGCAGCGTCTCTCCGCTGGGAATCTTCCACGCGAAGGTGGCCGAGATGGTCCCCGATTTTTTGCCGGTGACGAACTTATCCACCTTCTCGAGCACGACGGTGCCCTTTCCCTTGTTGGCGCCCTGCTGGTCGGGTTCGTTGGCCCAGAAATCGTAGCCGTTGACGTCACCGTGGGTGAACCACAAGCCGCGATGGTGCGGATGATCGTGGGCTTCACCAGGGATATCCGTGACCATCGGGAAGCCGCGCGTCACCACTTTGCCATCCGCGGTGCGCAGCGGATGCAGATAGGGTTTGGCGGTCTGGGGACCGACATAGAAATCGGTGAAGGGTTTGCCGTCGATCTCCACGGAGATCTTGTCTTTGCCTTGCTGCGTAATTTTGACCTGCGCGCACAGGGGCAGGGTCAAGGCGATGATCAATAGAACCTTGTTCATGCGTTCACTCCCTCGCTCACGATGGAGCGAATCTCACTGACTGTGTGTTCCAATTCTTCGTCCGTGGTATAAAAATGCGGCGCCACGCGGATGCCCGCCTGCGGGCGATAGTCCACCAGAATCTGGCGGCGCGCCAGCTCGCTTGTGACTTCCTGGCCGTCCGGAACGTCCAGCACCACGACGCCGCCGCGCTGGGCGGGATCGCGGCAGGTATTCACCGGGAAGCCGGCAGTGTCGGCGAGTTCGATCAGGCGCGTGGTCTGCCGCACGGATTTTTCGCGAATCGCCGCCACGCCGATCAGGTTGACGATCTCATAGCCCGATCGTGCCGAGTACAGCCCCGGTATGTTGGGCGTGCCGTTGAGGAAGCGAAATGCGTTATCGGCGTACCGGATTGGGCCGCCTTCGAAGGCGAATGGTTGTTCGTGCGCGGTCCATCCGGTAGCGGCGGGAGTGAGCTGCTTCCACAGATCGCGGCGCACGTAGAGGTATCCGGCGCCGGGACCGCCACAGAGCCACTTCACGCTTCCGCCGGTGGCGAAATCGACGCCGAGTTCGCGGACGTTCACAGGCACCGTACCGGCCGATTGGTAAAGGTCCGCCAGCACCATCGCGCCGACGGCGTGCGCGCGCTCGGTGATCGATGCGAGGTCCTGCATGTAGGAACTGCGGAAGGCCACGTGCGAGACCGAGACCAGGGCCGTCTCTTCATCGATCGCGTCCAGTATCAGTTCCACGGGCAAGGTGAAGCCGTCGGGGGAGGGGACTGTCACGACGCGCGCGCCGCTGCGCTCCAGCGAATGATAGATGTAATTGTTGGAAGGAAAGTTGAGCCCGTCGGTGACCAGCTTGTTGCGTCGCGCGCGCCAGTCGAAGCACGACGTCACCACGTTCTGGCACACGGAGACGTTCTGCTGCATCACCACTTCGCCCTCGCCCGCGCCGATAATGCTGCCCACCAGATTGCCCACCGTGATGGGCATCATCCACCAGCCCTCTTCCCAGGCGAGAATTCCGCGGGTGGCCCAGGTGTCGGTGAACTCCTGCATGCGCGCACGCGTGCGCTCCGGCATAGCGCCGAGGGAGTGGCTGATCATGTAAGTGGTGCTGCCGAGGATGGGGAATTCCTTGCGCCAGGCAAGCAGCGGATCGGGTGTGGATGTTAAACGCTGGGGTGATCCCATGGGTAATATGGTAGCGTCATGTACCGTCCTCTCGCGCCCCTGAATTTAGAGCCCGCCCGCTACACGTGCTACCGTGCCGCCGGCCCCATCACGGTGGATGGCAACCTGGACGAAGCGTCTTGGCAGCTTGCGCCGAAATCCGCGCCGTTCGTGGATATCGTGAGCGGCGAGCCTGCATGGTTCGACACGCGCGTCGCACTGCTCTGGGACGACGACAATCTGTATTTCGGTTTTTGGGCACAGGAGACGGATGTCCGGGGCACGATGACAAGGCGCGATTCGAAGATCTGGGAAGAGAACGACGTCGAGGTTTTCATCGGCGGCAAGGACGCGTACTACGAATTCGAGGTCAACGCGCTGAATACGGTGTACGAGGTGTTCTGGATCTGGAAGGATATTCTTCATCCGGGGTCGCCATATTATGGCAGGCCGGAGTTCGACCCGGCGAACCAGCGCATCATGGTGCTTGACGGCGTGGGCGGACACGTTCACCCTCGCGGCGAGCGCTGGGGGTTTCTGGACTGGGACTTTCCGGGATTGCGGACCGCGGTCCACGTGGATGGAGTGGTCAACAGCAGGACGAATACCGACCGTGGGTGGACGGTGGAGCTGGCGTTCCCGTGGCGCGGACTGGCGGACATTGCGGATGGACGATCTCTGCCGCCGAAGGAAGACGATATCTGGCGCATCGACTGTTCGCGCTTCGAGAAACTGGGGCGCAATCGCGAAGTGCTGGACCCGTGCGCCGGCTGGACGTGGAATCGCCACGGACATTACGATTCGCACATTCCGGAGGCGTTCCCGTACGTGACGTTCTCGGGGAAGACGGTGGGATAGAGGCTCATCTGGACTCCAAGGCGGCGAGCAACGAAGCGGTGGTGTGCCAAACGACTCCTGTATTTTCGAAATCGCTGTCATTGGACCATACAGGGAGTTTGAGATGTATGGCAAGCGCCAGGAGTTCCGCATCGTCTGGATCCCTGCGAGCGATGCGCTTCCGCGCCTCGGCCAAGGAGGATGCGTAAACGCTGCGCGGAACAGTTGTGACCGGAAGCGCTGCGGCCGCAAGCAAAACCAGATCGACCGACAATCGTCGCTTTCGGGCCAACCGGCCCGCGTATTCTTGCACCTCCGCCAATGTGGCCTCAGTGGTCAGGATTTCTTCGATTGCCTGGTGGCGAAGCACGCGAATTGCCTGGCCTCCGATTAACGCGGAGAGTAGAACGTTAGCGTCGGCGGCGAGTTTCACGACGCGTTTTCCGCCAGGACTCGAAATCGGATAGAACTTCTTCTTCGGTGCCGCCGCTCTTACCGATCTGCCGCGCGATTTCAGCACTCAAACTTTCAAAGAGTTGGCGCTTCAAGTCAACCGTAAGCATGGCTTCCGGTGAGGGGAAGAAGACTCCCGCCATTCGTCCACGCCGGGTGATCAGGACTGGTTCCTTAGACTTCAGTAGCCCCGTAGCGTTGTCGCGGAATTCCCGAACTGTGCTGACTCTCATGTGGTCACTCTGGTGACCATTATATCGCGCCCGTGAAAAACCCGGATTCCGTCCTTACTTCTTCGCCTTCGGTGCGAGGATCGCCGTCAATAGATCCGGTGTCGAGCTATCGCGGGTCAGGTGCGGATACTTTTCGCCGCCCTGATAGTCGATGTGGAAGGTCTGATAGAACTCTCCGTTCTTCACCAGGATCTCCAGAGGCTTGGCGTCGGTGGCCGTTTTGGCGATGGCCTCGCGCAGCACGGTGGGAGAGTACTGCCTTGTATTCACGGCGATCAGTTTCACTGACGGCGCGAGACCGGCCTTCTGCGCCGGGCCGCCGTAACGCACGTCGGTGATGATGCCGTCGTCATTGCCGATCAGCATGCCGATGGAGTACGTGAGATCGGTGATCTTGCGAGTGTCCTCGTGCGCCTTCCAGAAATCGCTGCGCACGTTGTCGTAGGTGAGCTTCCAGCCGGAGTGCTCGATGCCGCCTAGCGGCGCGCGGGCCGAAGTGGAATGCAGGCGCTGATTGAGGAAGCCGGCCCAGTCGTAGGGTTGCACGGTGTTGAGCGCGGCGACAATATCGTCGAACGTGTACGGCTTGAGCGCGGGTGGGCCGCTCGCGCCGCCGTGGAACAGTTTGCAGAAATCGTCGAGCGACTTCGCGCCTTTGCTCAACTGGCGGATCGTGACGTCGGCTTCCAGCCAGATTAGCGAGCCTTCGGGATAATAATCCACGCTGCGGCGCAGGCTCTGGTAATCGCCGCCGCTGTCATAGAGCACCTGCGCGGCGACGGCGGTGTCCTCGAGGGGGCGCCAGGTGCGGCCGTATTTGTTGTCCAACTCGGCGGCGGTCTCGGCGAGCGATTCGCGATAGTCCTCGGGCGACCACAGTCCGCTGCGCGGCGCGAGGACTTCACCCAGATAGTTGGTGAGCCCTTCGTAAACCCACAGCAGGTCGCCCTTCATAGGGGTGTCGTAGCCGCCATCGTGCCCCTCGGAGATCAGGCCGGCAGGACGGCGGTATTTGCCGTTCCAGGAGTGGACGAATTCGTGAGGCAGCAGGTAGCCGCTGGCACGCAGGGCATCCGGATCGATCAGGGTGCGCTCGCCAGTGCGGTCGTCGCTCGATTCGTGATGCTCCAGTCCGAAATGCGCCACGTGATCGCTCAGTGTGTAGAGGAAGTGGTAGCTGCGGTAATGGCGCGCGCCGAACAGGGCGCCGGCTTCCTTCACCAGATCTTTGAAGTGGCCGATGACCTCGGGACTGGCGTCCAGCGCGCCGTCGCTATCGGCGGCCACATGGAGATAGTGTGGAACTCCCCCTTCGCTGCCCAATTCGAAGGTGCGGTAATGGGCGCCGGCGGAGACTGGCGAATCCACCATAGTGGTGAGCGAAGCGGGCTGGAACTCGATCTGGTTGCCGCTCTCGCGCTGGATCGGGAGCGCGGTGCCGTAGCGCCAGGAAGTGGGAACGGTCAGGGTGGCCTGGTACTGGAACGCATCGGGTTGCGAGCCCTGCGGATAGAGCAGCAACTGGTTCCAGTTGAGGACGGCCAGTTCCGTCGTGGTGGAACTGCCGCTGGTAAAGCCGCCCGTTTCGGGAGGCGAGATGAAATCGAAAGCCACGTCGAGTGTAGCGGCGCCCGAGGGGACGTCCAGGTGGAAGGCGAACATGTTGTCGCTATCGCGCTTCCAGGGAATGGTCTGGCCGGCGGCCTGGATTCTCAGGCCTACCAGGTTGGCGATGGGGCCGGTGGGACCGTGTTCGCCGGGGATCCATTCCGGATAGAGCAGCGTCATGGCGCCGGGCTTGGCGGGCATGGACATTTGTACGTGAATGAGACGGCGCGCGGCGTCGGTGGCGTCCACTTTGAGTTTGACGGGAGTTTGCGCGTGAAGGGACAAGGAAAGCAGGGATAGGAAAGCAACGGCAAAAATACGCATTTCTTCAATTCTATCAATGCCGGGGCGGGCTACTCCGGAGCAGCCTGTTACTCCCAATCAACGCTCGCGCCTGTCACCACGTCTAACGTTAGAGGAGGACTATGAGAATACTCGTGCTAGCAGGAATCCTGAGCAGTGCGGCCTTCGGGCAAAGTCTCACCGACGTGCCGCCGATTGTGCAACTGGTGCGCAACCCGGGCACCGGCGGAGCACCCGTGAGAGACTATGCAAACGCCAGGGCGGCGCTCAACGTGATTGGCATGGCCGCCGTGACGGGGCCACACGAAACGTGGCTGGTGGAGGCGCACACCTCGTTTGCGAGCGTGGAAGACCTGGACCAGAGGATCAGCGCGTTGGCGCCGGTGCGCGCCGCTAACGGAGCGTCCGAACCGTTGCAGGACGACGTGCTGGCTCCCTCGCGCACCATGCTGGCGCAATATCGGGCCAACTGGAGTTACCGTCCCGACCAGGCCATTCGCATGTTTCCGAAGGCACGCTATTTCCAGATCTCCCTCTTCCGCATACGGCCCGGCACGGAAGCCGAGTTCGGCGAGTTGATCCGCTTGCGTCGCGCCACGGCGGATGCGGTGAATCTGGACCGCCCCGACCTGGCCTACCAGGTGATCTCGGGGGCGCCGGCGGGAACCTTGGTCTTCCTCGCGCCGATAACGTCGCTGCGCAGTTTCGATGAAGGCGTGAATCCGGTGCCGGTGTTTGCCGAAGGGTTGGCGAACGCCAGGGCGAAAGATGGGAGCAAACTCGCCTCTGAAACGGAGATCAGCCGGGAGCACTTACTGTTTCGCGTGGAGCCGCGGATGAGCTACGTGTCCGGGGATTTCGCGGATATGGATCCGCAGTTCTGGCGGGGCAAAACGCAGTAGCTCGGCTCGCGTTGAACGGAAATCGGCGGTCTTGCGGCAAGGCCGGCGCGGCGCGCCTTGCGTCCGGCAGCGCCAGGGATTACATTTACGCGAGAGGAACCAACCGCCATGCCGCAAGATCGCCGACAATTTCTCGCTTCCGCCCTGACCGCCGCACCGCTGTTTGTGCCGCGCTCGGCGTGGGGCGCCAATGACCGCCTTGCCTACGGACTGATCGGGGCGGGAGGCCGCGGGCGCTATCTTCAAGGCAATTTCCAGAAACTGGGCGCGGAGTGCGTTGCCATCGCCGAGGTCTACGAACCCAACCTGCAAAATGCGCTGAAAACTACGCCGGATGCTAAGTCATACGTGGATTACCATGACCTGCTGGCGCAAACCGGCATTGACGCGGTGGTGGTGGCGACTCCGGACCATCAGCACGCGCCCTGCCTGTTCGCCGCGCTCGACGCTAAGAAGGATGCTTACCTGGAGAAACCAATGTCGCACTCCATCGAGGAGAGCCAGCGGATGATTCAGGCGGTTCGCAAAACCGACCGGATCGTGCAGATCGGCATGCAGCGGCGCAGCGCGCCGGCCGTGATCGAGGCCAAGCGCGTCTTCGACAGCGGCATCCTCGGCAAGGTGACGATGGCCAAGCCGATGTGGAATTGGAACGTCTCCAAGCCGCTGGACAATTCGCCGCTGCCTGGCAAGCTGGATTGGAAGCGTTTTCTCGGCAAAGCCAAGGACCGCGATCTGGAGCCTATGCGGTTCCGCTCCTGGCGCTACTTCTGGGACTACTCGGGCGGCAACATGACCGACCAGGGCACCCATCTGATGGACGTGGTGCAGTGGTTCAGCGGCGCGGGTTTCGCCAAGTCCGCGGTGTGTTTCGGACAGGCAGCCAAGAACACGGGCAGCGAAGTTCCCGACGTGTTCACCGCCGTCTTCGAATACTCGACCCTGATGGCCACGTGGACGCTCAACTACTGCAACTCCTACGATAACGATTGGAGCGTGATGTTCCAGGGCGACCAGGGGACCATGCTGCTCAATACCGCGGGCTACAAGATCTGGAAGGAACCGTGGCTCAAGAACCCCGAGCCGGTAAAGGAAATGGCGGCGCCCATTCCGATCGAACCGCACATCCAGAACTTCATGGACTGCGTGAAGTCGCGACAGCAACCCAACGCACCCGTAGAGGTGGGAGCCAGCGCCGTAAGCGCACCCCATCTGGCAAACGTGGCCTTCCATGGCGACCGGCGCGCGCATCTCAGCGCGGACGGTTCCAAGGTGAGCTAACGTAGAAACATGAAACTCTCCCGCCGGGATTTAGCTGCTCTGCTGCCAGCGGTGGCCGCGGCTCAAACAGCCGCGCCCCAGGCAAAAGACAAACCGACGCTCGCCTCAAAGACCTATCTTTACGAGGATTTGCCCGAGAAGGTGAATGGGCAAAACCGCTCGCGCGACGTGTTCAACGGCAAAAACCACGCCGGATATCCGGTGGACATTCACATCACGGACCTGGGTCCAGGGCAAGCGCCGCACGCCCCGCATCATCACGTTCACGAAGAGATTGTCATGCTGCGGACGGGCTCGCTGGATGTGACCATCGAAGGCAAAGTCACCCGCGTCACGGCGGGGTCCGTGGTGTATGTCAACTCCAATGAGGAGCACGGGTGGAAGAATCCGGGCCCGGAACGTGCCCAGTATTTCGTCATGGCGATCGGGCGTGAAGGCTGATATTTAACGTCGTCGGTTTGTCGGCGCTTCTGCTACCTGCCGCTAGGCTTCGATCAATCCGGCGCGGATGGCATAGCGGACCATGCTGGCGGTCTCGTGCACGCCCAGTTTTTCCAGGATTCGGCTGCGGTGCGAATCGGCGGTTTTGTAGCTGATGCCGAGGTGGGCGGCGGCTTCCTTAGTGGATTTGCCCCCGGCGACCAGCACCAGCACCTGCCGTTCGCGTTCAGTCAGCGCGAAAACCATCCGGACCGACTCCCGATCCGGCGTAAACACGCGGCTCCGCCGGTCGGTGACATCCACGGCCGTGCCCATGAAGCCGACAAAGACATTGTCTTCGATCAGCGGCGTGCCCGAGTCCTCAATCCACCCGTATTCTCCGCCGGCACGCTGCACGCGGTATTGGACGCGATACGGAGTGCGCGCAGAGAAGGCCTTCAGGTAGGTTTCCAGGCAAAGGTCGCGATCGTCCGGATGGAGCCCTTCGGCCCATCCGTTGCCCAATTCCTCTTCCAGTGTACGGCCACGGAATTCGAGCCAGGCCCGGTTGACGAAGGTGCACATGGCATCCGTCCCCGATATCCACACCATCATGGGCGAGGCGTCCAGAAGTTCCTTGAATCGCTGCTCACCGCTTATCTGTTTCTGCTTCAGATAATCCAGTTCCGCCTCTGCTTCAGCCAGCTTCAGTCGAAGAACCGTTACTTCGTCAATTTGATGTCCCGGGGCCATTTGAATTTCCAGTCCGAAAAGTAATGATATGGGTAGTGACTACTAGCCGTAAAGTACCAAATTAGTTATTGTTGTGCGTTTAGGGGGTACCTGCCATAGGGTAAACCCCTGAATTAGCTTAACATTCTGTGGAACTTCTTGGTAGTTGGGCGGAATAATAAGTAAAAGGCCCATGACGTCAGCCCCGGTCGAGACGGACGACGAACTGCTGCTGCGCATGCAAAGCGGCGACGAAGAGGCGTTTGTGGCGCTGTACCGGCGCCGTCAGGCGGGATTATTCCGCTTTGCCCTACACATGAGCGGGTCCCTGCCTGTGGCGGAAGACGTCACACAGGAGGTGTTTTTGGCCCTGTTGCGCGAGGATTGCGGCTACGATCCGAGTCGCGGGACGCTCTCCGGCTATCTGTATGGGATCGCACGTAAACTGGTTCTTCGGCACCTGGAGCGTGGTCGTTCCAACGTTGCGTTGGATACGGATTCCGACGACTCCGGCCAGCCTGAACTGGCCGTACTGGACGACCCACTGGTGGACTTGACTCGCCGCGAAGGGATCGACGCCCTGCGGCGCGCCATTCAGGCACTGCCCCGGAGGTACCGGGAGGTAGTGGTATTGTGTGACCTCGAGGAAGTGGATTACGCCGACGCCGCGGTGGCGTTGGGTTGCCCGATCGGGACGGTGCGTTCGCGGTTGCACCGGGCGCGCGGGTTGTTATTGGAGAAATTGCATCAGGAGCGGAACCCCCGGCACGCTCTTGAGACGCTCAAGCCGGCGAGGTGTGTGCCATGAACTGTCAGGAATTTTGGAATGCCATCCAGGAACTCGGCGAGTGCGAGGATAGCCGCCACCTGTTGGAGTGCTCCGCGTGCGCAGCCCGGATGACCCGCCATCGGGAGTTGGAAGCGGGTTTTCGAGCGGTCGCAGCCGGTTTTCGACGCATGGAAGCGCCGCCCCGGGTGGAAACCAAGTTACGTTCCGCCTTCCGCCGCCAGGCAGGGGGTGAGGGCCGTGCAGGGTCACGCCGCTGGATACCAGTGGCCACCTGGGCCGCGGCCTTCGCCGCGATGTTCGCCCTGGCCGCCTTCCTGGTACGCGAGCGTCAGCCGGAGGCCGTTCACCAGCCGGTGCAACGCACCGTAGAGTTGGCGGTGGCGCAGACCCAGGCCGACTATGACGGCTTTATCCCCCTACCCAATTCGGCCGGGGTGGCTGCCGATGAAGACGATGTCAACGTGGTCCGTGTCGAAGTGCCGCGCAGCGCTATGATTGCGCTGGGCCTGGATATAAGTGCGGATCGCGCGGAGGAACTGGTGGAAGCCGATGTCTTACTAGGTTCTAACGGAGTGGCGCGCGCCGTGCGTTTCTTGGATTAGCGGTATTGCCGTAACGGAGGATTTTCGATGCGAATGACAATTGTTGCCCTGATCGCGCTGGCCGCCGGCGCCTTCGCGCAAGGTCCCCCGCCGGGACGCGGTGGGCGGGGACGCATGGGTTTCGACGGAGCTCCCGGCCCTGGCGGACCCATCGAACCCGGAGCCGGGATGCTCCGCGCCGGAGTGACGAACGCCCCATTCTCAGCCGACGTGATCACCGAAACCACGCAAACCCTGGCCGATGGTAATCACATTCACCAGATCGTCACCTCCAAAGTCTACAGGGACAGCGAAGGCCGCACGCGGCGCGAACAGGCGGTCAACCTCAACGGACTGGCACCAAATGCCAGCATGCAGCAGATGGTCTTTATCAACGACCCGGTGGCCGGCGTCAGTTATTCCCTCAATGCCAAGGATCACACCGGCATGAAGTACGTGCGCAATGGGCGTGGGTCTCAGCGCCTGTCGCCGGAAGCGTCCGGCGGTGGTCCCCGCCCGCGCGCCGGCGGCCTGGATGCGCTCGGCATGGGCCGCCACAGCGCCGCCGATCAGAACTTGAAGACAGAAGCGCTGGGCCGGCAAGCGGTCGAAGGTGTGCAGGCCGACGGCCGCCGCACCACCATGACCATCCCCGCCGGACAGGCGGGCAACGATCTGCCCATCCATATTGTCGTCGAGAGCTGGTACTCCTCCGACCTTCACACCACGGTACTCTCCAAGCACTCGGATCCGCGCAATGGGGACACCGTGACCCGCTTGGCCAACATCAGCCGCAGCGAGCCCGCTCACACCCTGTTCGAACCGCCGGTCGATTACAAGGTCAGCGAATCCGCTTTCGGTATGCCGCGCCCGCGGGGTGGTCCCGGCCCGGCGAAACAGTAGGGCTCAGGGCGAGCCGCGGCCGCCCTTCTCCAACCGCTCGATCGCCTTGGCGAACTCGCCCGGTGTGTGAATCAGTATCGTCTTACCTCCCAGCCGGGAAAGAGCGCTCTTGATCGTGTCCGCCGGTGTCGCTGTCTGGCGTACGAAGGGCACGATTTGAAAGTAGAAAAACTGCTGGCCGCCTCCCGCCGGTCTCTCCAGACTGGCCTGCGGCACGCGGTCGAAAAACCGCGTCTCCGGTCCCAGAAACAGTACCACATCGCTCGGCGGCTGCGCCTGCAACTCGCGGTTCACCAGATCGGTCAGCAGATCCACATGTCCCCGCTTGTTTTGCAGCACCTGAAAATCCACCAGCCCAAGTTCCATGTTGGTCATCGCCTGCGAAACCTGCGCCATGTCCCGAAGCACGAAATCATCCTTGCGATACAGTTCCTTCTGCTGCTCAAGGTTGAACAGCACCAGGCGTACCGACCGGGCGGGCACGCGCTCCAAAAGCGACGAGACCGTGCTCATCAGCGTCACCATGTCGTTAGGCCGCATGCGGGTACGCCGCGGAAACAACGGCGCGGTGTGGAGGAAGATCGTCAGCCGGAGCGCTGCCGCGTCGTCGGCTCCCTGCGGGAGCGTTCGCGACCCGCGCAGCCCGATCTCCCAGACCGTATCCGGCGGCATCGCTACCTTCACTTTGCTTTCCGCGCGGCTCAGGTGAACGTCCACGCGCCAGTTCTTGCGGCATACGCGGCCCGAATCGTCCATCATCATCCAGCGCACGTTGTACCCACCTTCGCCCAACAGGTAGCCGCCGCCCACCCTGGCATCAGCATTCGTTTTAGGCACCTCGGGTAGCGCGAAGCGAGACCACAGGTAGACCGGCTTGCGCTCGCCTCCCTCGGGCGTGATGCGCGTCAGTGTGTTCCACCTGTGCCCGCTCCCGGCATACTGATTCAGAGGCACCGTGACCCTGTACCCCGCCTGATACCGGAAGCTGAAATTCAGTGAGGGCTTGATCGGTGAAACCTCGCAACGCATCGGCCGCTCGCCCGCCGGCGGAGCGTCCAGTTGTGCGACTGCGCCGCGCAACCGGTTTGGATTGACGATACTTTGCGCGCGCGCCACCGTGCAGGCTGTCAGCGCGAGAATCAGGACGTATCGCACTCCCTTATCTTAGCCACCGGCCGGGCCCAGTTGACATCCAGATGTAAATCTCTCGACAATTGTTCAATCTCATTTCCGCCATCCAACGAGAGGAACGCCGTCCCATGAGAACCCGCCGCTTGATCGCAACTCTCTTCCTGATTGCCCTTAGTTCGACGGCTGCCGTGCAGAGTCCCGAGCAGTATTTCGGCTTCCGCATCGGCAGCGATAAAAAACTGGTGCGCTGGGACAAGATCGTCGAGTACATGCAGGCCGTCGCCAACGGCACCGACCGCGTCAAGTTCCGCAACCTTGGCCCCACCACCAACGGCAATCCCTTCATCATCCTGGAAATCAGCTCCGCCGAAAACTTGCGCAATCTCGATAAGCTGAAGAACCTGGAGCGTAAGCTCTATTTCCAGGGCGGCGCCCCCACCGAGGCCGAGCGCGATGAGATCTTTCGCTCCGGCAAAGCCGTCGTCTTCATCACCAACAACATACACTCCACCGAAATCGGCGCGTCGCAGATGGTGCTCGAGCTGGTCCACAACCTCGCCACCAGCGACTCCCCCAGCGTCAAAAAGGTGCTCGACAACGTCATCCTCCTGCTGGTGCCTTCCCTCAATCCCGACGGCCAGATCATGGTCACCGATTGGTACAACAAGACCCTTGGCACCCCCAGCGAAGCCAGTCCTTTGCCGTTCCTCTATCACAACTACACCGGCCACGATAACAACCGCGACATGTACCTCTTCAGCCAGAAGGAAAGTCAGATGGCCGCCCAGGTCCTCTGGCACGACTGGTTCCCCTCCATCTGGCTCGACGAACATCAACAGGGCACCAGCGGTCCGCGCATCTTCACCATGCCGGCCACCGACCCCATCAACCCCAACGTGGATCCGTTGATCTATCGGCTCAACGGCGTCTTCGGTCAGTCGCAGGCCGCCGCCCTGGAAGCCGAGGGCAAGACCGGGATCATCTTCAACTCCACCTACACCAACTTCTGGCAGGGCGCCATGGCGTGGGCCGGATGGTGGCACAACCAGGTGGGCCTGCTCACCGAAGTTGCCAGCGCGCGCATCGCTACCCCCACTGTGCAGCAAAAGGCCGACCCCTCACGTGCCGCATCCACCTCCACTCCGGCCAGCGGCGGACGTTCCGCCGCCACCGGTCCCGCCGCCGGCGCCACCGACTTCGAATCCGAGCGCCGCCGCGCCTTCGAGCGCCCCGACGATCCTCTCCCCGCCCCTCGCGATATCACGCCCCGCACCGAGTATCCCCGCCCCTGGCTCGGCGGACGCTGGACCCTCCGCGACATCGTGGACTACGAATTGATCGCCACCAACGCGCTGCTCGAAACCGCCGCCGACGGCCGCGAGAACTTGCTACACCAGATCTACGCTATCAACCGCAACACAATCGAGGCGGGCAAGAAGGGCGAAATCGGCCAAGATAAGGACAAAACTTTCGCCATACTCATTCCGGTCGACGCCCAGCACGATTCCAACGAAGCCATCGAACTGGTGGACAAACTCCTTATCGCCGGCGTGGAAGTCTACCGCGCCAATCAGGGCTTCAAGCAGGACGATAAGACTTATCCGGCCGGAACCTTCGTCATCCCGTTCGACCAGGTGTTCGCCCGCTACGCCAAGGACCTGCTCGAAAAGCAGACCTATCCCGAAGTAAGGCGCTCTCCGGGCGCGCCCGCCGAAGCTCCCTACGACGTCTCCGCCTGGTCGCTCGGTATGCAATTCGGCGTCAAGACCGAGTTCGCCAAAACACCGCTCGCGGCGTTCCCGATGGACAAGGTTGCCGCCACGCCCAGGTATGTTCTCTCCGCCAGCAGCGGCGGCGGTGCCTGGCGCTTCCCCTACAATGGCGCGCTCTCCGCAATGGTGGTCAACCGCCTGCTGAAAGGCGGCGCCAAGGTGAGCTTGAGCAAGCCCGAGGCCGGCGCCGTGCCTTATGTCATCGCCACCGCGAAGGCCGAAGTGTGGAATAAAGCCGTGGCAGGCATCGACGTGCGCCCCGATCCAAAGGCTCCCGCAAGATCGCTGCTCGCCACCACTCTCAATGCGCCGCGGGTCGGCATCTACCAGTCGTACGACCCCTCGATGGACGAGGGCTGGACCCGCTGGGTGCTGGATCGCTACCAGTTCGAATACACCGCCTTACACAATGAGGACATCAAACCGGGCAGACTTCGCCAGCGCTTCGACGCCATCATCCTGCCCGACCAGCGCAGCAGCGCCATCCTCGACGGCCTCGACTACAAGACTATCGTCGAGCAGTATCGCGGCGGGCTCGGCGAAGCCGGATGGGATGCCCTGCATCAGTTTGTCTCCGACGGCGGGACTTTAATATCGCTGGGCGAGGCATCCAACCTTCTGGTCGATAAACTGCCGCTTGGGGTGAAAGATCTCAAACGCGCCACCACGCGCGATGTGCACTTCGCTCCGGGCGCTATCGTCAACCTGCAGGTCGATACTGCGCATCCCATCGGCCGCGGCGTCGCGCCAGACACGCTGGGCTTCTACATCAACTCGCCCTTCTTTCAGTTGATGGAAGGCTTCGCGTCGCAGAAAGTCAGCGTGGTGGCACGCTATCCCAATACGAAAGTGAACGCCAGCGGTTGGATCCGCGGCGAAGATCTGATGTACGGCCGCGCTGCTGTGGTTGCCATCGAGATGAACCCCGGCAAGGTCGTGCTGTTCGGCATCCGCCCGCAGCATCGCGGGCAAACCCATGCGACCTTTCCGCTCCTCTTCAACGCCCTCTACTGGTCCGCCGAGGGCGATTTGAGTAACGCTGCCGCTGCATCGGGCCGCACCAATCAGTAAAGTGGCCGGCCCCCCGAACCCGCATCAGCACTTGAGGAATTGGCCGATTGCCCGGGTTGCCTGGCGGATACGCTGCTCGTTTTCCACCAGGGCAAAGCGGACGTGGCCTTCACCGAGGGGGCCAAACCCGATTCCCGGAGAGACCGCAACCGCCGCTTTCTCCAGCACGAGTTTGCAGAATTCGAGCGACCCGATGGCGCGATATTTCTCGGGAATCGAAGCCCACAGAAACATCGAGCCGCGCGGACTTTCTACCGGCCAACCGGCGCGGTTCAGGCCGTGCACCAGCACGTCGCGGCGCTTCTGGTAGACGGCGCAGATCTTCTTCGTGTCCTCTTCGCACTCGCGCAAGGCGATGATGCTCGCGATCTGCACCGGCTGGAAAACCCCGTAATCCAGGTAGCTCTTGATGCGCGCCAGCGCGGCAATCATTTTCGGATTGCCCACGCAGAAACCCACTCGCCAGCCGGCCATGTTGTAGCTCTTGGACAACGAGAAAATCTCCACCGCCACATCCTTGGCGCCCTCCACCTGTAGAATGCTGGGCGGCTTGTAGCCGTCGAAGCCCAGGTCGGCGTACGCGAAATCGTGAACGATCAAGGTGCCGTGATGGCGCGCCAGACGCACGATCTCGCGGAGGAAATCCAGATCCACGCAAGTGGTGGTGGGGTTGTGCGGAAAGGAAATCAGAAGCATCTTTGGCTTCGTCGTGGACCGGTTATAGAGGCTTTCCAATCCGTTGAGAAACGTGGCGGCATCGGGCATGGGAAGCATGCAGGCATGGCCTTCGGCCATGAGCACGCCGTATTGATGAATCGGATAGGCCGGGTTGGGCGAAACCACCACGTCGCCCGGTCCGACTGTGGCAAAGAGGAGGTGCGCCAGCGCGTCCTTGGCCCCGATGGTGACGATCGCTTCTTTCTCGGAATCGAGTGTTACACCGTAATTGGCCAGATACCGGCGGGTAATTTCTTCGCGCAGTTTGGGAATACCGCGAGACTGCGAGTAGCGGTGATTGCGTGCATTGCGTGCGGCTTCAATCAGCTTATTGACAATGGGGCGCGGCGTAGCGCCGTCCGGGTTTCCCATGCCGAGATCGATCACGTCGATCTGTGCGGCGCGCGCCTTGGCGCGCATCTCATTGATTACGGCGAATACGTAAGGGGGCAGCTTCTGAATGCGGTAAAACTCGTCTGAGCTTTCGGGCATTCCTTATTTTACGCTGAGCCGGAGAAAATCCTAATAGGACGAGCCGGACACCGGCGAAGGCTGCCCCTCGACCGCATCATCGAGGTGTCCTTCAAAGAGATGGCGTCCCCAAGGGGATTCGAACCCCTGTTATCGCCGTGAAAGGGCGGTGTCCTAGGCCAGGCTAGACGATGGGGACTTACTGGCTGGATGAAGCGACTCTTCTACTGTAGCTTCCGGGATACCGTATCGTCAACATTGGTTTGCCGCAGTGGCAGTCCTTCCCGGTATTGCTTTGGCGTCCGGCGAAGGCCGCGAACCGGAAGAATCGCGCCGGCCAGCCGCGGCGAGCATCTCTTCGGCAATGTTGGGAAGCGGAAGAACTTGCGCGGCGGCGTGAAGTTCGACCGCCTCGCGCGGCATACCGTAGACTACGCAAGTGGCCTCGTCCTGCGCGATGGTGCGGGCGCCTGCCTGGCGCATTTTCAGCAGTCCCTGGGCGCCATCGTTGCCCATTCCGGTGAGCAGGGCGCCCACCGCGTCGGCCCCAGCGGACTCGGCGACGGAGGAAAACAGGACATCGACCGACGGCCGCTGGTAACAGACGCGTGGACCGCTCTTGACGCTGACGTAGTAGCGGCTGCCGCTGCGGCGCAGCAGCATGTGGAAATCTCCGGGGGCGATCAGCGCGAGGCCGTTGCGCAGCGTGTCTCCGTCCTCGGCCTCTTTTACGTCCATGGCGCAGATATCGTTCAGGCGTTTCGCAAAGGCACGGGAGAATTGCGCCGGAATGTGCTGCGTGATGACGATCCCGGGGCAGGCTTGCGGAAGACGGGAGAGCACCCTGGCGATGGCTTCCGTGCCGCCCGTGGAAGCGCCGATCGCGAGCACGATTCCGGAATGCAGTGCCGGCGCCGCCAGCCGGGCTGGTGTGCATGGCGCGGTTTCGCGGGAGGCGCCGGCGGGTTCGGGCCGCCTGATACGCGCGGCCGCGGCAGCGCGAACCTTCTGCGCGAGGTTCTGGCGCAATTCACCCACCGAGTACGGCCCCCCGGGTTTGGCCAGAACTTCGACGGCGCCGAATTCCAGCGCCTGCAAGGCGGCGTGGCACGAAGGCTGGGCGAGACTGCTGATGATGATGGCCGGCAGCGGATGGAAATGCATCAGCTTTCTCAAAAATGTCAGGCCATCCATGCGAGGCATTTCAATGTCCAGCGTGAGCACGTCGGGACGTAAGGCGAGAATTTTGTCGCGCGCGACGTACGGGTCCGGCGCCGTGCCGACCACCTCTATGTCGCTCTCGCCCGACAGGGCTTCGCTCAGGATTCTGCGGACAATGGCGGAATCGTCAACAATCAGGACGCGTATGTTTCGGTTGGCGAGCATGTCCGGGTTTCCATCTGGATCGCTGCCGTCAGCGTGCCGCTGCCGGTCTCGACCGTGTAACGGGTTTCCTCCTTCGGCCCCTGCCGGTCGGTGTTATCCGCTGCGATTTGCGGCACCCCAAGACGGAAAGCGGCATTGCTTTCGATCCGGCTGAGCACCGCCCCGCAGATCATATTGGCGAGTTCGAGCGTGACATCCGTGCTCTGCCGGTCGGTGAGCGACTCGCGATCCTCCCCGAGGAAGTCGGCGGCGATGGTGCTGGCCGCCTCGCGTGCGAGGCGCATCTGGAAGCAGCCCGGCGGATTGCCCTCGAAACTCAGGTAAACCGAGACCGTTTCGGCTTCCGGCGGTGGTTCCGGGACTTCGCTCAAGCCGTCGAGAAAAAACATTCGCTCCAGCACGTCGGCAACGGCGCTGCACAGTGCCGGACGAATCGTGGTGTCAGTCACAAGGCACCCCCAAGGTGCGCTCTAGCTCCGCCCGCAACGTTTCCGGAAGAAAAGGCTTGGTAACGTAACCGCGGGCTCCCAACGCCAGCAGCCGCGCGATGCGGTTCTGGGTGGCGTCGGTCGAGATCACGATTGCCGGAATGCCGCACAACAATTCGTCGGCGGCTAGGCGTCGCAACAACTCCTCCCCGTCTACTCCCGGCATGTTGATGTCGGTTAAAATTGCGTCCACCCACTCGTTCTTCAGAACTGCCAGCGCTTCGGCGCCATCGCCCGCTTCGAAGCACGCCGAGAGCTCGAAACCGGACAGTTCGATGACGCGCCGTACGAACGAGCGCATGGCTGGAGAATCGTCGGTGATCAGGACCCGGTAGGCCATGTGTTTACTCCTTTCTGAGGGAACGAGGGGACCAGTTCCTTCTGACCGCCATTTTCCTGGAGCCAGAGCCGGCCACTGCCGATCTCCAGCCGAACGGTGCGCGAACGGCCGCCACCTACCGCCTCGCCGGCCAGCAGGATGCCGGCTTTCCACAGGATCTTGCGCAAGGCCAGATAGTTCCGCTTGCCGATGTCGAAGATCGCCTGGGGATCCATGATCGAGGCTCCTCCTGCCGCGTGCGCCACCAGGCGGCGCCGCGATGCCCCCTGCACACAAACCTGTTCGAGCAGTTTGGGAATACCGGTATCCGCGAACATGTAGGGGTTCTGCCGGCTGCGCGCAGGATCGATACCCGAGTCGGGCAGCATGTAGTGCAGCAAGCCTCCCACTGCTGCTTTGGGATCGTAGACCGAGAGCCCGATACAGCTTCCTAAGGCATAGGTCGCCAATACCTGGCCGGCGACATTGCCGACTTTGCAGTCCGCCATGCCCACAATTATTTGTTCCACATGGCCTCTTTCTTCCCCGGCTTTCGGTACACCGCCGGCCTCACGTATTCAAGCGAATGCGAGACGCGAGTCAGGCTCTCCGCATGCCCTACAAAGAGATAGCCGCCGGGTTCCAGGTGCTGGCTCAGTCCGGCGATTACCCGCTCTTGCGTCTGCCGGTCGAAATAGATCATTACGTTGCGGCAGAAAATGATCGGGAACGGACGCGGCCAGGAGTAGGATTCTACAAGATTGATGCGGCGGAATACCGCCTGGGCCCGAAGAGCCGCCGTGATCTGATAACTCACTGGCGGCCGTCCCGCTGCGGCGAAATACCGGGAGAGCCAGGCCGCCGACACGCCCTGACAGCGTTCCGTCGGATACACCGCGCGTTGCGCGAAGCTCAACGCTTTATTGGAAATGTCGCTGGCGGTGATGCGCACCCGGCGGTGCGGCAGGGCTTCATTGAGTACCATGGCGAGCGTCCATACCTCTTCGCCGGTCGAGCATGCGGCACTCCAGACGTCGATCGGGTCGCGAGCGCCCATCGCGGGGACTACTTGATCCCGCAGGAATTGAAAGTGGTCCGCCTCCCGCAGGAAGGAAGTGTGATTGGTGGCCAGAGCGTCAATTAGAGACAACAGTGACTTGCCGGTGCGGTCCTGCACGACGCTCCGATAGTAATCCTGGAAGCAACGGAAACCGCCGCCGCGCACCAGCTTACGCAGACGCGCCGACACCAGTTCCTCCTTGCCGGATTTGAGGTCGAGCCCGAACGTGCGGTAAGCCAGTTGCCGGATCTGCTCGAACTCCTGGGGGGCTAACGGACGTACTCCATCCACCTCCGCGGTTTCCACGGGGTGCGTCATGAATCTCTTACCTTGGAGATCCGGTCGAGATCCAGGATCAGTCCGACTCGGCCATCGCCCAGGATCGCGCCGCCGGCTACGCCGGTCACGCCCTTGAAGGTCTCGCCAAGGGACTTGATGACCACCTCCTGCTTGCCGATCAGCTCGTCTACCAGCACGCAGAAGCGCTGTCCTTCGACTTCGGCGACCACAAGGACACCGGCCAGTGGGTCTTCGTTCTTCGGCTGTACGTGGAAGATCCGGTAAAGCCGTACCACCGGCAACAATGATCCCCGCACGAGGGCCATCTCGGCGCGCTGCTGCACCGTCCAGATGGTTTCGGTCGTGGGGCGGAACATCTCGCGCACAGCGAAGAGCGGTAAGATGTAGCGCTCCTGCCCCACGCCCACCACCAACCCGTCGATGATCGCCAGCGTGAGCGGCAGCTTCAGCAGAAAGGTGGCACCTTCTCCTACCGTCGAGCGGATCTCGATGCGGCCGCGCAGCTTCTCGATGTGGCGGCGCACCACGTCCATGCCGACACCGCGGCCGGAGACGTTGGTTACCTGCGCCGCGGTGCTGAAACCGGGCTGGAAGATCAGGTTGTAGACTTCATTGTCGCTGAGACCGTCTCCCGAAGCGATCAGGCCTTTTTGAACGGCCTTATCGACGATCTTTGCGCGATTCAAGCCGCGGCCGTCGTCGGTGATCTCGATGACCACCTGGCCCGCCTGGTGATTCGCTTTGAGGAGGAGTCGCGCCGCAGCCGGTTTACCGGCTGCCTGACGTTCGGCTGGAGTTCCGATGCCGTGATCGAGGGCGTTACGAACCATGTGCATCAGCGGATCCGCCAACTCCTCGACGATGGTACGGTCGAGTTCGATCTCGTCGCCCTGGGTTTCCATCTCCACCTGTTTGCCGAACTGGCGTGAGAGGTCGCGGACCAGGCGCGCCATGCGGCGGAAGAGCGGGCCGATGGGCACCAGCCGCATCGCCATGGCGGTCTTCTGCAACTCGGCCGTGATGCGTGTCAGATGAGCGATCTTGCGGTGGAGAAGAGGATTCTTGAGCGCCGCTAACTCCTGATCGTGGCGCACCAGCGACTCAGCAATCACCATTTCACCGGCCATATCCACCAGGTAATCCAACTTGGCGGTGTCCACTTTGACTGCCATCGTTTCCTGGCGGCGGCCGGCAGCGGGTACGACTGCTGCTGGTGTTGGGCTGGTCACCGGTTCGCTTGCATGTTCGCTCGTCCCCGCGCCAACCGGGGGGGCTTCGACCGGCGGTTTTGTATTGTCTCCTTTTTCCTCGTTGACGGACACGGCGGCAGCCAGGCTGGCAAGCCCTTCAGGTTGGGTGGCGCCGGGTTCCGAACTCAGCCGAGTGACCCTGGCGAGCAGCGCCTCATCGCGCGCCGGTGCCTCCGACTCTTCGTGATGCAGGCCGGCCTCCATGTGAGCCAGCCACCGGCGCAGGTAATCGGAACTCTCGAGGATCACGTCGATCCCCGCCGGGTTGATTGTCCATTCGGAATTGCGGGCCCGGTCCAGTACGGTTTCTACTTCGTGCGCAAGTTTTTGGACCTCCCACAGTTCCAGAAAACCGGCAAGCCCCTTTATCGTGTGGAAGCCCCGGAAAACCGCGTTCAAGGCCTCACTGTCGAAGGGTTCGCGCTCCAGGGTGAGAACCTGGGCCTCGATGTTGACCAGGTGCTCCCGGCTTTCGACGATAAAGTCCGATATCAGTTCCGGGTCCAACGCAAGCGATCTATCTTGCGGCGGCCGTTCCTGTGCCGGCGCTTCCAGAGCGTTCTGGAGGCTTGCCACGCCGTCCTGCAATACGGAGGAGACCGCCGAAGGATCGCTCGAAGGGGATTGGGCCAGAGCGTGGAGCGCTTCCCCGAAGGCGGCGACGGCTCGAACCACCGAGTCGGCATGCTCGCGGGTCGCCGCCGCCGATATCTTCTCAAGCGCGGGCATCCAGCCGGATGGGTTCGCGCCGCTGTCCGGCTCCCCCACGACTAGCTGGAGAGCCATCTCTTCAATCTGTTGCCGCAACTCGCCAGCCTGATTCACAGTTCGACCTCTCAGAAGTTGCTTTCGGTGTCATCCAGCGGGAACATTTCCATGCCCTGCGCCGCGACAGACATCGCCGCCGGTGCAGTCGTCCGTGCGCGGTCGGCCTTCTGCAAGGAGTGGTCAAGGGCCGCGAGATCCGCCGAGTGCGAGGAAGCGCGCGCCGGCAGTGCTTTGCCGCGCCGAGTCCCGTCCTGCTGCGAGGCGCCTTCGGTATTGCCGCCCACCAGTTGGCGCATCCGTTCCACTATGTCTTGGAGAGCCTGCGCCTGTGCGGCCAGTTCCTCGCTCGCGGCCGCGCTTTCCTCGGCGCTGGCAGCGCTGCGTTGTGTCACTGTCTCCATCTGAGTCACCGCCGCGGCAATCTGGTCGATTCCACGCGATTGCTCCTGGCTTCCCACATCGACTTCGTCCACCAGCACCTTCACCTGGGTCGCGCTTCCTGTAACCTGTTGGATGGAACTCGCCACTAGTTGCAGTTTCTTATTGCCCTCATTGGATTTGGCAATTGACTCCTCAATCAAAGCCGCGGTATCTTTAGCCGCCTGGGCACTGCGATGTGCCAGATTGCGCACCTCGTCGGCCACCACGGCGAAGCCCATCCCGGCTTCACCGGCTCTGGCAGCTTCCACAGCGGCATTCAGCGCCAGGATATTGGTCTGAAAAGCAATCTCGTCGATTACGCGAATGATTTTGGAAATCTTCTCGCTAGACGCGTTGATTTCTTTCATGGATTGCACCATCTCTCCCAGATTGTGATTGGCGTCTTCCACGCGATGGGCAGTTTCAGCCATCAGCCCCGATACACTGCGCGTGTTCTCCGCATTGCGGCGCGTGATCGCCGTGATTTCCGTCGTGGAGGATGACGTCTCTTCGAGCGTGGCGGCCTGTTCCGACGTCCCCTGCGCTAGCGACTGGCTGGCGGACGCAACCTGACCGGCCGCGGCAGCTACCTGGTGGGAACCTTCCAGGAGTTCGTTGGACGACTGGCGCAGCGTCCTGTTCGCGCCTCGTACAATCCACAGTGCGATGGCAGTGACAGCGATTCCGAAAGCCATCAGCAGCAACATTATCCACCGGCTGGATGAGACTTGAGCTTGCGCGGACTGACGATCGGTCTCGATGAGCTTGCCTTGTAGTTCAATCAGTTTCCTGCAATCTTCTCCAATAGCCGCCCAGTGCATCTTGGTCTTCTCCGAGAGGATCTTGGCCGCTCCATCTGTATTTCCGGCATCCGCCAGTTGCTCGAGTTCCGCGTAAGCCTTAAGCCACAACGCAAACTCCTGTTCCATGTGCGTTACGGCCTGCTGACCCGTTTCAGTTGCGATCAGTGGCCTGAATTCGTCAAGTGTCTTGCGAAACGATTCCGAACTCTCACGGAAAATTTGCTTGGAGCCGCTGACCTCGTTCGAATCCTTGGCGTAGCTATACAGGACTGCCGCTAGCTGGCCTACCGCCATGTTTGCTTGGGCGGTATTCAACCTGCCCGCCAACTCCACCCTTCGCGTGGTCCTTAAGGTTGCATTGTCCAGCAACGCCTGAAGCGTGCTCATGGTATAGAAGCCGTAGCAGACGGTCAGGGCCAGCACTGCCGCGAGCGCGGTAAACGTGCAGTTGATCTTGGTGCCGAAGGTAAGCTTGTCTCGCTTCATTTGAATCGCTCCTCGTGCGACCCGGCGCTACCGCAGCATCGAGTTCAAGTTGTGCAAGTCTTGTGTAGACAGGACGCGTTCGATATCCAGCAGAATCTTGACCTTGCCCTTGACCTTGGCCATGCCCAGCAAGTACCCGCCGGAGTACTCCTCGCCGAAATCCGGCGTGTCCTCGATCTCGGAGGCGGCGAGGTTTAGCACCTCGGCGACGCCATCCACCACGATCCCCATTAGAACCGCTCCGGACTCTCCCTGGACCTGGGTCACGATGATGCAGGTGCGCTGCGTGTATTCGGCGGCGGCCAGACCGAATTTGAGGCGCAGGTCAATCACGGGCACTACCTTGCCTCGCAGGTTGATGACTCCCTTGATGTGCGCCGGCGTCTGGGGTACGGCGGTGATCTCTTGGATGCCCATGATTTCGCGCACTTTCAGCACGCGGATGCCGAACTCTTCGTTCGAGAGTTGGAAGGTGAGATACTTGCCCGTGCGCGAATCGGATTGAGTCGCGGCGGCATCATTCACAATCATCGTCGTTGACATAGTTGCTCCAGGGGAAAGGGTTCTTTCAGATCTCCAGCGCGCACGTAGGATTCCCGTGAGGGAGGGTGTGGGGTTTTTCGCTGGGTGCCAGGCACATCTTGATCAGGAGCGGTTCCTCGTCCCAAAGGAAACGAACGTAGATCCACTCGTTTGTCCCGGCGCTCCGGGTCTTGAAGTTGCGGCCAAATACCACGGTTGGAATGCTCAGGCCGAGCGGGCCGAGCTCGCTTTCCAGATCGGTTTTGACGCTGCCGATAATCATATTGGTGATTTCGGCCACGGCGTCGAGCACGTCTTCATTGACCGCCGTCGCCTCTGTCATGAGCATCGCTTCACAGATCCGGCAGGCCAGCGCGGGTGAGCACGTCAAGCTTCCGGTGCCGGCCCAGCTCCCGGCAATGCCGATAAAGGAGACTACGCCGTCGTTGGGTTCCGAAGTGCTCGCTTCGACGGTCACTTCGCCATTGGTGAGTTCGGTCCCGAGCATAGTCGAGAAGACGTCGCGGGTCGACCGGATGAGGGATTCGACAATCGATTTGTGAAGGTTCATAACGTTACCGCCGGCTCGAGGATGCCTACGAGTTTCTCTTTGATTTGATCCGCCGTAAACGGCTTGCGGACGTATCCGGCGGCCCCGAGCCTGACAGCTTCGGCTACTTTCGTTTCGCCGCCCTCGGTGGTGATCATCACCACTGGTATGTTGTGCCACTGAGGCGATGCTTTCAGCGCGCCCAACAATTGCAGGCCGTCCATCTTCGGCATGTTGATGTCGCTGAGGACCAGGTCGATTCGATGCTGCGCCATCAGTGCCAGGGCGTCCTGGCCATCGCCAGCCTCGTGAATCGTCTGAATGGCCATGCCAGTCTGGCGGAGTACGCGAGTGAGAATCTTGCGGATTGCCGCGGAATCATCTACAACCAAAACGTCGGAATCCATTTGGCTCCTTACAAAGTATTCATCGGATGAGAACCGGTTTTTCGTTAGATGGGTGGAAGAAAAAACCTAGTCTCGTTCAGAAATATTGATGGACGCGCGCCCGCTCGACGCGCCTAAAGATTTTCCCGCGCACGGTCGATATGTTTGCAAGGAGCCTGGAGTGTGAGCAGACAACTATCGCAGCAGGAAATTGACGCAGCCTTCCAGAACCTGCAGGGCCGCAAGCGCGAGGCCCCCGCGGTGAAGTTCGACTTCCGCCGCCCCGACCGTATTCCGAAATCCCAGGTGCGCGCCATCCACCTGCTGCACGACACGTTCGTGCGCAATCTGGTTTCGAGCCTCTCGGCTTACCTGCGCTCCTATCTCACCGTCAACCTGGTGAGTGTGGAGCAGCTATCCTACGCCGAATTCCTGGACGGGCTGCCCTCGCCTACCTGCATCGTCTCTCTCGGGCTCAGCCCCTACGATGGCAACGGCGTGCTAGAACTCAACCCCAGCCTGGTGTTTCCCATCCTCGAGATGCTGCTGGGTGGTACCGGCAAGAGTTCGACGACCATCCAGCGTGACATCACGGAGATCGAGCAGCGCCTGCTGGATGGTCTGTTCCGCATCATTTTGCAGGATCTGCGAGAGGCCTGGAAAGCGGTCACCAACGTGGATTTCACCATCGAAAGTATGGAGACCGAACCCCAGTTGCTACATTTGCTGGCGCCCAACGAAGCTGTGGTATCCATCGGCATCGAGGTGCGCATCGGAGAGGCGGTGGGGATGATGAACATCGCCATGCCTTCGATTGTTATCAAGATGATGCGCCAGAAGTTCGACCAGCAGTGGTCGGTGCGCAAGACGCATGCCAGCGAATCCGAGCAGCGCCGTGTCCTGCGCGTGCTTCGCCAGGCGACGCTTCGGTTGGAGGCGCGTATGGAAGGGCCCACGCTGGCGGTACGAGACCTGCTGGAACTGCGCGAGGGCAACTTGCTGACTTTCGATTTTCCGGTGGCCCGAGCGATCGAACTGACCGTCAACGGCGCGCACAAGTTCACCGCCCAAGTCGTCAGCACCGGGCAAAAGCGCGCCTGCCTGGTGGAACTGGTGCGGCCCACGCCGAGTCAGCGCAGAATCGCCGAAGATGGCGAAGATCCGGACGATTCCGGTTCCGGCGGATGAAACTCGCGCAGTGCGTCCAGAAAGGCGCGGCCGCGGCGTCGCCTGTTGTCGCGATACAATGCGAAGTGCTGCAGAAAGACCAGCAGGCCCAGCACGTCGGCATCGCGGGTCTTCGTCATGCCGAGCTCCCGCTGCTCGCTGTTCCGGTACTCGGCGAGCGCGCCCTGCACGGCGTCGTAGATTGAGCCGGCCAGCGGATTGTTCGGGCGGCTTTCATAATAGACGCCGCTTTGCAGCGTACGGTACGTGCGGATGAGGCCGTCCAGCGCCTCCAGGACATCGGAATCCACCACACCCGGAACCTGCATCGCCGTATGGAATATGTTCAGCGAGAGGAACGCGAGCAGTTGTTCGTTGGCGCGCAGCAGTTTCTCGGGGACCTGAATGTCACGGTTGGGGAATTCGGCGACGGTGCGCTCCGGCGCCTTCTCGTGCCTGCGCCCCTCCCGCAGGAATTCGCAATCCAGCGGGCAATCCACCGTGACCTCGCGTTCGGCGCCGCAACACAACGAGCAAATATCCCCGCGCACCCCCGGACAGAAACGGCGCGGACGACGGGTCTGACAAATTGCGCACTCCATTTCCTTAGTATAGAAGGAGGATGATGCGGACCAATCTATTCTTCAAAGTCGAAGTTGAGCACGATCGCGACGAGCAGCCGGAGCGGCTGGGGCGCGAAATCTGCCGGCAGATCATGAAATTTTACGGAGTACGGGAGGCGGAGCTCACCAACTTCACAAAGGCGGAAGATTAGCCGCGGGTCCCAGCATCAGTTCGTAGGTACGATGGAAGAATGCGTCGGTCATGCCTGCGATGTAACCGCACACCACCCGGTGTGCTGGTTCGTCGATTGCCTGCTGCGCATAAGCCTGGGGCAGCCGTTCGGGGTTGGCCAGGAAGAATCGAAACAGTTCGCCGATGCGCGCCATGGAGAGCCGGCGGTCGCTGCCCAGGGCATCTGAGGCGTAAACTCGCGTGTACAAGAACCGCTTCAGCGCGCGGCTGGTTTCGGCCGCCTCGGGGGTGAATTGGGCCAGGCGCGCCGGGAAGGTGCGCACGTCCTCGAAACTCTTCGCGCCGCTGCCTTCGGCGGCCCTGACCGCACCTTCGATCAGGCCGGTCACCAGCAGGTCGATCAACTGGCGCAACGCTTCGTTGAAGCGCTCGCGTTCCGTGGCGCCGGGGAACTGCGTCTCCACCGCTTCGTGGATCTTCCGATATTGTGGCACCACCTCGGCCACGTCCTCTGCCCGAATCAGGCCGGCGGACCAGGCGTCGTCGAGGTCGGCCGTGTTGTAAGCCACCTCGTCGGCCGGATCGATGAGTTGCGCTTCCAGTGGCGGCCGCATTCCGGGCAGGTAGGCGTCCACCTCCGCGTTCTCGCCCACCCCGAAATCGTGGGAATGTTTGACGATTCCTTCACGGACTTCGAAACTCAGATTCAGCCCCGGGAAGCGCGCGTAACGCTGTTCGAAGCTTTCGACAATCCGCAAAGCGTGGAGATTGTGCTCGAATCGCTCGCCAAAACGCTGCATCTCGGCGTTTAGCGCCTCCTCTCCCGCGTGGGCGAACGGGGGGTGCCCGATGTCATGGGCCAGCGCCAGCGCTTCTGTGAGATCCTCGTCCAGGCGCAGCACGTTAGCCAGGGTACGAGCGATCTGTGCGACCTCAATCGTGTGGGTAAGACGGTTGCGGAAATGGTCCGACAGACCCGGCGTGAAGACCTGCGTCTTTGCCTCGAGGCGGCGGAAGGCGCGGGAATGAACTACGCGGTCGCGGTCGCGCTGGAAAGCGTTGCGGTAAGGGTGTTCGGGTTCGGGGTATCGCCGCCCCCGGCTTCGCTCTACCGGAAATCGCAGCCGCGCCAGCATGAAAGCGCGACAGTTACTGCGGCGGCAGTTCGGACAGCAGGGAGAGAGCCGTTTGTCCCACGTTTCCTGGCCGGCTGCGTAACGGATCCAGTAACTTGCGTGCCTCGGCGGGCTTTTTGGGCGCCAGGAAACGAACCAGTGAAATCGTAGCTTGGTCGGCAGAGACGAAAACCGTCGGGTTCGCGATCAGATCGCGCAGCAGTTTTTCGCCCTGGTCCGTCCGGCCATCGGCAAAGTAGATCTGCGCCAGGGAGAATTTGGCCAGCGACGCGTACTTTTCGTCGCCCTTCTGCGCCACTTCCTGGTACAACTTCTCGGCTTCAGCCAGCTTTCCCTGGTCGGCTTTGATCGAGCCCAGGTAGTACTGAGCGATCTCGCCCTCCGCGCTTCCCGAGTACTTGGTCTGCAGGTCCGTGAAGACGCGGATGCTTTCCTGGTCCTTAGCTTCCTGTGAGGGGAATGCCAGGCCGCCATTACCCGATACGCCGACTGGCGCTTCCTGAACCCGGATCGCGGCGGCCAGCGCCTGTTCGCGCGTGCTGTGCTGCCCCCGCGAGTAGATGGTGTAGCCGACGATCAGCACGATGACGCCGATAGCAATCGCACCATATTTGACGGCTTCGTTCCTATGGTGTTCAAAGAACGAAATGCCATGTTCGACTTCAAGGGCGAACCTGTCGGTTTTTAGTTCCTTACGCGTAATTCTCGACACGAAAACCTCAAAATGTTATTGGAACTTTCATCTTAGCACGCCCGGCCTCTCCGGCGAGTGGCCCTGCCGCGTGGTAAGGTCTTTTTGAGAGTGACATCATCGCTTAGACAGTTCAACCGCGTGGCAGAAGCGGCAAGGACGGGAAGCCGGTGGTGAGGATCCTGCTGGCGCTCGCATTGCTCAGCGCCGCTTGCGCCCCGCACCCGCCGGCGCAGAAGCTGACCGTCGCCGCTGCCGCGGACTTGAATTTCGCCCTGCCGGAAATTGCCCGCCAGTTCCGCGTTTCCCATCCCGCGGTCGAACTGAATATCGCCTACGGCTCTTCCGGCAACTTCTTCGCGCAGATCGGCAATCGCGCGCCCTTCGACCTGTTTCTCTCCGCCGACGTGGAATACCCGCGCAAGCTGGCATCCGCCGGCCTCGGAGCGGAGAACTCGGTCTTCACCTACGCCGTGGGCCGCATCGTCGTCTGGGTGCCAGCCGCCTCTCCTCTCGACCCGGCGACGGCGCTGCGCGACCCTGCCGTGAAGCATCTCGCGATCGCCAATCCTCAGCACGCGCCCTACGGCCGTGCCGCCCAAGCCGCATTGCGCACGATGGGACTGTACCAGAGCGTGGAACCGAAACTCGTGCTCGGCGAAAATATCGCGCAGACCCTTCAGTTCGTCGAGAGCGGGGCAGCGGGCGTCGGAATCGTCGCCCTCTCCCTCGCGCTGGCACCTCCCATGCGCGATAAAGGCCGCTATTGGGAGATACCGCTCGACGCCTATCCGCGCATGGAGCAGGGCGGCATTATCCTGAAGGATTCCGAGGCGGCTCGCGATTTCCGCGCCTTCCTGCTTTCCGACAGCGGCCGCCGCATCCTGAAACAGTACGGTTTCTTCGTATCGGGAGAGTGAAATGGACTGGCAGGCAATCTGGCTCAGCGTGCGGCTCGCAGTTTCCACCACGGCGATTCTGCTGGCACTCGGCCTGCCTGTCGCGTACTGGCTCACGTTCTCCCCGCGGCGCTGGAAGTTTCTTGTAGAGGCGCTGGTCGCTCTGCCGCTGGTACTGCCGCCGACGGTGCTCGGCTTCTACGTGCTGCTGGCGATCGGCCCCCGCAGTCCGCTGGGCGCGCTCTACGCAAAACTCACCGGCGGCATGCTGCCGTTTTCCTTCCAGGGACTTCTGCTTGCCAGCGTGCTCTACAGTTTTCCGTTCACTGTGCAACCGGTGGCCGCCGCCTTCGCCGGAGTGGACCGCAAACTCCTGGAGGCGTCCTGGTGCCTGGGCGTATCGCGCATCGCCACCTTCCGGCGCGTGATCGTGCCGCTCGCCTTGCCCGGCATCGCGACCGGTGCCATCCTCAGCTTCGCCCACACCCTCGGCGAATTTGGCGTCGTGTTGATGGTGGGCGGCAACATCGCCGGAGTGACGCGCACGGTTTCGATCTCCATCTACGATTCCGTGCAGGCGCTGGATTACGCCGCGGCGTCGGCCACCTCGCTGTTTCTCCTGTGTGTCTCGTTCACCGTGCTGGCACTCACCTATGCACTGCAGCGGCGCATCTGGGCGGTATGGCCGATCAGTTGATTTGCCAGTGCCGCAAGCGCCTCTCGAAGGCCTTCGAAGTGGAGGCGGACCTGCGCATTCCGCTGACACAGTCGCCGGTCACGGTGCTGTTCGGTCCTTCGGGTTCGGGTAAGACTACGCTGCTGCGCATGCTCGCCGGCCTGGAGCGGCCCGATGCCGGATCCATCGTCTTTCGCGACGTTCCGTGGTTCGACGACGCGCGCGCCCTCCACCTGCCGCCGCAGCAGCGCCGCGCCGGATTCCTGTTTCAGGACTACGCGCTCTTCCCGCATCTCACCGTGGCAGAGAACATCGCCTACGCCGCGCCACGCGAGACCGCCCGCAAACTGCTCGATACCTTCGAACTGACGGACCTCGCTGCCCGCAAGCCGCGTGCGATTTCCGGTGGGCAGCAGCAGCGTGTCGCGCTGGCGCGCGCACTGGCAGCCGAGCCTGCGCTATTGCTGCTGGATGAACCGCTCTCCGCGCTGGACGCGCCCACGCGCTCCCGCACGCGCTACGAACTTCGCCGCATGCTGCTCTCCGGCGGCGTTCCGAGCATCGTCGTCACCCACGACCGCATGGAAGCCGTCGCACTTGGCGATTGGATGGCGGTAATGGTGGACGGCCGGATCCGGCAGACCGGACCGGTCCAGGAGGTCTTCCGTAAGCCGGCCGATCTACAGGTGGCCGAATCGGTGGGTGTGGAGAATGTGCTAGGCGCTGAAATCGTAGGTCGCGAGTCCGGGCTGCTGGTCTTGCAGGTCAGCGGCCACGCAGTTGGCGCGCGGATTCAGTGCGTGGATTCCGGCGAGACTGGCGCCGTCTTCGCCTGCATCCGCGCCGAGGATGTCGCCATCACGCGCCAGATGGATCAGGTGTCGAGCGCCCGCAACCGCCTCGCGGGATGCGTGCGCTCGGTTGTCCCGGAAGGCGCACTGGCGCGAGTTGAACTCGATTGCGGGTTTCCACTGGTGGCGATGGTCACTTCGCAATCCGCCGCGGAACTGGCGCTGCGCGTGGGCGAGAACGTGTCCGCGGTGGTCAAAACTACAGCGGTCCACCTGGCCGCTCACAGCTCCCTACAATAGAGCTGATGGCCAGGAAGGAGTCTCCCGTCAAGACGAATGCCGCGCGCATTCTCGATGCCGCGGGCATTCACTACGAATTGCGCGAATACACCGTGGACGAGGACGACCTGAGCGCGCCTCGCGTAGCGGAGAAGATTGGCATGCCGCCCGAGCAGGTCTTCAAGACGCTGGTGGCGCGCGGCGACCGCACGGGCGTTCTCATCGCATGCATTCCGGCGAACACGGAACTCGACCTGAAAGCTTTGGCCGCGGCCAGCGGAAACAAGAAGGTGGAACTGGTCGCGGTCAAAGAGGTCCTCGGGCTGACCGGCTACATTCGCGGAGGCGTGTCGCCGATCGGCACCCGGAAACCGTATCCGTTTTACCTGGACGAGACGGCGATCTTGTGGGACGTGATTTCGGTCAGCGCCGGAATACGCGGCTGCCAGATGCTGCTGGCGCCGAATGACTTGACACGTGTCCTGGACGCCAACAGTTGCGCCATCGCAAATAGCTGAATTTTGCCACTCTGTTTTTCCAATCGCTCCCATCCAAAAAACTTTTGCTGGACCTCCGCGCAAATCGATGTATACTGGCCCAAATGTTCAAATTCGAACTGAGGTAAAAACAGGGTAAATTGCCCCGGTTCGGACTTAACGTGGGTTAGTTGGGACAAACGGAGAGGTTACAAATGAAAACACTGGTAGGGATACTCGTGCTCGGCGCAGCACTTACTGCAAGCCTGTTCGGGCAGACCGCTTCCCTTACGGGATCGGTCTCGGACCCGACGGGCGCTGTGATACCTAAGGCCGTCGTTTCAGTAACGAATACGGAGACAGGGGCCAAACGCTCGGACACATCCGACTCGCAGGGCCGCTACACCATTCCGCAGTTGCCGCCGGGCATCTACAGCCTCACGGCGCAGGTGGTCGGCTTCAACGACGTGACCATTCAGCGTATCGAACTGCTGGTGAATACGCCGTCCACCGTGAACGTGGTTTTTGACAAAGTCGGTTCCACCTCGACCTCGGTTCAGGTGGAGGGCGCCGCCGCGCAACTCAACACGGTTGACGCCTCTCTCGGCAACGTCATTACATCCAACGCGATCGTGGAACTGCCGTCGTTCGCGCGCAACGTCGCCAACCTGCTCAGCTTCCAACCCGGCGTCGCCTTCTTCGGCATCCCCAACAGCTCCACCGGCGTCCCCGACGACCGCAACGGCTCCGTCAATGGCGGGCGCTCCGACCAATCGAATATCACCCTCGATGGCGCCGACGTCAACCAGCAATCCGACCGCGCGGCCTTCACGAGTGTCCTGCGTGTGACCCCGGACTCGGTCGAGGAGTTCCGCACCACCACCACTAACGGCGGCGCCGACACCGGCCGGGGTTCGGGCGCCGACATCACCCTGGTCACCCGCTCGGGCACCAACAACGTGCATGGTTCGGCGTACGAGTACCGCCGCGGCACCGAAACCGCTGCCAACGATTTCTTCAACAACCGCAATGGCGTCGCCCGCCCGGCACTGCTGATCAACCTCTTCGGCGCGTCGGCCGGTGGACCGATCAAACGCAACAAGGCGTTTTTCTTCGTCAACTATGAAGGCCGCCGGGACGCCAGTGCTACTAGCATCAACCGCAACGTCCCCACCGAGAACCTCAAGCAGGGCATCGTCACCTTCCACGACAGCACCGGCGCCCTCCAAACCATCGGGCCGGGCCAGATCAAGGGCATCGTCGACCCACTCGGCATCGGTGTGGATCCGGCTGCGATCGCGGTCCTGCAAAAATATCCTGTCGGCAACAACAGCTCGCTCGGCGATGGATTGAACTTCACCGGCTACACTTTCAATGCGCCCATCCACAGCAAGCAGGACACCTATACCGCCAAGCTGGACTACAAGCTGGACAACAGTGGCAAGGAATCGCTCTTCTGGCGCGGCAACCTGCAGAACGATCACGCCGCCGGCACACCGCAGTTCCCGGGAGAGGCGCCCAATACAACCACCCTCTCCAACAATAAAGGGATGGCCGCGGGCCTCACCTCGGTATTGCGTTCGAACCTGGTCAGCACCTTCCGCTACGGACTCACGCGGCAGGGTGGCGAGACCACCGGCATTCTCTCTTCGAACTACGTCACCTTCCGGAACATCGACCCGATCATCGGAACCAACACCGCCCTTCAGCGCACCGTTCCCGTCCACACCTTCACGGAAGACCTTGCCTGGAGCCACAACGCGCACGACGTCAGGTTCGGCTTCAGCGGCCGCCTGATTTCGAACATGTCCGTGAACTACGCCAAATCCTTCAGCTCGGCCACCACGAATGCTTCCGTGATCAAAGGCAGCGGCAACGACCTGGTGCCGGCCTCGATCGGCCTTTCCAAGGGCGATACCACCAGTTACGAGTACGCCATGGATGCAGTCCTGGGCATCGTGACCTCGGCTACCGCCAATTACAACAACACCACGTCCGGCGCCATCATCCCGCAGGGCGCTCCAGTGACGCGCGATTTCGTGAGCCGGGAAGCGGAGTTGTACGCGCAGGATTCGTGGCGCATCAAGAGCAACTTCACCCTGACCTACGGCCTGCGCCTCTCCATCATGCCGCCCGTACATGAAGCTAACGGCCAGCAGCTCTCCAGCAATATCCCGATCGGCCAGTGGATGGATGCCCGCGGCGCGCTGGCGGCCCAGGGCCTGTCCGACCAGGGCGCCGGCTTCCTCTCTTACCAGCCCAACGGCCGCCCCTACTATCCCCAGCACAACAACTGGCAGCCGCGCCTCGGGATGGCCTATAGTCCACACGGGACGAGCGGGCTTTCCAGATTCCTGTTCGGCGAGGGCAAGACCTCCATCCGCGCCGGCGCCGGCATGTACTACGATCTGATCGGCCAGCCGCTTGCCGGATTCATCGCGTCCAACTCCTACGGTCTGTCCACCTCGCTCGCCACGCCGCCGAACGTGTACACCTCGTCTCAGTTGCCCCGCTTCGTCGGATTCAATCAGATCCCCTCGGCGCCCAATGCGCCGCTGTTCTTCCAGCCGGCGCCTACGCCGACGTTTCCGGTTTCGTACCCGAACGCCTTCGCCATCGCCAGTTCGCTGGACGATCGTCTCAAGGCGCCCTACACCATGAACCTCAACTTCAGCATCGGCCGTGAATTCAGCCACGGATGGTTCGTTCAGGGTGCGTATGTCGGCCGCTTGTCGCGCCACAATCTCGTGCAGCGGGATCTGGCAATGCCCACGAATCTCGTGGACCCGAAGTCCGGCCAAAGCTACTATCAGGCGATGACCCAGTTGGCGACCCTGATGGACCTGCAGCATGTCTCGATTGCCAACCTGCCGAAGATTCCGTTCTTCGAAAACTTCTGGGCCAAGGCCGGCGGCAACGGCCTGACGCCTACGCAGGTGGTCGCCCAGGATTACCTCTACAACGCCAACCAGGGCGACTTCACCAGCGTCCTGAGTGATATCGACAACGGCCAAAGCTGCAACGCCAACGGTATCTCGGATTTCGGCAGTAACGGGCACGTGAGCACCGTCGGCTGCAGCGTCCTTGGACCGTACTCGATGTGGAGTTCGCAGTACTCGGCGCTCAACGCCTGGTCGTCGCTCGGTTCCGGAGCTTACCACGCCATGCAGTGGACGGTCTCCAAGCGCCTTAGCTCCGCGCTCACCATGACGTTGAACTACACTTTGTCCAAGTCCATCGACATCGGCGGGCGCGCCGAGAGCGCCGCCGCGTACGCGGGCGACTTCATGATCAACTCGTGGAACGCCCAGCAGCTCCGCGGCGTTTCCCGCTACGACGCCCTCCACCAGGCCAACGCCTACTTCGTTTATCAATTGCCCTTCGGCCGCGGCAAGCAGTTCGGAACGAGCATGAACAGGGTGCTCGACGCCGTTGTGGGCGGATGGGAGATCTCTGGCACGTGGCGCCAGACCTCGGGACTCCCCTTCTCCGTGAGCGACGGCTCGCGCTGGGCCACGAACTGGGAACTCAGCTCGTATGCCACGCCCAACGGCGCCACGATTCCCCAGATCGTCGACTCGCACAATGCGCAAGCCGTTTCCGGTGCGCCCGCACCCAACCTGTGGAGCAACCCGACGGCCGCATTGGCGGCTTTTCAGGAAACCATGCCGGGCCAGACCGGCAGCCGGAACGCGCTGCGTGGAAACGGCTTCTTCAACATCGACTCGGGCCTCTACAAGAACTTCACCATGCCCTGGAGTGAAAAGCAGAAGCTGCAGTTCCGCTGGGAAGCCTACAACGTCACCAACACCGTGCGCTTCGACCCCAACACGGCGAATCTGAGTCTGACTTCTACCGCCAAGTTCGGCCAGTTGACCGGCATCCTCGGCAACCCGAGGCAGATGCAGTTGGCGATGCGCTACACGTTCTAGAGAATGGTTGGCAGGCGAAAGCGCCTGCCCCACCTTCTTGTTGATACACTCGGAGGTTCCATGAACCGAACCAAGATCGTTTGCGTGGCCGCGGCACTCTCCGCGGCCACACTCCTGTTCGCCCAGCCCGCCCGCCGCGTGCTGAAGATCGACGATATGCACCGCTTCCACGATGTGCGCGACGCGCAGATCTCGCCGGATGGAAAGTGGGTGGCTTACACCGTCAACACGGTCGACACGACCGCGGATAAGAGCGACACCGACGTCTGGATCGCAAGCTGGGACGGGACGCAGCACCTGCGCATGACGAGCAGTCCGGAAAGCGAGAGCGCGCCGCGCTGGAGTCCCGACGGGCACTGGCTGGCGTTCCTTTCGAGCCGTCCTGGGAAGGCCAAGGGTAACCAGGTGTGGCTGCTGGATCGCAACGGCGGCGAGGCGCAGCAGTTCACCGATGTGAAGGGGCGGCTCACTTCGTACGACTGGTCGCCGGATGGCAAGAAACTGCTGCTGGTGATGGCGGATCGCGATCCGAACGATCCGGCGGACGACGAGCGTCCGACGGGCGGCGGCGCGGCAGCGGGCGCCGGTGCGAAGGCGCCGAAGCCGATCGTGATCGACCGCTACAAGTTCAAGCAGGACATTCAGGGTTATCTGACCCAGCCGGCGGCACGACTGTATCTGTTTGATGTCGCCACCAAAAAGGCGGAGGCACTCACCGAGGCCAGCCTGGAAGCGGCAGCGCCTTCGTGGTCTCCGGACGGGAAGTGGATCGCGTTCATGGGGCGCTCCGGCAAAGATGCGGAGCGCTACAACACTTCGAATGTTTTCGTGATGGAAGCGCGTGCCGGTGCCGTGCCGCGCGAGCTCACGAAGTACGACGGGCTGCACGGCTCGGCCTCGCGCGGGCGTCCCGAGTGGAGTCCCGATGGGACGAAGCTGGCGTACTTGCAGAGTTCGGGGGCCAAGCTCGGCGCTTATAACATGAGCCGGCTGGCGGTGGTCGCGGTGTCCGGCGGCGAGCCGAAGATTCTCGCGGATACGCTCGATCGCGGAGTCTCGGGGCCCCGCTTCTCGACGGACGGCGCTTCGATTCTGTTCCTGGTAGGCGACGATGCTTCCGAATACCCGGCGCGGATTCCGGCGACCGGCGGCCAAGTGCAGCGGCTGCTTCGAGGCGCGGTTGTGATCTCGTCGATGGAGCAGGGCAAGGATGGCCGACTGGCCGTGCTGGCCGCGAGCGACGCGAAGCCGGCCGAGGTCCACGCGTTCGAAAACAACGAACTCCGCGTGCTGACGCACCACAATGACGACCTGATGGCCGAGTTCAAGTTGGGCGTGACGGAAGAGTTCAAGTGTAAGGCGAAGGACGGGAACGAGGTCCACGGACTGATTGTGAAGCCGCCCGATTATGTGGCAGGGAAAAAGTACCCGACGCTGCTGCGCATACATGGCGGACCTAACGGGCAGGACGCGCATTCCTTCAACTACGAGCGTCAGTTGTTTGCCGCCAACGGTTACGTCGTGGTGGCGGTGAATTATCGCGGCAGCTCGGGCCGGGGCGAAAAATACCAGACTGCGATCTCGGCGGATTGGGGCAATAAGGAAGTGCTCGACCTGCAGGCCGCGGTGGATCACGTGCTTTCCATCGGGCTCGCCGATCCAGAGCGCCTTGGCGTCGGCGGCTGGAGCTATGGCGGCATTCTGACGGATGCGATTATTGCCAAGGATCAGCGGTTCAAGGCGGCTACGAGCGGCGCGGGGACAGCGTTTCCGCTGGGGTTGTACGGCGTGGATCAGTACATCATGCAATATGACGAGGAAATCGGGCCGCCATGGAAGGTGGGACTCGATCCGTGGATTCGTATTTCGTATCCGTTTTTGCATGCTGACCAGATTAAGACTCCCACGCTATTCTTGGGCGGGGAGAAGGATTTCAATGTTCCGCTGGTGGGCGGGGAGCAGATGTACCAGGCTTTGCGCAGCTTAGGAATTCCGACGCAGTTGGTGGTTTATCCAGGGCAGTTCCATGGGATCTCTCGTCCTAGTTATCAGAAGGATCGCATGGAGCGGTATTTGGCCTGGTACGCGAAATATTTGAAGGCGGACCCGGCGGCCGCGGCTAGCGCGGGGCAGTAACAGCAGAGACAGGCCAGGAGGCCTGTCTTACTTTTGCAGGAAGAAGTTTCCTACGAACATGGAATCGATGCCGGAGGAGTAGAAGCTCCGTACCGCATCGCGCGGAGTGCATACTAGCGGCTCGCCGAAAAGGTTAAACGATGTGTTGTAAAGTACCGGAAGGCCGGTAGCTTTGCCGGCGGCGTGGAGGAGTTTCCAATACAGGGGATTCTCTTCGCGATCGACGGTGTGCACGCGGACCAGGTCGCCGGCGAGGGTGGCGGCGGCGAATTGTTCGCGATGCGCCGGCTTGACGCGTCCCACGGTGGCGAGGTAGCGCGCATTGGGGCCGACTTCGAAATATTCGGCGCAGAGTTCGGCCGGAACCGAGGCCGCGAATTTGCGGAAGGGTTCGCGGTGTTTGATGAAGATGTTCAGGTTCTCGGTGGAATAGGGGTTGAGGGGCGACGCCAAAATGCTGCGGTTGCCCAGGGCGCGCGAACCGAACTCCATGCGGCCCTGCATCCAGGCTACGATCTTGTGGTCGTTGAGCTGCGCCACTGCGCTCTCGATAACTTCGTCCGTGGTCACGAGGTAGTGGAAGCGGAGTTTGCAATTTTCGAGCACCAGCTTGATCTCCGCCGCGGTGAAAGCAGGGCCGAGGCTCAACGTGTTCATGGCCACGCGCTGCTCGCGATGGTAGACACCATGCCAGGCTTCCAGCACGGCGCCGATCGCGGTGCCGGCATTACCCGCCACGGGCTGCACGAAGACATTTTTGTAGCCGGAGCGATTCTCCAGGGCCGATACCAGGAGCGCATTCAAGCCGAGTCCTCCGGCGAGGCAAAGGTTCTCGCCTTCACCGGCCATGCGGATGACGGCCTCTTCCACCGCGTGCTGCAGGCCGGCCGCCACGTCGGTGCGCAGCGCTTCGGGGACGGGGGCTCCATCGGCCAGGCCGAGCCGCTCGAAAAAGCGCGCTCCGAAACCGCCGTGCGTAAGGCGCTCCGTGCTGAGGAAACTCCGATCGAGGCGCGGACCCGATTCGGTGACGTTCAGAATCTCCAGGAACAGATCTCTTAACCGACCGTCTCCGGAGACAGATCGCCACTGGACCTTATGCTCGTCGACATTGGCCTCCAAGCCGAGGAGTTCGCACACGCGGCCGTAGAGATCGCCGATGGAATCGGGAGAATATTGTTCGTGCTCAAGCGACATCTGTGCGCCGCGCCCCTGCCAGAGCGAGCCGCAGCGAAAATCGCTGCCGCGATCGAGCGTCAGCACCATGGCTGAGTCGAACGGCGACGGATAATAGGCAGATGCCGCGTGTGCGAGATGGTGCTCCACCACGATGATGCGGCTGTTAGGAAACTGCGCGCGCAGCTTCAGGTGAAAATCTGAATCCGGAATGGGGCGGACCACGGCGACGGCGTCCACCTGCTCTGGTTTCGCGCCGGCGAGTTCCAGGCACGCGGCGATGGCGTGCTCCGGCATCTCGTCGAGGCCGCCCCAATGGGTGCGGCGGCGCACGAGTTTCGATTCTTCCACGGCGGCAACCAGTTCGCCGTCCTTAAGTACCGCGGCGGCGGCATCGCCCAGCAGGCCGCCGATTCCCAGGATAATCATTTGGGCTGCGTGCCCCGCTTCTCGATTTTCGCCCACGCGTCTTTGAGGGTCACGGTGCGGTTGAAGACCGGCTTGCCGGGTGCGGAATCGGCATCCACGCAGAAGTATCCGAGCCGCTCGAACTGATAGCGCGCGCCGGAAGCGGCATCGGCGAGGGAAGGCTCCAGCTTGCAATCCGCCAGCACTTCGAGCGATTTCGGATTGAGGTTCGCGGTGAAATCCTGGCCTTCTTCGACCTGGTTGGGATCTTCTTTCAGGAACAGGTTTTCGTACAGGCGGACCTCGCCGGAAACGGTCTGCGCGGCGGAGACCCAATGAATGGTTGCCTTCACCTTTCGCTTGTCGGGCGCGTTGCCGCCGTAAGTGGCAGGGTCGTAGGTACAATGCACTTCGGTGATTTCGCCGTCGGCATTCTTCACCACGCCGGTGCACTTGATGAAGTAGGCGTAGCGCAGGCGCACCTCGCGGCCCGGGGAAAGGCGGAAGAATTCCTTCGGTGGATCTTCGCGGAAATCGTCCTGTTCAATGTAGAGCACCTTGGAGAACGGCACTTTGCGCGTGCCGGCCGCGGGATCCTCGGGATTGTTGATGGCCTCCATCTCCTCGACCTGGCCCTCTGGGTAGTTATCGATGACGACTTTGAGCGGCCGCAACACACCCATCACGCGGGGCGCGCGCTTGTTAAGGTCTTCGCGTACGAAGTATTCCAGGCGGCCCAGTTCAATCAATCCGTTGGTTTTGGAAAGCCCGATGGAGGCGCAGAAGTTACGCATGGCCTCGGGCGTATATCCGCGGCGCCGTATGCCGGTGAGGGTAGGCATGCGCGGATCGTCCCAGCCGCGCACGTGGCCGTCCTGCACCAGGGTCAGCAGCTTGCGCTTGCTGAGCAGGGTGTAGGTAAGGTTGAGGCGGTCGAATTCGATCTGCTGCGGATGATAGATGCCGAGGGCTTCGATGTACCAATCGTAGAGCGGGCGGTGATCTTCGAATTCCAGAGTGCAGATGGAGTGGGTGATACCCTCGATGGAATCGCTCTGCCCGTGCGCGTAGTCGTACATCGGGTAGATGCACCACTCGTTGCCGGTGCGGTGATGCTCGGCGTGGAGGATGCGGTACATGATGGGGTCGCGCAGGTTGAAGTTGGGCGACGCCATGTCGATTTTGGCGCGGAGGGTGCGGCTGCCATCCGGGAACTCGCCGGCCTTCATCCGCGCAAAGAGGTCGAGATTCTCTTCGACGCTGCGATTGCGGTACGGGCTGTCGGTGCCGGGCTCGGTGGGAGTGCCGCGGTACTCGCGGATCTGGTCGGCGGTGAGATCGCAGACATACGCCTTGCCGTCTTTGATGAGCTGCACGGCCCACTCGTAGAGCTGGCCGAAATAATCGGAGGCGTAGAAGAGGCGGCCTTCCCAATCGAAGCCCAGCCAGTGGACATTATCGATGATGGAATCGACGTATTCGGTCTCTTCCTTGCAGGGGTTGGTGTCATCGAAGCGCAGGTTGGTTTTGCCGCCGAACTCCGCGGCCAGTCCGAAATTGAGGCAGATGGATTTAGCGTGGCCGATGTGCAGATAGCCGTTCGGTTCCGGAGGGAACCGCGTGTGTACCCGTCCCTGATACTTGTTGGTCTTCAGGTCATCCAGAACAATATCGCGAACGAAATTTGAGGGGCCGCTTGCCAGCTCGGGGTTTAACGTATTCATAAATTCCTATAGTTTTTCGATGGCCTGCGCGATACGCGCCAGGCAGGTTTCGCGGCCGAGCACTTCGAGCGTGCCGAAGAGCGGGGGCGCCGTCTTGCGCCCGCAGACCGCGACGCGGACGGGCTCGAACATCTGTCCGGCCTTAATTCCTAGTGTGACACTGGCGGCGCGTAGCGCGGCTTCCAGCCCGTCGTGCGAAAATTCGGCGGTGGCGAGTACCTCGCACGCCTTGCGCAGGACGGTTTTGGCCATGGCTGCATCGCCCTTCTTGGGGATCAATTCGGCGCTGTCGTAGGGCGGAAGTTGGTCCGCGAAGAAGAAGTCGGCGACACTCTGTACGTCGCGCAGGAGCTTCATACGCTCCTGGATGAGGGGCGTGATCTTGCGGAGTTGAGCGGCATCGACAGGCCGGGAGGCCTGTCGTACTGGGGCGAACGGGAGGAGTTCACGCGCCAGTTCGTCCGCGGGCAGCGAACGGATGTGCTCGGCATTCAGCCACAGCGCCTTGGCGTCGAAGGGGTCTTCCTCGGTGAAGTTGACCACCGCGTTGGCGCGATTGATGCCTTCGAGGGTGAAGAGCTCGACAGTCTCTTCGCGCGACAATTTCTCGCGATCGTTCTTGGGCGACCAGCCCAGCAGGCACAGGAAATTCATGAATGCCTGCGGGAGAAAGCCGGCGTCGCGATACGTCGTCACGGAGACCACGGGGCCGTGGACGCGCTTGGAGAGCTTCATTCCGTCGGGAGCCATGAGCAGGGGCAGGTGCGCGAAGGTCGGCGACTCGGCTCCGGCGGCGTCGAAGATCAGCTTGTGCTTGAAGGCGTTGGAGAGATGCTCCTGGCCGCGGATGATGTGGGAGATGCGCAGGTCGGCATCGTCGGCGCAGTTGGCCAGGTGATAGGTCGGCATGCCATCGCTGCGCAGCAGGGCGAAATCTTCGATGTCAGCGTAGGCTTTGGCCTGTTCGCCGTAGACGGCATCGTTGAATTCGACGTGGCCGATGCGGTCGTGCGGAACGCGGAAACGCAGGGCGAACGGCTCGCCGGCCGCGGCGCGGCGATCGCTTTCGTCGCGCGAAAGTTCGCGCATGCCGGGATTGAAAAGCCAGGTTCCGTGAGCGCCGGATTTTTCGCTATCGCCGCCCTGGGCGAGGGAAAAATCGCGGTAGGCGAGGCCCTTCTCAAGGATCGCGCTGGCCACTTCGCGATGCAGGGCAAGGCGGTCGGACTGCTTATACTCTTCGTCCCAACCGAGATCGAGCCAGCGTAGGCCGTCGAAGATGGAATTGAGCGACGCGTCGGTGTTGCGGCCGACGTCGGTGTCGTCGATGCGGAGGATCATCGTGCCGCCGTTGTGGCGGGCGTACAACCAGTTGAAGATGTAGGTGCGCGCGCTCCCAATGTGCAGAAATCCCGTGGGAGAAGGCGCAAAACGGACTCTAGGCATGGAAATACGAGTATAACAACGTGACAACAGAGGCCGCGTGATGTGGCATGGCTTATCCCGGGGGCAAACTGGTTTGCGGATGTCGCTCGCTGGGCAAACCGGGGACAGGCAGCGAATTTGGCAAAATGCGGCCGGAAATTCATGTCAGTCGCGTTATGAGGAAAGCCTCATCCGGGGGAATGAAAATAGGGGGTCCGTGTGGCGAACCCGGTGACAGACGGGGCTGGCAACGGGTTCCGCAACGACGGCGGAACCCATGCCAGTCTCGTCTGTCACCGGGGGTGGCTCGCATTTCGAGAGAGTCCCCGGTTTGGCGGGGGTTGGCGGAACGAAGCCGATTACGGGCAAAGTGCTTTGGGGTGAAGGGGTTAGGGCGGCCGCTTCTGGCGGTTCGGGGAGCGGGTCGGGGGTGGGGGCGGCGGCGGCTTCGGCATGGAGTTGCTTGCGGGACTGGAGGGCGCGTTCTCGGGCGCGGCGGGTGGCGTCCATGCGGTACTGGAGTCTGGTGAAGGAGTTCGAATGTACGGAGGCGGAATACCCGAGGGGGAACTTCTGGGGACCGCTGAATGAGGTGTGATCCTGATGTTGCCACGATTCGGTTTCGGCGGCACGAAGGCGGCGGAGGCTCCATTCGCAGTAGATGAACTCGTCGACGAGGCTGCGGGCTTCGGGGGTAGTGGGATGGAAGCTGCGGTAGGAGTCCTCGACGAGTTCGTCGAGCTCGGCGGGGTCTTCAGTGGGGAGGACGAGGGATTTGGCGTGGATGCCGGTTTTTAGGGCGTTCATGGAAGAGGCGGCCTTGCCTGTGACAGAGATGGGGCCGGTGGACTTTTGGGCGTTGCGACGGTTCGCTTCGATCTGACGGAGAGTGGACATAAAGGGGCTCCCTTGCTTTGAGGATAGGGGAGGCATTTCGGCGATTCGGGGGTGGATATCTGTAAGTTGATGGAAATAGAGGTGCGAATATTCTGGATGTTCGCGAAATGGGCGGCGCGGTCAGAGGGCTAGCGCGCCTTTGTACATCATGTCCCTTAGCGGGAACTTGATCGAAAGGTGGAACGGGCCAAAGCGGCTTTCCAGCGTTACTACCTTGTCGGCCACGGTGATGGGATCGGTCCCGCGCGGAAAGAAGAGCAGTAACTCCGTCGCCGACTCCCCCGATCCGGTGAGGAGGTGAGCACATGGAATGGGGCTTTTGGCTTTGCGCTCGATGCGGCTATTTTGCTTGATGGCTTCGAGCACGCCTTCGTTGGGATTGGGCAGGGTTTCCGCGTCCTTGCCCTTGGGCGGCGGCAGCAAAGGCATTCCCTGAAGCCGGATTACGTAGAACTGTCCGGTTTCCGGGGGTAGCTCGGGGCCGCCGGCAAGACGGACAGGTTTGGCGCTTTCCCAGCGTGCGAGCACCCGGAACTGGATGGACTGTCCGGTATCGGTGCTTGGACGGGGCGGCGGACGCTCACCGATCGGCACGCTCGTGGCTGCGCCGGGAGTGTGGTTCGGATTGGCGCCGGGAACATCTCCACCCGGTGTGGCCACGCCTTCGTAGGGTCCGGTCCCAAGTTTTTTCCCGGCCTCGAAGCGCACAATTCCCTCCCGCGCCCACGGGGACTGCGCGAGCAGAATCTGCTTCTCCTCGCTGGTCCAGGCGGTGGGGTCTTTGCTATCCCAGAATTCATTGCGCGCGGCGCGCAGGGCACGGAACGCCGGCCATATGGCCGCAGCCTGCAAGAGGCGTCTTCGTGTGCGGAGCATGGGTACGTCCTTATTTCCATGGTAGCTGGCCATGGGGGCAGCGACGAGCCGGTATGGTGTGAAACGTCGATGACCGGGAAGTTCCTGGCTGGCAAATGCCGAACCGCGATTCAGGAGTATCGAAAACCGCTCCGGGATGAACACCGATTGAGTAAGTGCAGTAGAAGGCCTTTAGGGCTTTGCGGACGCCGGCTGCCAGAGCTCAATCTTATTCCCATCCAGGTCATAGATCCAGGCAAAGCGACCGTAGGATTCATTCATTCGTTTGGCGTCAATCTTTACTCCCTCTTCTTTTAAGCGGTCGAGCAAAGCATCCAGATCGTCCACGATGTAGTTGACCATGAACGATGCGTGGCTGGGATCGAAATAGTCACTGGAGGTGGGAAAAACAGTCCAAACTGTAACATGTTCCTTTTGCGGGTCGTCGTGTTCGCGCCACGGAAGCATCATGCCTGCGCCCTTGTCAGCGAGTCCAAGATGCTTCGAATACCATTCGCGCATTTGATCACGATTAGCGGATTTGAAGAAGACACCACCGATTCCAAGGATGCGCCCGCGCTGCTCCAATTTGACAGGCGGCTTCGAGTTTTCAGGTTGCGGAGACTGCACTTTCTGTCCTCCTTGTGAGTAGGCCGAGATGAGCAACAGCGAGCCGAGCCCAATTGTGCTCCAGGGTGTTCCTTGCATGTGTGGATTATACAAGTTTTCGATTCCAAAAGAGATCGTGGAATACAGAGTCACTCCTATTAACCGCTGAGAACGATTTCGATACTCAGGCATTGAGCGAGTTTGTTTCCATTTGCCCGGCAAACGGCGGGCCAAACGTTTATCGCAGGTTAATGTGCAGATCGAGCCGCCCCGCCCCTATGCGGGTGGCTCATTGCTTCCGCCAAGAGCTGCGCCCGCCGTTGCTTGCGGATTGTTTGCAGTTGCTGAAATTGGGCTGGCGTCAGGATCGCTTTCATCTGCGGGTCCGAGGCGTCTTGCACCGCGTGGAACCGATGTAATTTTTCCACCCTGGAGAGCGAGGAGTCATTCCTGATCGCTTGGAGCTGTGGTTCCTGGGCTTGCATGATCGGATACAGTCTCTTCGCCTGCTTGCGTGTGACATGTAACTGTTTCGCCAGCGCCATCAGTCTCTGTTGGCGGGCTTTGGGAATCTGCTGAGCGTATGACGTGGATAGTAAGGACACGCAAAAGGCTAGGGCAATTGCTATGCTGCGTGATTTCATGATTCCACTCCTCACCGTTTAGGATGCAGAGGAACGGAGGTGAAGGCCCTGCTTTTGACCCACCGATAGCCTCATCTGATCCCGCTCTGTAACGCCATTTCACCCAGACCCGCGGTCGAGAAGTGATTTGCGGCGGAGGCTCGAGCTCCGAAACGAACGAAGGGACCGGCCTTCCCGTCCGGCTCGTTGCCGGAGCCGCAAGCTAAAGCGCAGGGTCAGTTTCGTGAACCCCGTTTCACGACCACCAGGCCTACGTGGACAGGGACCGCTGCCTCTGCAAGACTGGCTTTGAGGTTGAGCGCGGAGTGGTGGAACCAAATATTCACGACGGCTACTCGTGAGCCGTACGGCGATTTGGAGAACTTCTGATAGGATTCCCACGATCGGCTTGATACTGGTGGTGTCCTTTGTATTTGCGGGCTTGAGCTACGGTGTACATTTCTTGATGGATCCTGCGAGGGAGAACTTGCGGTTCACCTATTCAGCTGCGTTCGGCGCCGCCTGGGGATTCTCCGCTCTCTATGCCGTTCTGCGATATCGCAGCGTGGACTTTGGGTCTTGGTGGGTCTGCCTTTCGCGCTGTTCTGGCCGCTTGCTTACTTGGTAATCGTAGGGTTTTGCGAAGAGGAACTGTTGAGCAGGAAGAAAGTCGTCGCGATGACGACAGGACTGAGAAACCCCGTCAAAACTCCGATCTGGATTGGTGTACCGCCCACTTTCATGAGCGCTGGTGAGGCTTCCGGCGATGCGCTACAAAAACTTAGTCGCAATCGAGGAGACTGCTATACTCTTCGGCAAGGAGGCCCAAACGGAATCCCGGACTAAACCCCAAATCTTGACCCCCTCCAAGACTGCGGTGAGACGTTATGCAGCTCCCATTCTTGTCGGCGCATTCTTGCTGTTCTTAGTGCAACCGATGCTGGCGAAGATGATCCTGCCCTGGTTCGGTGGAGTTGCAGGCGTGTGGGTTGTAGCAATGCTCTTCTTTCAGGGGATGCTGTTGGTGGGTTACGGATACGCCTACCTGATGGCCCAATTGTTGCCCGCGCGCTGGCAACCGGTTTGTCACACCGCGCTGCTCGCCGGCAGCCTGATACTCATGCCTGTCGCACCGTGGAGAACATGGCATGCCGGGGTGCCGGGTGATCCGTCGATGCAAATCCTGCGTGTACTTCTTTTTTCCGCGGGTCTTCCCTACCTGCTGCTGTCCACCACAGGACCCTTGATTCAGGCCTGGTACGCGCAAACGCACCGCGTGGCTCTTCCTTATCGCTTATTCGCGCTGTCGAATCTAGGCAGCCTCATTGCATTGCTAGCATATCCCGTCGTAATCGAACCATATCTAACAACCCGTCACCAATTGCTGCTCTGGTCGTCACTGTATGGACTCTTCGTGGGTCTGTGCGCCGTCGCGGCCGTCCACTTCTGGCGCTCACACTCGGAAGAGCACAGCCTGCCGGTCTTCCCCCAGCAACGGAAGGCCGATGCGCCGGCGCGAGGCGACTATCTGATGTGGGGAGCTCTGGCTGCGTGCGGGTCCGCTCTCTTAGTCACAGTGATGAACCATCTATGCCAGAACGTTGCGTCAATCCCGCTTCTCTGGGTGCTTCCGCTTGGGATCTACCTGCTGACATTCATCCTATCCTTCGACCGTCAGGGTTGGTATCAAGCCGCGCTCATGCGCTGGCTTATTCCGCTCGCGCTCGCCGCGATGCTCTATGGAGTCTTCAACCCCGACACTAACCTCGGAGTGAAGGTACAAATTCCCGCGTATCTGGCCTCTCTGTTCATCTCCTGTCTTTTTTGTCACGGAGAGCTCGCACGCCGCAAGCCCCACACTCGCCATCTCACTTCCTTTTATCTGATGATCGCTTTGGGAGGTGCGGTGGCATCCATCGCCATCGGACTCATCGCGCCGCGAGTGTCCACTTGGCGCGTCGAGTTTCCTGAGACGTTGGCGATGTGCGGCATTCTGGCGCTATCAACTCTCTATCCGCGACGCTGGATCAGACATGCCGCTAATGCAGCGCTGCTTCTCTTTTTGGTAGTTCTGGCAGCCGGACTCGTTCGCGTACGTAGCAAAGGATTGATTTTGCAGGCGCGCGACTTTTACGGTGCGCTCACAGTGACGGAAGAAACTCTGCAGCAGGATCATCCCATTCCTATGCGGATTCTTTATAACGGCTCAATTCAGCACGGAATGCAATTTCTCGACCCGGCCAAGCTCCGCATGCCGACCGCTTACTACGGTCCGATGTCCGGCGTCGGCCTGCTCCTGCGCGCCCGCCACGATCCTTGGGCCGTGGGCGTGGTAGGCCTCGGTACCGGGACGCTGGCTCTCTACAGCCGGCCTGCCGATTCTTTCACGTTCTTTGAGATCGATCCGCTGGTCTCGGAAGTCGCACAGAACCAATTTGGATTCCTAAAGGCTGCCCATGGGTCCCTCAAAATCGAAATCGGCGACGGGCGTTTGTCCCTTCAGAAAGAACCCGCCCAGCGCTTTAACCTGATCGTTGTCGATGCCTTCTCGGGGGATGCCATTCCCACTCACCTGCTCACACGAGAGGCCTTCGAATTGTACTTTTCGAAGCTCAAGACCGATGGCGTAGTGGCCGTGCATATCTCCAACAAATTTGTCGATCTGAAGCCGGTGCTCATGGGTGTTTCCCAATCCCTGCACAAACGCGCCGTAGAAACCCAGTCCAAACTGACCACCGAAGGCGCATTCTTTGCCACTTGGGTGCTGATCGCCAACGGCCCTGATTCATTCCGCACATTTCCAGAGAATATGATGAGCGATTTAGATGTCACCGCCACGGGGTCGAAGCTGTGGACCGACGATTACAGTAATGTGCTCCAGCTATTGAAGTAACGTTTCTGCCTGACTCAGCAGGAGATCTCCCATTGTGTGGCAGGGCGCGTCTATCGCTCGCAACTGGATATTATGGCCATGTAGACTGCAGGGACGGCGTCGATAGAGTAACGACTCCAGCACCGGCGGCGAGTGCGTACAGCCATGTCAGAGCGCACCCCGATCAGCGGAAGTGCGCGCATTGCTGGCGGATTTATGCGTGAAGTTGGGATTCCGCCTTCCGCCGCTTGAGATTGAGCGATTGACGACATCGCCTCATCCGTGTTTTCCATGCGGCGCGCGACGTTCAGAGCATCGTTGGCCTGGCACCCGAGCCCACGCCATTACCGCAACACAATCGCGGCTACCCTGTCATACTGCGACATATCGCTGATGATCACTTTGTCCCCCGGCTGCAGACCGCTCTTGATCTCGATCAGTTGCACCGAGGTCGCGCCGAACTGGACCGGAACCTTCTTCGCCGAATGGCCGTCGGGTTCGAGCTTGAAGAGCATAACCCGACTGTTGGATCGGCCGAACACCGGCCTGCCCACGTACACCACGTTCGTCAGCCCCCCTACCGTAATAATCCCGTCCACCGGTTCCTCCAGATTGATACCGGGCGGCAGAGCGTCATCCATCACTACGTCCACAGTCATTGTGCCGTTCGCCACTTCCGGATGCACCACCGCAACCTTGCCACCAACGGTCTCCTTGCGATTCCGGAACCCAATCATGGCCGGCTCGCCTTGCCGCACGTCCTGCATCTGCGTCTCGGCCACTTTGAGTGCCGCCGTATGGCCGGAGGTCAATCGGCCCAATGCGCGCACCTCCAGCTTCATATCGCCTTGCTTCACCGTGTCCGTCCACACGGTATCGAGGTTCACCACCGGCTGGCTTTGCCCTTGCGCGCCGGTCACTGCAGCTCCTGCGATCCCAAATAGCAGCAGAGCACCCAACGACCAGGCCACTCCCCATCCGGCAGGCCTGTGCGCCGCCACCGGGTCGGCCAGCCGCTGGATCCGGCGCAGGAGCGAACCGTCGTTTGCAGACAGCGCCGCCTTGAAATGTGCCGGCCGCATCGATTCCAATTCCGCCAGTGCGCGAGCGTACACCAACACATCGCCGCTCGCCGCAACGGCGAGATCATCGCAGCAATGCTCGCGCTCGGCCCGGATCTGGTTTGAGATCCACCACACCGCAGGATGGTAAAAGAGCAGGCTCTCGGCGATCCCTTGCAGAACGTTCACCAGGTAGTCGTGCCGCTGGACATGGGCCAGTTCGTGCGCCAACAGCGCCTCTACCTGCTCGGGTGCGAGCCCACACAGCACGCCCACCGGGGCGAGAATCACTGGGCGAAGCCAGCCGATGACCGAAGGAGACTCCACTCGATCCGTGGCCAGCAACCGCACGCTTCGCGACACGTGCATGCGTTCGATCAGCCGGTCGAGGGTTAGCTGCCATTCAGTGAGCACCGGCGCATGACGCGAACGCCGCAGAGCCGCCGCGGAGATGAATCCCATGAGCAGCCGGAGGGAACATGCGGCGGAGCCAGCGAACCACGCCATTACAATCCCCGGCATCGCCTGTTGCCAGGGATCGGTGACCGGTGAGTACGCAACCCCAGGGGCAAGCTGCCGGGCGCCCCAATCGGTAAGGTCCCCGATCCGCGCCGCCTGCCCGGAATTTCCAAGCCACCAGTAAGTGAGAGCAGGCGCCACGGTCATCGCCAACAGCGAAGCGCAGGCAATTGCGTAGCGGCCGCGCGCCGAAATGCGGCCACCGGCCAAAGCGCGGGCGAGCGCATAGAGGGCTGCCACCAGAATTCCCTGCCACAGAAAATGCAGAAGCGTCCAGCCCAGACGCTCGGTCCACGGCTGGTTCAATAGCGTGATCATTTTTTTCCCCTCCTCTTTTCGAATTCGTCCAACAGACTCCGTATCTCGGCCAGATCCTTGCCTGAAGCCGGCTGCGCGGCGAGCGCTCCCAGTAACAGGCTCTTCGCCGATCCTTCGAATGCGCGCTTCAACAGGTCGCCCGCGATCTGCCGCTGCGTTTGCTCCTTGGGTTCGCGCGCTTCGTAAAGATGCGAGCGGTAGCGCTCGTTGCGCGCCACCAGTCCTTTTTCGAACATGAGCTGCATCAACTTCAGCGTGGTGGTATATCCACTGTTTTTACCCAGCGCTTCATGCACCTCGCGCACGGTGCTGGCGCCTTGACGCCACAGCACCGCCAGGATGGCTATTTCGGCGTCGGTTGGAAGCGGCGGGGGAGCGGGCTCTTTGGAATGGGATCGGGAGGACACGTTTCGAGTATCATACGAATTGATTCGTATGTCAACGAAATAGTTCGTATGACCGGAGACAACCCGGCAAACGGAAGCGGTTGCCCCACTTGATGAAGCGCACCATCAATCTCGCTAACGCAATGTGCTCGAACTGGAGCGGGGACATCGAGCAGGACGGGCTTTCCCAGTTCTCGCGGGATGCCCTAGAGCGTCCGCGGGGGCGGGTAGTCCTGCGTGAGATCATCGTGATCAATTCATCTGGAAAGGCCGTCCAAACACCCCGAACGAACCTCAGGTTGCGATGACCTGGTCGTTTTTGACAAACAAAGGTGGGTCAATTCTGGCGAGCGCCAAAGCTACTTCCTCGAAGCGGCCATGCCGGATTTATCGCCGACCGGCAACCCCACTGCTGACCACAAATACTCATTGACCCTTAGATGGAAGGCGCAGTAGGTTTGACCAGGAGCCTTACGAAAAATGAAGAAGTACCTCATTGCCATCGTTGTCTTCGCTGCCGGAATTCTGCTTGGAATGGCCGTCCGTCCTCTTTCGGTTCGAGCACAAGCTACAGCAACAGGGAATGTGTACGTCGATGAAGTTGGGGGGCGAATCACACCAGGTACAGCAGTACAGGGTTCACAAATAGTTGGCTTTTCATGCGCGGAGGACGGGAACGGTGCTATCCACTGCTACGTCGCCAGCGTGAACCGAAGATAGAATTCTCCAAACGGTGCCACCGGTATACGGAAAATAATCACGCCTCCCGCCCCCAGTGGACGAAGAGTGGCGTTTCATTCCATTGTGCCAGGACCGTTGCTTGGTCCTGCCGCAGGCCAATCTTGAAAAACATCCAGGCCAGGGCCAATCTTCAGGCCGCGTTTGACTTCAGTTCCTCCCGAATGATTCGTCGCAGCGTATCCTCGATCTTCGGCGCCTTTCCCTCGAGGTATTCCCTAAGAGCTGCATTGATGAGGGTTTGGTAACCAGTCGCTCCCCCGCTTCGTTCCGTCATCGCAAAGAATGACGCGTGACGGGTGCGCCAGGCGCGGCCGCGGGGCGGTAATGTGCTTTATCGAACCTGACATGCAAGGGTGCGGAGCTCCCCTGGAGTAAACTCAGGAAATCGGTCCGAGTTACTTGGGGGGAAAGCATGCGGAAGCTCCTGTTGACGCTCTTTGCGGCCTGCCTGTTCGCGGGATGTGCGCAGGCGGCGCTGTTTACTCAATTCGTAGTTTTCGGCGATAGTCTTTCCGACAACGGCAATGCCTTTATTGGCACGGGCGGCGCCACTCCCGCTCCGCCGCTTTACACGGTGGGGAGGTTCACCGACGGTCCCGACACCGTGCCGGCAGGTACGCCCGGAGGCCTGTGGCACGAAGTCCTCGCGGGCTTGATCGGAGAGCCGGTGGCTATGCCGTTTCTGGCGGGCGGCAGCAACTTCGCGGTGGGCGGCGCCAAGATTCTGCCGGGCGACCCGGTGATTCCCAGCCTGGCGCAACAGGTGGGCCTCGCACTCGCGGCGACGGGCGGTCACGCGGACCCGAATGCGCTGTATGTGTTCTGGGGAGGCGCGAACGATCTGTATGGGGCGGTCGAGACCCCCGGTGCGACGCCCGGAGACGTCGCGGCCACGGAAACGGCGATGGTGAATTCGCTGGCGAACGATATCGCATTGCTGGATGCGGCGGGGGCCAGGAATTTTCTGTGGCTGAATCTGCCACAGTTGGCCACGACTCCGCGCGGTGCGGGCGACCCGTTGAACGCGGCGCTGGCGCAGGCGTCCACGCAGTTTCGCACCGATGTGGCGAGCGAGACGGCGCTGCTGACGCAGACGCTGGGCGTGCGGATCGCAGATGTGGACGTGTATGCGCTTTACACGTCGATTCTGGCGAATCCCGCGGCCTTCGGTTATACGAATGTCACTACACCGGCGCAGGGACTGGCGGTGAATCCGGACCAGTACCTGTTTTGGGACTTACCAAGCCATCCGACGACGACCGGACACCGGTTGATCGGTCTCGATGCGGAGTCGGCGGTGCTCAACACGTTTGCGCCGGAGCCTGCGACCTGGGTGGTTGGGGCGGGACTGATTCTGATGGTTGGTTGGCGGAAGCGACTGCCCTGGCGGGGCTGACACAATCAGGTGGCAGGCAGGGTGTACGTCCGGAGGAGGCGCGCGTGCTCGCTGCGGTTCGGTCCGGAACCGTGGGCGAGGTTGGGCAGATAGACCTGCTCTTCTCCGCCGGACTTGTGGAATAGCGGGCTCGCGGTCCCTACCCATGCAAAGAGCGGCTGCGTGGTTACGATGACGAGCACCTGCGTACGTGGCGCGGCTTCGCCCGTGCGTCCGCCGAGTTTTCCGATCTCACCCTTTCCCGGTTTGCGCAGCGCAAGACTGTTCTGCCACTCCTGGCGCAAGTCTGACGGAGAGAGGCTGGCTCTGTGGAAGATGCGATGGAAAGTCGGTTCCTTCATCCACCAGACTTTCATGAAGACAGCGAAAAACACTGGAAAATCAAGCCGGTAGAGTGGTGTTCCAGAGGGAAGCTGTTCCTTTACAGGCCTGCCGGTGAAGGACAGATCGACATCGTAGCTGATCTGCCGGTTGACCTGGTAACGAACGTCTTGCCACTCGTACTCCTGATTCAGCATCAGGGGTAAGTGTACACCTACTGCAGCATGACGATGGGGCCTCGCCAGAAGGCGAATTTTTGGGCTTGCGGATCGAGCACGCTTACCTGGCAGGTATAGCGGCCCGCGATGAGCTTGCCGAGCGGCACGCTGAAGCGGATGGGCAAGGCTTTGGTTTTGGCGTCCAGGCCGTCGGTGATTTGTAGCGGGGCGGTCTCGAAGGCCTTCACCTTGCCGCGATAGAAGCTCACGCTGGCCACCAGGGGCTGCGTGGTCTGCGCGTCGGGCTGGTAGGCTTGCAGGAACACGAACATGTCCTGATCCTTCTTGAACACACGCGTCACACTGGGCACAAGCTTCTGATTGTCCTGCACCAACGGGTTGGCGGCGATCAGCTTTTTGTCCTTCTCGGCGGTGGCGAGGGCCGTGCTCATATCCTGCCGCTGATTGCTCAGTACGACGCTCGAGATGGGCACGTACTTCAGTTGCGTGGTGAGATCGGGAATCACGAACTTGGTTTCGAACGTCCCCATCTTGCCGGTCTCATTTTCGCGGGTCAGGAATTTGAGGGTGTAGCTGCCGGGCGGCAGGGTGAAGCCGGTGTCGTACGCCAGGGTGCGTTTGGAGAGCTGGCCGGCGGTTTCGCCCTTCAACTTGATCTCCTGGTAATCGCGGACGTTGCCCTGCACGACGCCCTTGGCATCGCGGATTTCGCCGATGAAGTCGATTTTGGTGCTATCGACGCCGCGGCCGTGGGCCAGTTCCAGTTCCGAGCCCGGAATCTTGACGGTGACGGGAACGAAATAGCGGTCGCGGGCCATGCGGAAGTAGTCCACTTCCAGGGCCACGGTGAGGTCCGTCATGGGGTCGCCTAGCATGAGGGCTTCCTGCAACTGGCGCTCTTTATCGGAGGAGTTGAATTTGCCGAACTCCTTGCCGGCGAAGTAGCCGGGACGGTAATCGAGTTTGCCGATTTTGGCTTGAAGGTCGGGGGTGGGCTGTAACTTGATGCGGCGGTAGCGGCCGTCCAATTTGTCGTTGGCGCTGTAGTAGCCGAGGATGTAGTAGCTGGAGATTTCCTTCTGCGCCTGGACGATGCCGAGACCGAGATCGTTGTTGTCGAGGAGCGCCTTGCCGCCGGTGTCCGCGGCCAGGGTGTAGAGGGTTTCCTGCTGGCCCTGGAAGGCGGCCTGCTGCGTACGCGCGGAACTGCCGCCGTACATGGCGCTGCTTCCCGGGGACCCCTTGGTGGCATCGCCCAATGGCGCCGCGGCGACCAGGCCGCGCGCGTCGATGGGGAAGAAGGCTACGTTGTTGCGGATGGCCGCGTTGATGGTGGCGCGCAATTGCGCGTCGTTGTCCACGCCGGTCTTGGTGACGCCGCTGGCGAAATAGACGAGCGCCTTCTTTTCGGGGAGCGCGCCCAGCATGCGCGCGGCGGATTCCAGGGCGACCATTTTGCGGTCGGTATTGAAGATGTTGAATTCGGTATCGTCGGCGGTGTAGGCGGCGCCGGTGTCCTCCTCGTTATCCGCTCCGGTGGAGCCGTCCACGGCAAGGTCGCTGCCTTCGCCGATGGTCAGGCCCTTGATGATCTTGGACAGGGCGTCGCGATCGTCGGTGAAATCCTGGAGCACCTTGAGGTCGCTGGAGAAGGTCATGATGGCCATCAGGTCGGACGGCGTCATCTGCGTCTTGAGGAATTTCTGGGCCGCGGTCTGCGCGCGGATCTGGTCCTGAATGGGCATGCTGGTCATGTCGAAGAACATGACGAGGAGGCGGCGATCCTTGTACTTCACCTCGCCGGGACGGGAGGGCGCAATCTGGTTTGAGGTGACCGACTTGACGACGGGCGCAGCCGGAGTCGCGGTGGCCTCGGGGGTTTTGGGCGCGGGGGCGGCAGCGGCGGCTTTGGCGGGCACGGGCTCGGGAGCGGCGGCCTCTTCCAGTTCCTGATAGGTGAAGACTTTGATGTCCTGCTTCTTGCCGTCTTCGGTGACGTTGAAATCGGCGGGCTTCAGGCCTTTAATCGGGTTGCCGCTTTTGTCCTTCACGGAGACATCGACCACTACCAGTTGGGTTGTAGTCCCGAATTTGATGACAGGCTTGGCCGGCGGCGGCGTCTGCGCAGCCTGTTGCGCCTGCGGCTGCTGTGCCGAAAGTACCAGCAGGCCGCTCAAAAGTGTGGCGATGATCGCGCGCATAGTCGGAATCCTTAACTTAGAATCGGAAGCGCAGCGTGGCTTGCAGGCTGCGCATGTTGCTGGGGTTGGAAAGCAGGCCGAGGGTGTTGCTTCCAATAGTGGTGTTGAACCGGGTGAAGGTCACGTGGTTCAGTGCGTTGGTAGCATCGAAGCGGAGATCGATGCTCTTGCGCTCGGTCAGGCGGAAGGTGCGGCCCATCGACCCATTCAGGCTGAACTGGCTGGGTCCGATGATGGTGTCGCGTCCGGCGTTGCCCCACTGTCCAGGTGCCGGAAGGGCGAAGGCGAGGTAGTTGAATGGCTGGCCCGGCGCCGCGGCATCGACCGGCAACCCGGTCGCGTTGGCCCGCAGGCTGCCGGTGATGCCGCTGCCCGTGGTGGTGGAACTGACGCCGCCCACGGTGGGGGTCAACGGCATTCCGCTGCCTACGGTAATGGCGTTAGTGATGGTCCAGTCTTTCAGCAGAGTGCCCTTCCATCCCTGAATCAGCATTCCGCCGCCGCGACCCACGGCGGTGCTGTACTGCCAGTTGACGTTCAACACGTTGGGGCGGCTGGTGCTGGAAAGGGCGCGTTCGGCCTCGGTAGAGAGGTAGTTTTGCGCCTGCACGGCGTCATCGATCGCCCGGGAATGAGTATAAAGCACGTTGGCGGACACGCCGTTGCGGAAGCGCCGCTGGAGTTGGAAGGTGACGCCATTGTAAATCGAGTTTCCATTCGACTGCTCGTAGATGTAGCCCGAGGGCAATCCGTTGGTCTGGGATCCGGAAGGCGCGGTGTTAGGCAGAAGGGTCTGATCGAGGTGGGTTCCCTTGGTGCCGTTGTAAGTGATGGTGCCGACCAGCGAATGACCGAGATCCTCCTGGAACGAGATCTGCCACATCTGCGCGTAGCCGATGCGGTAGTTCGGATCAACGGCGTAAGTGTTGGTGAGCTGATTCTGTCCCGAGATATAAGAGAAGTATTGGGTCATGGGGACATTCAGGGGCAGGGAAGTTGTGGCCACAGTGAAAGACTGCGCGAAGGGGGGCTGCTGCGCCATGTTACTGGCAATGTTGTTGTACACGGAAGTGTTGTAGTAAGTACCGTAGCCGCCGCGGATCACCAGGCTGCCCTTGGTAAGCGGGCGCCACGCGAAACCGACGCGCGGAGAAACATTGTTCTTATCCGGATTGACAAGCGAGCCGGGAAGCGCGCCGGAGTAGGGTCCGGACTGTCCGGGCAGCACTTCCGCGATGGCCGCATATCCGGGCGCGATGTCGAGATTGGCGAGGTGGTTGTATAACTCCGTGATGGGACTTTGGTAGTCCCAGCGGATGCCGAAGTTGAGCGAGAACTTCGGGGTGATGCGCCAGTCGTCGGTCATGTAGACGTCGTAGGCCGCCGTGCGGAAATATAGGTTGCTGTTGCCGTAACGCAAGGCGCTGGTGTCGGGGCGGCCGAGCAGGAAGCTGGCGAAATCGAAACCCGTGGCGGGCGCGGCTATGCCGTTCATGAGCTCGGCTGTGCTGGCGCCGGTGAAGGTGTACTGACCGCGCGCGTTGGGGTCGCTGGCGCGATTCAGTTGTTGGCGGCGGTAGTCCGCGCCGAAGGTCATGTTGTGCACGCCGTGGACCCAGATCACGCTGTCGCCGACGCCGCTGGTCTGGTTGCGAACCAAGGACGCCGCGCCGTCGCTAAGGCCGGTGTAATTGGTGAAGGACAGGCTGGGCGGGCCCCAGTTCTGCGGGGCCTGCGAAGTTCCGGCGATGCCGAGTTCCGCCGCCACATTTTCTTTGTCCGCGAAGAACGGCGTGGCGAGGCTGCGCGAGCGGCTGAAGGTATAGCGCAGGCTGTTGATGATCCGCGGGGTGAAGTTATGGCTCCAGGCGATGTTCGCGTTGATGTTGCGTCCGGCGCCGGTGTCGATGAAATTGAAAATGTTGGGCGTGGTGCTGTTGCTGCCCATGTAGCCGATGCCGCCGCTCAAACGGTCCTTCTTATTGAGGGTCTGGTTGAGACGCGAATTCAAGTTGTCGCTGTTGTTGACGGTAGTTATCGGCGCCTGGTAATTCTCCTTATAGCCGGGCGCGTTGGGGACGGGATAGTACTTCAGCAATGCGAGCGAGGTCGGGCTGATCCGGTTGGTGGGGATGACGTTGTTCGGGAACGGGCTGCCCGACAGGGGATCGAAAATGGTCACGGGACCTTGCGGGCCGACCGACTGCGAAAAATCTCCCGAGCGTTCCAGCAAGGTGGGCATGGTGTTGGTGCTGGATGCGCCGCTGCGCGTGCGCGACAACTGGTAGTTGAGAGTAAAGGTACCCTTCGTTCCGTCGAGAAGTTTGGGAATTTTCAGCGGTCCGCCGAACACCATGGTGGCGCGCGCTTTGGCGTACGCCGGTTTGGGCGTCTCCTGGCCGTTGATGGAAAAGGCGCGCGCGTCCCATATGGAGTTGTCCAGTGTGACGCCGAGGTTGCCGTTGTACTGCATGCGCCGGTCCCTGCGTCCGTTGCCGAAGGAGGCCACGCCGGCCCGCCCCATGGGGCCGCCGCGTCCGGCTCCGCGTTCGCCACCGCGCCCGCCGCCGGGACCACCACCGCGTCCGCCGAATCCACCGGCGAAGCCGCCGCCAGGCATGCCGCCTCCGGGGCCGCCGCGTCCGCCGCCCGGACCACCGCCGCCCGGGCCGCCGCGGCCACCCGCCTGCACTCCGCCGGCGCCGTCACCGCCCCCGGGGTTCATGCCGTTCATTCCATTCATGCCGCCGGGGCCGCCGCCCATGCCGTCCATGCGGCCGCCGGGACCGCCGAACCAATCGTTCTGCTGCGGCATATCCAGGCCGCGGCTGACGCTGCCGTTGACCATGAGCGACGGGTCGGCGCTGTTGCTGAGGTCGGCCGCTTCGCTGGCTGCCAGCCCGGTGTCGGGCGCCGCCGCGAGATCGCCGGAGGAGTTTACGTCCACTCGCTGGAAGCCGTTGGATTGCAGGAGGGATGGCCGTCCGCCGTTCGCGGCGTTCTGGCCGCGTCCCTGGCCGCGGGCCGGAGTGCCGCCGGCGGCCGGTTTCGTCGCTGTGGCAGGCGTGGGTGTCGCGGGCGCGGGTGCGGCCGAAGCCTCAGCCGGCTTGGCGGGTGTGGGCGCCGTCGCGGCGGCGGTATTCGCGGGTGGTGTTGCCGGTGTCGCTGCCGGAGGCGGCGCTGCCGCCGCTGCTGCTGCCGCGGTGATGGCGCTCATCGACAGGAGCTTGAGATTCCATTCCGGTGCGGGGGCATCGAAGGCGACTCCGACCTCGTTGGAGAGCTTGGCGAAGCCCAGCATCTCGACCTCGATCGTCCACGAGCCGTCGGCGAGGTCGGCGAAGGAATAGCGGCCATTCTCATCAGTGGTGGTGTACAGTTTCTTGTCGCCTTTGATCGCGGTAACCGAGGCGCCGGGGACGGGAAGTCCGCCGGATTTGACAGTGCCATGGTGCTCGGCGGCCATGAGGCCGGCGACGGCAATCCAGGCTGCCAAAAGCCGCCCGAAATAAGTGTGGATTCGATGCAGTTCCATGAGGTGACAACAGGTAGGCGCAGTCGGCGCCAGGAATGTTACCGCTGCCAGCGTGGCATTTCGTGCGCAAAATAAATTGGAACTTCTTAATAATAAAGGGATTGCCGGTGGAGGGGTAGGTAAAAAGCCTGAGCCCGGCGAGCCGGCCGCGGTTTTCCACGGAATCGCGCAGCAGGTTTGCAGGGTTGTCGGTTACCTTTATAAGACCTATGCAATGGTATCGGGAGATCACGCGCCAGCAATGGCGCACGCTGGTCGCGGCGCAACTCGGCTGGATGCTGGACGCGATGGACGTCATGCTCTACTCGTTCGCGCTGACCACGATTCGCGGCGAGTTTCATTTGAGCTCGGCCGCGGCGGGCGCGCTGGGTGCGGCTCCGCTGGTGACGTCCGCGCTGGGCGGGATGCTGTTCGGCTGGCTGTCGGACCGCTATGGGCGGGCGCGCGCCCTGATGTGGTCCATCCTGGCGTTCTCGGCATTCACGGCGTTCACGGCCACTTCGCGCAGTGTCGGTGAACTGGTTTTCTGGCGCTCGGTGGTGGGCATCGGACTGGGGGGCGAGTGGGCGGCGGGATCTGTACTGGTGGCCGAGACCTGGCCGGCGCAGCATAGGGGCAAAGCGATCGGGCTGATGCAATCGGCGTGGGCGGTGGGGTATCTGCTGGCGGCGCTGCTGGCGGCGCTGGTGCTGCCGCTGTGGGGATGGCGGCCGCTGTTTCTGGCGGGAGTGCTGCCGGCGCTGGCGACGTTATGGATCCGCCGCAATATTCCGGAGCCTCCCAAATGGACGCGTCCGACGCACAGCCTCTCGAGCGCGCTGGCAACGCTGTTCCGGCCTCCGTTGTTGCGCCACGTGGTGCTGTTCAGCGCTATGTGCTCCTGCGTGCTGTTCGGCTATTGGGGCATGTTCACGTGGCTGCCGGCATATCTGGCGTCGCCGGTCGAACGGGGCGGCGCGGGTCTGAGCGTGGTCCGGTCGTCGGCGTGGATCGTGCCGTTGCAGATCGGCGCGTTTTTCGGTTACTTTTCGTTTGGCTTCTTTGCCGACCGGGTGGGGCGGCGTCCGGCCTTTCTCACTTTCGTGCTGATGACTGCGCTGCTGGTGCCGATTTACGGACTTCTGGGGCGCAATGCCGCATTGCTGATGGCCCTCGGACCGCTCGTCGGATTCTTCGGTCACGGCTATTTCAGCGCGCTGGGGGCGATGGCCGCGGAACTCTTTCCCGCCGCGGTGCGCACTACGGCGCAGGGTTTCTGTTACAACTTCGGGCGGGCGGTGGCGGGATTCGCTCCGGTGACGGTGGGGGCGCTGGCGGATCGTAACGGCATCGGTGCGGCGCTGGCGTTCACGTCGATATTTTTCGTAGCGGGGGGAATGCTGATGCTGTTGTTGCCGGAGACGCGGGGACAGGAATTGGGGTGAGTGGGACAGACGATCGGTTTGTGTCGTCTGTCAAGAAGGGGAGCATGACAGACCACACAATGCGATGGTCTGTCCCACCACGGCAACGCTCTGATAGGCTGGGGGAAATATGCTTTCCGACCTGAAACTCGTCAAAGTTCTTGCGCTCGTTTTGTTGGCCGTGTTGACGGCCGCGGCGCAATCGGGACCGGTGGTCCTCAAATCGCCGAATGGGGCGCTGGAGATTTCGATTACGACGGTGCGCGGACAACTGGGGTACCGGGTGACGTTTCGCGGGCAGGCGGTGATCGAGTGGTCGAACCTGGGGCTCACGATGGAAGGCGCGCCCGCGCTCGGGCCGGCGATGCGCGTTACGTCATCGCAGACGTCCAGCCAGGACGAGACGTGGACCTCGGTGGCAGGCAAGGCCAATCCTATACGCAATCACTACAATGCCGTCACGGTGCAGACGGTGGAGACGGCGGCGAACGGCCGTCGTCTGGCGGTGGACGCTCGCGCTTACGATGACGGCGTGGCCTTCCGGTATATCGTGCCCGAGCAGCCTTCGGTGAAGGAGTTGCGCTTACTCAACGAGTCCACGCAGTTCCACTTCGCGAAGGATGCCAACACGATCGCCCTCATCTCGCGCGGCTTCCAGACGAGCAATGAGGACGATTATCACGAACTGACGATCAGCGCGCTGCATCCGGAGTATCTCATCAACCTCCCGGTTTTGGTGGAGGTACCGGGTGTTGCGTGGGTGGGCCTGACGGAAGCGGACATCGAGGATTACTCCAGCATGTTCGTGGCAACGTCGGGCGGGATTCTTACGGCGCGCCTGGCGACCCGCGTGGAGGACGTGAACACATCTACGGAGGTTGCTCCATCGTTCGACCCCAAGACAGATGCGGCGAAGGTGTCGGTGATCGCGCAAACCCCGGTGAAATCGGCGTGGCGCGTGTTGATGATCGCGGACCAGCCGGGGAGACTGGTGGAATCGAACATGGTGGCGAATCTGAATCCGTCGAGCGCCATCGGAGACACATCCTGGATCAAGCCGGGCAAGACTCCCTGGGACTGGTGGAACGGCAGCCAGGCGAAGGGTGTGGCGCATCCCGGGAAGAACAACGAGACGATGAAGTATTACATCGACTTCGCGGCGCGAAATAAATTCGAGTACATGCTGATTGACGCCGGATGGGCGGCCGCTTTTGCTTCGACGCCTGGGCAATCCGCGCAGTCGCGGCGGCGCACGGATCTCACGAAATCCATCGCGGCCATCGATATGCCGATGCTGGTGGCGTACGCAAAGTCGAAGAACGTGCGCCTGTGGCTGTGGGCCCATTTCCGGGATATGTACGACCAGATGGACGATGCTTTCGGGCAGTACGAGAAATGGGGAATCGCGGGCGTGAAGATCGACTTCATGGATCGCACGGACCAGTGGATGGTGAACTGGTACCGCACGGCGGCGAAGAAGGCCGCCGACCACCACCTCATGCTCGACTTCCACGGCGCGTTCAAGCCGGACGGGATGCAGCGCACTTATCCCAACGTGTTGACGCGTGAGGGCGTGATGGGCGCGGAGTACAACAAGTGGAGCGCGCGAATTACTCCGAAGCACGACGTGACGCTGGCCTTTACGCGCATGCTGGCGGGGCCGATGGATTACACGCCCGGCGGGTTCGATAACGTGACGCGCGATAACTTCGTGGCGCGCAACAGGGCTCCCATGGTGATGGGTACGCGCGCTCATCACACGGCGCTGTATGTGGTGTTCGAGAGCGAGTTACAGATGGTCTCGGATTCGCCGGACGCCTACGACGGACAGAAGGAGACGGAGTTTCTCAAAGCTGTGCCGGCGAGTTGGGACGAGACCCGCGTACTCAATGGCGTGCCGCCGAAGTACATCACGGTGGCACGTCGCCGCGGGAATGAGTGGTTCGTCGGCAGCATCACGGACTGGGACGCGCGTGAGCTCGACGTGCCATTGGGTTTTCTGGGAAGCGGGAGTTACGACGCGGAGATTTACGCCGACGGGCCAAATGCGGGCGTGCAGCCGAAAGACTCGGTGATGGAGAAGCGGCGGGTGAATGCGCAGACGGTGTTGAAGGTGAAGCTGGCGCCGGGCGGGGGCAGCGCGATGCGGATTGTTCCGGTACGGTGAAGGGGAGAGGCAAACGCTCCCTGACGGTCGCGGCTCTGGATTCGAGCCGCGACCGTCAGGCAGCTTTTAGAAGTACAGCTTCGCGGCGAGTTGCATTTGGCGTGGTGTGTTGAGCAAGTCGCCGTTGCTGGTCAACTTGCCGAACGTGGTGGATTGCAACTGCGTCGATCCGGTGCCGAAACGAACGCGGTTGAACACGTTGAATGCTTCGGCACGAATATCGAGGTGGAACTTCTCCGTGAGCTGGAAGGTCTTGGCGACGGACAGGTTCTCGTTCAGATTCGGGAAATAGCGTACCTTCGGGTTGTAGCGAGTCTCGTTGCCCAGCCCGTTCAGCGCGGTGCCCGTGCCCTGAATCGGGAAGGGGCCTGTGCCGTAGGGAACGAAGAAATTGTCCACGGACGGATCGAAGCTGCCGCCTTTCGTCTGCGCGCGCCACCCATCGTAGGAGGTGACGTAAGCAGGAGTGCGGCCATTGTTGATAGGCAGCGAGTACGACGTGCTGACGCCGATCGGTGTGCCACTGGAGTAGCCGGCGATGCCGCTCAAACGCCAGCCGCCCAGCACATATGCGGCCGGGCCGTGCGACAGCCAGGGCTTGCCTTTGCCAAACGGCAGGTCATACACCACCGACATTTTGAAATTGTGCGTGACGTCAAACTGCCCGATGGATTTCTCCAGCCCGCGGTTGTAAAAGTCCGCCGCGAAAGAACCCGGCCAATAGCTGTCGGAATCCGTCAGGATCTTGGAAAAGACGTACGAAGTCTGCATGGTCAGCCCGCTGGAAAGACGCCTTTCCAGCTTGAGGATGCCCGCGTGGTAGGTGGAGTGTCCACTATGGTCGCCGCCTCCAGCCGCGGTATCGATATTCGCGTACTGCGGGAATGGCCGCAGCGCCTGGGCCACCGTGGCGCGGCTTCCCCACAGTGCCGCAAAGCCCGGGAAGGGCGCCGTCACACCCGCAGCGATAGCGGCGGCTGAGGTGATGTTAGAGGTGAGTACATTGATTCCGTACTTCTGAATGTAAGCCGGATTGATCTGGTTATACTGCAGCAGTCCGGTCTGCAAGTGCGCTCCCATGACGCCGTTGTAAGACGCTTCCATAACCATGCTGGAGCTCAACTGGTGCTGGATGGAGAGGTTGAAGCTGTAGTCTTCCGGCGGACGCGTGCCTTCCCGGCCCTGGTACCACGACACACTCGCTCCGTTAGAAACCGAGGGGTTGACGAACGGCGGCGCCGTCCATGGCGGGAGCCCTTGCGCCAGTGTGAAAGTCGGAGTGATGCCGTTGTTGGAATTGGAGAAGCTCTGGGTCAGCGTGAAGCCCATGTTGTGGGTGGATCCGGTGACCGAGGCGATGGCGCCGTATGAGATACCAGCACCTCCGCGTATCACGGTCTTCTCGTTCATCTGATAGGCAAAACCGAAGCGCGGTCCGAAGGCTTTGTAGTAAGAGTCGGCCAGCGTGCGCGAACCCACCCGGCCGGTTCCGGAACCGGCAAAAATCACGGCCCCCGGTATGTTGTTGGCGGCGGGGTTCGGTGTCGTCGGCGAGAAGTCCGACCAATTGTCGTTCAAGCCGGTTGAGGGCATCTGAGTTTCCCAGCGTACTCCCAGGTTCATGGTCAACTTATGATTCACGCGCCAGTCATCCTGCACATAGCCGGCGAAGTAAGGGAACTGCTGGCCGATGAAGCGGATGGTATCGAGTTGTCCGCTGTCGGCATAACCCAGCAGGGTTGAAGCAAACGGATTGCCGCCCGCGGTGGCAAAATTCGTATCGCCACCACGCCCGGTTTCCGTGAAGCTGAAGCCCACGCAGCCGGAGATGCACTGGCGTCCGAAACCGTTGTAGTGGGTCAACTGGTACATGCCGCCGGCCTTGAACGTGTGCGCTCCCTTAACCCAAGTGAAATCGTCGTTAAACGCGTAGACGGTATTCTCGGAGCCGTTGTTAGCCTGGCCGCCCCAACCGCCGTAGCTGTTGCTGAAGGTGAAATTCACCAGGTTCTGGTCGCAATCCGGCACGTTGGGCAGGCAGAACTTATCTTTCCAATTTCCGACGTATTCCTGCGGCGGATTGTGGTTCTGCCGCCAGTTATTGCCGCCGGCATAAAAATGGTTATACTTCGTCGGGCCGAACGTGTGATCCCAGCTCATGCGAAATACGTCGCTGTATTGGGTCAGGTCGTTGTAGTTGGTGTAATTCCCCGGCAGTGTGGACGGCCCAGCGGGACCCGGTACGGTTTTCTCGCGGTCGTAGCCGTAGTAGCCGGAGATACGGTCTTTCGCGGAGAAAAGGTGGTCGCCTTTGATGCTCCACTTATTGATGGGATTTACCTGGGATCCCTGGGTGACGAGATAGTTATTGCTGACGTAGGCCAGTGTGCCCGGAGCGGCGCCGTTGTTGGGCGCGAGCTGCCCGCCCGTGCCGCTGGCGAATACTCCCAAAGCCTTTGTCGCCTCGGGGGCGATCAGAGCTTGCGGGATCTGGTTATTGGCGAACGGGGTGCGGGTCACCACGCCGCTGGCCGATGTTGTCTGGGTGGTGGGATCGTAAATCGGGATCTGCGCACCCGCGGCGTTGACCCATTTACTGAAATCTCCTTTGTACATCTCCGGTGTGGGGACCGTCGTAGCGAACGCGGTGGCGCCCACACGGTTGCGGAAACCTTCGTAGGCGAAAAAGAAGAAACTCTTGTCTTTGCCTTTGTAAATCTTCGGTATGTAGATGGGCCCGCCAAAACTCCCGCCGAAATCGCTCTGCTTGTAGATTGCGATGGGAATGCCGGCCTGATTGCTGAAGAATCGGTTGGCGTCGAAGTCGTTGTTGCGCACGAATTCGTAGGCCGAGCCGTGGATCTGATTGGTACCGCTTTTGGAGGAGAAGGTCATCACGCCGCCGCCAGCGTGGCCGTATTCAGCCTTGAAGCCGTTCGTGTCCACGGTGAACTCCGTGATGGCTTCGAGCGACGGTGCGTTGGAAGAGACCCAACTCATGGAAAGGGCGCGCGCGGTGTTGGTGGAGACGCCGTCGAGCGTAGTGCCGTAACTGGCTGCCTGGCCGCCGCCGAGGATGAAGCCGTTATCGCCGCCGAGGTTTTTCGATTCAGGTGTGATGTTGGCCAGGTCGAATGGGCTGCGTAGCGTACCGGCCACCACCAGCGGCAACTGGTCCACCAACTGGTTAGTCACGGTGGCGCTGGTCTTTGCGTCGGAGGCCTGCAACTGTGCCGCTGTCGCCATTACCTCAATGGTCTGTTTCGTGGTTCCTACTGCCAGAGTGGCGTCGGCGCGGACCGTGGCGGATGCGTTCAGCGTGATGCCGTTGCGCCCGGCCGCGGCGAACCCCTCCTTCTCAAAATGTGCGTTGTACTGGCCGATAGGAAGGTTCGGCAGGGTGTAGTCGCCCGTCGCATTGGTGACCGTTGTCACGACGGTATTGGTGGCAACATCTGTAACTGTGACTTTGGCCTGGGGAACGGCGGCTCCGGTGGAGTCGGTTACCGTGCCGGATATGGTTCCGCGCTCTGATTGAGCGTGTAGAACAACGCCGGACAGGCAAAGCAGAAAGGTCGCAGCAGTGACCCGAACGACAGTGGATAGCTTCATGGTACCCCCTCTAAACGGCCGACCCAGTCAGCCAAATAATGTGAACTAACCTATCACTTGCGTCTACGGGATGCAAGCTCGCACTCGGTAATTTAACTGGAACCAATAGGACTAGCCGGGCTAGCCCACTTTGAAACCTTCCCAGCGCGCCACCACGGCGCTGGCGAGGCAGTTTCCCAGTACGTTCACCGAAGTGCGCGCCATGTCGAGCACGGCGTCCACGCCCAGCAGGATGGCGAAGCCCTCCACGGGGAGATGGAAGGTGGTCAGGGTGCCGGCCAGAATCACCAGCGCGGCACGCGGCACGCCGGCGACGCCCTTACTGGTGAGCATGAGCGTCAGCATCATCACCAACTGATCGCCCACCGACATGTGCACGCTGGCGGCCTGCGCGACGAACATCGAGGCCATGGAGAGATACAGCGTGGTGCCGGCGAGGTTGAAGCTGTAGCCCGTGGGAATGACGAAGCCGACGATGTGCTTGGGCACGCCGAACTGTTCCATGTTCTCCAGCGCGAGGGGGAGCGCGGCCTCGCTGCTGGCGGTGGAGAAGGCGATCAGGAACGGCTCGCGCACGGCCCGGTAAAAGGTATCCAGCGGGATGCGCGCGATAGCCACCACGGCTCCGAGAATCAGCACCACGAACAGCAGGGACGACGCGTACATGGTGACAATCAGCTTGCTCAATCCGAAGAGCACGCCGACGCCTTTGGTGCCCACGGTGACGGCGAGAGCGGCGCCGACGCCGAGCGGTGCCAGGTACATTACATACTTCGTGTAGCGGAACATCACTTCGGCGAGCGACGCGCAGAATGCGACCACGGGCGCTGCCTTGGCGCCGATTGCCGCACAAGCGGCGCCGAAGAGGAAGGCGAAGACCACCACTTGCAGGACGTCGTTGCGCGCCATGGCGTCGATGATGCTGGCTGGGAAGGTGTGCTCCGCCACCGCGGCGAGTGAGGTTGAGGCGGCGGGTGCGACGGCGTCCGCAGCGGTGCGGGAGATGGGGACGCCATCCCCGGGCCGGACGAGGTTGACCACGCCCAACCCTAGGAAGAGCGCGAAGGTGGTGACGATTTCGAAATAGAGGATGGCCTTGGCGCCGATGCGTCCCATGTTCTTGAGGTCGCCGCCGCCGGCGATGCCGGCCACCAGGGTGGCGAACAGCAGCGGAGCGATGATAGAGCGGATGAGGCGCAGAAACACGGTGCTCACCAAGCCGAGCTGTTTGGCAAAATCGGGCGCGAAGATGCCCAGCGCCACGCCGGCGGCCATGCCGATAAAGATCCAGGCGGTCAGCGAAATCTTCTTCATCGTTCTCCCCACTTGAGTTTCTGGCGCAGCACATCGAAGAACATCATGCGCGGCGGGCGGGTCAACAGCAGCGAATGGTGCGAGCTGCGGCACACCACCACGTCGTGTTCGCGGATGGGCAGGCCCACCTGTCCATCGATGGTGAGGTACACGCTCTCATCGGGGCCGCGCGAAGTCACGCGGATCACGCTGGTTTCAGGTACCAGGACCGGCCGGTTGGTCAGCATGTGCGGGCAGATGGGTGTGAGGCAGATGGCGGGGACCGCGGGGAAGATGATGGGTCCGCCGGCGGAGAGAGAATACGCGGTGGAGCCGGTGGGCGTGGCGATGATCAGGCCGTCGGCTTTGTAGGCGCAGACGAACTGCTCGTCCACGTAGGTGTCCAGGTCGATCATGCGCGCGATGGAGCTTTTGGTGAGCACGGCGTCGTTCAAGGCATCGAAGCTGGCCACGACTTCGCCGCCGCGCACCACTTCCGCCGTCATCAGCTTGCGCTTGGCGATGCGGTGTTCGCCGCGGAGTGCGCGTTCCAGCTCGGGATACAGCTCTTCGACGGTGATCGCGGTGAGGAAGCCCAGTCCGCCGAGATTCACCGGGAACAACGGAATCTCGCGCCTTCCGATGGCGCGCGCGGCAGAGAGCAGGGTGCCATCGCCGCCTAGCACAATCACCATGTCGCAGGTTTCAGTCACCTGTTCACGCGGCAGCCCTGCAACGCCCCCGGCGTACATGCCGGTGGGCTCGTCAATGCGCACCGTAATGCCGCGATTGTCCAACCACTCGATCAGCTTGGGCACCAGGCTGCCGGCGGCGGGCGAGTTCGGCTTGGAGATGATGCCGACGGTCTTAATGACGGGCATAGAGGAGAAACTCCTTGTTCCCTTCGGCGCCGGCGATGGGACTTGCGATGATGTCAGTCTGGAATCCGATTTCGCGCACGGCGTTTTCGACTTTTTCGCAAGCCGCCCGGTGGAGTGCCGGATCGCGAACGATGCCGCCCTTGCCTACCTGGCCCCTGCCCACTTCAAACTGCGGTTTGATCAGTATAACCATTTGCCCGCCGGGCTGTAACAAGCGTGTCGCGGCGGGCAGAATCAGGGTGACCGAAATGAAGCTGACATCGCAGCAGAGGAAGTCCACCGGCTCGCCGATGTCTTCGAAGGTGAGCGAGCGCGCGTTAATGCCTTCGTGCATGACCACGCGCGGGTCCGTGCGCAGCTTCCAATCGAGCTGTCCGGCGCCGCAATCGACGGCATGCACGCGGGCCGCTCCGGCTTGCAGCAGGACGTCGGTGAAGCCGCCGGTGGAAGAGCCGATATCGAGGCAGATTTTGCCGGCGACGTCGAGCGAAAAGTGGCGCAGCGCGCCGGCGAGCTTGAATCCGCCGCGGCTCACGTAGGGCGGGCGCGAGAGCACCTCGACAGTACAATCGGCTTCGACGGGGTTGCCGGGTTTGGATGCCTTCTGCCCATTGACGCGCACCTCACCGGCCATGATGAGCGCCTGGGCTTTCTCGCGGGATTCGGCGAGACCGCGGTCCACCATCAAACGGTCCAGCCGGGTTTTCATGATTTGCGGCGGACGATCAGGTCGGCCAGCTCGTGCAGGCGCAAGGCGCGGTCACCGAACGGGGCGAGCACGGCGTGGGCGCGCTCGCATTCTTCCTGCGCCATGCGGTGCGAGGTTTCCAGGCCATAGACGGCCGGGAAGGTGATCTTGTGCTGCGCCGCGTCCTTGCCGGCGGTTTTGCCGAGGGCTTCGGACGACTCTTCGACGTCGAGGATGTCGTCCACAATCTGGAAGGCCAGCCCGACGTGTTCGCCGTAGCAGGAGAGGGCCTCGTATTGCGCGGCGGCGGCGCCCGCGGCGTGCGCGCCCATGCGGAGGGAAGCGCGCAGCAGCGCTCCGGTCTTGGCGCGATGGATGGTCTCAAGCAATTGGGCGTTGGGCGGCTTGCCCTCGCCTTCCAGGTCGGCCACCTGGCCGCCGATCATCCCGCCGACCGTGCCGCTGGCGACGGCGAGTTCGGCGATCAGGCGCGCCTTGGTGTAGTCCGGCGCGTCGAGTTGCGCGAGGACTTGAAAGGCGAGAGTGAGCAGGGAATCGCCGGCCAGGATAGCCATGGCGTCGCCGAAGACTTTGTGATTGGTCAGTTTGCCGCGGCGGTAATCGTCGTTATCGAGGGCGGGCAGGTCGTCGTGGATCAACGAATACGTGTGGATCATCTCCAGCGAGCATGCCGCCGCCAGGATGCCGGAGCACTCATCGGCGATGGTGCGCGCGGCTTCGATACATAGAATCGGCCGGATGCGCTTACCGCCGGCGAACAGGCTGTAGCGCATGGCGCGATGAATGGTTTCCGGAGGGGTAGCTTCCGTGGGGACCAGGCGGTCGAGTTCCGCATCCACCAGTCTCTGTTGCTGGGCAAGGTATTCGCGCAGGTTCATGCGTCAGGACTTTTCCGGGCGGAACGGCTCGGCGGTGAGCTTGCCCGCGTTGCGGATCAGCATTTCGACGCGTGTTTCCGCGGCTTCCAATTGCTTGCGGCAGGAATCGCTGAGTCCCATGCCCCGCTCGAAGAGTTCGAGGGAACGCTCCAGGGGCAGGTCGCCGCCTTCGAGTTCGCGGACGACTTTTTCGAGCTCGTCGAGGCAGGTTTCGAAGGTTTCTACAGGCTTCGCGTCGGTTTGGTTTTCCGCCATCGCCTCATTCTAACAATCGGCTGACAGTGTTGTATGACGAGAGATGCGCTTAACGCAGAGGCAAGAGACCGCAGAGGAAGGGCAGAGAAAATCATGGCAGTCTGAAGCTGAGGGCACGGCTACAGCGGTGCTGCTTAGCGCTGGGCCCAGTAGCGGGATTGGGATTGGACCACCATGCCTTTGGCTTTTGCGGTGAGTTGCAGGCGGCGAAAGCCGGAGATGCGCACGGGGACGTCGGAGACGAAGCCGAGGTTGTACTGGCTGCGGAGTTCCTGTTGAATGTCACGGTAGATCTGCGCGATGCTCACGGTCTTGGACACCTCAAAGCAGCGCCCGCCGGTTTCCCGGGAGATCCGCATGAGGACGCCCTTGCCGTCCGGACCGCCGCCGCCCAGCAAGGGGCCGAGCGAAGTTCCGTACGCGTTGGCATCGGAGAACACGATGGAGTAGACCAGGGTGTCGGCGCGCTGGGCTTCTTCGACGGCGGTGGCGAGGGGAATCTCGCTGCCGGTATCGACTCCGTCGGAGATCACGATCAGGGCTTTGCGGCCGGTTTGCGCGCGCATGACATCGCGCGCGGCGACGGCGATGGCTTCATAGAGCAACGTGCCTCCGCCGCGCTGTAACTGCAACTGGTGCATCGAGGGCGCGTCGACCTGGGCGAGGGCGGCTTCCAGTTGGCGGCGCGAGGACGTGAGGGGCTGGCGGATCTCGACGCCCATGTCGAATTGCACGATGAAGACGTGGTCCGTGGCTTCGCGCAGGACCTGGTCGAGGAAATCGTAGCTGGCGAGGCGTTCGGCGTCGAGCACGCGCCGCTGGCTCATGCTGGTATCCACGAGCAGGCCCAGGGTGAGGGGCAGGTCGGTTTCACTCGAGAAATAGCGGATGTTCTGGGGCCGGCCGTCTTCCGACAGGACGAAATCGTCCTTGGTGAGGCCGCGCACGATTTCGCCGTTTTTGGCGTGCACGTTGGCCAGGACGTTGACCACTTTGACCTCGGTGGAAAAGGTCACGTCCTGAGCGCGGGCCAGAGGCGTGGACGCGAGCAGGCCGGCGGCCGAGAGCAGCAGGCGGCGCCGGGAGAGCAGGCCCGGAGAAGTGGTCGGATTGAGAGGTTCCCTCACTCGGTTTTTGACACCGATACCTCAATTATAGAGGGAATTTGGTGCCTCGCCCACGGCACCCGCTGCCTCAATGAGCTTCAGCGTTGACTCACGCCTGATCCCTTCAGCAACTCGATCAAAACGGTTCTGCGTTCTTTTTCCAGGGTGCTCAGAATGCCGCGCTCACTGCGGTAATACACATGCATCGTTCCACCGATCGCGCCGGGCAGAACGCCGGCGACAGCCTTGAGGGTATCCACGGTGACGCGACTGGTCAAGGTGAGTAGGGCACCACCGCTCAAAACCAGGAACTGGACGACATACATGGTGACGGTAACCCGGAAGATCAGGTTGACTCGGGCGTTTGCCTGATCGTAAATGCGGTCCAGACGTTTGAGTACCTCCTTGCCCAGTTGGTTCAGCTTGTAATCTTCGAACCGATCGGGGTTGGCTGTGCGCACTTTCCTTCTGACCTTCTCGCGGAGACCAGGAGGCTCCCCCGTGTCGTCGGAACCCAAATCGTCCGCTGCATCGTTTCCGGCCAGTCCCAAACTCACCAGGCTGTCTTCCAACGCGGCCAGAGAACTGTCCAGCGTCAATTGCTCGCTCAACTGGGCCACAATCTCCTTGTTGCTCATACTCATGAAGGTCCACCTCCCGGGTTCCAGTGATTCCGCAGGGCTCTCTGGCGAGCTTCCCAAACCGTAGTCGTGCCATCCAGGCCCTCGATCCAGTAGCGCAGGAAGCGAGTGGTTTGGACAAGCGGCATCAGGCCCTCGCCACCCCCACCGGAGATGCCGGTCTGCTGACGCAGGCCGGCGATCCAATCGTAGCTGTTGCACACGCAGAAGACGAATGAGGCCGTGTCACGACGGAGCGATTCCTCAAGGGTCTTGGCCACTTCCGTCCAGCTCCGCGCGCCATCGCAGAACTCGATGGATGACGCGGATTGCGGAGCGCCCTGAATCTGGTGGGCGACCAGAAAAAACAGTTGATAGCGAGGCCAGGTGAGCACTTGCCGGAAGCGATCGAAGGTGACATCGGGCAAGATCGTGGCGCCTGTGCTCGCGCGCAATTGCAGCAATTCGGCGAGCACAGGCAGGGCGATATACTCCTCGTACTCGTTCCACGACTTCCAGTGGTTCTTGGCGAGCACCGTGCTCACGAAATCGCGCCGGCGGCCGCCGTTACTCCAAGCTTGCGAGGTAAGCGGCGGGCAGACCAAAACGGCACAGGCTTGCGAATCGGCGACTGCCTGTGACCGCAGCCGGGAGAGGTCGTCGGCGATCATTCCGCGCCTTGCCGTTCCAGGGGGTGGTCCTGCCCGGGCAGACCGACCCGCGGCGGGAGACGGTTCTCGACTTTGTAGCGCGGGATCGAGCGCAGAGCGCGGCCGGCCTCCACTCCCGAGGGGGCGGTCCTAGCCTGCCGAATGCGGTCACGGCCCACGGCTTCGACCAGGGAATCGAAGTCGCGGTTTGGATGTTGGGGATCGAGGGGTTCGGTCCGCGGCCCGACTTTTTCCACAAGCCACTGGCGGGCCGATTGGAGGCGGTCGCGCAGGCTGGCGCTGATCTTGAGCAGATCGATACGCCAATTGCCCGGCGCGGTTTCCGAGGCTGCACGAACGGCATTCATCAAGCCGGCGTCGCCTCCCAGTTGCCGGCTAAGTTCTTCCGGGCGCACAACGGCAACATGGGTGGAAAACCCGTCGATGATGCGTACGGCCGTTTCCATTCCCTCCGCTACTCCATCGGGATCCAGGCTCGCAAACGGAGCCCACGCGACGCGCAGAAACATGCCGGTGTTCGCCAGCCGTTCGATCTGGTAGGAGGTGCAGGCGCAGACCAACAGAAGTACGTCGCGGCGGGGCGCCTGTTCCGGTTTGACCCGGTCCAACTCCATGGAAGACAGCAGACGTTGGACCTGAAGGGCGGAGGCGATCCATACGATGAAATGCGGGCTCCCATCCTTTACTAGCTTCAGTACGCCTTCGGGGGTGAGCGGCCGGGCGGAAGCGAGAGCCGATGCTTCGAGCCGGGCAAGCCTTTCCGCCGCGCGTCCCTGTGGAGCAGGTGTGGACCAGGGGGCGGGGGTGGAGACGCCGACCAGGATCTGAGCCGCGGTGGGGAAGACCTTCTGCATTGCGTTCTTCACGGAAGCGTTAATATCTTCCTGGTCCCAAACGAAGCGGGTGGCGGGGTCTCCGCCGTGGAGTGCCCAGACAGCGGCCGGGTCCAGGCGGCCCTCGCTCCTGACTACGATGGTCCTGGCGCCGGCCGCTTTGGCAACGGCCTGAAGCTGCTCGAAGTACGGCACGGTCTCCGAGGTCAATGCAGAAGTGTCGATGCCCTCGTTCATGATATACACCCGGTTCAAGCGGGCTGTCGCGCGAAGGATGTCCTGCCGCCGCTTCTCCGGAACCGGCAGCGTGAGGGTTTCGTTTTCGTTGCGCACCACCAGTTCCGTCGTGCCGTTGTTGTTGAGGCGGAGGTCGGCAAGAGCGTATTCGGGTCCCAGATTCTGTACTCCCTTGAACTCAAAATACGACCTGAGCTGGGTATCGTTCAGCGCCGCGGTTTTGAGGAGATCCTCCTTGCTGACCGGGCCGAAATGCTCCAGCACATCGAGCACTTCGTCACTTCTGCCAGCGGTCCGGACATAGCGAGCGAGTTCCGGCGCATCGTCGCGAAGCCAGCGGACCGGCATCTCGATGACCGCGCCGGAAACCCGAATCCGTTCGTCCGGCGCGTCCTTGAAGATCACTGCCCGAACGTCCAGCGGCATGGACTCGCCCAGGGCCTTTGCCCGCTGGAACTCGCTCGGGCCGAGAGGCGCGCCGGCCGCGATCACGATTGGGTCGCCGCCAGGCAGAACTCCAACGGCGGAGCTCTTCAAATCGGCGAACAACCGGTTGAGCACCGCGGAATCCATGGAGCGGAGCGCTTGCGCCGCCGGATCCATCCGCAGATTGGCGTCGGGGACAGCGGGTGGGCGATTCGGCACGAAGGCTGCGTTCTTTGTGGCAACGCCGGTGCGTTTTCCCCAAGGTCCCGAAACTTCGAGAACTACCGCACCTTCGGGCGGCTGCCCGGCGTAGAGACCGCCCGCGGGATGCGAATCCCCGCTCCAGGTGATGCGATTCCAGGGCGACTGCAGGGTCTTTTCCGCTTCGCTCGAGGCAATCAGGCGCGCGTCGAAAACACCTGCGTCGGCGGTGTGAACGGCGTATCCAAACTGGAGCGTCCCTTTCCAGTCCAACGGCCGGAGGCTGGCCAGTTTCACCTGCGCCCAAGCCTGCGAATCGGGCAGCCAGAGTATGGATGTGCCATCGGCGACGGGAATTCCCACGCATTTGCGGTCTGGCGTAGCGCCGCGGCGCCATGTCGCGAAGCGCCTCTTCCAGTTCGCCGAGCGGACCCTGTTTTACGGCAAACTCAATTTTGCGCTGGGTCGAACGCATCGACACGGTTTTCCACAGTTTGCCCCCGGCTTGCATCTCATAGGTGACTCCGCCGGGGTTGGAAACGGTGCGGACGGCGAGATCCTGGGTTCGAAGGGAGGTTTCGTTGCCGGTCAGGGGATGTGCCGCGGCCGGATGGAAGCTGACCTCGCCCCTGGTGTTTGAAATTGCCACCTTGCGGCCGTCGGCAAACTCAGCTCCACGCCTTCGGGCTTGACGGCCGATTTAGCGTATTCGATGCCCTGCTGCCGCGCCTCCACAGGCCATTCCGCGCGCCGTTGGGAGGCCGCCAGCTTGCGGCCCAGTTGCTCGTGGTCTCCCGCCGTCACGCCTCCGGAGATCGTCCATTCCGTGCCGTACCCGAAGGCCGGCGTCGAATCGGAGACCAGTATTGCCAGGCACTCGGTGCTCTCGCCCGTGGTTGCCGGGCTTAGAAACGGCAATGGTTCGCGATACCGAAGTTGCTGGTTCGCCGCCATCCATCGGTCGAAGGTCCACGGGTGTTCCATATTCAGCGCGCTGAGCCCGGCGAGCACCGGGCTCTTGGAGCGTTTGAGCCAGTCGAGGATGAGCGCCCACTTTTGAATCTGATTGAGCCGGTGAAACTGCGGTTCATAATCCGCCACAGCTTCGTAGTTACGATTCCACCACCGATGAAGCCGCTCGGCGCTGTAGGTCGGCACCACTTCCTTTCCGGGTTGCAGCGGGTTGTACGAGGCGGCAAGCAGTCGCGTGGCTACCGGAGCAAGGCGCATCGCGGCGCCGTTCGCCTCGATTTCGTACGCGTCCGGCCGCGGCGCCAGCCAGTTGCGGGTCGCCGAGAAATGACGTTCGCGATCCCAATGCAACGTCGACAGATTGTACTCCGTTGTGGGCACGAAGCCAGGGACCGTGGGAGTGCTTCCATGATAGTCCATGGACCACAACTTCATGACGAGGTCAGTATAGAACAGGGTCATGCCGACCGGTGTGCCCTGCAGCCGTCCGTCATAGCGTGCACACTGGTATTGGTCGCCGCGCCGCAGTTCGAGGAGGGCCCGGCTGATCAATTCCAACTGCGCCACAGTCTCCTTGGACGAATCGAGCAGTTTCTTCCAGGTGTTTTCGTCCAACTGACCGGTTTCGTTGAGTTCAGATTTCTTTTGGAAACCGCGAATTGCATCTTGTGTCCGGCGGCCAAACAGACCATCCATGCCGGTGGATCCGCTGCCCACGGCTTCCAGCATTCGTTGTAGTTCAAGCACCACGCAGCGCGGCGAATTCGACTGGGGAACTTCGGGGAGAGCGCTTTCGAAGGCGGCGCGGAAGTCATAAAGCGGGCCCAGGTTTTGCTGCCGCACCGCGCTCGCGATCTGCTTCAGGCTTGCGTCACGGATCTTGGCGGCTTCCAGCAACCTGGTGGACGAAGCTTCGGACCAGCCGTGCTGGCGAAGATAGACGGCACTGCCGGTTGAGCTCAAGCCCTCGATCGCTTCCGCCATGTGCGCGTAGTTCGCACGCGGATCGAGTGAAAACCCGATCTGCGGAGGATGTTCGTCAAAAGCGGACTGAATCTTTTCCGACTCGTAATCGCTAAACGGGTACTGCGTAGAGATTTCCCGGCGGAAAAGATTCAGCATTTCTTCCGTCTTCTCCGGCGTCAGGTCGTCGGTTAGCGATCGGGCCAGACGCTGGCGAACCAGCCGGTCTATCGACTCCTCGTAGTCGGAACGCAACTCTCCGCCACGCACGTTCTGCCGCACGATATCCGTGAGGTTGAGGTCGGCCTGGTAAAGAGCCGCGACATCCTCTGTTTTGAACCAGCCCTTCCCTTCGTGACCCAGGCGCCTGCCGCCGAATACCAGGGCGCCGGCCTCCTTGCGCACGGAGACGATGTCGTCGATCGATTCCAGGAAACGCGTAAGATCTGCGACGCCGGCCACTCTGGCGGTGACGAAACCGGCTTCGGTGCTGAAATACCAGGAAACCGGCCGGGCAGTCGCGTTGCGGATCCAGAGGGACTCCGAATTGTCCAGGTCGTCGGGAGATTGGTCGTCTCCGTCCTTGGCTTCCGGGTCCTCCGTCCGATACTCGAAGACGGAGATGGTGGTAGGGCGTACTCCATAGACCATCACGTGCTGGTCGAGCATCTGCCCAATCCTAATATCGCGCCTGGCATCACTTTGGGGCACGAGAGCGACCAGCGATGCGGAGTCGAGGGAAAAGAACCGCGTGTCGCCGGAAGTGAATGGCGTCGCGGATTCCAGTTCCTCGCTGCGGAGAACCGGCACCCGCGCCGCCAGACGTTTCGCGGTTGCCGCTCCCGGCCTCACCCGAAGAACGGTGCTGACGAGGGCGAAGTCGAGGCTTCGGTCACGCTCTTCCCTGTCGGTCCAAAACGTCGAATCACCGACTCCGACGGGATGCTGATTTCGATCCAGCGCTCCGGCAGGTTCGCGGGTTTGTGCGGCGCTGCGGGTTTTGGATTCGCCGCGGCGACGGTTCGGCGTTGATTCTGAGTAACTTGGCCAGGTGACTGGCGCAGTGGAAGCACAGACAGCGCGGCAAGAAGAAGGATCTTGCCGAAGTTTACCCAGTTCATAACAACCCTCCAAAGAAACTAGAGTTCAACCGGTTTTCAGACAGGGTGCTGTGATCCGAAGAGCCTTGCCCGGGTAATCGATCGCACGCGGTGAACTCGCTGACTATGGTGCCGTCGCAAGGAATCCGTTTCATGCTCGCCCTACACAATCGAAAGCGGACTCCATTCGGAAAACGGGACATCGGAAGGCGAAGAGTTTTTCGCCAGGCTCGTGAGCGCCCTCAACTGACTGTGATCAGGCTCACGTAGCTGGTGGTGTCGAGGGTGAATTCGGCCTTGCCGCCGGTGACGGCTAAAGCGGAATCATAACTCATGGCGCCGTGCCGCCGGATAGAATCATGATTGGGAGGATCACACGTGAATTGCAGATGGCTCGCCTTGGTGCTGCTGTCGGTGGCGGCGGCGGTGCACGGGCAGGGCAGGGCGTCCTGGATGAAACAGGCGGGCTTCGGCGTGATGACGCACTATCTCGCGGACTGGCGGGCGCGCACGGACGGCCTGACGATGAGCGTGGACCAGTGGAACGAACTGGTGGACCACTTCGACGTCGAGGGTCTGGCGGAGCAATTAAGTCAGTGGGCGCGGGCTATCACATTCTGACCATTGGGCAAAACTCCGGTTACTACGCGGCGCCGAACGCAACTTACGACAAACTTACCGGGATCCGGCCGAGTAAGTGCTCGCGGCGCGATCTGATGTCGGAGATGGCTGCGGCGCTGGGCAAACGGGGTATCCGGCTGATTGCGTATCTGCCGGCCGGCGCACCGGGGGGCGACCGCGAGGCCCGGGAGGCGCTGCAATGGGAGAACGGCGCCCACCGCAATCGCGAATTCCAGGCCAGATGGGAACCCATTATCCGCGAGTGGTCGCAGCGCTGGGGGGATAGGATCGCCGGCTGGTGGTTCGATGGATGCTATTGGCCGAACACCATGTACCGAACCGCGCAAGCACCGAACTTCGAGACCTTCGCGGCGGCGGCCCGCACCGGGAATCCGGATAGCGCGATTGCCTTCAATCCGGGCGTTTTCACGCGTCTGATCTCGATGACGCCGCACCAGGATTACACGGCGGGCGAAGATCGACGACCCGACGCTGCTGCAGATCCGGCGGCAACGGTGGGGCTGCTCGATGGGGCGGAAATTCACGTGCTGAGCCATCTCGGAGAACGTGGGGCATGGGTGCGCCGCGGTTCAAGGCGGAACAGGCGGTGCTGTACAGCGGCAACGTGTGGAAGGCGGGTGGGGCAATCACGTGGGATGTCCCGCTGGAGAAGGGCGGACGGATCCGCGAAAGGGTTCGTGGAGCAGTTGAGCGCGATCGGGAAGG
>CAWDWK010000035.1:0-60641 GCA_963805775.1 uncultured Solibacteraceae bacterium | reverse complement strand
CGGGTAAGATCGACGCGGTGCCGGTGGAAGCCATGGAAGCGCGCGAGGAGGAGAATCTGGCGCTGGTGAAGAGCTGGATGGCGAAGATCCCGATGGATCTGGACGTACTGATCATGGACGAGATCGGCAAGAACCTTTCGGGCGCGGGCATGGACACGAAGGTGGCCAACCGCGGAGTGCAGGGCGAGTACAATCCCTGGCCCAATACGCCGAAGTTCCAGCGGATTTTCGTGCGCAACCTGAGCGAGCACACGTACAACAGCGCGGTGGGAATGGGCATGGCCGACGTGGTGACGGAGCGCCTGGTGAAGCGCATCAACTGGGAGCCGACTTGGATCAATCGCTGACAGCCAATACGCCGGCGGCGATCCGTACGCCGATCCATTTCCGCACGGACCGGGAGTGCCTGGAGCGAATCGCGCCCACGGTAGGGCGGCTGGCGCTGGACGACGTGACGTACGGCTGGATCCGCAACACGATGGAATTGACGCGACTGGCGGTCAGCGAGAACGTGCGCGCCGAGGTTGAGAAGAACCCGATACTGCAGATCGAGGGCACGATCGACGTCGAGTTCGATACCGGCGGGGACCTGATCAGCCCGTTCGTTCAGGTAGCGGCACACTAAGCGGCGATCAGCGCGGCGTCGAAATAACGGCGGGTCCGGCGGACAGCGCCGCGATGGCGGAAAGAGCCACCAGCAGGCCGATGAACTGCATCAAGCCTTCGCGGTCTGGCTCAGTCTGCCAGTCTTTGGTGAACATACGGTAGGCGCACCCGGCGGAGATCAGCAGCAGCATGGGAACCGCCGTGATCATCCACAATCCGAATGCGGCGGCCAGGACGATGCCGCGCTTGGTGCGCGTGAGCGAACGGACGCCACGCGAACCATCCAACTGCCATACGGGAATCAGATTGAAGAAGTTGATGACCGCGCCAAAGTGGGCGATGACGGCCCAGATATTGGCGTGGGTGGCGTAGTACAGGCCGAGCGCTGCCACTGCCGCGCCGAACCCGTACAGGGGTCCGGCGAGCCCGACGCGGGCTTCGGGGATGGGCGGCAGGCGGACGCCGCGCAAGCGGATAAGGGCGCCGAAGCCGGGGATGAACATGGGGGCGCTGGCGGGGAAACCGTAGCGGCGAATGGCGGCGACGTGGCCCATCTCGTGTATGTAAATGGAGATCACCAGGCCGAGTGCGAAGGCCCAGCCGTAAATGGCCCAGTAGACGCCCAGCGAGGCCAGCATGGTGAGCAGCGTGCCCATTTTGGTCAGGCCGAGCAGGAGGAACTTCCCTTTGGTCAGCGCGAGGACCAGCAGCGGGCCGACGCCTCCCGCGCCCACTCCAGCTTTTGCCGCCAGTGGGTTTCCTCCGGAGTGCCGGCCGATTGCGAGCGCTGCTGGTCGATCTCGTCGATGCGCGCCTGAATGGTCCGATGCTGTACGGTGTCGTCGGGCAGGAGCGCGAGGGATTGCGCCCAGAGCGTGCGTTCCGAGGTGAAATCGCCGACTCGCCACGCGGCGCCGGCGCGCTTTGCGAGGTCTTCGAGGTCCGTGGAATGCGTGAGGCGGCGGCACTCCGGACAGCTCAATACAGATGGCGCAATCGCAGCGCCGCAAGCGGAACAGCTCATTGCGCGGCTTCGACCGAGTACGGTCCCATCAGCAGAATCTCCCGCCGTTCGGTGAGCTTCCATGCCTGCCGCAGGCCGATGAAGATGATGAAAAGTGAAATCAATCCGGAGAAGCCGGAGGTGAGCGACATGAAGGGCGCGACGGCGGCCAGCATCAGGAGGTAGAGGGCGAGGCTGCCGAAGTTGGGGCGCGGGCGGGCGTCCGAAGGTTCGCCGGTGGTTTGCACCCCCTGCTGCTGCTCCACGCGGTGCGGATGCCTGGCGGTCTCGTACAAGATGACCGGGATGTAACTGGTGGTGATGGCGAAGTAAGTCAATGCGACGGCGAGTATCTGCTGCGGGCGTCCGCCGCGGCCGTAGGAAGCATGGCGGATGGCCTTGCCCACCATCCAGCCCACCAGGATCGCGATCAAGCCAATCTCGGCGTGGAGCACGATGGCGACTAGCGCGTACAGCAGGCATCCACCGAGCGCCGCGGCTCCCCCGTAGAGCGCGGCGCGCATGAGCGAGACTGCGGGCGCCGCCTGCTGGCCGGCCTGAATGCGCTGCGCGCACGAAGGGCACACTACCTGGCCTTGGGCGTGATAGTAAGTGCCGGCGGCGGGCTGCTTGCAGACTACGCAGGTCTGCGCGGCACCTGCGAACGAGGCTTGCGCTTCGATGGGTTCGGCGTGTTGAAACTGTAAGTCCTGGGGCGACGGTGGCGGCCCGTAGTCAGGCATGCCCAACTATAACTCATAGCGATCCGACGACGGGGCGAAAGCCGTAGTCGGCGTAGCGGAAATCGGGAGGGATGCTACTGCGGGCGGCACAACGGGCGAACTTGATGTGATGCCGCCAAGCACCGCCTCGGGACGCGCGGCGCGTGCCGTACGAGGGGCCTTGCGGATTCTCGGCGGGTGACACCGCGTAGTAGGCGGGGTCGTACCAATCGCTGCACCACTCGTGCACGTTCTGGCACATGTCAAAGAGGCCGTAGCCGTTGGGCTTGCCTTGCCCGACGGGTTCGGGACCTTCGCGCCAGCGGCCGGGTTGGAGGTCGGGCAGGCTGTCGCCCCAGGGGTAGCGGTACTGCTCGAGACCACCGCGGGCGGCGAATTCCCACTCGGCCTCGGTGGGCAGGCGGACCGGCAGATTCCACTGGCCGGCGAGCCAGTCGCAGTAGACCACGGCCTCGAACCAACTGACGCTGACCACGGGGAGTGCGGGGTCCGTGAATTCGATCTCTCGCATGGCGGCGGCGGCGTAATCGGCGTTGGTCACCTGGCAGCGGGCCATGCGGAAGGGCGAGACAGTGACGTGGTGCGCGGGATGTTCGTCATCGCGCCCGTCGTTTTGGCCCATGAGAAACTCGCCGCCGGGAATTTCCACCAGATCGTTTGGGCTCATCATCGAGTAGAGAGAACTGCAGTTTGCGTTCGTTGCCGTCCACGCGGTCGAGCACGACCCGCACCTTGTCGCCGATGGAAAATTCTCGGCGCGTGCGTTTGCCTATCACTTTGCGGACGTTCTCCTGATAAGTGTACTCATCGCCGGGCAGGGTGTCGATGGGCACCAGGCCTTCGACAAACAGGTCGGTCAATTCCACGAAGAGGCCGTAGCGCGCGGTGGAGATGATCAGCGCGTCGAAATCTTCGCCGACACGATCGGTCATGAACTTGATCTTCTTCCACTCGACGAGTTCGCGCTCGGCCTCGGCGGCGCGGCGTTCGGATTGCGAGCATTCGTCGGCCAGCGGCTTGAGGTACTCTTCGCCGGGGGTAGGCTTGCCGGTGAGGACGGCCCGCAGCAGGCGGTGCACCAGCAGGTCCGGATAGCGGCGGATGGGCGAAGTGAAATGCGTGTAGGTCTCGGCGGCGAGGGCGAAGTGGCCCACATTTTCCGCGCTGTAGCGCGCCTGCTTCAAAGATCGCAGCATCAGGTAGCTGAGGATGCGCTCCTCGGGTTTGCCTTCGATTTTGGCGACCAGGCGCTGATAGTGGCGCGAGGAGATGCGGAGGCCGGAATCGGCGACTACGACTTCGCGGCGCTTCTTGCTGCCGTCGCGGTGCTTGTCGGTGACGGCGAAGCGCTTCACCGGGATGGCGCCGATGCCGAGCGACACGCCGAAGTGGGTGGCGATTTCCTCGAACTCCATGACGCGCTTCGGATCGGGCATTTCGTGAATGCGGTAGATAGAGGCGATGCCGGCGTGCTCCAGGTGTCCGGCGACGCTCTCATTGGCGGCCAGCATGAATTCCTCAATGATGCGGTTGGCGATATTCCGCGGCGCGCGCGTGACTCCGGTCATGACGCCCAGTTCGTCGAATTCGATGAGCGGTTCGGGAAGATCGAAATCGATGGAGCCGCGACGTACGCGCTTCTTGTTGAGGACCAGCGCGAGTTCCTGCATCAGCTCGAAGCGCTCCACCAGCGGCTTATAGCGTTCGCGCACGGCGGCATCGCCTTCGAGCATCAGGTGGACGTTGGTGTAAGTCATGCGCTCGGCGCTGCGGATCACGCCAGAGGTAAACTCCTGGCCGACTACTTCACCGTGATGATCGATCTCCATGAGCGCGGAGAGCACGAGGCGGTCCTGCTGGGGGACAAGGGAACACAGACTGGTGGACAGTTCGTAGGGCAGCATGGGCACGGCGCGATCGGGAAAGTAGACGCTGGTGCCGCGCAGTTGGGCTTCCAAATCGATGGGCGAATTCGGGTGGACGTAGTGGCTGACATCGGCGATGTGGACGTGCAGGGCGTAGTTGCCGTTGGCGAGGCGATCGACCCAAACGGCGTCGTCGAAATCGCGCGCGGTCTCGCCATCGATGGTGACCACCGGCAGATCGCGGAAGTCTCGGCGTCCAGCAATATCGGCCTCGGAGATTGTGGCGGGCATGGCCTGCGCCTGCTCGATGACCTCGGGCGGGAACTGGTGGGGCAGGTGGTGCTTGCGGATGACGATTTCGACATCCACGCCGAAATCGTCGGGGTGTCCGAGGATTTCGATCACGCGGCCCACGGGGGAAGCGCCGCGCTCGGGATACTCCAGCAGTTCGACGTTGACCACCATGCCGTCCAACTCGGGGACGCTCGACACCTTGGGCGGGGTCACGCCGATGCGGTCCACCGTGGTGGCGCCGGCGGGTGGAAGTTCCATGCCATCGGGAATATCGACCCACTGATGAATGCGGGCATCGGCGGGTACGACGTAGCAGCCGCGGCGGCCGATTTTGAACTCGCCGACCACGGTGGGGTGGGCGCGTTTTAGCACCTTGACGATCTCGCCATCGGCGCGGCCGCCGGCCTCGATGCGGGCGATACGCACGATCACACGGTCGCCGTGCATGGCCTTTTCGGCGACTTCGGGGGGAATGAAGATGTCGCCGGCGATGCCGGGAATCGGACGTTCGGAGATTAAAAACCCGTAACCGTCGCGATGCAGACTGAGGCGGCCGACGGCGAATTCGCGGGTGCGTGAGGTGACCACATACTGACCGCTCTTCAGCTCGATCAGGTCGCCGCGCGCGGCGAGACGCGTGAGGGCGCCTTCCAACTGGTTGCGACTCTCCGACTTAGCGCCCAATTCGCGGACCAGTTGTTTGAAGTTAGCCCGGGAGTGCGGCAACTGGGAGATGTGAGCTACGATTGCCGCGTCATTCACCATAGTTCCAATTTTACTTGCAACGGGTGGCAAATTTCCGCCGTCAGTATTAGGCTGAGAAGTGAGCGGCGCAGGCTGAGGTTCCTACGGGTCCTCCGCCCGCCAGGTTTCGGGATAGGGCAGAAGGGGAAGCTGCCCGCACCTTTGTCGTACGGGAGTTCCCATGAAGCGGTTTCTGCTGTTGCTCTTGCCCGCGACCTTGTTCGCCGGGCAACCGCGGTACGCCCGCCTGGGCGAGTTTGATGGGAAGGTGGAAGTCCAACTCCACGCGGGCGACCCCTGGAGCGCCGCGGAACGCAACCTGCCGTTGACCGAATCGGCATGGCTGCGCACGGGCGCGTCCTCGCGGTTGGAAATTGAACTCGACGATGGCAGCGTATGGCGGCTGGGGCCGGACTCGCAGGTCGAGATTTCCGACTACGCGCAACTTTCTACCGGCCAGCGGATTACCGTATTCTCGCTGGATCACGGAGTGGCGTACTTCACGGGCGAGCCTGGAGGCGCGGATACGTTGACGCTGGCGGTGCCGGGCGCGCAGGCCATGCTGCTGCACGGGGCACGCGTACGCTTGCAGGCGGACGCCACGATGAGCCGGATTTCCGTGATCGAAGGCGCGGTGCGGCTCTCCTGCCCGGCGGCGGAGATCGATCTCCGGGAAGGCCAGACGGCGCGCGTGGAGCCTGTCAATACGGCGCGCTTTTGGCTGGATCGCGAAATGCCCGCCACGGAACTGGACCGCTGGAATGAGGAACGCGATAAGACCCTGGCCACCTCGTCCTCGAGCCTGCACGTGGCCCAGCGCTATGGATTGGTGGATCTGGATCGCGCGGGAGAGTGGGTGCAGACGGACCTGGGTGCAGTGTGGAAGCCGAAGGTGGCCGATGGTTGGGCGCCGTTCCAGAACGGCCGCTGGCGATGGTACGACGGACTAGGATACACCTGGGTGAGCGACGACGCTTGGGGCTGGGTGCCGTATCACCACGGCCGCTGGACGCGCAGCGGCGACCTCGGCTGGGTGTGGGTGCCGGCCAGTTCGACGGTGTTCAAGCCGGGCGATGTGTACTGGCTCTACAACGCGAAAATGGCGGGATGGGGTCCGCTGGCGCCGGGTGAAGACTGGCAGCCATCGGCCGTGCCTGCGCAGTTCCTCAACGCCAATACGACGTACGCGAGCTTTCAGCAAGACGCGCGCGGGATCGATCCGGCGGGATTCAAAGATCGCCCGAAGGAGCCGCTCGGCGTAGCGGTGTTCGCACTGGCGCTGCCCTCGCCGGCATTCCCGGCGTCGCGATTGGAAGCCACGCGGCCGATGCTGCGCGTGGGCGCGACGCGCGTACAGGCGGTGATACCGGGGACGACCTTCCAGGACACCAATGACGTTCCACCGCCCGCGGCACCGGCGATGCCTCCGGCGGTGGTCACAAATCCCGCGTCGGATGCGCCGCCAGTAGTGGCGCCGGGCCCGGCGCCGGATCCGGGGCCGCCCGGCCCTCCGATGCAGGTGATCTACCCGGTGCCGGTGTATACGGGCATCGTGGTGCTGAACCCTCCGGAGCATCCCGACTATTCGCGGCGCAATCCGAACCTGCCCGCTACGAAAACGACGCCGGCACCGCTCGCACCCGCGCTGGGTCCCGTGCCTGGGGGTGGGCCACCGCCTGCGACCAGCTCCACACCCACATCTGGCGTGACGAAGCCAACGACGAAGCCATCACCTACTCCTCCAGCGGGACAGTCCGGAGGGAGCGGGCCGACGACGACTACTACAACTGCGGCGCCCGCGCCGCCTCGCGTGATCCAGCCGGCGCCTCGACCGTCGCCGCCCACGGGTGAGCGGCCGACGCCCATGCCAATTCCGATCGGCCGCGAGCTGCCGAAGGTTGCGAAGCCCGAATCAACGCCGGTGAGCAAAGCGGAGGCGAAGCCGACGCCGGCGGCCGACGCAAAATCGGACACGGCCCAAGCCAAGAAGTAGGCTCGAAAACCGCTCCCTCACGGTCGCGGCTCTGATACCGTATCGGAGCCTGGTCCGTGAGGGAGTGATTCTGAGGAGATATTTGGCCGCCGATAAACGCGGGAAAAAGCACTCTCTGCTCTCTATCGCTTCCCGTTCGACTTCAGCCAAGCGATCAGCGCCGCCGGATCGTCGGAGATGATTCCGTCCACGCCTGCATTCACCAGCCGCTCCCATTCCTGCGGCGTGTTCACCGTCCACGGCAGGACTTCCATTCCCGCCGCGTGGGCTGCCTTCACCTGCTCCGCTGTTACCAACCTGGCCATCGGCGACACAATTCCAGCGCCGGCTTCCTTCCCGATCGCCACGAAATCCTTGGGCGGTCCTTCATACAGTGCTGAAAGCTTGATCTCGGGTGCGAGTTTCTTCATCGCGATCAGCGTGCGGAAATCGAAGGATTGGAGGACGACGCGCGCTTCCAGGTGATGCTTGCGGACCACCGCCAGCACCATGCGCGCGAACTCTTCCGGCGGCGGCGTCAGCTCCGGCTTGTCCACAAAACTCTTGGTCTCGATATTGAAGAGAAATTTTCCCTTGGGGGCCAGCGCGAAAACTTCTTCCAAGGTGGGCATCTTCGTTCCCTGCACCGCTTGCTGCTTGGGGAACGCGGGGTTCTGCCTGGCTCCGCAGTCCCACTCGCGAACCTGCGCCAGCGTCAATTCGTGGATCACCGACTTACCGGCCGGTCCTGTGCAAACTGGGGGCTCCAACACCGGGTCGTGCGACACAACGATCACGTTGTCCCTGGTGACCGCCATATCCAATTCCAGCGCATCCACGCCTTGCGCGATGGCGTATTCGAACGCCGGCAGCGTGTTCTCAGGACGCATCGCCCGCGCCCCGCGGTGTCCGTGTACCTGAATTGTCTGCCCGAACCCGCCGTATGCAATCATACTCAACACCAGGAACATTCTCATCGCAAACCAGTCTACCTTCCGCCTCTTTACAGCGGAATGACACCCGCACTGTACCCGAATGTTCACCCCATTGCAATCGGCTACACTAGCGGTGAAATGGAACGCCCCCTTCTGGCACGCCGGCGCTTTCTCCAATTGTCCGCCGCGGCCGCCGGTGTCAGCCTCGCCGCCGCACCGCCGCGCCCTCCCAATATCGTCATGATCTACGTTGACGATCTCGGTTATGGCGATCTTGGATGCTACGGCTCCAGCATACGCACGCCCAACTTGGACCGCATGGCGGCGGAAGGCGTCCGCTTCACCCAGTTCTATTCCGCCAATCCCGTGTGCTCCCCGGCGCGGGCGGCATTGCTCACGGGCCGCTATCCCACCCGAACCGGCGTGCCCAATGTGATCATGGCGCCAGACAAGACCGGCCTCTCCCCGTCGGAAACGACGCTCGCCGCACTGTTGAAGCCGCAGGGCTACAAGACCATGTGCATCGGCAAATGGCACCTTGGCCATCAGCCGCAGTACCTGCCGACAAACCGCGGCTTCGACGAATACTACGGCATCCCCTATTCCAACGACATGACCCCGCGGCCCCTGATGCACAACACGGAGATCCTCGAGGAGCCCGCGGTTTTGGAGACCCTGACGCCGCGCTACACGCAGCAGGCGCTTCAGTTCATCGAACGTTCCAAGGATTCGCCGTTCTTCCTCTACATGCCGCACACCTTCCCGCATATCCCACTGGCCGCGTCGCCGCGCTTCCGCGGCAAGTCACCTCTCGGCTTGTACGGCGATGTGGTGGAGGAACTCGATTGGAGCGTTGGTGAGGTCCTGGCGAAACTCAAGCAGACGGGCCTCGACAATCAGACTCTGGTGATGTTCTCCTCGGACAACGGACCCTGGTATCAGGGCAGCCCCGGCCAGTTGCGCGGACGCAAGGGGTCGACCTATGAAGGCGGCGTACGCGAGCCTTTCCTGGCTCGCTTCCCAGGGCGCATTCCGCGCGCGACGGTCTGCCGCGGCATCGCCGGCACCATCGACATCGTGCCCACGGTGGCGCGCCTGACGGGCGCCGCCCTGCCGAAACTGCCCGTGGATGGAATCGATATCTGGCCGCTGCTCTCGGGGGCGCGGCCCAGCCTGGAACGCGAAGCGTTGCTCTATTTCGATGGCTGGAACCTGCAGTGCGCGCGATTGGGAAAGTGGAAACTCCACGTCGCCCGCTACAACACATTCGCGTATAGCCCTGCGCCTGCCGGGGGCAGAATCAATCTGCCGCTGCAACACTCGGAGTTGTACGACATCGAGCACGACCCTACGGAAGCCTACGATGCCGCCCCGGAGAACCCGGCGGTGGTCGCCGAAATCACCGCCCGCATCGACCGCCTGATGGCGGGCTTTCCCGAGGAAGTCAAACAGGCGTGGGCCCAGACCCGCGCGCGCCAAACTGCGGACCGGCCAGCCGGCGCCCTGCCGGCCTCCGCGCCTCCCAAATAGCGCGGAAGCCGCGCCGTGCCGCATCGGGTACACTATCTCCTATGCGGAAAATCGTCGTGCTCATGGCCCTGGGCGTACTCGCTCTCCTGGGGCAGCCTAAAATCACTCCCGAAAAAGAAGCGTCGATGAAGGCCGATCTCGCCGGCCAGATCGACGGCATGAAGAAACAGGCGCAAGTCATGGTGGACAGCGTATTCAGCTTCGGCGAACTGGGCTTCCAGGAATTCGAAACCACCAAATACCTCACCGGCATCCTCGAAAAAGAGGGCTTCACCATCCAGCGTGGCGTCGCCGGCATTCCCACCGCTTGGGTGGCCAGTTGGGGATCGGGCAAGCCCGTGATCTCCCTCGGCAGCGACATCGACGACATCCCGCAGGCGTCGCAAAAACCCGGCGTGGGCTGGCACGAGCCGATGATTGAAGGCGCGCCGGGACACGGCGAAGGCCACAATTCCGGGGTGCCCCTGAACATCATCGCGGCGCTCGCCGTGAAGAAGGTGATGGAGCGTGAGCACCTCACCGGCACGCTGCGGCTGTGGCCGGGAGTGGCCGAGGAACTTGTCGGCACCAAGGCGTACTACGTGCGCGATGGCATGTTCAAGGACGTCGATATCTGCCTATTTACCCACGTGGCCGCCAATCTGGGCGTTTCCTGGGGCGGATCGCTCAATCAGAACGGGCTGGTCAGCATCGAGTACATGTTCAAGGGCGAAAGCGCGCACGCCGCCGGAGCGCCCTGGCGCGGCAAGAGCGCGCTCGACGCCGTCGAGCTGATGGACGTGGGCTGGAATTTCCGCCGCGAGCATCTGCGGCTGGCGCAGCGCTCGCACTACGTGATCACCAATGGCGGCGACCAGCCCAACGTGGTGCCGCCCAGCGCCGCCGTCTGGTATTACTTCCGCGAGGCCGATTACGACCACATCATGGACATGTGGCGCATCGGCGACAACATGGCGAAGGCCGCGACCCTGATGACGGATACCACCTACACCTCGCGACTGCTGGGCAGCGCGTGGCCCGGGCACTTCAACCGCCCCATCGCAGAAGCCATGTACGAGAACATCAAGAAGGTCGGCCTGCCGCAGTGGTCCGAAGACGATCAGACCATGGCGAAGGGGCTGCAGAAAGAGCTCAAGCAGCCGGTGCGCGGCCTCCCGACGAAGGTCGCGGAAATGCGCGCGCCGCGCGTCGAAACCCCGCCCGACGGCGCCGATGGCCCAGGAGTGGGCCCCACCGGCGGCGGCAGCGACGATATCGGCGACGTGAGTTGGAACGTGCCCACTGTGACGCTGCGATTCCCCTCGAACATTCCCGGCGGCCCCGGACACAACTGGGCAAACGGAATCGCTATGGCGACGCCGATCGCGCACAAAGGCGTGGTGGCCGGTGCCAAAGTGCAGGCTATGACCATGCTCGATATCCTGGTGCACCCCGACTTAGTCGCCAAATCGTGGGACTACTTCAAGAACGTGCAGACCAAGGACGTGCAGTATAAGAGCTTCCTGCGCCCCGACGACAAGCCGGCTATCTGGCTGAATAAAGAGACTATGGAAAAGTTCCGTCCGCAGATGCAAAAGCTGTACTACGATGCCAACAAGTACGACACCTATCTCGAACAGCTTGGCATTAAGTACCCGACGGTGCGGTAAGAATCATTTGGGCCACGGATAAATACGGATAAAACAGGCCTATTTAAGCTCTTTACTCATACAAATCAGATGGCACGGTAACTTCGTGAGCTCGGTTTCCGGGAATGGCTCGGTCCCTGTTTCCGCATAGCCGAGCTTGCGGTAGAACGCAGGCAGTTCCTCGCGCAGATTGACGATCCGCATATCCATATAGCGGCAGCCGTGCGCGCGGGCATAGTCCTCCGCTGCCTTGACCAGTAACTTGCCGGTGCCCGATCCCTGGCGCGCGGGGTCCACAGAGAGCGGCCCGAAGTAGGCGCGCTCTCCACGCAGTTCCACGTAGACACAGCCAGCCAGGCCGTCAGTCACCAGGAAGACTCCTTTCAACAGGAGTGCGCCCAATCGCTCCGGATCCAACCGGTCGGTATCGATAAAGAACTTCTCTACCTGGTAGGCAGCGTTGGTGACGCGGAGTATCTCCTCCGCCTCGTGCGCACCGGCGACCCGCACCGTCATTGCCGGCTCATCGCCTTTCCCACCAGCTTCGGGACGTTCGGCGAATCGGCGAACTCAAACCCGGATGCATAGGCCAGCTTCAGGATCTTCGCCATCTTCTCGAAATTGATCTTCTCCACCGTGTCTGTGACCTGGTGATAGTCCGGATGAAATCCGGTGAACCACCATACGGCCGGGATATCGTGCTGCAGGAACGGATACTGATCGCTGCGGAACAACACTTGGTTCGACGCGTCGCGGTCCCACTTATAATTCAGTTTCAAGCCTACCATTTCGTTGGCGCGCTCCACGACGGCGCGGTAATCGGGACTGTAGTGCGTGCCGATCAGCCCCAGTTCGTTCGACGTATCGGGCGAGATTTCGGTTTGCACGCGCGGGTCGGCTGCCTCGTTGCGGCCGATCATGTCGAAGTTGATTTCCGCGCGTGTGGTGGCGAGCGGCCGCAGAGGATGCGAGACGTAATAGTATGCGCCGAGCAATCCGCGCTCCTCGGCGGCGAAGACGATGAACAGCAGGGAGCGCTTCGGCTTCACGGGATTCAATGCGAACGCGCGCGCCAGTCCGACCACTCCGACGGTGCCGCTTCCGTTGTCGTCAGCTCCGTGCAGTATGCCCAGCGGTCCAATGCCGTCGTGATCGAAGTGGCCGCTGAAGATCACCGTCTCCGCCTGGAGCGTGGGGTCGCTACCTTCCAGTAGTCCCACCACGTTGTAGGAATTGGCGTGGCGGCGCTCGGTCAATGCGGGATGCAATTCCACGCGCGTATTCGGCACCTCGAAAGACATCGGGTGCGGCCCGGCGTCGATCGCGGTCTGTATGGTACCGGCCTTCTTGCCCGCGGCGGCGAAGAGATCGTCGGCGAGCTGCGCCGAGATGATGAACGTGGGAACCGCGGGGCCACCGTCGGACAGCGCTTCGGTGGGAATGCGCGGGCGGGTTTGCGCGAGTTGTCCCTGTGCCCCTCCGCGTCCCCCTCGACCCGCACCGGCGGCGTGATTATTCGGGTCGGTCATCGACAGAATGCCGATAGCGCCGTGGCGCTGCGCGTTGAGCGCTTTGTAGGTGGCGTTGGCGTAGCGCGTGTTGCCGGTGCCGTTGAATATGGACTGCGCGTCGTTCTCCTGCGGTTCGTGGCCGAAGATCAGAACCACCTTGCCCGTGACATCGAGCCCTGCGTAATCGTCGTAGCCAAGTTCCGGAGCGCTGATGCCGTAGCCGGCGAAGACCACCGGACCGTTGACGGTGATCTCGTTGGGGAAGTTCGCCGTCGCGTCCGGTGCGCGGTACGTCGCGCTCTTGTCGCCGTGCCTCACCACCATCGAAGTCAGCTCGCGGTCGGCGGTGAATTCGATGAGCGGTACCGTCTGCAGGTAGCTATCGCCCAGCAGCGGCTTGAGGCCCGCCTTGGCGAACTCGCTCGCGATCCACTGTATGGCGACTTCGCTGCCGCGCTCCAGCGACCGGCGCCCTTCGAGCGCGTCGGAAGAGAGGAACGTCAGGTCGGCCTTCAGGTGGGCTACCTTTATGGAGTCGAAGCCCTCGGAGATGCGCGATTTCGTCTGCTGCGCACAGGCCAGCGACGCTATCAAAATCACAGCGAATATCCGCATGGAAAGATATTAGCGCACTGGCACAGGTAGGGCAGACCATCGTTGTTTGTGGTCTGTCATGCCTCGTCTAAGCAAAGTTAGTTGACAGACGACACAAACCGATCGTCTGTCCTACGCTACCGCACGATGGTGTTGGCCATGCGCGCGTCGTCGAACGCGGTGCGGTCGCCGGCCTTCTTGCCGGGCGCGGGCAGGAGGCGCGCAGCCAGCGGCTTATGCCACTTCCAGGCCAGGGATGCTACGTCGCCCATAATCCGCGCCAGGCGCTCTTCGCTGATATCGCCGGGCAGCGGGATCGTGTCCAGCCCACCGGCGCAGACCGCCGAGTAGGCCAGCAGCGAATCCATGTTATACGTGCCCTCTTCCCAGCGTTTGGCGAGTACGTTATCCTCCAGCACCGGCACCATCAGCCCGGCGTAGCCCACCTGCTTGACCGGCGTGGATTGCACAGCGCGCGTGATGATGCCGGCCGTCGTCATGGTGCCGCCGGACCCGAACGGAGCGCCGATAAAGTTCTCGATGGCGCGCCCAATAGACACATCGCCCAGCGGCGCCGGAGTGGGGTCGATGCCGGCGTAAGTCCACTGCGTGGCCTTGGCGATGCGCACCGCGGCCGCCTCGGCGCGCAACAAATGTCCGGTCAACGCTTCCGCCAGCTTGCTTTCCGCCGGTCCGGGCTCGTGAACCTGCGCGAACACCTCGGCCACCACGTTGGCGCTTTCCAGTCCGACGGCGAACGTCTTGCCCGGTCCGTTGTGCCACGCGCCTGGATAGAACGGCCCGAACGGCTTCACCATGGCGGTGGTGGCGAAGTTCAAGTTGCCGCCGCCATTGGGGCTTTTCGCGGCGACTGCTTTGACCAGCCGCGCGGCCTCGTGGATAGACTTCCAGTGGATCCCGTTCTCGGCCGCCACTACCAGGCTGCCGTTGACCTTCGTCGAGGCGAACACATCGATGGCGAGATCCACCGTCGCCCGGTCGTCGTCGTCGGTGAGTTGCACTGCGCCCAGGTTGGGCGAGAATCCGAGCTTTGCCGCGAGCTCGCCGTACTTGCGCAGCAATGCCAGCGCGTCACCATGTTTCATCCCCCTGGTATAGTCGGCCAGCGGTTGTGTCACGACGCGGATGGTCTCGACTTCGAAGCCCGCGGCCTTGTATTCCTCTCGCGCGGCGTTCAGGAATTTGACGGCTTCTGTGACCTGCGCTTCCAGGTGCGCGGCGTCGATGCGGATGAAGGCGGTGATGGCGCGCACCTTCGGCCGCGCTTCGGCAAAGGCGAGCGACGCAAGGGTCAGGGCGAGGACGAAAGCTTTCCGCATGGGACGGTTATACCATGCCCGACGGGAGCCAGTTCCAAGGGCGAGCGTTAGGATGAGCCTCGAGCACACAGCTCGATGAACTCCACCTTCCAGGGCGACTCGCGCAGATCCAGCCGCGCGACGGTCACCGGCAAGTGGAAGCGGCGCGGTCCGGCACTGCCGGGATTGAGGTAGAGGACGCCGTCACGTTCCGTGCGCGACGGCTTGTGCGAGTGTCCGCTCACCACCACCTGGAACCCCGAGGCCGCCGGGTCGAGGTCGAGTTGGTGAAGATCGTGCAAGATGTAGATGGCGGCCGAACGCGTCGCCGTGGAAGCCGTCAGCGGCAATGCGGAAGCCCACGGGTCCTGGTCGACGTTACCCCTCACCGCCACCACCGGGGCCACAAGATTCAACGCGCCGAGGATCTCCGGCTTGCCCACATCGCCGGCATGGATGATCAGGTCCGATCCAGCGAGGGCACGCAGCGCCTCCGGTCTCAGCAAACCGTGGGTATCGGAAATCAACCCGATCACCGCGACATTTACGCCCATCTATCGATCGTAATGCACTGCACGCTGTTACAATCGCGCTTAACTAGTGAAGCATCCACTGCTGGGTCCCCTGGCTGCCCTTGCTTCGGGCATCCTCGTCTACCGGTTCGTACCGCTTGGACTATCCGAATCATTGGGGGCGATCGCCGCGTTCTTCGTACTCGGGTGCGTGGCGCTGTGGCGTGGATCGCGTGTTCTCGCGGGCGCCTGCTGTCTGTTCGGAATGTTTTTCGCCGGCGCGCTTGATTCGCGCGTGCATACACCGGGGCCGTCGCCGGTGATCGACGCCAGCGGGCGCGAGGTGGTAATTCTCGGCGGCTGCGTGGTGGAACCGCCGGCCGTGTCGGGCGAGCGCGAGCGCTTCATACTCGAACTGGATCGCGATGCCCGAGCGCAGGTCACCTTATACACCAAGCCGGGCGAAACGCTGCCGGCGCTGCACTACGGACAAAATCTCGAACTCGACGGGAAGGTGCGCCCGCCGCGCAATTTCGGCAATCCCGGGGCCTTCGACTACCGGCGCTTCCTGGCGCGGCAGGACATCTATTGGACCGTCTCGGCCGCGGCCGGAACCGTGCACGTCTTGCCAGGCCGCTGCGGCAATGGGTTTCAGAAAGCCGTGATGGACCTGCGCCAGGCCGCGCTCGCGCGCATCGAGCAACTCTATCCGGGCGACAGCTACCAGTCCGGCATGATGCAGGCCATCCTGATCGGGCAATCCTTCCAGTTGCAGAAAGTCTGGACCGAACAGTACCGCTCCACCGGAACGTTTCACGTGATCGTGATATCCGGGACTCACGTGGCGATTCTGGCGGCTTTCTTTCTGTTCCTGCTGCGCATCTGCTTCGTGCCGGAAAGTCTCGCGCTTTTTGTGACCGTGCTGGCGGCGTGGCTTTACGCGCTGGTCACCGGGTGGCAAGCTCCGTGCGTACGGTCGGCTGCGGGCCTGACGCTCTTTATGATCGCGGGGTATTTCTTCCGCGAACGCCGCATCATGAATCTGCTGGCGGCGGTGGCGCTGGGGTTTCTGGTGCTCGATCCGGACCAGTTGTTTGACGCGAGTTTTCAACTCACATTCCTGGCTGTGGGATTTCTCGGCGCGTTTGCGGCGCCGGCGATTGCTGCCACTTCGGGGCCACTGACGGCGGGCCTGCGCGACCTTGCCGATAGCGGCCTCGATCTCCACCTGCAGGCCCGCGCCGCGCAGTTCCGTATCGAGATGCGGCTCCTGGCTGAGACGCTGCGCGTGCCCCTGGGGGTGGTAGCGTGGCCAGCCCGGGTGGTGCTCTTCGTTTACGAAATCGTGCTCACGTCGGCGGTGGTGCAACTCGGCCTCGCACTGCCCATGGTGGTCTATTTTCACCGCCTGGGCTTCTCTGGACTTTCAGCAAACGCGTTTGTAGTGCCGTTGATGGGCGCCGTGGTACCGGTCGGATTCCTCGCCGTATTCACGGGGTGGCGCTGGATCGCCAGGGTCGCCGGCATTTTGATGTGGCTGTCGCAAAAGGTGGTCTGGTTCCACGCCAACCTGGAGCCGAACTGGCGGATTCCGACGCCGCCCGTGTGGCTCGGCGCCGCGCTCGCGGCGGCGCTGATCGCCTCGGCCATCTGGCAATCCCGTTGGGGCGCACTGGCGGTGGCGGTGTTGCTGGCGCTGCTGTTGTGGCACCCGTTCGCGCCCGACGCTCACCCCGGCGAACTGGAATTGACGGCCATCGACGTGGGCCAGGGCGACAGCCTGCTGGTGCTGTTTCCCGATGGCAAACGCATGCTTCTGGATGGTGGCGGCGTTCCCGCGTTCGGACGCATTGCGCGGTCGCAGCTCGATATCGGCGAGGACGTGGTGGCGCCCTACCTGTGGGATCGCGGCTTCCGTTCCGTGGATATCGTGGCGCTCTCCCACGCGCACGAAGATCACAGCGGCGGCCTCGCGGCGCTGATTACCGATTTCCACCCGCGGGAGGTGTGGACCGGCGTCACCCCCGATAGTCCGGAGTGGCGCGCAGTGCGCGATAAAGCGGTCGCCGTAGGGGCAAAGATCGTGCCGTTGCGCGCGCCGGGGCAGTTCGCTTTCGGAGGCGCGGCGATCGAGATACTGGCGCCCGAGCCAGACTACGTGCCGCTCGACGAGCCGAAGAATAACGACTCGCTGGTGATGCGGGTGACGTTCGGACAGCGCAGCCTGCTGCTCACCGGCGACGTGGAGCGAGGTATCGAACAGGAGATGCTCTACGACAACGAACTGCGTCCCACTGACGTGCTTAAGGTGGCCCATCACGGGAGCCGCACCAGTAGTACGGAAGAGTTCCTGGGTGCGGTGCAGCCCGCCTTCGCGGTGATTTCAGCGGGGTTCGAGAATAGTTACGGGCACCCGCACCCAACGGTCGTCGAACGCTTGCGCGAGCATCATGCGGCCGTCTTACGGACGGACGTGGACGGCATGATCACGATCCGCACGGACGGGCGCAGGATGAGCGTGGAGACGTTTTCCGGAGTTCTGGGAGCACCCCTGCGCCAGTAGGACAAACGATCGGCTTTGCGTCGTCTGTCGCGCAGACCGCGACACAAGACAGACCACACAAAACGATGGTCTGTCCAGCCCTGTCCCACCGTGCCGCTACTTCTTGCCGCCTTTCAGCAAGAGCTTTACGGGGCGTGTCGCGGCCAGCGTCAACTCGGCCGCGGGCTTCTCCATGCGCGTGATTTCCCGCGTCTGCTCGGTGACGAAGGCCGGCGCCGGCGCCTGTTCCTTCTCTATCGCGTCCAGCAATTTCAGCCCGGCATTACCCAGCGCGGCCAGATCGCGCGAAAGCGGCTTCAACTCGGCCAGCAGCGGATTCCCCACCGCCAGCTCCTGGAAGCGCGCATCGTTGGCTGCCCAGCGGGAGAACTCGCTGCGCAGCAGGGCGGACTCGGCTGGACTGCTCTTGGGATCGGCCGCCACTTTGGCAGCCGCCAGCTCGAGCGCGCGAACGCTCTCGCTCTGGGGACGCGCGGCATCTGCCAGCCGGTTCATCGGTGTCAAGCTGGTGTACTTCCCGGCACGCGCGCGCGGACCCAGTCCCAGCCCTTCCACCGCATCGGCCAGGACGCGCAGCGGCTCCGTCGGACGTCCCGCCGTCATGCGCTCCAGCATGGGCTCGTAGTTGCCGCGATGCTGCACTCCCGTCCACTCCAGCAGGCGGCTCACCGCCTCCATACGCGCGTACATCGATTCCACGTCCACGGTGGCTGCCGGCGACCACAGGCGTTCCGCGATCACTGCGCCTCGCGGCCAGATCCGGGAATCCACCATCTCCGATGTCGTGTACTCGGCCCACATGCACATCTCACCGCCCAGGATGCGCGACTTCTGTTCCGCCCCCAGGCTGTCGGCATCACCCGACATCGGGTCCACGCCATAATGAAAAGCCGCCGGACTCAGATGATCCAGGTAGTAGCCCCACGAGAGAATTCCGCGATAGCCCTTGTTGGCGGCTTCGGCCAGCGACTTCTGCCCGCGCCAGGACTGCACCACGATGTCCTGCGGCAGGTCGGGGTGCAGCACCTCGTCCCAGCCGATCAGGATCTTGCCGCGCTTCGTCAGCAGTTTCTGCACGCGCTGGTTGAAGAACGCCTGGATGGCGTGCGCGTCCTTCAGGTTATGCTCTTTGGCCCACGCCTGCACGCGCGCCGACGCGTTCCACTGTTTGGGCAACACTTCGTCGCCGCCGATGTGGAAATACGGGTCGGGGAACAGCGCCGTCATCTCCTCGAAAAAGGCGTCGAGGAACGCGTAGGTCTCTTCGCGGCTCGGGTCCAGCGCGTTCTCATACACGCCCCACTTGCGCCCGATCTCGTACGGCCCCGGGTTGGTTCCCAGCTCCGGATACCCCACCAGCCATGCCGTGGTGTGACCGGGGATGTCGAATTCCGGCACCACGCGGATGCCACGATCGCGCGCGTAGGCCACTACGCCGCGAACTTCATCCTGCGTGTAGAACAGGCCGTCGGAGCCCTCCTGCTGCAGTTTGGGGAAACGCTTGCTCTCCACGCGGAAACCCTGGTCCTCGGAAAGGTGCCAGTGAAATACGTTGAGCTTCACGGCCGCCATCGCGTCCAGATTGCGCTTCACCACTTCGAGCGGCATCCAGTGGCGCGCCGAATCCAGCATCAGTCCGCGCCAGGCGAAGCGTGGGTGGTCCTCGATGTGAACGGCCGCGACTTCGAATCCGCCCTGGGTCGACGTGACGAGTTGCCCGAAGGTCTCCAGTCCGTGCAGTGCGCCCGCGCGCTCCGGCGCCTTGAGCAGCGCGCCTTCGCTGGTCACGTCCAGCGTGTAGGATTCATCCTCACCGAGCGTCGGATAGTCGTTGCCCGCGCTCGCGCAATCCACGCGTAGTTTCGGCGCGGTGCCCTTCAACCCGGGCATGGGGATTCCCGTCTGCCGGGAAAGACGCACCACGAAACGGCCGATCGCGGCGTCGAGGCGAACATCCGGCGCGCTCACCAGATCCGCCCTGAATGTGGAATCCAGGGTGAGCTTGCCCGTAGCAGGCCGAACCGTGACGGGTATCGGCATCAACGCGGGCGCCGCCGCGAATACAGAGGAGATCACTGTCACCGACAGAGTGATCGATAACGCAAAACGTGGCATCCCCTCTATAGTGACTTACTACGCCATCAGCGGCAATCTTCGAATGCGCGTTCCGCCGGCGTCGAAGATGGCATTGCCGATGGCCGGTGCAATTCCCACGATGGGCGTTTCGCCCGCGCCCGCCGAAGCCAAGTCCTTGCGATTCAGGAGGACGCTTTCGATTACCGGCATGTCCGCAAAACGGGGCACGCGGTATTTGGCCAGCCGGTTGGTAGCGATCTTGCCTTCGGCGAACCGGATCTCCTCGAACAGCGCGCCGCCCAGGCCCATGGCGATTGCGCCCTCCACCTGGTTTCGCAGGTGCTCGGGATTCACCACCGCTCCGCATTCGAACGCCACCACCGCACGCAGCACTCTCACCGCGCCGGTTTTGGGTTCCACGCTGACTTCCGTGCAGGTGGCTACGTATCCGCCCTTCTCGAAGCCGGCCGCGATGCCGAATCCGCGCCCCGCCGTCTTCTGGCGCCCCTTCCAGCCGAACTTGTCCGACGCCGCCACAATCACGTTGCGCAGTCGCTCGTCCTTGACATTCTTGAGGCGGAAGGCCAGCGGATCCATATTCACCGATTGCGCCAGCTCATCCATGTAGGATTCGCGCACGAAGTGGTTCGCCGTCGCCGCAAGGCCCCGATACGAACCTTGCCGCAGCGGCGATTTCGTCTGGTGGAACTGCTCCTTCTTTCCCGGAATGCTGTAGGGCGATTGCAGGCCCGAGCCGCCCGAGTTGTAATTGTGGAACTCCCACTCGGTGAGCGTGCCGTCCGGAGCGGTCTTCCCCGCCACCTCGATCAGGCCGCCCGGGCGGAAATAGGCCCACGTCATCTCCTCCTCGCGGGTCCAGTTGCGCTTCACCGGCCTGCCGAGCGCCTTAGCGATACGCGCTGCCTCCAGTGCGGCGTCGCCATTGTGCTTGCCGCCGTAGCCCGACCCGGTATCGGGCACGATCACGCGCGCCTTCTCCTCGGGGATGCCGAACGCCTGCGCAAGTTCGCTGCGCACTCCAAAAGGACGTTGCGAGCCGGTCCACACCGTGACCTTGTCGCCTTCCCACTCCGCCACCGCCGCGCGCGGCTCCAGCGGAACGTGCGCGATGTACGCGATGGTGTAGGGCGTCAGGTTGGACGCCGGTGTCCCGCCGCCCTGCGCGGTCTGCTTGAAATATTGGAATACGCTATGGCTGTCGGCCTCGGCTGTCACCGGCCTCCACTGCGCTTTGAGCGTGGCTGCCGCTTTAGCCGCGGTCTCCACTTCCGGCGCGACAACCGCCACGAAGTTACCCTCGTGCACCACCTTCACGCCCGGCATGGCTTCCGCCGCCGAAGCATCCAGCGAAATCAGCGTGGCGCCGAATTGCGGAGGATAGAGCACCTTGGCGTGCAGCATGCCCGGCCGCTTGAGATCGTACGAGTACTTGTGCGCGCCAGTGACGATGTCGCGTCCGTTGACTTTGGGCATCGATTTTCCGGCCGCCTTCCAATCCGCGGCCTCGGCCAGCGGCACGCCGGAAGGAATGGTGCGCGTCCAGTTCTCGCCGCGTGCGAGTTCGCCGAACCCCGCCGATCGGCTACCTGCCGACACCCGGCCATCGGTGATGATGAGCGTCGCCCGGTCCACGCTCCACTTATTTGCCGCCAGGTCCAGCAACATTTCGCGCGCCGCTGCCGCCGCGCGTCGGATCTGGGGCCACATGCGCGGCGTCGTCATGCTGCCCACCGTGCCCATGTCGAACGGCGTGAGCTCTGTGTCGCCCATCATCATCTTTATCGACGCGGTCGGCGTGTGCAGCTCCTCCATCACGGCCTGCGTTAGCGACGTGCGTGCGTTCTGGCCCACTTCCACCTTGCCCGTATAGACTGTAACTTCGCCTGTCTCGCCGATGTGCAGCCACGCACCGATCTCCACTGGAACCGCTCCTGCTCCGCCGCCGCGCCGCGGGCCGCCGGTTTCCTGCGCGTAGATTTCGTCGTCCAGCAGCACGACGATGCCGCCACCCAACACCGCGAAGAAATCGCGCCGCTTCATGCCCGGCCTCCTTTTCCCGCCACCGCGCGGATCGCACGCACCACCCGCGGGTACGTCCCGCACCGGCAGATGTGCCCGTTCATGCCGCTGACGATCTCGGCATCGCTCGGGTTTGGAGTGCGCCCCAACAGCGCCACAGCACCCAGGATCATGCCCGGAGTGCAGTAGCCGCACTGCATCGCGTCGGCATCGAGAAAGGCCTGCTGCACCGGATGCAGCTTGCCTTCCTGTGCCAGGCCTTCGATAGTGACGATGCGCTTGCCCTCCACCGCGCTAACTTTGGTAAGGCACGATTTTGTCGCCACCCCATTCACCAACACGGTGCACGCTGCGCACTGCCCCTCGCCGCAGCCGAATTTGGTGCCGGTAAGATCGAGATCGTCCCGCAGGACGCTGAGGAGTGTGCGGTCCGAATCGACGTCGATTCGCTGCCGCCCTCCATTCACAAGAAGTTCAGTGACTCTGGCCATGCCCCATATTATGGAGCAGTTTGTTGTGGGGCGGGGTGCTGCCCCGCCCGCTTTTTACTTCGCCCGCTTGGCTGTCATTTCAAATGTGCGATCCATGCCGACTACTTCCCCGCTGAGCTTCATCTCATCGCCCGAGACCGTGCCCTTGTAATTGATGCGGAGCTGGTTGCCGTTGATGTCACGCACCACCGCAAACGAGACGTTGTCGCCATCGACCTTGCCCTCCGTAATGGGGCCTTCGCCCATCTGTCCCATGGTGACGGTTCCGGTAAGTTTGTCTCCATCCACTTTAAAGGTGAACGTACTTTCCCTCGTGCCGTTCGGTGTCTCCACGGACGCCTTCCAGGTGCCGGAGGCATCGGCCATTAGTGCCAGCGAAAATATCGCCATCAATGCCGCAATCCAAAATAACTTCATCGTCTACGCTCCTTCGCCCGCCAGTGTCCCATTTCCTGCGCTGCGACGCATTAATCCGCAATAACGTTAACAAAATTTCAGAGTCGGCAACGTGTGGAACAGAACTTGCGTTTGACTTGTTAGGAGGTAGCGAAAATGAAAAAAGTTCTTCTGTTGGGCACCGCGCTCGTGGGCACGATATTGACCGGATGCGCTGCCGGCAACGGGTACGCCGCGGTAAGGTTTGGTCCGCCCCCGCCCCCGCGATATGGCGTGATGGGTTTCGCCCCCGGATCTGGCTATGTGTGGACCGACGGATACTACGATTGGCGTGGCGGACGCTGGTTCTGGGTGGATGGCCGCTGGCTGCGCCCTCCACGCGCCCACGCCGTATGGGTTCCCGGGACCTGGCGTGAGGAAGGCCATCGCTGGCGCTTCCACCGCGGATACTGGCGATAGCCAACCGCTCCCTAACGGTCGCGGCTCTGATTCGCTGCCACCGTCGCGGCTCTGATTCGCTGCCACCGTCGCGGCTCTGATTCACTGTCACCGTCGCGGCTCCGATGCGCTATCACCGTCGCGGCTCTGATTCGCTGTCACCGTCGCGGCTCCGATGCGCTATCAGAGCCGCGACCGCAAGGGAGCGGGCCCCAGCTGTGGAACCTGACATTCCCAGTCGCCGAAACATTCCACAGTTTTTTTACTTCTCAATCGCGATCAGTGAAGGTACAATTCACTGATCGCGGGGTGAGAACTTTGGAAAACCGTTTCCCATTCAATCGGCGCATGCTCATAGGGATGGCGGCCCAGACTGCAGCGCTTACTGTGACGAGCCGCACGCTCAAGGGTGGCACTCCGGCCGACGGCCCCTCTATCGCGAACCCGTCCGATCGCCTACAGCAGTGCTTTCTGGTGCGGATGAACGCGGCCAGGGAAGATCAGGCTGCAGGGATGCCGCTACAGATTACTAACGGCGATGAAAACCGTTACAGCAGTCGAATCGGGAATTACTCGAAGGGACTGCCCCACAACGCCATCGGCGAAGTCGATCCGGCCGCGTACCAGAGCCTGCTGAGGGCCGTGTTCACCGGCAATGCGCAGGATTTCGACCGGATCGTGATGGGCGGCTCGGTCAAACTCGTAGACCCGCAGTCAGGCCTGGCGTTTGACATGGAAGGCCTCGACTCCCACCAGTTCAAGATGGATGCGTCTCCCGCTCTGGCCAGCGCGGAACGGGCCGGAGAAGCTGTCGAAGTGTACTGGATGGCGCTGCTGCGCGATATCAATTTCGCTGATTACGAGACCAGTCCGCTGGCTCTCGCAGCGAGTTCGGATCTATCGCGCTTGAGCGACTTCCGGGGGCCAAAGCAGGGCAACAAGGTAACGCCCAAAACGCTGTTCCGCGGGTTCACCACCGGCGACGTGACCGGCCCTTACCTTTCGCAGTTCCTTCTAAAGCCGCTGGAATACGGTGCCATACACATCGATCAGAGGATCAATACCTATCTCCCGTTGAGCTCGGGCGGCGCGGATTATATGACCGATCCCGTGTCATGGCGGACGGTACAGAACGGAACCGGACCGTTCGGGTCAAATCGCATTGACCCCGTGCCGCGCTATATCCGCAATGGCCGCGACCTGGCGGCGTATGTGCATATCGATGTCCTGTTTGAAGCCTACATGAATGCGTGCCTCTGGCTGATCGACAACGGCGCGCCGCTCAATCCCGGCAATCCGTATCGCACGTCCAGCAATCAAACGGGCTTCGGGACGTTTGGCGCGCCGTATATCAAAGCCCTGGTGGCCGAGGCGGCCTCGCGCGCGCTCAAGGCGGCGTGGTATCAAAAGTGGTTCGTCCATCGCGCGCTCCGTCCGGAAGAGTATGGCGGCAGAGTGCATTTCACGAAAACGGGGGCGGCGCGATATCCGCTGCACTCCGACGTGATGAATTCCGACGCTCTAGGCCGGGTGGCGGCGCGTGCGGGGACGTGGTTTCTGCCGCACGCATTTCCGGAAGGCTGCCCGCAGCATCCAACCTACGCTGCGGGCCACGCAACCGTAGCGGGCGCATGCGCGACACTGGTCAAGGCGTTCTTCGACGATACCGTCTCGCTGTCGTCCATGACCGATATCGTGCAGGCTTCCACCGATGGTTTGTCCCTGACGCCTTACACCGGAACGGATCGGAATTCCCTGACCATTGGCGGAGAAATGGACAAGATTGCTGCCAACATCGCGATCGGCCGCAATCACGCCGGAGTTCACTGGCGGTCCGATTACGCGGACTCGCTGTTATTGGGTGAAGCCGTCGCCATCAGCATCCTGCGCGACCAGAAGAATACGTACAACGAGTCGTTCAACGGATACACGTTCACCAAATTCGACGGAAGCCGGATCACGGTGTAACCCGTCCGGAAGCTACCCGCGGAGCTTCTCCGTAATCGTCACCGGAGCCTTCAGGCGGAATGTCACCCGCGTCTCCGAGGGCAGCGTCGCCGCATTTCCGCGCGTGGCCATTACCGTACCCGCGCCTGCGCCGCCGCCTACGCCGGCACCGATCGCCGCGCCCTTGCCGCCACCCGCGATGGCGCCGATCACCGCACCGAGCGCCGCGCCGGCGCCCACTTTCTCCGCATCCTGACGATGCGTCTCTTCCGCGCGCCGCTCGAACCCGTCCGTCTGGATGGACACGGTCTGCCCGTCCGATGTGTGCAGGCGCACCAATTCCACGGACAGTGAGGACACGCCTCTCACGCGCCCACCCTTATCGCTTGCCACTACCCGGCCTTCCACCCGCGCGCCGCGCTCGGCGATGACAAAACCGTCAGCCACAAGCTCCTTGTCCAGCGTTGCGGCAAACGAATCGCCCGGTAAATTCCGCTCCGATGTGAGCCCGTCGACAAGGCGCACCGGAATGAGGATCCCGGCGTTCAGCGTAACCCTGTGGGGCTCTGGAGGAGCGGGCGGTGGGGGCGCCGGAGTCGCATTCTCCGGCTCAATGCGCGCGGGTGGAAGTGGTTGCGGAGCCGGCTGCTCAACAGGCGCGGGTGCCGCTGGTGCTGCAGCAGCGGGCGTTGCCGGTTGGCTCACCGCCGCTGCCGCGGAAGGGCCGTGGTTTGCGGCCGCGCGATACACGCGTTGCGGAGGGACCTTGCGCACCCGCTTGGGGGACTCCAATGGAGATGGATTGGCCGGCACGCTGGGGGCTTGCACATCCGCCGGTTCGGCGGGAGGCGGGGCCGGCGCGGTCGCGGGCGGTGTTTGTGCCTGCGACAACACCGCGGCTGGTTCCACCGTCCGCGGCTTCTGCACCACCCTCATGATTAACGCGCCGCCGATAGCCCCGGCAGCTACCAAAAGCACAATATGCAGCGGTTTCATTCCGTCAATCCCTCACAATCTCCAGTGACGGACCCCATCCTTGCTACGTTTCAGCTTCCCCTCGGAGTCCTCTTCCTTCCCCAATGATAAAATCAGAAGAGCGCTCCCATGCAAGCCTTCCCCACGCAGTTTTCGATCGGCCCGGTGAAGCTCGCGCCCGCCACGGTCCTCGCGCCCATGGCCGGTGTGACTGATACCGTATTCCGCCGTTTCATCCGCAATCTCGGCGGATGCGGGTTGATCATGACTGAGTTCACCAGCTCGCATGGCGTCAGCGCATCGCTCAAGACCCGCAAGCCCAATAAGACCCTGCTGCGCTATCTCAGCTTCGACCCGGACGAACACCCCATCTCCGCCCAGCTCTTCGGCGCCGACCCCCACGTGTTGGCCGAAGCCGCGCGTGTCTGCCAGGATCTCGGTTTCGACATCCTCGATCTCAACTTCGGCTGCCCGGTAAACAAAGTGGTCAAGTGCAATGGCGGCTCCGGACTGCTGCGCGATCTGCCGCTGGTGGAACGCCTGCTCCGCGAAGTTCGCGCCGCCATCACCATCCCGTTCACGATGAAGTATCGCGCCGGCTGGAGCGATAACGACCTGGTGGCCGTCCCGATGGCGAAGCTCGCCGAGGATTGCGGGCTCGACGCCATTGCGCTCCATCCTCGGACCCGCGAGCAGGGCTACGCCGGCAAGGCCGATTGGACCCGGATCGCCGCAGTCAAAGCCGCCGTCAAGATCCCCGTGATCGGCAATGGTGATATCGTCACTCCCGAAGATGCTGTCCGCATGGTGCGCGAAACGAATTGCGACGCAGTCATGATCGGGCGCGGCGCCAGTTCCAATCCCTGGATCTTCCGTCAGATTCAGCAATACCTGGCCACCGGCGTCTACGACGAGCCCACCCACCAGGACCGCTACCGCATGATGCGCGACTATTACGACATGCTGATCGGGCGCGCGGATCACGACGCCGTCGGAAAAATGAAACAGTTCGCCACTTACTTCACTCACGGCGTGAGGCACGGAGCGCAGCTCCGTGCCTCCATCTATGCCGTACACGATTCCGCCGCTATCCTGGAGTTGGTGGATGCCTTCTTCCATACGGAACCGGTTCTCGCTCAATGAAAAAAGTTCAGCTCATCACCGATGGCGCCTGCCTCGGTAATCCCGGACCCGGCGGTTGGGCCGCCGTCCTGCGCTTCAACGAGAAGAAGAAAGAAATCTGGAACTCGGAGAAACACACCACCAATAACCGCATGGAACTCACCGCGGCGATCGAGGGGCTGAAGTCGCTTCGCGAACAGTGCGAAGTCGAAGTGATCACCGATTCGGAATATGTCAAGAACGGCATTACCACCTGGATCCACGGCTGGAAACGGAAGGGCTGGCTGACCGCGGCCAAAAAGCCCGTCGTCAATCAGGACTTGTGGCAGGCCCTCGACGAACAGGCCAATCGCCACAAGGTGATCTGGACCTGGACCAAGGGGCACGCCAACCACACCGACAACAATCGCTGCGACGAACTCGCCACGCGCGCGGCACGCGAGCAGTCTTCATCGAAATGACATGGACGCGTTAACGCTTCATCGTCTCCACTTCGCCTTCACAATTACGTTTCACTATTTGTTTCCCCAATTGACCATGGGGCTGGCGCTGCTGATCCTCGTGCTCAAGACTATCGCGCTGCGCACCGGCAACGAACACTACAATCACGCGGCGCGCTTCTGGGCCAAAATCTTCGCTGTTAATTTCGCCATGGGCGTGGTCACCGGCATCCCCATGGAATTCCAGTTCGGGACCAACTGGTCGCGCTTCTCACGGGCGGCCGGCGGCGTCATCGGCCAGACGCTGGCAATGGAAGGCGTCTTCTCCTTCTTTCTGGAATCGAGTTTCCTCGGCGTCTTCCTCTTCGGCGAGAAGCGCCTCAGTCCGAGGGCGCACTGGTTCGCCGCGTTCCTCGTGTTCTTCGGCTCCTGGTTGTCCGGCTTCTTCATCATCGCCACCGACGCGTGGATGCAGCACCCCACCGGCTACCAGATCGGCCACGACGGCCAGATCCACCTCGCCAGTTTCGCCGCGCTATTTACCAACCCGTGGCTCTTCTGGCAGTATCTGCACAATATGATCGGCTCGGTAGTGACCGCAAGCTTCGTCGTAACGTCGGTGGGCGCGTTCTATCTCCTCTCGCGCAAGTATGAGGATTACGGCCGCACCTTCGTCCGCGTGGGCGTAGTCGCCGGCACGATTTCCGCGTTTCTCATGGCATTCCCCACCGGCGATGGGCAGGGCAAAAATATCGCCTTCCGCCAACCCGTCACGCTCGCCGCGATGGAAGGCCTCTTCCAGACTGAAAAGGGCGCGCCCCTCGCCATCATCGGACAGCCCGACCTGGAGAAGCGTCGCCTGGACAATCCGCTGATCGTGCCCAACGCCCTCAGCTTCCTCACCTATCAGCGCTGGCATGCCGAAGTGCGCGGCCTCGATTCCTTCCCCAAGGATCGGTGGCCCGACAACATCCCGCTGCTCTATTACAGCTATCACATCATGGTGGGCCTCGGCACCATCTTCACCACGGTCATGGCGCTGGCCGCCTTTACCTTGTGGCGCGGTTCGCTCTACCACTCGCGAGCGATGCTCTGGTTGCTCATGCTGATGCTGCCATTTCCGTATATCGCTACGACCGCGGGCTGGATCACCGCCGAAGTCGGCCGCCAGCCGTGGCTGATCTACGGGATCATGCGCACACCCGCCGGATTTTCTCAACATGTTTCCCCGGGCAACGTGCTCTTCACCCTGATCGGCTTCATGGGCATCTACACCGTACTGGGGATTCTCTTCCTGTTCCTGGTCGGCCGCGAGATCGAAGAGGGGCCGGAGCACGCCGCCAAGACCTACGCCGCCTGAGCCGTTATGGAAACCATCTGGTTTTGCCTCGTCGCCGTGATGCTCGCCACCTATGTGGTGCTGGATGGTTTCGATCTCGGCGCGGGCGTCGCCCACCTGCTGATCGCTCGCACCGACGAAGAACGCCGCGCGGTGCTGCGCTCCATCGGCCCGGTCTGGGACGGCAATGAGGTCTGGCTGCTCGCCGCCGGCGGCACGCTCTACTTCGCGTTCCCTGGACTCTACGCCTCAAGCTTCAGCGGATTCTATCTGCCGCTCATGATCGTGCTCTGGCTGCTGATTCTCCGCGGCATCTCCATCGAGTTCCGCAATCACGTCGAGAGCCTGGTTTGGCACCCGTTGTGGGACGCCTTGTTCGCGGGTTCCAGCGCCCTGCTGGCGATTTTTTTCGGCGCTGCGTTGGGGAACGTGGTACGCGGCGTGCCGCTAGACCGCGCCGGCGATTTCTTCCTCCCGCTGTGGACCGATTTCACCGCCGGCCCCGAAGCCGGCATACTCGATTGGTATACGGTGCTGGTGGCCATCGCGGCGCTGCTTACTCTCACGGTGCATGGAGCGCTCTGGCTGGCGCTCAAGAATCGAGGCACGCTCCACACGCGTGCCCGGGTGCTCGCCGATATCGGCTGGTGGGGCGTGCTGGCCGCGGTGATCGCGATCACGCTGGTCAGCTTCCGCGTGCAGCCGCACCTCAACCAGAGTTTCGCCGCACGCCCCTGGGCCTACGTGTTTCCGCTGTTCGCGCTGGCGGGACTTTTCGGCATGAAGATCATGAATGCCGCCGGTCGCGCCATGGAGGCCTTTCTGGCCTCCTGCACGTTCATCCTGGGCATGTTGACCTCGGTCGCCGCCGGCCTCTATCCTTATGTGCTGCCTTCCAGCACGGATCCGGCGCTTTCGCTCACCATCCAGAATACGGCGGCCGGACATTATGGCCTGCAAGTCGGCCTGATCTGGTTCATTCCCGGCATGCTCCTTACTTCGGCCTACTTCATTTACACTTATCGCAGCTTCGCCGGCAAGGTGTAGGGTGGCAGTAGGACCGACGATCGCTGTGTGTCGTCTGTCAAGCAACTCCGCGTTTAGGGAAGCATGACAAACCACGAAAGGCGATGGTCTGTGCCACTGGTGTCTTCGCGATCCGCGATAACCATGAGGGGAACCAAGGTGCCCATGTCGACGATTCACGAGTTCGCGTAGGCTTTCCTCCTTTGTTGTAGGCTGACCGAAGGAGTACCATAAAAGCAGTGGCAGACTTCGAAGCGTTGAATCAATTGCGCTCGCAGACTCTGCGGCAGATCCGCGAGATGGTCGGCGAGGAAGCGGCTCTTTGGGCCCGTTATTTCAACGGGCAGAATGCGGCCGAACTCGTCGCCGAGATCGAAGCCAACCGGGCGCGCTTCCGGACGCTCTGGGAACAACACGAACGAGTCCGGCAGGCTATGTTCGACGCCGGTTTCATGCCCCCCGCGGTGCAGTCCGAGGATTCCGCAGTGGAAGACCCGATCCGGCACAAGACCGAGGAGCAACTGAAATCTGAGGTGGAATCCTCGCGCGCGGAATACTACTTGGCCAGCCAGGAGTACCGCTGTTTTACCGCACAAGGCAGCGGGCTGCCCGCGCCCGACGGCAACTTGCGCGCGAAACAGATCGCCGCGTTCCACTCCGCGGCGTTGCACAAGTACACCAACGCCGTTCGGCGCTTCAACGCGTTCCTGGCGGATGGAAAATTGCCGGGAGAATAATCCGCACCTCTCCTCTTTACACAACCTTACGTTTCCTTCCATTAGGTTCTTTAACTCTTTAGAGATAAAATGATCGTTCGGACGCTCTCTCATGTCGGCATCTCCCAATTTACCGTGGATTCAACCTGAGAGACCGCATCCGAACCCTGCCCTACTCGTCCAGCCGCCGGAATCCCCATCCCGATGGCCGGTTTATGTCGGTTTGGCCGTGGTTGCCGTGGCCGCTGCCTGGTGGTTTCGCCCGCAACCGCGAAAGACCGTGGCTGCGCCCTCCATTTCTACCGTTCGCGCCACTCGCGGAGTCATCCAGAACACGTGTCGCATCGCCGGCTCGATCAGCGCCCGCCGCTTCGTGAACATCGGCGCCCCCGTACTGCAGGCGCCCGACACGGGCAGGGGCTTGACGCTGATCTTTCTGGCGGCGTCCGGCACGCGGGTGAAGCAGGGCCAGATCATCGCCCAGATCGACGGGCAGGATATACAGGACCACCTGGTAGACGTCGAGGCCAGCGTGTCGCAGGGCAAGCTTGACATCGCCCGCCGCAAGGCGCAACTGGTGGCGCAAATGGAGGGTCTCAACCAACTTCTCCGCGTCGCCAAGGCCACCTGGGAACGGGCCAAGCAGGACGCGCGCGCCACGGAGGTCAAGAACTCCATCACGCAGGAAACCCTGCGTCTCGCCGTCGAGGAATACCAGGAGGCGTACGAGGAGGCTGCCAGGCAGCTTCCGCTCACCGAGGAGCGCCAGCTTGCCGACCTCAGGCTTTACGAACTCAGCTCCGAGTACGACACTCGTCACCTCAACCGTCACCTTCGCGACTTCAGCCGGTGCAGCATCCGCTCGCCGATGGACGGAATGGTGGTGATGCAGACTACCTACCGCGGCAGCGACATGTACCAGATCCAGGTGGGCGACCGGCTTTCTCCCGGCCAGCCTTTCATGCGTGTGGTGGATCCCGCGAGCATGCAACTGGACGCCATGATGAGCCAGGTGGAGAGCGAGACGATCCGCCTCGGGCAGCGCGCCACAGTGCGCTTCGACGCCTTCCCCGACATAGTCGTCAAGGGCCGCGTGCAGGGCGTGGGCGCCCTCGCCATCGGCGGACGCCGCGTCAACTTTAACGTACGCAGCGTCCCCGTTCGGGTGGCCATTGAAACGGCCGATCCAAGGGTCATCCCAGATCTTTCGGCCAGCGCAGACGTCGCCACCGCGCCGGCGGCCGATGGACTGATTGTGCCGCGCGAAGCCCTCAGCGAGTCCGGCAGCAAGACCATCGTCTACGTCAAGCAGGGCGACGCCTTCGTCCCCCGTGAAGTGGAAATCGCGGGCATCACGAACACTGAGGCCGCCATCGTGTCGGGCATTCAGGAAGGCGAGGAAATCGCTCTTCAGCCCGCCCTCGCCGCCGCCGTGATTCACTAAGAAGGTGAGTGGGACAGACGATGTTTTTGTCTCTGTCAACCAACGGTACTCTAGCGAAGCATGACAGGGTCGAAAAACCAGCATGACGCGACAGTTTCCGCACGAAGCAAGCCGACGGGGGCGTCGGCTGCGGATTAGGGGGTCCGCCCCACCATTGCACGTCCCACGTGCAGTTTTTCATGAAGTTTCGCGGGCGGAACGCCCATCCCAACAGACCACAAGAGGCGATGGTCTGTCCTACCTGTTACTGAGTGATGACCGACACTCCGCTCTTCACGTCCAACGTCCATTCGTGCGGCTCCGGAAGACGCAGTTTACCGTCGCCGATTTCCAGCGGCATCCACAAGTAGCGGGAATCCCATTGAGTCCGCGGCTTCCAGATGTCGCCCATGAATATAACCGTCGTGGCTTTCTTGCCGGCCACCTTCAGCAGCATGGTGGATTGCGAACCGTACGTCTTCGCTTCCGGCGGAGCGATATCCTGGAACTCCGACCACGGACCTTCCAGGCTGCGCGACGTGGCGTATTTGTTCGGGTTCGGCGCCCAGCCGGTCAATGCCGACCCCACTACGTAATACAGCCCTTCGTAGTGGACTACCGCCCCGCCTTCGAGCGGCGCGCGGATCAACGACATCTCGCGCTCCACAGTGAGGTAATCTTCTGACAGCCTGACGATGTGAAAACCCTTGGCCGGCCGGTCTTCGAAGATCAGGTAGGCCGTGCCGTCGTCGTCGATAAACTGGCCGATGTCGCGGCTCTCCCGTCCCAGCGGGCGAAAGCTTTTCAGGTAGCGATAATCGCCGTCGACGCGATCGCTCACCGCCACTCCCACGCGCGCCAGTTTGTAGCTGCGGTCGTCGATGTGCATATACATCACGTACTGGCGGGTCTTCTTGTTGTAGAAGACCTTGGGACGCTCCAGCACCCAGCCGGTGCCGAGGTTTTCCGGATCGGCCTGTTGCATCACCTGGTTGCGGAAGGTCCAAGTAGCGAGATCTTTCGATGAATAGCAACTGACGTATCGTTTGGACCGGTCCAGGTTCTGCGCCCGGTCCTCGCCGAACCAGTACCACGTGTCCTTCAACTTGACGATGCCGCCGCCGTGGCTTTGTAGGTGCTGGCCCCGGTTATCCGGCCACACTTCTCCAGGCTTGATGGTCCGCGGCTGGCCGTATGCAAACGTGGCGGACAGGCACACGAGCACCGGCAATCCGGACAACGCGTTTCGAATTGTCAATTTCATATTGTGAGAGCCTGGCAGTTTGCACGGCTACTCGACCGCTTTCTCCTCCACCGGCCCAAATTTCTTCAGCAGGTCGCGGATCTTATCGCCGTCGCCCACCGCAATGATCTGCACGTTGTCGTAAGGCACATACTTTTTGGCGACGTGCATCACATCGGCCGCGGTGATGGCCATTATTTTTTCCGGATAGCTATCCCAGTAATCCTCCGGCAGGCTGAATTCGCGCTGCTGCATCCAGCGCTGCAATACTTGCGCGGGATTCTCCAGACCGAGCGCGAAGCTCGCCACAAGCGTCCGTTTGGCGCCCTCGAGTTCTTCCCGTGGAACCGTCACGTCGCGGATTTCCTTAAACTCCTTGAGAAGGTCGGTTAACGCCGGCTCCGTGACTTCGGTGCGCACGCTCATGGACGAGCTGAAGTGCTGCAGGTAACGCGTCGCGCTGTAGCTGGAACTGACGCCGTAGGTGTAGCCCTTCTCTTCGCGGATGATGCGGAAGAGGCGGGCCGCCGGGCCCGAGCCCAGCACCTGGTTCATCACCATGCAGGCGATGTAATCCGGATTTGTGCGCTCGATAGCGCGGTTCGCCAGCGTGAGGCTGGTCTGCACCGAGCCCGGCCGCGAAATCAGGTAGACCTTTTTCTCTGCGATGGGCGGCGCCATCGGCAGAGTGATCTTCGCTACCGGTCCGCCCTTCCAGGCGCCGACGGCTTTTTCCAGCTTCGCCACGGCGGCGGCGGGCGTGATGTCGCCGGAAATGCCGGCGAGTTCGCCCGATGGCACGTAATACTTCTTGTAGTGTTCCACCAGGTTTTCCCGCGTTATCTTGTTCAGCGATTCCAGTGTGAGGCGGGTGAAGCGGCGCGCATCGTTGGGATAGAGGACGGCCATCAAAGCTTCGCTCGACAGTGTGTTGGGCTGGGTCCGCATCTGTTCCAGTTGGCTGCGCTGCCGCGTCTTCCACTTTTCGAATTCGTCGGCGGGGAAGGAGGCGTGCAACAGCACATCGCTCATGATGGCCAGCGCCGCATCGAAGTTCTCCGTCAACGAGTTGACGGTGATCGAAAAATCTCCGCCCGCCGGTGCGCCGCCGCCACCTCCGCGTCCGCCGCCGCCCCCACTGCCGCCGAAGCTCACCGTGGCGCCGATATCGGCCAGCGCCTCGGAGATCTGGCGCGCATTCTTCGTGGTGGTGCCCAGCATCATAATGGCAGCCGTCGCCTCGGCGAGGCCCGGCAGTGCGCCGTCCCGCAGGTTGGACGAAGGCACCTGGATGGTCAGCGCGATGGTGGGCGCTCGATGGCTCTCCAGGATTACCAGGCGGAGCCCGTTGGACAAGGGCCGCTCCACCGGACGCGGCAGCTTCACCTTCAGCACTTCATTTGAAACCGGCGCGCGATTGAGCCGCACCATGCCGCGAAAACTGTTGGCGCCGGTATCCTGCGCCAACACCGCGCCGCCTAGCAGTAGGCCGATTGCGATTGTGGTTCTCATGGCTACCGATCCCTCCTTCCACCTTGTCCGGGTGCCCCGCCGGCAGGGCTGGTGACAAGCACCACCCGGTTGGCTGCCACCAGGTGCGCCTTAGCCGCCCGCTGTATATCGGCGGCCGTGACGGCCATCTGCAGGTCGCTGTCGGTGTTCACTTTGTTGGGGTCGTCGAACACGGCGGCGGCATCGGCCAGCGCCTGGGCGCGACTCAGCGCGGTGAGGCGCGATTCGGCGCCGCGGCGGACATTGATGCGCACACGCGCCAGTTCCTTGTCGGTGACTGGCTCGGCGTGCAGGCGGGCGATCTCCTCGGAGATCAGTCCTTCCACCTCCTGGGCGGTCTTGCCGGGCCGCAGGGTGGCCGAGATGTGGAACGTTCCGGGGCCCACGCGCCGGTCGGTATTACAGGAGACATTGGTCACGAGCTCTTTCTCTTGCACCAGCTTGAGGTAGAGGCGGGAGTTGTTTCCGCCGCCGCCACCGCGCCCGCGCCCGCCGAATCCCCCGCCGCCTCCCAGAATCTGGGCGGCCGCGCTCAGCGCGTGCGCATCCGGAGTGCTCGAGGGTGGAATGCGATACGCGATGTCGATGCGCGTGAGGCGCGCCAGCGGGTCGTCGAGTTTGCCGCGTCGTTCGCCGTCCTTGGCGGATTCGGTGAGGTCCGCCGGCACCGGCGGAGTTTGCCGCGGAATGTTGCCGAAATACTTTTTGACCTTGGCCAGCGTCTCCTTGGTATCGAGATCGCCCACCAGGGCGAGCACCGCGTTGTTGGGTGCGTAGTAGGTCTTGAAGAACTGCTTCACATCGTCCACCGACGCGGCGTCGAGATCCTGCATGGAACCGATCACGGAGTGGTGGTAAGCGAAATTATCATAGACCAATTCTTCGAGTTTCTCGGAGACCTTGCCGTAGGCCACGTTATCGCCGTTGAGCCGGCGCTCCTCTTTCACCGCCTGGCGTTGGTTCTCCAGGTTCTCCTGCGTGATTACCAGTCCGCGCATCCGGTCGGCCTCGAGATAAAGGCCCAGATCCACCTGATTCTTGGGTAGCACCTCGTAATAAGAAGTGCGGTCGGTGTTGGTGGTGCCGTTGGAATTGCCGCCGTTGGTGTAGATCAGGAAATCCAGTTCGCCCATGCCCACGTTCTCCGAACCCTTGAACATCATGTGTTCGAAGAGGTGCGCGAAGCCGGTGCGTCCGCGCCGTTCGTCCTTGGAGCCCACCTTATACGCCACGGCGATTGCGTAGACCGGGGCGTAGTGGTCTTCGGAGATGATGACGCGCAGTCCGTTGTCGAGCCTTGTGTCGGTGAACTTGATCCTGGGTATTATGGGCGGTGCCTGCTGTGCAAACGCAGCGGCGGCGAATGCAAATATCGCGAGCAGTTTCATGGAAGCTCCTGATAGAAACACTAATATTACATGCTGGCGGGCCCATGTGACACAATGTCTCAAACAGGAGTCGAACTAAATGCAGAACAGATTGCGCTATGCGGTTATGGCCGGCAGCGTACTCGCGCTGGTCGCCACATCCATTCCGGGAATCGGCGCGGACGTAGTGGCTGCGAAGCCCGCCAAGGCGAATTACGAGCTCGCCGCGCGGTGGACGCCGGTTAAAGTGGGCAAAATCATCTTCGATACCGCGGTCACGCCGCACTGGATGGATTCCGGCGACCGCTTCTGGTACAGCTTCGAAAATTCCAGCGGGCGCAAGTTCTATATGGTGGACCCGGCGAAGAAGACTAAGTCCATGGTGTTCGACCCCGCGAAACTGGCAGCATCGCTTACCACGGCAACAGGACTACCCTACGACTCGCAGCACCTACCCATCACTGTGATCCGCTTCGTGAGGAACGAGGGATCGATCCAATTCGAGGTCAACGTGCCGCGCGATGCCGTGATCCCCGGCGAGAAGAAGACCACCGGGACCGCGGTCACCACCGATAACGCCGGCAACCAGCAGGATGATGCCGACGACGCCGGCGATGCCGCCATCGAACCGCAGCAGCAGTTGGGCGGCCGCGGCGGAGGCAACTTCGGCGCGCCCCCGGGACGCAATCAGAAGCAGCTCGCCTTCGAGTACGAACTCACGACGGGCAAGCTGGCGTTGCTGGAGGAAGCTCCCAAGCGCAAGCCGACCTGGGCCTCGGTTTCGCCGGACGACAAAACCGTGGTCTTCGCGCGCAATCATAACCTCTACATGATAGACGCCGAAAACTACGCCAAGGCGGTGAAGAACGCCAACGACGCTTCCATCAAGGAGACCCAGCTCTCTACCGACGGCGTGGAAGACTTCGGCTACGGCGGCCGCGGGGCGGGCGGCGGCGATCAACAGCAGCAGCAGCAACAGGAACAACAGCAAAACGAGAATCAGCAGGGGCAGGAAGGCCAGGGCCAGGACAACACCCGCTTGCGCGTGTCGGCGGGAAACATCGCGTGGTCGCGCGATTCGAAGAAGTTCGCGCTGGTACGGCGTGATTCGCGCAAGATTCCCAAGTTGTGGGTGATCAACGCGCTTGCCAATCCACGGCCGACGCTCGAAACCTACAGCTACGCCATGCCGGGCGAGGCCAACACGCCGCAATCCCAACTGGAGATTTTCGACGTGGCATCGAAGGCCAAGCTACTGGCTAAAGTCGACGCATTCAAAGACCAGACTATCCAGATTGAGGTGGATCGTCCTCCGGCGCGACAGCGCGAGCACGAGAAGACCGAACCGCTGTGGCTCACGGCTGGCAGCGACAAGATCTACTTCAATCGCCTGAGCCGCGACATGAAGCGGCTGGACGTCTGCGTGGCTGATACGGCCACCGGCGAGGTGAAGCCGCTGATTCAGGAGCGCATGAACGTTTTCATCGAGAGCAAGCCGCTCAAGGTGATCAACAACGGCACGGAACTGGTGTTCTGGAGTGAACGCGACGGGTGGGGACACTACTACCTCTACGGCGCGGACGGCACGCTTAAGAACCAGATCACGCACGGCGAGTTCGTGGCCGAAGACATTTCGAGCATCGACGAAAAGAGCCGCGAGATCTTCCTGACGGCGAGCGGGCGTGAGGATGGAGAGGATCCGTACTTCATGCACTTCTATCGCGCCAAACTGGATGGCAGCGGGATGACGATGCTGGACGCGGGGGACGCTTCGCACGCTGTGAGCATGAGCGATTCCGCCCGCTATTTCATCGACAGCTTTTCCAAGGTCAACACGGCGCCGAAGAGCGTGCTCTTCGATGCGGCCGGGACGAACGTGATGCCGCTCGAAACCGTGGACCTGAGCGCCGCCATGCAGGCAGGGTACAGGTTCCCCGAACCGTTCAAAGTGAAGGCAGACGACGGCATCACCGACCTGTATGGCGTGATGTACAAGCCGTTCGATTTCGACCCTTCGAAGAAATATCCGATCATTGAGTACGTCTATCCGGGACCGCAGCAGGAGAGCGTGACCAAGACGTTCACCAAGGCGAGCAACCAGATGTTCATGGCGAACTTCGGGTTCATCATGATCGAGATCGGCAACCGCGGCGGGAATCCGCACCGCTCCAAGTGGTATCACACCTTCGGCTACGGCAACCTGCGCGATTACGGCCTGGCAGACAAGAAGACGGCCATCGAACAGCTGGCGGCACGCCATCCGTTTATCGATATCGACCGCGTGGGCATGTGGGGGCACTCCGGCGGCGGCTTCATGACGGCGGCGGCGCTACTGATCTATCCCGATTTCTTCAAAGTCGGGTGGAGCGAAAGCGGCAATCACGAGAACAACATCTACAACAACACGTGGAGCGAGAAACACCACGGCGTAAAGGAAGTGACCGACAACGATGGCAAGGTCACGTTCGAATACACCATCGATAAGAACAGCGAGATCGCCAAGAACCTGAAAGGGCATTTAATGCTGATCACGGGCGATATCGACAACAACGTCCACCCGAGCAATACCTATCGCCTGGCCGACGCGCTGATCAAGGCAAACAAACGCTTCGACATGATGGTGCTGCCGGGGCAGCGGCACGGGTATACGACCGCCGGCGAGTACGTGACCTGGCTGCGCGCGGACTATTTCGCCAGGCACCTGCTGGGCGACTACGACCAGAGTATCGATATGTGGGAGATCAACCGCGAAAAGCAGGCGGCGGATAAGACCCCGGCCGGGGGAGCGGTGACCGGCGGTCGCGGCGGCACACAGGTACAGCAGACCGGCGGGCGAGGGCGCGGCGGCCGGTAAGTTTCAGCCGGTGCGGGTAAACACCAGCGCTATCGCCGACATCGTCAGCAATGTAATCACTACCAGGATCGCCCTGCGCCGCGCCGGGGTCAGCCACTCGATGGCTGATGCTGCAGCTTCGCGTCGCCATCAGTGTTTGCATCCACCGGCGCTGTACGGTGCCCGGCATATTGCGCATGGCTTTCGCGATCTCCTGGCGCCCGCGGCGGTCCGCAATCAGGATCGTGGCCGAATTCGCCCCGTTGGTCGATTTCAACAATCGCGTGCGCAACCCCGCCGGCACATCGTCCACGGAACGGTATACCTGGTCCGTCCCGCTGGCCGATATTAGGACAGTGGACGTCTGAAACATGCCGGAGGCTTTCTCGTTGACGTCGCCGCAATGCGGACATCGCGTTTCGAATTCTTCGATCTTCTTACGGCAGCGGCGGCACGTCATCATGGACAACCTCAGGCAACAACCCGGGGAGCCTTGCTGGGCTTCTCTTTCGCGGTTCCCAATTCTTCCCCTACATTATCCAGCACAATCTGAATGAATCCCAAGGCCGCCTTGGATAAGGCTTTGTCCTTGCGGTAGATCAATCCCAAACGGCGCACCATGGGTTCCGGCGCCAGCGGAATGGCCCTCAGCTTTCCGGCCGCAATCTCTTCGCGGCAGTTGGAGGCCGCGACGAAGCTCACTCCCAAACCCGCGATCACGAAGTGCTTCATCATCTCCGTGGAATCCAGTTCCATGGAGATCTTGATATCCTCTTCGACCACTTCAAGCCACTCGTTGAGGCGCGTGCGCGTTTTGCCGTATTTGGGCAGCACGAGGTAATAATCCGTGACGTCCTGGGCGGTCACCGAGGTGCGGTTGGCCAGCGGATGTCCCGCTGGCACAATCAGGCGGATTTCGTCGCGGTAGATGCTGACCACCTGCAAGCGCTTCTCTTCCACCGGCAGTTGGACCAGCCCGAAATCGGCCGAGTTTTCCATCACGGCCTCCACAACCCGGGAGCCGTAGCTGCGCAGTACTTGCAATTGTACCGACTGGAACTGCCCGCGATACTCGGAAAACACCTTGGGGAGGACGTAAATACAGGTGGCTTCGTTACCCGCGATCACCAACTCTCCCCGGGGGTTGGTTTCCAGTTCGGCGATCACGTCCTGGGCGCGGCGCCGCAGGTCCAGCATCTGCTCCGCGTACTCGGCGAAAATCTTGCCCGCCGTGGTCAGCGAGATACGGCTGCCGAACCGTTCGAAGAGGTCCGCTCGCAGTTCCTGCTCCAGTTGCCGCACCTGAGCGCTGATCGCGGGTTGGGTGCGATAGCAGGTCTGGGCAGCTTTAGAGAAACTCTTGAGCCGGACGATTTCCAGGAACGTGTGGAGCTGGTCGAAATCCATAAATTACCGGATGGCCTGTGTTTTGGTATGTATTATAACAAGCGCCGCCGCCCGGCTCCAGGCTGCTAAGATTTGGAGTGTGCGCTGGGTGTTGCCGTTGTGGTTCGTGGGTCTTTCTCTGCATGCGCAGACAGGCGAAAACGTCCTTCTGGTAGTCAACGAGAACGTCGCACTGTCCCGCCAGATTGGCGATTACTACCGTCCCCGCCGCTCCGTCCCGGTGAAAAACGTCTGTACTATCGAGACCACCAGCGATGAAGAGATCCAGTGGAACGTCTACGAATCGCAGATCGAACGCCCCGTCGGCGAGTGTCTGAAGAAGGCGGGCCTAGTAGACAAAGTCCTCTACATTGTCACCACCATGGGTGTTCCCCTCAAAGTGGATGGCCCGGGCGCGCGCCAACTCTCCGAGCGCGCTTCGGTGGACAGCGAACTGGCGCTGCTCTACTCCAAACTCAAGGGCACGCGGTACTCGCGCACCGGCGGCGTCGCGAATCCCTTTTTCATGCAGCGCGATGCCCCTTTCCGGCATCCCGCCTTCCCCATCTATCTGGTCACCCGCCTGGCGGCCTACGACCTGGCCGACGTCAAGGCCATGATCGACCACTCGCTGCAGGCCCGCAACCGCGGCAAGTTCGTCATCGATCTGCAATCCGATAAAAGCGATGCCGGAAACGACTGGCTGCGCACGGCAGCCATGCTGCTGCCCGCCGCGCGCGTGGTGCTCGACGAAACGACACGCCCGCTGTACAACCAGACTGACGTCATCGGCTACGCGAGTTGGGGCTCCAACGACGATCACCGCACTCAGCGCCTACCTCACTTCCAGTGGCTGCCCGGCGCCATAGCTGCCGAATTCGTCTCCACTAGCGCGCGCACCTTCCAGCGTCCGCCCGACAGCTGGACGCCCAGCGGCAACTGGTCGGACAAATCGCGCTTTTTCGCCGGGAGCCCCCAGGGTTTGATCGCCGACCTCATCCACGAAGGCGCCACCGGGGCCTCAGGCAACGCCTACGAGCCTTTCCTACAGGCGTGCGCCCGTCCCGACTATCTGTTCCCCGCCTACAATCAGGGACGCAACCTGGCCGAATCCTACTACCTTTCCCTGATCTACCTGAGCTGGCAGAGCGTCATCGTCGGCGACCCGCTGTGTACGCTGAAGCCGTAAGAGAAACGCTCGCACGGGGCACCTTCGATTCAGGTTTGGAAGGAGAAGCGCTGGGTCTGCTTCAGCAGCTTGAGCACGCGGTAGATGTCCATGTTGACGGCGCGCAGGGCGACTTTCACGGACCTATCGTCAGCCAGAGCGGCTAACTCTTCCAAAGCCCTGACGACACTCGAATCTATGCGAGCAACCCCCGAGAAATCCAGAACCACTTCGCCTTCCGCGGCGTTCACCTTCTCAACGGCATCCTGTTGTAAGGTGTGGACTACGCGTTCGGGGTCCACTTTGATCCAGTGAGCGTTGGTTGTCATACGTGCGACCATTCCCTGGCGGTTACGTGCTCCGATACACTGTCAGCGTTCGCAGGGCTTCGGCCCCGATAAGCGCTCCTGAAGAGCCCCACCAACTCGTTGATCAGCGGCATGCGAGGGTTGGAGCGCCACGAAGGATCGTCAAAGGCAATCTTGGCCAAATCGGGGATTGCTCGCTCGAATTCTTCTTCCGAAATTCCCATGTCCGCGATAGAGCGCGGTATGTCCAGCCGGTCGAGCAACTGTTCCGTTGCGATTACAAGATTTTTCACCTTTTCGGCAACGGTAACTCCTCCCAACCCCAATAAGTCGGCAACCATGGCGTACTTTTTGTGCGCAACATACGCGCGCTGATTCGGCGAAGGCATGAACTTAGTCGGTACCGACGCGTTATACGCAATGACATGGGGCAGGAAAAGAGCGTTTGCCCGGCCGTGCGAGATACCGAAGCGCGCGCCGAAGGCGTGGGCCAGCGCGTGATTCACACCCACCGAGGCGTTGGAAAACGCGAGCGCCGCGATACAGGCGGCGTTGTGCATCATGCTGCGCGCTTCTTCATCGCGGGGGTTATCGTAGGCGATGGGCAGATACTTAAACGCCAGTCTTGTGGCTTGCATCGCGTTGGAATCGGTGTACGGTGAAGCGTGAATGGAAACCCCGGCTTCCAGCGCGTGGGTCAGGCAATCGATGCCAGTGTCGGCGGTAAGAGCTTTCGGCATGGACATCACGAACTGCGGATCGACGATGGCCACGTCGGGACTTAGCGAGTAGTCGGCGAATGTCACCTTCCGGCCACGTTCCTTGTCGATCATCACGGCGAACGGAGTAACTTCGCTGCCGGTGCCGCTGGTGGTGGAGATGGCAATCAATCGCACCCTGTCGGCCTTTCCGGTGGGGTACTGGATGACGCGCTTACGGATGTCGAGGAATGGCGCAGCGAGTTCCTCCAAGTCCGCCTCCGGCGATTCGAACTTAAGTTTCATGATCTTCGCCGCGTCGATGACGGACCCGCCACCCAGGGCGATAATCTGGTCGGCTGCGTGAAGATTGAGCGCTTCCACGCCCTGCATGATGACCTTCAGTTCCGGCTCCGCGTCGGGAATCGCGAGGACGCGAACGGTTGTGGCCGGCGGAATCGAGCGCCTGACGATGTCCACGTGGCCGATCTGCTCCAAAAACGGACTGGTGACAATGACGGTGGATCGCGACGGGAAATGGAGCAGGTTCTCCACAGCGTTCATATTGAAGTAGATTTGATTGGGAACGCGGAACCACATATGCGCTGGTGTCCTCCGAGCCACGCGTTTGATGTTCAGATAGTGGTACATGTTCACGTTGTCGGTGGTGCTGTTGCCGCCGCCGGTTCCGCACCCGAACGAGAAGGTGGGCACCATATCGTTGTAGATTCCGCCGAGCGCTCCGATCGATCCCGGGGCATTGGCAATCACCCGTCCCGCGTTGATAATCTCACTGAACTTGCGGATGATCTCCTCGTCGCGAGAAAAAACGACGGCCGTGTGTCCAATCCCGCCGGCGTGATTCACGTCTACGCACACGCGGAACGCCTCGTCGACGGATTTCGCGCGATAGACGGCGAGCACGGGGAACAACTTCTCGACTGATAGAGGATGCTCCCGGCCTACTCCACGAATGGGCGCGATTAACAACTTCGTATCCGGCTTCACCCGCAGACCGCACAGGCGGGCAATATCAGCCGCGCTCTGGCCGACGGCCATGGGCTGCATGAATCCGGTTTCGGGATCGATCACCGCGCGACCCAGCAACTCCGTTTCTCTTTCGTTGCAGATGTGCGAGCCGAGCTCCGCGAACTTGGCTAACGCGACGTCATAAATCTCGTCGTCGATGACCACCGTTTGTTCGGAAGCGCAGATGGTCCCGTTGTCGAAGGTCTTCGAGGTGATTATGTCCACGACGGCCATGTCGAGTTGCGCGGTTTTTTCCAGGTAGACCGGCGTGTTGCCGGCACCCACACCCAGGGCGGGCTTGCCTGAACTGTACGCGGCTTTAACCGCGCCAGGTCCGCCGGTGGCATCGATGAGCCTGATATCTTTGTGATGCATCAGGTAGGCATTGTCGGGCAGGGTGGGCGATTCCAGGCAGGTGAAAACTCCTTCGGGAGCGCCGTGCTTCAGCGCGGCCTCGTACATGATGCGGATGGCCTCCTGGCAACAGCGCCAGGCCTTCGGATGGGGACCGAAAATCACCGCGTTGCGGGTCTTGATGGCCATGATGCATTTGAACAGCACCGTGGACGTGGGGTTGGTGATGGGGGTAAGGGAGAAGATGAGCCCGATAGGTTCAGCCACCTCGACGATGCCGCGATCCGGAAACTCGCGAATGACGCCGACGGAGGCTTTGTCCCGGACGTAATTGAAGACGAATTCCGTGGCCACCATGTTCTTGAGGGCCTTGTCTTCAAGGACTCCGAGCCTGGTTTCCTCAATCGCCAGGCGGGCGAGGTATTGGGCTTGTTGCAGTCCGGCAAGTACAATCGCTTTGACAATGCGATCGACGTCCCCTTGAGTGAATTGCGTGAAGACGGCGGCGGCGGTTTTGCCTTGACTCACCAGTCCTTCGAGGTAAGCGATGCGCTCTTCACTGAGGCTTGAAACATCTACTGCCATGCGTTCATCCTCCACGCTGTCAGCGCTCTGAAAGCGGATATGAATATCTTGTTTACCTGTTAATATACTGATACCGTGCCGGGGACATGTCAATCCCGGGAAGCGGGAGAAAAGTGCAAAGGGTACGGAGTAGCGCTTTTAAGGGTGAAACCCCGCTCTCAGTGTTTGCGAATCACCAGTTCGACACCGCCGATGATGGTCCGCCCCGGCATGGCCACGCCCGGGATGGATTGGTACGACGTGTTGGTGGCGTTGCTGACCTGCAGGTAGGGATGCACCTTGTGTTGAGGCAGGGCGATGTAGACGTCCCACAGCGCATACATGGAGCGCGCGGGCCGCTCGATGGCGCCCACCCGTGTACGCAGCAGGAAATTGCCGCGCGGGGTAATGGTCCAACCGAAAACGCCGTCGGCGGTCGGATAGTTGAAGGTGTATTTGGTGAAACCAGCGGCGATGGTGTCCTGGGTGCCGTGCAGTCCCGTATAGCTGAAATCCAGGGTGTTAGTACGGGACGGGGTCCAGCGCAGGTTGGCCTCCCAACCTTTGAAATTCAGGTTCTGGATGTTGAGCGCCTGCCAGATGCCGGTGGGGGACATCCGGTAATAATCGATGCCGTCGTGCTCGCGGCGCTCGAATAGAGTGAGGCCGCCGCGCACGCGCGAACTGGGCACCCAGTCGACGCCAGTCTCGTAGGTCCAGGCGCTCTCCGGGCGCAGGTTCGGATTGCCCACGTTGCCTGGGTCATGATAGTAAAGATCGGTGTAGCTGGGAATGCGGAAGGCGCGGCTGACGGACGCGCGGGCCTTCAATTGCGGTGAGAGCCAGACGCCGGCGGCCACGGTGGGCGTGAAGGCGGCGGAGAAACTCCGGTAGAGCTCTTCACGGGCTGAGATGGTGAGCGAGAAGCGCTTGAGGGCGCGGAAATCGGCGGCGCCGTAGGCCGCGGCCCGGCTGCGCGCATGGTCTCCCAGGTTGTTGCTGGCGATGGATTCGTGAAACCCCTCCACGCCATAGTAAAGAGTGGTGGAGGTGGACATCTCCTCGCGGCGCCGTACGGCGAGCTGATAGCTCTCGTCGGAATGGTGATTGGCGAACACGTCAGGTTGGTCGCGGTACAGCACGAAGAGATCACTGTGGCGGCGGAAAGCGAAACTCACACTGGTCTTCGCGCCCAACGCCTGCTGCACGCCGGCGAACCACGTCTTGGTATCTTCCCACGAGTTGAAGTTGCCGTAGAACTGGTCGGCGCCGAACGGGTGGTCCATGTAGGCCAGGTTGACGGAGCCGTTGCCGAAATCGGTGGCGATACGGGTGACCGACGCGAACTCAAGGTTGCGATAATCGCGGTCGGGCTGGAAGCCGGTAGAGAAATCACGTGCAAAGGAAAGCTGCTCGGATAGCTTCCTGCCGGCGATATTGAACGAGGCGCGCTGCTGGTTGATGCCGTCGCTGCCGAAGGCCGTACGCAGGCGAAATTCGGTGGCCTGGGGCGGCTCGGTGATAATGTTGATGACGCCACCCACGGCGTCGGCACCATACAGGGTGGAGCCCGACCCGCGCATGACTTCGACGCGATCCACGCTCTCGAGGGGTACCGGGATATCCATATTGTGATGGCCGGATTGCGGGTCGTTGAGACGCATGCCGTTGAGCAGCACGAGGGTCTGGCCGAAGCTGGAACCGCGTATGGAGAGATCGGCCTGCACGCCGTCGGGAGCGCGCTCTTCGAGATCGAGCGAAGGGTCCAGTTTGAGGAGATCGACCAGCGTGTTAATAACGAGGCTCTGGCTGCGCGCCGGGAGCACGCGGATGGCGCGGTCGATTTCCTCGAGCGACATGGGCTCGTAGGTGCCGGTGACGACTACGGTCTCGTGCTGCTCGGGCTGCTGCTGAGCGAAGGCGAGTAAAGGAGCAAACGCGAGGAGAAAAAGGAAAAATCGAGGATGCAAACCTAATTGTACATCGGCCCCTCGGCTATGATGGTTTTCGACTATGAACTGGAACGATGCAGCGGAAGATCTACTTAACCAGGTGCTGGGGCAGACACCCTATCCGGTGCGTGAGGCGACTGAAGCGAAGTTGCGCGGCGTGGCGGAAGGGATTGCGGAGGACGAGGGCAAGCAGCGCGTGGGAGTGGAGACGGTGATTATTGCCTGGGTGCGGAGCACTCCGGAAGCGTTGAAGCCGGACCTGCCACGATTGATGGAGAAATTCGGACTGGACGCGGATGAGTACCGGCATCTGTTGGAGTAGGGCGATGCCAGCGGGTACACTGAGAGCACTATGTCCGAAATCAGCAGGCGTTTGCTTTTGTCCGGCGCTGCCGGCGCACCGCTTTTCGCCCAACAGGCGGCCCGGCCCGCTGCTTCTCCGGCGCCCCCTCGCGACACGATACCGAAGCGGCGTCTATTGAGCAGCCGCTGCACGGCCGAATCACTGCAAAAGAGTCTGCTGGACGGCGCGCGCTGGAAGCCGTTCCCTCCAGCCGGGGAGCGCGATGCGTGGAACGCGCTGGCGGCGGACGATCGGGAGATGTTGATCAAAGAGGGCGCCGGCTTGGTCGGCAAACCGTACGAGCCGCTTCCCGCCACGATGTTTCTCGAGTACGCGCGCACCGGCAACCGGTCCCACTGGGAGGGCGTGCAATTCGGACGTCGCACGCACCTTCGCCACGCCGTGCTGGCGGAGTGCGCGGAAGGCAAGGGGCGGTTCGTCGACGACATCGCCGATGGCATCTGGGCTATCTGCGAAGAGAGTTTCTGGGGCGTCCCCGCCCACATGGGCGCGCAAAAGCGCGGGGTGGGACTGCCCGATGTGCAGGAGCCCATCATCGAACTCTTCTCGGCCGAGACCGGCGCGCTGCTGGCGTGGACGCGCTACCTGCTCGGCCCGCAAATCGACAAAGTGCATCCGCTGATCAGGGAGCGCCTGGAAGCCGAAATCGAGCGCCGCCTGTTGAGCGTGTATCGTAACCGGCAGGACTTCGGATGGATGGGGCTGAACAACTCCGCTCCGGTGAACAACTGGAATCCGTGGATCAACTCCAACCTGCTGACGTGCGCGCTGCTGATGGACGCCGACCCGGCGCGGCGCGCGCAGACGGTCTACAAGATCCTGACCAGCCTGGATCGGTTTCTGGATTCGTACCACGACGATGGGGGCTGCGACGAAGGTCCGGGCTACTGGAGTCGCGCCGGCGCATCGCTGTTCGAATGCCTCGACCTGCTGCGTTCCGCAAGCCATGGCGAGGTGAATTATTTCGACCTGCCGCTGGTGCGGCAGATCGGCGCTTACATCTATAAGGTGCACATTGCGGGCGACTGGTACGTCAACTTCGCGGATGCGCCGGCCAAGGTCAAGCCGGATGGCAGCTTGCTATACCGCTATGGCAAAGCGACAGGCGACGGCGATCTGCAGGCGTTTGGCGCGTATCAATACCGGAATTCGGGTGCGGGGCTGGAGAGCCTGGGACGCGCGCTTCCCGCGCTGTTTCAGGGCGCCGAAATCCGCAAGGCGGAGGCACGCGATCCGCTGGTGCGCGAGGCCTGGCTGGACGGCATACAGGTGGCCACGGCGCGGCGTCGCGCGGGCACCACCGAGGGATTCTACTTCGCCGCACTCGGCGGGCACAACGCCGAGAGCCACAATCACAATGACGTGGGGAATTTTGTGGTGTACCTCAACGGCAATCCCGTATTGATCGATGTGGGCGTGGAGAACTACACGGCGAAGACCTTTAGCTCCAAACGCTACGAGATCTGGACGATGCAGTCGGCATTCCACAATCTGCCCACCATCAATGGCGTCATGCAGGCCGCGGGCCGGCAGTATGAGGCGCGCGACGTTAGCTTTCATGCCGACGATGCGAGCGCCGAATTCAGCGCCGATCTGGCGGCGGCGTACCCTAAGGAAGCAGGCGTCGAGAAATGGCGGCGCAGCGTGCGGCTGGATCGCGCGGCAAATACGGTTCTGGTGACCGACCGGTTCGCGCTGCGCGCGGCGGGAAAAATCGAGATGAATCTGATGACGCCCTGTACGGTGCGCGCGGAGGGCGAACGCGCGGTGATCCTGTCCGGGGGCATGCTGGGAAATGCGAGAGTGCGAATTGCGGTTGAGGCTGCGGCTGTGCCGGTGTTCCGCATGGAGGAGATTGCAATCAGCGACAGCCGGCTGCGCGGGTCATGGGGCAATCGGTTGTGTCGCACCGTGGTTGCCTGGCCGGGCCTGCCGGCCACGGGGGAGCTGAAATTCCAGATTACGCAGGTTTAAAGAGCTGACGCTATGCCGCGTCGAAATCGTTGCGGCCAGACATGAGAAGCAGCAGATTGCCGTGAACGGTGTGGATCTCGGGGTGCTTGGTGCCCTTGCCCATGACGATGAAGTCGCCCTCCTCGTAGACCAGGTCTCCCCAGCCTATGTCTCCCTTGAGGACGAGGCATTGCTCGGTATCGTGGTGAAAGTGTGCGGGAATGCGGACGCCGGGCTGCATACGCAGGAGGTAGGTGGAGCGGCCGGTTTCGGCCTCCAGGAAGAGCTGCTTGATGTCGACTCCGGGCATGCCGGCACTGACCCAATGGTCCTCGTTGCGGCGCACGTCGGCGAGGGGCTTCAATTGTTCGAACTGGGCGACTCGCACGAGAAGGCGATTCTTCAGAGCAGGTGCGGGCGGTACGGGCCCCAGGCTTTCGGCCAGCAGCCACGCGGCCTCGCACATCTCCGCCACCAGTCGCCTGGGAACCGCGGCGGCCTCGGCCGGCGAAGCGAGATCCAAGGCGGCCAGGGCAGCGGTCTCCTGCTGTTCCACTGTGGGCGCGGCCTCCTTTTTGGGGATGCTCATATGCCTGGCTCCTCGATCAAGCCGCGCAGGCGGATCAGGCCCATGCGGATGCGGCTCTTGATGGTGCCCAGGGGTTCCCGCAAATGCTCCGCCAACTCGGCGTGGGTCAGGCCGCCGAAAAATGCCAGTTCCACCACTTCCCGCTGTTCCGGGGGCAGTTCCCGCAATACGATTTGCACTTTCCTCCGTCTTTCCCGCTCGGCGGTTTGTTCTTCGGGCGAAGGCTCGTTGGACTCCGGCTCCGGCGTGGCCTCGGGTTCGAAAGCCAGCGTCTTGGGTTGCGCGCGTTTCTGCCGGATACGGTCGATGGCGGCGTTGCGCGCCATAATCATCAGCCACGCCTGCACACTGCCCCGCTTTTCCGAATAACGCGCGGCATACTTCCAGGCTTTCATGTACACATCCAGCAGCACCTCCTCGGCATCTTCAGGATGTTCAAGAATGCGCAGCAGCAGGCCGTTGAGGACGGACGAGGTCTCGTCGTAGAGACGGGCGAGGGCGTCCTGCCGCCCCTGCGCCATCTGCTCCACCAATCCCGCCAGCCCGGCGAGGGGTGCAAGGGGATCGAGGCGCGAGGCAGCGCCCGAGGACGTTCCGCCTGGCGACAGATACTCGTCGTTCATAAGTGTATGGGCAACCACAGTTGCCGGCGAAGTGACTAGCATAACCCAGGCGGAGGGTGCACGCCACCGCTCGTGTGGCGCCACTATAGGTGCATACGCGGCGGCAGCCGGTTTGGATCGGTATAAGCTATGACCATGAGCAATTCACCGGCGCCGAAGTTCATCCCCACGACGGCAGAGCTGAACCTGCTGGAGCGCGAACTGCGCTTTCATCCGTCCACGGTGGCGAATCCACGGACGCTGACGGCGGAACAGGTGGCGGCGTTCAACCGCGAGGGCTATCTGAAGGGGATACGGATCTTCAGCGACGAAGAGATCGCCGGAATCCGGCGGTATTTTGACGATCTGCTGGCAAGCACGCTGGCGGCCGGCGGCGACAGCTATTCGATCAGTACGGCGCATCTTCGCTACGGGCGGGTTTACGATCTGCTGACGGACCGGCGCATCGTGGGCTGCGTGAAGGACCTGGTTGGCGAAGACGTGATCGCGTGGGGATCCCATTTCTTCTGCAAGATGCCGGGGGATGGCAAACGCGTCTCGTGGCACCAGGACGCGAGCTATTGGCCGCTGACGCCATCGAAGGCGGTGACCGCGTGGCTGGCAATCGACGATGCGGACGTGGAGAATGCCTGCATGCGGTACATTCCCGGATCTCACGTGCTCGGCCACCTGACGTACACGCTGAGTGAAAACGACGAGGCCAACGTGCTGAACCAGACGGTGGCTGGGGTGGAGAATCTGGGCGAGGCAGTCCCGGTGGAACTGAAGGCCGGGGAGATTTCCATCCACAGCGATCTGCTGCTGCATGGGTCGGAAGCCAACCAATCGACGCGGCGGCGCTGCGGGCTGACGCTGCGCTATTGTCCGGCGGATGTGCGAGCGCGCCTGGGGTGGAACGAGAAGGGCGTGATCGTGAGCGGGCGCGATGAAGCGGGCCACTGGGGCAACGCGGCGCGGCCGGAGACGGAATAAAGCAGCGGGACCCTCGCGGATCGGGGTCGGCCTACCATTCTTGTCAAAGGCAGGATTATCCTATGTAGCGCGCGTAGAGACTGCGCGCGAGTCCGGTATCGCTGGTGCCCTTGACGATGGCCCGGCCGTCGGGAAAGACGGTGAGTTCGTAAGGGGCGGTGAAGAAGCGCAGGGCGTACTCATTGGCGCGCACCTGGCCGAGCGGTTCCAGACGGAGTTGCAATGCCGCCAGGTCGATGGGGCGCGACCGGCCGGAGATCTGCACCGCGTTGCGCCCGCAGAGGCTTTCGGGGGGCCGGCGCGCTTCCGCAAGGTAGGGAAATTCGCCGCGCGCACAGGCGGGGCAATCGGGATCGCGCGCGGGCGCGTCGATCTGGCGGATGCCGCCGTTCCAGAGATCCAGGGTGGTGATGCGCGCACGCAGGTCGGCGCCGGTGAGGATGCGCAGCGCGTCGGCCACCTGAATGGAGGCCACGGCGGAGACAATCACATTCAACACGCCGGCGGTTTCGCAGGTGGGCTGCGCGCCCGAAGGCGGGTCGGGATAGACGCAGCGCAGGCACGCGGTGCGGCCGGGGATCACCGGCATGGTGAGTCCGTAGGCGGCCACGGCGGCCCCGTAGACCCACGGAATGCCGCGGCTCACGGCGAAATCGTTGATCAGGTAGCGCGTCTCGAAATTATCCGTGCCATCCAGGATGATGTCGGCATCGCCCAGCAGTTCCGCCACGTTGGCGGCGGTAAGATCGGCGATGACGCCGCGCACGCGGATGGAGGAATTGATCCGCGCAATGCGCCGCGCGGCGGCGGCGGCTTTGGGCAGGGACTTCGGCGGCGTCGGCCTCTTCGAAGAGCCACTGGCGATGCAGGTTGCTGGGCTCGACGTAATCGCGGTCGATGAGGGTGAGGCGGCCCACACCGGCGCGGGCCAGCGCGGCGGCGTGGAAACTGCCGAGCGCGCCGCATCCGGCGATGACCGCATGCGCATTCAAGAGCGCTTCCTGCCCGCGTTCCCCGATGCCGGGGAAGAGGATTTGCCGCGAGTAGCGCTCGCGATCGGAGGGGTCCATGCACTGCGATGGTAACAAAGCGGAGGTGGGACAGACTATCAGACGACCGCTGTTCGAAACTGTCCGTAACCCCGAAATGGTTTACAAACGTCATCAGTTATGATTGAGGTTGGTGCGATCGCCGCTCGCCTACACGCCATGCGTGATCCTGCTCCTGGCGGCTGCGCAGCCTCCGAGCCTTCTCGCGCAATACCAGAAGTACGAAGGGAGGCCGGTGGTCAACATCCGGTTCGAGCCGGCCGCAGCAACCGCTGGAAGGCTCCGAACTCTTCGAGATTCTGCCGCTGAAGCGCGGCGAGCCGCTGCGCATGTCCGTGGTGCGCGCCACCGTGGAGCGCCTGTACGCCACGGGCTACTACCGCGACATCCAGGTGGATGCCGAACCGTACAACGGCGGCGTCATCATCAAATTCATAACCACCAATAGTTGGTTCATCGGCGACGTGTCGGCGTCGGGAAGAATCAACAGTCCGCCCAACCGGGGCCAGTTGGTCAACGCCACCCGCCTGGACCTGGGACAGCCCTACGTCGACAGCCAGTTGGAACCGGCGCTCAACAGCCAGCGCCACCTGATGGAAAGCAACGGCCTCTTCCTGGGCTCTATTCGTCCCGTATTCGATTACGACACGGTGCACCAGCAGGTAAACATCCGGTTCGTAATCAATAGCGGACGGCGCGCCCGTTTCGGACCGCCGGTTCTGGTGGGCAATTTCAATCTGGACCCGAAACGGGTTTTGAGGGTCACCGACTTTCGCCGGTGGATCACCGGTTCCTGGAAGCCGGTGACGCAAGCGCGCGTCCGCTCGGGTCTGGAAGGCGTGCGCTCGCTGCTGCAGAAAGACAACCGGCTGCAGGGCACGGTGGCGCTCGAATCCATGAAATACGATGTGGATACCAACCGGGCGACCCCCACGCTGCGGATCGAGGCGGGGCCGCAGATCCGGGTGAATACGATCGGCGCCAAGGTGTCGCAGAGCACGCTCCGCCGCCTCATCCCGATCTTCGAAGAGCACGCGGTGGATCGCGACCTGCTGGTGGAGGGCGCGCGCAACCTGCGCGACTATTTCCAATCCGACGGATTTTTTGACGCCCAGGTTGAATTCAAACAACAGCGCATCACCAACGACAAAGCCGCTGTGGATTTTCTGGTGAACACCGGGAAGCGCCACAAGCTCGTGGCAATCCACGATCAAGGGCAATCACTACTTCTCGACCGACGTGATCCGCGAGCGCATGTACCTGCAAAAGGCCAACTTTCTGCAGTTCCCGCACGGCCGCTACAGCGAAAACCTGTTGCGCCGCGACCGGACTAACATCTCAAACCTCTACGAATCGAACGGCTTCCGCGATGTCAAAGTCACCTCCACCTCGGTCGACAACTATCTGGGCGTACCGGGCAATCTCGCCGTGACGATTGAAATTCAGGAAGGTCCGCAGTATCTGATCAACCGGCTGCAAGTGGAAGGCGTGGAGAAACTGAACAAGGCGCGCCTTCTCGCCAAACTCAGCTCCACCGACGGACAGCCGTTCAGCGAGTTCAATGTGGCGGTGGATCGCGACACGATCCTGGCGGAATATTTCGATACAGGCTTTCCGCATGCCACGTTTGAGTGGAGTTCCAAGCCCGCGGCCGAGCACCGGGTGGATCTTCTTTTCGTGGTGCACGAGGGGCAGCAGCAGTTTGTCCGGCAGGTGCTGATCAACCCGGGTGGATTGAAGGTCACGCGGCCGTCCCTGGTGGCGCGCCAACTGAAGATCAATCCGGGCGACCCTCTCTCGCCCACCGCGATCACCGATGCGCAGCGCCGCCTGTACGACCTGGGAGTGTTCGCCAAGGTGGACGCGGCGATCGAGAATCCGGATGGCGAAACCGACCGCAAAAACGTCCTCTTCAACATGGAAGAAGCGGCGCGGTACTCGATGGCGGTGGGCCTGGGCGCGGAACTGGCGCGTATCGGCGGATGCGAGAATTGTCTGGGCCAGGCGCAGACCGGGTTTTCGCCACGCGTCTCATTTAACCTGACACGCAACAATCTCTGGGGGTTGGGCCACAGCATCAGCCTGCGCACGCGCGTCTCCACACTGGATCAGCGCGCGGTGTTGACCTACAACTGGCCGCGCTTCCGCAACCAGGACAAGCTGACCCTGTCCTTCACCGGCCTGTTCGAGAATTCGCAAGACATACGCACATTTTCCTATTCGCGCCTGGAGGGTTCGACGCAGCTTACGCAGCGGTTCTCCAAGGCCAGCACGTTTTTTTACCGCTACACCTACCGCCATGTCGTCGTAGATCAGGCAACGCTCGCCATTACACCGTTTCTGATCCCGCTGCTTTCGCAGCCGGTACGCGTGGGAATCGTTTCTTTCGGGTGGATTCTGGACCGCCGCGACGACCCTTTGGATCCACACAGGGGGGTCTACAACACGGTGGACATCGGGCTGGCGGACCACGCCTTCGGCTCGCAGATCAACTTCACGCGCTTCCTGACGCGCAATGCCACCTATCACCCGATCGGCAAGAAGATGGTTTTTGCCCGCAGCACGGAAGTCGGCGACATCTACGCGATCGGTTATCTCGGGCGATCCGGCGAGCGCCATCCCGCTGGCGGAGCGCTTCTACGGCGGCGGCGCCTCCTCGCACCGCGGCTTCCCGGAGCTCCAGGCGGGACCGCGCGACCCCACTACGGGACTTGCGGTGGGCGGCCAATTCCTGTTCTTCAATCAGACCGAGCTGCGCTTTCCCCTGATCGGCGACAATATCGGCGGCGTGCTCTTCCACGACGCGGGCAACATCTATACCAACCTGAACAGCTTCTCGCTACGCCAGACGCAGCGCGACATACAGGATTTCAACTACATGGTGCACGCGGTCGGCTTCGGCATACGCTACCGGACGCCGATCGGGCCGTTGCGGGTGGATCTGGCGTACAGCATCAACGGTCCCCGCTATTTCGGATTCACCGGCACCCAGCAGGACCTGATCAACGCAGGCGTGAACCCCTGTGCCACAACCAACCAGTGCCAGGTAACGCGGGTCAGCCATTTTCAATACTTCTTTTCGATTGGACAGACATTTTGAAATACGCGGTTTCAATCCGGCTGGCCGGCGCGCTGGCCCTGGCAATGGCGGCGCGGGGAGAGATCATCGACCGGATTGCCGCGTCGGTGGACAACCGCGTGATCATGGCGAGCGACCTGGATCGCGAGATTCGCGTGGCGGCGTTTCAGGACGGGGTGAAGCCGGATTTCAGCCCGGCGCACAAGCGGGCCACGGTGCAGGCGATGATCGAGCAGAAGCTGATCCAGATCGAACTGACCAACAGCCGCTATCCCCTGCCCGACCCCGCCGAGCTGGCGCCGGCCATCGAGCAGTTCCAGAAGGCGCATTTCAAAGACGACGAGGAGTATCGCGCCGCCCTGAAGGCGTACGGCATCACCGAGGAGGACTTCAAGGAGTTGCTGCTCTGGCAGCGCACGCTGCTGCTGTTCATTCAGGTGCGATTTGAGACGGGCGTGCAGTTGGGTAGCCAGGAGGTGGAGGATTATTTCAACAAAACGGTGAAGCCGGCGGCGGAGGCCGCGCATCCGGGACAGGTGGTGACGCTGGAAGATTATCGCGACCAGATCGAGCGCAAGCTGACCGGCCAGCGCGCCGACCAGCAGATGGATGCCTGGCTGCGCGAGGTGCGCAGGCGGAGCAACATCGTGCTGCATGACGAGGTGCTGAAATGAGGGCCTGTAGGACAGACGATCGCTTTTTGTCGTCTGTCAACTTGTCGTCTGTCAGACCGGGCAGGATCGTAGCGAAGCATGACAGACCACGCAACGCGATGGTCTGTCCCACGTGAGTTCATATGTCACTGAGGAAGCGCATTTTCCTTTGGGTGGCGGGGGGGCTGGCGGGGCTGGTGCTGCTGGTGGGCATCACGGCGGTCTTCGTGCTGCAAAGCTCGTGGTTCTTCGACAAGGTGCGGCAGCTCATCATCGGCACGGTGGAGACGGCCACCGGCGGGCGCGTGGAAGTGGCATCGTTCCGCTTCGATTGGAGGCACCTGCGGGCGGAGGTGCGCGGCTTCGTGCTTCACGGGACGGAACCGGCGGACAAACCGCCGCTGTTTCGCGCCGAGAGCGTGGTGGTGGAACTCAAGCTGGTGTCGATCCTGCGCAAGGATGTGGACCTTCAGTCGCTGACGGTGTCCAATCCGCACGTCTACCTGATCATCGGCAGCGACGGCCGCACCAATGTTCCCGAGCCGAAAGTGCGGCGCACCAGCAAGACTTCCACCATGGAGGACATTCTCAAGCTGGCCATCCGCCGCTTCGAACTGGAGCGCGGCATCTTCGAGGTGGAAGCGCGCAGCCGCATTCCGTTCGCCGCGCGCGGCGAGAACCTGAACGTCCGCCTGGCGTACGACCTGCTTGGCCCGCGCTATCGCGGCACGGTGGCCATCCAACCCCTGTATGCCAGCTACGACGATTACGGACCCGACGCCGTTTGCGGTGAACCTGGCCGTCACGCTGGAGAAGAACCGCATCGCGGTGGATTCCGGGACTCTCGCTACGGGCGCGACCCAGGTGCAGGTCAACGGCGCGCTCGACGACCTGAACGCGCCGCACGCGCGCTTTCAGTACCAGGCGCGCGTCGCCGTGGCGGACGTGGCGCGCATCTTCCGCGTTCCGCAATTGCGCAACGGCAGGGCGACCGCGGCCGGCACCGGCGAGTGGACTCCGGCCGCCGGCCTTGCACTTGCGGGCAACGTGCACGCCACGGGGGTGGAGTACCGCGACAACGTCCTGCGCCTGGTGGATTTCCGGGGCGATGGCGCGGCGTCGGTGAGCGCCAGGGGCGTGGATGCGTCGCGGCTGCGGCTCTCCGGCTTCTACGCGCGCGGGGCGCGGCGGGAAGCCGGTGCAGGGCCAGCTGGGCAGCTTCGCCCTGCGCGGCAAGGATATCGAGATTGGCGGCGTGGCGCTGACGTTGCTGAACGGATCTTTCCGCGGCAAGGCGGAGCTTCGCCAACTGGACCGCTACACCGTGACCGGAGAAATCAGCGGCGTGGATACACGGCGCACCGCGGCGATGTTTTACAGCACCGAGCCGCTGCCGTGGGACGCGCTGGTGTTCGGCAGCGTCAACCTGCAAGGCTCGCTGAAACGCGCCAGAGACCTGCGCGCCAGCGGCAATCTGCAGCTGGCGCCGGCGCCCACGGGCGACCCGGTGCACGGCGAGATCAACGTGGCGTACGACGCGAGCAGCGGCGCCCTGGACCTGGGACGCTCGACGGTCAGCCTGCCGCATTCGCGAGCGGATTTTTCGGGCGCGATCAACAGCGAACTCAAGGTCCACCTGGAGACAACCGACCTCAACGACCTGCTGCCCGTGCTGGGCAAGAGCGCCGCCGATATTCCGGTGAAGCTGTCGAACGGCCTGATCCTCTTCGACGGCATTGTGGCGGGCGATCTCAACAACCCGCGGATTACGGGCCACGCGCGCGCCAGCAACTTCACTTTTTCGGACGAACATGTGGATTCGCTGGAAGCCGACGTGGCGGCGTCCGCCGATTATCTGCGGGTGCAGAACGCCACCGCCGCGCAGGGACCGCTGCGCGCACAGTTCCAGGGCTTCGGTGGGGTTGAGCCAGTGGAAGACCGGCGACGCCAGCCCGATTGCCGGTACCGCCACCCTGCGGAATGCCGCCGTCTCCGACCTCGCGGCGGTGCTGCACGTCAAGGATCTGCCGGTCACCGGCACGCTCAACGGCTCGGCGCAGGTGAACGGGACCATCGCGACGCCGCGCGCGCGACGCCGACCTGGAACTGCTCAAGGGCACCTTGGGCGGCCAGCCATTCGACCGCTTTACGGCCCACGCCGGCTACGCTGCGAACAGCCTGACGGTGAGCAACGCCCAGCTCACCGCGGGGGCGAAACAGGTTCGGTTAAGCGGCAGCTTTCAGCACCAGCCCGGCCATTTCGATACCGGCCGTCTGCGCTTCGACGCGAGCAGTAACGTCATGCAGTTGGACGAGATCCAGGCCGTCGAGGACCTTCATCCCGGAATCAAAGGCACGCTGCAAATGACGGCCAACGGAGAGGTGGAACTACAGCCGTCCACAAAAGCCGGATACCGCATCGACGAACTGCACGCCGATATCGTCACCAAGGACGTACAGCTCGCAGGCCAACCTCTGGGCGACGCGCACCTGACCGCCAGTTCGCAGGGGCTCGCGCTGCGCGCGCATCTGGATTCCACCATTGCGGGCACGGCGGTGAAGGGCGATGGCGAGTGGCGCCTGGATGGCGATTACCCCGGCTCGGCCACGCTGAGTTTTTCGAAGGTGGACCTGGCGCGCCTGAAGCCCTGGCTGACCACTGCAAAGGGCGATGAGGCGGCCACGATTCGCGGGCTCCGTGGAAGGCTCGCTGCACATCGAGGGTCCGGCGCTGAACTGGCGCGCGATGACGGCCGAACTGCGCATTCCGCAGTTCCAAATCGGTCCCGACGCCGGAGGTGGATATCGCGGCGGAGGCGCTCACGCTGAAAAATTCCGGACCGATTGTGGCCCGCTTCGCCAACTCCACAATCACCGTGGAAAACGCGCACCTGGTGGGGCGCGACACCGACCTCAGAATAACGGGGCGCGTGTTGCCGGAACAGAAAAACCCGCTGGACCTGCGCGTGGATGGGCGGGTCGATCTCGGCTTCCTGCGGGATTTCAACAAGGACTTCGTCTCCTCCGGCAATGTCGTCACCGAGGCCACCGTGCGCGGTTCCCTGAGCGATCCGCAGATCACCGGCCGCTTGAGGTTCGAGAACGCGGCGTTCAATATCGTGGATGTGCCCAACGGAATTTCGAATGCGACCGGCACGGTGATGTTTACCAAGGAGCGCGCCACCATCCAGAATTTCACCGGCGAGACCGGCGGCGGCAAGATCGATCTCTCAGGCTTCGTCAGCTACGGCGGCGGCCCGCTGGTTTTCCGCCTGCATGCCCGCGTCCAACAAGTGCGCGTGCGCTATCCCGAAGGCGTCAGCACGGTGGCCGATGCCAATCTGAACCTGACCGGCACCTCCGACAGCAGCATGCTCTCCGGCACGGTCACCGTGCTTCGCACCGGCGTCAATCTGCAATCCGACTTCAGCTCGATGCTGGCGAGATCGTCCGAGCCGGTGCAGACGCCTTCGGCGCGCCCGGGCCTGTTGGGCGGTATGCGCTTCGACGTGCAGATCCAAACCGCGCCCGACATCCAACTGGAAAGCTCGTTGACGGAGAACCTGCAAGTCGAGGCCAACCTGCGCCTGCGCGGCACGGCGACCAATCCGGCGTTGCTCGGCCGCATCAATATCACGCAGGGGCAGATCACATTCTTCGGCACCAAGTATACGCTCAGCCAGGGAACCATCTCGTTTTACAACCCGGTCAAGATAGAGCCGATTATCAATATCGATCTGGAAACCAGGGCGCGCGGCATCGAGGTCACACTGACGATTTCCGGACCGCTGAACAAACTGACCCTGACTCCGCGGAGCGACCCGCCGCTGCAATTCAACGAGATTGTGGCGCTGCTGGCCACCGGGCGGACGCCGACTTCAGACCCCTCGCTGCTGGTGCAGCAGAGTTCGGCGCCGCAATCGTGGCAGCAGATGGGGGCCTCGACGCTGCTCGGCTCGGCGATCGCCAGTCCGGTGGCGGGACGCCTGCAGCGCTTCTTCGGCGTGAGTAAACTGCGCATCGACCCCACCTTCTCCGGCCCCGGCCTGCAAACCACCACGCAGGCGCGAGTGACGCTGGAACAGCAGGTGACGCCCGCGATCACATTCACATACATCAGCAACGTGACTCAGAGTAATCCTGAAGTGGTGCAAGTGGAGTGGGCCTTTTCCAGCCGGTGGTCGGCCGTGGCGCTGCGCGAAGAGAACGGCCTGTTCGGGCTCGACATTTTTTACAAGCGTCGCTTCAGGTAGTGCGGACGGTCACCTGAGCGGCATTTTGCCGCAGCATAACCCCAGTGAAACCTGAATAGAATAGTTGTACGTCTGGAGAACTTGCACGTCTGGAGAACTATGTCTGTGCCTGATCGCGTTACACGAGCATTCATGATACTGTTGGCGGCCTCGGTCACAGTGCTGCCAGGGTTTAGCCAATATGCGCGCAACCGCTACGCGTTGATTCTACAGGATGAGCCGGTGGCATCCCGGTTCACCACTCGCGAGCAGATGGGTACCGCCGCCGCCGACAGTTACCGCCGCCAACTGGCATCGCGGCAGAGTTCGGTGCACCAGGAACTGCAGCGCCGCGGCGTGCCCATCATCAGTTCCGTGTCCGAAGTTTTGAATGCAGTCTTCGTCTCCGCCACGCCGGACCGCATCGCCGAACTGGAGGCGATCCCTGGCGTGATCGGCGTGCGC
>CAWDWK010000034.1:0-196422 GCA_963805775.1 uncultured Solibacteraceae bacterium | reverse complement strand
TCAAGTATCGGTTGCGGACCGGCGCACTCACTGTTTTCCAGAAGCACCCGTCTGCGCTCCGGTTCCACTCATACCGCTGCCGGGTCGACGGCCGAGTGACCGATTTTCCGGATGGCTCCAGGATGACGCCCAACCGGACAGCGCTGGAGCGAAGATCTGTGCAGATTAGCTACATTCCCAACCGCCTCGTGCGTCTTTTTGCGGCGGAGGAGATCGCCTCTCCGGCGTTCGTAGCCGCGTTGGGCATACCTGCGCTATTCGGGTCCGTAAACGACAACCATGAAGCTTCCCGGTATCTTTGCGCCCCTGCCGCCCGGGGTTGTCGGGGGAGCGAACTTGTGCAGTGGAGAGATAGATCTTTCCTGTCTTTAAATCGAGCGCGAGCGTGTTCGTTCCCTGCAGGGTTTCCAGATTCTGCGCCACGCTGTAGCGGTCCGGCGGAGTCCTGGTGGATGACCGTCACGGAACTGCGATTCGCGTTGAAGATCAGCTTCGTTGAGGGGTCGTAGGCAACCGCATCGATGTGAACTCCGATCGGCAGCGTTTGAATGATTTTCCCGCCATCCGCATCCAGAACGGACATCTTCTCGTTGTTGCAGCCAGCGAACAGACGCCTGTTGGCGAGATCGATGGCCAAGCCCGACGGTCCCTCGCAGTCCGGCGCGATGGGCCATTGCGCCAGAACCTTCATTTCCTTCGCATCGATCTTGAGAACCAGACTCTTGTCCTCGATGATGTCCCAAACCAATCCCTTGCCATCGACGACCGGAAACTCGGCCTGTCCGGGGAGAGGCATTTCCTTGAGTAACTTGCCATCCCTGGCATCGATGACGCTCATTCCGGCACCCTTGTGTGCGAATACGAAAACCCGGTTCGTGGTTGGCTCGTATACAGCGCCGTCTGGCCCGTCGTAGGCGATCAGGAATATCAGCCAGAGACTGCAGAGTCTTCAGATCGAACATCTTCACCGTCTTCGTATTCCCGCTGGTGATGAAGCCGTGTCCGAGCTTCGGGGCCAGCGCGACGCCGTGGACGCCGTTCATCCCCTCGATCCTGCCAACGGCCTGTTCGGAGTCGATGTCAACTACTTCCACCGTGGTTCCGTGAGTCACGTAAAGCCGCCGCGCCATCTGATCGAGAGCGAGGTAGTCCTGGCCTCCATCTCCCGGCAGCGGGATCGTCTTCAGGAAGCGATAATTCGTTGCCGCGGGAGCCGCCAGGGCGGTGCTCATGGCGAGGAGAACAGCGAGAAGTCGGTTTCGGCTCATGATCTCCCTCAGTATACGACTCTGCCCCAGCCCTCACGCTCACTGCTCTTGCAGCGGAGGAATGCGTCCGGGAAATGTGGATTGGCGACCTCTTGCGAATGCCGCAGAGAAGTCTATCAATGTCCCGTTTTGCCGACCGCTCGCCCGAAGCGTCACGAACGCTACTTCAGGAGGTACACGACCGTCGTCTCGGTGTCGGCCGGATCCGGCGCCGGATCCCCGTATATCTCCCACGAGTGGCCAGCGGACTCCCTGCGGTTCGCCTCCATCCATTTTCGGATCGCGTCGTGCGCCTCGTTCATGCGGTTGTACGGGCCGCGGTGGACCGCGACGGCAGCCTCGCCCGCTGGCGTTTCGGTCGCGTACACCTCGCCGGCAGTTTCAAATGTGCGCGTGACCTCGACACCGAAGTCGCACAGTATCGGCGCGCCCGGCTGAGCCGGGTGGTGGTAGAGAAAAATGTTGTGGCCGTTGGTCCACAGGCCTGGCTGGCTGCGAATGAAGGGCCAGACCTTGCCCAGGGCCGGTCCCCACGCCGCGCCCACCGCGCCCGGCGGGACCTCGCGCCGCACCGCGGCCAACTTGCGAGGGTGAACTGTTTGTACGTTGACGGAGACTGGCATTTGTCGATCACTCCTGGAGTCCGTCCCATGACCAGCGCGGAATGGTGAGACCGTCAGGCACATCGTCAGCGGACCGGTGATAGCGGGCCATGGTTGTCGTGGTCGCCCAAGCGAAGTAGTCGTGCAGCACTTGTCGCAGCGCAGAGTCGTCGGCCAGTCCGACGTCAGCCAGAGCCTGGTCGAAGCAAGCGATGGCGCGGCGATCCATCTCGTCGTGCACCCCGTTGCCGCTGTGGATCCTGACGACGGTGGTCTCGTCGCCATAGGACTCGGAATACATGCTGGGTCCACCGAGTGCCTCGGCCCAATACGCGGCGAGACGCTCGACATGCTGGGGATGGAAACCGTGGCTGAACGCATGGCCGACTACTTCGTCGGCCATCACCCGACGATGCCAGGCAGCCGCAAGACGGCGCAGGCCGTCGATGCCGCCCGCTGCCTCGAAGACAGTGCGCATGCCTCCATGATGACAAGCGTCCCACGCCCAGGCAAGACCGCAGCGAGTTCGACGTGATTATGGCCGTATAACGCCCTACTCGGACAATGGGCTGGATCCAGTCGCTGCGAAGATCACTCCCGTGAAACGCCGTTCCATGGAATTGGGCAGCGCGCGGCCGGTTGAAGGTGCCGACGCTGCCCTTTGGGCAGGGCGACGGTCAAGAAGCCAAAGGCCGCGAAGGGATGATCCTTACCTCCCGCCCCATCAGACCGGCGTACTTGATGGCCTTCCCGAGAAGCATGATCTCGTACTCGCCCAACCTCGGGGCGAAAGCCTCTTGGCTCATGATGATGAAATCGGATTGTCTTGAGTTGCACGCGTGGACTAACTCAGGCAACACGCTCTGGATCTCTTCGATGAGCTTGCGTTCCCGGTCCATCGTCTCTTCAATCATGCTGCTATGTTAACCCGCCTTCGGATCGAACGGCGCCCTCGTTCGGCTCGAAGCGGTTGATGTACGGCTGAATAGGCATTAGAGTTTCCGTTTCGGCTTCTTCAGTTCAACAATGATCGTCGGCTGCCCACGATAGTCGTAGATCGTAACGCTTCGAGGCGGGCCGTCATCACGCTGTTTCAGTTTTCGTTTCACAATATCGGCGATGAGATCCACGATTTTCTTGCCAACGTATCCGGCCGCGCCAGTTGCACCAAGGCGAACAATGATCTCATGAACAGTCTTCGCGTCAAATGCCGGGTCGAATGGATTTCGTCTAAGAGTACGAGCGGAGAGCTCAGCCTCAATCTCTCGCTGAAGCTCCATGAACTCCGTCACTGAAACACCCTTGCAGACGACCCGGTATTCATTCTCGTCTCGCCCGTGTATGGTTACGGCCATTTCAATCCTTTATACCTGAAGCGGCGGCGGTGTGCTCCCACCTCAACCCCCAATCAGGTGTGTCCAGATGCTCGGAGGGATGACGGCCTTGCCGGCCAGACCAAGAATGATGGCGACAAATCCCCAAATCAAAACCGGGCCCACGCTCCACTCCCGCTCTAAAGGTCTACCATCCTTGCCAAACTTCGTTTTCGATTCAATCGCCTTATGCATCATCAGGAACTCCAATAATTCTAATCACAGTGAGGGCGGCTGCCGACGACCTGGCCCATTGCCACTACCACACGCCTCGTTTGCGTTCTGAGCGCGAACCCTAACTCTCAGCGACCGTTTTGGTAATTGCCCCTGTACATATGGACGTTTTTCGCAATGTCCCAGTTGTAGGAGTGGCTGCATACCCGCTCGCGGGTCTTCAGAATCCCTACAAAATTCGCAATGTTGCATTTAAAGGATTTAGCAGCCGACGAAATATACGGGGTCACCCGCAACCGCCTGCTTGGTGCTGATGCTTTTTCCAAACAGGAACTGATTGGAGAAGTATCCGATGGGCGGCATAAGCCAAAACAAAAAGCCCCCGATCTCGGGGAGGCTTTTCTTTGCCGTTTCTCGGCAAGAGACTTTCTTCCTGAAACGATAATCCGCTAACACGGTTCCGGAGATCAACTCCTCTGTCTCCACACGAGTTGCTAGCCTCCCCTGAATCGGTTGTGGCGGATTACGAAGGTACTACCATGCCACGCTCGTCCTCGAGGTCGCTCCTGACGGTCGGCCTGAGTCCGGAAGTACTTTCCGTGGATTTGCCGAGATCCTTCCCATAAAACGCCGTTCCATAAAATTGGCAAACGGGTGCCGGCTGCAGGTGCCGACGCTGCACTTTGGGGAGTCCAGGGCTCCCTGGGGGCTTACCGAGTTAATCGTCACGGCGGCAAAGGATTCTATTGCGTCCAAATGACGTGGACGCGACGGGAGTAATGGCCGAACAACGCAGGGCGCGCATTCTCCGAGTGGCCGACAATCCTCTCGGAGGGATGCTTCCACATGAACAGCGGCGTTGGTGCGAAGGGCTGTTATCAACAGGAGCCATCGGCCGATGTTGACAGGCACTTCCCCGAAGCGGACTTAGCGCCCGTCTGGTCCGAGGCGAGCTTGTATGAGTTGTCCGTTATCGCCCACGGCATCTAATCGCCGGGAAGGGCTCGGTAAAGGCACGAAGAGGCCATCTTCTGGGCGCGCGTCGGTGTAGGATGTCATAAGGCTATCCAACTGGAGCAATCGCATGAATATCCATCACCTCGTGCCGTCCGTGAGCCGGTGGCTCCTATCCATGGGATCCCTCATTTTGGCGATCGGTCTGCAGCAGGCAGCGTCAGGAGAAGATCTCTCGAAGTTCAGGCGCATCGAGCCGCAGTTCATCGCGGCGCTGGGAGACCCGGCGGCCACTTCCGGCAGCGGCGCGCAATCATGGGGCTTCTGGAACCAGGACCCGGGCCCGCGCGCTTGCAAGCTGGACCACTACCCTCAATTGAAGGCGACCGGCGTGGCGCCAGCGCAGTGGAAATTCGACGCTTCGGATTGGTGGCTGGAAGAACACGGCCTGATCATGGAGAAGCCGACCTTCCCGCTGCCTCCCGGGAAATACGTCGTCACGGGTGACCGCGACGTGACGACCGTGCTGACAGTTCGCCCCAAGGACAAGAACGGCAATCAGAGGTGGGAACTCGCCGACGGCGCGACCCTCTACGACGTCACCCATCTCGGATGCCGTTCCGCACGTTACACGCCGGCGAAGGCTGCCAACGGGTGCTCGCCTGCGAACGCTCCCACCAAGGGTTTTCCTGTGAATCCGGGGACGGCCATGCCTTCCGTGAACGGCTGCCGCAAGCAGGACTACACGGTTCTGATCGTCGTGGGGCTGCCTGTCACTCACTAGTGGCCGCATCAACGCCCGACTTCTCGCCATGTGGCCGTGCTGACCAACGCTACTTCTTCATAGCGGACGGATCAGATCATTTCTCCCCGTTAGGTCGTAGCGTTCACGGGGACCAGCGGCGAATTGTCGGGTACTCGGAGGTAAGTTCGAAACGGCGTCGGGGGAATCAACGCCTTCAATGACTGCCAGACCGCAACACAAGGAGCTTTTAGATGAATGAAAATCGCCCTATGAGTCCGAATCCACTCGTCACCCGCCGTGAAATGGTGGGAATAGCCGGTATGGCCGGATTGACGTCCTTGGCAGGCAGCGCAGCCGATGCTGCTCCGCAGACTCAGCAAAGACGGCCTCGAATCGCCTGTTGCGTAAGCTTCTGGGGTGCTCCGGGATCCCATGCGGACTGGATCATCTGCAAACTGATGGACGGCTATTGGTGGCAGGGCGCCCACACTTCTTCACGGGTGGATGTTGTGTCCGCTTACATTCATCAGTTTGATACAAGCGAACTGGGTCAGAAAGTATGCAAAGCGAAAAATGTTCCCATCTATAAGACCGTAGGAGAGGCTGTCACACTTGGGGGGAAGGAACTTGCGGTGGACGGTGTTGTCATCGTCGGAGAACACGGGAACTATCCAACCGATCTCAAGGGCCACTGGCTCTTGCCGCGCTGGTGGATTTATCAGCAGGTTATCCGGGTTTTCGAGCAGAGCAAGCGCTCTGTGCCGGTGTTTAACGATAAGCACCTCTCCTACAATTGGGACGACGCCAAGTGGATGTTTGACAAATCCCGTGAGCTAAACTTTCCTTTGACCGGAGGTTCCTCCATACCGGTCTACTTCCGCAAGCCCGAGATAGAGATCGCTATCGATACGCCGATAAAGAACTCGATCGTGCTTGGAGGCGCGTCAGATGAGGGAGGTATTTTCCATTGTATCGACGTGCTACAGGCCTTCGTAGAACGCCGCAAAGGCGGTGAGACAGGCGTCAAGGCAGTCCAGTCCATTAGAGGAACTGAAACATGGAAGTGGGCCGAACGCAATCCCTGGGTCGGCAAGCTGCTTGATTCAGTTGCGGCAAATTTCAATTTAAAGCGAGGAATCTTTCAGGAGAACGCCCAGGCAAATGTGTGTATTGTGGACTATAACGACGGATCGAAAGCGGCAGTAATTGCGGGCCGAGATGTGGGCTGGACCTACGCCGGCGAGATCGAAGGACAAAAAGAGCCGACGATCATCTCGATGCTTGGCTGGCCCGGTCCATACGCACAGTACCACGCCTCGAACGCCCAACCGCACTGGATTACCGAGATGATGGTGACCAAAAAGGAACTATTCAATGCTGAGCGGCTGCTTCTGTCAACTGGGATTACGAACCACTACATGGAATCAAACTGGGAGAACGGCCGTTACTCTGCCGTCGGACGTCGCATCGAGACGGCGGTCATGAACATAAGCTACCGGTCGACACGGGGACCGCTGTTTAACACGGGGCCGCGGCCGCCGGTGGTCCCATACATACGAGGCTTTGAAAAATAGGCTCCGGACGACAATTTGGCGAAAGACGCACTCTAAGCCGTTTGCAGAGCACGGAGCCAGTTGTCGGCTCCAAGCGAGGAGCACCCTCGCCTGCTCTATCCGCGCTTGCCGAGATTCGTACGAAGTTTGACGTCGCCGAGGGCTCCGTCGGGTTACTAAATCCGCTCGTGGCATGCAACCCCGGAGACCCGAGCCTGCCATGTTTCTGCGCCAAGAAAACGGACCACTCATCGCTGCGATAGCTGTCGCGAAATCCCCTTCGCACAAGTAACCGCGTTGGATCCCTGCCAAGATGTGTGATGAGTCGGCTCCGTCCGTATGACGCAACTCGGAGAATGGGTTGATTTAGTCGCTGCGAAGGATCCCTCCCGTGAAACGCCGTTCACGTCGCGGATTCGTTCAGAGCTGCCGAGCATCTTGGCGCCGGAATGGATCGGGACTTCACGAAAGTGATCCGGCCGGAAGAACTCCTGGCCGGATTTGCGGATGCAAGCGCGTTTGGCGTCGTAATCCGGTCCGTGACACGTAACGATCAACCCTACGGTAGAAGGAGCGCTCGGGACATTAAGAAGAATTAATCAGACCAGGTGTTTATTTCTCGGCGCCAAATTCGAATTACAGGGATGAACTTTTATCGAGAATCGGAACACGCCATCACCGACAAGGTCTCCTCGACTCCAGACGGCTCCTCACGGCGCGGACTCGTCATTTCCTTCCTCAAACGACTGAGTTGGTGCGGGCTCATATCGACGACTTCACGGGCAAGGGTCGCGGAAAAGGAATCGAAGGCATTTTCGAAGTTGACCAGCTATGTCACCATACACGACATCACGGCTGCCATAGCCAGGCGGCAGCGCATCGCCAAGCACCTCCGGGAAGCAGGTGCTCCCGAAGTGGGGATCTTTTGGTTTATTCAGGAACCGGGAGGCGCCCCGGAAATCATCGCTTCTTCCGTTGCAGTCCAACAAGGTAAAGCCTATGGAATGTACATCAATGGCCCTGACGATCACGTTAGCTTCTGGCGGACAATGAATTCGGTCATGAGTCCTTGGCTCCACGACTCCGGTCCGAAAGACTGGCCCCGCGGCCGGGTTCTTTTCAATACGGCGATGAAGCATTTCGAGGTTGACCTCAATAGACGGTTGGTCGCGCCCCAATACCGGGCAGAAATTCTGGCCTATTTTCGTCTACCGAAGGCTTCAACTCTATTCAGTTCTGACCCGCACTACGCCGAGACGCGTTTCACGTTCGGCCCGCAAGGCCCGGAGGAACCAGGCCGCCAAGCGATTTGAGGCACCAAGACTGAAATCGCCCATATCGCTTCTGTGTAGAGCAGTCTGCCAATGCCAATAATGGTGGAAATTTCTCCAACGCTCGGCGCTACAATCAGCGCTCGCGAGGTGACGAAGCTCACTTGACTACAGAGTCCTATTCATTCGTCGGTATCTTCTGGGCCGTTCAAGGGAAAGGATCGGCGACAGTTCTTTTGAATCATCGATGCCCAATCTCGGATGCCGAACCCTATGGGGACACGCTGACCTGTTCCCATGGCCACTATGAAGTCTGGGAGCAATGGCGGAGAAATTCGAAAAACGGCCGGTCCGGTCCGGCCTCCCTCATCGCGACGGATGAATATGAGGATTGGCCTCGCGGCCGAATCGTGTACGGCTCGCTCGCGAGCCGCTTCATGGTGTATGCCGACGCGCAAATCCTGAATCGCCCGGATTTGCTCACGTGCATTCGTGAAAGGTTCGGCTTGCCGGCGGACCGGATAGAAACGAAGTCAGACAGCCACTACGTCAGCACGAGGCGGCTAGAAAGGGTAAGCGATGGACAATAAACGTTGGGGAAAAGAGCTGGCCGACTACTATAAACGCAAAACGGGAAATACCCGCAATATACGGCTTCCGGCTCAAGATCAGATTGAAGGACGGACACTACCAAAGCACTCGGTCACTGCGTAAGACTTGATTCATTTACAATGGCGAATGTTTGCATCCACCGCGGCACTAAACAGATAGGCGGCACCTGCATCGAGTTGGAGCAGAATGGTGCGCGGCTGATCCTCGATCTTGGCTTGCCCCTCGATGCGGACGTGGCCACACCCGATTTGCTGCCACCCGTGGACGGTGTCCGAAGTCCGGATCCCAGCTTGTTGGGAGTGGTACTGTCGCACCCTCATCAGGATCATCACGGTCTAATGCGGCTGTTGCCCACAACTACACCGCTTTTCATGGGTGCCGCCGCCGAGCGGATTATCGCGGCGGCCGCGATGTTCATTCGTGGAGGTGCGGTTCTCCACGCAGCGGGCCATTTGGTGGATGGAGTATCGCTCGATGTCGGCCCGTTCCACGTCACACCATTTCTTATCGACCACTCGGCCTTTGACTCGTACGCATTGGAGGTGCAGAGCGGTGGGAAGACGCTGTTTTATAGCGGTGACCTGCGTGGGCACGGACGCAAGGCGGCGCTGTTCGAGAGACTTGTGTCGCGTGCGCCGCGCAACGTGGACGCACTACTTCTGGAAGGCTCGAGCATCGGCCGGTTGCCCGCCGGCGACCGATTCCCGACTGAAGGGGAGCTTGAAGACTCCTTGGCCGAGTTCGCCGCGCAGACGCGTGGCGCGGTTCTTGTTTGTGCTTCCGCCCAAAACATCGATCGCGTTGTGACCGTGTTCCGCGCGGCGCGCCGTTCGCGCCGGATCCTGGTGATAGATCTTTACGGCGCGGTCATTTTGGCGGCTACCCGTAATGAGAACATCCCGCAGTCTGACTGGCCTGATGTACGCCTGTTTGTGCCGGAGTGGCAGCGACGTCACGTCAAGCGCATGGAACTCTTCGATGTGTTGGGCAATCACGCACACCACCGCGTCTTCCCACAGCATCTTGCCGCATTGGCTCCGGAAGCGATTTTTCTTTTCCGCCCTTCAATGGCGACAGATCTGGAGAGAGCCGAGTGCCTCAACGGTGCCCGGCTCGTCTGGTCGCAATGGGACGGCTATTTGGCAGATCCCAGGTTCGCACCGTTTCTCGAATGGCAGCAACGGCTGTGTCTGCCCATGGAACACCTGCATACCTCCGGGCATGCCTCGATCAAAGATTTGCAACGTCTGGCAGAGGCGATTTCCGCCAAACGTGTGGTGCCAATCCATTCCTTTGAATCCGGCCGTTATGCCGAGTTCTTCTCTAATGTCGAATGCCGGAACGACGGCGAAAGATGGGCTTTATGATGCAGGTTTCTGGCGGCTTTACGGAGGCGCTGAAGGACGATCCTTCGTTCGGGGTGCTCGCGCCTCTTCTGGAGGGCGTCCGACGCGATTCGCGATCTGAACATGGAATTCCGAGGAGTATACCGGAATCTCTTTTCAAGCCGTGATCCCCATCTATACGTTCGCGCGGCGCCGCTATTCTGACCTTTCACCACGTAACGCTGGTTAGTCATGATTGATAAAGGATTGAGGTTGACATGGATGATTGCGACAACGAGATTTCGCAGAGCTTGCAGGTATTGAGGGAGCAGTTACAGAAACTGGTTAAGAATGCTGATAAGATTCGGACCGCGTCCCAAGGAATCAAAGATGGGCTTTCACGCAAACTGCTGTGTCTGCGTCCGTCCGTCGGCGGGATCAGTGCGATAAGTTGCTGCGAACAAACCCCGCAACTTGGTTTTCCTAATATTTCCATTGACAAGCTTGAAAAGACTATGGAGAAGCAGTTGCCCGGTCCCGGACGCCCAACTCCTGAAAAACACCTGCAATCGTGGTTCATCCGGAGCGCATTGGACGGCAGAAGACTGGAAGCGTTGGAGGATGTCCTGGGCGGCCAGTACTGGTTCGTCTCAGACGAGATTGCCATAGAAACTGCTGCAAAAGAAACTGCTGCAAAGAAAAAGGTGGTTGCTGACTTGCTCCTCGTGCGGGTCGATCCTGAAGGCCTGGCGTCCCTCGTAAACGCCGAGCTTAAGTCTAAGCGCACAATGGAAACGTTCAAACAGGTGACCTGTTTTCGCGCAGTCCTTGAGCATCCTGGTCTGCAAGCAGATTGGAGGAACTTTGCCAAGATTATGACCGGGGAAACCTTCCGATGGCATCCTTCGCAGGATACGCGTGGGATCGTAATATGGCCAGTCGTTAAGAAACCAATGAACGCGCTGGCGAATAAGAAGCGCAAAGATTACGCACGCGTGGACGTGATCGGATATCGAGTTAAAGAGACTAATGATTACACTCTTGAATTTGAAGAAGATCGCTGAGACGGCCTGAGATGTTTGGCCACCGCCGTGGCATTGCGTTTATGGACATCGCGTAACATCGCGTAGAAGCTGAGGAACTCAGGCAATTGCTTTTCACTGACCAGAGCGAGATCTTCCATCTTGGCTATGGCTTATGGGATGAGAACGCTGACATGACAGGGAAGGGCGAGAGTATCGCTTGCTGATATTCGATGAAATCACCGTTTTGAGAATCCATCCCAGCGCCGGACTACTACCGAATCGTCTCGTGAGGAGTGGTCGGCGGCTCGGATCGGCTCTGACGTATTCGCCGGCATCCAAAGCGCCGCCGGCCTTTACCGTAGGCCGCGGTGCCAGCAGGGGTGCGCTTAAATCATACGATGGGCTCAAGGGACCGAACAATCACGACCACCTCTTTTGATCTTCCCGTGTTCGACGAGTGGACCCACCGTCGGCTGCTCCCAAAATCGGCGCTGCTCAATGGGGTGTATTACATTGGCCGATGCCTGAACGCCGCCGTTGCCCGGTGGAACGCGCGGCAGCAATGCTTCTACCATTGGCGCAACAAGTTCGGCTGTGTCAGTAATTGTGTCAGTTGTGCTAGTTTTCGGGCTGAAAGAGTGGGGCACAGGGAGTGACACAGGGAAGTGCATTTCAATAGAATCAATTGTTTGGAATGACAGAAGTCTAGGGAGAAAGCGCTTCCATAGATTCAGGTTCTAGTTCTCGCAAGGGAGTGAAGGTTCAAGTCCTTTCATCCGCACCAAAAACTGCTCCTCGTATGACCACTATTGGTTGGCGTTAGCCGCGGCGCCGCCCGCCTTCACCGCTGTTGCTTCCACCGCGACTCCTCGATCGCCCAGTCCCACCAGGCCACCTTTGGCATCGTAAAACTTGACTTGATAGTACGCCACATGCGCGGGTAGGACGGGCACCGTGATGCTGCAGGATTTCGCGCACGGCATCCGGGTATAAGTTTCTGTCTGCGCGTAATAAAACGGATTGGCATCGTTGACTGTGGCGGAGACTGCCACACAGGACTCCCTGCGCGACGTGCAGTAGCTCTGAGAAGGTCCGCCCTGCTCCGTATAGCCGAACTCGATCGCCGCGGAGGCGATGCCCTGGCCCTGCGGCGCCGATATCGAGATGGGCGCGCGCGCGAAGGTCGAACGATCTACCGCGTCCTGACTGGCGAGCGGAGGAAGCTTCGCCATCCAGACATTCACCTGGTCCGTCGGCGACCCGTTTATGACGCCCACATTGAACAGCGCCCAGGAAGCATCGGGCAGGGATTTCGCGGTGGAGTAATAAAACATGTCCTTGATGCCCGCCAAACCGTGCGTCACCACCCGGGTGTGAGAGACGCTGTCCGCCGGCGTGCTTCCCAGATAGACCTGCGTCATCCCTTGCGCCCAGGCGCCGACGTTTCCTATGCACACATCGCGATTGCCGGGGTTGGGTCCGTCGCCGCCCGTGCAATAGAGGTACTGCAGGTTGGGAACGTTGACCAGGATATCGCCAGGCGCCGAGCCCGCGCGGCATTCGCCGGCCGCGTTCGCGATGCAGTATTTATACGAATCCGAAGCCTGGTCCGAGATGACGCTGCCGGGGCCGCTTATATCGAGTAGAGACAATCCTCCGCTGGAGGCGATGGTCGCCAGTTGCTTGCGGGCGAGGGGGGCGCCTTGCGCCGGGATGTATTTGTAGAGTTGACCGGAAATGAGGGTTGCGCCGGGGTTCGCCGAATAAAAGTTCCCGCCATCGAAGGCCAGCATGTCCAGAAACCAGCGCTGCTCGGAGACGGGGGCCTGCGTTTCGTCCTGATGATAGCTGGGGTGCTTGCTGGTGGTGCTGCCATAGTCGAACCCGGGAACTCCCGCAAAGGCCGGCGAATCGTCGATCACCAACGAGAGCGGTTCGTTCAGGTGATCAATCACCTTACCGTAGACTGCCGCCCATCCGGGGCCGTATTCCGTAACGCGTCCTAGCGGGCCGGCGTCTGCGTGACCGCCGCCATCCCAATAACTGTCGATCACGACGTCTTGATTGGTGGCGTCCTGCCCGTGCGGGTCATTGAGAAACTTCCAATACGTCAGGCGGAATCCCGCTTTACAATCCGCCCATATGACGGTGCCGGCCGGCCATGCCTTGGCCTGGCTGCTGTCACGGGCAAGGGTCCAGACTCGCTGGCCAGTGGGGAGTTGCTTAATGGCGGAAATCCGCACCGATTCCGAGGGATTGGTGCCGATGACAAAAGCGTCGCCCACCGCGGCGATCTGGTGGACCGGATCCCCAGCGGTCGCCAGACTCGCGGGTTCTCCGTCTACTGTGACCGCCGTGTCGCCCGGCGTGATGGCCGCGCTCAGCTTGGTGGCCATCGGTGCCGTGCCGAGTCCGCCGCTGAAATCGTGGAGCTGCTGGAAATTCAACCCGATCAGCGGATTATTCGGGATCATCTGAATATTGTGCAAAGCACACCAACGCGTCGCGGGCGCGCTCAGGACGTTCATCGCCGCAACCACTCGCGGGCACGCGTCGCCGGCGGTGCAATTCGCAGTGATCGGCCGCCCGTCACCGCCGTAAAACGCGCCGATCCATCCGTAAGAATCCTGAATGCCGCGATTGCATTGAACCAGCGTGTATTGTCCCGGACCGGCAACGGCGGCGCTGCACGGATACAAGTTACCGTCAAATGACGGGTCGTACGCCTTCATGAGCTGGCCGATGGAGGTTGCGCTGTACAGGACCGGCGGCGACATAGAAATGATATTGTTGGCGACCAGGGGGCTAAAGTTACCCGTGTAAGTGGTCCGATAGATGTTACTGCCGGACCCATAATATAGCGATAAGTCAGATCCGTTGACGCTTACACCCGGATACGGGATCGTGCCCAGATAGAGAGCCTCGCCGGTAGCAGGCACGATAAAGTAAAGGAGCCCGTACTCCAGGCCGTAGTCGGGGAAAACGCACATATACCCTCGCTTGGATTCCGTAGGCCCGGTGAGGGCCGCCGAGCATACCCGATTGAATCCCCCGAAGGTCAGGAAGGCACCGAAATATCCATAAGAGCGGTTGCCGGACTCGGCATCCAGCGACACGCGCTTCAATAGCGCGCCCGTCTGAGGATCCACAATCGTCTGGGTGCGATCCTGCAACTGCGTAGGAATCATCCATTGGCCGGGATTGCTCGCGTCCACTTGGGGAACCTCGTTGTAAGTCATCCCCAGAGGAATGTTGGCGGTGGTGAACGAACCGGTCGCCACGGCGGATCCGCAAGTTACCTGGTAGTAGTGGGTCGAGTAGGTTTCGAGCGCCCGGGAATAGTTATTGCCATCGGCAGCCCGTTGCGCGATACGCTTGCCGACCACGAAAACCCGGCTGGTCCCGGCGGTGAGTGTCTCGGGTCGGATGTCCTGGTCCGAAGCGGGAAACAAAGCCGGGTCCACGTCGTGTACCAGAGGCGTCAACGAGGGTTGCTCCGACACCTTTACGGTACAGGCACCGGCACCGGGGGCGGTATACGCAAGAACGGCCTGTGTGTTCGTCGTTCCCACCACGCTCACGCGGAACGAACTTGCGCGCGAGACACGCTGCGGAGTCTGGGAATAGCCCAGTACACAGCCACCGTGGACCAGGACGCACCACACGAAGGCACATCCCGCCGCACGTTTGCCTTTTCGAAGAAGGAGGGCGCCATCGCCCAAAGCCAGCTTTTCGCCCATAGCTCTTATTGGAGCACAGCCATCCACGGACGATCCTGTTACCCGGATGTCACAGACCCCGCGAGCACGAGCCCGGACGGGAGTTCCTCTCCGAAGATGCGGCCTAACGCCCCTTCGTCTTCTTCCTCGCCATCGAGTACCGCGAGCAGGCGATCGGAATGAGGCAGCGTCTGAAGCTTGCTCCTCACCGCATCGCGCGTGGCAGCGGGGAGATCGCGGGTGGGATCTTCGGTACGGCGTGCCATGGCCGCCAGCGCATCGCCGGCTGCCGGGATGCGGAGCAACGCTTCCACCCAACGCGTGACGGTGGCAGGCGGGATCACCAGATTGATCGGTCCGTAGAAAAGCTTGCGAGCGCCCAGCCGGCCCAGGCACCAGAGCTCGCTGTCTTTGAAATCGCCGGCTTTGACGCGTTTGACCAGCGCTTCTCCTAACTCGGTCTTGGTGCCCAACGGCAGCAACTCCAGGCTGGCGGAGCAGCGCCACATTTCGCGGAACAGCGAGGGGTTGACGCGCTGCGGCTTCTTGGCGCCGCGCGGCAGGAGAAAGCCGGAGAGCCGCTGGTAGACATCGGTTTGCTGGTTGCGATTCAGGCCGCCCGCAACACGACCCCAGAAAATCCACCAGTCGATTTCGCACTGCACCTGGTTCCCATAGGTCAGTCCGGCAGCGTACACGCGCCGCGCCTGTTCGATGCGGAAATCGTCGCCGGGGTAACCGAAGCCGGGGCGCAGACAGAAGCCGGCCAGATTAAGCCAGCGGATCTCGTACGCCGGGCTCTTCTTGCGCCCGTCGACCGCAGCGAGGAACGCGTCGGCCATCTGCCGGATGGCGGAGAGCGGCCAACTGTTCTTGCCGAGCCCCATGGTCTGTTCGAGTCTGGCCGGGACTTCCTCGGGCGGGATTGGCGACTTCGCCGAGGGCGAGAACACCGCTTCGATCAGCCCTAGCGAGGCTTTTAGCGCCTGCTCGCTGACTACGGCCGCCGCCTTGCGCTCCACGGGCGCTTCCTTCGCCTGCTTGCGCAATTCAAATTGCAGGCGCCAGCGGTTGTCGCTGATCTTAGATTCGCACCAGCTTTCGAGCGTGCCGATCTCCGTCAGACGCGCGCCCAGTTTGACGGGAATCAGGCGCTCTTCCACCTTCTTGCCGAAGCGGATCACCGCATGCAGCGGAGCGTGCATGTGCAGTCCGGCGTCGGCGGCGTCGAATTCCAGCACCTGGCCGAGAGCGTCGTCGGTGCGCGTGAGAGAGCTGTAGAGTCGGAAGGAGACCGGCCGGTTGGCCACCAGTTGCAGCGCGTCGTTATCGATCTCCAGCGCCGCGCCTTCCTCGGCGCCGCGCGGCACCAGGCACACCGCCGGGAACTTGCCCTCGCGCGATTCGCCCAGCCCGATGTAGTAGGTACGCGGCAGGCCGCCGCGCACCAGCACGCCGCTGCCGGTGGAGCGCACGTAAGAGTAGTACGCCGCGCCCCGCGCCACCGCCAGGTCGAGATCGGTGTTCTCGAAGATTTCCGGGCGGCGTCCGTACCAGTGGCCGACGACATCGGCGACGCGCTCGCGCAGAATCTCCGGGATGAAGAAGCCGCCGTTGAACAGAATCGCGTCGGGGATCTGTCCGGTGGGTTCCAGGAACTCGTTGAGGTGGCGCGTCACGGCCGGGTCGGCGACGTAGGGCAGGCCGAGCTCGCGGAACAGGCTGCGCTTTTCTTCTTTGGGTAATTCGCCGCGCTCGCTCACGGGCAGGAAGCCCTCCAGCGCCAATTCCAGGGCTTCCTCACGCAGGATCTCGGTCTTGAGCGATTTGCCGATCAGCGACGTGCCGGTGCCCAGCACGGTGATCTCCACGCCCTTCAGGTGCGCGTCGTTGAGCAGTTTCTCTTTGGCGGCGGAGCACTGGCGGCGCAGGCCGCTGCGCTGGCGGATGGAGAGCGGCACGCCGAGCTTGCTTTCCACCAGCCAGGCGAGCGTAAGATCCAGGTTGTCGCCGCCCAGCAGCAGGTGTTTGCCCACCGCGGTGCGCGTGAAGTTGACCAGGTCGCCCTCGCGCGAGACGCGGATCAGGCTGAAATCGCTGGTGCCGCCGCCGACGTCGCAGACCAGCACGATCTGGCCGTCGAATAGCTTCTTGCGCGAGGCGGCCAGGTTATTGGCGATCCAGGAATAGAATGCCGCCGCGGGTTCTTCCAGCAGCGTGAGCTTTTCCAACCCGGCGTCGCGCGCGGCCATCACGGTGAGTTCGCGCGCCTCTTCGTCGAACGATGCGGGTACGGTGAGGACGATTTCCTGTTCGGCGAGCGGCGTACCCTTGGCCTTGTCCCACTCCTCGCGGAACTTGGCGATGATGCGTGACGAGACTTCCACGGGCGAGAGCACGCGTCCGGTCTCCTGCGAGTCCCACGGGAGGATTTTGGCGGTGCGATCGACATCGGGATTAGAGAGCCACGATTTGGCGGAGTGCACCAGGCGCGTGGGCACGAGCGCTCCCTGCTCGCGTGCGTAGACGCCGACCGGCTGGCCGTCTTCCAAATAGAGGAAGGAGGGCAAGGTGCGGCGCGCTTCGACGCGTCCCGCCGCGACGAGCTGGGGCGTCTCGAAAATGTGCAATGGCGGAAAGTCGCGATCTTCCGCTTCGCGTTCGTCGATGTATGCCAGGGCGGAATTGGTGGTGCCCAGGTCGATGCCGATTTTCATGTTAGTTCCAGCTTACAGTGGGACAAACCATCGCCCTGCGTGGTCTGTCGTGTTCTACCCCTGCACGCGCTCGCGGACGTTGAATTCCAGCTTCCACCGCCGGCCGTCACGCGCCACGCACCACAGTTGTAGCATACCCGTCTCCGTCACGATGCTCTCGAAAGAGACGGGCACGACTTCCGCCGTTTCTCCCGCATCGAAGCTGACTTCCATCGGGGAAAGCTCTTCGAGTTCGTCGCCGAAATCTTCGATCAGATCGCCGGGCTGATCGTTTTTGCGCGAGGCGCTGGTGAAGAACCGGAACTCGGCGGGCTGTCCCACTACCAGGCCGAATTCGCGGCCCGGAATGCGTGCGTCGGTGCCTTCTTCCATGCCGAACGGCACCACCGCCAGGGCCTTGATGGGGGCAGGGAAGCCGGGAATGGAGGGCATCGCGGATTCCACCGCGACATAGTACGTGCGCGGCACGCCGCCGCGAATGCGCACGCCGCGGCCGGTACGCGCCAGGCCGTAATACGCCGCGCCGCGCGACACGGCGTGCATCAGATCTTCGCCGCTTAGCGCTTTTACCGGCGGCAAGCCCTCTTCGCCGAGCCACGAGTTCAGGGTGGTGAGAATACGTTCGCGAACCAGCCCGGCATTGAGCACGCCTCCGTTGAACAGAACGTGGGTGGGGCAAGCCAGACCGCTCGGTCCGCGCCGCACCGCTCCGTGTTCCGCGGTAGCCGCCTGCTGCCGCAGGAAACGCGCCATGTGGCGTGTGATTGCGGGGTCGGCGGCGTAAGGCAGGCCAAGTTCCTGAAGACCGGAGCGCCGTTGCTGCGCGGGCATCTCCGTGCTCGCCACCGCCGGGAGGAAGCCTTCCCCGAGCACCTGCTCGATGTCGCCGGCCAGGAGTGTCGCTTTGATGGTGCCGCCCACCAGTCCCGTGCCTTTGCCCAGAATGGTGACCGGAGTCTCTTTCGTTTTCGCGCCAGGCTCCAGCAGCTTTTCCTTGGCGACGCGGCAGTTGGCCCACAGTGCCAGGTGCTGACGGCTGTCAATCCTGGTGCCCTTCTCGGCTAATCGGTGCGCCACCACTCCGGCCAGGGCCAGATCCACGTTGTCACCGCCCAGCAAAATGTGCTCGCCCACCGCCACGCGGTTCAACGAGAGTTCGCCGTTGGCCTCCGTAACCGCAATCAGCGTGAAATCCGTGGTGCCGCCGCCGATGTCCACCACCAGGATGAGGTCGCCGACCGTTACGCGCTCGCGCCAGTCCGGATGACGTTCGAGCCACGCGTAGAAGGCTGCTTGCGGCTCTTCCAGCAGGGTGATGTTCTCGTAACCGGCTTGCCGGGCGGCATCCAGGGTGAGTTCGCGCGCCACCGCGTCGAAGGACGCGGGGACGGTGACCAGCACGTGCTGAGCCTGGAATGGCGCGTCGGGCATTTTGGCGTCCCAGGCTTGCCGTATGTGCTCCAGGTAGCGGCGGCTGGCATCCACCGGTGAGATTTTCGCGACGCCTTCCGGGGCGCGGAAGGGAAGCAGCGGCGAGGTGCGGTCCACCGCGGAATGCGACAGCCAGCTCTTGGCCGATGACACCAGCCGGCCCGGCGTTCTCTACGCCGCGCTTTTGCGCCAGGCGGCCTACTACGTAATCGCGCGAATCGTCCCAGGGGAGAGCGAGGCTGCCGGCAGGGAAATCCGTGGCGCCCGGGAGATAGAGGAACGAGGGGAGCAGGTCTTCGTCGCGCACCTCGGCGGGGTTGGTGAGTTGCGGAAGCGGCAGAAGCTCGACGCTGGCGGGCGCGAAAGGGTCGGCGTCCGGGCGGATTTCCGCGTAGGCGGCGCCGGAATTGGTAGTGCCGAGATCGATGCCGATGACGTACTTCGGTGGCTGCGTCTTCTTACTCAATTTCAATTTCCGCCGGGGAGATAATCGAGGCGTCTTGCTTCGCGGGCAGGTTCGGGAGTTCGACCTTGGTAGCGCGCCATCCCTTGTGACGGAGAGTACCGCCGGCTGGAGGTGTGGCCGGGACATTGCCCACGAATTTCACCAGGTTCGGGTCCTGTGCGGGCGCCTTGGCGTAAGTGCCTTCCACGCCGTCGATCACGGGCGCCAGCGTAACGTAGCGGGCGATGGCATCGCGACTTTGATCGTGAAGTTCGCGGACGGCGGCCCCGATCTGGTCGTCGGAGTAGCCGGACACGTCCTCCATGAGGAAATCGATCAGCCGCGAGTCGCGCTGCAAAATAGCGAGAATCTGGAGCGCGCCGTCAGAGGTGCGGACCGCGGGTGCGGCCGGCGCGGGCGCTGCGGCTTTCGGCGGCGCGGCGGCAGACCGTCGCGAGAGATTGAGGGCGATGAGGATCTCCGGGGAGAGTTCGCCGGAAAACAGAAGGTTGAAGAACGCACGAAACGCCAACACGATTCGATTCAATTCGATGGCTCCAATCATCAAGGATAGCAAGGCCGGGCTTGCAGCCGCCCGGACTGCTACGGCCGCTACCGTATGACGGCTTGCCGCAAGCGTTCCAATTGCCGGCGCGCGATGTCGGCCCATTGCCCGGAGTTGTCCAGTTTGAGGTAAGCCTTCCAATGGTGCACGGCCTTCATGGTATCGCCTTGGCGTTCGCACAGCAGCGCGAGGTTGAAATGCGCGTCGGCGTAATGCGGGTTCAGCGTCAGCGCCCGACAATAGAAATCGAAGGCTGCAGCCAGGCGTCCTTGTTCGTCGTACAGATTGCCGAGGTTGAACTGTGCCAGCGGGTATCCGGGATCCGCCTCGATGGCGGCCAGGTAGTATTTTTCGGCTTCCGCGAATTTGCGTAGGCGGTAGTAAATCGTGCCCAGGTTGACCAGCGCACCGGCGGCTCCAGGATTGAGTTCCAACACCTTCCGGTAGGCGTCCACCGCGTCTTCCACGGGCGCGCCGGTCTCCTCGAGTTCCAGCCCCTTTTGAAACCAGACCTCGGATTCGCGAGTGCGGTTGATTTTAGGCGTACGCTGGGGAAAGGTCTTGATTCCGCCCAGTTCGCCGGCATCGAAATCGAACAGGATCTGGCCGCTCACCGCTTCCATCTTCTGTCCGGAGAGGTGCACCGCTATGCGCCTGCCGTCGGAGACGACGCGAAGCTCGCTGAGCGGGTGTTTCACCCATCCCAGCTTCTCGCGCAGAGATTCCAATGCGCGATAAATCTCCTTCGCGGGGATCTTATTTTCGCGCAGCTTGATCAGGGTCTGGACGGCGATCAGGTCGGAAAAGCTGTAAGTGCTCGCCGGCGGAATCAGGCGCTGGCGCTCCCAACTCTGCAGTCGACGCTCGGAGAGCCCGAACTTGCGGCGGACGTCCGCGCGAGAATATTCCTCCTTCGGGGTCACGCCAACATTTTAACAGGGTCCCCCAAAGAAGCGGGCCTTTCGTGCGCTTTTGTGCCCGAAGTGGTTGTTTACCGCGCTCCCCGCGTCTTTATATCGAAAAGTACTTGAAAGGCCGCGGCATAAGCGCTATGATCCAAAGTGATGGCGACGCCTCGCACGCAACCCGCGGAACTGCACGAGCACGCCATGAACAATTTGAAGTACATCCGGCAGACGCTGGAGCGTGCCGGTTCGTTCACCGCGGTCCCCGGCAAGGGCGGAATGCTCATGGGCGTAGTGGCACTGTTGGCGGCGCGTCTGGCCGCCGGACAGCCAAGCGCCGGCGGCTGGCTGTCGATTTGGACCGCAGCAGCGATCGTCGCCCTGGCCATCGGGATCGCAGGCGCGGCGCTCAAATCGCGACGCTTCCAAATTCCCCTGTTTTCCGGGCCGGGGCGCAAATTTATCGCCGGTTTTGCACCTGCCATTGTCGCCGGAGCGGTTATGACGGCGGTATTTTACCGCGCCGGCATCTCGGGATTTCTGCCCGGTGTGTGGCTGCTGCTCTATGGCGCAGCGGTGCTTGCCGGAGGGTCGGCATCGGTGCGCATCGTGCCCGTGATGGGCGCCTGTTTCATGTTCGTCGGAACGGTGGCGCTATTGCTGCCGGGATGGAACGATCTGATGCTGCCGGTTGGGTTCGGCGGCCTGCATTTGATTTTCGGTACGGTGATCGCGGTGAAATATGGCGGGTAAACAGAACACAGTGCGGCGCGATCGCGAAAAACGTCCGGCTCTGGAGGCCGTGGGCGACGCTTCGAAGTTCGACCGCCTGGTTCACGAACGGCTGCGCCTGGGAATTCTCAGTGCGCTTACCGTGAACGAGTCGCTGACCTTCAACGAACTGAAGAAACTGCTCGATACGTCCGACGGTAATCTCAGCGTCCATGCACGGAAGTTGGAAGAGGCCGGGTATGTCGCATGTGCCAAAAGTTTCGAGGGCCGCATGCCGCGCACCGATTACCGGTTGACCGCCAGCGGGCGGCGCGCGCTCGATCGCTACCTGGACCACATGGAAGCGTTGATCCAGGCCATGCGCGAAAAGTAGGGAGTCTTTTTTTATGCCTAATAACTTTAAAACGCAAAGTACTCTGCATGTCGGGATTATCATGGACGGCAACGGCCGGTGGGCGATGGGTCGCGGCCTGCCCCGTATTCTGGGACATCGTGCCGGGGTGGAGGCGGCTCGGCGGGTGGTGGAAGCGGCGCCGGATTCCGGCGTTGGCATCCTCACCCTGTTCGCCTTCTCCAGCGATAATTGGCGTCGTCCGCCCGCGGAAGTGGACGCACTTATGCGTCTGATGTCGATGTACCTGGAAAAGGAGACCGCGCGCTGCGTGGCGCAGGGGGTGCGGTTGGAGGTGATCGGCCGCCGCGACCGGCTGGATGCGAAGCTGTGTTCCGCGATTGCGCAAGCCGAAGCCGCCACCGCCGCGGGTTGCCGGCTGTGGCTTCGCTTGGCCGTGGACTACTCCGCCCGCGACGCCATACTGGCCGCTGCACGGGGTTTGCGGGAACTCTCCCGGGATGCGCTGGAGCGCGCCATGGGGCCGCCGGTGGACCTTTTGATTCGCACCGGAGGTGAGCGGCGCCTCAGCGATTTTCAGCTCTGGGAATCGGCCTACGCCGAACTCGTGTTCACGCGCACCATGTGGCCGGATTTCGATGCGACCGCGCTGTCGGCTGCGATCCGCGACTTCCGCGGCCGGGAGCGCCGCTTCGGCGCAGTTCCGCAGGTGCCTGTGTATCGCCAGGAAGCCTGGCTGGATTAGGAGTTACTAACCCCGGTCAAAGCAACTCGATGAATTGATCGACTGACAGGTTCGCATCCCGGATAATGCCTCGCAGCAGTGGTTCCTTGATGGTCTTGCCGGGATGAACCGGCACCACTGTTCGTGCCTTCGTCTCAGGATGAATCAGCATCAGGTGGCTTCCTCTTTGCCGGTCTTCGACGAATCCGGCGCGTTTGAGCGCCCTAACCACCTTTCGAGCAGTCAGAGACGGAAGTTTGGCCATGATCAGGCGGGAACGGTAACCCTGCCCTGGAACGATCGACGCTCTTCGGGAATCGCTTCGCCATGTGCCGCCAGGCTTTCCAGGTACAGTGCGATGGCTTCCTTGACGTTGCGCTCCGCCTCTTCCAGAGTCTCCCCCTGTGTGTGGCAACCGGGCAGAGCCGGAACGAACGCCGCGTAACCGCCTTCGGGCGCTTGTTCGTAATAGACCGAATAGGAGAAGCTCTTTGGTGCCCTACGCTTCATCCCCTTAAGTGTAGGAGATACGGATCAAATCAGCAAAGGGGGGCCCTTCACTCCGCCCTCAACGCGATCACCGGGTCCACGCGCATCGCCCGGCGCGCCGGAAGATAGCTTGCCGCCAACGCCACTGCCGCGAACAACGCCGGGCCCGCGATAAACGTTGCCGGGTCGGTCACACTGACGTGATAGAGCAGGCTCGACATCAGCCGTGTCAGCCCAAACGCCGCGGCCAGCCCGATCGCGATCCCCGTGCCGGCCAGGAGCAATCCGTGCCCCAGCACCAGCCGCAGAATGTCCTGCCCGTCCGCGCCCAGGGCGATGCGAATTCCCATTTCCTGCGTGCGCTCGGCCACCGAGTAGGCGATTACCCCGTAGATGCCCACCATGGAGAGCAGAAAGGCCGTCGCAGAAAGGCCGCCCAGCAGGTAAGTGGTGAAGCGTGGTTGAGCGGCGCCTGTCTCCAGTACCTCGTCCATGCTCTGGACTCCTGTGACCGGCTGGTCGCGATCCAGGGCCAGCACACGCGCGCGCACTGCCGCGGTCAGTCCGCGCGGATCGCCCGCCGAGCGCACGATCAGGTTCTGCGTGGCTGACGGAAGCTGCGCGAATGGGACGTAAATTTCCGCCTGCGGGTCTGTTCCTACCGCCAGGTTCGGCACATCGCCCAGTACGCCGACCACCTCCGACGGTGCCGGTTGGCGTCCCAGCAGAATGTGTTTGCCCACCGGGTTCTCGTTCGGCCAGTAGCGGCGCGCCAGCGCCTCGTTGACCATTACCACGCGTGGTGCATTAGGGTCGTCGCGTTCCGTGAACTCGCGCCCGTGCCGCAGCGGAATCCGCATCGTCGACGCATAACCGGGGGTCACCTGTTGGATATTGAAGATCGGGCGCTCGGCCAACGGCACCACCGGCTGCCCGTCCGGCAACGCCATCGAAAACCTGACAGCGTTCACCGGCAAGGCCGTCGAGCCCGCTGCGCCGCGAACTCCGGGGAGTGCCTTTACCTGACGCAGCAGTTCATTGAAGAACGCCACACGGCGCGGGGCGTCCGGGTAGCGCGCCGCCGGCAGCGTGATACCCAAGGTCAGCAGGCGATGCGAATCGAATCCCGGGTTGCCGGCGCTCAACTGCACGAAATTGCGCAACAGCAGCCCCGCTCCGATCAGCAGGACCGTCGAGAGCGCTATTTGCGACACCACCAGCAGATTGCGCAGCGCATTGTGGCGGCGCCCTACGGTGGACCCGCGGCCTTCCGAACGCAGCGTCATATTCAGGTCGGGACGCGAAACCTGCAGTGCCGGCACCAGCCCGAAGAGCAAGCCGGCGAAGACGGAGATGGCCAGCGTGAAGAGGAGCACTTCGCCATCCACGCGGATTTCCGCCGCCCGCGGCAGCGTTCCCTGCGCCAGCCCGGCCAGCGCCCGTGTCCCCCACGAACTCAAGGCCGCGCCCAACGTACCGCCCAGCAGCGCCAGAATCAGGCTCTCCGTCAACAACTGCCGGATCAGCCCGCCGCGCGTCGCGCCCACCGCCATGCGCACGGCGATCTCCCGCTTGCGCCCCAAGGCGCGTGAAAGCAGCAGGCTGGCCACGTTGGCGCATGCAATCAGCAGCACCAGCGATACGCCGCCGAACAATACCAGCACCGCGGTGCGCACACCTGAGACCATCTCGTCGCGCAGATTGCCGGCATGTACCACCAGTCCGGGGTCCGAGTCCGGCATCTTCGGGTTCTCCGCGCGATACTGCGCCGACAGCCGGTCCAGATCCGCCTGCGCGCCCGCCACGCTGATACCCGGGTTAAGACGGGCGACGAAATTCAGAAAGCCCACGCCGGCCTGCACCATGCCGGGACTCAGCGAATTTAGTTCGAAGACGCGCGGCGCCACGATGTCCGCCGCCGGACCGAAAAACGCAAAACGAAAATCGGGCCGCAGCACGCCGATGATCGTGTAGTCCCGGGAATCCAGCGTGATCGCGCGACCGATCACGGTGGGGTCGCGGGCAAAACGTCGCTGCCACAGCGCGTCGGAGATCATCACGACCGGGTCTCCGCCGGCCTTATCCTCTTCGCGCGCGGAAGCCGCGGCCCATCGCGGGCGCTATGCCCAGGACATCGAAGAATTTCCAGGACACCCGCGCCGAAGGAATCTGTTCCGGATCGCCCCGGCCCGTCAAGTTGAAGACGTCGGGGGTGAACGCAGCCATGGCGCTGAAAGAGCGATTGCGCTGCTCCACCTGGTCGAAGCGCGGCACCGAAAGCGGTCCCTGGCTGATGTTCGAACTGCTCTTACGGCGCGCGTCGATCAGCACCAACCGGTCGGCTTGCCGGTAAGGCAGCGGACGCAGAAGAAGCGCATTCGCCACAGAAAAGATCGAGGTATTGGCGCCGATTCCCACGGCAAGGGTCAGCACCGCTGCTACAGCAAACCCCGGCGCCCGCTGAAACACACGCAGCGCGAAGCGGACGTTCTGGGCCAAAATGCTCATAAGACATCAGACGGGCGCCTTCGTATTATGTTTGCGCGGCAGGCCAGTCAGCGCCCCACCGAGGGCTCCTCCCCAGGCTTGAAATACCACGCCCAATGCGTCCGCCCGATGCGGAATTGGGGCTGGCCGGTTGCCGATCCAACCCGGATGATTGTACACCTTCCACCCGCTCAGGCTTACTACGTTCCAGCCCGGCGACGCGTGATACCAATCGCTACGGGTCACCTTGGGAAACGCGTGTCCTGCCTCGGTGTAAGTGACATTGTAGGGTGTGAACGTAACCTCGGCGGCGCCCGCCTTTTTCAGAAAGTCGCCGACCCGGTGCATGTCCTGCCCCCAATCCAGATCAGATTCGGCCACGAAATTCTCCGGCCGGCCGCGCGTGATTTCGTTGGTGTAAGACAGGTAATCGGGATGCGCCAGGGCGCCCGAGACCACTTGCCAGCCAAAGAGGGCGAACAGCAACGCCGCCCACCGGGCCGATGAATCGCGCAGCAGCGTGGCGGCGCCCACACCGGCGATCACGGCGAGCCCCGCGTAAAGCGGCAGCACGTGCCGCACTCCGATGTTGATGCGGCTGCTCATCGCGATGGCGAGGATGACCGCGCAATACGCCAGCGGCGCGGCGATTTTCAGCCGCTTGCGCCATGCCGTCCACAGCGACCAGCCGATCAGCACCAGCATCGCCAGCGGCGTCTTCACGCCCAGCGTCACCGGGAAGAAATACCACACTCCGAAATGGCGCCGCTCGCCAAGAATATACGATGCGTGTCCGTTCTCGTTGTGATCCCAGACATCTTTCAGTCCGTCGAAGAATCGCGGCGCCGGCAGCGAGACGTGGGCGAAACTCAGCGGTCCGAACGAAAAGCGGAATCCGGCCCAGATCACAAGGCACGCGATGGCCGCCGCAGCCATCGCCGGGCGCCAGTGCTCCCGCAACTGTCCGGGGATTGCGCGTATGCCGCGCCATTGACAAAGATACATCGCCACAAAGATCGGCGGCAGAAACACCAGCAGGGAGTATTTGGCGATCATCCCCAGCCCGACCGCGAGGCCCAGCGCGACGGTGCGCGGCCGGTCCGGGCGTTCCGCCCACAGCAGGGCCGCGTATGCGCCCGCAGCGGTGAACGCCGTGGCCGCCATATCCGTAGTCACCTGTCCCGCGTGAGCCAGCACAGGCGGAATCGTGGTGAACAGGAACGTCGCGATCAGCCCCGCCAGCGGCCCGCCGGTCCGATTGGCCCACAGGAAAACAACGACGGAAGCCAGCAGAAATAGCGGGAGAATCCCCAGCCGCGCCAGCGCGAGCATGCGATCGTAATGTGCGTCGTGTCCGAGTACCCGGGCCCCGTCCAACAGGGTATTCCCGGTCGGGACCCAGTGTTCCCCCGCCAGCCACGGACCAAGCGCCGAAAGCACTCTCGCCATCGGTGGGTGCGAGACGTCGCCCGTCATTGTGCCGTGATCCAGCCACTCCATCCCGGCGCCCAGATGAACTGGCTCATCAACCGTGTGGCTCAACACCGTGTAAGTGGAAACGATGCGCAGCGCGGCGATCAACACCAGAATCGCGCTCAGCAGCGCGCAGCGGCGTAACGTAAGAACTTCCGGAGGGTCAGCGTTCAACGTTCGGAACCTGCGCGTGCGAACCAGCTCTTGCCAGGCGCATCGCATTCTCCATCAGTTTGAGCCCGTGTTCGCCTTCGGCGGTGAGAATCGATTCCGGATGGAATTGCACCGCTTCGATGGGCAACTCGCGATGCCGCACTCCCATGATCACGCCGTCTTCGGTCTCCGCCGTGATTTCGAGACAGGCCGGAAATGTCTCGCGGCGCGCGAATAGCGAATGGTAACGGCCCACCTGAAATTCGGCCGGCAGACCCGCGAACACCCCGACGCCCCGATTTCGCACGGTTGAAGGCTTGCCGTGCATCGGGTAATCGAGCACGCCGAGTTCGCCTCCGAACGCCTCCACAATGCCTTGCAGTCCCAGGCACACGCCGAATACCGGCACCCCCAACCGCACCGCGTTCTTTACCACGTCCGGCACGCCAAAATCCGCCGGACGGCCCGGACCAGGCGAGATCAGGATCAGGTCCGGCGCCACCTGCGCCAGCAGCTCCGCCGGGAAGCCGGCGCGATATGTCACCACTTCCGCGCCGGTTTGCCGCGCATAGTTGGCCAGCGTATGGATGAAGCAATCGTCGTTGTCCACCAGCAGGAGCTTCGCCCCCGCGCCGGACGCGGGACGCTCCACCGCCTCTGCCACCGCTGCCTCGGCTGCACCCAGCGTGCGGAAGAAACCCGTCGCCTTCATCCGCGTCTCGCGCTCTTCCATCGCCGGCACCGAATCGTAGAGCAGCGTCGCGCCTACCGGATAGCGCGCGATGCCGTCGCGCAGATACGTCGTGCGGATCAAAATCCCGGTATTGATGTCGCCATTCAGCGAGATCATTCCCACCGCTCCCCCGTACCAGCCGCGCGCGTCCTTCTCCAGCGCCTCCACGGTTTGCGCCGCCGCCTTCTTGGGCGCCCCGATCACGGTGACGGCCCACATGTGGCTGAGGAACGCATCCAGCGCGTCGAAGCCTTCTTTCAGAAATCCCTCAACGTGGTCCACCGTGTGGAACACGCCCGCATAGCTTTCGATCAGCCGCCGGCCGATCACCTTCACCGTGCCCGGCTCCGCAACTCGCGATTTATCGTTGCGGTCCACGTCCGTGCACATGGTCAGTTCGCTTTCTTCCTTGGTACTGACCAGCAGCTCCCGAATGTTGTCGGCATCGCGCAGCGGATCTCCCGTGCGCTGCGCCGTGCCCGAAATGGGGCACGTCTCGATGCGCGCGCCCTCCACCCGGACAAACATTTCCGGCGAGGCTCCCACCAGTTGCTCTTCGCCGAATTGCAACAGGAATTCGTAGGGGCTGGGGCTGGCCAGTTGCACCCGCCGGAACAGATCGCTGGCCTTGCCGGAGTATGGCGTGCGGAAAGTCTGGCGCAGCACCACCTCGTAGTAATCGCCGCGGCGCATGCCTTCGCGCACCGTTTCCACGTTCGCCATGTACTCTTCCGGCGTGTGATCGCTGGTAATCTGACCGCTCGGCCGCGGCACGGGTGGGGCGATTGCTTCGCCATCCCGCGCCAGGCCGCGCGTGCTGGCGCCTTCGCGTTCGAACTCGTACTGGTAGCGCTCCACCTGCTCCTTCTTGCGGTCCATGAACCAGATGTCGTCGCAAAGAAACAGGTGCAGGTCTTTGTGGCCGGCACGCGGCAGCTTCTTCTCGATGGGCTCGAACTGGAACAGCAGGTCGTAGCCGAAAGCCCCCACCAGGCCCAAGCGCGAATCTTCCTCGCCGCGGAACTCCTCAATCAATGCCCGTAGAATCGTAAACGCCGACGGCTGCTTGCTGCGTTCCTCCTCGGGGAACAGGGCGGGAAGAGGCTTCAGCCTGCCGGCCAGAATTTCGCCTTCGAAGCCGAAATCGTCCCAGTGCGGATGGTCCGCCAGCAGTCCGTGGAACATGCGCGCAATCTGCACCCCGCGCGTGTTGAGCGGGCGGATCTCCACTCGCCGGTCGTATGAAATGATTTCTAGCGGCGGACACGTGGAAGCGATATCCCAGCGTGAGTATCTCCCGGGATACTCGTATCCCGACGAAAGATAGATCCCACGGTGCTGGTCCAGGTCGCGAAGCAGGTGGTGCAAACCCTTCCGGAAGTTGGTCTTCGAAGCAGAACGGGTGACCTGAATCCCGTGGGGAGTCGTATAGCGGTATTCGCGCATGTGATGCCCCCTGGGAATTATTTCTCAGAATAGCATGCGGGCCAGGATCTCCCCACCCATCCGCGCCGCCGGTTTCAGATCGTGGCCTGCGCTTTCCACCGCCAGCAGATCCACGCGTGCCGGGATCAGTTTCATGGCGGCGCGCAACTCTTCCAGCGTACCGAAAGGGTCGCGCGAGCCATGGACGAAGAGTGCCGGGGTGCGCCACTCCGGGAAAAAACCGGTGCGCAGCTGGTCCGGCTTCCGCGGCGGATGCAATGGATAAGAGAGCAGCAGCAACCCGTCGGCCAGATCCGGACGCTCCGCCGCGATCATCGCAGTTTGCCTGCCGCCATAGGAATGTCCGCCGGCGAACACGTGCCCCTTCACCCGTTGCCGCAGCGCTTGCACCGCCCGGGCGACGCCTTCGCGATCGCGCGCTGCAGTCGCCGGAAACGGCGGTCCGCTAGCCCTTGCCACGCGAAACGGGAGGTCGTAGCGCAGCACCGTCAGGCCGGCTTCGCAGAATGCCCGCGTAAGACTTACCAGCAGCGGCGCGTTGGCATTCGATCCCGCTCCGTGCGTTAACGCCAGTGCATCGCCATTTGCCTGCTCGGGCGTGTGCAGGATTCCACGCAATTCATCTGTTTCGAAGATTTGTTCCATGTGGGACCGCCGAACTCAGTGAATCATTTTACGCCCTGAGTACTCGAATTCAATCGCCGTGTGATCCCTGCCAGCATCTTGCGGGGAGCAAGACGTGTCAGCAGGATCATCCAGCGGTTGCGCGCGCCGGCGATCACTTCCGGCTTGCCTGCCATCATGGCCGCATACCCCTCGCGGGCCACCGCCGCAGCTGTCATTGTGGGACCTTCGAACAGTTTGCTGTCACGCATCCCGGCTGCCGCTCCGAATTCCGTCACCGTGGGGCCGGGACATAATACCGTTACGCTTACCCCGGTGCCCTGTAGCTCGTTGGCGATCGCCAGCGAAAACGAGACTACGAAAGCCTTGCTCGCATAGTACATCGCCATGAACGGGCCCGGTACGAAAGCCGCGGTCGAGCCGACGTTGAGGATGTGCCCGGAACCGCGGTGCAGCATATCCTTCGCGAACAACTTAGTCAGGTACGCGACGGCAATCATGTTGACCTGAATCAGGCGCGACTCGGCCTCCCAATCGGTCTCCGTGTAAGCACCACGCAGTCCGAAACCCGCATTGTTTATGAGAATTTCGACGTTGTCACCGCGCGTCTGATCGTGTAGCGTCACCCGCGCCGCCGCATCGGCGAGGTCCGCCGCGATCACCCGCGCCCCTACGCCGTGTTCGCGAACAAGACTCTCCGCCAATTCCGCGAGACGGTCCGTCCGCCGCGCTACCAGGATGACGGCATACCCGTCTTCCGCGCAGAGCCTGGCCAGTTCGGCGCCGATCCCGCTCGAAGCACCCGTGATCAGGGCCGCTCCTTTGGCCACGCTATTCCTTCTTTTTCAGCGCCTGGTCGTTCTGCTGGATAAATTCTTTGATCTGGTCCGACATCGCCAGCAGTCGCTCCCACTGTTCGCGATACAGGGTCACAGGGAAGCGTCCCATTCCGTACACCGACAGCGCACCTTTTTCGCTCACCTTCAGCGAGAGCACCCCCCGGGCGGGCTTCTTCAGGCTTTCGTTTTCGGCGCGCAAGCGCTCGATTTCAGCTTTCATCTCTTCTTCGGTAGGCATGGTCTTTAATACCTTTGATACCACATGGTACGCTCGAATATCCCCTGCCATGTGCGCGCTTCAAGCTATTTTCTTCGATTTCGACGGCGTCCTGCTGGATACCGAACCGGTCCATTGGGCCTGCTGGGCCGAAGTGCTGTCCCCCGCCGGGCTGACCCTCACCTGGGAATACTACCGCGATCAATGCATCGGAATTGACGACCGCGACATGCTGCGTACCATGGCGCGCCAGTCCGACCCACCCCGTGACTGGGATAGCCTCTGGGCGCTCTACCCGGCCAAGAAACAATTGTTTCAGGCTCGCATGACCGCGCCGGCGTTTGAAGCCTCCCTCGCCGGAATGCTCCCCGCCCTCCATCGCCAATTCAAACTGGCCGTCGTCAGTTCCAGTTCCCGCTCGGAAATCGAACCACTGCTGGTGAGAGGCGGCGTTAGGGAACACTTCGATACTGTAGTGGGGGGCGGCGACGTGAAGAGCCAAAAACCCTCTCCGGAGCCGTACCTGCTGGCCGCGACCCGCCTCGGCGTGGACACTGCCCTGGTGCTCGAAGACTCCGCGGCTGGAATCGCCAGCGGACGCGCCGCGGGCTTCGAGGTCATTGCTGTCCGTCACCCCACGGAAGTGCCAGGCCTGTTGCGCCAGCGACTCGGCTGACCGCTGCCCATGAGGTTCTTGCCACCGCGAGGAATCGCGCGTCATCCAAGAAAACGTATACTCAGACGAAAGGGTTAATTTTGTCTCCCACCAAGCCCAAGAAGGCCGGCAGTCATCTTCGCGGTTCGCTGCCCCTCCTCAAGGAACTCGTCCAGCCGCGTCGCGGCAAGCTCGCGTTTGGCTTCCTGCTGATGATTATCGGCAGGCTGTGCAGCCTGGTCCTGCCGGGTGCGCCGAAATTTCTGATCGACAATGTGATCAATCAGCACCAGGTCTCCCTGCTCAAATGGATCGTCGGCGCCGTCTTCGCCGCCACCATCATTCAGGGCATCACCTCGTTCTCCCTCACCCAGTTACTTTCCAAGGAGGGACAGCGCCTGATTGCCGAACTGAGGCGCAAAGTGCAAGAGCACATCGGCAGGCTGTCGGTGTCCTACTACGATGCCAACAAGTCCGGCGCCCTGGTTTCGCGCATCATGAACGACGTTGAAGGTGTGCGCAACCTGATCGGTACGGGACTGGTGGAATTCTTCGGCGGCATCATGACAGCGCTGCTCTCACTCTTCATTCTGCTCAGGATCAGCCCGGGATTGACCGGCATTGCGCTATTCTTCGTCGTCGTCTGCGCCCTGGGATTAGGCAAGGCCTTCGGCAAGATCCGCCCGATCTTCCGCGATCGCGGCAAGATCAATGCCGAGGTCACCGGCCGGCTCACCGAATCCCTGGCCGGCGTGCGCGTCGTCAAGGGCTATCATGCCGAAGCTGGGGAAGCCCGCGTTTTCGCTTCCGGCGTGCAGCGCCTGCTGGACAACGTCATGCGCTCGCTTACCGCCATCTCTTTGATGACCCTCTCGGCCACCATGGTGATGGGCGTGGTGGGCGGCACTGTGATGTATGTCGGCGCCCGCCAGATTCTGGCCACACCGCCCACGCTGACGGTCGGCGGCTTGTTTTCGTTCGTACTGTACCTCGGCTTCATGGTGGCGCCCATGCTACAGATGGTCAGCATCGGCACGCAGCTCACCGAGGCGCTCGCCGGACTCGATCGCACCCAGGAAGTGCTCGCCGAGAGGCCTGAGGACCAAGACACCAAACGAGTCCGCAAGATCGATACCATCCAGGGTTACATCGATTTCGACAACGTGACCTTCGAGTACGACGCCGGAAAAACCGTGCTGCGCGAAGTCAGCTTCACGTCCGAGCCCGGCACCGCCACCGCGCTTGTAGGTCCTTCGGGCTCCGGAAAATCCACCATCATCAGCCTGATCGCCGCCTTTCATGAGCCCACCGCCGGACGCGTCCTGGTCGATTCCACAGACCTTTCCACCGTGCGGCTGGATGCCTTCCGCTCGCAACTCGGCGTGGTGCTGCAGGACACCTTCCTGTTCGACGGTACCATCCGCGAAAACATCGCTTTCGCCCGTCCCGCCGCCACCGAAGAGGAGATCCTGACCGCCTGCCGCATCGCGCGCGTCGATGAGTTTGCCGAAAAATTCGAGAAGAAGTACGACACCATTGTCGGCGAGCGCGGCGTCAAACTCTCCGGCGGACAGCGCCAGCGCGTCTCCATCGCCCGCGCCATTCTGGCCGATCCGCGCATCCTGATCCTCGACGAAGCTACCAGCAGTCTCGATTCGGAATCGGAGGCTGCCATCCAGGAAGGTCTCTCCTACCTGATGAAAGGCCGCACCACGTTCGTCATCGCGCACCGCCTCTCCACAATACGGCGCGCCGAACAGATCCTCGTGGTGGAGGATGGCCGCATTGTGGAACGCGGCACTCACAACTCGCTCTACGCACTCGGGGGCCGTTACTACGATCTGTACACTCGCCAGCACGGCATCGATTCCAACCTGTTTCTCGCGCCCGGCGAAGGCGACCTGGTTCCCGAGGTTGCGGAGCCGCCCAAGTTGCGCGGCGCCGCGCCGCCCACCGCGGCTTCGCTCCTCGGCGGCGGCGCGGTGTAAGCGGCCGGTGGAAGAGAGTGTTCCGCGCGCGAAACTTTTAGCGAAGCACAATAGGCCACGAAGGGCGATCCCACCACCAAGGGGTTCTACGGTGAAGTTGTATTCCGGATATAATTCTCCTTCTTGAGCCGCCTCAGGGAGATTGGAGCCCTACCATGTTCGTCGTGAATAGTCTGCCGGTGGCGATTATATTCTGCGTGATCACCATGCTCGGCTGGGGATCGTGGGCCAATACGCAGAAACTGGCGGGTAAGGAGAAGTGGCCGTTCCAGCTTTTTTATTGGGACTACGCGATCGGCGTGTTCCTGTTCGGCATGGTGTTCTCGCATACGCTGGGCAGCTTCGGAGCGGCAGGAGCCCCGACAAGGGAGAACCTGCACCAGGCGAACTGGAGCTTCGTTGTGCCGGCGCTGATCAGCGGAGTCATTTTCAACCTCTCGAACCTTCTGCTGGTGGTGGGCATCGATGCGGCTGGAATGAGCGTGGCGTTTCCGGTAGGGGTCGGGCTGGCGCTGGTGATCGGCACGGTAGAAAGCTACGTGGAGACGCCGAAGGGCGATCCCGGATTGCTGTTCACGGGCGTGGCCCTCATCGTCTTTGCGATGATCATGTCCGCGCTGGCGCATAAGCGCCTCCCGCAGGCGGGCGTGCGCAATCCGCTGCGCGGCGTGATCTACTCCGCCATCGCAGGCGCGCTGATGGGCTTCTTCTATCCGCAGCTCATGCGCGCGATTTCTCCGAACTTCAACTCCGCACCGATCGTGCCGGGCATGCTGACTCCCTACGTGGCGCTGGTAGTTTTCGGATTCGGCGTGCTGGCCAGCAACTTTGTGTGGAACGGCATTTTCATGCGCACGGGCAACGTGCCTTATCGAGATTATTTCCGCGGCAGCGCGCGATTGCACGCCATTGGCATCCTGGGCGGCGTCATCTGGATGCTCGCGCTGAGCTTTAACGTGCTTGCGTCCGGCGTGGCGGGCCCGGCTGTCTCCTACGCGCTGGGGCAGGGCGCGACCCTGGTGGCGGCGATCTGGGGGCTGTTCATCTGGCGCGAGTTCCGCGGGGCACCGGCGGGGACCAACAAATATCTCGGGCTGATGCTCGCCGGGTACACGGTCGGACTGATTCTGATTGGGGAGGCGACGCAGTAGCATCGTCTGATAAGAACAGCAACTATGATAAGCATCGAGCAAATCGACTTTAAGGGTTGGGCAAATAGCTGGCGGGTGTCGAACGGCGAAGTGGAACTGGTAGTGACGGGTGACGTGGGGCCGCGCGTCATGCACTACGGGTTCGCCGGAGGGCAAAACTTCTTCAAGGAATTTGCCGGGCAGATGGGAAAAACGGGAGAGGCCGACTGGCAGGCGAGAGGCGGTCACCGCGTGTGGATCGCGCCCGAGGATCCGGTGAAAAGTTACGCGCCGGATAATGACCCGGTCGCGATCGAAGTCCGGGGCGGCGAGATCGCGTGCACCGGACCGATGGAAGCGCTCACCGGCATGGAGAAGAAGATCACGGTCAAAATGGCGGCAGCCGGAACGGCCGTGGAATTGGTCCACGAGGTGCGCAACGCCGGTGCGGAACCCTATCATCTGGCACCCTGGATTCTGACCATGTGCGCGCAGGGCGGCACGGGCATCCACGGATTTCCGCCGCGCGGCACACACCCGGAAATGCTGGAACCCACCAACCCACTGGTGATGTGGGCGTTCACTCACCTGGACGATCCGCGCTGGAGGCTGTCGCGCAAGTACCTGGTGCTGCGCCAGGACCCGAACAATTCTAACCCGCAGAAGCTGGGCACCTACAACCGGCACACCTGGGGCGCGTACCTGCTGAATGGCGAACTATTCGTAAAGCGCTACGAAGCGGTGGCCGAGCCGGTATCCTACCCGGATTTCGGCTGTACCTTCGAAACGTTCACCAACGCGGACATACTGGAACTGGAGACGCTGGGTCCGTTGACCACGCTCGCGCCCGGCCAGAGCGTCTCGCACACCGAACGCTGGACAGCCCATCGCAATATCACCCTCACGAAATGGAACGACGAGGAATTGGACGCGGTGGTACTGCCACTCATCTAACGGCGACACGCTTCACTGCCTAGCCGCATAGCGGCCGATGGCGCCTCTCGCATCCACCGGCCATCGGCGGGGAATGTATAAATGCGGACATCGGTATGAGAGATGCCGTAATTAAAGTGTCATGCGGACTTGGCGCATACCGCGATGGGCTCTTCCGGTGGCACTGGGAGGGGTAGTGGCGATTCTCGGGGCAGATGCATTTTTGATGCGGCGCCACCCCATCTCTCGGCCGAAACCCGCGATCCCCGAGAAGATCGGCCTGCGCGCGGGCGCCGAGGATGGGAGCCTCCGCGTGGAATGGGACAGGGCTTCGCGGCAGGTCCGCCATGCCGACCATGCGATTCTTTATATCGAGGACGGCGTGCTCCGAAGCCATGTGGACTTGAACGGCCGACAATTGGACCGCTCGACGATCCTGTATTGGCCCCAGACCGACAGGGTTAGTTTCCGGTTGGAAGTCTATCACGGCAGCCAGAGCAGCAGCGATTCGGCGTCTTGCGGTCTGCCGAGAGACGCCATCCGGCACAAACGACCGGGCAAGGAACGTGCAATTGTGGAGCAGACGCGACCTTCACCGTTCGAAATAGTAAAACCGGAGATGGTGGTCACTCAGACGCTGCCACCGCCGGTGGCTCCGGCAGGCGAGCCGGTGGTGGCACTTGATCCGGCGCCTCAACCGGACAAGGCGGCCGACCAGTCGGCCGAAAGCGGATTGGACCGGATGATTAGTAAAATTCCCCTATGGCGTTTGGAGAAGCATCCGCAATCGGATGAAATCGGACAGCGCTAGCGGCCAGAACGGGCTGCGGCAGAGGGTAGATGTGGTCTGTCTTGTTCCAGGCCAGTTCCTCACCCCGGCTGTGGGCGTTCCAAAACTCCCATAACGCGGTGGCGGTGGCGGCAAAATTTACCAGGTTCCCCCAACACATTCGGATCGGTACGGCTGCGGCGAACCGCCAGCCATAGATGCGCGCGGCGGCGTGGACGCGTACAGCCGCCTGCAATATCGCAATGCCGAAAGTGAGACGGCACAGGTCCGAGATCCAGGTGGGGATGAGGCCGCCGAAGTGCCAAAGCCCGGGATGTCCGAGGCTGGTCAGGTAGCTGGCCGTACCATACAGGAAGAACAGGTTAGCCGCCGGCGAGAGCAGGTTTCCCACCAGCCCCTTGCGGTCGCGCCAGAACCAGTAGAGTTGCGGCCATGGAACCCTCCAGCCGTGGCGTTGCCAGCTTTGTAACGCGATGCCGGTGACCCATCGTGTGCGCTGGGAGATCGCCGGGCGGAAGCTGCGCGGGAAATATTCGCGAGTGGCCAGCGGACCGGCGGGTGCGGTGCGGACCGGAACGAAGACCTGGCGGTAACCCATCGCGTGGAGCAGATAGCCGGTTTCGTAGTCCTCGGTGAGGCAGGCCGGATCGAAGGGGCGGCCGCAACGCGTGGCGGCCAGGCGTTCCAGGGCGGCCCGGTCGAAGCCCGTGCCGACGCCATTGGATGGCAGGAAGCCGCCGAGGTGCTGGCGCACCGGAATGTCCTTTTGCTGGAATTCGGCAAATTCGTCGCAGTAGAGCCCGTGGGTCCATTCGCGAACGGCGGTAGGCAGCGGCAGGACCGGCACCTGCACCATGGCGTAGCGACGCGAAAACCAATTGATCAGGCGGAGCGATTCGGGATGGATCAGGTCTTCGGCGTCGTGCATGACGACGATGCGGAAGCGCATGTGGTGACGCGCCTCGTGGTCCTTCATGCGCTGATAGATCCAGTTGAGGCAATCGCCCTTGGAGGTAGGCCCGTCATGCGGGCAGGTGGCAAATATGGATTCGGGGGTAACGGCGCGCCTGCGTGGCGACGGCACGGATGGTGGCGGTGTCGTTGGGGTAGACGCCGACGAAGAAGTGGTAATTCCGGTACTGGATAGCCGTCAGATTGTGTTCCAGCATGCGGCCGATGACGGCGTGTTCGCGCCACAGCGGGACAAAGACGGCGATGGGACGCTCGCCCGCACGTCGGAGGCGAGCGTCTGTGGGCCAGGGGAAGCGGAGGCGGCAGGTCGCAAACCCGACCAGGGTGATAAACAGGTCATCCAGACCGCTGATCACAACCCACACCGCGACCGGCACCAGGAATGCGGCAACCCAGTGATCCAGCCACTCGAATGATATCGTCGTAAATACCGGAGTGGGAACTCATCGGACGAAATCTCACTAAAAGTGAGGTAAATAATCGGACAAACTAATCGTATTATATGGTATGAACTTTGGACTTCCGGAATTGATCGTCGTAGCGGCCTTGGTTCTCGTAATCGCTGTCTTCGGCTGGTTGCTCTTGCGCCGCCGCCAAAATTGAGTCAGGCGTAGCGACGCCCGCTTCAGGCCACCAGGGTGACTCGGGTGTATGCCACCTCGAAGCCCATGCGCTCATAGTTTCGCTGCGAGCCGCTGCCGGGGAGCGTGGCCGCGGTGGCGAGATCGCAGCCTTGAGCGAGCGCCTCGTTCAGGCGCGCGGCGATCAGTTCCCGATGCAGGCCGCTGCGGCGGTGACCCGCGATGGTGCTGTCGGCAAACAGCGTTGCGAGACCGCTGTAGACCGCCGCGGCGGCGCCCCCCGCCAACTCTCCGCTCTCTGTCACGGCGAGGTAACAGAGCGCGCCGGGCATGGCAAAAATTGCGCGGCCGACGTCCATCTCTTCCGTAGTCAACTCGTGCGCCTCAAAGAAGCCCCGGCCGACAGTGTGGCTCCATACGTCGGTTTCGTCCGGCAGCGCTCGGCGGACGCGCGGCGTGAGAACAATTTGAGTACCGGCCAGCCGTTTCACCAGCACGTTGTTGAATTCGGTGACGCGGTACCCTCGCTCGCCCAGCGTGTCCAGAATTCCGGCGTTGGCGAGCGGACACAGCTCGATGGACACCTTGCCGCCGCGGCTGCGGAAGAAGGCCTCCAGCCGGTCGATCTCCGGCCGGGTGACAGGGCCGTCGAGCCCGATGCCCACCGCATGGCTGAGCGGCGACGCGGCGCCGACAAAGACGGCGCAACCGCCGGCAACATCCAACGTGGCAGCCTCCGGATGGATGGCAGTGCAGCCGCGCGCATTGGCCGCTTCCGCGGCTTCCAAGCGCCGCGCCAGCAATAAATCGGAAAAAAGCAGGGGATTCCTCCTGAGCCAGTATGCCGCATGGGCGCATCATATAGGTATGGCGCCTCAAACCCTGAAAATGATGGTCGGCGGAATGACCTGCGGCAACTGCTCGCGCAGCGTGGAGCGGAAACTCTCGGCGACCCCCGGGGTAACCAAGGCCACGGTGGATCTGGTCAATGCCAGCGCGATTGTCGAATATGACGCGGATCTGGTGACGGCGGAGACCCTGGCTAACGCGGTCCGGCAACTCGGCTACGAAGTCGCCGCATGAAGACGACGGCCCCCGAGCGCGTGGACTTGCCGGTGTCTGGAATGACGTGTGCCGCCTGTGCGCGCGCTATCGAGCGAACGCTGGCGACCACCAAAGGGGTCGACCGCGCCAATGTAAATCTGGCCACGAACACGGCGACCGTTGAGTTCGACCCGGGAGTGGTGCAGGTCCGCGATTTCGTCGGAGCAATCGAGGAACTGGGGTACGGCGTACCGGAGAAAGAGGCCCCGGCAGATGCCGCGGAGCAGGGATACCGCCGGCGCCTGACCGTGGCGGTGATCTTCGCCGCGCCCGTGCTTGTGCTTGGGATGTCGCACGGCATGCTGCATGTGCCGTACTCGCCGTGGATTCAACTGGCGCTCACGCTGCCGGTGATTCTGTACGCGGGCGCGCCGTTCTACGTGGCGGCGTGGAGCGCGCTGCGTCACGGCGCGGCCAACATGAACTCGCTGATCGCACTGGGCACCGGAGCGGCCTTCCTCTATTCGCTAGTGGAGACGGTGCGCGGGCGGCACGAAGTTTACTATGAGGCGGCGGCTGTAATCATCGCGCTGATCCTGCTCGGCCGGACCCTGGAAGCGCGCGCCCGCGGGCAGGCCGGCGAGGCTATCCGCAGGCTGATGGATTTGCAACCACCGGTGGCGCGAGTGCTGATCGACGGCGTGGAGGTCGAGACGCCCGTTGAGGCAGTGCGCACCGGCGACGTGGTGATAATGCGTCCGGGCGAGCGCATTCCGGTGGATGGTGAGGTCACTGAGGGCGAATCGGCAGTGGACGAATCGGTGCTCACCGGCGAGAGCATGCCGGTGGATAAGCGCGCGGGCGCCACGGTGTTCGCCGGGACCATTAACCGCGCGGGCGGGTTCCGCTTCCGTGCCACCAAGGTCGGGCGCGGCACGGTCTTGCAGCAGATGGTGGAACTGGTGAAGCAGGCGCAGGGCTCGCGTGCGCCCGTGGCACGTTTGGCCGATGTGGTCAGCGCGTATTTCACCGTCGCCGTGCTGATTCTGGCGTTGGCAACCTTCGGTGTGTGGCTGTTCTTCGCGCCGTTTGCCGTGGCGATGGTGAACGCGGTTGCGGTGCTGATCATCGCCTGCCCCTGCGCTCTCGGTCTGGCCACGCCGACCGCGATCATGGTGGGCACGGGCCGCGGTGCCGAACGCGGCATCCTGATCAAGGGCGGCGAGGCGCTGGAGATGGCGCACAAAATCGACACTGTCGTGCTGGATAAGACGGGCACCGTCACGGCCGGCAAGCCGCGCGTGACTCGGGTGACAACGCAAGGCACGTTCGCCGAGAACGAAGTGCTGCGCCTGGCGGCATCCGCGGAACACTATTCGGAACATCCACTGGGCAAGGCTATCGTTGAGGCCGCGCGCGAACGGCGCTTGGCGCTCGAAGAGACAACCGGGTTCTCCGCGCAGGTAGGCCACGGGGTACGGGCGCGCGTGGCGGGGCACGAAGTGGTGGTCGGGCGGCCGGGCGCCACCGTGACCATCGATGGTGTGGCCGCGGGCGCGATCGAGATCGCCGACACTATCAAGCCGGAGGCGGCGGAAGCCGTACGCGGCCTGCGCGCCCTGGGGATGGAAGTCTGGATGATCACCGGCGATCGCGCCGCGACAGCGAAAGCAGTGGCGCGCGAGGCCGGGATCGATCACGTGCTGGCCGAGGTGTTGCCCGCCGGCAAGGTCGCGGAGATCCGCAAACTTCAGGCTGCCGGACGCCGCGTGGCAATGGTGGGCGACGGCATCAACGATGCGCCGGCGCTGGCGCAGGCGGATTTGGGAATCGTCATGGGCAGCGGCACGGATGTCGCGATGGAAGCCGGCGGCGTGACCTTGATGCGCGACAATCTGAACGGCATAGTGGAAGCCCTGGAGCTTTCGCGGCGCACCATGCGGATCATCCGCCAGAATCTCTTCTGGGCGTTCGCCTACAACGTGATTGGGATTCCCATCGCTGCACTGGGACTGCTCTCCCCGATGCTGGCCTCGGCCGCCATGGCGGCATCCAGCGTCACGGTGGTGACCAACAGCTTGCGATTGAAGTAGGGCAGGCCTCCTGGCCTGTCTATCCGAGCGCAGCTCGGACAAATTAAGCTATAGTCACTAAAATGAAGCTTCTCCGGTGTCTTGCTCTCGCGCTGCTCGCGCTTCCCCTTTTCGGCCAACCTGTCGCCAACGTCTTGCTGAAACCCGGGCGCGATGCCGGGCAGGCAGTGGACGAGGAATACACGAAGAAGATTCGCGAATATACTACCGAAACATTCTTCAATTCGCCGCTTACCGACTACCTGCCTGCCTCGAAGACTGTGCCTACGCCCAAGGCGGTGCTCGGCGATATCGCTGGAGCGCCCGGCATCCTGCCGTACTCGGCCGATGTCTATCGCTACATGCGAATGCTGGAGAAGGCCACTCCACGCGTGAAAGTCTTCAGCATCGGCAAGAGCGAAGAGGGCCGCGAGATGATCGCCGTCGCCGTGGCGTCCGAACAGCTGATGGCTACACTGGATGAGAATCGCGCCCGCCTGGCCAAACTTGCCGACCCCCGCACTATCAAGATGGACGATGCCGAGGCCGAGAAGCTGGTCGCCGCATCCACGCCCATCTACTACATCACCGGGACCATACACTCCACCGAAACCGGAGCGCCCACCGCGCTGATGGAACTTGCCTACCGCCTGGCAGTGGACGAGAGCGCGTACATCAAGGCCATCCGCGACAACGTAATCACGCTCATCACTCCCGTTGTGGAAGTGGACGGCCGCGACCGCATGGTGGACATCTATCGCTGGCACCGCGAGAATCCCAACAAACAATGGCCACCGCTGATCTATTGGGGCCACTACGTCGCGCATGACAACAATCGCGACTCCATGGGGCTCACCCTGCAACTCACGCGCAACGTCCTTAACACGTTCGTCGGCTTCAAGGCGCAGGTCCTCCACGACCTGCATGAATCCGTGCCGTACCTCTACGACAACACCGTCGGCGATGGCCCCTACAACGCGTGGATTGACCCGATTCTGGCGGACGAATGGCAGATGATGGGCTGGAACAATGTTTCCGAAATGACCAAGCTCGGCATGCCCGGCGTGTTCACACACGGCACCTTCGACACGTGGTCGCCCAGCTATCTGATGTTCATCGCCGCCATGCATAACGGAGTCAGCCGCCTCTATGAGACGTTCGGCAACGGCGGCGCGGACACCGAAGAGCGCACGCTGCGCCCTAATGAGTATGCACGCACCTGGTTCAAACAGAATCCGCCGCTTCCGAAGACGAAGTGGTCGCAGCGCAATAACAATAATTACGAACAGACCGGCGTGCTGACTGGGCTGCACTACTTCGCGGGCAACAACAAACTCTTCCTGCGCAACTTCTACCTGAAGGCCAAGCGCTCCATCGAGAAGCCGCGCACTGAAGGTCCGGCCGCGTACGTGTTTACGGCCGACGATCCGCGCCCCGGCGCGCAGGCCGACCTTCTGCGAATGTTGCAGGACCAGGGCTGCGAGATTTCGCGCGCCACTGCGCCCATCACGGTGATGATGCCAGCCAAGAAAGCACCCGCGCGCGGGGGCCGCGGTGGGCGCGGCGGTGCTGGCGCAGGGACCACCGAGGCCGACACTTCGGCCGATGCCGCGCCCGCCAAGCCCGCGGAAAAGCCCAAGCCCGAGCCGCGCACATTCCCGGCGGGCAGCTACGTTTTACGCATGGATCAGCCCTACAGCCGCATCGCCGATACTCTGCTCGACTACCAGTACTGGGCAGCCAGCGATCCGCAGAAAAGCATCTACGACGACACCGGCTGGACCTTCGGCGAACTCGGCAACGTGCAGGTGTCGCGCGTCATCGACGTGAAGATATTGGATGCCGCGATGGACCGCCTGCCGGGTCCGGTGCAAGCCCCCGGCGGCGTGGAAAGCGCGGGCGAGATCTTCCTGATCAATCACAATGCCGACAACGCGCTGATCACCCTGCGCTATCGATTCCCCGGCGCGACCTTCGATACTGCCGAGGAGCCGTTCGAAGCCGCCGGCCACAAGTTCAACCGCGGCAGCTTCATCGTGCGCCAGGTGGGCCAGGGCGACCTCGCCAAAGCCGCCGCTGAACTCGGCGTGAAGGCCTACGCCGTGGCCACCGCGCCTGATGTGAAGACGCACCCGGCGCGCGCCGCCCGAATCGCCATCATGCACACCTGGCTCAGCACGCAAAGCGAAGGCTGGTGGCGGCTGGAGTTCGATCGCCTGAAGGTTCCCTACGACTACATCAGCACGCAGACCGCCGCGGGGATCGCCGACCTGCGCGCAAAATACGACGTGATCGTATTCGCGCCGGGAGTTCGCGGCAACCCGCAGACAGTTATCAGCGGTATGCCCATGTATGGCAATCCCCTGCCGTGGAAAGTCAGCCAGCTCACACCGAATCTGGGCAAGACCGACGAAACCGACGACATGCGTCCCGGCCTGGGCTGGGGCGGCCTCGAACACCTGCAGGAGTTCGTGCGCAAGGGCGGCCTGCTGATCACGGCCAACGACACTACCAATTTCGCGGTGACGTTCGGCTTCGCGCCCGGCGTGAGCATCGGGACCAGCACGCGGCTCAAGGTGACGGGCTCGGCGCTGCGTTCGAAGATGGTCGACGCGGCCAGCCCGATCGTGTACGGCTACCGCGACAACCTGGCAATCTTTGCATCGAATCCCCCGGTCTTCGGTCTCACCAATATGGCGGGCGGAGGAGGCGGCGGACGGCGCGGCGGAGCCGAAGAGCGCGAACGCCCCACCGGCCGCGGCACGGCCGATGATCCGGATCTTCCGCAAGGCCGCAGCCCGGTCGAGATTCCGGAAGATCCCCACGCCGAAGCATGGGAGGCCACGCCGCTCACCGACGAACAGCTTCGCAACCCGGTCAACGTAATTCCCCCGGCGGCGCGCCCGCGCGTGGTCCTGCGCTACGCGAATGCGCCGGAACTGCTGGTTTCAGGCTTGCTCGATGGAGGCACGGAGTTGGCGCAGCACGCTGCGGTGATCGATTCGCCCTTCGGCCAGGGCCACGTAGTGCTGTTCTCCAACAACCCCATGTGGCGCGCCGAAACCAAGGGCAGCTATTTCCTGGTCTTCAACGCCATCCTGAACTTCGACAGCCTGGACGCAGGTAGAAAATTGGCGGAAAAGTAAGCGGTACTTCGCGGACACATGGCGCTAAAATCGGGGCGTCATGGGAAATCGGCTTCTAAAACTCGGAGTCGCTTGCCTGTTCCTGTTTGGAATCGCGCAGCCCGCGCCTGCACAGGCGCCGAAGATTCAAGTGTTGATCATCACCGGCCAGAACGGGCATGACTGGCGCGCCACTACGCCGGTGCTGCGAAAGATCCTGGAAGACACCAAGCGGTTCGAGGTGCGCGTCACCGAGGAGTTCCGCGGAGGTGGACCGGAGACGCTCGCACCGTACGATTTGGTGGTACTCAATTACTACGATGGCAACAAGCCCGCGCTGCGCTGGGGTGCCCGCGCCGATAGCGCGCTTTTAGATTTCGTGCGTAGCGGCAAGGGCCTGGTGGTCTACCACTTCTCGGCAGCGGCCTTTAACGGCTGGACCGAGTTCGAGCAGTTGTGCGCCGGCAATTGGAGGCCCAACAACGGGCATCACTCGGCGCGCCACGATTTCACCGTCACGATCACCGATCCCGAGCACCCGATTACCCGCGGCATGCGCGCTACCTTTCCGCAGGCCAACGACGAGTTGTACGCCAATCTGAAGTGGCAGCCGGAGGGCACGTACCACGTGCTCGCCACCGCGTATGACGACCACACGCTGTACAAGCCGGGCGAGAAACAGCCGATTCCCGGTCCCGGGCTGAAACAACCGATGCTCTGGACCACGAAGTTCGGCAATGGCCGCGTCTTTACCACGGCCCTCGGGCACGATCCCGCCGCCATGGTGTTACCGGGGTTCATCGCCACCTTCGTGCGCGGGGCCGAGTGGGCCGCCACCGGCGCGGTCACGCTGCCGGTGCCCGACGAGTTGAAGTAGCGCCCGGGGCTACCTCTCCAGCCAGCCCAGCATCGCTTCCCATTCCAGGATCACCTGACTGGGGCGCGGTGGCCCCATGTGCACCAGGGCCGAATCGACCTTGCGCGCCTGCAGCGCGAAGTACAGTTCTTCCGCGCCGGGGTCCCGATCGGACGCAATCACCAGCGTTGGAGTCTTGAAGTTTCCCGCGAAGTAGACCGGCGAGTGTTTCACGTATTGATCGGGGTCGTCCCACGGCATCGCGCCGCCCATCCACGCGGCGGCACGGTAGAGCCCATCGGGAGCGTGGGCCACGTCAGTCGTCCAGTCGGCAATCGCGTGGCGCACCACGGCGGAATGAAAGCGGTCGGTATGCCCGATCGCCCAGGCGGCGAGCAGACCTCCGGAAATCGCCAAGCGCGCCGGGATCGATGTAGCCCTTGGAGACGACGTGGTCCACGCCGCGCATCAAGTCGTCGAAATCGTCGCCCGGAAAGCGCGAGCGGATCAGGTTGCCGAACTCCTCACCGTACCCCGGCGTGCCGCGCGCGTTGGCGCACAGCACGACGAACCCGCGCGCCGCGAAGATCTTGAGCGCGCAGACGGAACTCGCTGCCGCACATACGGCGCGGCGCGTCGTCCACATCCACCAGTAGCGGGTATCTCTTTGCGGCGTCGAAGGCAGGCGGCTTCACGATCCAGCCCTGTATGCTCTTCCCGTCCGATGGGTACTGGATTTCTTCGATAGCGCCAAGGTCGCGTTCTGCGAGCAGGGCGGAGTTGACGGCCGCAAGCTTGACTGGCTTGGCCGGCAGGTCCACGGGGAACACAACCAGTTCGGCCGGCGCTCGGGATGTCTGGCGCACAGCGACCGCGCGGCCATTGTCCGCCAGCGAAAAATCGCGCAGGCGCTCCGCGGCATTGGTCACCTGGCGCACCGAGCCATCGCTGCGCGCCGCGTAGACATGAGTGGCGCCGCGATCATCGGCCAGAAAGTAGACGGTGCGCGAATCGTTACTCCATTGCACGTCGGATACATCGCGATCCAACGTGCCGGCCAGTACTTTGGCGCGGCTGCCGTCGACGTTAGCCACGTAAAGCTTGGCACTGACGTAGCTCTGCGCCTTGGGTTCGCGCGCGATCCAGGCGATGCGACTGCCGTCGGGCGAGGGCACGGGCGCGTAATCCGGACCCGGACGGCGTGTGATCTGGCGGCACGCGCCGCCCGCCACTTGCAGCGCGTAGATTTCGCCGCCCTCCAAGACGTTCGCCGCGTCGGGTGGCGGGGCCGCGGAAACCAGAATCGACTGTCCGTCGGGCATCCACGCAGGCTCGCCGTGGATATCGAGAGCGCCGTCGAGCGGGAGGGCGCGCACCTTGCCTCCCGCGGCGGGAACCACGAAGAGTTGCACGCGCGCGGCGGGCCGCCGAAGCAGCGGCAGAATCGCAGTCGGTGCCCAGACGGCGGACGGCAGCGCTTCCGCCAGGCGCGCGGTATAAGCGAGCGAACTGCCGTCCGGCGACCACGCGACGGTCAGCGGCGGCGACTCCAGATGCGTAACTTGCCGGTCGCCGGCGATGTCCAGCCGGCGGACCCAAATCTGGGTCGTGCCGTCACGGTCGGACAGATAGGCGATGCTCCCACCGTCCGGCGACCACGCGGGCGAACTGTCGCGCCATGGCCCGTCGGTCAGTTTCCGCGGTGTCCCGCCGGTCGTCGCCACGGTCCACAGGTTCGCGCATGCGCGGTCGCCCTCGCGCTGGTTCCAACGTTCCACGTAGACCACGGCATCCCCCGCGGCCTTGATCCGTGGACTGGTGATGTCACGCAAGTTCCACCAGTCCGTGACCACCAACGGCTGGCCGGCATACAAGCACGGTGCTACTAACAAAAGGTAAAGGGCGCTGCGCAAGAGTAAAGCTCCGGACGGATTCAGTCTCGCACATCGCCCGCCGCGTTTACCAACTCAAACGAAGCATCAGGTTCATCAGCGGCTCGCCGCCAAAGGACGCCGTCGTCTGGTCCCCGGTAATCTTTCCGAAGAGTTGCGGATTCTTGAAATCCACCTGGTTGGTGGGCGCATTGAAGCCCCAGTTGTGGAACGGGTTCTGGAAATCGAAGCGAAGCTGCAGATTCCACCGTTCCTTGAATGTGAAGTTCTTCTTGGCCGACACCTGGGAGTACACGAGTCCGGGTCCGGTCACGATATTGCGCCCGGCGTTCCCGATGGTAAACGCAGGGGGCGGCGCAAAGCAGTTCACCGGCAGCACCGGGTTTTCCAGCGCCTGATTGAACCGGGCGCCCCCGATCAGGCTCCCCAGGCCAAATCCCGGCATGGAGATTCCGCTGCAGGTCAGATTCGGAACGTAGTTTCCGATGCTGCTCGGGTAGTAGTTGTACGGGCTGTTCGTGAAACTGAAGCCGATCGGGTTCCCCGTCTCGAAGGTCTGCACCCATGCCAACTCGTACCCGCCGATTAACCAATCGAGCACGCGGCTATGGTTCACGAAGTGGCGGCCCTTGCCGACGGGCAGTTCGTAGGTCGCGTTGGCAACGATGACGTGAGTGCGGTCGTATCCCGCCCGCCCCTTATTGAGATTCCGGTTTTCGATGGGTGCCACGCCGCTGCATGTTCCGGAGTCGGAATCGCAATCGTCCAGCGCTTTCGAATAGGTGTAGAAGCTGTTGAGCACCAGGCCTTGCGAGTAGCGCTTCTGGAACTGCACCGTACCGGCATGGTAGGTGGAATGGCCGGTGTTGGACATGTAGTTGATGTTGCCGAACTGTGGGTAAGGCAGATAGTTCTGCGGCGCGGCAAACACGGCGTTCTGGAGTGCAGGGTTGCCGGCGCCGAAACTCGTCGGAAACACGTTGACGTTCCAACTCTCCACCAGGTCTATGCCCGCCGAGCCCTGGTACATCAACTTCACCAGGTTGTTCGCGCCGAACTGGTACTCAGCGGTGACGTTCCAGTTCATCACGTAGCCGGGATGCAGATTGCCGTCCATCCAATAGATGCTCCGCGATCCGAAGTTGGTCCCGACATAGGTGGCCGTGTTGTTGTTGAGGATGTTGTACACCACGGGCGTTGGCCCCTGGCTGAGCTGATAGAGCGGCCGCGGATCGCCGGGGGCGCGCTGCTGCACCACCTGCGCCTGGTACTCGTCAAACTGTTGCAACGCGTTGGGGAAGCGGATGTCGACCGTACTGATGCCGAAGCCGCCTCGGAAGACCCAACGATCCAGGGGGTGCCACGCCAGGCCGAGCCGCGGTTGAAAATCTTTCAGGCTACGATTGTTCAACCCGTCCGTCGGATGCACAATGGCGCCCATCTTGCCGCTTACCGGATCCACCGTGGTCGGGCTGAAATTGCTCTGCAATCCGTGCGCGGTGTGAAACGGACTTTCCGTCGACCAGCGAATCCCCAGATTCAGCGTTAAGCTTTTCGTAGCTTTCCAATCGTCCTGCAGGTACAGGCTGTTGACGGAGTCGCGCGGCAGCCACGTAGATGTGTAGGTGGTGAAGTTGGCCTGCCGCACCGACCCCAGCTCGAACCCCGCCAGGAGGTTGCCGGTATTCGGTACCGGCTGCCCGTTCGGCTGCAGTCCCGCAGTCATGTTGTCGAACTGGAAGATCCCGCTGGGTTGGCCTAACTGGAAATAATTCGCTCGGAAATCGAGAATTTCGTAGCCGGCTTTGAACGCGTGCGTCCCGACGATCTTGCTGAAATCGTCACGAAACGAGAGCGTTTCGCGAACTGTCCGGGACGGCCCCGGCACTGTGAGTCCGTACATCGTATTCAAAGCCGGCGCGGACCCGGTGCCCGATGCCGCTGTCCCGCTGAAAGAGGGCATTAGCAGCGGGCTATCGTTGGGGATTCCCAGCGTTTGCGGCCAGTTCTGATTGTAGGAGGGTACGAAGGTGTCGTTCCGCGATCGATAGTAGCCCAGCCGGACATCGTTGAGCATCGATGGGCCGAAGAGCTTGGTGGCGCCGATGGACAGGTTCCGCTGTGTGAACGGCGTGAGTATGCCGTTGGCTCCGTCGAAGACGGGAAGCGCGACGCTGGTCGGCCGGCCCAGACCGCTCTGGTGGTTGTAAGTGTAGCTGCCGTAGAGTTTGAAACTCGAATTGAACTGCTGGTCGACGCGCTGCGAAAAATCTTCAAAAAAGGTCCGCGATTTCGATGCCCAGGTGTAGTTGCTCACCGGCCCTGTACTGGTCAAGGTTCCCGACGGCGTATTGGGCGGCACCCAGGGATTCATCCCGATGATTTTCGCGGCCACCGGATCGAAACGATTCTGCGGGACGATATTTCCCGGGATCGGATCGCGGGTCCAGGTGCCGTCGGAAAGCTGGCGGGTGGTCAGCGGATCGTAGAGTTGCTGGCCCAGTCCGCCGAACGTGAAGTCGCCCGCCAGCGACGCCGGCGTCGGCGTCTGACTGGTGAAGGCGGCCGATTTCTTCTCGATCAGCTTTTGGTACGCAAAGAAAAAGAACGTCTTGTTGCGGCCGTTGTACAGATGGGGAAGGACTACGGGCCCGCTGACGCTGGCATCCGGCTGCATGAACCAGGCGGGCACGCCGTCGGGCGCTCCGGGTTGCGGATCGGAGGTTTTGTACAGGTTGAAGAACTGCCGGTGAGTCATCATGCGCGTGCGGCCAAGGTCTGCGGCCATCCCGTGGAACGAATTGGTGCCGCCCTTCTTGACTACGCTGACCACGCCGCCCGTGGTGTGGCCATACTCGGCGGGGAGCGTGCCCGTCAGCACCTTGACTTCGTCTACCGAGTTTTCTACCGGCTTGATATCCGTGCCTGTACTCGATTGCGGATCGTTGCCAAACACGCCGTCTTCAAAGACTGCCGTTCCCGTCGATCGCTGCCCCGCAATGTTGAAACCGCCTAGAGAGCCGCCGTAAGAGTAGCCGTTCTGAGTCATTCCGGGATTCAGGTTCAGAGCATTGAGCACGTATCGCTGGTAGAGAGGCATCTTATACAGCGTGTCCCCCTCGGTAAGCGAACCGGTGGCCGATGTCTCCGTCTCCAGGAGCGTGCCCTGCGCCGAGATCTGAACCGAATCGGTCAATTGGCCGATTTCCATCCTGACGTTCACCGGCAAGACGTCTCCGGTCCGAAGATCCAGCCCCGATTGCACCACTCGTTTGAAACCCGGGGACTCGAACGTGACACGGTACGGGCCCGGCTGTAGAGACTGGACTCGATAGAGCCCCTCGGAATTCGTCACGGTCCGCGATTCGAAGTTGGTGTCGGTGTGAACAACGACGACCGCCACATTCGGCATGGCGGCCCCTTGTGGGTCGGTTACCGTGCCTGTGATAGTCCCTGTGCTGATCTGGCCGAACAAGGGTGTGGCCAGGGTCAAACCAAAGAGTATTGCCGCGGCTGCGGCCATAACTCGACGAGATTGCTTTCCCTGATGCATGAACGTTCCCCTCCCCTCAAATTGGCAGCTAATGACTAACCCGAAAACTTCCGGCGTATATTATATGACTCCAATTTCTGTCGGAAACAAGGGAAATTCACGGTGTACTACGCGATGCGGGAGGATCTTTTGGAAGCTTCCACACGCTTTTGGCGATTCCACGTACAATTAACTTTTCCCTTTATGCAGAAACACGTCGTTACTTTCGGTGAAATCATGCTCCGTCTCGCGCCGCCGGGCATGGAGCGCTTTTTGCAAAGTCCGCAATTTGTAGCCACATTCGGAGGCGGCGAGGCAAACGTAGCGGTGGCAGTGGCGCAACTTGGCTTGCCTGCCGCCTACGTCACCGTGTTGCCCGACTCCAACCCCATTGCCGATGCCGCGGTCGGCGAACTGCGGCGCTTCGGCGTGGATACCTCCCGCATCGTCCGCGCCAAGGGGCGGATGGGTATTTACTACCTGGAGGCGGGCGCCAATCAGCGCGCCTCCAAGGTGGTCTACGACCGCGCCAACAGTGCGATCGCGCTGGCCAAACCGGGCGACATCGATTGGGACCAGGCATTCGAGGGTGCCGGGTGGTTCCACATCACCGGGATCACCCCGGCCATCAGCGCGTCGGCGGCGGAACTGTCGCTCGAATCCATGAAGAAGGCGCGCCAGAAGGGACTCACGGTCTCCTGCGACCTCAACTATCGCAAGAACCTGTGGAAATACGGCAAGACCGCCGTCGAGGTAATGCGCGAACTCACGCAGTATGTGGATATCGCCATCGCCAACGAAGAGGACGTGCAGATGGCGCTCGGCATTCAGGCGGGCGTGGACGTCCACTCCGGCGAACTCGATCGCGGGCAATACGAGACGCTGACGGGCAAAGTGCTGGAAGCGTATCCTTCGATGAAGGCGATCGCGATCACGCTGCGCGAATCCAAGAGTGCGTCGCATAACGGGTGGGCGGCGTGCATGAACAATCGCAGCGAGTTCATGGTCAGCCGGCACTATGAGATCACCCACATTGTGGATCGCGTGGGCGGCGGCGACAGCTTCGCCGGCGGCCTGATCTACGGGATGCTCACGCTGCCGGCGCACCAGGAAGCACTGGAGTTCGCAGTGGCGGCGAGTTGCCTGAAACATTCCTTCATGGGCGATTTCTATCGTGCCACGGTGGCGGAAGTGAACGCGCTGCTCAAAGGCGATGGTTCGGGGAGAGTGCAGCGCTAGAGCACGCTGCGCCCCAACCGAGCCGCGACCGTGAGGGAGCGTAAGGGACTTCGAAAGCACCACCGCTAGAGCGGCCGAGCGCCCCCTGTGGCATGATGGGCAGGCATGCACTCCGCAGGGGAGCTTCCGCGCAGGTTAGGGCTGCTCGATTCGTCCGCGATCGTCGTCGGGACCATCATCGGGTCGGGAATCTTCGTGGTGCCGAACCTGGTGGCGCGCAGCCTGCCCTCGGAGCCGTGGATTATCGCGGCCTGGATCTTCACCGGCGTACTCTCGTTCTTCGGCGCCTTGGCCTTCGCCGAACTGGGCGCCATGTTACCGGCGACGGGCGGGCAATACGTGTTTCTGCGTGAAGCCTATGGTCCCCTATTCGGATTTCTCTGCGGGTGGACCTACTTCTTCATTGTGATCTCGGCGGCGATCGCGTGGCTTTCCATCACGTTCGCCACGTACGTGGGATATTTCGTGACGCTGACGCCGCTGGTTTCGAAGGCCATCGCGGTGGGCTTGATCGCCGCGGTGACGATGGTGAACTATCGCGGCGTGGCGGTGGGCGCGGCGGTGCAGAACACATTCACCTTGATGAAGGTTCTTGGGCTGGCGGTTTTGGTGGGCGCGGCGTTCATGGCGGAGCGGCACGCGGCAATACCTGCGGCCGCCATGCCCCCGGCGACCGGCGCTGTTACGCTGAGCGGATTCGGCGTGGCGATGATTGCGTGCCTGCTCTCGTATGACGGATGGGTAGCGTTGAGTTTTGTGGCGGGAGAGGTGAAGAATCCGAAACGGAATCTGCCGTTGGCGCTGGCATTTGGACTGGCGCTCGCCATCGGCATTTATGTCCTGGCAAATGCGGCATACTTGCGCGTGCTGACGGTGGCCGAGATCGCCGCCACCCCTCGTGTGGGTGCGCTAGTGGCAGAGCGCAGCATGGGGCCGGCGGGCGGCGCGTTCGTCTCCTTCATCATTCTGCTTTCCATCATTGGCGCCATCAACGGATGGGCGATGACCGCGCCGCGGATCTATTTTGCCCAGGCCAGGGATGGTCTGTTCTTCCGCCGCTTCGGCACCGTTCATCCGCGCTTCCAAACGCCGCATCTGTCGATTCTGATGTTCGGCGCATGGTCGGCGCTGCTGGCCATCACCGGGACTTATGAGACACTGGCGGCTTACGCGATGTATGCGGCGTGGGTCTTTTATGGGTTGACGGCGCTCGGCGTGGCAGCCCTGCGCCACGCGCAACCGCTGCGCGCGCGGCCGTACCGCATGACCGGATATCCGGTCACGCTGCTGGTCTTCGCGGCGGTGGCGCTGGGGTTCGTGGTGAATACGTTTGTGACAACTCCCGGTCCCGCGATGGTGGGAACGCTGCTGATTGCGGCGGGCGTGCCGGTATACTTCATTTGGAAACGCAAGGGATGACCGAATCAGACTCACCGCAGAGGCAGCGCGTGTGACCCTTCGCCTCGCCGCCCCGGCCATCCTGGTGGCCAGCCTGCTGCTGCTGCCATTCCTGAACAAGCCATACACCATCGACGATCCGCTGTTTCTACGCGAGGCCAAACATGCGCTGGTAGATCCGCTGCATCCCGCCGATTTCGAGCAGGTGTGGAACGCCGGAGATCGCCTGAAGCTCTCGCAATACCTGCTGGGCGGAACTCTGCCGGCGTACGTGCTGGCGCCCGTGGCGGCGCTTGGCGGCCGCGAGTGGATCGCGCATCTTTACCAGTTGCTGCTGCTCTGTGGCTTCCTCATAGCCAGCGTATCGGTGGCGCTCCGCTTGGGCTGCGACCGGCGGCAGGCGAATACCGTCGGATTGCTGATCGCCTCAAACCCGGTCACCCTGGCGATGGCGGCCACCTGCATGCCAGACGTTATGGCGGCGATGTTCGGCATGGCGGGCATGGACCGCCTGCTACTCTTTCGCGAAGAGCGGCGCTGGGGTCCGGGGCTGGCGTCGGGTTTGCTGCTGGCGGCCGCCGTGCTCTGCCGCGCCAGTACGGCGCCGCTCTTGTTGGTGGCGTCGCTTCTGCTCGTACCCGCGGCGGGGAAGCGGGCAGCGAAGTCCCTCTGGCCGCTGTGCGTCGCCGTGGTAGTGGTGGTGGTGTGCGTCAGCCTGAATCGCGGGCCGGCGGCCAATGCGACGGTGGGCGCGGCGTTTCAGGTGCTGACATCGATGCGCAACGTGCCGCGCAACCTGGTCGCATTTCTTTGCTACCAGGCGCTCACCGGACCGCTGCTCGTGTACGCCCTGTTCTCCAGCGGTCGAAAGTTTGCATGCGGCGTCGCCGGCCTGGTGGCGATAGGTGTGGCGCTGTCTATGGTTGCGGGTTCGGCCAACCTCGTGCTCTACGCGGTCCCCGCGGCATTGGGCATCTGCTTCCTCCTGGCCTGCGTGACCGTGGTGGGGCAGGCTTCAGCCTGCCAACTCCGATCCGAGCCGCGACCGTCAGGGAGCGTCATGCCCCTGCTAGTCTGGCTGGCCTCCGGAATGATCGCCCTGCCCTACGTGTACATGAGCGCCAAGTATCTGCTGCCAGGCGTTCCGGCGGCGGCTCTTCTCATCGTGCGGCACGCGGCCCGCGCGCGCCAGTCGCGATATCCGCTAACGGTGGCGCTGATGGTAGCTCTCGGGTGGATTTCCGGCGCGCTCATCGTGGTGGGTGACACCACGCTCGCCTCGTCACAGCGCGAGGCCGTAGATCGCCTGATCGCGCCCCGCATTCGCCGGGGCTTGCGGGTGTGGGCGGGTGGGCAGTGGGCCTTTCTGGCATATGCCGAGGATGCCGGTGCCAAAGCGCTCGGCAATACTCCACCCCTGCCCGAACCCGGCGACACTATCGTAGTTAGCCGCCTGGATTATTACGGCATGCTGGACCGTCTGCCCATCCACCGCGAACTGCTCAACACCCAGACGGACCGGCGCTGCGGCGTGTTTGTGCTCAACCGCCGTTTGCGCGCCGGATTTTATTCCAACCGCTTCGGCTATCTGCCCTTTGCCATGGGGTGCGAGGAGGTCAACGCCTACGACCTCTACCGGGTATTGCCTTGACATCCTAATTCATTAGTACTATAAAACTCTTATGTTGCGTCGCCTATGCATCACACTGGCCTGCGTGGCCGCCTCCGTCACTGCGCAGGAAGAACCCGCGCCCACAATCCCCCAACTCACCAAAGATGGCGACGCGGCCTACCTCAAGGGCGATTACGATGCCGCGTTACAAACCTTCACGCGTGCCTGGGAACTGGCGCAAGCGACGCCCAAGGACGATCCCGTGCGCTACGACATTCTGAAGCGCCTGACCAGCGTGCGCGCGGCCGCCGGTGAATTCGCCGATGCCGATAACTGGCTGCAGCAGGCCATCACCTGGCGCGAGAACACGTTCGGGCAAAGGGACCACAAGATCGCCGACGACCTGCTGATCTCAGTAGGCCTGTGCCGTGGGATGAAGGATTTCGACCGCGCACTGGTAATCTTGCGCCGCGTGCAGAGCATGCACGTGGAGGCGTACACGGTCGACAGCCCCATGGTGGCGGACGATTTCAGCCGTATGGGAAATATCTATGCGGAGCAGAAGAATATCGAAAGCGCCATCGGTTCGATCGCTGCGGCCCTGGCCATCCGCACAAAACTGAGCGGCCCGCTCGACCCCGTACTAATTCCGGATCTGGACCGCCTGGGCGAATACAATACCCTGATGCGCGCCTATGATCAGGCGGAGGGGGCGTTCCGCCACGTGCTGGTGATTCGCGAGACGCTCTACGGCAAAACGCACCCCGACCTGATTTCCACCGTGGATGGTCTGGCCTACGCGCTCTTCGGACAGCAGAAGTACGACGAGGCGGACCCGGTCTACCATCGGCTGATCGGCCTGTGGGAATCCTCCGTCGGCAAAGATCATGCGATGGTGGCGGTAGCCCTGGACAAAGTTGCGACGTTCTACTCAGCGCAGAAAAAGTACCCCGAAGTGCGCGAGGCGCTGGAGCGCTCCACGGCAATTCGCGCGCGCTTTCTGGCGATGGGAATTTCGCAGCAGGCCATACAGGCGTTTACGGAAGAGCAAACCGAGCAGGCCAAGGCGTTCTACCGGCGCGGACTGGCTGTGCTCGACCCGCCGAACCCGATTAACGACGATCTTCGCGCCCAGTTCGAAGGCATGCTCAAGTCGATGGAGGCCCCGCCGTCGAAATCCGGCGCCCCGGTCAAGAGGCTGCCTACTCCCCCGAAGAAGACCAGCAAGCTCTGATAGATTCCGCCCAGGAGCTGCCCGCCGATGCGTTGCTATGGCGCTGCGGTAAGTGAAGCGGCCGGAAGTCGCGCCATATCGGCTTCCCACTGCGTGCGCAGCTCCGCGCGGCGCTTCAGGACGTAGGCTTTCGCTTCTTCGAAATCCTTAAATACGCGGCGGCCTTTGATCACGTTACACGCGCGGCACGCCGCAACCAGGTTGTCGGATTTTTTCCTGCCTTTGTTTGCCCTTGGAACAACAAAGTCCACTGACATGACCAGAGAATTTTCGAAATTGGCCATACCGTCCAAGCCGCAATACTGGCAGCGATAATGGTCGCGCTCCAGAATGCCATGGCCTTCTTTCGAGGTTAAGGGCTTTGCCAGGGGCATCAGCCCCAGGCGGCCCAGCACTGCTCTCATACGGGCACCCCCAAACAGAATTCAGGTACGGGCTCATTATGCTCCCGCATGGCTCAAAATGGAAGGGGTAAGGGCTGGGGCTAACGCCCGGCAATATCGATGCCGAGCTTTTTCATCTCTTCGGAGTAGTAGCGGCGGAGCAGAATGTCCCATTCTTCGCTGCCCTCGGGGATGTCGCGCTTTTGGGTGCGGATCTTGGCGCGGGCGGCGCGATCCACCTTCTCCTCGGTCACCAGCACTTCCGTCATCTGCCGCACAATCTCCAGGCGCACGGCGTTGCTGTCCTTATTGCGCAGGCGCAGTTCGCGGCTCTTCCGCAGCATCTCAATGATTTTGTGCGAAATGTCGCTGACCTTGTCGCGCGAGAGCTTCATGGCGTCGCCGGTATCGCGGCCGGATGCCTTGACCACTTTGCGCTGGGAGATCAGAGTGTTCTTGATGCGGCGGAACATCTCCTGGTAGCTGACGCCTTCGCGCCGCATATACTCGCTGTATTGGCTGAGGAGGTCGCGCACCTCGTCGTTGAGGCGATCTTCCACCGCCAGCTCTTCGGAGATGACCTCAGCGATCTTTTCGGCCACGAGATCCGGGTTCGACGTCTCAATGGTGCCCGGTGTGAGACTCTTAACGAGTTGTTTGGAGATATACGAAACGACTTCTCTGGCAAGCAGCATGCTATGTGCGCGCGAACTGCTAGTTTATCACGTATGCGGTGTGCGAGACGTGGGCGATAATGGAAGTCGTTGGAATTCAAGGCGCATACCCATGCCACAGATTCGCATTCTCCTGGCTGACGACCACACCGTCATGCGCCGCGGGTTGCGGCTCTTACTCGAGCAACAGGCGGATTTTCAAGTGGTCGGCGAGGCCGATGACGGCCGCCAGGCGGTCGACCTGGCCGCCACTTTGCACCCCACGGTGGCCGTTCTGGATATCGGCATGCCCTTGTTGAACGGCATCGAGGCCGCGCGCCAGATTATCGCCACCGATCCGGCTATCGCGGTCGTAGTTCTCAGCATGCACTCCGACGAAACCTACGTCTTGCGCGCGTTGAAGGCCGGGGCAAAAGGCTACCTGCTGAAGAACTCGGCCGAAGCCGACCTGATCCAGGCCGTACGCGCGGTCGCCGAGGGAAAGTCGTTTTTCAGTCCAGCCATTGGCCGCATGCTGCTGGAAGACTACATGCGCCAGGTCGCGAAAAGGGAAGTCGAGGACAGCTACGACCTGTTGACGCCGCGGGAAAAAGAGATCCTGCAGTTGGTGGCCGAAGGAAAGACTAACAAAGAAGTCGCCAACCTGTTGAAGCTCAGCCTCTACACGGTGGAAAGCCATCGAGGCAACATTCTCGAAAAGCTGAATCTGCACTCGGTTCCGGAATTGATCCTCTACGCGGTGCGCAAAGGCATCATTTCATGAACCTGGCGGCGGGACCGGCACTTCCGCCACCAGCGTAGTTCCGTTCCCCGGGTGGGACGTAACACGCAAAGTCCCTCCGATCTGGCGAAGGCGTTCTTTCATTCCCACCATCCCCAGACCGCGAATATTCTCCGCGTCAAACCCAACTCCATCATCGTGCACGCTGAGCACCAGCCGGCCAGGATTCTGTTTCAGCTCGATTTGGACAGTCTTGGCCCGCGCATGGCGCGCCACATTCTGTAGCGCTTCCTGCGCCACCCGGTAGAGACAGATGCTGAGACCTTCGGGCAGATCGTCTGCCTCAGCCTCTGCCGATACCTTCACGGCAAGGCCGGTCCGCCGGGAGACTTCGCGCGCCTGCCATTGAATGGCGGCCGTCAAACCCAGATCGTCCAGCATCGAAGGCCGCAGCAAAAGGGCGATGTCGCGGACCTCATTCACGCTGGTGTCGGCAAGCCGTTGGATTGAATTCAGCAGTTCCCGGCTCTGCGCATCGCTTTCCGGAATTCGCTTCTGGAGATTTCCCGCATCCACCAGCAGGGCGTTCAGCGTCTGCCCCACTTCGTCGTGCAGTTCTCGGGAAATAGACTTCCTTTCCTGCTCCTGCGCGGCCACCAGGCGCTCGGATAACCTTCCCATCTCCACGCGGCCGGCCGCAACCTGCTCGTATCGAAGCCTGTTTTCCTTCTCCAGCCGTGAAATGTAAATCGCGCTCCCAATCGCCAGAATAGTGGCGGCGCCCAAACTCAACAGGAACGCCCACAGCAACTCCGAGCGCAGGTTTCCGAATCGGGCGGCCATCCGCGATTCCATTTCCGCCTCCTGCCGCGAATGTGCATCATCGATCTCCGTCGTGATTGCCACGATGGAGACCCGGCTCGGCAAGACCGCCGAATTATAGAACGCCAATCCCGACTCCCGCCGTTCCCGATTCGACCATCCCAGGCTCGGGCTGATCGATTCCCAATAGTTGTCAATCTTGCGCTTCAGCCGGGCGGCCATTTCGGCCTCACTGGCGTCGGGAATGGCCGCATAGGCATCGAGGCCCTGTTGCAAATCCGCCCAGACCCGGCGCAACTCGTTATTGTCTTCCGCGCTGCGGCTCTCGTCCGGATCCATCAGATAGTCGCGGACAAATGTATCGGAGAGAAGAAGCTTGGTGCGGATGGAAACCAGAGTGCCGGTTCGCGCCGCCGCGTCCGCCTGAATCAGGGCGCTCTGCTGGCGAATTGCCTGGAGCACCCGAACCGCGTCGATTCCCGCTGCGAGCATGAGCAGGATCATCCCCCCCAACCCTACGGCCAGGATTAGCCGAACGCGACGGTGCGCGGCCTCCATTCCCGGCTCAGGTATGGGAGTGTTGCCGTCGGATCCGATGACAGTCGAATTTCCACCAGACATGAGTCACCTTGACTATGATGGCAGACAGTCGCACCCGAATCGAGTGCCAGACAGAGCGCGGTTGCACGGTCGAGCGGATGGCCGCCATCACCCGCATCTCTCTTTCCCGCGCGCGTTCCGGGTCGTTGATTTCAAGCTCTATTGAGTGGGCACACTCAAGAGCGCCGATAAGGTCGCCGAGATGGGCCGGTTTGGAAACAACATCGAGCACAAAATGCGAAAGCGAGAGGATCAGAAACCATATCTCCGGGCTGCGGGCCGTCACCACGACCTTCGGCACGTTGGGGTGCGATTCGTCGAGCTTTTTCAGGATCTCCGGCCATGGTTCGAACGTGCGGTCAATATCGATCAGCAGGATTTTCGCGCTCGTGATCGCCAATAACACTTCCGCCTCGCGGGTGTCGCCCGCGTGATAGGCGCGAATCCCGGCCGCCGATAGCTGATAGTTCAACCCGGCGGCGTCTTTCACCGATGTCGAAAGAAACACACACGAGAACCGCCTTCCGGTGGCAGGCGTGGGAGCGGCTGCTCGTTCTTCTTTCAGGAAGTGTCCAGTGCGGTTGTCTCGCGAAAAGGTCAGCTTGAATGACCCCTCCTTATCCTGTTTCATTTTGGCTCGGTCTCCTGGCTCCTGCCTCAGTGTAGGGACATCGCAGGTTCGCCCGGTATCGCCTTCGCAGGGCATCCGGTCGACCGTTGGCAGGGGATGGGTGAGGACCGCCGGCCATCCCCTCCGCAGGTTCGAAGTTCCCCCCTCTGAAGGCTATGGGTTAAAAAGGCCCGCCGCATTAGCCTGTAATTGGAGCCGGAAGAGGGAGTTAGGGATCTCGGGTCCGGCCAGCCTCCCGAAGGTGTTGGGAGGCCCGCCATAAGGAGGCATAAATGAGATTCGGAAACTATACGGGGAGCCGCCGGAACGTGCTGCTCGTCGCAACTTTAACTATTGGATGCGCCCTCGGCGTGGCGGCGGTTACCGCGGCACGCCACTCGGGTCCTTGGCCCGCGGCCTCGATCAAGGAAGCTACCCATTCGGGTACCGAAGACACGCGGGGTTATTCGCGCGTTGTGACGGCCGTGGTACCCGCCGTCGTGAATATCTCCACGTCGCGCGTCACCAAACAGGATACCAGCGGCATGCGGGATATGCCGCAGATGGACCCGTTTTTCCGTCAGTTCTTTGGCGATGAGGGTCCTGGGCGTTTCAATGTTCCCAAGGAGCGCCGTGAGAAGAGCTTAGGCTCCGGTGTGATCGTGAGCCCCGAAGGCTACGTGCTGACCAATAACCACGTTGTGGACCATGCCACTGAAATCACGGTCACCCTCAAGGATAAGCGCGAGATGAAGGCCGAACTCGTCGGCACCGACCCGCGCACGGACATCGCTGTCCTCAAAATCAACGGTACAAACTTCCCATATGTGACGCTGGGAGACTCCTCCAGGGTGAAAGTGGGAGACATCGCACTCGCCATCGGCAACCCGTTTGGAGTTGGCCAGACCGTTACCATGGGCATCGTTAGCGCCATGGGCCGTGCCAACCTCGGCATCGAGGAAGTCGAGGACTTCATCCAGACCGACGCCCCGATCAACCCCGGCAACTCGGGTGGGGCCCTTATTGACGACGAAGGGCATCTCATCGGAATTAACACCGCGATCCTCTCCGGCAATTCCGGCGGGAACCAGGGTATCGGTTTTGCGGTGCCTGTCAACCTGGCGCATCATGTGATGGACCAGATCCTCAAGAACGGCAAAGTGGAGCGCGCCTACCTCGGCATTCTGCCCCAGGACGTGACCCCGGCGATGGCCAGGGCGTTCGGAGCCAAGGAAGCCAAAGGCGCGGTGGTCGGCGAAATCACGGCCGACAGTCCGGCCGCCCACAGCGACCTGAAACAGGGCGACATCATCCTTGCGGTGAACGGCAAGCCGGTGGACGACGCCAATCAGTTGCGTCTCGAGATCGGACTTCTTTCCCCGGGATCGACGGTGAATTTGAGCGTCGTTCGGGCCGGCACGCCGCAGCAGGTGTCGGTGAAGATGGGCGAGTTCCCTTCCAAGGAAGAGCGCGCCTCGGTCGAGAAGAATGCGACCGGTAGCTCCCTCGAAGGCGTTTCGGTGGAAAGCCTGACGCCGGAAACAGCGCGGGAAATGAAGCTGGATCCTGCAACCAGGGGCGTGGTGGTGGCGAACATCGATCCGTCGAGCCATGCGGCGGATGCCGGCCTTCGGGAAGGCGATGTCATTCAGCAAGTGAACCATCAATCGGTGAAGAGCGTTCAGGACTTCGACCGCGCCGTGTCTTCGGCCAGGAAGGACGACCCGACTCTTCTTTTGATTAACCGCGAAGGCAACACCTTGTTTGTAGCGGTCTAACTTCCGGCACGGTAGGCTCCCGCACGCGCCGGAGCGAGGGATTGCCCACGGGGATACCTCCGAACCCGTGGGCAGTCCTGGGAACCAGACGCGAACCGCCCGTCGATGCAAGTCGGCTGGCGGTTCGCGTTTTTGCTTTTAGTCGTAGACGAAGTGCAGGACTCTCTTGAGGTCTTCCCAGGCCTCGCGCTTGGCATCCTGGTTATATTGGCGCAGCAGGTACGAGGGGTGGTATGTGACCATCACGGGGATGTCCTGCCATTTGAACCACTTACCGCGCATTTTGGTGACGCCTTCCTTGTGGCCAGTGAGGGCCCGCGCGGCAATGCCGCCGAGCGCGCAGATGGCCTTGGGCCGGATCACCGACAGCTGCCGGTGCAGGAACTGGCCGCAGATTTCCATTTCATCCGGCTCCGGATTGCGATTCTCCGGTGGGCGGCACTTCACCACGTTGGCGATATAAATATCCTTACGCAGGATATCGATGCCTTCCTTCTTCGCCGTGTTTTCGATCATCTGGGTGAGCAGCTGTCCGGCGCGCCCGACGAACGGGATGCCTTGCGCGTCTTCATCGGCGCCGGGGCCTTCACCCACGAACACCAGCGGGGCCTGTGGATTGCCGACGCCGAAGACAATTTTATTGCGGCCTTGGGAGAGACGGCAACGCTGGCAATCGCCGATGTCCTCGATGATCTTGAAGAGAGTATCGTTGCTGGGGGCGAGGGGAGGAAGATCCATGGGAATGGCGGTGGGCGAAGCATTGGCAGGCGAAAGCGCCTGCCCCACTGGGGGCGGCTGTCGATAGAGAGTCTTGATCCCCAGGTCCTGATAGAACTCGAGATATTGACGGAGGAGTTCAGCGTCCATTGGCGGCGTGAAGCGCGAAGCGCAGGTTCAGGACTTCGTCGAAAATCCGGTCGGCGATGGCGCGCTTCGAGGCGCGGGGCAAGGCGATCGTCTCACCAGTGCGCATGGTGAGCACGACTTCATTCTCGTCGGACTCGAAGCCCAGATCGCTGCCGCCGACGATGTTGCCGACCACCATGTCGCAGTTCTTCGACTCCAGCTTGCGGCGCGCCTCCTGCTGCAAATTCTGGGTTTCGGCGGCGAAGCCAACCAGCAGGAAATCGCCCTTCTTCCGCCCGAGTTCCGCCAGGATATCCGGCGTGGGGTCGAGTTCCAGCGAGATGCGCGCGGCGGTCTTCTTCACCTTCTGATCGGGCACTTTGCTGAGGTGAAAATCCGCTACCGCCGCCGCCTTGATGACGATTCCGGCCGCGGGCAGATGCTCCATCACCTTGTCGCGCATTTCGGCCGCGGTACGCACGCTCACCACTTCGACGCCGCGCGGCGGCGGCAGATGTACCGGGCCGGAAATCAGAATCACGCGAGCGCCACGGGTAGCGGCGGCCTCGGCAAGGGCATAGCCCATCTTGCCGCTGGAGCGATTGGAGATGTAGCGCACCGGGTCGAGCGGTTCCTGGGTGGGGCCGGCCGTGATCAGCACGGTCTCGCCCTCCAGGTCGCGGCGCTGGTTGGCGGCGCGTTCGATAGCGGCGGCGATGGTTTCGGGGTCGGCCAGGCGTCCGGGGCCGGTCATCCCACAGGCGAGATATCCGCTGCCCGGCTCTACGATCACATGGCCGCGCTTGACCAGGGTCGCCAGGTTGGCCTGGGTGGCGGGATGTTGCCACATGTTGACGTTCATCGCGGGGGCGAGGATCACCGTGCCGGTGAAGGCAAGATAGAGTGTAGTGAGAAAATCGTCCGCCAGGCCGTTGGCTGTTTTCGCCATCAGGTCCGCCGTAGCGGGCGCGATGACCAGCACTTCGTGCTCCTGCGCGACGGCGATGTGTTCGATCGCGCTTTCAATCGCGAAGAGGTCCGTGAGAACTTTGCGCCCCGTAAGGGCAGCAAACGTGAGCGGGCGAACAAACTCCTCTGCCGCCCTGGTCATCACAACCTGAACCTCATGCCCCTGCTGCATCAACAGGCGCGTCAGTTCCGCGGATTTGTAAGCTGCAATTCCGCCGCCGACCGCGAGGAGGACCTTCATAGGGTCTTAGAGAATGGTTTCAGGCATCGGCTCGTGGTGACTGTTCGCCAGCGGTCCGGTGAGATCGTACTTCACCAGGCCACGGCGCACTTCCTCCATGGCGATGATCGTGGGTTTCTTAGACGACGTAGGCAACACTGGACGTGCGCCCCCCTGCAATTGCCGCGCGCGCTTGGCGGCGACGATGATGAACCGGTACGTGCTCTGCTCCGGATCGTCGGGCAGGGTGCAGTGAGCGTTATTGCGCGGGGGTTTAGTTTCAGCCATACGTCTTTACCTTAAACTTGAAATGTGTCCAAAATGGGCCGGATCTGGTCTTCGATTCTGGTCCGCCGGGCACGCTCGGCGCGAACAATCGCGCTCAAAGTGGCTTCGGCCTCTTCCAGTTCCCGGTTGATCAAAACATAATCGTAATCTTCGTACCTGCGAATCTCTTCGGCCGCATCCCTGAGCCGCCGCGCAATCACTTCTTCTCGATCTTCGCAACGCGCCCGGAGCCTTTGCTCCAGAACCATGCGCGAAGGGGCCAGGATAAATACAGTGACAGCCTCCGGGATCTTCGCCTTCAATTGTCTCGCACCTTGGACATCGATGTCGAGTACCAGGTCTTTCTGCGCCGCGCGGGCCGCCTCAAGGATCCCGCGGTGGGTCCCGTAATAGTTGCCAAATACTTGAGCCCATTCGAGAAACTCGTCGCGGGCCAACATCGCCTCGAAATCCTCCCGGGAGACGAAATGGTAGCTTTGCCCGTCCACCTCCTGCCCCCGCGGCTTCCGCGTAGTGTATGAAACGCTGAACTTCAAATCCGGTACGGTCGCCAGAAGATGAGCCACCAGCGTCGATTTGCCGGAACCGGAGGGGGCGGAGATGATGAAGACGGTGGTCATGGGATGTAGGACAGGCCTCCTGGCCTGTCATTGAGGGGGCCGCATATCCGTTTATTCAAGATTCAAGCTCTGCTCTCTGATCTTGTCGATTTCGCTCTTGGCGCTCAGGGCCAGATCCGTGATGGTCAAACCCAGATCGCCCAACCCGCCCGTCTTCGACAGTACCGTATTCGACTCGCGATTCATCTCCTGTAAGAGAAAATCCAGGCGTTTGCCGATTTCGCCTTCGCCGTTCAACATGGCCTCAAGCTGGCCGGCGTGGGTCCGCAAGCGCATCAACTCCTCGGAGATATCGCTGCGATCGGCCAGGATGGCCGCCTCCTGTGCGAGACGCTGCGGCTCGATGCCCGCGCCGCGCAGCAAATCGGCCAGTTTTTCGCGCAGGCGCTTCTGGAAGGCGCCCACCGCGCCGGCGCGAATCTCTTCCATGCGCGTCACCAACCCGCAAATGTTGCGGCAGCGCTCGCCCATTTCCGCTGCAGTGGCGGCGCCTTCGCGCTCGCGTCCGCGGTTGAGAACGGCGACGGCTTCTGCAACAGCCTCCAGCAGGGCCTTGGTTACTTCTTCGCCGAGTTCCTCCTCATCGCCGGTGGAGAGCATGCCGGGAATACGCAGGGCGCTATTCACATCGGGCTGCCCGTCCAGGGCGTAAAGCTGCGCCGCTTCCCGAAAGGCAGCGACGTATGCGTGAAACATCGCACGGTTCAAAGGGGCGGCATCGCCCACCACGTTCCGTGTGAGCCCCACGTGGATCTGCACGTGGCCGCGCGCTACGCCGCTCTTGATGACGGCGCGGACATCGTTTTCCAGCGCATCGAGTTCGTTGGGCAGGTGGAAGTGCAGGTCCAGCCCGCGATGGTTCACACTCTTCAGACTGAGGACGAGTTCGCCTTGCGGGATCTCTTTCCTGACGCGGGCAAAGCCCGTCATGCTGCGTACGCTCACAGGTCTACCACCGATCCGGCGTCCTCGAATTGGAGTTCGTGGAGCCGCTGATAAATTCCGCCTTGGGAGATGAGTTCTTCGTGGGTGCCGATTTCGCGGACCTGCCCCTTTTCGAGCACCACGATTTTGTCCGCGCGCCGGATGGTGGAAAGCCGGTGCGCGATGACGATTACGGTGCGATGCTCCATCAGGTTGGCCAGCGCCTTTTGTACCAGCATTTCGCTCTCCGTGTCCAGATGGCTGGTAGCTTCGTCCAGAATCAGGATGGGCGCATTCTTGAGCAGGGCGCGCGCGATGGAGAGGCGCTGGCGCTGTCCGCCGGAGAGTTTCACGCCGCGGTCGCCGATCACGGTTTCGTAGCCTTCCGGAAGACGCATGATGAACTCGTGTGCGAGTGCGGTCTCCGCGGCGGCGCGGATTGCTTCGCGCGCCACGCCGTGGCGGCCGTATGCGATATTGTTGGCCACGGTGTCGTTGAACAGAAACGTGTCCTGCGCCACCAGGCCGATCTGGTCGCGCAGGCTGGCCAGGCTGAAGCCGCGTACGTCGCGGCCGTCGATCTGGACGCTGCCCGCGGTGGGGTCGTAGAAACGCGGCACCAGGTTGGCGATGGTGGTCTTGCCTCCGCCGCTCGGCCCCACCAGGGCGACCACTTCGCCGGCTTTGACTTCCAGGTTCAAGCCCTGGAAGCGGAAGCCGTCGGGCGATCCCGGATAGTGGAAGGCGGCGTTCTCGAAGACAATGTGGTCCTGGAAACCGGCGAGCCGCGGGGCGCCGGTTGCATCCACCACGGTCTCCTTATGATCGAGGTATTCGAACACTTTCTGGGACGCGCCCAGGGCCTGCTGGAAGATATTGTAGATGCCCACCAGGCGCTTCAGCGGTTCCAGCAGCATAAGGAGCGCCGTAAGAAAACTGGTAAACGTGCCGGCGGTGAAGGTACCCACCTTGATCTGCAGCCGCGCGTAATGCAACAGCCCGACAATGGTAAGCGCCGCGCAGAAATCGATCACCGGGGAGGACAACCCCTGTTGCAGCACGTACCGCACGTTGGTCTTGAAGAGGCGTTGGGACGCGTCGCGGAAACGGCGCGATTCGTGGTTCTCGGCGGTGAACGCCTTCACCACCATGTGGCCGCTGAGCGTTTCCTGCAGAATCTGGTTGATCTCGGCCTGGCGCTCCTGCGTATTGCGGCTGGTGCGGCGGATGCGGCGGCCCATGCGCATGGTGGGCAGCATCACAGCGGGCACGACAACCAGGCAAATCAACGCCAGCCGCGGATCGTTGCTGAACAGCACGTACAGCAGAAACACGGCGGAAAAAAACTGGCGCAGCAGGTCGGCTAGAATCTGCGACGTGGCCACCTGGACTTTATCGACGTCGTTCATGATGGACGACATCAATTGACCGGTGGAATGAGCCTCAAAGAATTCGGCGCCCTGCTTGAGGACCTTGTCGAAGACTGCGTTGCGCAGCCTGGTGACACTGGCGAATCCGGCGTAACTCACCATGTAGTTGCCCAGGTAGTCGCATAGCCCCTTGATGAAAAAGGCGAGCAGCAGGGCCGTGGCAATCATCGTCCACGCGCTGCCCCGAAACGGAATGAAGCTGTCCAGATAGAACTGGTGCCCCAGGAAGGGGCGCGGCAGCAGTGGGATTCGTCCCTCCGGAGCGTTTGGGACGAGAACGCGATCGAACACTGGCTGAATCAGTAGCGGCACCGTGCCCTGCGCGGCACCGGCCAGAGCCATCAGGACAACGGAAATGAGAATCTGCGGCCAGTATTTGCGGCCATACGACGTGAGGCGCAGCAGTTGTTTCATGCCGGCACCCGCAGGCGTTGGAGTGCGCCGAGCACCTGAGCGACGGTGACGCCCCCTATACCGCCAGGTGCGGCGACCACCTCGCCGGCGCCCCGCCACGGTCCCCAGATGGCCGGGTCGCTAGGGCCGAAGACAACCACGGATGGCACGCCGAAAGCAGCGGCCATGTGGGCGGGACCGGAATCGTTGCCGGCGAACAGCCGCGCGGACGCGAGTAGCGATTTGATCTCACTGAGCGAGACTTGGAGGGTGCGATACCGCGCAAACGGCGCCAGGTCGTCGTCAGGCCCGCCGATGAAGACCGGGGAGAGCCCCGATTGCGCGAGATGCCCCGCAATGGCAAGGAAGTTGTCGGGTGCCCAGGTCTTCTCGGGCGTTGCGGCCACGGCGTGAATCACGGCGGATCCCGGCGCTTGAGTGGGTTGATCCGCGACCAGTTTCGCGCGCGGGATCTCGCAGATCGGGGCGCCCAGGAAGAAGATCGCGCTGGCCAGATGTTCGGCGGTGTGGACTTTGCGGTCCACGTGCAGAATCTCCTGCGCGCGCGGGATGCGTACGTTATAAACGAACTGCTGGCGATAGTGACCGAAGCCGGCGCGGTAGCGGGCGCCGGAGAGTTCCGTCATCCAGGCGCTGCGCGTGCCTCCGTGGAAATTGAGGCAAAGTTGCGGACGGAAGCGGCGCAGGACGGCGAGCTCGGGAGGATGGATCTCGGCTAAATCGGGATTGCCTTCAAAGACTTCACGGAAGCGATTTTCGACGAAGATGGCGAGGCGCAGGTCGGGGCGAAAGCGTTTGAGAATGTCGAGCGCGGGTGTGGTGAGGACGCAATCGCCCAAACTCCGCAGCCGGAGAATAGCAACCCGGCTGCCGCGCGGCAAACATTCTAGAACGCTGTCCACGGCCTATTCTTCAATTTTCGCCTCATCGACCAGCATTACCGGGATGTCGTCGCGAATCGGGTACACGCGGTGGCACTCGACGCACTTCAAGCCGCTCTGGTCGGATTTCAGTTCGACCGTGGCCTTACACAGGGGACACACAAGGATCTCGAGCAAATCTTTGCTGATAGCCATAGCGAGTCTTCAGTTTAGCAAGGGATGCGATTCAACGGAGGGATGCGGTAGCTCGCGGATTCCGGAAGCCGCAGGCATCCTCGACGGGGCATTCGTGGCACTGGGGCTGGCTGTCGCGGCAGATCGTCTTGCCATGCTCGCGCAGCAACAGATGCGCACGGGCCAGCCGCTCCGCGCCTTTGGGCAGTTCCGGCGCGATGGCTTCCTGCACGGAACGGTACATCGCGCCGTAATTCTTCAAGTGCACGCGCCCGTACCCGATCCGCGTCAGCACCCGCAGGCCGTTCGATTCCAGCGGCAGTCCTGCTGCGACCCCGCAGAAGAGAAGAATCTTCTCCGCCCCGGGGTCGCCGATGCTGGGGAAAAGCTTAAGCGCCTTCTTGGCCTGCGCGTATGGCCACTCCAGAATCTGCTCGAGATTTCCCTGAAACTGCGTCGCCGTAATGCGCGCGATCTCCTGCCAGCGGAAGACGCGCGTCTCCGGCCGCATGCCGCCCAAGGCCGCCAGCGGCAACAGCACCTCGCGGGGCGCATTGAGAATAGCATCCGCTGTCAGGCCGACCTGCGCCCGCAGCCCTTCGAAGACTTCGGCACGCCGCTTGTCGGGAAGAAGGTAGCAGGCGTTCTCCCAGAGAACTAACTCGAAAGGTCCGTGGGCCGGCGGCAGATCGGGCGCGCCGTAATGCTTCTGCAATCGGGCAATCACCTTCCGGAAGTCGGGCATCGTCCCTAATAGTCTAGACCGCTTCCGCGACCGCAATCACGACCGGGGGGAACCTGAGGAGCGCCGGGCGGAAGGTAATCCGCCCGGCGAAGGACAACTATTACGTACCGCTCGCGCTAGCCGCGGCAACACTACTAAAGGCCGGAGCCTTCCCGCTAAGAATGATCAGGCTGTACTCACCGCTTCCGGTGTTCTCGTGCAGCCCCCCGGCCGGACAAGCGCCTTGAGTTGCATTGCCGGAGAAGTGCATCAACTGACACTTGTGGCACCAATGCCAGTTGGATTGCGCCGACGACCCCCAGGCGTTGTCGACCATCTTGTAATCCCCGCTGCCCGTGTGATCGTGTGCGCCACCGGCCGCGCACACACCCTGAGTGGCGTTACCTGCGAAATACATCCCCTCGCATTTGTGGCACCACCGCCAGTTGTTTTGTCCCGGAGCGGCCGCCCACGTATTCGGGATACTATAGTTGCCGCTGCCGGTGCTCTCGTGCGCTCCGCCAGCCGAACACGTACCTTTGGTCGCATGTCCGTTGAAAAACAGACTCTGACATTTGTGGCACCAGCGCCAGTTAGATTGTCCCACCGTGTAATCGGCCACGATCCCGTTGAGCTGGGCGCCGTTTGTCTGCGCGGCCGGACCCATTCCGAAGCGCGCGAAGGCGCTCCACATTCCCTGCCAGGCCCCGTCGTGCTGGTTGGCATTAATGCGGCCCGCGGTCAGCGCGTGGTCCAAAGCGGAGATGATGGCATCGCGCGCATCCAGGAAACTGGGATTGGCGGGTGTCAATTTGAACGCGTCCATGACCATCTGCACGGCGAAGAACCGGTCGGTCCGGCGGTTCATCTCCATCAAGGTGGCGCACCAGAGTTCGCCGATATTGTGGACCTCGGTATACCGTCCCGTTCCGATATTGGCGAAATCGTCCGGATAATTCGAGTCGTAAGGGAATCCGCGAATGCCTTGCGTATTGTTGAGCAGCCAGTTTCCCACCACCGTGACATTGTTGATGGTGCAGGCCATGTAATCGCTCCAGCCTTCGCCCATCGATCCACTCTGCGGGGCGTTCAGCGCGCTCGTGTTCATCGGACCGCCCACCAGCCGGTTGGAGATGCCGTGAGTGAATTCGTGGAAAACCACGGTGGAATCGAACGCGGTGTGCCGGTTGGTCGCCGTGAAAAGACCCATGTGCATCGTCGGACTGGAGCCGTCCGGCGGAGTGGACATATTCGCGGTGCCGGATACGGCGCCCGAGAAAGACTGCGCATCCACCGGATCGCCCGCCACGCCGCCGCGGCCGAAATCGTCAGTCTGGAAATTCCCATCGGCTTCCCGGAAGCCCAGCAGGTACGCGAAATCGTGCATGTAACAGCAGTAATAAAAGATGTTGAGGACCTTCTGATCGTCGCCTGTAGCGGACGCCGGATTGAAGGTCATCACACCGCCTACCGTGCTGCCGGTCATGGGCGCGCCGGCGGCGTCCAAATGGCCGTGGGTGCTGTTGCCCACCGTTTGGTTCGACGTCACCCATGTGTCCGGGAAGGCCGCCGGCAAACCCGTGCCCGCCGCAAGCAGGGTGTAGTCGCCGCTGCCGGTGGCATCATGCGTGCCGCCCGCGGGGCACACTCCGCTACTGCTGCCGCCCGCGAAATAGAGGCCCTCGCACTTGTGGCACCAGCGCCAACCGTGTTGACCCGGAGCCAGCGGCTGCTGATTCAGCAACACGTAATTGCCGCTGCCCGTGTGATCGTGTACGCCTCCGGCGGGACACGTACCCTGGGTTGCATGTCCCGCAAATGATAGGCCCTGGCATTTGTTGCACCACCGCCAGTTGTTCTGTCCCGGATAGTTGGCGCTCTGCATCAGCATATAGTCGCCGCTGCCCGTATGATCGTGCGCCGCGCCCGCCGGACAATGCCCTTGGTTGGCGCCGCCCGAAAAATACAACCCCTGGCACTTGTGGCACCAACGCCAGTTGTCCTGTCCCACCGCCGGAGACGGCAATCCGAAATCGTTGATGGCCAGCGGAAAATTGGTCATCTGGCGGGCCGAACCGCCGTCTACGTGATACACGTTGCCGGTGGCCGCCACGTACTGAACCATTTGATGGGAGTACAAAATGTCGCCCGAATTGGCGTCCACGATCACTTGGTATTGGCGCTCGAAGCCGCTGTACGTCAACAGGACAGTCCACCCAAGCACCAGCGAATCGTTCAACGGAAACCAGATCAGGCTCGCCTTGATTTCCGCGCCAAACGGTCCGGGTTCCAACACGGCCGCCTGCTCTGGAGTTTCCACAAATGCCGCGCGGACCTTGGGCGCGAAGCCGGTGATGTCGACGGTTGGCTCCGGGAGCGCCGCGCCGAACTGGTCTTTGCGGTCTATGGCCGCCGGGTCGGGTTCGCTGACGAATTGCGCCGCTTTCAGGACCGCGTCTTCCACCCGCAGCTTATGTGCCGGACTCACGTCGCCCGACACGCTGATGACGTTGCCGGCAGTATCTTCCAATTTGCCATCGGGACCGAAGCGGACGGTGGTGGCGCCTTCGAAAACCGGAATCCCCTTGTATCGCTGCTGCAGATTTACCGCATGAGCGCCGCTACTGGTCTCCTGTACTTGGGGGTCGGCTACAAACTCTGGAGTTTGTGTTGCGGTAAGACCGAGAACAGGTCCGACTGTCTGCACATGTTGCAGCGCCCGCTGGATGTAATCCTGGGAACCTCCCGCCGGCGCGACTGCCGCGCCAGCCAGCGAGGACGGGTTTCCGGTGCCGGGATTAATTCTGCCGAGGCGGACTTTCTGCATTCCAGGCAGGCGTCCCGATAGCTCATCGGCTTTAGATTGCAAGAGCGCGGCTCGCTGTGGAGTCAATCGGCTGCGCGAATGGTCGCGTACGTCAACTTCTCTACCCATAAGTAAATTTCCTTTCGAACAAACGCTTGGTCTTGGTATTTCGGCGAAGTCCCCCCGTCACCCACGAGCGGACCGAAAGCACTTCCTCTGGTGTAGTCTGCGGCGAAAGCGTTTCCCATACGTACTAAACCTGAAATTCATGTGTTCTATTCCGTACTGTTTGGCGCGATGAGGGTGTTCGGCTGCGGCTGCGGTGGGCTCACTTGACCGAAATCGTATAATAAAGATTCCAGTGGAAGACTATATCCGGATCCAGGGTGCGCGGGTCCACAATCTCAAAAACATTTCGCTTTCTATTCCCCACGAAAAGTTGACCGTGATCACGGGAGTGTCGGGGTCCGGCAAATCGTCGCTGGCCTTCGACACCATCTACGCCGAGGGGCAGCGGCGCTACGTGGAGTCGCTCTCCGCGTATGCGCGCCAGTTCCTGGAACGCATGGAAAAGCCCGACGTGGACGATATCGACGGCATCGCGCCCGCCGTCGCCATCCGGCAGAAAAACACCACGCGCAATCCACGCTCAACAGTGGCGACGTCCACCGAGTGCTTCGATTTCCTGCGCCTCCTGTTCGCCCGTGTGGGCCAGACGTTCTGCCCCAACTGCGGCACACGCGTCCGTAAAGATACGGTGGATGAAGTGGCGGCGCGCCTTCTCAAGCAGCCCGAAGGGTCGCGCTGGTATGCGCTTTTCCCCTGCGGCGAGCACCCCACCACCGACGCCTTGCGCGATCACCTCTTCGAACTCCGTAAGAAGGGATTCAATCGCCTGTTCCAGGGCGGCCGCCTCTTCGAGTTCTCTACCCCGGAATCGCTTCTGGATATCGATTTCACCAAGCCCGTCTTCATCCTGGTGGACCGCCTGGCGATCGGGCCGGAACTCCACCAGCGTCTGGTCGACACCATCGAGATCTGCTATCGCGAGGCCGGCGAAGTGATCTTCGAAAGCGCCTCGGGTGCGCCGCCGCTGCGTTTCAATGAGCGCTTTCAATGTAAGACCTGCGGCATGGAGTTCAGCACACCGGAGCCGATCCTGTTCAGTTTTAACTCTCCCGCTGGTGCGTGCCCGCGCTGCCAGGGTTTCGGCAACACCATCGATTTCGATATGAATCGCGTGATTCCCGATTGCTCCCTCACCCTGGATGAAGGCGCCGTCGATCCGTGGACCAAGCCGAAGTACCGCTCCTGGCTGGGCAATTTCAAAAAGAACCGCGCCAAGGTCCGCACCAACGTGCCGGTGGCCGATCTCACCGCCGCGGAACGTGAAACGCTCGATGAATTCATCCGCCGCTTCTTCGATCACCTGGAGAGCAAGAAGTACAAGATGCACGTGCGCGTGTTCCTCAGCCGCTACCGCGGTTACGCGCTCTGCCCGGAGTGCAAGGGCGCGCGCTTGCGCAAGGAAGCGCTCTACGTGCGCGTGAATGGCCGGAACCTGGCAGATATCGTGCGCATGAATATCGCTGAGGCGCAGGAGTTCTTCCAATCCCTGGAACTCACCCCCGAGGAGACCGCAATCGCCGAAAAGATCCTCGTAGAGATCCGCCAGCGCCTGAAGTTCCTCAACGATGTGGGGCTGGAATATCTCACGCTGGATCGCCTCGCGAATACGCTCTCGGGTGGCGAGGCGCAGCGCATCCAACTGGCGACATCGCTGGGTTCGCGCCTGGTGGGCGCATGCTACGTGCTGGACGAGCCCTCCATCGGGCTGCACAGCCGGGATACCGGACGGCTCATACACATTCTGGAGGAGCTGCGCGGGCTCGGTAACACCATCGTAGTGGTAGAACACGATCCCGATGTGATGCGCGCCGCCGACCACATCGTGGATATGGGTCCCGGTGCCGGCGAGCACGGCGGGGACATCGTTTTCGAAGGCTCGCTGCCCGCGCTGATGGCTGACGGGAACCGCTCGCTCACGTCCCGCTACCTGCGTCGCGAACTCAAAGTCTCCGCACCGCGCACGCGCCGCGCCGTCGATCCGCGGCGCGTGATGCGCTTTTCCGGAGCGCGCGTCCACAACCTCAAAAACATCGATGTCGAAATCCCACTGGGCATGATGGTGGTGATCACGGGCGTTTCCGGGTCGGGCAAATCCACCCTCGTCCACGACGTGATTTTCCGTTCGCTGGAAGCGCTTCACAAGGCCCGCGACGCCCAAGACGATAAGCCGGCGGCTGGCGCCGAACCGCAGATGGACGATGCACCCGGCCCGCGGCTGATGTGCCGCAAGGTGGAAGGCGCCGACCGGATCACCACGACTGTGATGATCGATCAATCGCCCATCGGGCGCACGCCACGCTCCAATCCGGTCACCTATATCAAGGCGTTCGACCTCATTCGCGCCTTGTTCGCCTCCACGCGCGAATCCGAGAAGCGCGGCTACACGGCCGGCCACTTCTCGTTCAACATTCCCGGGGGCCGCTGCGAAGTGTGCCAGGGCGACGGCACGGTCACGGTGGAAATGCAGTTCCTGGCCGACGTCGAACTGATCTGCGAAGAGTGCAAGGGCACGCGTTACAAGAGCGGCATCCTGGAAGTTCGCTACAACGGTCGCAACATCCACGAGGTTTTGCAGCTTACGGTGCGCGAGGCCATGGATTTCTTCCATGCGGCGCCCCGCCTGGTGCAGCGCCTGAAGGTGCTGGACGATGTCGGCCTGGGCTACCTCCGGCTGGGGCAATCCGCCACCACGCTTTCCGGCGGCGAGGCGCAGCGCGTCAAACTGGCGTCGCACCTGGCGACTTCGAGCAATGCCGGCACACTCTTCATTTGCGACGAGCCCACCACGGGTCTGCATTTCGACGACATTGCCAAGTTGCTCGGCACATTCCAGAGGCTGATTGAGAACGGCGGCAGCCTGATTGTAATCGAGCACAATCTCGACGTCATCAAGGCGGCCGATTGGGTGATCGATCTCGGCCCCGAGGGCGGCGCGGGTGGAGGCCGAGTGGTGGCCGCGGGCACGCCCGAAACCATCGCCGCGGTCACGGAGGGCTACACCGGCCGCTATCTCCGCGATGCGATGCAAGCGTAGAATTGTAAACAGAGGTTCGCTATGCGACCGATTTCGCTGCTTTTCCCATTGCTCTACATCGCTTCCGCGGTGTGGTGCGCCGCCGCCGGACTCGAAGTAGTCCGGCCGATCATCGCACAGAGCGATGGGGGCGTGATGGCTCCGGCCGGTTTCCAACATGTGGCGGGTGAGACTTTGTTCTTCAGTTGCCGCGTCGCCGGCTATGCCAAAACGCCGGAAGAAAAGGTCAACCTGGCCTATTCGGTGCAATCTTTCGACCCCAAGGGTGTGCCGCTGACCGAGATCTACAAGAACGAACTGGTGACCGATGTGACACCGCAGGATAAGGAGTGGATGCCCAAGATCGCCACCGAACTTCAGATACCGCCACTGGTGGCTGCCGGAACTTATAAGATATTAATCAAGGTGGAAGACCTGGTGGCTAAGACTAATACGGAACTTAGTGTGCCGTTCGAAGTCCGCAGTAAGACTGTGGAGCCTAGCGACACGTTGGTGACGCGCAATTTTCAATTCTTCCGCGGGGAAGAGGACTCGGCGCCGCTACAGAAACCCGTCTACCGCGGCGGCGATGCCGTTTGGACTAAGTTCGATATCATCGGATTCAAGTACGGAGAAAAGAATCACGTCGACGTGAGCTACGTCACCAGCGTGATCTCGCCCAGCGGCAAGGTGCTGTGGACACAGCCCGAACCTGCAGTGGAACAGAGCGAGAGCTTCTATCCCAAGCGCTACGTGGCTGCCACGATGGGGATCAATCTGCTGGCGAACACCAAGCCCGGAGATTACACAATCGCAGTCACCATTACTGACGCAGTCGGGAAACAGACTTACGAAACAAAGCAAACCTTCACGGTGGAGTAGATGGCACGGATGTCCCAAACCGGGGACTCTCTCAAAATGCGAGCCGCCCCCGGTGACAGACGAGACTGGCATGGGTTCCGCCGTCTTTGCGGAACCCGTGCCAGCCCCGTCTGTCACCGGTTCACGGCCACACGGCCCCAATTTTCATTCCCCCTTACCCCCCACAGGATCGTGTACAATCCTTAAAGCCCAGGGGCACACAACATGAAACGTCTCCACACGATATTCCCGGTAGCGGCGATTGTAGCTTGTGCCGGATTCACCGCGCAGCTTATGTGCGCGCAAACTGCCGCCGCGTCCAAACCCGCGGAAGAAGTGTACAAGAACATTGTCCAACTGAAGGGGATGCCCGCCGACCAGTTAGGGCCTGCGATGCAGTTCATCTCGGCCTCCCTCGGAGTGGAATGCGCCTTCTGCCACGTGGCGGACAAGATGGAAGCAGACGACAAGGGCCCGAAGAAAACCGCTCGCGAAATGATGGCCATGCAAGCGGCCATCAACAAGGAGTCCTTCCGGGGCCAATTGCAGGTGACGTGCTACTCCTGCCACCGTGGAGCCCAACGCCCGGTGAACTCGCCTCCAGTGCTGGATTCCGATGCGGCGCTGCGGCCCGCTCCTGCGCCCGTTGCATCCGCGGCCGCCCCCGTAACGGCAGACCAGATCGTCGAAAAGTATGTGGCCGCTCTCGGTGGCGCCGACGCCATCCGCAAGGTCACCAGCCGCGTCATGAAAGGCACGATTATAGTGGGTGGAAACGAGACGCCCATCGAGCTCTTCACCAAGGCGCCGAACAAGCGCATCTCGATCAGCAACGGCCAGAGCTACACGGCCTTCGACGGAACCGCCGGCTGGATGGGCAACACCGGGAGGCCCGCGCGCGCGATGTCGGCTGCCGAGTCCGAGGCGGCTGGACTCGATGCCGAGTTCTCCCTGGCCCTGCGCCTGAAGGAGATTTTCCCGCAACTTCGCCGCGGTCGTCTCGAAACCATCGCCGGAGTGGAGTGCGAGACGTTGAACGCCACTCGCCCCGGACGACCGCCTGTGCGCCTGTATTTTGACAGGAATTCGGGCCTGCTGATGCGTATGGTCCGCTACGCGGAAACCCCTGTGGGCCGCAACGCCACCCAGATCGACTACGCCGATTATCGCGAAATGGACGGCGTGAAGAGCCCGTTCCGCTGGACCCTTTCCCGGCCCAACGGCCGCTTCACCATCCAGGTGAAGGAAGCCAAAAACAACGTGCCCATAGAGGACGCACGCTTCGCGAAACCCGACGGCGAAGTGAAATAGGTATGCCGCAAGGAGACTCTCACACGACGCCCCAAGCGGTTACGCACGCAATAAACCACACCTGCTCGAATCGGAAACATATATAATCTACCAATGGGCATTCGCGACTCTGGTAATCGGGAACACGTCGCAAGGACGCTCGCCAAGGTAGAAAAAGGCCACGACACTTTGCTTCGCGTCCTTTCTCAGGCAAAAGGGCGGATGCCGGAAGTAGAGAGGGAATTTCAGTCGAAGTTCCAACACCTTCGCAAGCGATTGGGCGCCTCCTCCGCAAAGTCGGATGGAAGCGCTTCAGAAAGCCCCCACCCATACCCAACGGTTCTCGTCGCCCACGCCGATGAAGGAGTGCGTAGCATTCTGGTAGGTTGCCTGGAGCAGGAAGGATACATTGTCCTGGAAGCTCGTGAGCCGGCCGGCGTGTTCAAGGTTGTCACTGCACACTCACGACCCATCCGTCTGGTCCTGGCGGATGCGAGCATGGACGAAAGTGTGCGCGCACTAAAGCCCTACCGCGCTGATTCGCAAGTCGTGTTCATCAAACATCCCGTCAACGTGGGCGACCTGTTGGCGAAGGTCCGCCAGCTTCTCGGCTCGCCGCCTCCCATCTCGTAATGCGGTTTTCGCCGCGGCCCGCTTCGCGCCCTTCGGTGAAACTACGCACAGCCCCTTACTCACGCGAATGATAAAATTACGGTATGCTGCTGAATCACATAGCCGCCATATTAGTGTTTTCCGGCCCGCTCTTCTACATCGGCTTGTTGATGGCAGTGGATCCAGCAGGCATCCCGGCGTTATCTCAATGGCTTCGGCGAGTGTTCCGGCATCTCGTACACCGCCTCCGTGGACTTCCTCCGGAGATCGTAGAACCCGAATTCCCTGATCTTTCCCGCAGAGTAAAGAAAGTTGTAAGGCTTACTGGCGTAGCCCTTCTCGTTTTCGCCATTGTAATCTGAAATCCATGTCTTTCATTAGCCTTGGTGACGGGCCTCGTTGCGTGGATTGTCGCGGAACCGGCGACTGTCAACAATGCTTCGGGACCGGCCGAAACGTGGCCCTCAACTCTGACCAGGACAAATGCCCGAATTGCGGTGGGACCGGCAGGTGCCCCGCCTGTAGCGACACCGGAATCATCACGCTTGGCCTTTCTGATTCGTGATCTTGGTGGGAAGGCAACCACTATTGCGGTGGTTGGCCACGAAATCCCGACCCTCGGCGGGAGCGGAAGACCATCCCGATCGCCAGCATTCCCATCAGCGACACGCCGATACTGTCCGGTTCGGGCACAGTTGTTGGGCTACCCACCTCGAAATTCGGTCCGAAGTATCCATCCTGTGAGAAGGCATCGGCTTTCGTAGTTGGCTGAGTCAGACTGTCGGCCTTAGTGTAAAGATTAGCCAGTCCGAAAGACAATCCCGCAATCGTTGTGACCGACTGAACCTCAAAGCGGAACTCATCGGGAGACGTATCGTTTGCATAACCGCCAATTGAATACGCGCCGGCGCCGAGGATAACCGGCGCGATTGAAACGAATCGAAACCCACTCAGCAAGTCAGCCGTAGATCCAGAAGGAACGGTTGCCTCAGCAAGGAGGATGCCCATGCTATTCCAGATTCCGACTGGGTGAGCATCCGTTAACCCCCCGTTTCCGTCAAAGTACCCGAGACCGGTTACCGTTACGGCATTGGCGAGGGAAAATCCCCAGCCAAGGGTAATATTGCCCCCATAGTTGGAGTTTTGAAAACCGCCGCTGTCAGGTAGTAGGACCGCGAGGGTCGCCGCCATTGACGGCGGAACGGCTGTCAGCGCGAGGAGTACGATCGAACGTGAAAAGTTTATGCGCATTGGAAAATCCTCACTTAATTGGGGTTTTGCGCCCCGCCGAAAGCGGCGGGGCGGGTTGCGAATCAGGCCGTGAAATGCTGAACAGGACTCTTCACCCCATCACTCTTGCCATTCGCCTGCGTCGAGTCGACCGTGTAATAGTAGGTCGTCCCCGGCTTAAGGCCGGGGACGAGCACGCGGAAAATGGTCTCCGGATGGTTCCGGTTTAGCCTGATATGCGATTTTGCCAGTTCGCTCAGGTCCTTGGGGTCCGTACCGTAGTGCACGACGCCGAAATGTTCGTCGGTGCCGCCAGGATTGTTACTTGTCCACCTGATAATGGCCCAGCCGCCCTTAGCCGATTCCAGTTCGGGCCCTTTGGTGATCCGGACGTTCGCAGCCGTTTTCGCAGGAGGTAGCTCGCCCTTAGCACTATACGGACCCTTAAAAATACCACCATGCGGACTGTTCTGGGCCGCGGTTGGGTTTGAGGAGAGTAGGCTGCCAACGGCAACCGTAATCGCCAGTCTTAAGGCCATTCGATTCATGTGCAGGTCTCCAGGAGTGATCAATCGCATCATTGGGTAGAAGCCGAACCACCTGTCCTGCAAGTACCCGTAAAGGTATTGATATGCGGGTAAGGCCGGGTGAAGCCGTCCGTGAGTGTTTGCAGGAACGTGACGATCTGGTTCTCCTCCGTATCCGTCAACATGAGATTGCCGACCGTCATGTCGAGGTTCGCCGTGACCTCGGGCGTAGGCCAGCAATTTACTTTTTCCGTAGTTCCCGTAGGGCAGTGTCCCATTTGGACGTTGAACTTGTATACGTCGCGCGTATTATAGAAATGCACAAGTTGCTTCAGGCTTTTGATATAGCCGTTGTGAAAGAACTCCTTCTGGAAGTACGGACCTGGCGCTTCGGTGGTGGGACATTGTGGGGGTACCATGGCCGTATTCCGCGCCGTTAACGTTTGCATCTGGCCCGCGGTGGTGGGCGCGAATTGTGTCCAAGTCGAGTCCGGGTTGTTGCCGGAACCGCCTCCAAGGAAAAGTCCCAATCCTAAATCGATAAAACCGAAGTCCGCGGCATTGGGCGTGAACCCGAAGAAATCCGGCGTGGTCTCATAGTAAAGAGCGACCATGAGATTCTTGGGCAGCCCGAGGTTGGAATAACCGAAGCAGGTGAACACAGGCGTTGTGTTCGCGGCGGCGCCAGTATCTGTACTGTTGGGGGCCGTACCCTCGGGAGGTGGCGGGGTGGGCGCGGTTGACCTGCCATCCAGATGGCATGAATTGCAGTTTCCCTTGCCCCTGAACAGGTTGTAACCAGCCATCTCGTTCGCAGTCATCGTATAGGCGCCCGCCAGAAAAGCGTCGAATTTCGACGAAAACGCGCTAACGCCGACCGAGTTTTCGTATTCGTCGATCGAGTGTCCCCACGCATTAAAGACCTGGGTTGCCTTAGTGCGGTCTGCCGGACTGAGCACAAGTGGGGTGGCGCTGCCGCCCAACGACGCCGCCCCATTCGGGGTTGAGCAGATCTGCGCCGCATTGGCCGGAAAGTTGATGGTGAGTGAGCCTGCGCCCCATATCGATTCGAACAGAGGTCTATACACAGCCTGAGAAAGCTTGAACGCGATGCAGGCAATATCAGGGTTTCCCATTTCGAAAGGATCGACAGGCGGGTGCTGTGCCTGCTCGGCATCAGGATTCGAAATCAGATATCCCGTCGCGCGCCCATCCCAGAAGTTTCCGCCAAAGAAAGCCCCCTGTACCTCGTTGAAGTTGAGTACAGGGAAAAAGGGTGCATACGTGTACCTCTGCGCAGTCCGCTTGGCGGCCCGAAACTCCATCGATCCTGGATACGCGATCATCGTCGCATTGACTGACGGGATCGGCCCGCTAAAGCCGGTGTAGGGCAAATGGCAAAAGGCACAGGCTCGATTCTTGAATGGGGATATATTCTCGTCGTAATTCATCAGCTTGCCAAGTACTTGGACCGCGACCTTGCCGTTTCCTTGAAGAATTGGTGGGTTGCCCTGAAAAGTCAAAGGGCCTAATGCTGCAGCCTGACCGAGAGCGATGTTTTCGATGAAATTGACTTCACATCGGACCCTCGCTATCTCTGCAACTATATCGGACGGCAGGATACCAGGAGGGTACGGGTTGTAGGTCGAACCGGCCGGTTGTGTCGACGGCGGCGCGGCCGGGGAGCACGGCGTCGGCGGTGGCGGGAATGGCGGCGGCACCGACTGGGCATGCCCAGGCGGCGGCATAACTGCGGCTAAGACAATTACTGCACAAACCACTGCCGCGCAAATTGCAAACACAGGTACCGGCGTCTCTCGTTTCATAGTTACTCCTTTCCGGGCTATCGGCTTCGGCTTTAACAGTTAGATGTGTGGATCATAGTCGGAGTGGAATAACAAAATCCATCCTCTTCTGAGAGTAGTACTAAGATTCAGGTCCGCTTTAGAACAGTCCCTGAAGTTTAGGACGCAAACCGTTGAAACCGAATACAGGCTCCAACTTGCCAATTCACGCCGTGGCGAAATACTTATTTTCGCTTCCGCGGTGTATCTTCGCACAAGCCAAAAAAAAGTGCAAAATCGCACCGCGAATTAGTAATCGAGCCGAGGTTTCTGTGATTTTTAAGATAATAGTACGAAGATAACAACACGAATTATTGAACAGCGTTTGGGTAGTGCACGATTATAACGTCGTAGCTGTCTCGTGCCGCATGCGGGGGTGCCGTGAGTGTCACCGGAACCAGTGAGCTATTCAGTACTCGGGAACGTGAAATTTTGAAGTTACTCGGTGAGGGGAAGACTTCTAAAGAGATTGCCGTGCTATTGACCTTGAGGACAACCACAATCGCGAGTCATCGTAGGAGCATCTGCCACAAGTTAGGCGTACATTCAACGGCCGAGCTAATCCACTATGCGGTTGCCCGTCGCGCCTCGCGCTCCGACATTTGAGATAGTCTGCATAGCTATCAACTATTTATACAAGAGCTAACTGCTCTTCAGTAGGCTCCGCTCAACAATACCAGGGCTCGGTAAGATACGGGATCGTCGCCCGCGACGCCATCGGGATATCCGGGAACTCGCCATTCTCTGCAAGCTCCCAGATCTGCCGAAAAATTTCCGCACGCGGCGTACGCCTCTTCTCCTCCCGCTTGATCGTCTCCTGAATCTTGCCGCAAAGCACGTCCAGCGCCGCATCCGAATTGCGCCACGGATAGTACAGCGCCCGCGCATCGAACAACCCCACCAGATTGCGAATCTCCGGCAGTTTCAGCAGCAGCGAGCCTTCCGGAATCAACAGCCGGATTGCCAGTTGGATCGGCGCGATCTGAGTGTGCAGGTCGAGTTCCACGAGCGTGCGCAGGAACGCACGATAACTCTCAATCGTGGTCCACGGATGGAACGGAATAAACGTCGGCGCCAGCGGTAAGCCGATCGCCCGCGTGATCGCGACCGTCTCGAGAAAATCCGTGCGCGTGTGCCCCTTGTCCAGCTTGCCAAGCACTTCATCGTCCAGCGATTCGATCGCGCTGGTCACAAACGCGCAATGAGTAAGTTTGAGAACAGGGAGCAGTTCGCGGTGCTTGAGCAGGTGCGAAACCTTGATCGTCACGTCGTAACTCAGCCAGGGCCACTCCTCATGCAGCGCCTCTACGATCGGAACCGCGTGACCCGGCCCGTTAAAGAAATCTGGATCCCCGAACGTGATGTGCGCCGCGCCCGCCGCCACCTGCCGGCGAATGTCCTCCAGCACGATGTCGCGCTGCACCACGCGAAACGTGCCCCCGTAAACCGGAACCACCGGGCAGTGGCGGCAAAGGTGCCTGCAGCCGCGCGAAGCTTCCGTATAGCCCACCCGCCGCGTTCCGTCCTTCACCACCAGTTGGGCGTACGCGCCCAGCGGCGGCAGGCCTTGGCGGTCCGGCACCAGAAACTGCTGGCGGGCCGTGGAAATGACGGCGGGACGCTCAACCGGTCCGGGAGTGCCGTTGGAGATCCGCCTCGCGAGCTCGCGCAGACCCGCTTCGAATTCGCCGCCAAGAATCGTACCCACTCCCGCGCCACGCAGCAGCCGTTCGTTTAGCGGTGCGTAGAGCCCATAAGCGCACAAGTGGGCGTGCGGATTCACGGCGCGCACCCGGTCCACCAGGCGCAGAAACAGTTTGGTGGCAGTGTGCATCGGCAGGAAAAACGCGATCAGGCCCGCACCCTCCACCGCCCGCCCGGGCATGGGAATGACGGAGACATCCGCCTGCGTGACCTCATGGCCGTCCTCGCGCAGCCACGCCGCCGGAGAAGCCAGTCCGAACGGCTGGCGGCCCATTTCGTAGGTGGACACCAGCAGCACCTGCACACTCTCATTATGGATCGCGCCGGGCCGGTGACACCAACATCCACTATTTTTTCAGGCCCGATAACCCATTCCCCACGAGGGCCTTACCGGCATTCGTCCCGCGCGGCAGACCCCAGGCCCGCACTCCGCATGCCGTACCATGGAATCAAGGGGGATAGGAGCCCTCCGCCTCCCGCCAACCGGGAATCGCGGAGAAGCGGGACATTTGTCCCGCACGCGCCGCTTTCGTCGATGTTAACTTGTTCGTTTTCAGCAAACCGAGTCGGGCAGGCGGGACAACTTTGTCCCGCCCGGTAAGCCATCGCCGGGCTTGGTAGACTGAAAGTAACTAGCCCATCATGTTGTCAACTATCTCCATCGCGGACGAGATCCTGGAATTGAAGGCAGAGCGCCGCGCCATCCTCCTGGCGCATCATTACCAGGAATTCGAGATTCAGGAACTGGCAGACGTGGTCGGCGATAGTCTGGAGCTTGCCCGCAAGGCGCGCGATTTCTCCGGCGACGTGATCGCCTTCTGCGGCGTCTGGTTCATGGCGGAAACTGCCAAAGTCCTGAACCCGGCCCGCACCGTCGTGGTGCCCGATCGCGACGCCAGTTGCAGCCTGGTCGAAGCCTGCCCCGTCGAACCCGTGCGCGAGTTCCGCCGCCTGCATCCCGAATACGCCATCGTCAGCTATATCAACACCTCCATTGAGGTCAAGGCGGAGAGTGACATCCTTTGCACCTCGCGCAATGCCGTGCAGATCGTCAACTCGATTCCTCCGGAGCAGCCCGTGCTCTTCCTCCCCGATAGCAATCTGGGCAACTACGTGAAGCGGCAGACCGGGCGCGAAAACATGAAGATCTGGCAGGGTGCCTGCATCGTCCATGCCACCTTCCCCGCGCGGCGGCTGGCCGACGCCAAAGCCGAACATCCCCGTGCCAAAGTGGTGGCGCATCCCGAATGCCCGGAAGCCGTCCTCGCCATGGCGGACTTCATCGGCTCCACCTCGGCCCTCATCGACTGGTGCGTGGCCAGCGACGCCGGCGAGTTCATCGTCATGACCGAAAGCGGCGTCAATCACTCGCTCCAGAAGTTGGCGCCCCACAAACGCTTCTACTACGTGGCCAACGAAAACTGCAATTGCAGCGAGTGCCCGTACATGAAACTCAACACCCTGGAAAAACTCCGCGACTGCCTGCGCAATCTCGAACCCCGCGTCGAACTGTCCGCGGACCTCATGCAGCGCGCGCTGGCGCCCCTCGAGCGTATGCTCGCGGTGAAATGATGAATGCCGCTCCACTCCTCGATTCCTTCGGCCGCGTTCACGACAATCTCCGTGTCAGCGTCACCGATCGCTGCAATATCCGCTGTTTCTACTGCATGCCGGAAACCGGAGTGCAGTTCGTGGAGCGCAGCGAGATCCTGGGTTTCGAAGAGATCGAGCGTTTCGTGCGCGTCGCCGTGGGCCTCGGAATCCGCAAGCTGCGAATCACCGGCGGCGAACCCCTCGTCCGCCGCGATCTGCCCGTATTGATCCGCCGCCTGGCGGCCATTCCCGGCGTGGAAGACCTCGCCCTCACCACCAACGGCGTGCTCCTGGAAGAGTTCGCGCAGCCTCTCTACGATGCCGGGTTGCGGCGTCTCAACGTGCACATCGACACGCTGGACCGTGAACGCTTCCATCAGATCACGCGGCGTGACGACCTCCCTCAGGTCCTGACCGGCCTGGCCGCGGCCAGGCGCGTTGGGTACAGGATCAAGCTGAATGCAGTCGCCGTGAAAAACCTCGTGGAGCCGGACATCGTACCGCTGGCCCGCTATGCGCGCGAAAACGGCTTCGAGGTGCGCTACATCGAGTTCATGCCGCTCGACGCGCAAAATCTGTGGGACCGCGGCAAGGTATTGCTTGCCGACGACATGATCGCGCTCCTCTCACGCGATATCTCGCCGCTCACTCCGGTGCCCGATCCCGATCCGCGCGCGCCCGCTTCAGAGTACATCTACGCCGATGGCGGCGGCGTGGTGGGCTTCATCGCCTCGGTCAGCCGTCCGTTCTGCCTCAACTGCAATCGCCTGCGCCTGACCGCCGATGGCCACCTGCGCTACTGCCTCTTCGCCATCGAGGAAGACGACGTCAAGACCCTGATGCGCTCCGGCGCATCCGACGACGAGATCGCCGCCCTGGTGCGCCGCAACGTCGCCGGCAAGTGGGAAGGCCACGAAATCAACTCAACGAAATTCGTAGCCCCCCCGCGCCCCATGTACTCCATCGGAGGGTAGGACAGGCCTCCCGGCGCCTCCCGGCCTGTCCCTCTAACTTAGAAGTGGAACTTCAAAGCAAACTGCAAATTTCGTGCACCCTGCGACGTATTGACCACGCCGGTAGGAATGCCCGCCGTGTAAGTCGGATCCACGCCGTACTTCGACTTATCGATTCCGCCGCCGGGGAAAACATCCGTGGCATATCCGGACACCGAAAAGATAGGCGTATTAAACGCGTTGATCGCGTCGAAACGGAACTCCACGAACTTACTCTCGCTGATCGTGAACCGTTTCGACAAACTCATATCGATCTGCTTGAGCCCCGGACCGCGCTCGCTCGAAATCGGGCAGTTGCCCAGCTTCCCAGGACCCGGAATCGCCATGGTGAGCGGGTTGAACCAAACGTAGCCTCCGCCGACGAAATTCTTGTAAGGCGTAGCTTCCGATGCCGCCAAGCAATCGGGACGCGGCTGGAAGTAAGCGCCCGTAGGATCGCTGCCGAACTGAATCATGGAAATCGGCAGTCCGCCGTGCGCCGTCACAATCGCGTCGTAGCGCCAGTCGCCCAGCACCGCGTTGACCGCCTTATTGGCGCTCTTGCCGAACGTGCGCCCATGCCCGAACGGCAGATCGTAATTCACGTAGCCGTTGAACGCGTTGGTCACATCCGCGTCGCACAGACCGTAATCCAGCCCGACATTGTACACGTAGGATTGGAACGAAACGTCCGCCGTAGTCTGCGCGGCCGCGGCATTTCCATACCGCCCGTAGTAGCCCTGATTATTGGTGAGGCACTTCGACCACGTGTAGTTGAAGCGGAAGGTCAGGCCGTGCGCGAGTTGCTCCTGCGCGGTGAGTTGCAGCGCGTTGTAATTCTGGATAGCGGTGGAAGTGTTGAGCCGCTGTTGGCCGGTGCCGTCGTTCTTCAGCGTCGCATTGCCCGCCAGATACGGACCCGGTGAAGCGCTTCCGTCCGCGTTCAGCAGATTCTGCCCCATGTTGTAAATGGCGGCGAGGTGATCGGTGTGCTGGCCGACATATCCGCCCTGCAGTGTCAACGAGCTGGTAAGCTGCCGCTGAATCGTCAGGTTCCACTGGTTGGAAACCGCCGGCCGGTAATTCGGATCCGTCGCGTGAAGCCGCACGCCGGCGAAGCAGGAGGCGGGCGCCGACGTGACACTTTGCACCGTGCACCCGGTGGTGGCGCCGAGCGCGCCGAAGCCCTGGTCGAGCGTCACCTGGTTGGCGGGGATTCCGCCGTTGCTTCCGACTCCGCCCCACTGGCCCACCAGATCGACGTTCCACGGTGCGTTGGTCGCCAGGCGGTTGAATTCGCCCGTGCCTTCCTGGAAGCTGGAGCGCGAGAATGCCGCGCGAACCACCGTCTTGTCATCCACGCTCCAGGCGATGCCGAGGCGCGGCAGGAAGTTGGCGATGCCGTTGTACTGGTTGTACAGCGCGCGGCTGTTGCCGTTCTGTCCGGCGAGCTCGATCTGCCCCGTGTACATGCCGAAATTGGTCATGCGGTCGTGGACTTCGTAAATCGGCGTGAAGAGCTGCCACCGGACGCCGAAGTTCACCGTGATGCGCGGGCTGATGCGCCAATCGTCCTGCACGAAGCCGCCTGCCGCCCAGTTTCGCTGCCCCACCGTGCCCGCAAAGCCCAGGCCGTACCCCATGTACGAAGGCAGGCCGAGGAAGAAATCCGCCTCGGAGTAGCCGGTGTAGGTGCCGTTGAAGCCGATCTGCCCCGCCGCTCCGTCACTGCTGGTGGCCGGGACATAGTTGTTGCGATAGCGGATCATCTGCGCTCCCATGCGGATGGTGTGTGCGTTGTGCGTCCAGATGACGGTGTCGGACCACTGGATTGAAGTCTGGTGGAAGATCTCAGGTCCGTCGGTGGTGCCGAACGCGAACGGTCCGTTGAGCTGCCCGCCGAGCTTGGAACTGGCGAACGAGAGACCGGGCAGGTACGGTGTGGGCTGGCCCGGGATCAGGTTCGCGCCGGCGTTGGTGGAGACCGCCTGTATGTTGGCCTCGGCGGGGAAGTAGTTCATGCCGAGGCGGAAATCGTTGAGCAGGGTCGGACGGATCGTGCGCGTGTAATCCAGCACCGCCTGTTGCAGCGGGAAGACGTTGCTGCCGTTGCCGCTGTACTGGAACACTTCGCTGTTCACGATCGGATTATCGACATGCTGCTGCGAGTAGCGCGCGAACAGGTGGTCCTTATCGGTCGGCGCCCAATCCATTTTGATATCGCCCTGGTTGCCGTGCGTATAGTTCTGCACCACATTATTCAGGTTGTTGACGGTGCCGCCGGCGAGTCCGGGCAAATTGGGTTTCGGCAACGCGTTGGCGATTTTCAGCGCGGTGGGGCTCAACCCGTTGATGCAGGGGTCCACGCCCATCTTCTGCCCTGCGGTACATACGGCGGCCTGCGTGAGATTCGCCGGCATCGGTACGTTGGTGCCCGGATAGTGCAGGGGTACGCCGAGATCGGAAAGATCCCCGGTGACATTCCGCGCGGTGAATGTGGTCTTAGGCGTGGATGTGGCGGGCAGGTCGAAGCGCGACCCCTGGTAATCCGCGAAGAAGAACAGCTTGTTCTTCCGGATCGGCCCGCCGACAGTGCCGCCATACTCATTCCAGCGCTGGCGCGCGGTGGGAAGGCCGTTGAAGTTGTTGGACCACTCGTTCGCGTTGAAGAAATCGTTGCGCAGATACTCGAACAGATTGCCGTGAATCTGGTTGGTGCCCGACTTCAAGCTGACGTTGATGACCCCGCCGAGGAACTGGCCGAATTCGGCATTTGGGTTGTTGGTGATGACGCTGAATTCCTGAATGGCGTCGACGTTCGGCGAGTAGGCCACATTGTTATCGACGAACTCGGTGTTCTCGATGCCGTCCAGCAGATAGTAATTGGCCTGCTCGCGATTGCCGTTGAGGTTGGGGCGCGCGGCGTTGAAGGTCTTCTGCCCGGTGTTGAAGGACGCGGGGCTGATGGTGACCGCCCCGGGAATCAACAACGTCAGCTGGTTGTAATTGCGAGTCGCCAGCGGCAGGTTGGCGATGGAGTTGGCTTGCATCACGGTGCTGACCTCGGTGGTCTGCGTCTGCAACGCGGGCACGGCATCGGAAACCTCCACCTGCTGCGAGACCGCGCCGAGCGTGAGCACGAGATCGATCCTCGCCGTCTGGTTCAGTTCGAGCGGAAAGGCGGTGCGCAGGGCGGCCTGGAATCCGGTTGCCTGCACCTTCACCTCGTAACGACCGATGGGGAGGCGCGCGAAGTTATAAACGCCGCCTTCATTGGTCTTGGTGGTCCACACGGTGCCGCGCTCCACATCGCGTGTGACGACGTCCGCGCCGACAACGGCGGCGCCGGAGGGGTCGGTGACCTTCCCGGTGATTCCGCCGCTTGCCTCCTGGGCGAAGAGCGCGGGTGAAATTGCCATTAGCACTGCGAGCAAAGCGGCCAGGATCGGCAGGTTTACCCGTGAAACTCGTCTCAAAGCTGTTACTGTTCCTCTCATACTCACCTCCTGAAGGCTCCCTGATTTCGTTTGGATGCGGCCTCGATCAATAGCCGCACCGGCCGCACGGCCGCGAGCACCACTTCGGCGCTCGGCCGTTGCATTGCGGCCAGCACCTGTTTCTTCTGTGCAATCCAGTTTTCGGACGCGGTCTTACCGTTCTCGAGATAGTCGAGCGATTCGAGGCCGATCGCGCCCAGTTGACTCAGTTCGCGCGAGAGCCCGGCCAGCTCGCTGACGAACGCATTGCCGGCGGCAGTGGGCGCGAGACGCGCATCGTTCTCCGTCCACGCGCGCATCGTCGCGCGCAATACCGCGAGATCCGCCGGAGTAAGCCCGCGCGCCGCCTGCTCCAGATGGCGCACCGGCTCGCTCTCCGGCCGTACCGCATCGACGAATCGATTCAGATCGATCAGGCTAGTGTACTTGCGCGCATCGCGGCGCACATCGATGCCCGTTGACTCGCAAGCGTCCGCCAGAATGCGCAGTGGTTCTACCGGACCGGCGCCGGCCAGGCGATCGAGCATCGGCTGATAGTTCGCGCGGTGGCGCAGGTTCGTCCATTCCAGCCCGCGGCTCACCGGCTCCAGCCGCGCGTACATGTCCGCGGTATCCTTGACCTCGCGCGGCGACCAGAAGCGCTCGGCGATTGCGGCCATGCTCGGCCATATGCGCGAATCCACCGTCTCCGGGCTCACATACTCGGTAAACATGCAGGCCTCGCCGCCGAGAATGCGCGCCGACTGATCGGCATCCAGCGCGCTCGCCGCCCCGTCCATTGGATCGACCGCGTAGTGGATCGCGGCCGGCTTCAGATAATCGAGGTAATAGCCGGAAGAAAGGATGCCGCGATAGCCCTTGCGCGAGGCGTCGGCGAGAGACTCCTGCCCGCGCCAGGATTGAATTACGGTATCGCTCGCCAAGCCGGGTGCCAGCACTTCATCCCAGCCGATCATGATCTTGCCGTGCTTCTTCACCAGCGCCTGCACGCGCTGGTTGAAGTACCCGTGCAGTTCGACGCTGGTGGCCAGGTGGTGCTGGCGAGCGAACGCCTGTATGGCGGCGTTCTGTTTCCACTGCGCGTCCTCCACCTCGTCGCCGCCGATATGGAAGTAGCGGTCCGGGAAGAGTGCCGCCATCTCGCCGATAAAACGGTCGAGCATCTGATAGGTCTCTTCGCGGGTGGGGTCGAGCGTGGGCTCGAAGATTCCCCACCGGCGCTGAATTTCGTAAGGCCCGGGCGCGCTCGCCAGCTGCGGCATGCCAACCAGCCAGCTTGTGGTGTGGCCCGGGATATCGAATTCGGGGATGACGCGGATGCCGCGTTGGCGCGCGTACTCGACCACCTCGCGCACTTGCACTTGCGTGTAGAAGTTACCGTCGGACCCGCCCTGTTGAAGTTGCGGAAAGAGCTTGCTTTCCACGCGGAAGCCCTGGTCGTCGGAGAGGTGCCAGTGAAAGACGTTGAGCTTCACCGCGGCCATGGCGTCCAGGTTGCGCAGTACCACCTCTACCGGCATCCAGTGGCGGGAGACGTCCAGCATCAGTCCGCGCCAGGGGAAGCGCGGGCGATCTTCAATGTGAATTGCGGGAACACCGAATCCGCCGAATCCCTCCGCGCCGGGCGAAATCAGTTGGACGAAGGTTGCCAGGCCACGCTGAATTCCGGTCACATTCGCGGCCGAGAGACGCGCGCCATCGCCCGTGACATCCAGTTGATACGATTCGTCCTCGCCGAGCACCGGCCACTCGGCGGCGGCCGCACGGCACGTCACCGTCAGGGCGGGCCGCTGGCTGGAGCGGCCTGCCCGGTACAGCCCGGTCTGCCGGAAAACACGGTCTGTGGAGCGATGGACCGCGCCTTCAAGTCGCGCGTCGGAGAAGCCCTCCACCGCGATCCGAAAACCGGAATCGATTGTCAGCCGGCCCGATCGAGGCGCTACGTTAGCCGGATAGGGCATCAACGGCAGGCTGGCCGCCGCGAGGGGCGAGCAGGCGATCGCGAAGAGAAGAGTCCACCGATACATATTGGTTCCTGTAGCGCGCTGTTCTGAGGAATCGTCCGCCCGCTGGTATGGCCGCGTCCAGTTCCAAACGGTTGCGGGGGCGTTCGGCGAGGTTCGTAACGCGACCGAACGTATTGTGTTTTCACCCCCTTCCACGGTCTGACGCCGTAACGGATCTGTTAGAATCGGACCAGTCATCCACATGTCTCTCGGGCATAATCCGGGGCCCATCCGTGCGGCGAGTCCGTATCGCGACGAGCAAATCCGCGAGGAGTTGGACCGCGTCCTGGCCAGCCACGAGTTCCGCTCCAGCAAGCGCAGCCAGGAGTTTCTGCGCTACGTAACGGAACACACGCTGAGCGGGCAGGGCGAAACGCTCAAGGAACGTACCATCGGAATCGAGGTCTTCGGCCGCCCGACAAGCTACGACCCGAGTGACGACGCCACGGTGCGCGTGAAGGCGGGAGAGGTTCGCAAACGCCTCGTCGCCTATTATTCGGGAGAGGGCGCGCACAACCCCATCCGTATCGAACTCCCTTCGGGAACGTACGTACCGGAATTTCGTCCTGGCGCGATCAGGGAGGCGGTCGTCGTGTCCCTGCCCGCCGCGCCGGATCCCGCGAGTCGGTCGTTCACAGCGGGCCGTGTGATTTTGGCCGGTACGGTGCTCGCTGCGATTGCGGTGTTCGTCTGGCTCGTGCCTTGGAAGCCCGCAAGTCCGCTGCAGCAGTTCTGGGCGCCCGTCCTGAACGGGGCCTCGCCGGTGCTGGTCTGTGCGGCATATGTTCCAGTATGGGGCCTGGATCGCGACCCCTCGGTGACGCAACCCGCGCATGTGGAGGACTTCGTCCCGCTCAACGATCAGTTCGTGGGCGGTGGCGACCTGGTGGCGACGTCACGGCTCACGGCGATGCTGACACGCATGCGGCGTCCTTACCGCTTGAAAGTGGGGAACGACGTTTCGTTCGGCGATTTGCGATCGGGACCGGCGATTCTGGTGGGCTACTCCTACACGCGATGGAAAGAGATTAGCAAGCAGATGCGCTACTTCATCGAAGTGGCGCCGGGCTTCGCCGGCATCACGGATAACGGCAAGCACACCGAGTGGGCCATCGCGAATCTGCCGCGCGACCGGCGGACCGACGAAGATTACGCGATCGTCACGCGCGTCTTTCATCCCGATACGCACGCGATGCTGGTGGAAATCGCTGGCATCACGCAATACGGCACGGACGCGGCGAGCGACCTGGTGACGAATGCCGACCTGATGAACGAAGAGTTCCAGAAAGCTCCTGCCGGGTGGCAAGGGAAGAATCTGCAACTCGTGCTGAAGGTCAAAGTGATCGCGGGTGCCCCGAGTTCTCCGAAAATCGTAGCCCGATATTTCTGGTAGGCGCACATCAGAATACAATTGGGTAGTCCGCCATGAGCATCCCCATTGATCCCGCCAGACCAGGGGGCACTACCGTCTTTCTCGCCGGAGGAGGCGAGATGGCGGCGACTATCCTGGCAAAGGACTGGTCGAAGACCCCGCTCGGCCCTATCGAAGGCTGGCCGCAGAGCCTGCGAACGACAGTCAGTCTTTGCCTGGGCCAAGCACTCCTCACTCCATGGGACAGGATTTTAAGGAGTGCTGGTTCTCCGCCTGGCCAGGCATCGGTGAGGCTTTCGAGCGTGCCCAACTTGGCCAGACTTCGTTTCTGGAGAACCAGCGCATGTTTCTCGACCGCAACGGCTACCTGGAGGAAACATTCTTTACGTTCTCCTTCAGCCCGATACGCGACGAGACCGGCGGTGTCGGCGGTTTGTTCCATCCGGTTACGGAAACCACCGCCAGGATGCTGAGCGAAAGACGTACCAGGGCCCTGCGCGATCTGGCCGCTCGCACCGCGAAAGCCGGAACGGTTCAGGAAGCCTGCCAGCTCACTTCGGAGATTCTTTCCGGCTTTGAACTCGATTTGCCTTTTGGACTGCTTTATCTCCTGGAAGACGACGGCAAGGAATGCTGGCTGGCCGAGTCGTTTGGATTCTCGTCCGACAGCCCGGCGCATCCGCAAGCGATGTGGCCGATTGAGAAAGCCCTTCGCTCCGGACAGTCTGTTCTCGTCGACGATATCGAACAGCGATTTGGCTCGCTCCGCTGCGGACCCTATCCGGAATCTCCCAAGCAAGCCATCATCGTTCCCATACCTCGAATGGGCTTCGACCGATGTGCCGGCGTCCTGATCGCAGGCGTAAGTTCCAGGCTGCCGGCGGATGAGCCTTATCGAAGCTTTTACGATTTGTTAGGCGGTCACGTGGCCACTGCGCTGGCCAGTGCGCGCTCCTATGAGGAACAGCGTCAAAAAACCGAAGCGCTGGCTCAACTGGACCGCGCCAAGACGGCGTTCTTCAGCAATGTCAGTCACGAATTCCGCACACCGTTGACCTTATTGCTGGCGCCGCTGGAAGATCTTCTGGCGCGCGGCAATGAGAGCGACCCCTCGACGCGCGAAGAACTGGTTCGAATTCACCGCAACGCGCTACGGCTGCTGAAACTGGTCAACACGCTCCTGGATTTTTCGCGGATAGAGGCCGGCCGCATCGAAGCCGTCTATGAACCCACCGACCTCAGCCAGTTGACCGCGGACCTGGCCAGCGTTTTTCGGTCGGCCGTTGAGCGCGCGGGTCTGGCGTTGCTGGTGAATTGCGAGCCCTTGCCGGAGCCCGTCTACGTGGACCGCGAGATGTGGGAGAAGATTGTTCTCAACCTGGTCTCGAACGCTTTCAAATTTACTTTCGAAGGGAGTGTTACGGTCCGCCTGCGAACGTCGGGGGCGCACGTCGAACTTGAGGTGGAAGACACGGGCACAGGTATCGGTGCGGAGGACCAGCCAAAGGTCTTTGAACGGTTTCATCGAGTCCATGGTACCCGGGCGCGAACCCACGAGGGTACCGGCATCGGCCTTGCGCTGGTCCAGGAACTCGCGCACCTGCACGGCGGATCGATTTCCGTCAAAAGCGAGCCAGGCCGCGGCAGCAGATTCACTGTCCGGATTCCTCGCGGACGAGATCACCTGCCATCCGACCGGATTCAAACCGCGCGCAACCTCGGTCCCACCGTCGCGGGAGCGCGGCTCTTCATAGAGGAGGCGCTCCGCTGGATTCCGGATGCGCCTGCGGGCGGCCTGGATGGAGTGCCGGTCGATGTGGAGGCTCCCGGCCGCGTGTCGAAAGGCACGGTGCTGCTTGCCGATGACAATTCCGATATGCGCGACTACCTGCGCAGGGTCCTGGCGCCACACTTCGAAGTTCACGCCGTGGCGGACGGAGTGGAGGCTCTGGCATTTGCGGAACGGGTACCGGTGGACCTGGTGTTGACGGATGTCATGATGCCGCGCATGGATGGGTTCGAATTGCTGCGCGAGCTTCGCGGCAGCGCCCATACCAGCGCCATCCCGGTGATTCTGCTTTCGGCGCGAGCCGGGGAGGAATCTCGCGTGGAAGGGTTACTGGCCGGCGCCGACGATTACCTGGTCAAGCCCTTTACCGCTCGTGAACTGCTGGCACGGGTGGAGACTCACATCCACATGGCCCGGGTTCGCAAGGACGCTGCCGCCTTGCAGGAAAGCGAACTGCGGTTTCGCACGGCCGCCGACTGCGCCCCGGTCATGATGTGGACCTGCGGCGCGGACCGGCGCTGCGATTACTTCAACAGAGGATGGCTGGAATTCACGGGCCGCACGCAGGCCGAGCAACTGGACGAGGGTTGGACGGCAAGCGTGCATCCGGAGGACCAGGCGCGATGTGCCGCGAGTTTGAGTGAAGCGGCGGCCGGCAGCGGCCGATTTGAAATCGAGTTTCGGGCGCGCCGCCACGACGGCGAATGCCGATGGGTTTCCGGAGCGGGCGCTCCCCGATTTCGCGCGGATGGCCGGCTGCTGGGCTACGTCTTCTCCTGTGTCGACATTGATGATCGGAAGCGCGCGATGCGGGCCGCGCAAGAGGCGCAGGAACGCTTGCAGCTCGCGCTGGATGCCGGCAACGAAGGGCTGTGGGACTGGAACTTCGCGACGGGCGAGCGCTATTTCGGGCCGCGGTATTTGTCCATTCTGGGCTACGAGCCTGGAGAAGTTCAGCCGGGTTACGATCTGTGGTTGACGCTGATCCACCCGGACGACCGCGCGGCGGCCGAAGAGCAGCGCGCGCAACAGATTCGCTACTTCAACGGCCGCTTTACCACCGAGTACCGCCTGCGCAGGAAAAGCGGCGACTACATATGGATCGAAAGCAACGGCAAGGTGATCACCTGGATGCCGGACGGCAGCCCCGCGCGCACTGTGGGCACGATCACGGACATTACCGCGCGCCGCCGGCTTGAAGAGCAGTATTACCAGGCGCAACGGCTCGACAGCGTCGGACGCCTGGCAGGCGGCGTGGCACACGATTTCAATAACCTGCTGACGGTGATTAACGGCTACGCGATGATGTTGCTGGACGAAGTCCCCGCGAATAGTCCCGCGGTGGAAGGAGTGACCGAAATCCGCGAAGCCGGCCTGCGCGCCGCCGGGCTCACTCAGCAGCTTCTCGCCTTTAGCCGTAAACAGATATTGCAACCGGTTGTCCTCAACGTGAACGATGTAGTGAACCATGTGAGCAGGATGCTGCACCGGCTGATCGGCGAAGATATCGACCTGGTTGTTAAGCTTTCTCCGGAGCCTGGGCGTATTATGGCCGATCCGGGTCAAATCGAACAGATCATCATCAACCTGGCGGTCAACAGCCGGGACGCCATGCACGGCGGGCGGCACATTGATGATCGAAACCGCCAATATCCACCTGGATGAAAGCTATGTCCGGCAACATCCCCGCCTTCACGTTGGCCAGCATGTGATGATGGCCGTCACCGACACCGGAACCGGAATGACTCCGGAGGTTCGGGAACAGATCTTTGAGCCGTTCTTTACGACGAAACCCAAAAGCCATGGCACGGGGCTCGGGCTGGCGACGGTTTATGGCATTGTGACGCAGTCGGGGGGCTGGATCTGGGTCTACAGCGAACCCGGCAAGGGCACCACTTTCAAGCTCTACTTCCCCCTGACGGGTGAGCTGCCGGCGCAGGAAATGGCCGTACCCAAGTCGAATCCGTCGGGGACGGAAACCATCCTGGTGGTGGAAGATCAGGAGGAAGTGCGCAGGCTGGCGATCAGGGCCCTCAACAAGTATGGATACACCGTGTTCAGCGCCGTCGACGCCGAAGAAGCGATCGCCTTTTGCGAGCGGCATCGGGATCCGCTTCACCTGGTGGTAACGGATATCGTCATGCCTGGACTCAACGGGCGGGAACTGGCGAGGCGGCTGGCCGAAACGCGGCCCGATCTGAAGTTTCTCTTCATGTCCGGATACACGGACAACGCGATCTTGCAGCAGGATGAGCTCGATTACAGCGCGAACTACTTACAGAAGCCCTTCACCCCCGAGAGCCTGGCAGAGAGTGTGCGCCAAGCTCTAGGATCGAAGTAGGCTCGTGTGCCACAATGGCGCAATGCGTCTAGCACTGGTTTCGCTGTTCTGCTTGTGCGGCTGGGCCGCCGACACCATGCCTCCGGAGGCCGACCAGCGGCTCGCGCGGGAGATCTATAAGCAGATGATTGAGGTGAAGTCGGGATTCACCACCGGCAGCACCACGCCCATCGCCGAATCGGTCGCAGCCCGCTTCCGGGCGGCCGGCTTTCCTGCCTCCGACATATTTGTCGGCGGCGCCATCCCGACTAAGGCCAACCTGGTGGTGCGCTATCACGGCACGGGCACACGCAAGCCGATCCTGCTGCTGGCCCATACCGACGTGGTGGAGGCCCGGCGTGAGGACTGGAGTGTCGACCCCTTCGTGTTTCTCGAAAAGGACGGCTACTTCTACGGCCGCGGGACGGCGGATGACAAAGCGCAGGCCGCCGTCTGGGCCGCCACCCTGCTGCGGTTCAAGCGCGAAGGTTACAAGCCGGACCGCGACCTGATCCTGGCGCTCACCGCCGACGAGGAAGGCGGCGGTCCCTACAACGGCGTCGACTGGCTGCTGCAGAAACACCGGAACCTCATCGATGCCGAGTTTGCGCTCAACGAGGGAGCACGCGGAATGCTGGTGGACGGTAAGCGCGTCGAGCATGACATCGGACTGGCCGAGAAGCAGTTCGTGAATTTACGTTGGGAAGTGCGCAATAAGGGCGGTCACAGCGCGCGCCCCGTGCCGGACAATGCTATCTATCACCTTGCCGCCGCGCTGTACCGTCTCGCCAGCTTCGGGTTCGACTTCCACCTGACCGACATCACCCGCGAGTATTTCCGGCAAGCGGCGAAGACGGCCTCGGGCGGGCTGGCCGCCGACATGGCCGCGGTGGCCGATGGCGACGGTGAAGCGATGCGCCGTATCGCGGCGGCATCGGCGCCGTTGAATGCGATGATGCGCACCACGTGCGTCGCCACCCAGCTCGAAGGTGGCCACGCCACCAACGCGCTGCCGCAGCTCGCGGCCGCCAATATCAACTGCCGCCTGCTGCCGGACGACAACGTGGATCGGGTGGTGGCCGAGTTGACGAAGCTGATCGCCGACGATCAGGTGAAGATCACGATCACCACCAATGAAGGCGCCAGCCCGGCGTCACCGATGCGGCCCGACATTATGAAGGCGTTCAACCGCGTTACCGATACGATGTGGCCCGGCGTCATCACCGTGCCTACGATGGCGGTGGGCGGCTCCGACGGACGCTATCTGCGCGTGGCCGGGATTCCGACTTATGGCGTGCAGGGATTTTTTCAGGACCGCGATGACGTCCGCGCGCACGGCCGCGACGAGCGTATGCTGGTCCGCTCATTTTATGAGGGCCAGACATTCCTCTACGAGTTCGTCAAAGCTTTGACGCAGTGAGGCCGTTCCCGGGACCGCTCCCTCACGGTCGCGGCTTCGATAGTGTCGACGCAATCGAGTGCTGCCCGCAAGCGGCGGGCGATACATTGGCGAACTTCTGAAGTGACCGGCTATGGTACGGAAAGGGTGACCGGCAGATTCACCTGCTGGGAAACGCCGCCTTCGGCCGTTACTGAAACCGTGCCGTGATAGGAGCCGGAAACCAAACCCGCCGGATTGACGGTCACCGTAAGCGGCTCGCCGACGAGGCCGGTCACCCGGTTCACGCTCAGCCAGGAGCCGCCGTCGCTGGTGCTCACACGGACGACGTAGGGAAACGGCTCAAGGAAGTTCGCCGATGTCGCGACAGGCAGAGTCTGAGCGCCGGTCGCGGCGACGCTAGCCGGCGACAGCGAGAGCTTGTACGGCGTCGCGGTCACTTCCCGAATTCGATCAAGGCCGGTTTGCGGAATCACCATGTTCCCGTTAGAGTCGAACGTCGGCGTGCCCGGCGCGCTTCCGAAAACGTTCAGGCCGGCCGCGAGAGCCGGACCGCCGTCGCCGATTGCCGTTGCGAGGGAGTTGCCGGCTACGGTATGGATGATTCCATCAGTGGTCACCTTTAGGATTTGCGATCCGTACGGGAGATAGATGACGCCGTTCTTATCGATCATCATGGACCGCACCTCGCACAACTGAGCGCTAATGGCGGGCGCGCCATCGAAGGCGAACTGTGTGCCGACCGGTCCTCCCGTGCACGGCTGTCCATTTCCCACAACGCGGATGAGAGATCCGTCGGGGTTCAGCCGGAGAATCATTCCGGCGATTGCATTGGTGGTAACCGCGGGGTACAAGGCTGCATGAGTCCAAGCCAGAAAAATGTTTCCCTCTGGATCGACCGCGACCGCGTTGTAGTAATCCGTGCCCAGTTGTCCGGGGCCGGCAATGGTGGTGATGATGCCGCTGGTGTCGATCTTGCGCAACCGGGCGTTGGAAGTGTCCGCGATGTACACATTGCCTGCCGCGTCGAATGCCACGCCGCCGGGCTCGTTGAGAGTCGCGTTGACTGCGGGACCGCCGTCGCCTTGCGAGCGATTGAGGCCCGTGCCGGTCCCGGTGCCCGCCACCAGATGGATTATTCCGTCCGGAGTGATCTTGCGAACGCGGCTGTCGCCGGTGATTACATAGAAGGCGCCCTTCGGGTCCACCGCGAGGGGGCCTGCACCGAAAAGAGTTGCCTGCAACGCTGGTCCGCCATCACCGGAATAACCGGCTTGGCCGGTTCCTGCAAATGCCGCGATGGTCCCATCGGGAGCGATCTTGCGGATCCGATTGCCTCCGGAGTCGCTCACAAACAGGTTCCCCGTGGCATCGAAGACGGCTCCCCCTATCCGGTTGAACGTCGCGTGGATCGCCGGACCTCCGTCGCCGCTTGAAAATGGACCAGCGGGGGAGTAGTCGAGTGCGTCCCCGGTTTGTCCAAGCGGAACCGGCTGCCCGCTGCCGGCGACTGTGGCGATGATGCTGCCGGTCGAGATCTTTCGCACGCGGGAGTTACCAAAATCGGCGACGTACAATGCGCCGGCTTTGTCGAAGGCGAGCTGCGCCGGATCGCAGAGTTGCGCGCTGGTGGCGAGCGCTCCGTCGCCGGAAAATGCGCAACTTTGAAAAGATGGCGGCAGGAGAATATTTCCAAGGCCGGATCCGCTACCGGCAAATGTGGAGATGGTGCCATCCGGCGCAACCTTCCGCACGCGGTTGTTGCCTGAGTCAGCGATATATACTGTGCCGTCGGAGGCGATTGCGACCGCACTGGGCCCATACAGCTGAGCCGTCGTCGCCGGACCTCCGTCGCCGCTGAAACCCGCGGCACCGGTGCCGGCAATCGTGGTCACGGAACCATTCGCAGCGATCTTCAGAACCGTATGGCCCAGCCATTCCGTCAGGAAGAGATTGTCTTGCGCGTCGATGCCCAGACCCTCAACTTCCCGCAGACCAGTACCGGGCGAGGCGGGCACGGTGTAGACGGTCGAGATGATTCCTGCCGGGGAGACCTGCCGGATACAGTCGCACATGGTTTCGGCGATGTCCAGGTTGCCTTTGGAATCGAACACCATTCCGCGCGGCGACGAGAGTTGCGCGGCGGTTGCCGGACCGCCATCGCTCTGGCGCCCTGACACTGTTCCGCCACCTGCGAAGGTCGATACCGTGCCATCCCCAGCCACTCGATAGACGCGGCCCAATCCGGCATCGGCCAGATAGAGATTTCCGGCGGCGTCTTGAGCCATGCCGCGCAGAACAGCGATCTGGAGATTGCTGGCCGGTGTGCCATCCGCCATGGCGCCGTCCTGGGGTTCGCCGCGGCCCACGAGTGCCAGCAGCGAGCCATCCGGTTCCACACGCTCTACCAGCGTTCCGTCGTGAAACAGCAGTCGCCCTGTCGCACGATCGAAAAGCAGGCCGTAGACAAAATTGAGCGGAGCACTTAATGCCGGCTGACCATTGACAGCCTTACGGTGGCCGTAGGGCACTCCCGCAATGCTAAAGATGTTCTGCCCATACGCCGTCGATACGAGCCCTAGAAGACTCAGCATCAGGATAGTGTGAGTGGTGCGCCTGGTGACCATATCGTCCGCCAACTCATAGTTTCGCAGGCTAGGGCAACCATCCGGAGGGATGAAAAATCGGGGGGCCATGTGGCCGTGAACCCGGTGACAGACGGGGCTGGCATGGGTTCCGCAAAGACGGCGGAACCCATGCCAGTCTCGTCTGTCACCGGGGGCGGCTCGCATTTCGAGAGAGTCCCCAGTTTGCGGCGTTATGCCAGGGCTTCGCGCACGACTTCGCCGCTCACGATGGTAGGTCGCTCGCTGCGCCCGTTGTGCAGATAGGTGACCTTGACGTGGTCCAGGCCGAGACACCAGAGGATGGTCGCGTGGAGGTCGTGCACGTGCACGGGGCGGTCCACGGCGCGCAGGCCGATATCGTCGGTGCGACCGACGATGTGGCCCTTCTTCATGCCGCCGCCGGCCATCCACACGGAGAAGCCCCACGGGTTGTGATCGCGGCCGTTGCCTTTCTCGTTGAAGGGCGTGCGGCCGAATTCGCCGCCCCATACGACCAGCGTGCTGTCGAGGAGGCCGCGTGCTTTCAAATCGGTCAGGAGCCCGGCGATGGGCACATCCGTCTCCTGGCATCTGCGCCCGTGCTGCCGGTCGAGGTCGGTGTGCGAATCCCATCCACTACCGCTGCCGGAGTAGAGCTCGATGAAGCGCACGCCGCGCTCCACCAGGCGGCGCGCCAGCAGACAGTTGGAGCCGAACTTGGCGGTGACGTCGTTATCCATGCCGTAGAGTTTGCGCGTGGCTTCAGACTCGCTCGAAAGATCCACAGCTTCGGGCGCGGCCGACTGCATGCGGTACGCCAGTTCGTAGGAGTTGAGGCGTGCTTCGAGTTCGGTGTCTTCCGGCTTGCTGTCGCCATAGTGGCGGTTGAGAGCGTTGAGGAGGTCGAGGCGGCCGCGCTGCTGATCGTTGCCGATCGCCTTGGGCGGCGCGAGGTCCAGTATGGGCGTTCCTTCGCGGCGGAAGAGCGTGCCCTGATAACTCGCGGGCAGGAATCCGGAGCTCCAGTTCTTGGGGCCGCCGACAACTTCGCCGGCATCGGTGAGGATGACGAAAGTGGGCAGGTTGCTGTTGCTGCTGCCGAGGCCGTAGGTGACCCACGCGCCCATCGAGGGGCGGCCGGCGAGGATCGAACCGGTATTCATCTGGCATACGGAACCCACGTGGTTCAGGCCGTCAGCCCAGCAGGAGCGGAAGAGCGTGATGTCGTCCACGTGCTGCGCCATGTTGGTGTACCAGTCCGAGACCCACATGCCGCTTTGCCCGTACTGTTTCCAGGTGCGCGAGGAGGGCATCAGAGTGTTCGACGCGGTGCCCATCGCGGTGACCACTTTGCCGAACGAAGCGGGCATCGGCTGGCCAGCGAGTTTTTCGAGTTCCGGTTTGGGGTCGAAGATATCGATGTGGCTGGGGCCGCCTTCCATGAACAGCCAGATGACGGATTTGGCGGTGGGAGTGTGGTCGGGCTGTTTGGCGGCGAGCGGGTCCGCGCCCTGCAGCGGGTCCGCGCCCTGCAGCATGGACGAAAATGCGAGCGCGCCCAAGCCGCCGCAGGACCGCATCAGAAATTCCCGGCGGTTGGCAGCCCGGTTTGCCCCGGCGTAATTCTTAATTCCGGTATACGAATTCATTGGAGTTCATCAGCATCTGGCAGAAATCCACGAAGGCCGCCGCGTGCGCCGGATCGAGCCCGTCCGGCATGGCGGCGGGCAGCGCGGGCTTCTCGCCCTTGGCCAGGCGAGCGGCAATCAGAGATTCCTGCTTATGGAAAAACGTGGCCACGGTGTCCTTCTCCCAGGGGTCCGGCGGCCGGGAATAGGCGAGGCGGAAGGCTTGGTCAAGCGGGTCTTTGGCTGCCAGGGCGCGTCCCGCGAAGGCCTGCGCCCATTCGAGCGCGACGCGGTCGTTCAACATGGTCAATGCCTGTGGCGCCGTGGTGGTGACGTCGCGGCGCGAGCAGGATTCGTGCGTGTCAGGCATGTCGAAGGCTTCCATCATGGGGTAGCGCGAATTGCGACGGACAAAGATGTACACGCTGCGGCGGTTGCGCTCTTCGGGGCTCGATACTTTCCAGCCGCCACGCGGCGGGGGCATGTCCGCCGGCAATTCGGGATACACGCTGGGACCGCCGACCTTTGAGTTGAGCAGGCCCGCCACCATCAGGCTGGAGTCGCGGATGACTTCGCTTTCCAGGCGGTGGCGCGGAAACGCCCAGAGCAGGCGGTTGGCGGGATCGGCCTCCGCCGCATCCTTGCGGAAGTCGGCCGACTGCTGGTAGACGGCGGAGGTCATGATCAGGCGGTGCATGTGCTTCATGCTCCAACCGCTGCGTACGAATTCGGCAGCCAGCCAGTCGAGGAGTTCGGGATGGGTGGGGCGCTCGCCCATGACTCCGAAATCGCTGGGCGTGCCGACGATGCCCTTGCCGAAATGGTAGTGCCAGATGCGATTGACCATGACGCGCGCGGTGAGGGGATTCTCCGGGTTGGTAAGCCACTTGGCGAGCGCGGTGCGGCGGCCGGTAGATTCCACGTTGGGCGGCGGCACGATCTTCGCCGGGTCCGGATCGAGCAGGGTCAGGAAGCCCGGCTGCACTTCTTCTTTCGGGTGATCGTATACGCCGACGGCGAGAATGTGGGTCGCGGGGGCGTTGCGGCTGAGGTCCGCCATTCCCATGCCTTCGGGCAACTCGCCGGGATTGATGTCGTCGAACTTCGCGAGTTCGGCCTTGAGAGCGTCGTATTTCTGTCTGGCTTCGCCGCGGAGCGGTTTGGCGCCATCCTCGCCGCCCATTTCCAGATAGGGCCGGGCCTTGGCGAACATCTGCCACTCGTAGGGACTGCGCTCGGCGGCGGGCTTCAGGATCATCGCCTGAATTTCGGGCGGGTACTTATCGAAGTACTCCTTGGCGGCAGCTTGTCTCGCCGGCTCAAGCATTGCGGTGATCCGGGCGCGGATGTCGGCGGTCTGCTCTTCCCAGATGGCGCGCTTGCGGCGATATTCCGCGAGCTGATCGCCGGCCAGCATGGGGATGTGATCGTTGGCCGCGGTGTTGGCGAAGAAGGCCTGGAGGCGATAGTAATCGGCCTGGAGGATGGGGTCGAATTTGTGATCGTGGCAGCGTGCGCATCCGTACGTCAGGCCCATGAAGACGGCGCCGGTGGCGTCGGTCACATCGTCGAGGATTTCCTGGCGGCGCTGCTGGAGCACGCGGGCGTTGCTTTCGTCGGGATAGTTGCGGTGGAAGCCGGTGGCGACGCGGGCCTCGGGACTCTCGGGCCACAGTTCGTCGCCTGCGATCTGCTCTTCGACGAAGCGGTTGTAGGGCTTGTCGGCGTTGAGCGATTGAATCACGTAGTCGCGGTAGCGCCACGCGTTGGGGCGTGTTTCGTCGGACTTGAAGCCTTCGCTTTCGGCGTAGCGGGCGAGGTCGAGCCAGTGGCGGCCCCAGCGCTCGCCGTATTGCGGAGAAGCGAGCAGGCGATCTACGACTTTTTCGAAAGCTTGGGGGAGTTGTCGGCGAGGTAGGCGTCGACTTCTTCGGGCGTTGGGGGGAGGCCGGTGAGATCGAAGGTGGCGCGGCGGAGGAGGGCGATCCTGGTGGCGGGCTGCGCGGGTTCGATGCCCTTGGCTTCGAGTTTGGCGGCAATGAAGGAATCGATGGGAGTGCGCGCCCATTTCGTGTGCTTTACCACAGGCGGTGTTTGCGTTTTCACACGTTGGAACGACCAGAATTCGCGCTGGCGTTGGGTGAACGTGCCGGCGGCCAGTAACACTGTGCAACAAACGAAAAGAGATAAAACGATCCTTCGCATCCGCATCCCTCGAGAGCTTGGATATAGAATGTGCCGAAAACGCTTTCAGGTCAAGGGGAAGGTTAAGGCTAACGAAGGGTGCGGATTCGGTGGGACTCGCTGTCGGCGATGTACACCACTCCGTTCGGAGTGACGAAAATGCCGTGGGGACGGGAGAGGCGACACTGGCGCGCATCGCCGTCCGGGCCGTCGCCGCGCTGGCCGGTGCCGACGACGGTGCTGATGATGCCGGATTTCAGGTCCACGCGGCGGATGGTGTGGCTTTCGGTGTCGGCCAGGTAGAGGCTGCCGCCGGGCGCCCAGGCGATGCGCTTTCGGGCCGGAGAGGCGCGCCAGTTTGGCGGGGCCGCCGTCGCCCGAATACCCGCTCTCGCCCGTGCCTGCGACGTGGTAAATGCGTCCATCGTGCGTATCGATACGATAGACCGCGTTGCCTTCGCGGAGCACGAGGTAGAGATTGCCGTCCGGGTCGGCGGTGATGGCGCGCGGGCCGTTGAGCGGGGTTCCGGCGATGGGGGCTCCGTCCGGGGTGGGCTTGCGCTCCCCGGTGCCGGCCCAGGTTTCGATAGTGCCCGACTGAAGGTTGACGCGGCGTATGCGGTGGTTGCCGATATCGCAGATGAGCAGGCGGCCATCGGAATCGAACGCGATGCTGTGCGGCTGTCGCAACTGCGCCTTGGCGGCGGGGCCGCCATCGCCGGCGAAGCCCGCCGTGCCGGTGCCCGCGACGGTGGTGATGATGTGCGATTTTGCGTCCACGCGACGCACCACGTGGTTCTGCATCTCGGCGAAGAACATGTTGCCGCCGCGATCGAAGCGCACTTCGTACGGCTCATTGAGGAGGGCATCGAGGGCCGGGCCTCCATCGCCCGCGTAGCCTTTCTGTCCGCTCCCGGCGACGGTGGTGATGCGGTTGGTTTTCAGGTCCAGGCGGCGGACGCGGTGATTGCCGATCTCGCAGAAGTAGAGCGCGCCGTCGGGGCCGGTGGTCAGGCCGTAGGGATTGTTGATCTCCGCCTGCGTGCCGGGTCCTCCGTCGCCGGAGAATCCCGCGGTTCCGGTGCCCGCGATGGTGACTGTGGTCTGTCCGGCTGCGAGACCCGTCATCACGAGCAGCACGATGGCCGTCGATTGTTGCATGTTGGCTCCGAGCTTTTGGTGAGTATACCGCGAGCGGGAGGCTGATATGATTTAACGCAGATTGGAGACAGTATGAAACTCTGGGTTACTTTCATTCTTCTCTGCGCATGCATTTCGGGTCAGGACACCACACACCAACATGCGACGGCCTCCGCGCCGGTTCCGCTGCAGCCGCTCGCGCTGCAGGTTCGCCAACTGGAGGAGGCCATGACTTACCTGGGCCAACCGTTCAGCGCGGCGGAGGTGCGGGGCATACATGAAGCCATCGCAAATCCGGATGAGGCCGCGGCGGTGGGCGCGCTCGAAGCGATTCTGGACGCGCATGTGCTGCTGCGGGTGGAGATCAACCCGGAGAGCCGCGTGAAGGTGGAGGAGGGCACCGCCAAACCGGAACTGGTGGAGGCGGGGACGCGCCTGTTCCTGGTCAAGGTGGTCAACAACGCGCAGGTGCGCGCGCCGTTTGTCGTGCAGAGTCCGAACTCGGGCGACGTGTATGTGCGATCCAACGGGAATCCCGCGCCGGCCATACAACTTTCCACCCAGGAGTCCAAGGAGCGGTGGGCGAATATCTCGCTATACCAGCGCCCGCCGATGCGGCCGCGGCTTTCCGGGCTGGCGCTGGAGTACGCCATCCTTGAGGTGTACAGCCGGGACGCGGGACAACGCTCCGCCAAGATCAGTTTCAATGTCGGCCAGGGCTCCCAGGACATCGGGTTCCGCAACGATGCGACGATTCTTTTTACGGCCCTGCCTGCTCGACGGATTACGCTGCACGTGAAGGACGAGAAAGGGCGGCCGACGATGGCGTCTTTCCTTATTAAGGATCGTCTCGAACGTATTTATCCGCTGCCTTCCAAGCGTCTCGCTCCGGACTTTTTCTTCCAACCGCAGGTGTACCGCGCCGACGGCGAATCGGTGCAGCTTCCCAACGGATACTACACGTTCGAGTACACGGGCGGGCCGGAGTATCTGACTCGGACTCGCGAACTCGCGGCCGATTCCAGCGAACTCTCGTTTCAACTGGAGCGATGGATCGACCCCGCGAAATTCGGCTGGTACTCGGGCGACCATCACGTGCACGCGGCCGGCTGTTCGCATTACATGAACCCGACCGAAGGCGTGCAGCCCGAAGATATGATGCGCCAGATTTTAGGTGAACACCTAAATATCGGAAGCGTACTTACGTGGGGTCCGGATTACTATTACCAGAAGCAATTCTTCTCGGGGAAAGACCATCCGCTTTCGAAGAGCGACCAGTTGATGCACTACGATCTGGAGGTGTCGGGGTTCCCATCGAGTCACTCCGGGCCACATTATTCTGCTGGATCTCAAAGAGCAGGACTATCCGGGGACGAAGAAACTCGATGACTGGCCGACGTGGGACCTGCCGATTTTCCGGTGGGCCAAATCGCAGGGAGCGATCGTCGGGTTCGCGCATTCCGGGGTGGGGGCTAGAGGTTTCCGGCAAGGAACTGCCGACGTACCAGATGCCGGGTTTCGATGGGATCGGGGCGAACGAGTACATCGTGGACGTGACCCATCCGAACGCGGTGGATTTCATCTCCGCGGTAGATACCCCATACGTGTGGGAGCTGAACATCTGGTATCACACGCTGAACGTGGGGTTCCGGACGAGGATCGCGGGCGAGACGGATTTCCCGTGTATCTACGACGGCAAGGTGGGGTTGGGGCGCACTTACGCGAACTTAGACGGCGCCACTGACTTATGAGGGTTGGTTGCGCGGATTGCAGGCCGGCCGCAGTTACGTGTCGGACGGTAAGACTCATTTGATGGATTTCAAGGTAAACGGGACTGCCGCGGGCGCAGGCGGTGCGGGTGGTGAAGTGCGACTCAACGCCGCCGGGAAAGTGACGGTGACTGTCACGGCGGCAGCCTACCTTCCCGTAAAGCCGAACGAAGCCATACGGGGTCTACCCTACGATCAGAAACCTTACTGGGATGTCGAACGGGCGCGCATCGGTGACACGCGCGAAGTGCCGGTGGAGATTGTGGTCAACGGCAAAGCGGCGGGCCGTCAGACGATCGCGGCCGACGGCGCGCTGCATGAATTGAAGTTCGAGGTCCCGGTGCAGGAGAGCAGTTGGATTGCCGCGCGGGTACTGCCTTCGGCGCACACCAACCCGGTATTCGCCATGGTGGGCGGCAAGCCGGTGCGCGCATCGCGAGCCAGCGCGGAGTGGTGTTTGAACGCGGTGAATCAGTGCTGGACGCAGAAGGCGCCTCGCATACGGCCGAGCGAAATTGCCGAGGCGAAGGCGGCATACGATCACGCCCGTGAGGTATATCGCCGGCTGATCGGCGAGAGCCTTGGGAATTGAGAGAGTAAGTCAACTTTTTGCGCATCGTTTACAATTGGCGCCTCATCTGTGCTTGAACATACGCCGACTTAGGCATAGAATTGCTCCCAACAGTCGATATTTCCAGGAGGGTGTTGATGCGAACCTTGTTTGTGATCTTCTTCACGATTGCCCTGATTGCGCCCGTTTTTGCGCAGTTCGATTCGGGGCAGATCTCCGGCTTCGTCCGTGACGAATCGGGAGCTGTGGTTCCCGGTGCGGTGGTTGTCGCCAGGAATGAGGGGACCGGCGAAGAGCGCCGCACTACTACCAACGCCGACGGCTACTATGTGTTCCCGCAACTGTTTGTCGGACGCTACTCGATCGTCGCCGATGCCGCGGGGTTCAAGAAGTTCCTGAACACGGGGGTCGTCCTGAATGCGGAGGCTAAGGTCAGTGTGAGTGTCACTCTGACTATCGGCGCTGTTACCGACCAGGTGGAGGTGCAGGCATCGGCCGTCCAGGTGAAGACCGATTCCGCGGATGTCGGTACTTCGATCGATACCAAGCAGATCCAGAACCTCACGTTGAACGGCCGCAACCCCGTCTATCTGGCCGCACTGACGCCGGGCGTGGTCGGCGGCCAGGGGATCGGCACCTTCGATCCGGACAGCGTCAGCAACGGGAGTTTCAATATCAACGGAGGCCGGCCGGATGAGTACGTCGTGATGATTGATGGCGCGGTGGCCACGCGCACGCGATCTTCGGGCTCGATGTTGGGCGCGATGGATGTGGACGCGGTGCAGGAGGTGCAGGTGCTCACCGCGGACTACTCCGCCGAGTACGGCCGCGCATCGGCAGGCCAGATCCGCTTTGTCACGAAGAGCGGCGGCCGAAGCTTTCACGGCGACCTGGTCGAGAACTTCCGCAATTCGGCGCTCGACGCCAACACGTGGACGCGGAATCACAGCCCGCTCACACAGATCTCGAGCGGCGCCGCGCCGTACCGATTCAATCAGTACGGCTTCGATGTGGGCGGTCCGGTCTTCGTTCCCAAGCACTACAACAGCGACCGCAATAAGCTGTTCTTCTTCGTGGCGGAGGAATGGATCAAGCGGCGCTACGATTCCACCAATACCGGCACGGTACCGAGTCTGGCGATGCGCAACGGAGATTTCAGCGAGCTTCTCAATGCCGCCAACCCGTACTATAAGAAAGTCCGGACTGTGACCGATCCACTGAACGGCGCTCCTTTCCCCGGCAACATTATCCCGACGGATCGCATCAGCCGTAATGGACAGGCGCTGCTCGACGTCCTGCCGCCGCCGGTTCCGGGATTCCTGCAAGGGTCCTCGAACTGGATCGGGACTAAGTCCACTCACTCCGACCTGCGCAAGGATAACTTCAAGGTGGATTACCTGATCTCGCAAAACGAGCATCTCTCGGTGCGCGGCACGCACATTCCCTGGAACTTCAACGCCCCCTTCGAGGACACGTTCGGGCGCATGGAAGAGGTGTGGTCGCGGCCCAACCGCGTCGGCGCGGTGAGTTTGACGAGCACGCTCTCGCCTTCGCTGGTAAACGAATTCAACTTTTCGGCGAACTCCGATGGCAAGGGCGATATCGAGTTCGGCAGCTATTGCACGAGTTGCCTTCGGAGCGGGTATGGGCTGAACTATCCGCTGCTGTTTCCGGGCACCAAGATCGCGCCGGAGAAGGTACCCAGCATCCGCATACAGGGACTGACGACGCTCGATGCGGGACCTTATCCCGGTTCCTGGTCTGGCTATGTTTATGGGTGGACTAACACCACCACTAAGGTGGTGGGCAACCATACCCTGAAGTGGGGCGCTTACTTCGAGCACTCGGGGCAGAACGATTTCATTCAGGGCACTACGGCGGGACCCGGGCAGACCGTCAACCAGAACGGCGATTTCACTTTCAACGATACAGGCAACCCCAATACTACGGGCCTCTCGATTGCCAATGCCATACTCGGTAACTTCGATACTTATGCCGAGTTTGGCGGGAAGGCGTACACACCGTACGTAGCAAACTCGCTCGACGTGTTCGCGCAGGACAGTTGGAAGGTCACTCACAAGCTGACTCTGTCGTATGGCCTGCGCTGGTCGCTGTGGCCCGCGTGGCACAGCAAGTGGGGCAACATTTCAGAGTTCCTGCCGCAGTACTACAATCCTGCGACTGCTCCGGTGATCGACCCGAAGGGCGGCTTCATTGTCAGCGGCAATCCGTACGACGGCATGGTGCTGCCGGGCAGCGGCGTGCCCTCCGCCGAGGGCGGGCGAATTCCGGCCCTGCACTCAGGTTTGTATACCAGCCTCTACCACGGCCTTCCGGACGGCCTGTCGCCGACGCAATGGAAGGTTTTCCAGCCTCGGTTCGGACTGGCGTACGCGTTCACGCCAACCTCGGCATTGCGCGCCGGATTCGGTTCGTTTGCCAACCGCACGGCAATTAATCGCGATACCGCGCTGGGCGGCAATCCTCCGTTCCAGTTGCAGGAGACGGTGGTGAACGGGCTTGTGGACTTTCCGGCGGGCGCTACGCAGCGTACGTTCCCATTTACGCAGACGATTCAGGATCCGGTATTCAAGGTCCCGATGGCGTGGGAATGGAACACTACCTACCAGCGCGAGGTCGCGTGGGGCACCACCGTCGAGGTGGGTTACGTGGGACGGCGCGGGCTGCACAATCAGCGCAAACGCAATCTCAATCAACTGGCGCCGGGCACGGTGCAGGCCAACCCCACGATTAATGCGAACGCACTGCGGCCGTACCTGGGATATGGCGTGTTGGACATCTCGGAGAACTCCGGGCGATCGCAATACAATGGGTTGCAGGTGAGCGTGCAGCATCGCTTCGCCGCAGGGTTGCAATTCGGCCTCGCGTACACGCTTTCGCGGTCGCGCGACAACGCGTCCAGCCTCACGGACGTGCTGCCCAACGCCTTCAGCGACAAGGGCTATTACGGGCTCTCCGATTTCGACCGCACGCACGTGCTGGTGGCCAACTACATTTATGAGCTGCCGTTCTTCAAGGGCGGGCATGGCGTTCTGCACCGTGCTGTCGGGGGCTGGGAGATTTCGGGCGTGAACCAGTTCCAGTCAGGCATCCCCCTCTCGGTTCGGACCAGCGCGGATATCGCTGGCATCGGCCCGGGCAGCGGGAATCAGTTCTGGAATCTGACAGGCGACTCATCGACGCCGGTCACGGCGTTCACCTCGTCGGCGAACTGGTTCAACCCGGCGGCGTTCACCATACCGGCGACGGGCACGTATGGCACGCAATTACGCAATACACTGCGGGGTCCCGGCTTCTGGGCGTGGGACATGAGCCTGCGGAAGAATATACCAACGTTTGAAAAACAGAGCTTGCAGTTCCGCTTCGAGCTGTTCGATATTTTGAATCATCCGAACTGGAGCAACCCGGTGACCGACCCCACGAATGGATCTTTCGGCAAGGTCACGGGAAAATCCAATGACGATCGCCAGATGCAGTTGGCGCTAAAGTATATCTTCTAGTGACCACGGTGAACAGACGCAACTTCATTCAATCCGGCGTGGCGGGTGCAGCAGCCGCGGCCGCCCAGACCCCTGCGGAATCGAGTGTTCCATGGTACCGGCGGGTCTGCCGCTGGGGGCAGACCAACATCACGGAGCGCGACCCCGACCGCTACGATATCCCTTTCTGGCGCGATTACTGGAAACGGACGCGCGTACAGGGCGTGATCATCAATGCGGGCGGCATCGTCGCGTATTACCCGAGTAAGTTCCCGCTGCACCACCGGGCGGAGTTTCTCAACGGGCGCGATCTCTACGGCGAACTTGCCCAGGCGGGGCATCAGGACGGCCTCGCTGTGTTGGCACGCATGGACTGCAACCGCACGGCGGAGGATTTTTACAAGACCCATCCCGACTGGTTCGCGCGGCAGGCTTCCGGACAGCCGCACCGCGCAGAGGATAAGTATGTCACTTGCGTGAACAGTCCTTACTACGATGAGTACATTCCCAGTGTGCTGCGCGAGATTATCGAGCGCAGCCATCCGGAGGGGTTCGCCGACAACAGTTGGAGCGGCTTGGGGCGGGAGAGCATCTGTTACTGCGATAACTGCGTGAGTAAGTTCCGCGCCGCTGTTGGAAAGCCTATCCCGGCGCGCAAGGACTGGACCGATACGGGGTACCGGCAGTGGATCCAGTGGAACTATCAGCGGCGGCTGGAAATCCTCGATCTGTTCAACCGGACGACGAAAGACGCGGGCGGCCCGAACTGCCTGTACATCGGCATGAACAGCGGGTCGGTGACGGGACAGAGCCGGTCTTTTCGCGACCTTGCCGAGATTGCGAAGCGCGCGGACTTCATGCTGCTGGATCACCAGGCGCGCGCCGATGAATCCGGGTTCCAGCAGAACGGCGACACAGGCAAATTGATACACGGCCTGCTCGGTTGGGACAAGCTCGCGCCGGAGAGCATGGCGCTGTACCAGGCGGGGCGTCCGACGTTCCGGTTGGCGGCCAAGCCGGCGAACGAATCGCGGATGTGGATGATCGCGGGGATCGCCGGCGGCATACAACCGTGGTGGCACCACATCGGCGCGTGGCACGAGGACCGTCGCGCGTACCGGACGGCGGAGCCCGTGTTCCGGTGGCACGAGGAGCACGAGCAATATCTGATCAATCGCCAGCCGGTGGCCAGCATCGGGGTGGTGTGGTCGCAGCGCAATACGGATTATTACGGCCGCGACGAATCGGCGGAGCTGGTGGACGCGCCGTATCGCGGGGTGACCGAGTCGCTTCTGCGCGCGCGCCTGCCGTATCTGCCGGTGCATGCGGACCATATCGAGCGCGATGCGGGCCGATTCTCCGTGCTGGTGCTGCCGAGCGTGGCGGCGATGTCCGAGGCGCAGTGCGCCGCTGTGAAACGCTTCGTTGCTAACGGCGGCGGACTGGTTGCGACCGGCGCTACGAGTCTGTATGACGAATGGGGCGATCCGCGCGCCGATTTTGCGCTGGCCGATCTGTTCGGGGCACATGCTCCGTCGCCGGATTTCGGACGGAAGGGCTCCACTCGTGCGAGCGCACACACGTATCTACGGATCCCTGGCGGCGGGGAGCGGCATGCGGTGCTGCGAGGATTTGAAGAGACGGACATGCTGCCGTTCGGAGGCGGGCTGGAGGCGATGCGGACCGATCCGGGTGTTACGGTCCCACTGACATTTATTCCGGCGTTCCCGATCTATCCGCCCGAAACTTCGTGGATGCGTGTTCCGAAGACCGACATTCCCGGCCTGGTGCTGAGCACGCACGGCAACGCGCGTGTGGCGTACCTGCCGGCGGATATCGACCGGCGATTCGGGCGCGACAATCTGCCGGATCACGGCAATCTGCTGGCGAACATTTTTCGATGGGTTGCGGCGGATCGAATTCCGCTGGACGTGCGCGGTCCGGGACTGATCGATTGCCATTTGTACCGGCAGCCCGGGCGACTGATTCTGCACCTGGTGAATCTGACTAACGAAGGGACGTGGCGCGCGCCGCTGGACGAGTTGATCGCGGTGGGTCCGCTTGCAGTCCGGGTGAAACTGCCCGACGATGTCAAAGGGCACGGCGCGCAGTATCTGGTATCGAAGAGTAAGCCCGCGGTTACGGTGCGGCAGGGTTGGGCGACGCTCGAGGTGAAGTCGGTGTTGGATCACGAGGTGGTGGTGATCTCGTGAGCGAGAGCATCGACACGAGTGTCGACGCGGCACGCAGGAGTGCGTGCGCCACGGTGGCTCTTGCTTCATCGAAGCACGACAGACCACAAAAAGCGATGGTCTGTCCCACCGATTTTGGAATATACTGGCTCAGGGCAATTTACAAATGCCGGTTGATGCTCCGGTTCTGTTGGCTTGCGTACTCGCGGCAGTTGCGCCCCTGCGTGCGGCGGACAAACCTGTATCATTTCGTGCAGATATCCAGCCTGTATTTGAGAACAGTTGTTGGAAATGTCACGGCAGCACCATTCAACTTTCCAAACTTGATCTGCGAACTCGCGAAGCCGCGCTGAAGGGCGGCGAACGGGGCGCGGCGATTGTTCCCGGGAAGGCCGAGGACAGCCGGCTATACCGGCTGGTCGCGGGGCTGGAGAAGCCGTCGATGCCGATGGACGGCAAACTCACAGCCGAGCAGATTTCCGCGACTTAAGGATTGGATCAATCAGGGTGCGCCGTGGGATGTCACGTCCGATGCCAAACAGCCTCAAGTCACTTCGATCGAGGAGATGCCGATTTCGGCGGAGGCGCGAAATTACTGGGCGTTTCAGAAGCCGGTGCCAGCTTCCGTGCCGGAGAGTTCCTCTCCGAATCCGATCGATGCGTTTCTGGAAAAGATGCGGCGGGACAAAAGTCTCAAGGCTGCACCGCGGGCAGATCGAATCACCCTGCTGCGACGCGCCTACATGGACCTGATCGGGTTGCCGCCTACGACGGCCGAAACGGCTGAGTACCTGGCCGACAAATCTCCGCATGCATGGGAGCATCTGATCGATAAGCTTCTTGCCTCGCCGCACTACGGGGAGCGGTGGGGGCGGCACTGGCTGGACGTGGCGCGCTACGCCGATTCCAACGGCTTCGAGCACGATTACGACCGGCCGAATGCGTGGCGCTATCGCGACTATGTGATCCGCGCGTTCAATCAGGACACTCCGTACGACCGCTTTCTTGCCCGAGCAGATTGCCGGAGACGAGCTGGATCAGGTTAGCGACGACAGCATGATCGCGACCGGGTTTCTGCGCAGCTATGCCAAGGTGGGCTATCGCGAAAAGGACAATCCACAGTTCCGGTACGAGTATCTGGACGACATGATCGGCACGATCGGACGCGGAGTCCTGGGGCTCACGGTGAATTGCGCGCGCTGCCACAATCACAAGTTCGACCCGATCTCGCAGAAAGACTACTACCAGATGCAGGCCTCGCTGTTCGGGTACGTGGAGACGGATTATCCGCTGGCGTCCAAAGAGCAGGCCGAGGCGTACGAGAAGAAGACGGCGGAGACGGATGCGAAGATCGCGCCTTTGAGGCGGAGGATCCGGGAGATCGACGAGCCTTATCGCTCGCGGCTGGCGCAGGAGAAGTACAAGAAGTATCCGGCCAACGTGCAGCGGGCCATCGCCATTCCGGAAGGGCAACGAACGCCGGGAGAGGAATTGCTGGCGGGGCAGGTGATTCGCACCACTTCGGTTTCGAGCGATGAGATCGATCGCGTGATGTCTGCGCAGGACCTGGCGCAAAAGAAGGCGTTGAACGAGCAGATCAGGACGCTGCAGAGTGAAAGGCCGAAGCCGCTGCCGATGGCCGCGATCGTGACCGATGGCGATTACCGTTTCGCCCCCGACGGTCCGGGCGATGAGCCTGCTCCCGGCAAGGGAGTGAAGCGCGAAGTCACGGACGGCAGTTTTCTATTTAAGGGGCCCGGGCGCTATCAGGCGCCGGCTTCCTATTTCCTGATCCGCGGCGATTCGGAAAGCCGCGGACCGTTGATGAAGCCCGGATTTATCAGCGTGATCAATTACGGCAATCCACCGGTGGAAGATCCACCGGCGAATGGGCGCACTTCGGGGAGGAGAAGGGCGCTGGCCGAGTGGCTGGGCTCGCGGGAAAATCCGCTGACCGCGCGCGTGATGGTGAATCGCATCTGGAGCCACCATTTCGGGCAGGGCATCGTGGCGACGCTCGATAATTTCGGCAAGATGGGCGAGAAGCCCACGCACCCCGAATTGCTGGACTGGCTGGCCGTGGAGTTCATAAACCGCGGGTGGAGCATCAAGCAGATGCACCGTTTGATGATGACGTCCGAGGCTTACCAGATGTCGTCACAGTACCAGGATGCGGGCGACGCGGCGAAGGACCCGGACAATCAATATTTGTGGCGGTTCCGCATACAGCGGCTGGATGCGGAAATTGTGCGCGACGCGATGATGGCGGCGAGCGGCGCTTTGGACCTGACGATGGGCGGACCGCCCGTGTTCCCGCATATTCCCGGCGAGATTCTGCGATCAATGTCCGAAGGCATATGGAAGAGGGAGGAAGACGGACCGCGAGTGTGGCGGCGGAGCGTCTATGTTTACCGCAAGCGGGGTCTGCCGTTCCCGATGTTCGAGGTGTTCGACCTGCCCGATCAGAATACGAGCTGCGGGCGGCGGAATGTTTCCACTGTTCCGACACAGGCTTTGACGCTGCTCAACGATGAATTCGTGCTGCGGCAATCCAAGCTCTTTGCGGATCGCGTGGAGGAAGCGGCGCATGGCGATGCGGCGAAGCGGGTCGAGCTGGCGTATCGAATCGCTTTGTCGCGGCCCCCGCGGGAAGACGAATTGAAGCTCGGCGTGGAGTTTTTGCAGAGGAGATCGCTGGCCGACTTCACGCATGTGCTTTTGAATTTGAACGAATTTCTATACGTGCGGTGAAGTATGAAACGTATCTGGTCGAGACGCGATTTCCTGTTTCAATCGGGCGGTGGTATGAGCGGTCTCGCGCTGGCTTATCTGTTGAGCCAGGAGGGACTGCTGGGCGCGGCGCCGGGCGCGTGTGATGCCAAAGCGGTCAGGGCTACAACCCGTATGCCGCGCGCAAGCCCCACTTCGCTCCGCGCGCCACGAGCGTGATTTCGCTGTTCATGAGCGGCGGCGTCAGCCATCTGGATACTTTCGATCCGAAGCCGGCACTGGCGAAATATGCGGGCCAGCCGTTATCGGGCAAAGGCGAGATCGTCGTGCGGCAAGGGAATCCCGGCCCCCTGATGCCGAGTCCCTTTCAGTTCCGCAAATACGGCCAGTGCGGAATGGACGTTTCGGAGATCTTTCCTTTGATCTCGCAGCATGTCGATGAGATGGCGTTCCTGCGGTCGGTGTATGGAAAATCGAACGATCACGTGCAGGCGACTTATGAACTGAATACCGGCAAGATTCAGATGGGGCTGCCGAGTGTGGGGTCGTGGGTGACGTACGGACTCGGGTCGGAGAATCAGAGTCTGCCGGCATTCGTGGTGATTTACGATCATCGCGGCGGACCGTTGGGTGGTCCTTCGAACTGGAGCGCGGGATACATGCCGGCGGCTTATCAGGCTACTATTTTCCGGTCTGCCGGCGACCCGATCATCGATTTGAAACCGCCGGCCGAGGTGAGCCCGGAGCAGCAGCGCGACCGGCTCGACCTGCTTGCCAAGTTAAATGAGTTGGATCTGAAGAATTATCCCGGGAGTTCCGAGCTGGCGGCGCGAATCTCTTCGTACGAACTGGCGTACCGTATGCAGAGCTGCGCTCCGGAAGCGGTCGATGTGAATGGCGAGTCGGAAGCCACGCGCAAACTCTACGGGTTGGATGACAAGACTACGGAGCCGTTCGGCAGGCAATGCATTATGGCGCGCCGCCTGGTGGAGCGTGGCGTGCGGTTCGTGCAGCTTTATCACGGCGGACTCGGCCAGCAGAATCGGGACACGTGGGATGCGCACGACGATGTGAAAGAGAATCATACGCGGCATGCGGCCGAGGTGGACCGCCCGATTTCCGCGCTGCTGACGGACCTGAAGGCGCGCGGTTTACTGGACACCACGCTGGTGCTGTGGCATGGCGAGTTCGGGCGCATGCCTATTTCGCAGAAGGGCGTGGGGCGCGACCATAATCCCGGAACGATGAGTATGTGGATGGCGGGCGCGAAAATCAAGGGCGGCCAGATCATTGGCTCCAGCGACGAGTTTGGATATAAGGCGGAACAGCAGCCCATCGCGGTGCATGATCTTCATGCGACTATGCTGCATTTGCTGGGTATCGATCACACTCGGCTGACTTATCTTTTCAATGGAAGGAATATGCGGCTTACGGATGTGTACGGCGAGTTGATTCCTCAGATTGTGGGGTGAAGAACCGCTCCCTCACGGTCGCGGCTCGGATTGGGGCTGGCACCATTTTCCTGGGGCCAGCATGGCCGTCATGCGCGCCGGGTTTCGGACGTTTTGGCGGGACATCCAGGCATCCGCGGTCTCGATCAGGCGACGGCCGTCATCACCTCCGATCAGGTCCCCGCGCCGCCGGCGTGCTGCCGCCGCATACAGCGCCATGTCCGCGGCGTCGAAGCCGGATTCGGCGGTTCGAAGCAGGTTGACGGCAGTCTCGCGATCTCCGCGGGCGGCGGCCACGGCTGCGCGAAGCAATTGGGCCAGGGGGTCGCTCCACGGCATGTGCTCGCGTTGAATGCTGCGGGCGTCGGCTTCTGCGAGCTTCAACATATCGCCTCCAGCTATGGCTAGGGCGGCCGCTGCGCGATGGTAGAGAGATTCGATGCGGATGTATTGTACGCGCATCAGGAACGAGCGCTTCAGTTTGGGCCACTCGGTCGCGAGCAGATCCCAGGCGGCCAGGTCCTGGCCCGCGTAGAGTGAAATCTCGACGTTGGCGATCAGGCTCCACCAATGCTGAACGTAGAATTCGCCACTCGGCCAACGGGCGATGGCTTCATTTACTTCGCGCCGCGCCGTCTCCGGTTCGTCCGCGGCCAGCCAGTTGGCGTGCGAGATGCGGATCCGGAGGTCGGTGGCTTCATACAGATCTCCGCGCGCCTCGGCCTCTTTCAGAAGGCCCGGAAGGCGGTCCCCAAGCACCGTAAGCTCGCCCAGGAAGAACAGAGAGACGGCCCACATGAGGCGCGCGGTGGCGAGTTCCCATGCGACGCCGCGACAACGCTCGCGCAGAATGATTTCGGCGCGTTGGTGGATGTCCCTGGCGTCGCGCCAGCGGCCCTCGAGGAATGCGGCCATGCCTTCCACCATGGTGGCCAGCCCGATGGCGTGCGGGTACGGGTGTTGGATTCTCTCGGCCAGCAGCCGGTTGGCGCGAAGGACTTTTCGGGTACGAGCGCGGCTTGGCCCTCCGGCGATGGCGTGGTATCCCGCCTCCACCGCGAGCGCCCTGCTGACGCGATACGGTTCGCCGGCGCGCAATGCAAGAAGGAGATGGCGCATCTGAAAATCCGCTGCGCGGATGGTGTCCACCATGCCTAAGCCCTGGGCGACGGACCAGCAGGTGTCGATGCGGATGATCTCTTGCGCCGGGATACGGCCGGCATCGGTCTCGCGGAAGCCGAGCCCCCTGAGGTTGATGATGATGCGGCGGAGGAGCGTGGACAAAAGAGCCTGCCAGGGGGCGGGTGCGAGGCGCATTCCCGATGCAGACGAGGACGTCGCGAAGCACGCCGATGCCCTGTTCGAGGTGACCGCTCATGAGCAACTGGGAGGCTGCGCGACGGCGGTATTCCAGCACGTCGCCGGCGGAAGCACCGGCGGTGGCGGCGAGGTATGCGTCCGCGGCCTCGGCACCGCGCCCCGCGTTACTTAGCGCGTCACCGAGTTTGACCCGAAGATCCCTGCGGTTGCTGTCGCCCGGCGTCTCCAGTTGGAGGGCGAAGCGGTACAGGCGTGCGGCTCGTTCGAACCCGAGGGCTTCGGCCGCCTGGTCCGCACCTGTCGCGGCATAGCTTGCTGCTTTGTGAAGATCGCCGGCGCCTTGGAAGTGGACGGCCAGCATCTCCGGATCTGGCCGCGGGGATGCTTCGAGCGCATATGCCAGCCGTGTGTGGCAGTCTTTCAGCACGTGCGGTGCGATTTGGGCGTTTACCGCTTCGCGAATGCGATCGTGCCAGGCCTCGATTTCCTGACGGCCTCCCGCCGTGCGGGTTCGCACGAGGTGGCCTCCGCGGAGGGCGGTCATTACTTCGTAATCGGCTCCCTGGTGGCGGGCGGCCTCCTTCGCCAACTCCAGCGTGATGGGCTGCCGGGCCACGGCGACCACCTCCAGCAGCCGGCGCGCGGGTTCCCCGAGGCGCGCGACACGCGCCTGGATTACCGAGTCCAGCGACGTTGCCTGGGTCTCGACTTCCGGCGCCCTGACCAGCTCGGTAATGAAGAGCGGATTGCCCGCCGTATCGCGAGCGATGGCTCCGGCACGCGCAGGCTCGAGGTTACCGGGCCCGCCGGAAATCTGCAGCGCGAGGTGTTCCGACTCCGCCGGCGTGAGACCCTCGAGCGACAATTCGGTGACGCCGATCGCGGAGCCGGCCGTGGCCACGCATCTTCAGAAGCGCGAGCAGGAGCGGGCTGGCTATAGCATCCTCCGTGCGATAACACGCGATCAGGAAGAGACGCGGCGGATAGGGAGGCTGCAGCAGATCCGCGAACAGAGCAGCGCTGTCGGCGTCTCCCCAGTGCAGGTCGTCGATGAACAAGACCAGCGTCGTGCGCTGCGACAGGCGGCCGAGGAGTTCGCGCAGGGCTGCGAAGGCGCGCTGGCGCAGTTCCTTGAGGTCGGCGATCTCGATGGGCCTGGTGCGGACGGCGTCCTCCACTTCGCGCAGAACGGGGAACAGACGCGTCAGTGCCGACAGATCGCGCGGTAAAATTTCCTCCAGCACGTTGGAAGGCAGGAGCTTGAGATATTGGGTCAGCTGATCGATTACACTATCGAATGCTTTGAAAGGCACGGATTCGCGCTCGAAGCAGCGGCCCGCCAGCGTCAGTACGCCGGGCTCGCCGCGGAGTTCGTTGAGGAAGCGGTGGACCATGGCGGTCTTTCCAATGCCGGAGGTACCGTGGGCGAGAGCCACCATGGTCTGCCCCGAGCGCACGGACGCCAACGCATGGGCGAGTTCTTCGAGTTGCTGTTCTCTTCCGACAAAGGGGGTTCGCGCGGGCTGGTCGTGGACACTGGTTTGTAGCGCGCCGAGGCGGAACAGCACGTCTTTGCGGGCGGGTCGCAGTTGGGGGTCGCGCCGGAGCAAGTCGCGGCAGAGCGCATCGAGGTCTTCGGGAACGCCGGTCGCGAGTGTGGAAGCATCGGGCGCATCGAAGAGTTGCTTTCGGGCAATCAACTCGCTGGTCGTGCCGGTGAAGGGTCGCCGTCCGGTGAGCGCTTCAAACAGCATGACGCCCACGGCGTACCAATCGGCTGGTTCGGCGGGCGGTAGTCCGGCGGTTTGCTCGGGCGCCATGTAAGCCGGCGTGCCGGCGCGCGAACTAAACTGTCCAGCCCCCTCGGAGCTCATCTCGGCGATCAGTCCGAAATCGAGGATGACGACACGGCCTTCGCGGGTTACCAGAACATTGGAAGGTTTGATATCCCGGTGCAGGGTATCCGCGCGGTGAAGTTCGCAGAGTCCTTGCGCCAACTGGCGGGCGGCTGCGCGGAGGCGCGATGGGTCCGCCGGACATGGCGCGCGCGCGACGGTGCCGGGTGCGACGTCGTACTGGGTGTTGAGTACGATTTCGGACATCGGCAGGGTCGGTGGGATAGTCCGTGTTTCCACGTTCTCCGTGAGGGGTTGCGGCCGGACATAGGTGAGGAAGTCCACGCCGGAGACCAGTTCCATCGTGAAGAACCAGTCCTGTCCATCGGAGACAAGTTCGTAGAGGGTGACGAGGTTGGGATGACTGATTTCGGCGAGAGCGCGGAATTCGCGTTTGAAGCGAAAGAGAGCGTCGGCGCCGGGGCGGTGCAGCGTCTTTAGCGCTACGATGGCATTCTGCTGGCGATCGAATGCCTGGTAGACTACACCGAAGCCCCCCCGGCCGAGACACCGTTGAATCGCGTACCGCGCCGTTCCCGCAAAGTCTTCGCGACTCGGGCTCGCCATATCGTCCAGGGTACTCTTTGGGGAAGGACCCTGGAGCATGGGTTAAGCACACGCTCCCTAACCCGGCATAGCCGGAACCAAACAAGAAGACTGCTTCAACGCAGAGACGCCGAGAGCGCAGAGGAAGACGCAGAGAAGAAAGAACAGTCCGAGCTGCGCTCGGATTGACAGGCTGAAGCCTGCCCCACCACGGAGAAGAAATTCTGCCAATTTCGACAAGAACCTAACTACGTAGGTACTTGCGGTCGCGGCTCGGATGGAGCCGAATCAGGCCGCGATTTTGACTGTCGCCTGGGATGGACCGGCCGCTTCGCTTCTTGACAGTGCGGGATAAACCAGGCCCGCGAGCGCTGCGCCAGCGATAGGCGCGACCCAGAAGAGCCACAACTGTTCGATGGCCCATCCGCCAACGATTACAGCCGGACCCGTGCTCCGGGCGGGATTGGCCGAAGCATTGGTCACTGGAATACCGATCAGATTCACAGCGGCCAGGGCAAAGCCGATCGCGATGGGAGCGAAGCCTTTTGGCGCGCGTTCGTCGGTTGCTCCGAAGATGACCATCAGGAACATGAAGGTGAGCACGACTTCGGCAAGTGCGCAGGCACCGAGGTTATATAGCCCGGGTGAGTGGGCCCCGTAGCCGTTGGAGGCGAATCCACCGGCCAGATCGAATTCAGGTCTCCCGCTGGCGATCAGGTAGAGAACGACAGCGCCAAAAATGCCGCCGATCACCTGTGCGCCAATGTAGGCCGGCAGCTCGTTGGCTGGAAAACGACGGCCGATGGCGAGACCGATGGAAACCGCCGGGTTGATGTGGCAGCCGGAGATGTGACCGATGGCGTAGGCCATGGTCAGCAAGGTCAGACCGAATACCAACCCTACTCCGAGAAATCCGATACCCAGAATGGGAAAGGCAGCGGCCAGCACAGCGCTTCCACAGCCTCCGAAAACAAGCCAGAACGTACCTATGAATTCTGCCAGTGCTCTTTGCTTAAGCGACATAAGACCTCCAACACGCGGTCAGCCTTCAATATCCGTGATGGCGGCACTGTCGAATGCGGATCAGAAGAGTGGGTTACGTGACGTTTTCGGCACGCAGGCGATCGGTAGGCCTGGCCCACCAGACGTAGAAGGTGGGCAGCAGGAAGATGCTCATGATCAGATCCACGATCAAACCGCCTACAATCACAATGGCAAACGGGCGTTGTGAATCGGACCCGATCTCATGGGAGAGGGCGGCGGGCAGCAGACCGAGCGTGGCGACCAGCATGGTCATCATAATGGGCCGAAGTCTCCGCACGGCTCCCTCGATGGCGGCTTCCTCGGTGGGCAGGCCGCGAGCACGCAACTGATTGATGTACTCCACCATGATCACGCCGGTCTGCACCGAGGCGCCGAAGAGAGCCAGAAAGCCAACCCCTGAGGAGACGCTAAAATGCGTGCCCGTGATGTATAGCGCCAGCAGTCCGCCGACCCGTGCCACGGCGACATTGACCAGATGCAGGCAGGCCCACTTGGCGGACCCGAACGCGCCGTAAATGATCAGGAAGATGAGAAAGACGGTCAACGGCACAATGAGCAGCAAGCGTGCCTCGGAGCGTTTCTGGCTTTCATACTCGCCGGCCCATTCCAAGTTGTAGCGTGGGGGCAGCTTCACCCGCCGGTTTACTGCTTCCATGGCTTCCTCCACGGTGCTGCCCAAGTCACGGCCGCGCACGCTGTACTTGATGCCGATGAAGCGCGAATTCGCCTCGCGATAGAGCGTCGAAGCGCCGTCCGCCATGCGGATCTTACAAAGCTGCGCCAGCGAGACCCGCTCGCCGGTAGGGGCAAGAAGGCGAATGTTTTCGATGGCTTCCCTGGTGTCGCGGTGGCGGGGAAGATAACGTGCTACGAGGTCGTAGCGCTGTTCGCCTTGCAGAATCTGGCCAACGGTATTGCCTCCCACGGCGGTCTGGATAGCGTCCTGCACATCGGCGACGTTGATCTGAAATCTGGCGGCAGCCTCGCGGTCCACGGCGAGGTTCAGGTTCGGCTGGCCGATTACGCGGAACATTCCTACGTCCGCGACTCCGCGGATAGGCCGCATCACGTTGACCACCTCGGCGCCCTTGTCTTCCAGGGTTTTCAGATCTTCGCCGTAAATCTTGATTGCAAGTTGTCCTTTGACTCCGCTGACTGCTTCCTCCATGTCATCGGCAATGGGCTGGGTGAAGCCCCAGATTACGCCGGGGATTTTTCGCACTTCCCGATCCATGGCGGCGACCAGCTCCTCTTTGTTCTGGTGGAATTGAGGCCGCCACTGCTCTTTGGGCTTGAGGTCGACGAAGAACTCGCTATTGCAGAAGTCGACCGGATCCATGCCGTCATCGGGGCGGCCGATCTGCGACACCACTTGCGTCACTTCGGGAAACGAAGCAAAGGCGATGCGCGCGCGGTTCATGAGGACTGCGCCTTCCGTGGGCCCGGTGCTCGGCGGCGCTGTACCACGCACCCAGATGGTACCTTCGTCCAGATGAGGGAGAAATTCCGAGCCGATCACGCCGCTGGTCAGCAGGTACATGCTGCAGGTGATTGCGGCCGCCGCGACGCCTACCATCGCCCAGCGATGATGCACGGTCCAGGTGACGGCGCGGCGATAGCCCCTGGTCACCAGGCGAAGCACCGGATTTTCCCAATCGCGAATCTGCCTGCGGAACAGGACGCTCGCCAGGACCGGCGCGACGAGCACGGAAAACGCCAGCGCACCGAGAAGCGCGAATGCCACCGTCCATGCCATTGGACGGAAGATCCGCCCTTCCACTTTCTGCAGGGTGAAGATGGGCAGGTAGGCAGTGATGATGATTGTGATGGCGTAGAAGACCGGCCGCTGCACTTCGTGTGCGGCCTCGCGAATCCGGTCGCCGACCGATTTGGCCGCGTCCTCCGGACGGCTCATGTGGCGCACGATGTTCTCCACCATGACCACGGCTCCGTCCACCACCATGCCGAAATCCAAGGCGCCGAGGGAGAGCAGATTGGCGGGAATTTTTCGAACGTCGAGGCAGATCGAAGCGAACAGCAGCGAAAAGGGAATAGTCAGCGCGACGATCAGCGCGCTGCGGGCATTGCCGAGGAATAAAAAGAGAACGACCGCGACCAGGATAAAACCCGCGGTCAAATTGCGCATCACGGTGTGGGTGGTGTAGCGGATCAGATCGCTGCGATCGAGGAAGGAGACCATTTTCACGCCCGGCGGCAGGATGTGGTCGTTGATCTCCCGGACTTTCCGGTGGATCGCCTTCAGTGTGGGCTCGGCGTATGCTCCCTTGCGCATGAACACCGTTCCCTCTACGACGTCGTCGTTATCGATGATTTTGCCGTCCGCGCGGTGAATCGCTTTGCCGACCTGCCCCAGCCTGATCTTGGCGCCCTGCTCGACCTCCGCGACGTCGCCGATGCGCAGAGGCGTTCCATTCTGGGTTTTGATGACGATCTTGCGGATGTCGTTCACATCCTGAATCAGACCCACGGAGCGCACGTGAAGCTGCTGAAGGCCGACCTCCACGAAGCTGCCGCCGCCATTGATATTGTTGCCGGACAACTGATCTTCAATCTGGCTCAGGCTAAGGCCGTAGGACACGAGTTTATCGGGATCGATGCGCACCTGGTATTCCCGGGTGGTGCCGCCCAAAGCGGATACGCCAACCACATTGGGGACGGACAGCAAGTGCTTTTCGAGCACCCAGTCCTCGAGCGACTTCAGTTCCATCAGGTCATATTGAGGGTTCGTGCTCTTCAGCGTGTACCAGTAGATTTCTCCGTTGGGGCTGAAGTCAGTTCCGATCTCGGGCTTCAGGGCGTCCGGCAGATCGGCCTGCGAGAGCCTCTCCTGTACCTTCTGGCGGTTCCAGTTGTTGTCCGAATCGTCGTCGAAAATCAGCATCAGGCTGGAAATCCCGAACATGGTGGTAGAGCGCAGATGCTCCAGGTGCGGGATCCCGTTGACCACCATTTCAATGGGAATGGTGACCTGCTGCTCGACTTCTTCGGCGGCACGTCCGGGCCACTGCGTGATGATCTGCACGTAATTGTTGGCGATGTCCGGGTACGCATCCACGGGGAGGTTGTGAAACGAAATTGCGCCCCAGACCATGAGGAGCACGGCCGCCGCCAGAATCAGGAACCGGTTGTTCAGGGCAAAATCGACGATTGCGCGAATCATTGTTTGTCCTTCCCGGGGTCTCGTCCTTACTGGTCCGAGGCGGTTTCAAGGAGCAGCGCGTTGGCCACTACGCGGTCGCCGGGCCGGATGCCCGAGATGATTTCCTGCCGGCCGGGAGGGATCGTCAGCCCGCTGCGGACTTCCACGCGGCGGAACGTGTGAGTGTCTTGCGGCACATAGACCCAATCGCGGTCGTGAAGGTGCAGTATGGCGGAGGCCGGGACCACGCTACGGACTTGCGCCTGCTGGCCGTGGAACGTGGCCTGGGCGAACATGCCCAGGCGCATCATCCCCGGATTCTCCACCTCGACGCGGACCTTCGCGGTGCGGATATTGGGGTCGAGAATGGCTCCGATATTGCTGACGCGTCCCTTGAGGACACGACCCGGGTACGCATTCAGGCGGATCTCGGCGTTCTCGCCGAGGTTCACAAAAGCCAGGTCGTTCTCATACACGTCGCAAAGCACCCACACACGCGACAGATCCGAAATGGTGAAGGCGTTGGGCGATCCGAGGCCTTGCGTGCCGGAGGCGGCAGTAACCTGCTGGTCTGTGATCACACCCGAGACGGGCGCGACAATGTCGACGATTGGCGTGGGATGATCCTTATCCGCTCCGAGCACGCGAAGACGTTCGATGGTGGTTTCTACGGCGACGTCGGCTTTCTCCTCGGCGTCCTCGGCCACTTCGAGATCCTTCTGAGCGATGGCACCCTTCTCGTAAAGGACCTTCGAACGCTCCAACTGCGATTCCATGAGCTTGTCATCGGCAAGGGCCTGCTTGTAGTCCGAGAATGCGTCGGCGATGTCGGCGCTCTGCACGCGCATCAGGAGCTGACCCTTCGTGACGTTGTCGCCCAAGCGCGCACGGATCTCCACGATCCGCCCGGAAGACATGGAGACCACCGGCACGCTGCGCGAGACATCGGCGCTGACTACGCCGGTAACGCTCAACACGGGATTGGTGGCGTGCCGGTCGGCGGTGGCCGTCGGGAACTGCTCCGGATGCGCTACCTTCACCACGGCTCCATCCTGTTCATGCTCTACCTCCGCCGCCGGTGTGTCCTCGGGCGGAGGATTCCTGGCCGTCATTCTTCCTACGCAACCCGCCAGTAGAATAGCGAAGAGAACAACCAGTCCGGCCGGCACGAAGGCAATCTGCTTCATGGAATTACCTCGCGTCCTACCGCAAAGTTCAATTGACTGGCGGAGTTGAGATAGGCTCCTACCAGGTTCAGATAGCTGAGCTGGATACCGCGATAGTCCTGCTGTGCTTGCAGGAAATCGAGCAGCGAGGACCCGCCGTGCTGATACGAAAATGAAATCGTCTCGCGCACACGCGCCGCTTGCGCCAGATATGCCGTTTTGTAGGGGCGGAGCAGGACCAGGTTGCTCTGGAGCGTGGCGTATGCCGAGTCAACGTCGCTGAATATTTGCGCTCGGGTTGCTTCGACCAGGCGCTCATTGCGCCCAATGTCGAGCTGGGTACGCGCCTTCTCGCCCTGGTTGCGGTCGAAAATGCGTAGCGGAATGTTCACGCTGAAACCTATCAGTGCCTGAATTGGCGGATCGCGTCCTACGTCAACGCCGAACGTCGGATCGGTCGAACCGTTGGCAACGGCGAGGCGGTGATCGGTCCTTGCCTTATCCACGCCCTGGATCGCCGCCCGCAGGTCCGGCCGGGCGGCGAATGCACTTTGCCGGAATTCCTCCAACGGGGTGGGAGCTTCCATAAAATCGAAGCGCCCGCTTACGTCGAGTTGCTCGACTGGCGTGCGATCGTTGAGTAGCTCTTCAAGTTGGATCTTGGCCGTGCGGAGGTTGACCAGGGCAGTCTGCACGTCGGTTACGAACTGCACGCGCTGCAACTCCAGGCGGTCGAGATCTACGTGTGCAATATCGCCGGCCTTGTAACGCTCACGACTTACAACGAGCGTGCGGTCGTAGTAGTCGAGGCTCTCGCGCGTGACCGCCAAGACGGCTTTCTGCTGCAACACCGCTACGAAGGCGGTGCGCAGATCGAAAAGCAGGCTGCGCTCCTGATCGGCCAGCTGCGACACTGCGATTGCTGTGCTTCCCTGAGCGCTCTCGCGCCGCAATTCGCGTTTGTGCCGCCGCTCCACCAAGTAGGTGCTAGCCACGACGGGCTCAGTGTCGGTAAACGGCCGGTAGGGATTGGTGGTGAAGGGCTCGAACTGGTCCACCAAGATCGTAAGGTCGGGATTGGGCCGCAGGAATGCGGTAATCTCGTCGGCGCGAGATTCCTGAATTCCGATGCGGGCCGCCCGCAGCGTGGGATTCGCGGCCTGCAGTTCCCGTTTGGCTTCCTCCCACGTCAACGTCTTCTGCCCCAGGGCTCCGGACGCGCAAACGGCTATCGAGACGACCATCGTGAGCCACCGGACCCGGCGGCGTATTACGTTCCGTTCAAGGCTGGGTTCCATTCGCATGAGACCGGAATGACGGTGGAAACGCGCGAAATTCGCCGACAATAGACACCGTTAGCTGCTCGTATTTTGCCCTGCTGACCCAAAGCGACCGGTCAAAAAGCGGGCCTGCTCGGTGGGATGCAAAAGACACGGTCCAGTTGCAAAATACTTCCTGTTGTGCGAATGCGCATGACACCCCAAAAAGAGTCAGTAACCCAAACTGAATCATCCTTATTGAACGAGTGCCGTAGTAGTTCGCCCACACGTTTGATAGGGGTCTCACCAATGTCGAATCTGTTCACGAAGGTCATCGTCGAGCCAGGGGCCAAGCTAAAATTACGCAGCATCGACCCCGACTATCGCCGCTTCCACTTGCATGCGGCGCCCTTGCCACAGATCCAGCCTCGCGTGCTGAGTCCCGATCAACTGCAAGTGCCGGACTTTCGCCAGGAGTTCATGGTAGAGGCGGGAAGCAAGGTGAAGCTGGGCGAGATCGATCCGAGTTATCTGGGAAATTATGAGTCGTGTGACACGGCGCTGGCGGCGACGCGAGCACTGGTAAAGAAACTGGATCAGTTGCAGTACCTCATGTACGCGGAGAAGAAGCATTCGCTGCTGATTGTGCTTCAGGGGCTGGATGCATGCGGCAAGGATGGCGTGATCCGGCATATCCTCAGCGGCATGAATCCAGCGGGATGCCGCGTGGTCGGCTTTAAGCGGCCCAAGCCGGAGGAACTGGACCACGACTTTCTCTGGCGTGTGCACCCCCATCTGCCGGCGAAGGGAGAGGTCTCGGTCTTCAATCGATCGCACTACGAGGATGTGCTGGTTGTGCGCGTTCACCAGTTCGCCCAGGTGAATATGTGGTCGAAGCGCTATGAGCTGATCAACGATTTTGAGCGACTGCTCGTGATGGAGAACGATACGACCGTGCTCAAGTTCTTCTTATATATCTCCAAGGCCGAGCAGTTAGCGAGGTTTAAGCAGCGGTTGGACGACCCGGCCCGACGCTGGAAGATCAGCGAAGCCGACTACAAGGAGCGGGCGTATTGGGACGAATACATCGATGCCTTCGAGGATATGCTGTGCAAGACCAGCACGCGATACGCACCGTGGTTTGTTATTCCCTCGAACCACAAATGGTTCCGCGACATGGCGGTATCGCAGATCGTCGCCCGCACGCTGGAAGATCTGGATATGAAGACGCCCGCACCTGCCGTCGACATCGCGGCCATTCGGCGCCGGTATCACGCGGAGGACGCGGAAGAGCGCGGGGCGTAACTCCCGGGAAGGATGCTGCCGGGGACTGGGGCATGGCAGCGTGAAACGAAGCACGACAGACCACGCAAAGGCGATGGTCTGTCCCACCAGGATGGTCTGAACCACCAAAAAGCGGGTTTATGGGTTGTCCTGGATTGCGGAGATGGTGGCAATCTCCTTCGGTGGGGCTGGTTGTCGGGCGGCCTTCCGGCAGCGGCTCCAACGATAGAGCTCGCAGCAGTCCGCCACTCCCATCGCGAGGAAAGGCAGGGGATCGTCGAGTGCAAAGCATGCGGCCTCTTCGACGCCGCTAAGAGAGCTCACCCAATCGCCCATTTTGAGCATGCCGTCGCGCCACGAGCGAATGGCCGAGAACAGGTCAAAGTCCTCGACAATCCACTTGCGCCCGTCGGCGGCCTGGGAGAGAGGCACCGGTCGTGCGGTCATATCCAGATAGAGTGCGCGCGCCACATCGATCCCGCTGGTGGCGGCAAAGAGTCTGAAGGTGCAGCCGATGCGCGGATTGACGTCCAGCACTTTGTACTGTCCGTCGCGTCGATCGTAGCGGTAGCCGATGTCGAGGATTCCCTGGTATCCGATCGACTTCATAAATGCGGCCGTCGTCTGTTCCACCGTTTGATTGCGTTGGCAGACGCCCAGGCTGGTGACGCCCGTGTTCACGGGGAACCTGCGAATCTTCGTGCCGGTCACACCAAAAATGCATTGTGAATTCCGGTCGAAATAGCCGTCGAACATCCAGTCATCCCCGGGGATGAATTCCTGAATCATCAGGTTGGGCGCTTCGCGGTCTTCGGCCCTGGCGTACAGGTCGAGGAGTTCGAGGGGGGTGTGGATGATGAATTTGGTGCCGCCGGCGCGCTGCCGCAAGCGATCCGCGTCCGTCGCTTTCACCATGAGAGGGAAGATCGCCGTTTCGAGAAACTGCTCCACGTCCAGTTTCGACCGGGGAACCATTGTCTGGGCGGTAGGTACGCCGCTTCGGCGGGCGAGTTCCTGCATGCGGCTTTTGTCGCAGAGAGCGCGGACCAGCGCGGGATCCTGGTGAGGGAAGCAGTATCCTGTCCGCAGGGCCGCGGCGTGCTCCGCGACCCAAATGGCGCCGTGATCGGTGGTGGGGATGAGAATCGGGCGGCCCCCGACCTTCCGTCCGATTTCCAGGAGGCGGGTTATGGATTCTTCCGCGGGGAGATTTTCGGTATCCAGAAGAAATCTGCCGCGGCAGTAGCGGGAACTGTAGGCAGGCTCCCACCAGTCGGTATCGACACTGTAAACCGGCACTCCCAGACGACCGAGGCTGCGCAGGATGCCGAGACCGCCGTGATGGCCCGACCGGAGAATCACTACACGGGTGGTGTGGTTCATCGCGTCCTCCTGTTTCAGCACTCCGCCACGGCTTCCGCGGGCCGTTTGTTCCGGTTGGCTTCTGGGCGTTTGGGTACAAGCGATGCCTCTTCGGGAATCATTAGCACCTCTCCGTTCCGAACCGCGAACACGGAGTGCAGGTCGTCAATGTGGGTGAGAATGAAGTCCAGGTCGCTGGTGCGACCGGAGCGCAGCAGGAAGTCGACACTGCGGCTGCACAGGCACTCCGCCGGCGGAGCGTCGCGCCAACGGTTGACGAGCGCCGTAGTTTGCGGAGTTTCCGGAAGGTATCCCCTGCCGATCAGTCCCGCGGCGATCCAGGCGCAGCACATCTGGTCTTCCTCCCTGAATTCGCCGAGGCTTCCCGCGCCGATGATTGCCACTCGAGCGTGACGGCTATTCAGATAACCCGCCAGGACGGAATGATTCCGGAAAGAGCCCAGATAGGTGGCTTCACACTCCGCCGCTTCATGAATCACCTTCGTGCCGGAGGAGGAGACGAGCACGAGGGGCCGGTGCGTATCGGTGCGGCTGACGAGTTGGGCTGGGCTATTATCCATTTCGAACGCGGCCGGCATTTTGCCGCCGGATTCGCCGGCGAGAAGAGGATGGTCGAATTCCTGAGCGAGGGAGAGAGCTGCTTCGATGGTCGGGACTGGAAAGCAACGCCGGCCGGTGGCCGCCGCGGTGATGGCGGTAGTAGTGGCCCTGATCACGTCGACGGCGACAATCGTCCAATCCGGCCGGTAACGGCTTACGGACTCGGGTAGGTAGTCAATTACGACCGATTTCTGCACAGTTCACCCTCCTTTGGATAAACACTTACGATGCGCGCGGGAGCGGCGCGGCGACGGGGCGCGGGCGAAGGTTCTCCATGCCGAAGGCGTCGGAGTGGAGGCCCCGCCGGTAGATTTCGACGCGCAGCAGTTCTTCGAGGCGGACATTGCAGAGCCGCACTTGCGGCCCAAAGTGATTGAGGAGCGCGAACTGACTGGGCTTGTTGGGCGCTTCGAACGTCACGGTATCGAGGCCGAATTCATTGGCGAAGCGGTCCGCCAAAGCGCCGCTGAAGTTCCCTGCGTCGTCGAAGAGTCCGACGCCCTGGGCGCTCTCACGGGCTTCCACTACCAACTCGCACGCGCCGGCGTCCAGCCAGCGATGTCCCTGAGCGATCAGCAGGCCGGTGGTGTCCGAGCTGAAAGCGCCTCCGTGCTTCTTGCCGAGCTCGAACTGTACTTCGAGTCCCCTGCGCTTGGCCATCCCCAGCACTTCGCGAGCGCCCAGGCGCATGTCCGTGAAACCTTCGCCGCATTCAATTCGAGTGAAGCCGATGTCGGCGCAGAGGTCCAGGTACGCGGAGAGGCAATCCTGCGCCACCGCGATTTCGAACGGCCCTCCCCCGGTGACGGTAGGCACGCAATACTTGGCTGCCGCGGCCACCTTGCGACGCGTGGCGTCTTCCTTGGCTACCATCCAACAGGCCATGGAAACTTTCAGAATCGCCATCAGATGCGAGCTTTGCTCGAGGTGGCTTTCCAGCGTGGCGGGATCGTAGCCCGGGTCGAAGGGGCTGGTCAGCGGGAGCATTTCGGGAACGCCGATGAGCTTTCAAGTAATCATGAGTGTGAATGTTGTTTCGGTGAATCATAGATGTCTCCTTTCGAGTTTGTTTCCGAAGGGCCGCCGGCACTCACTCCGGTGAGCGAACTGGACGGCGCATCGAGATCCGGCTCCGGCAGTTCCCGCTCGCGCCCGCGTTCCATACGGGCAGCGACCTCGCTCATCGTCATGATTTCGATATCCCCTCGATCGCGAACTCGAATCAGCAGATCGAGGATGTCTTCGAACAGGGAAAAGCCCTGTCGCGATTCGGTCAGATTCTCGGGATGAAGGCAGAAGTGAAAGATCCCACGAAGGCGGGCGGCGGCTGCGAGTCCGCGGCTGAAGCGATCGATGCGTGACTGCAATCCGACAACCCTGGTTCTCGACGGGCCGATGGGGTAGAGGAAGAGCGATGAGGGAATGTTCCAAAGTCCCGGCAGGGTCTCTTGCGGCCACACTGTTGGAGGGGTAGAGCGCCGCAATTCGTCGAAAAGGCGCGCGAATTTCCCGCGAAGCGTCGGTCCGAGTTGGAAGGCGCGCGTTGCGGTACGGCCCCGATAGCAGCGGATGCCGTGGGCAGGGAGCAGTTCGTGATGCGCCTCCTGCTCGCGTCCGTAGGAAAACGAGAGCGGGCGCACCAGCGCTTGTTCCAACGCTTTCACGCCCTCGGACAGCTCGCGCTTCGCCACATCACGCGTTGCGGCGGCATCTGTCCATATCAGATGAGTCAGCCCTCCATGAAGTCCGATCTCCTGGGAGGGGCGCGCCTTGCGAAGACGCTGCACAAAGGAATGGCGATACCACAGGGGTGTCGTAGCCTCGACGCCTGCCGGAATCCTGGCTGTCCATTCGGCGGGCAGACCAGCCATTCGGGGGTCGCGCGCCCCGTCGCTTCCGCGGAGGGCCATGCCGCCCACCAGGAACCAGGTGGCGCTGACGCCGGCGTTGGACAGGCATGCCAGCACTTTCTCCTGAGCAGCGAGAGCGTCGGGGTACCGGATGCGGAACTGCGCCTCGTTCATTTGATCCAGGTAGCCCCAGATTTGCTCCGTGTCAAGAGACAAAATCACTACCCCGGCCTCAAACTCTTTACGGACATCGTAAGATTCGACTAATGGCATACTAAGTCCTCATGGCATCAAAATCGTGAACTTGAGTTGGTTAACTCAGCGCGCAAGCGAGGCTCGGAGCGTTTGGGCCGCGCGTCGCGGCACGCCTGGAGGCTGGTAAGAAAAACCTGTGCGATATGGTCGATGTCCTGTCCGCTGAGGGACGCGTGGTTGGGCAGTGTGATCAGGCGATCCGCTACAGACTCGGCTACCGGACAGCCGCCCGCGTATCCAAACCGGCGGGCCTCTTTGACTACTTCGCTGTAGATCATGGACGTATCGACGTACTTCGCCCACATGGCGGACATTACCGCGGTACGTTCCTCGCGGTCGCGCAGCAAGACAGGAAAGAGATGACGGTTATATCGCGCACCCGGCCGCTCCTGGGGAAGTACCACGTCCCTGACGGCGCCGAGCCGTACAAGCAGCCGCACGCTATTTGCGCGCTGCAGTTCGACTCTCTCGGAAAACCGCAGGGTCTGGCGGCAGGCTACCGCGGCCCACGAGCGCTGGATTGCCTGCTGGTCCAGGCAGGGCTCCAGGAGCGCCCATTGCTCCGCCCAGCGGCGCATCGGTCTTCCGAAGACTCCGTAGAGTCCGCGGTTGAAGACCGCGGATTTTGTGGCCTGAAGAAGGAGGCTGCGCATTTCCTGCGTCCGTGAAGGTGGAGAAAGCAATCGAATCGCGCCGACCAGGTTGCGCAACAGATTCGCCTGATGGACGACGGCAAGTCCTCCTCCGCCCGCCGGCCAGTACTTAGTGGAGGCAAAGCTGTAAAAGCTGGCTACTCCAAATCTGCCGGCCATGCGCCCATACAAGTAACTTAGTGGTGCGTGGGCAGTATCTTCGATTACCGGGGCATTTCCGGCGGCGCCCAGGAGGGACGGCATGTCGGCAAGCTGTCCGAAGAGGTGGACGGCCACGACCGCGGCGAAATTCCCCCGCGCGGATTCGAGCGATTCCGGATCCATGGTCAGGAACTGCGGGTCCACATCGATGAAGACCGGCCGGTGGCCGGCAGCCACGATGGCCCGGATGAGCGACGGATCGGTAAACAAGGGAAGCGCCACGCCGGAATCCGGCTTCAGATCCAGCGCTTCCAGAAGGAGGCGCAGGGCCTGCCTGCCGCTGCGGGTCCAGAACTTCGGGCTGTCGCCAAGCAGCCTAAACGGCTCGGGTGAAGGAGCGCCGCGAAAAATCGCCATGAATGCCGCGGTCAAATCCGCCGGCGTGTAGGGCAACGCGAACCGGGGAATGGAGTTTAAACGGGAGATCAACATCGCTTCACTTGCGCCCGGACGAGCGCGCTCCTTCCAGGACCGTTTCGATGGTCTCGAGGTGTTGGTCATTGTGCCGCAATCGCCGCACCGCCTTCACCGCGGCACGCGCGGCCGGGCGGTCCAGCAGTGCATTGAGCACGGGATGCAATTGAATCGCGGAGCAGTGGGGAATCATTTCGTAACCGAATCGCAGCTTGTACTCGTGTAGACCGTCGGCGGCAAACAGGGGCACATAGCCATAGCACACGGCGTCGAGGGAAGTATCGGCGGCTGCCTGCGCGCTGACGGTGTAAGTGAGTAAGTGATTGGGAAAATCGGGGAGGTCTTCCTGCCGCGACATCTGGTGCAGAATGTGCAGCCATTTTTCCTCACGGCAAGTGACCATGTACGCGGCCAGGCGGGAACCGGAAAAGACGGCAGGGAAAGAAACCCCCGGGCAGGCGAACGCCGCCTCTACGAGTTTTCCCCAGCGCCGCGGCTCGCCGAACTCGGCGTCATAGCGGCCCTGGCGAGCCATGGTGTTGAGGTTGAGTGCACACCCCTGCTCCAGGAGCTCAGCTTTCTTCGCCGGCCTCACTTCGAACCGCTGCATGGCATGGCGCACACGCGGCCTGTGTTTGATATGCAGGGATCCGATATCGTACTCGCGGCGGCGCAGCACGTAGAGGCCGCTTTGCAGTCCCGTCCAGGCGAGGGACGGGAAGCGAGCGCCGAAAGCGCCGGCGTCGCGGATCATCCGCCGCAATTCCCGCGGGTCCGGATCGAGCATCTTCTGATAGGGCACGCTCATCAGAAAACGTCCGGGTACGGTGTACCAAAGGGCGCCGCATGCACTGACAATGCGGCGTCCCCGCAACTCCAGAAACCGCGCCAGGATGCCGCCTGGAAAGTGCGTGCGCGCGGAATCCTCTTTTGAGAGATTAGCTTCGAGTAAGGCGCTTGGCAACATAGGAATCAGATCCAGTCTGTACGGGTTCAACCTTGCCTTCAAATCACGACGCGGGACGCAGTTCGCTGGCCTGCCGCGCGGGCACGATTTCGAGCGGCTGGCGTCCCCCTCTAGCAGCCGGACTGTACTCCGGCACCAGTTTTTGCAGGTGTGCGATGATTTCCCGCTCGTGTCTCTCCGCGATGAGACCCTTCAACTCGTCGATCCACCTGTCGATTCTTTCCCAGACCAGGGGCTGTTCGCGAATCACGTGCATCTTCTCCATGGAGGTGGCCAGCAGCCCCTCGCTCTTGCCCCTGATTTCCTCGATCAGCTTTTCGCCCGGCCGGAGGCCAGTGAACTCGATGTCGATGTCGTCGTACGGGACCTTTCCCAGCGAGGCGGATCATGTTCTCGGCGAGATCCACAATGCGGATTGGTTCGCCCATGTCGAGAACGAAGATCTCCGAGCCTTCGCTCCGGCTGGAGGCCTGGACCACCAGGGACACCGCTTCCGAGATGGTCATGAAGAAACGGCGCGCCTCCGGATGGGTTACCTTGATCGGCCCGCCGGCGGCGATTTGCGCCTGAAAAACGGGGACTACGCTGCCGTTGCTGCCCAGGACGTTGCCAAAACGCACCGAGACACACTTGGTTTGGCCATTTCCCAGGCCAGCGCGCGGAGACGATCCGCTCGCAGACGCGTTTGGTGGCGCCCATCACGCAAATCGGGTTCACGGCCTTGTCCGATGAAATCATCAGGAGGCTGCGCACGTTGTGTCCGCGGGCCGCGCGTACGAGGTTCCAGGTCCCGAGAACGTTATTGCGGACCGCCTCCAGAACGTGGGATTCCATCATGGGCACGTGTTTGTACGCCGCTGCGTGGAAGATGGATTCCACCTTGTGTTCGTGCAAGACCTCAGATAAGCGGTCGGTGTCGCGGATGGTGCCCAGCGCCACCACCAGGTCCAGTTCCGGGTATCGTTCGCGGAGTTCGTTTTCGATGCGGAAGAGGTCGCTTTCGGCCTGATCGAATGCCACCAGGCACGCGGGGTTGAAGCGCGCCACCTGGCGACACAGTTCCGAGCCGATGGAGCCCGCGGCGCCGGTCACGAGGACCGAGCGGCCGGCGATGCTCGCCTGCACGTGCGCTTCGTCCAGGCGCACCTGCTGCCGCCCCAGCAGATCTTGCACCGATGGGTTGCGCACCTGGGCGTACAAGACTCTTCCACTGAGCAGCTCATCGATGCCGGGGACGGTCTTGCAGGGGATGCGCGCGGCGCGGCAGTTGGCCAGAGCCTCGCGCATCTGCGGCCCGGTAGCGGACGGCATGGCGATGATGATCTCCCCGACCGCGGGTTTTCGGCGGTTCAGGTGACGCACCACGGAATATGCTTCGCGCCCCGACCCGAGAACGGGTATGCCCATGATCCGCGCAGGCTGTTTCAGGGGATCGTCATCCAGGAAGCCTTTCACTTCGTACCGCGTGCAACGGTTGGAATGGATTTCACGAACGAGTTCCGCACCAGCGCTGCCGGCACCATATATAAGGATGCCGATGCGCTCCTGCCCGGAGTGTTCGCGAAAGGCCTCGTTGCGGATCCGGACCGAAAACCGCACCAATGCCGTGGCGACAAAGCACAAGACCGCATCGACCACCAGCACGGACCTGGGCATTGCCGGACCGATCCAGAACATGGTTACGGCGGCGAACAGCACGGAGCCAGCCACGTTTCCCAGAAACACGAGATACAGGTCCGGGATGCTTACGAATCGCCGCAGGCTCCGGTAAAATCCGACCCAATCGAAGATCGGCAACTTCACCAGGATGGCGATCAGGAGCGCCTGCTTGAGGATGGGCATGACGCCGGGGGGGATCGAAAACTCAAATCGGAGCAGGAATGCCGCCGTCACGGATAGACCGACAGCCGTCAGGTGGCACGCCCGCTCCAGCCAGACATCGATATTCCGATGATTTTTCATAAGCACCTTTCGGTGGAGTTCTCAGCGTCCGCTGCGCTGACTGCCGCTGTGGCGGTCTGCTCGCGTGGCGCCACGAATCTCACTCGTCTCGAACTCTCGCAAATCTCCCGGACATTTTGGGCCACATATTGAACCTGGTCGACGGTCATGGCGGGATACAACGGCAGGGAGACAATCCGCGGATACAGATCGAGGGCGCGCGGACAGGCGGACTGAGCCAGCGGGAGCCGCCCAAAGAAGCGAAGCAGCGGAATCGGGATGAAGTGCACGCTGGTGCCGATGCCCCTTTGCTGTAATTCGCGAATGAACTTACCGCGATCGATCTTAAGCCGGCGCAGATTGAGCCTGAGGATGTAGAGGTGCCAGGCATGACGGCAGCGAGGATTGTCGGGTGGAGGCTCCACTTCATCCATGCCGGCGAATGCGTCATGGTACATACGGGCGTACAACGCGCGGCGTTCAATGAAATGGTCGAGCTTGTGGAGTTGGTGGATGCCGAGGGCGGCCTGAATGTCGCTCAGGTTGTACTTGAATCCGTGGGCGAGCACGTCGTAGTGCCAACTGCCGCGCTCGCTGTAGCGGTCCCACGCCTCGTGAGTGACGCCGTGCAGCGCGAGCATCCGCAGGGTCTCAGCGAGGGCCAACCGGTCCGTGGTGATCATGCCTCCTTCACCGGTGGTCAGGTTCTTCGTGGCATAGAAACTGAAGGCCACAGCGTCGCTGGCGCCGGCGCCGATGGGCCGGCCTTCGTAGACTGCTCCGGCGGCGTGCGCCGCATCCTCGATCACGTGAAGGCCGTGGCGTTGAGCCAGTTCCCAGATGGCTTTCATGTCACAGGGCAATCCCGCCATATGCACCGGTATGATGGCGCGCGTGCGGGCGGTGATGCGCTTGGCGATCTCTTCCGGGTCTATATTGCCATCCCATCCAATATCCGCGAGCACGGGCGTGGCGCCCACATGAAGGATGGCCTGCACGGTGGCGCAGAAGGTCATCGGCGTGGTGATCACCTCATCGCCCGGGCCGATCTTCAGACCCGCAAGCGCGAGGTGCAACCCGGCGGTGGCCGAATTCACCGCAATGGCATGGGGAGCGCCGGTATACTCGCGGAATTCACGCTCGAAGCGAGCGACGCGAGGTCCGGTAGTCAGCCAGCCGGAGCGCAGGGTCTCCACAACTTCGTTAATCTCTTCTTCGCCGATTGAGGGGCGGTGAAAGTGGATGAAGCGGTCGTTCATTGTAGTGCTCCGGTACCGAGAGACCTCTTGATGAGATCCTGGTCGAATCGTTCCGGGAACAAACTGTAGCGAATTGTCAGGAGTATCAGCTTCAGGTCGCGAGGGAAGGACCTGTAGCGAAGGTAGCCGAGATTGAGAAGCAGCTTTGCCGGCAGGACTATCTCGCGGTAAAAGGCATTTGGATCCTGGGACGCGCCCAAGAGCTTTTCTTCGTCGCGATACAAAAGCGTGGCAAGATCCGTGACTCCCGGCCGCACTTGGAGCACGGCTTGCCAGATCGGTGCTTCGAGCTGCACGTACTCCGGCACTTCCGGCCGCGGTCCCACGAGACTCATGTCGCCCTTCAGCACATTGAAAAGCTGGGGCAGTTCGTCGAGTTTGCATCTTCGCAGCACGGCGCCCGCCCGTGTGACGCGCGGGTCTCCGGCCGCTGTGATGACCATGCCCTGGCTGCCGGTGCGCATGCTACGAAATTTCCATATGCGGAACGGCTTGCCCTTTCTGCCCACTCTTGTCTGACCGAAGAAAACGGGCAGTCCATCGTCGCAGAGGATCACGATTGCAAGAGCGGCCAGCACCGGCGCCAGCAACAGCAGCCCGGCGGCAGCGCAGGCGACGTCAAAGAGTCTGTAGGAGGCCTGCCACAGCCGTCCGCGTACCGCTCGATCTAGAGGTGCGTGTCGCAACTGTTGCCCGCCTCCGTGCCATTGATAACGTACTCGTTCATCCAGCGTCCCTTGCGCTGCAGGAACCGGCGCGTGTGTTGAAAGCCGACGTCGCGATAGAACGCGTTGGCGGCATCGTTGCCGTCCGCGTCGGTGGTCAAATAGACGCATTGAGCGTCCATCGTCCGTGCCTGCGCCAGGAAAGCGCGCATCAGAGTTTTGCCCAGGCCGTTGCCGCTCATTTCCGGCGCCACCGCAATCGACGAGAGCTCACAGGAGCGCGCGGGCAACTCCGACGGCGGCGTTTGAATGCGGTGGACGCCGTAGAGGACTTTGGTGGCGAGGGACGGGTGGCGAACCAACGCGGCAAGCACCGGCAGCGCAAAGATCCGCCGGGAACGCCACATCAACTGGTAAAACTCCGCGGGATCCACGAAGCCGCACGCGAACCCTTCGAGAGTGCCTGGCCGCTCGCTGACTACTATGATTCCGGCACGGTACGTGAGCACCAGGCCGTAGTAACTGCGCAAAAAATCGCCTCCCAGACGCGTAAGGAAGAAATGGCTGAAGGCTTTCTGGTGAATGTCCACGATGCCGGGAAGGTCGCTCGCGGTGGCTTTGCGAACTACACTTGGGCCATCGACTCTGTATGGGTGTTCGTTGGTCGGGTAGGTTCGCGTCATAGGCCGCCACCTTTTGGCCGGCGAGGTGCAGGAACTAACTCGGAATCGTCCTGGCTCAACTCCTCTTGTGGTTCCGGGCGGCGCCAGTTGTGCTCCTGCGGGGTTAGTGCCTCCGCGGGACACTTAGCGTGCAACAGGTCGAAATACAACTGCTTGTAAGATTGGAGCATTCTATTTTCCGTGTACCGGCTTTCATACAGAGCTCGTGCACTTGCTCCCAGGCGGACCATCAGCGCTTCGTCGCCCGCCAAGCGTACGATGGCTTCGCTCAGCGCGAGCGCATCGGCAGGCCGCACCAACCGCGCCATGTCGGCGCGCGAGGCCACTTCCCTTTGACTTCCGATGCTGGTGGCGATGATCGGCTTGCCCGCGGCCATGGCTTCCAGCAAGGCGATGGAGAGTCCCTCGCGCAGGCTGGGCAAGACTACCAGGTCGCTGGCCGCGAGCAGGTCGCCTACGTCCTCACGAAAACCGAGAAACACTACACGGTCCGTCACACCCAGACGTCCGGCCAGTTGCTCCAGATGCTCGCGCTCCGGGCCATCACCGGCGATGACGATCCGAATGGGGCGTCCGGTGCGCGGGAGTAGGGTCGCCGCCTCAATGAGATATTCCAGGCCCTTGTCCCGCGCCAGGCGCGCCATGCTCAGGATGACCAGGTCGCCGTGGCGGGCTCCCATTTCGAGGCGAACCTCCGCGAGTCCGACGTCCCGATTGCGGATGACCTCGGCGATTCCGTTGGGAATCGCGACGATCCGCCGCGGACTGCATATCCCCAGTTCGATCGCCCAGGTCCGGTGAAACTCGCTTACGGTGACAATTCGGTCGCACCATTGCGAGGCTAACCGTTCCAACGCGGAATAAAAGTGGCGAACTGAAGCGGGACTGTCCTCGTGGAATGCGAATCCGTGCGCGGTGTGCACGATCACCGGTACGCCGGCAAGTCGCGCGGCCAGCCGTCCGACAAATCCCGCCTTGGACGTGTGTGTGTGAACGATCTGGTAGGGCTCGCTACGCAGGAACCTGGTGAGGCGAACGAGTCCGCGCAGATCCCACACCGGGCGGATCTCCCGCCGGATCACATCCAGGTTCACCAGGCCCAGGCCATGCTGTTTGACGGCCTGCTGGACGACCGGGTCGGTGGTCAGAACATCGACTTGCCACCCCTGCGCCTGGGTAATCTTGCCCAAGGGGAGGATGATTTTGGCGATCCCGCCGAAGCGAGATTCTCCGACAATGTGCAGCAGCCTGACCTGACTGGTTGCTTTGTGGGTCAACATGGAGAGAGGACCTCAACCTCACGATGTGGTAATTCGGGCGTCATAAGCTGGCTTCCCAATCGTCCACGCAGGGCGGCTGTGCGGCTTGAGGGCACGGCGCGGGTTTAGAGGGCGTCCACAGCAGGTAAGTGACGACGGACGCGCCCAGGAGCAGGTGCACCACCGCCGCGACGGCCATGGCCGCGGCGCCGCCGGCCAGTCCGGCGGTGGGTACCCATCGTGCGCAGGCCAACGCGTTCGATCCCGCGACCAGCGCGTACAGCGGAACTTGAATTTTGAAACAGCGCGCGGAGGTGACGGCGCTGGTGAGCATGCAAGCCACACAATGAATGGCCGTTGCCAGAATCAGCACCAGGAAAACGCGGTAGTGAGCGGCATACTCGCGGCCATAGATCAGCGTGAGCAGCCGAACGCCCATGAGCTGCGCCACGGCCAGGCCGGTAAGTCCCAGAGTGCCGCCGGCCGCGACCAGCCTGAGCAGGAGCGATCGAAATTGCGCAAGCTGTCCTGCGCAATATAGCCTGGACAATCGCGGGATGGCGCAATGCCCCAGCGAGTCGGCGACCAGGACCATTGCCACGGTGGCATAGGCCATCGCCGAATAGATTCCGAGCTGACGTTCGCCCAACCGGGCGTGTATAAAATAGCGCGGCATATTCAGGTTGAGCGCCGCCATGGTCGTCGAAATGCCGAGGGGAAATGCCGTGCACATCAGATTCCACTGACGGCGGAAGCGCTGGCCCTGCTGGTCCGCGGGCTGGGCGACTTTTGCTGAACGAGCCAGGAAACGGCGTCCGCGCGGGACATCGAAGAAGAGCAGGGCGGCCAGCCAGACGAGTGCCAGCCCGACACAGCCCCACAAGACGTTGCGAGTCAGATAGAGTCCCGTACTGAGGGCCGCCACTGAAAGGACACCGCGGAGCATCATGGATCTGCCGATTTGATCCAGCCGGTCGTTCAACTGAAACAGCCCATAATGAATGTCGCTCAGAGTCTCGATTCCCTTAGCGAGAGCGACCGCGAGGATCACCATCTTCGTGTGCCGCTCATAGTGTCCGAAGCCGGCAATACCGGCAATTACGGCCAGGCCTGCCATCGTCATGGCGGTGCGGAGTCTCAGATATTCCGCAAAGGAGCACAGGCGGCGGGCGTCGGTGGCCTGCACCGCCCGGAGATGAAGATTGGTGAACATCAGGACCGGCGCGGAGATGGCCAAGCCTAGGGAGAACTGGCCGATCATGAAGGAACTGCCTAACTTTGCCAGCGCTACGATCGCTCCCCACTGGCAGGCGGCGTACACCACGTTTCCGGTCAGGACCCAGGCGAAATTCGAGCGCAGGGAAAGGCCGCGGGTAAGCGGCTCCGTTGCGCCGCTCACGGATTCCGGGGCGCGCGGCAGGGGCACAACTTCGACCAACGTTCCGTCCGGCTCAACGCCGCTCAGATCCCGCGGGAGAAATTCTCGTGTGCTCACTTGAGTTCCTGACGGTAGCCGGCGTAGCCGTACAGATCGGTGTGCGTCGGATCCCAATAGTTGAAGATGACTCCCATCACCGGAATTCCGTCCAGCAGGAGTCGCTGCACGGCGGCCCGCGCGGTGTTTTTGTCGGTGTAATCGGCGCGCACAACCAGCAACAGCCTCTCGGCGTACCGGGCGATGATTCTGGCGTCGGCAAACTCCAGACAGGGCGGCGCGTCTACCAGGACGTAATCGAACTCCTGGCGGAAGCGCGGTAGCAACCGCGTCATCCGGCCGGAGCAGAGCAGGCCGAAGATGTTGTCGGCGGATGTCCCGCTAGGCAGCAGGTGGAGGCGGGGGACCGCGGTCTTTTTGACTAGGACTTCCAGGGGAAGTTCCTCGATGGCGTTCTTTTCGCGCAACACGTCGCTCAAACCCCAACTGTTGATTTGATCGAAGACTTTGTGCAATCGCGGACGCCGCAGGTCGGCATCGATCAGCAGTACCTTATTGCCTATCTCCGCCAGCGCGATCCCCAGGTTGCTTACCACGGTGGTCTTGCCTTCCATGGGACGGGAACTGGTGACCACGAGGATGCGCGGATGGTCGCCGTTGTGACTGGTGGATAGGATAGAGGCGAGAGTGGCGCGGAAGGACTCCGACACGCCAGAGGACGGTTGTTCGAGCGAGGCCCGTTCAACGTGGGACTTCCCATTGCCATTGCCGAGGAACCCCAGCGGGGCAAACTTACCGTTCTCCGCTTTGGGGATGGCCCCGAGCTCGGGCAGCGTCAAATAGGCACCCGCCTCGCCGGGCGCGCGCAATGAGGAGTTAGTCTGCTCCTGCAGCATCACATAACCGATAGCCAGCGCCAGGCCGCCAAACATTCCCATCAGGAGGTTGAGCGGGACATTCGGCTTGTAGGGGTGCGCCGGGGGTTCGGCCGGACCGACCAGGCGGACATTGGATTGACGGACAGTAGATGCTACACCGGCTTCATCGGCGCGCCGGGACATGGCCTCATAGAATTCGCGGTTGCCGTCCACTTCCCGCTTGAGGGCACTCGGAGAGCCCTGCCGGTACGCGCCGAGTTCGGCCTCGGATTTGAGAACCTTCTTTCTGATTTCCTGAAGATCGCGGCTCAGCGACGTGTAAGTCTGCTGTGCGGCCCCCTGTCTCGCCTCAATGCTCTGTTCGATGAAGGCTTGGGCCAGGGTATTGGCGAGGTCCGCCGCCAGTTGCGGATCGCGCGCCTCGGTCACAATCCGAATGATGCTGCTGCCCCGCGACGACACAACCTGCAGGTTCTTTTTCACTTCCTCGACGGCTGTCCGGGCGGCGGGTGGAGACAGCAAAACCCCACCACCGGCGGGACGGAACCTCTCCCACAAGCTGGGGCTACTCCGGTATTCCGGCCGTTCTTCGAGGCGGAGTTTGCGCACGACCTGTTCGACCAGGGCGTCCTGCTGGAGCATGTCCGCCTGAGTCTGCACGTAGACGGCATTGTCAGCACTCGGCGCCGCGGTGGGATAGATGTCACGAAGGTTGAGGAAATTGTCGTTGACACCCTGCACCTGGATCGAAGCCTGGGACTGGTATATGCGCGGCTGGGCGAGGCTAATGAGGGTGGCGGCGACGACGCCAAAGAACGCGATCCACAATAATGTTGCACGGCGTCGGTACAACGTGCGCATGCAATCCATGACGCTCGTCTCCTGGCCGCTTGTGGACTGCGGGCGAGAGCTTTCGAGATCCGGCGACGGGTCCCCGGGGGGAATGTGGAAGGGCACGGTTCAGCCTCGTCAATTCAGAATCAACTCTCGAGTTATTTTGATAACATCGAGCATAGCTACCGCTTTCTCAGGTGCAACTACCACTCGAGCACTTACGTCATAAAAGATAGGCGTCTCAGAATACATCGGCGTTAAGCGGCCAACCTCAATTGGCCTTACTCGACCCCACACCGCTAAAGACATGTCAAACGGGGGGTACGGTGTTTTTTTTGGGGTGACAAAGCCGCCATTGGTGTGGGTTGGGGAGTATCTTTCTCAAGGAATATGTTACACATACGGCTCACGGACACTAATGGCGGCGCGTTAGTGGAATTGACCTTTTCATGGAGACGGCCCGGCGCTGCCACCTCCCATCGCACAGCTTGGAAGTGTTCCTTTACCGCTCCCTCACGGTCGCGGCTTCTGACGGGCCCGCGGTGGGCCGATTAACAATCGGCCGCAGCTTGCCGCCAAGCTGCCCCACAGATGCTGGTCGCGGCTCGGAAAGTAGCGCCCGCAAGCGGGCGAGGCAGGCGAAACCGCCTGCCCCACCACGGCAAACACATGACCGGATTGTTTCCAGCTTCTCACGGTCGCGGCTCTGCCAGCCACGCGTTAGCAAGGGGGCAAAGCTACTTCAGAGACACGACGCTAGGTGGTGGGTGCAGGTTCGTTGACAACTCGCCTGTAAGCCTCAGTACCTCGCCTGATGGCCTCGGCGAGACCCTCCTTGTGGCGTGCGATATCATCCCTGCGCTCTTCCAGAACATCCAGCACAGCGTCTCGCACCGTTTCGGTACATTCCTTCAAGTAGTTGGCTCCGCCCGTTGCCGCATCGGTGATCCCGGAGCGCACCTTCTTTCTGGAGTCCGGAACCAGGAGTAGCCCCGCCGCCGCCCCGGCGCTGAAGCCAATTAATAACTTAAACAGATCTGTTCTTTCCATGTCGATACCCTCGCTTTGTCAAAGGCGGGTCGGACACACGCCTCTTATTAGCGTTGATGACAGTGATGTTATCGAGACGCATTTGAAGGGGCTAATCAGCCAACTCGGGAAAGTTATAAACCGTGCCCGGCAGGTCCGCATCGAAATGCAGAAGGAGACACTTACATGAACGTTCTTGACAGAGCTCTGTCCGCCGGAAGCGCCGGCGCGGTTGAGCAACTTGCAAGTCAGTTCCACATTAATCCGGACCAGGCGGGTTCAGCTATTTCCACCCTGCTGCCCGCGATCGCCGGAGGATTGAAAGAGAAACTCGCTGCCGGCGGCGGATCGACACTCACGAACCTGATCAGCGGAGGCAGCCTAAACAAGTTTGCCGACGACCCTGCGAGCCTGGCTACGCCTGCAGCGGTCGCCCAAGGCAACTCAATCTTGAATCAGATTTTTGGAGGCGCAGATCTGAGCAACCTCGCATCTACGGCCGCCCAAAAGGTGGGCATCCCGAGCAGCGTGATCACCGCGATGCTGCCAATCATAGCCGCACTACTGGGCGGCCTTCTTTCCAAGACCAGCGCGAGCGGCGAGGGTAACCTCACCGACAACCTCGGCTCACTTGCCGGCAGCGGCCACAGCGGTGTCATGGGGGCAATTAGAGGCCTCACCTCGAAAGTTCTCGGGTGAGCGCCGGCGGACTTCAATCGCTTTGGGCGCCGGTATCGTACAGCCGGCCGGCGCCCGTTATTAAGTCCTAACGCCCCGTCACCTCTTCGTTACGGGTTCAGCGACGCGTTCCACCTCGACTTGCTGGCGGCGGACTTTGTCCCGCAGCGTCTTCACATGATCGCTTCCTTCCCTTTGAATTACGACTTCTTCCGTGATGTGGACCGACTTAGTAACGACTGGCTCTTCTGCGGTCTCCGTAATTTCAATAGTCTTGTCCGTCCAGTCGATATTTCGTATGAAATTGGGGTCGGCACTCGCCCGTCGAAGCACGCGCGCGTGCTCTTCATGTAGGGTCACCTGGGCCTCCACCGGTGTTTCGGTGACGAAACGCCGGATTCGAGTAGTTCCTCCTTGTACGAGGCGTTTGCCCACGTTGATTTGTTCTTCGGCCAGTGCGAGCACCTCTTCGCCGGCGCCTGCCCCGGCCGCGGCCGTGGTGGGCGTAGGTGTAGCGGTGGGCGTAGGTGTAGCGGTGGGCGTAGTTCTAGTGGTGGGCGTAGTTGTAGTTGTAGGTGTAGTGGGCGCCGTTTGCACTGCGGCAGGCTTCGAAGCTACCGCCGGCGGCGTGGTCCCCATCAACCCCTCCTGTTCGGCGCGCTTCGAGAGATCGACAGCGCGGTGAGCGTTCAGGATGCTCATCGCCCTGGATGCCTCCGCTTCCGGGACGCGAATCGTCAAGACGACGCCTCCGGCCGCGACCGAACGGCCGTAGACCGTGGCTTCGTACTCTTTAATATCGCGTCCGAACAGCCGATGCCACAGTCCGGGCTCATTGAGCTTGTCGCCCGCGACACCCAGAGTCTTGCTGTTGATCAGGCTGATCTCACTGGGCGCAAAACCCGCGCTCTCCAGGCTACGCTTGGCAGCCTCGGCGTGTTCCGCTGTGTCATACAACGTGACTATCTTTTCGTAGTTCATTGCTGCTCCTTTCACGCAATAAGTGTTAGCCGCTTTTGGGTGACGGCCGTTGTTTTATTGTTTGTGAAGCCTGGTTGCTTTCAAGCGCTCACTTCACCGTTACAACACGCACAGCAGCGCGCCGATTCTGGGCCCGGCCTTGCTCCGTGGAATTGTCTGCAATGGCATCCTGTTCGCCGTAACCCTCGGCGCTCAAGCGCTCCGGAGACACGCCTTTTGCGGCCAGTTGAGCTACAACCGCCCTGGCGCGATTCTGGGACAGGCGAAGGTTAGCTTCAGCACGTCCTCTGTCATCGGTGTAGCCGGCAATGTCCAGGTGGACTGCCGGGCAACTCTTCAGCACCACAGCAATGTTATCGAGTTGGGATTGCGACTGGGGCCGCAGCCTGGCCGATCCGGTGTCGAACGACATCTGATCCATAGTGACCCAGGTACCCGCAGCCTGTGTACCGGGGTTCTGCACGATCGCGAAGATGCGCGCCGCCGCCCCGTTCTGCGGAAGGTTGACGTTAGCGGGCAGCGTGCACGCTGTACTGGGAACGGGGACTACGGCACGGCTAGCCGTACCAACAGCGACCGACGGGACTACTTGTTCGATGGACGGCCTTCGAGCGTGTCCGAGGAACCACAGAAGGCCCAGTCCAAGGCAGGCAATGGCGAGGACCGGAAGCCAGTTGAAGGAAGTTTCTTTTTGCACCGCCTGGGCGACGACGGGAGAAGCCGTAGCCGCTGCCGTTGCCGTGGCGGGCCAGAACAGTTCACTCAAACCGGCCGGCAGGGCGCTCCGAATGCTGGCGACCTCCCGCTGCAACATGCTGCCGAGACCGCTCATGGTCATGCCACCGTCACGTACCTGTTTGCTGATGAAAGTCATCACCACCGGCGCTACCATGGTCAACAAGGTGGAGACTGCCCCCGACGATAGTCCGGATTCCCGGCTTATCGCGCCCGTGACGGTCTTTTCATTGCTTCCGAACAGCGCCGGCACGATGCGCTTGCCCATCGCCATTACAGACGAGTTAGGATCCGTGATGCTGCCGGCAATTTGGGACAAGGATACCGGCGCCGGTACGCTCGAGACCGTGTCGAGTATTCTTCGCAGTGCTCCGGAATCCTCGGCTTTGCTGGCCAAGCCGGCCATAATTGTGGCGATAGATGCTTCCAGGCCTCGCGAAACCGATTGTTCCGGCTGCCCCAGAGCTTGAGCGACATCGCCGACCGTGTGCTTGTCCAACATGTTAAGTAAGGAACCAAACATCGAATCTGACATGTCTTTCTCCTTATCTTCCCCAGCCTCGGCGGGTTTTCCCTCAGCCCTTTGTAATGAGAGATTCCCCTGTCATGGGTGGGATGCTTTTTTGGCAAATTGGACAGGAGAAACCAGGAGTTACACGGGGCGGTCAACGGACGGGTTGCGGCTCTTCACCCGGAAATTGCAGCTCATGTAACTCCGCGTAGAGTCCGCGTTTCCGCAATAGCTGGGCGTGATCCCCCCGCTCGACGATCTCGCCGTCATTTACAACGAAGATGAGATCGGCGGAGCGGATGGTAGGCAGCCGGTGCGCGATCACGATGGAAGTCTTGTCTTCCATGAGACGATCGAGGGCCTCGAACACCAGCTTCTCCGAGGCAGCGTCCAGTCCCGTGCTGGCTTCATCGAGGATCAGGATGGGAGTGTTTCGAATCACAGCCCGCGCAATGGCGATGCGCTGCCGCTGGCCGCCGGAAAGCGTGACACCGCGTTCTCCGATGATCGTGTTGTACCCTTGCGGCATCTGCTCGATGAATTCGTGCGCGTTAGCCACATGTGCGGCGTGCAGAATCTCGGCTTGGCTCGCACCGGGCTTCCCATAGGCGATGTTGGACCAGACCGGGCCATGGAAGAGCAGGGTGTCCTGCAACACGAAGCTGATTTGCCGGCGCAGCGATTCCTGCTGGAAGAGTTTCACATCCGTCCCGTCGATCTTTACCGATCCGGCGTCCGGGTCATAAAAACGCGGGATCAGGTTAATGATGGTAGTTTTGCCCGCCCCGGTGGGTCCCACCAGCGCGGCCACCTGCCCTGGTTCCACCATCAGGCTGACCTGTTTGAGAATCGGGCAATTCGGCTCGTAGCCAAAACTGACGTCGCTCAACTCGATCCTGCCGCGGAACGCCGGTGCGCGCCGTGCGCCAGGCAGGTCACTTACTTCACGATTGGTATCCAGCACTTCGCGTATGCGCTCGTAGCCCACGGCTGCTTTTGAGTACGCGTCGGTCATCTTGGACAGTTCGCGCATTGGTTTGTACATCCTGCCGAGATACCAGATGAAGAGAACCAGCGAACCGGCACTGAGCGAACCGGTCAAGGCCATGCGCCCTCCGAACCACAAGACCATGCAGGTTCCCAGCGCGATGATCATATCGACCATGGGCGCGAGTTTCACCTTCATTCCGCGCACCTGCAGCGCGATCTCAATCGATTCGCGGCTCTCCTCCGCCAGCCGCCGTTGTTCGTAATCTTCGCGCCCGAAGGCCTTCACCACGCGCATGGACGACAGCACTTCCTGAATCACCGAGACCATCTCGCCTTCCTTTTTCCGCACTTCGCGCGTCGCCTTTTTGATGCGGCGCGTGTAATGGAAGACGACCGCGAACAGCAGCGGTGCCACGGAGAGCGCGATCAACGTGAACCGGGGACTCAGGCAGAACATGACGGCCATCATGCCGACCAGCGTCAGACTGTTGATCAGCGCCCCGAGTAATCCCGACGCGATGAAGGTCTGGATGGACTCGATATCGCTGGTCAGGCGGCTGATGAGGTCGCCGGTCTGTTTCTGATCGTGGAAGCCTAGCGACAGGCGCTGTATGTGAGAGTACAGTGTGCGGCGCAAGTCATGCATGACCCACTGAGCCAAGGTGGTAGTTATGTACTTCTCCGTGTAACTACTTACCGCGCCCACGGTCGCGATCGCCAGCACGGCCAGGGCGGCGAACTTCAAAACGGCAAGCTTGTCCGTGCCGCCGGCGGAGAAGATCAGTTGATTCAGCCAGCCGTGCGCGGGCTTCGACTTCAGCACGTTGTCGAGAACAATCTTCAGCGGCCACGGCTCCGCCAGGTTCGCCGCGCTCTCCACGAGGGCGGCAACGACGCCTATCATCAGGGCCGTCGTGTGAGGTCTCAACAGATATCGCAGAGTAAGTCTGGGTCTCTCGGAATGAGCAGCCATAGGTTTGGTGCAACTTCGGGACGAAGGTCCGGACGGCACCTGGATCATCTCCCCGCAAAGGTATTACACTGGGCCATATCGCCGCTTGAAAGCCCCTTCTGAAACCACTGCGCTCGCTGCGCCGACGAACCGTGAGTGAAGGACTCCGGACTTACGCGGCCCGTGGCCATCCGTTGCAACCGGTCGTCACCCACCGCGCCGGCCGCCCGTATCCCGGCTTCCACATCCTTGTCCTCGATAAGGTTGCGCTGCGCCGTGGAGTTTCCCCAGACGCCGGCCAGGCAGTCCGCCTGTAACTCGAGGCGGACGGAGAGGGGATTGGCCTCGGACGGATTTCCCTGTTGCAGCGCACGCACCTTACTCGAGATGCCCAAGATCTTTTGGACATGGTGGCCGATCTCGTGCGCCAGAACGTACGCCTGGGCGAATTCTCCGGGGGCGCCGAACCGGTTCGTCAGATCGTCATAAAACCCGAGGTCGATATAGACCTTTTCGTCGGCCGGACAGTAAAACGGCCCGGTCGCCGATTGGGCGAGACCACAGGACGAGTCCGTCGCGTCGCGGAAAAGGACCAGCTTCGCGTGGCGGTACGGTACGCCGCTCTGTTCCGGCAGAACGCGATCCCAGGTGTTCTGGGTGTCATCCAGAACGAAGGATACAAATTGCACGAGGCTGGCCTCCGCCGGGTCTTCAACAGCGCTGCGCGAGGCTTGGTTGACCGCCGGAGCTGTTGCCTGAGTTCCGGAGAACATGGAAACAAAGTCGCGTTTGAAGATGATGCTTAGCAGCACCAGCAGCAGGGTTCCGCCGATACCAAGATGAGTTCCGCGTATGCGGCCTCCACCTGCGGCCCGGCGATCTTCGATATCACCACTTACTCCCCCGGGAGTCCACCGCATATCTACTCCTCATCACCGAACTCGCCGGTGTGTGTGATGGCATCGCGGACAATCATCAACGCGGCCTCACGCAAGGTCAGCAGATCGGAGTGACCGGTCCACACATCCCGGCACATGTATTTGGCGAACGACGGGTGCAGCTCAATTGGAATCCCGTCCCAGCCGGCCTGTTCGATCTTGGATATTTGTCGGAGCGCATGTTCGACCAATGAAATCTGGTGCTGCGTCATGCTCTTGGAATCGACCGAGCGTAGCATCCGTACCTCCTGGTCTCTCCCGCGAACCCAACCTCTTCACCACCTGTTGTCGGAGATGAGGCGCCGGAAGCGCCGATTGCTTTTCTGAGGTTATTCCCACATCTAGGGCTTCAGGAGGCCTTCGCCCTGGCGATAGTCCCGTGCAGCCAATTCCACGCACTCCGCAACTCCGATGGGACTCGCAGGTCGCGCACTCCACCGAGTTTGAGCACGTTTCGGATTTCATCCTCAAATCCTTCGTACCGCGGGAGCAGGCGGAACTGAAACAGATAGTTCTTTCCGGCTTTTCCGGGGGAGAGAATACACGGGAAGAAGAAACCCCGGCCGACTTCGTATTCATCGGAGCTCCGGAGGTGGACCGAGCTACGGAACCCAATGCCGACCGGCCGGTGGGCAAACTCAAGCGATCCGTCACCGGCAACCCTGAGGGCGCCAAAACTTCGCTTGCGCAGGCCGCCTATCGCGTAGGCGGTGAACCCGAGGACTTCGCCGTCGAGCGAAGGGTCGCGCCGATGTCCCAAGACGCTTGAGCGCACGATGTCCCACGCGAATACGGCTCCGAACACCGCCAGGCGCAGCGCCCACCAGAAGCACAGGAAACACACCGCGATGACAACCAGGGAGACAAGGAATGCGGCCCGCAGGTTCAGCGCGCTGAGCAGGCCGATAATCAGAAAGATTGCGACACGCGAGGCTTTGAACAGGACATCGAGAAGGGGGATGGGACTCAGCAGGGCGAGCACGTCGAGAGCATGGCCGGTGAGCCATACGGTGACAGCTACGACCGTCCCGGTGACGACGGCTAACGCCATCGGAATCACACTGCCGCTTGCCGTGGGCGTCCCCGGCGCGGCGGCGTAGACGGTCGACATGATGCCGGCCGGCAGCAGACTGCCGGGAAAATGCCAGGCCGAAACTGCCGCGGCTTCATGCCACATTACCGGGAGTACGGCGAACAGGAGGGCCGCCTTGTTGACGATCAGGATTTCAATCGCGTCCAGTGGTTTTTTGAGAATTGGCGCGGCCGACCCCACGGTGTCCTTCAGCATGACGAGGGTCACCAGAACCGCAAGTGGTATCCAGAAAGTTGGAGAACAGTAGAAGGGCAGAGATGCGCGCGCCGCCGGGGGCGCTTTGAGATAGGTATACGCCCCCAGAACGGAGACTCCGAACAGGGGCGAGATCGCGGTGCCGGTGACGGTCGCGACGGCGCGCGCTATCTGCTGTCCGCGTTCCAGTGGTTCGGTGGCCGGTGCGCCGGCCGCCGGATTAGTAGACGCCGCAGCTATTTCCAGCGGTGCCAGGAACGATATGGCCAGCAGCGTCCAAATTCGGGTCACGCGATGCGCCATGCGGCTAGCCTACTTCTCGTTTTTGGCCGCTCGGTATCCGGCTTTCATCGCATCCTGCTCTGTCATGAACTTGCCTTGTTTGGTGGCTCCGTACCATTGCCCGCTCTTGTGATAGACACCGGTTTCCGTGTTGACCCAGACTTTACCGCTGGCTTTCGCCGCCTGAGTTTCCCCGGTTGTGGCATTCCTCACAGGCGCGGGAGCCGTGGACGGGCTCACGCTTGTTTGTGCGCGACTCGCAGTGCCCGATGAAGTCATTTCGGCGGCGGATTTCTTTGACTTCTTCGCTTTGGAAGTCTTCTCGGTCGCAACGGCTGGAGTTCCGGTCTCCGTCGAAGTTGCCTCAGCTTTGGCTTTCTTCGATTTCTTGGGTTTCGAAGTCTTGTCGGTCTGGGTATCCTGGCTGGTCTGCGCCGATGCCGCGGATTGCAGCGCCGGCAAGCCGCAAACCCAAAGGGCGCAGGCGACGAGACACTGGCAAAGGATTGTCAATCTTTTCCATTGCATCGGTAGAACCTCCTTCACTGGAGTTGATGCCAGAGGCGCCGCTCCGGCACAACTTCCGCGCGCTCTCATAACGATACAGTGTTCGTTTCGGTCCGCTTCGGATTGTTCAACTGACAGATCTTGTGAGCCTTGCCGCCGCAAACGGCGTCGAGTTAGTGGAGGTGTTGCATGATGAGCATGATAGGTCACGCAATCATGGGCCTGATCATAGGATTGGTGGCACGGGCGGTAATGCCGGGACGCCAACATATGGGTCTGATTCTTACTATGTTATTGGGTATGATCGGCGCATGGTTGGGCGGCCTGATCGGCCGGGTGACCGGAATGTACGAGGAAGGACGGCCTGCTGGTTTTGTGATGGCCGTGGTGGGAGCGCTGGTCGTGCTGCTGGTTTACGTGTTCGCTACCCGATCTTCCACCGCAGTGCTGCTGCCTCTGGCTTACCACTAGTCCCAAAGCACCCTTACGGGCCTGTCAATTGCAGTGCTCCAGCATAACACGACAGACCACGCAAGGCGATGGTCTGTTCCGCTGGTGTCCAAGAAAACTCCAGACTCAAAGCGCCCTTTATGGGCGCTTTGAGTCGGAAACGGGCGTCCACGTCTGATCCGGATCATAGGTGGAATAGGCGCCCGCAATTTCTGCTGTCTTGCGGCCCAGGTCTTTCTGGTAGACAATCCCCGTCCTATCCACAATGAACGTCATGATTCCTGTGGAAGCGTAGTTGGATGGCCATGCAATCAACGCGAAATCCCTGGTCATGAGGCCGTTCTCCAGATAGCTCATCTGACCTCCCGAAGCATGTGGCCCCTGGGCCTTCAAGACCCTGAAGTAATAGCCGTGATAAGGATCGTGCCGGTTGGTGTACCCTTCAGCGATGGCTCGTGCGACGATTTCACCAATTGGACTCTCGTCGCTCTCGCCGTTGCCTGGCCAGTACAGCCCGTCATGCTCCCCGGATGAACTGATGATCTTCTGCGCGTAGACGGGCGCGTTGTCGGCGGTGCGATTCTGGTCGGCGTACTCGTGTTGAGCTTCGACGAAGCCGCGGGCAACTTCGATGGCGTCGAGCTCATTACTGCCGATCCTGCGTGTCAGGATCTCCTCTTTGCCCGCCGCCGTGTCGAAGTACCACTGGCCGTTCTTTTGGACGATCGGAATCGGTAACGGCCAACCATCCTTGCCGGCCAGAAGCGTCTTGGCAGTTTGACTGCCGTGGTTCGGCACCAAACTCATCTTCTGGGCGGCACGCGCGGCAAAGGCATGCCGGGATTTCCGGTCGGCAACGGGATCGCCAGTAGTCACGATGCTCTTTGCCGAAGGTCCGAGAATCTCGATCAGGCCTGCTGCATCGTCGCTTTTTGCTGCTGTGACCAGCGCCTGCGCCGCGGCGTCGGCAGAGTGGAACCCTTTACCGTCAGGCGCCGCGGCTATGCCAGGGACTTGCAGCATGACAGCACCTGCCGCGGCCAACACGAGTACTCTGAAACAATGCATATCGATTTGCTCCTGTAATTCTAAGATCGTTATCTACGGCGTCCACCGCCGCGGCCGCCGCCGCCTCGGGCGCCACCGCCACCGCCGTGGAACCCGCCACCGCCGCGGCTGGCAAAGCCCCGGTTACTGTTCATCTGGACGCGGCCGCCCTGACCCATACCTCCGAAGGCTCCGCGATTGACTCCGCCGGCCGGCAGACTTCGGTTTCCGATGCGATTGGCGCCGCCCTGGACGGGCATCCCGCCTCCCGGGCGTGCCGCGGGTCTAGCTTGGCTTGGCTGACCCATACCGGCCGCACCACGTCCGGCATTGCCTGGACCAATCCGGCTGGCAGTGCCCTGCGTGGGTACTCCTCCGCGACCTCCGGGTCGAGTCTGACCTGGTTGGCCAGGCCGAGCCAGACCTTGCTGGCCGGCACCACGCTGTCCGAGATTATTCAGGTTCTGCTGCGTCTGGCCTACGGTGGGCCGGCTCGCCGGCCTTGTTCCTGCGCCCTGGAAGCGGTTCGCGACGTTACGGTTGTTATACGGCACGCCGGCGCGATGAGCGGGATTATGAACCCAGTTGTTCCCGTTGCCGACATTTACCCGATTGAAGTTATTGCGGCGGATGAAGTTGTTGTTGATCACGACATTGTTGCCGCGGCCCCAACCGACACCCCATCCCCAGCCCCCCCAACCGCCGCCGCCCCAGATCGCGCCCAACGCTATCCCTGCTCCAAATGAGAGGGCGCTCGCAACCGGCGGGTAATAAATGGGCGGATACGGATAATACGCTGGCGGGGGCCCCCAAACTGCCTCGGGGTTGTACTGCGGTACGTAGACAACCTCCGGATTCGCCGGTTGTACGACTATATACGGCTGGTTATTCTCGGTCACGGTGCTGACGGTTTGTTGACTAGTCGATTTGAGCGCACCGGACTCGCTCGCCCGCTGACGCAGGCTTTGTATGGCTGCCATGACGTCCTGCTGCTGCGCAAGGAACGCATTACCGAGTTCTGAAGTCCAGGTAACGTCCTGATTCAGCCGCTTCAATACGTCGGGCAGCATCACGAGCGCCTGCACACTGGCGTCCCACGGCTGTTTTGCCGCTGCATCGGCAAGTGCCTTGCCTGTAAGGCTGGAATTCTGGCTGAACCAGCGTCCGGCTTCCACGATCTCGAGGGGATAGGTGGACGCCACGAGCGCCTGGCTCAGGATTGGGTCGGGGTAAAGCGCAATTGGAGCGACGAGGCTCTCCAATTGACCTTGGGAAAGCGTTTTTTGGGATTGATCAGTCGCGCCGGCAGCCGGTTGCGGCTGCTGCGCGTATGTATAAGGACTTTGTGCGGCCAATAATGCCGCGCATAGAACTGCAACTGCTCGTGTGGTTATCATACTTGCACCTCACGGCTTTCTACTGTTGGGAGATTGCAGGACTATTCCTAGTGGTTCAAAAACGGCCAACTTCTAAGTTACCTGGGAGGGTACTTTTCAAAGATTTCATTCACAGCCTTGGCGAATCTCCTGGTGTTACGCGTGGGTTTCGAGCTGAGTGTCGCTCTTGACACGCCCTGGAAAACCAGTTGGTTCCTGTGCGAATCCACCAGGTCGATTGTGAGCGTTCCCTCCTGGAATACCTGAGACGTCGTAGTGGATATCGAGCTGCCCCAACCGGCGCCCCAGCCAAAGCCAGTTGAATCGGTGAAGGTGGTGAACACAGGTTGCTCCTGTACATTCATGCGCAAACCGACCAGAAGATCGCCGCCTGTCTGCACACGCTTGAGTTGTTTTGAGGCCAGGGCCTCCTCCACCATTCCGGTGACACGCTCCTGCATGAGCTGGTTGAACGAATCCATGTCGGGCGGTCCAACCCATCGATAGGTCCGGTAGTGGGAGAAGTCGCCCGCGTGATCGAAGTCCACGCGGGCCTTTTGCGCAGCCACTGGCCAGACGGCGCACACGAGCGCCAAGATCGACACGAGTCGCTTCATAAACACCTCCAGAGTGGATCTGTGGAATCCTGCCCCTCCCACGAAGCTTGATGCGGCTCCGCGCCGGCCGGCTGTATGGAAATTGCGCCGAAGGAGCGTTAACCCCAAATAAAGCAGCCCAGATTCGATGGTTGAAGTCCATGACTATGTGAGGGGTGGGCGAGGGGATTCGTACCTTCATGCCGAGGGGACACACCCATACCTCGCGAACTTAAATTTCAGCCGTAGTTGTCCTTGAGAAAGCGGTAGCTATGTGCGATGACGAAAAAAGTGAAACGATCTCCTATTCCGCGGAGCCCGCGGCAGGGCATGTGATTCGGCCGCAGGGATCTCGCCAATGGTTTGCACTGGCGGTGAAACCGCGTTTTGACAAAGCCGTTGCCCGGGCGCTGGAGGTGAAAGGGTACGAGACCCTCCTGCCACTGTACAAGAAGCATGGAGCGCGCTCGAAGGTCTCCGAGCTGCCGCTGTTCCCGGGTTACGTGTGCTGCCGTTTTGACGCCCAGACCAGGCTGCCGATCCTGACTACGCCGGGAGTCATACAAGTTCTCGGCGCGGGAAACAGGCCGGTCGCCCTCTCCGATGTGGAAGTCAATTCCATGCAGACGGCAATCAAAGCTCAAGTTCCGATCCAGCCATTTCCATTTGTCGGCGCGGGCCAGAGGGTCCGAATCAATCGGGGGTTTCTGGCCGGCGTAGAAGGAATCGTCATCAGCTGCAAACATCGGCTTCGCTTGGTTCTGTCTATTACTCTTCTCCAGCGGTCCGTCCTGCTGGAGATTGATCGCGAGCTGGTGAGTGTGGATGCCGTTCCGGATTGGAGGGGAGGCGCCGTATGGGCTTCATCAGGCGTAACTCCATTCGATCTGGCCCAGGAAAGCTGATACCAATCATGCCTCGATCACCCGGGTTGCAGCCGTCGTGTGGCCACAGTGCCATCACCGAGGAGTGGAGCGTCTTGGATTGCATGCGAATCCTGCTCCGCCGCAAGACCACGCTGTTGTGGATCACCGGCATAACAGCTTTGGGGGCCCTCCTGATTACCAGCTGGCAGCCGCACGTCTACCAGTCGCGCGCGTCGATCGAGGTGCAGTCATTCAACGAGAATTTTCTCGCCCTGCGCGACATCTACCCGACTGCGGCATCGAGTTTCGACGCGGGATTGTACGTGCAAACCCAGGTGGAACTGCTTCAACAAGATTCTTTGATAGAGGAAGCCGCGCGCAAACTCCGCCTGGGCGAGCGGCCGGAATTCCAGCCTTCGGCCGCCCTTGTGAGCAAGCTGCGCCAGCACATAAGGATTGTGCCCTCGCGGAACAGCCGCATCATCCAGATTGTCTGCGATGCGCGCGACGCGCAGCTGGCGGCCGACCTTGCCAACACTTTGGCCCGGAGCTTCATCGAACAGAGTGTCGAGACGCGGCAGCGTGCCGCGCGGCAGACGTACGAATCGCTGCGGGAACAACTCGACGAGCTCAGGCGCGAACTTCTACAACCGGTAGCGCGCACGACCGCGAAGCTTGGCGCGGAACGCGGAGGGGGTACGAGTGAGGCAGATGCGAACCAGCGCTTTTACAAGGCCATGTTGGAGAAGGCCAACGACGCACGAATGGCCTCTGTGGTCAGCCAGGCGAATATCCGCCTGATCGCTCCCGCCGAGCCGGCCACGCGTCCTTACAAACCGAACCTGATGCTCAATCTCGCACTCGGAACACTCGGCGGATTTGTGCTGGCGATTGGCTGGGTACTACTCCAGGAGCAGAACACTTCGGGCCTCCACGCGCCGGGCGAGGCAGGAACGTATCTGGCGCTGCCGGAACTCGGAGCGATACCCAACGATGGCGCTCGGATTCGATCGGCGTTGGGACTCTTCAGTTCACGCAATGGAAAGCTTCGCGTCGAGAGGGCCGTGCTGGAGCAGGCGTCTTCGTCCCTATCGGAGTCGTTTCGGAGCACGCTGGCGTCGATACTTGGGGCTCGCAATGGTGACAGTCCCCACGTGCTTGTGGTCACCAGTTCGCGGCCCATGGAAGGCAAGACAACGGTGGTAAGCAATCTGGGAATCGCGCTTGCAGAGATTGGCGGAAAGGTATTGTTGATCGACGGAGATATGCGCCGGCCGCAGCTTCACAGAGTCTTCGATCAAAGTAACGGCCGGGGCCTAAGTGACCTGCTGCGCGAAGTTAATGCGACTAACGAGCTTCCGCTGGATATGCCGGTCAAGAAGACGGCGGTTCCGCATCTCTATCTGTTGCCGAGCGGCGCGTGCGCGGACAATCTCTTCGGACTTCTCTACTCGGGACATATGTCCCAGATACTCTCGCGTTTCCGTGAGGAGTTCGACTACGTGCTGGTGGACGCCCCGCCTTGCCTGGAGTTTGCGGACGCCAGGAATATGGCCCGGTATGCCGACGGCCTCGTGCTCGTGGTGAGGGCGAATTACACGAGCCGTAAGACGGCTCAAGCCGCCGTGCAGCGGCTGGAGTGCGACGGCATTCGGGTCACCGGGGTCGTCCTCAACCGGTGGGATCCGTCGCGCAGCAATTTGTACGGCTATCCCGCCGGCCGCGCGCCAGGGTATCTCGTAAGTCCTCTCGAGTGGATAGGAAACCGTGCCTATGACCTCTCTCGTCGCATATGACAGTGTCCCGCGCACATCCGGCATCCTGACCGTACTAGTCACCGGCTACGTGGTGTTGCTTCCTTTCCAGTTTGAGGCCGGGAATGGCATGAACTTTGCGCCGGCCGATTGTCTCATGCTCCTGGTACTGCTGCTGGCGGCCGGCCAGTTGAAATATCGCAAGCCGGCCTGGACGATATGGCACTTCGGTATTCCCGCGATCTTCGCCGCCGGTTCGCTGGTGGCCGCCATGCGTTTCGGGGGAATCGACCGCTACGAGCTCTTGAATAAGGATGCGGGCTTGCTACTGCCATTCCTCAGTTATCTTGCGATCACGTCCGCGATCACCGATTGGGACCAACTGCGGCACGTTCTGCGAGTGTTCATAATAAGCGTCGTGCTGCAGAATATTCTGGCCGTCGGTGCCTTCCTGTTGGCGTACTTTTTCGGCCTAGCGAATCCATTCACCCGTTACGGCGGCCTGCGTCTTTCAGGGATGTTGCTGGACCCGAACGCTTACGGCGGTCTTCTGGTGGCCGCGTTCGTGATATGCGAGGGCGCGTCGTTGGGGCGGGCGCCTCTCTTCAAAGGGGTGATGCTCTGGGTCTCGCGACTGACTCTGCTGCTGGGCATTCTGTTCACCTTTTCGCGTTCCGCCTGGATGGCACTCGCACTGTCCCTCGTGCTTCTGTGCGCGCTACAGACCAGGGTGGCAATCCGGCTCATACTGGCCGGGCTGATCGCCGCACCGTGCGTGTTTCTCTTGATGGGGAATCGATTCCTGCCAGTCTTCGAAGAGATGGCAAGCCGCCCCAAGCAGGTGCAGGGAAGGTTCGACCTGATCCACGATGCTCTCCAGGCATTCGCCCGCCATCCGCTTGTCGGCGGGGGAATCGGCAGCTTCCGATTGGGAGAAGGCGAGATCGCACACAACAGCGCGATGTGGTTTCTTGCCGATTTCGGGATTCTGGGGCTGACCGTTTTGCTGGGTTTCCTCGGATGGTTTTTTGTCAAGGCGTGGTATGCCTACCGGTTTGCGCCGTCCAGGGAACAGTCGCTGGTGCTGGCCCTCTTACTCGCCCATACAGCCATGTTCGGGTTGGCGATGGGAATTGAAGCCTTCTATCAGAGGCACTGGTGGCTCGTCTTAGGCCTGATCGCTTCGAGTTACTCCCTGACACTTAGCCGCGTGAAGCGTCCACTCCGCCACGGCTGAGTCCTGTCCGAAAAGACAGACGAAGGTGTATGATGCCGAAATCCGTCGTCATCGACTACTTACCGGAGAGCGCGCGCAGGTACCGGTCGGGGTGGGCGATCGTCGCGGTCGATGTCATTCGCGCCACGACTACGGCGATCACGGCTGCGGCGACCGGGCGACGCTGCTTTCCAGCCCCTACCGGTGAAGCCGCCCTGGCGGTGGCGCAGGGGCTCGACAATCCTCTTCTTGCCGGCGATTCCAATACCGAAAAGCTCGTTGTCTTTGAAATGGAAAACAGTCCGGCCCAACTTGCCAATCGCTCCGATACCCACCGGCCCCTCGTCCTGGTTTCTTCGTCGGGCACCAAGGTGATTCATGAGGCAGCGGGCTGTGAAGGCATCTATCTGGGGTGCTTTCGCAACCACTCCGTTCTCGCGGGTTACCTGACGCAGCGCCACTCAAGGGTTGCTGTCATCGGCGCCGGAAGCAAGGGCGAGTTCCGCGAAGAAGACCAGATTTGTTGCGCATGGATTGCCGCGGGATTGATGAGCAGGGGACACGTGCCCGGGGATTCGCAGACGAGTGAGATCGTCAACCGTTGGCGCGACGCACCGCCGACTGCGTGCCTCTGCAGCCATAGCGTCGACTTTCTGCGGCGCACCAGCCAACTCCGGGACCTGGACTTCATTCTGGCCCACATCGACGACCTGCGCGACGTTTTCGAGGTGCGTGACGGAGAGGTGAAGATGCTTCGCGCCGCGGCCCACGTGCACTGCAGGCCGCGGGCGCGCCGCAGGTTCGGTGCCGGCGAGGAATGTCTGTCTTTCCAGTCTGCTGTTTCTGACGTTACTTTAACGCTCCCTCACGGTCGCGGCTCTGATGGGGGCGCGCGCTAGCGGGCGAGACAGGCTCGACGCGGCACGCAAGAGGGTGCGTGCGCCACGATCAAAGGAGGATTCCCGTGTTGCCCAAGACAATACTGGCAGGAAATGCGCATGCGCCTTCATCGGAGTTTGCCGCGCGCCTTCATTTTCCGGGAAGCATCCTCGCGCGATTTCTGGAGTTGCGAGGGCGGCGGATCGTGAGAGATTGCGGCGCTATCTGGTACGCGGGTCCCGGACGCTTTCTGATGAGCTTGCCATACCAGGCGATGCTCAATCCGGATCCCGCGGCATTACGGCGAATGATCCGAGAGACCGGAGCTTTCGGGGCGCGCTTTCCCTCCGCAAGCTGGACCGGCGTGGAAAGCGGTCTCTACGTGGTGCGCGGCCGGGACTACGACATCGACTCGGTGCACGCCGAACACAGACCCCTTGTCCGCCGCGGCCTGCAATATTTCTATGTACGACCAGCGACTAAGGCGCAACTGCTGAGCCAGGGGTGGGCGCTCAACCTCAGCGCCATGGCTCGACAGGGCCGGTATGACCCGGAGTTAGGCGACAGGCGCCGGTGGGAAACGCTGGTCGAAGCGGCGTTTGCGTGCACGGAAATTTCTTTTCCGGCGGCTTTCTGCGGTCCGCGCATGGCGGCCTACATGGTAACGTGCCGGGAACAACGGTGGCTGCACATTCTCCACCAGATGTCGCGCCAGGAAGATCTCCCCAACTGTCCCAACCACGCTCTCACCTACGCTGTCACCAGTCAGGCTGCAGCCGATCCGTCCCTGGATGCCATCTGCTACGGCTATGTTCCTCTGCGTGCAGCGGGCCGCCTGCATGAGTATAAGGTGCGGTTCGGTTACGAAATTGTTCCGCACCGCTCGGCGATTCAGCTTCATCCGGTGCTCGACGCTTTCCTGAACAGCCGCGTTGCGCGAGCGGCGGTACGCGTCGTGCACGGCCTGCGTCGTGAGCAGGTGCAACTCGAGACCGTCCAGACAGTGCTTGAGGGGGTTCACGCGTCGGGCCCGCCTACCCTTGGACCCCGTCGCGCCTGAGTGACCCATCGAGTCGCCGCAAGAAAGTAAATCTCCTTACCACACAGATTCATCGCTTCTAAAGTGCTGACATTTTCAGGAAGTTCAGGCCGCTCGCGTTTGCCGGCCGAACTCGAAAACTGTGTAAGGAGGCCCTAATGGCACAAAGCAACCAGGAATTCGAACGACTCAAACAGAAATATCAACCGGTCCTCAACCTGATGAAGCAGCTTCAGGTTCAAGTGCAGAACGTGAACATGGATGGCACCAAGTTGTTCATCCGCGGCGCAGCGCCGTCAGCCGATATCAAGAACAAAATCTGGGACCAGATCAAACTGATCGATGCCAGCTTTTCCGACCTGACTTGCGATCTCAGTGTATTGCAGGCGCAGCCAGGGTCGGCCACCATGACCGCGGGGGCGTCCGTCAGCGGAGGGCAGAACCAGCGGCACTACACGGTGAAACCAGGTGACACTCTTTCCAAAATCAGCCGCCAGTTCTATGGCGACGCCAATCAGTACACCAAAATCTTCAATGCCAATCGCAATATCCTGCAGGATCCGAACACGATCAAACCCGGACAGGAATTGTTGATTCCGGAGTGATCTAAGTCCGACGGTGCCCCGGATCCCTCACGGCCACGGCGCTGAAAGTCAGGCGGACCGAGACCGCGAGGGAGCGGGGCGGCTTATCAGTTCCCGGCGGCTGGAGCCGACGTGGGATTCGCAGTCATGAGCTGGTCGATAGTCTCGCCGAGTTTCTGGCGGGCAGCTTCGATGGCTCCGGCGTCACGGGTCCAGTTGGTCCAGTCGGGACCCACGGAGCGCGTGATCTGCATAGCCAGATCCGTCTTGCCGAGCTCCTTCAGGATTTGCACGTAGTCGTAGTCTTCGACGCCATCCCGCAGCCATTTCAGCCGCATCGACGCCACTACGCCTTTGACACCTACCGGTTTGCCCGGATAGACCAGCATCCCTTCGCCAGGGTAGTTAGCCGAGCTATAGGTGCCGGTGTTATTCACGTTGTTCCAGGCATCGGAGGGCCACTTATCCACCCGCCAGTAAAGCATTCCAGTGAGGTTGAGGCTCTGGCTGATGAAGCCAGGCTGGATGCGGAAGTTGACCGGGTCGAAATCGATCAGCCACTTCGGGGAATATGCGTCCTGGACGAGGGTATTGTAGGACCAGACGGAATCGCCTTTCTTCAGCACCTCGGCGACATGCGTCTTGTTATTGTTGTACATCAGGGGCAGCAGAACCCAGATGTCCACGGCGGAACGGCCGGTGCCGGAGCCGTCGTTGTACAAGGCGGGAGTGGGCGACATCGAGATCAGGTTCTTGATTCCGGCCTGGTGCATATTGTTGGCCCACTGCTTGATGGTGGGATAGAGGCCGGTGCAATGGCCGATCTCGTCGGCGCTGTAGTCGTATAGCATCAAGCCGGGCTGCTGCGCCGCCGCTATGGACTTGAACTGGCTCACCGACGGCGCCGGCGACATCGAGCAACGGCCGATATCGGCGCCACTGAAAGGTCCAGTCTGCGTTGCGCTCAAACCGTGTTCCTTCATCAGCAGGGGTTGGTCGGCCGGACTCGTGCTCAGCGGAGAAATCTTGTTACGCAGCAATTCGCGTTGTGCAGCCAGGGTGCCTGCCTGAAAGAACAGGAAGGAGGATTTGAGTCCCGGGGCTGCGGGCAGAGTGAAATTCCAGACTTTCAGTGAAATAGTGCCGGTGACATTGCCTTGGTTACTCGTCAGGGTGTAGGTCCCTGAATATTTTCCGGGCTGCGCCGAGCGGGGAACCAGAAGGTCCACCCAGATTGGCTGGTTGTTGCCGGCTTTGACATCGAACGGAACCGCAGTGATGCTGGCACCTGATAGCGGCTTGCCGGTGTCCGGATCTGTGAACGGGATGAGCGCGTCGGGGTACCAGCCGGTACCCATCGGTTGATTGGACCCCTTCCAGTTAGGACTGGGAGCAGAGACGTGCATGTACTTTTCGCGATACAGGGTGAAACTGTTTTGCGGGATGACTTGGCCGCCTGGTCCCTGTAAGTCGGAGATTGTCACATTGACGTTGCCGAGACCCTTGGATGCGCCATTCGCAACGATTTGAAACGATTCGTATTCGCCGCGAGCCGCCGCGAGATTCACTTCTGTACTGTTGCCCGCCGCCTCGGACATGCCCACCCGGTGTAAGCTGGGTGCGGTCCAAACTACCGGATTGCCCTGTGCCATCGCCAACGTTGAAAACGCTGCCGAAAATGCGAAAAATGTTGAAAATAAAGATTTACCGCTGAACGTCATTGTTGCCTTACCTCAAGAAAAACTGCCCGTTGCGGCTATTGGCCGCGTCGGGGCACACTTCTCCTGTGGCAGTTCCGCGGCGAAGATCAGGCGCCAATCAGGCGCGGAAGGTCAACAGGACCGGCCGTGCGCCCTAACCCTGAAAAGTCCGGGAGCTTGGAAATGGGAAGTGAGCTGTGGGAACCTGAAAAGTGCGGCAGAAGAGGGAAACCGGGACCGAAGGCTTCGGCAATGGTGCGGAACATAACCAACAGAGTTAATGTACTCTGGCAGTGTAGCATGTTCTAAGTGCACGCTTCTCAAGCATTTCTTCGCCTGGTCCAAGTCGACAAAAATAATAAATCGAAACGACCGTTCGCAAATCTGTGATAACAGAGGCAGTGAGTAGGTGTGTATCTTCACGCCGAAAAGTTCGGTTGATGGGATAAATGTGCAGAAAAGACAATTGGCGGGGAAGGAAAAAGTGGGCCAGATTCGGCCTGGCGGCACGATTGCGACGGTTTGTGCCGGCTTACAGCTTCTCTAACTCACCGATCCGTCGTTCCAGCACGCCGCTGAGTTCTTCGACTTCCTTCGGGGAGTAGCCTCCCGCGCGGAAGGCGTCACGAATCTGAGCAGGCGAGAGCCGCGCCAGTTGAAGCCCCATCCAGCGGGCATGCGCGCGTGGGATGTGCCGGCCAAGCCACAGCAGGCTAAGCCGTAGCGACATCTCGGGAAAGTTCATGTAATAATACATCGTCGGCGGCGAAGGTACGCTGAAGTCGACAAACTCCGGCGTAACTGCCTTGATCCACTTCGAACTGCAATAAGCAGTCACATTTCCCTTCTGCATCCTGGCCAAGCCGGTTGTACTGAAACTTGCCCCCAAGTCGCTCACCACGTACCGCTCCTCGGGAGGCTCGCCATGAGTCAGGTAGACGGAGTTGTTGGCATCCTTGAGGTCCCAGTTGTTCATGACCGCCATTAACACCCTGAGTCCGTACCACTGCGGCGTATCAGTGAAAGGATCTTTCGACCACGACCACTCGCCGATCTTCTTTTCGTCCTTGAGGTGTCTTTTCAACCGGACATTATGCACGGTGCCGTCGGCCGAGACCAGATTTCCGCCGCGGTGCAGGCGCGGCATCTTCTGAACGCGGAGTACGGGCATGAAATAGTCCTCGTTGGCAAAGTAGCCGACACCCCAAACCAGCCGCGACGCTACAGTTTCCGGACGCGCCTCCGGACCCAGCTTTACTCTCCACTTGACGCCGTCTTCGTCCACCACGTCGAACTTGGGAGTACTGCCATTCATGTCTTCCTTGTCGAAAGTAAACACTCCCCGGGGTTCGTGGGCTTTGCCACCCGGACCGTAGAAGAAGTCGCGGGAAGCGATATCTCCAGGGTCGCGCCACAAAACCGGAGTGCCCTTCGGGGCATCGATTTTTACGGCGGGTTTGACGGCCGGTTTGTTTGATTTTGCCGGAGTGAAGGCGGCAAGGAAGCCCAGGACGAGAACTGCAGACGTAGCGGCAGCTTTGGAAATCCGGTACATTTCGGGGTCCCTCCATTTCACGATTTGGGCGCAAACACTGGCTGTTGTGGCGGCGGCCTCATGCCCGCGCGGGAGCTGTCAGCTCGACAGTTTCCGCATCGGGAGCGTTTCTTTGGACTGAGGCAATCCCTTTCTTCATAGCCTCGCGGGAAGCGTACATTTCGCTCCTGCCGATCACCAGATGGTTCGCCGCGTGGAGCACGAAGTAGGGCCGTCCATTGGAGCCGACCTTCTCTTCGTACCTCTCCGCCAATGCCGCGTTGTGCGCTACCGCCGCGATGCCTTCCTCGGCATTCTGCCGGCTCCGATACATCTGGCTGGTCAGGATAACCTCCTGGTTGGCGGCTATGAGGTTAAACATGAACTCTCCGTTACTGGTCTTTTTCAACTCAAATCTGGCCTTCATTGTTTCTCTCCCGGGTTATCTGGCCCCTATTGAGAACGACTTGCCGCGGGAGTTTGTTGATCTATTGTTTGGATCGGATTGGGGTTTGCTCCGCGAGGCCGGAACGTACGTCAGCGCGCAAGTCCCGGCGGCGTAATTTTTGGGGATAAACGCAGACCGTGGTGGTAACGCGCTTTGGGGTTAAATCGTCTGAAGTACTTGCTGCTGTCAATTCAATCCAGCATCGCGTTCACCCCAGCAATTGCAGGAAATAGTCATAAAATGAACATTCTCAAGCATCACAAAGTCCTTGCGGCCCTAGCCTTGTCCATCTCCGTTTCAGCGTGGCCGGCTCTCGCCGAAACCCCCGCTATCCCTAACTTCCACCAAGTCAATGAACACGTCTACCGCGGCGGCCAACCTTCGCCGGAACACTGGCAAAGCCTGGCCAAACTCGGCGTCAAGACTGTCATCGACCTGCGTCGTGAAGATGAGCACTCCACGGCGGAGGAAGCTAAAGCGGTCTCGGCACTCGGCATGAACTACATCAACGTGCCGATGAAAGGCGTCGTTTCCCCGACGAACGAGCAGATTGCTAAAGTCCTCGCGGCTCTTGACTCGGAGGGGCCGGTCTTTGTGCATTGCAAACGCGGCGCGGACCGCACCGGCACTGTGATCGCGTGTTACCGGATCAAGCACGACCACTGGCAGCGCCCGCAGGCTCTACAAGAGGCCAAGTCACTTGGTATGGGAATGGTCCAGTTGGGTTTGAAGCATTACATCATGGCGTTCCAGCCGACTCTGTAGCGCCCCGCGCGTAACAGTATGGAGCGACACCAGACCTCCATACCGGATCCGATAGAATATCTAATCGGAGGGGGCAGGCTCCAGGATGCTCCGCCGTGCAGTGTTGCCGGCGGACGCCGGTCTTGCGTTACCGAATGGATGTCCTCTGGTTGACGGCCGGACTCGGTTGCGATGGAGAAACTATCTCCATCACCGCGGCGACTCAGCCCGCGCTTGAAGAATTGACGTTCGGCGCTCTCCCCTGGGCTCCCCGCATCAAACTTCATAATCCCGTCCTGGCTTACGAAACAGGCGAGGACTTCCTCGCTCCTTTCTATCGCGCGGCGGAAGGCAAACTAAGCCCGTTCATACTGGTAGTGGAAGGCTCTGTCCCGAACGAACACAACAAGCCACAAGGTTACTGGGCTTCGTTCGGGACCGATCAGACGACCGGCCAGCCGATCCCCACTTGCGATTGGATCGACTGGCTGGCGCCCCACGCCTGGGCCGTGATCGCCGCGGGGACATGCGCTACTTACGGCGGCATTCACGCCATGCAGGGTAACCCGACCGGCGCCATGGGCCTGCCCGATTATCTCGGGTGGCAATGGAAGTCGAGCGCGGGAATACCCATCGTGTGCATTCCCGGCTGTCCCGCTCAACCCGACAATATGACGGAGACTCTCCTCTACCTGCTTCACCAGGCAGTGGGACGCGCTCCCATGATTCCGCTCGACGACGCCCTGCGGCCCACGTGGCTCTTCGGAGAGACGGTCCACGAGGGTTGCGATCGCGGCGGCTATTACGAGCAGGCCGAGTTTGCCGAGGAGTACGGCTCGCGCCAGTGCATTGTGAAGCTGGGATGTTGGGGGCCCGTCGTGCAGTGCAATGTGGGCAAGCGCGGCTGGACTAGCGGCATCGGCGGCTGCCCCAACGTCGGCGGTATCTGCATCGGCTGTACGATGCCGGGATTTCCAGACAAATTCATGCCGTTCATGAATCAGCCGCCGGGGTCACTGCTCTCTTCGAACGCTGTCTCCACCTACGGCCGGGCCATTCACGCCCTGCGCCGCTTCACGCAATCCTCGTTGAACAAGGAGCCGAGCTGGCGTCACCGGTAGATCTATGCGCGATCAAGGCCCAGAATCCGTCGTGGATAGCCTCAGCCCGGAAGACGCGGAAGATGTCCTGTTGGGCCTCGCACAGGTCTTCTTCAACTCTTCCAGTTACGAGGCTGCCGCCGGCGGCTCCCGGCAGGACACGGAAGCTCCCAATCTCGAGGCCCGGTATCGAACCCTGATCGAGCAGATCCCGGCGGTGGTCTTCATGGTCTACCTCGACCGCGGCGTTGGGGAAGCTTACGTCAATCCGCAAATCGAAACCATACTGGGGTTCTCGCGCGAGGAGTGGCTGGAGGATCCGGTTCGATGGTATGAGAGGATTCACCCTGACGACAAGCGCCGTTGGAGTGCCGAGGCCGCCGAAATGTTCCTCTCCGGCAGGCCGCTGCGCTCTGTTTACCGCGTGATTGCTCGCGACGGACACGCGGTCTCCTTTCACTGCGACGCCCGAATGGTGCGGCGTCCCGACGGCCGACCATGGTTCATTCACGGGGTCGGCTTCGATATCACGGACCTTAAGCGCGCCGAAGAGGCGCTCCACGAAGAACGCAACTTCGCTTCCGCGGTGGTGGATACGGTAGGCGCCCTGGTGATGGTGCTCGACCCCGGCGGTCGAATTGTCCGCTTCAATCGCGCGTGTGAACAGACCACCGGGTATGCATCAAGCGAGGTGATCGGCAAGCAGGTATGGGACCTGTTCGCAGCGCCCGAGGAGACGGCGCGATTCCGTGAGATTTTCGGACAGTTGCGGGCCGGCGAACTTCCTCCTGCATACGAGAGCGCATGGGCAACCCGGCAGGGCACCAACCGTGTGATCTCCTGGTCGAGCACGGTGCTTGCCGACGCGCGTGGCGCTTTGGAGTACGTGATCCTCACCGGGATCGATGTTACCGAAGCCAAGCGCCTGGAACGCACCATCCTCGAAATCAGCGGCAGGGAGCAGCGGCGCATCGGGCAGGATTTGCACGATGGCTTGGGCCAGCACCTGACCGGCGTGGCTTTCATGAGCAAGGTGTTGGAACAAAAGCTGCGTGAAAAGTCACTGCCTGAGGCCGCCGAAGCCGCCAAGATTGTCGCCCTGGTAAATGAGGCAATCAACAGGACGCGCGAACTCTCCCGCGGACTCCTGCCGGTGTTGTCCGATGCGCGCGGGTTAATGTCCGCGCTGGAAAGCCTCGCCATGGAGGTCGAGGATCTGTTCCAGGTTGCCTGCCGTTTCGAGTGCGATCGGCCGGTTCTGATTCATCAAAGCGACATGGCCACGCATTTGTATCACATCGCCCAGGAGGCGGTGAACAACGCACTGCGGCACGGCCATCCGCAGGGCATCGTGATCCGGCTGGAGGCCGGCGAGAGACCTTTCCTGAGTGTTGACGACGATGGGGTGGGCTTGCACAATTCGAGGCGTGCCGCACCCGGTGCTCAGGGAATGGGCCTGCTGATCATGGGCTACCGGGCGAAAATGATCGGTGGGGCGCTGGAAGTTCGACCAAGTCCGGACGGAGGGACCTCGGTTTGCTGTACGTTTCCTGCGAGCAATCTGGAAAAGGAGGCGAAATTGTGACGCCGCAATACCAAGTAGTGCCGGCGGTGAAAAAGGCCAAGATCCTTCTGGTGGACGATCACCCGATCGTGCGTCAAGGTCTGGCGCAGCTAATCAATCAGGAACCGGATCTTACGGTTTGCGCCCATGCCGAGGATGGTGCCGGCGCGCAGCGCGCCATTGCCGATTGCGGACCCGACCTCGTGATTCTCGACATTTCGCTGAATGGACCGGACGGTCTTTCGGTGCTCAAGGATATCCGCTTGAGCGATCCAGCGCTTCCGGTGTTGGTGCTGTCCATGCACGAGGAGTCGCTCTACGCGGAACGCGCGCTGCGCGCCGGCGCCAACGGCTACATCATGAAGCAGGAAGCCACGGAGAAAGTGCTGCAGGCGATCCGGAGCATCCGGGGCGGGGAAGTCTATGTGAGCGACCGGATCGCCAAGAGGTTGTTGCAGCAGATCGTCAGTAGCCCCGCGTCGGACAAATCGCCGATGGAAGCTTTGACCGACCGTGAGTTGGCGGTGTTCCGATTTATCGGCAAGGGGCGGGGCACCCGCGAGATCGCAGACGACTTGCACATCAGCGTCAAAACCGTGGAGTCGTACCAGGCGCATATCAAGGAAAAACTGTCGCTGAAGAATGCCCGGGAACTGGTACAGCACGCGTTTCAATGGGTAACCAGCGAAGACGGGCCGTAGCGTGCCGCAAGATTGCATCAGGGAATCCCTGACCCACTCCATAGAAGATTCTCTGGACCCCGAAACCGCACGCGCCCTATTGAGCAGCGCAGCGCGATAACTCTATACTCAAGGCGCTGGTAAGTCGCGAGGAGGGGAATATCATGGCGGAAAGTGTCCCGTACGGCCGGGTGACTCAAAAACCGTCGCCCGTTCGTGATGTTCATATCGTTTGGATCACGGCTGGTCTGGGCTGTGACGGCGATTCCGTATCAATTACCGCAGCCACTCAACCCAGTATCGAAGACGTTTTGTTAGGTGCCATACCAGGCCTGCCTAAGGTACACTTGCACAACCCGGTGCTGGCTTATGAAACCGGCGGCGATTTTATGAAGCATTTCTATCTCGCCGAACAAGGCAAGCTCGATCCCTTCGTGCTGGTGGTGGAAGGCTCGATTCCGAACGAGAAGATCAAGAAGGAAGGTTATTGGGCGGCGCTCGGGACGAATCCCCACACAGGACAGCCAATCACCACCAATGAATGGATCGACCGGCTGTCGCCGAAGGCAATCGCGGTGATCGGCGCCGGGACCTGCGCCACTTATGGCGGCATTCACGCTATGTCCGGTAACCCGACCGGCTGCATGGGCCTGAACGATTACCTCGGATGGGAATGGCGGTCGAAGGCCGGCATTCCAGTAGTCAACGTTCCGGGCTGCCCGGTACAGCCCGACAATTTCATGGAGACGGTTCTCTACCTTCTCTATCAGGTCGCGGGACTGGCCCCGATGATTCCCCTCGACGACGTTGGCCGCCCCGAATGGCTGTTTGGGCAGACCGTTCACGATGGATGCGATCGCGCCGGCTACTACGAGCAGGGCGACTTTGCCACGGAATACGGATCTCCGAAATGCATAGTCAAGCTGGGGTGCTGGGGGCCGGTGGTGAATTGCAATGTTCCCAAACGCGGATGGATGGCCGGCATCGGTGGTTGCCCGAATGTGGGGGGCATCTGTATCGGCTGCACCATGCCGGGTTTCCCCGACAAGTTTATGCCTTTTATGGATGAGCCGCCCGGAGGCAAAGTTTCCACCGGCGCCGCCAGTATCTATGGCCGGGCGGTCAGCGCCTTGCGCTCATTTACGAATAGTACGTTGAATCACGAGCCGAAGTGGCGGCATCCGCGACCGGAACTTACCACCGGTTACCAAGCCAGGACTTACTAAGACCGAGGAGCAAAACATTTCATGAGTACAATCACTACCCCGACAACCGAAACCACCGGGAAGTCGAAGAACCTGGTGGAAATGAACTGGGACCCGATTACCCGCATTGTAGGCAGCCTCGGAATCTTCACCAAGATCGACTTCGAGAACCGGCAAGTCGCTGAATGCCACAGTACCTCATCCATCTTTCGCGGCTACAGCATCTTCATGAAGGGCAAGGATCCCCGCGATGCGCACTTCATCACCAGCCGTATCTGCGGCATATGCGGGGACAATCATGCCACGTGCGCGACTTATGCGCAGAACATGGCCTTTGGCATTAAGCCGCCACCCATGGCCGAATGGATCATCAACCTGGGCGAGGCGGCGGAGTACATGTTCGATCACAATATCTTTCAGGACAACCTGGTTGGAGTGGATTTCTGCGAGCAGATGGTCAAGGAGACCAACCCCGGCGTCCTCGCCAAGGCCGAGAAGACTGCGTCGCCGCATTCCAATCTGCACGGCTTCCGCACCATCGCGGACATCATGCGGGCGCTCAACCCTTTCACCGGGTCCTTCTATCGCGAGGCCCTGCAGATGAGCCGTCTGACGCGCGAGATGTTCTGCCTCATGGAAGGGCGTCACGTCCATCCCTCGACGCTGTATCCGGGCGGTGTGGGCACAGTACCCACGGTCCAGCTTTTCACGGATTATCTCGTGCGCCTGATGAAGTATGTCGAGTTCATGAAGAAGGTGGTTCCGCTGCACGACGACCTGTTCGACTTCTTCTACGATGCACTGCCCGGTTATGAAAAGGTAGGGGAGCGCCGGATTCTGCTGGGATGCTGGGGCTCGTTCAACAACCCCGATGTGTGCGATTACACATACAAGAAGATGACCGACTGGGGCCGCGGGATGTTTGTAACTCCCGGCGTGGTGGTGGACGGCAAGCTGGTGACCACGGACTTAGTCGACATCAATCTGAACATACGCATTCTCCTGGGAAGTTCTTACTACGATGGCTGGGAAAACGCCGAGACCTTCGTCAAAGAAGACCCGCTCGGTAATCCTGTGGACAAGAACCATCCCTGGAACCAGACCACGATTCCGCGTCCGCAAAAGCGCGACTTCGCCGGCAAGTACACCTGGGTCATGTCGCCGCGCTGGTTCGATAAGCGCACCGGTGATCATTTGGCCCTCGACACGGGCGGCGGCCCGATTGCGCGCTTCTGGTCCACCGCGCTCGCCGGAACCGTCGATATCGGTTACATCAAGGCTACCGGACACAGCGTGAAGATCTATCTTCCCAAGACGATGTCGCTGCCGGAAGTGGAGTTCGAGTGGAAGATTCCCAAGTGGAGCAATGCCATCGAGCGCGACCGCGCCCGAACGTACTTCCAGGCCTACGCCGCCGCTGCCGCCCTTCATTTTGTCGAAAAGGCGATGGCGGAATTGCACGCCGGCAGGACCAAGACGTGGACCGACTTCAAGGTTCCCGAACAGGCCATTGGGTGCGGATTCCATGAGGCCGTGCGGGGCGTGCTGTCGCATCACGTCGTGATTCGCGACGGCAAGATCGCGAACTACCACCCTTATCCGCCGACACCCTGGAATGCCAACCCACGCGATGTCTACGGTACTCCTGGGCCGTATGAAGATGCGGTGCAAAATACTCCCATCTTCGAAGAGAACGGGCCGGACAACTTCAAGGGCATCGACATTATGCGCACGGTTCGGAGCTTCGATCCCTGTCTGCCTTGCGGCGTCCACATGTACCTGGGCGAGGGAAAGGTGCTGGAGACCAAGCATTCGCCGATGTTTGGCATGCAGCCCCTCAAATAAAAATGATTGATGAAGACAAATTGCAACAACGCATGCAAAGAATCGCCGAACTGGTGCACCGTATCGATGCGGTGACTGACTCCGGCGTTCGAGGACAATCGAGGGAGCTGCTTGAAGCGGTGATGGACCTCCATGGCGAGGCGCTGGACCGGGTTCTCCAGCGCCTTCGGGGTGCGGCAGAGGCCGGCGCGGAGATCCTTGAATCGCTAAGTGCCGATCCCGTGGTGGCCAGCGTGCTTCTGTTGTACGGCCTGCATCCTCTGGATTTCGAAACCCGGGTGCGGCGCGCTATCGAGAAGGCTCGTCCCACATTGCGCTCTTACGGAAGCGACCTGGAATTGAGCAGCGTGACCGCCGGTGCCGTGCGAGTCCGTGTCCGCGGAGTGGATAGCGCCTTTGCTGCCCGGACCGTCAAGTCGGCGATTGAAGACGAGTTGTACGCCGCCGCGCCGGATGCCGTGTCGCTGGTGCTGCTTGGGTTGGAAAAGTTCGCCGCGCCCAATTTCGTACCGCTGGAAAAAATCGGACCAGTCACCCGGCCTGTCGAGCCCGTTCTTACCCCGAGCGAACCATGACCTCTGAGCGGCCACCCTCGAACGCATTCGGAGCCCTCCAGCGCTTTGTACGGCGCAATGTATCCGAGGAACGCTGTGAGCTATGTTCGGCCGCGGTGGCAGCCGAGCACGAGCACCTGCTCGAAACGGCCAACCGCAGGCTGGTTTGCGTCTGCCAGGCGTGCGCCATTCTTTTTGGCGGGCAGAGCGGCCAGCGCTACAAACGTGTGCCCTCGCGCATTCGCTTCCTGCCCGATTTCCAATTGACGGACGCGCAGTGGGACAGCCTGCTGGTCCCCATCAACATGGCGTTCTTCTTCGCGAGCAGTGCTTCCGGCAAAGATGATCGCGATGTATCCCAGCCCGGCGGGCGCTACGGAATCGCTGTTGCCGCTGGAAACGTGGGACCAGATTGTTGCGGAGAATCCTGAGCTGCGATCCATGGAAGCGGATGTGGAGGCGCTGCTGGTGAATCGTCTTGGGGCGGGGCGCGGTTTTCCCGTCAACCAGTATTTCCTGCTGCCCATCGATCAGTGTTTCAAGCTGGTGGGCCTGGTGCGCACGAACTGGCGCGGGCTCTCCGGCGGGACCGAGATGTGGCTGGAATTAGAGCGCTATTTCGCGACGTTGACCGCGCGAGCGGGCGTAGGTGCGGAGGCTCATCGTGCCTGATCTCGATTTTCGTGTGGAGAGTGCGGCTCCTGTTCCATTCGCCGCGGTTCCCCTGCTGGCCTTCCGCGTTGCAGTGACCAACGCCGCGCCCGCGGAGCCGATTTTCAGCGTCGCGCTGCGCTGCCAGATTCAGATCGAAGTGACGCGACGCCGCTACACCGAAGAGGACCAGGTGCGCCTGCTGGACCTGTTCGGTGAACCGGACCGCTGGGGCCAAACTCTCCGCAACATGCACTGGATCAACGTCGCCGCCACGGTTACCGCCTTCACCGGCAGCACTACGGTGGAAGTTCAGGTGCCGTGCACATTCGATTTCAACGTCGCCGCCACCAAGTATTTTCACGGCATCGAGAGCGGAGAGATTCCGCTGTGTTTCCTGTTCAGCGGCACCGTGTTTTACGATGCCGGCGATGGCGCCGCGCAAGTCGCGCCCATCTCCTGGAGCAAGGAGGCGCGGTACCGGCTGCCCGTCCAAACCTGGCGCGACATGATGGAGAGCTACTATCCGCACAGCGTTTGGCTGTGCCTGCGCCGCGATGTCTTCGAGCGTTTGTATGAGTACAAGACCCGCCACGGAATTCCCACCTGGGAGGCCGCGCTCGAGAAGATTCTCCCGGCGGTGGAGGAGACGGTGAAATCGTGAGCACCACATCGGTGGAGAAAATCGCGAATGCCGTTCTCTACGAGGGTTATCTTCTCTATCCGTACCGTTCGTCGGCGGTGAAGAACCGGCAGCGGTTTAATTTCGGTGTCGTCTGCCCGCGCGCGTACAGCGAGATGCAGGGGGGCGTCGAGCCCTTCGTGATGGAGACGCAGTGCCTCGCGCTGGGCGGCCCGCTGAGCAGGCTCGCCGTGAACGTCCGGTGCCTGCGCCTCGTGGAGCGCATCGCGGGCTATTTACGCGAGCCTGTGTGCGAACTGCCGTGCGATACGGAACCGGCATTTGTTCCCGCGGCCTCGATCGAAATCGACGGCATCGTTCGTGAATCATGGCAGGAGGCGGCCGAGTGTGAGATGAAGCTGCCGGATTTTCGTTTCGCGGAACTGGCCGCCCAGCCGGCGCGTCGCCGGTTTGCTTTTCCCGCTACCCGGACGATCGAGCTGGTGCGCGATGCCGCTGGGATGGTGGCCGGCATGATTGTCCGCACGCAAGAGCCCCTGGAATGCCGTATTGAGGTTAGCCTCGAACAGCTGCAGGACGGGCTGCTTCGAATCGGTATTCGAATTTCGAACCACACGCCGTTCGTAAGCGCACCCGCGGCCCGACGCGAAGGTGTGCTTGCCCGTTCTCTGCTATCGGCGCACAGCATTCTTCGCTTGCAGGACGGCGAGTTCGTTTCCCTGCTCGACCCGCCGCCACAATTTGAGAAGGAGGCGGCCGCCTGCCGGAGCGTGGGCGCCTGGCCCGTTCTTGCCGGTGAAGCCGGCCGGCGCGATACGCTGCTTTGCTCGCCCATCATTCTCTACGACTATCCGCAAATTGCGCCGGAAAGCCCGGGCGACCTTTTCGACGGAGCCGAAATCGACGAGATCCTCTCGCTGCGCATCCTGACCCTGACCGACGAGGAGAAGAGCGCCATGCGTCGCAGCGACGAGCGAGCCCGCCACATCCTCGAAAGAACCGAAGCGCTTCCGCCCGAACACTTCATGAAGTTGCACGGCGCGCTTCGCCGCCTGCATCTGCCAGGCAAGGAGGCGTTATGAACGAGTGGGAGTGGCAGCTCCTGGAAGACAAGACTCCGCTGGAGAGTGTTCTCGTTTCCGGCGTGCCGCTGCACCCCGGCGACACCGTGCGGCTTCGCCCCCGCCCCGGCGGCGATGTGTTCGACCTCGCGCTAACCGGCAAGACCGCAATCATCGAAAGCATCGAGCAGGATTACGAAGGCAATCCGCATCTCGCCGTGGTTCTGAACGACGATCCCGGGCGCGACCTCGGATTGCTCCGGCAGCCCGGGCACCGCTTCTTTTTCGGCCTCGCGGAGGTCGAGCCGGTGGACTGTACGGGAGGCGCGAGTTGAAGATACTGATCGCAGGCATCGGAAATATTTTCTTTGGCGACGACGCTTTCGGGGTGGAGGTGGCGAATTCCCTCTCCAAGCGAAGCTTGCCGGCGGAGGTGCGCGTCGTCGATTTCGGAATTCGCGGCTTCGATCTGGCCTACGCCCTGCTCGACGGCTACGATGTCACCATCCTTGTGGACGCGGCTCCCCGCGGCGGACTTCCCGGCACACTTTACACCATCGAGATCGATGCCGGCGCTCCGGCCAGCCTGGACGAACCTCGTTCCCATGTGGTTGCTGACGTGGCCACCCACGGGATGAATCCGATGCGCGTGCTCCAATTGGCGCAGGCGATGGGCGGCGTGGCGGCGCGGATCCTCCTGGTGGGATGCGAGCCCGAAACGCTTGGCTCGGACGAAGAGGGACTGATGGGTTTGAGCGAGGTGGTTGCCGCGGCAGTGGAGCCCGCGGCGGATATAGTGGAAGCCCTGGTCGTAAGAATTTTGGAAGAGAGCCGCATGGCGGCGTGACGTCTGAAGCGATAAGGAGACGATATGGCAGCGGTAACAATGTATCGCACGGGTCGAAACGAACCCGATCCCAACGAAACCAGGGACACTCTGTTTCTGCTTGGAGGCTTGTCCCTCATACTGTTCGGCGCCGGCCTGGTGATCACTAATCCAGTCGTGCGTAAATTCCTGGGCGAGGCCAACGTGGGCGGACTTCTGCAGACGGCCGTGCCCGATCTGGAGCGGTACATGAAGATGCGTTCGATGTAGAGAGTGAGGAAATGGCATCAACCAAAAACGTGGCGGAAAGTCTCCGGCCGTCTTATGTGCTGGACCCGGCGAAGAGCCGGTTTCTGGTGCGGGCGTCCGCCATCGGACTGCTCTCCGCTTTCGGTCACAACCCCACCATCGCGATTCGCGGCTTCAAGGGCGAAGCGCGGTTTGACCCGGAAGCACCGGAACAGGCTTCTCTCCAGTTTGAGATCGACACAAGCTCGCTCGCCGTGACCGGCGAAGTCAATGAGAAGGACCGTCACGAAATGGAGCGGGCCATGAGAGAGGATGTGCTGGAAACGGACCGCTTCCCCGAAATCCGTTTTGTGAGCTCCACCGTGGAGGCCGCCAGAATCACAGAGGGCATGTTTCGGATGAAGATTGGGGGCGCCCTGACACTGCACGGTGTCACGCGCGACCTGGAGATCCCGTGCAACATCATTGTCGCGGGCGACAGCCTTCGCGCCAACGGCGAATTCTCCATCCGTCAGACGGATTACGGCATCCGGCTGATCTCCGTGGCCGCCGGCACGCTCAAACTCAAAGACGAATTGAAATTCACATTCGACATCGTGGCTCAGCGCAGGAAGGGAGCCGCGGGAGGCTGACATATGTGCCTTGCCATCCCAGGACAGATCGTCTCGCTGGCGGAAGACCCACCCCACAGCGCCCTGATCGACGTGGTCGGTGTGCGCCGCCGCGTGGATGTCAGCCTGGTGGAGCCGGAAGGCGTCGGCCCGGGCGACTGGGTCCTGATCCACGTCGGCTTCGCCATGAGCAAGATCAGGGAACAGGACGCGTACGACCAATTGCGCATGCTTACCGTGCTGGGCGAGACCGAGGCCGCCATGGAGGAGGTGCGCGGCTACAGCGCGGACGATGCCGATCTGCACCCAAAGGAGCGATCCTCCCCATGAAATTCACCGATGAATTCCGCGAGCCGGAGCTGATCTCCAGAACCTCCGAGGAGATCCGGCGGCTGGCCGACCCCGCGCGGCATTACCGCATGATGGAGGTGTGCGGCGGACACACCCACGCGATTTACCGCTTCGGCCTCAAGGACCTGCTTCCGCCCAATATCGAACTGGTCCACGGTCCGGGCTGCCCGGTCTGCGTGCTGCCGATGGGACGGATCGACGACGGGCTGTCCATCGCCGCCCAAAACGATGTCATCTTTACCGCCTTTGGCGACATGATGCGCGTGCCCGGCACGCATGGCAGCCCGCTCGAGCATAAGGCTCGCGGCGCCGATATCCGGATCGTCTACTCGCCGGCCGATGCGCTGAAACTGGCGCGCGCAAACCCGGACCGGCACGTCATGTTCTTCGCCATCGGGTTCGAGACCACCGCGCCTTCCACCGCGCTCACGCTGATGCGCGCCAAGGCCGAGGGCATCCGCAACTTTTCCGTCTTTTGCAACCACGTCACCATCATTCCGGCGATCCGCGCGATTCTCGATTCGCCCGACATGCGGATCGACGCGTTTATCGGTCCGGGCCACGTATCGACTGTGATTGGCTGCCGGCCCTACGAGTGGATCGCGCGGCACGAGGGCAAGCCGATCGTGGTTTCCGGGCTTCGAGCCGCTGGACGTGCTGCAGTCGGTGGTCATGCTGCTGCGCCAACTCCAGCAGGGCGAGGCCAGGGTGGAGAATCAATATCGCCGCGTGGTGCCGTGGGAAGGCAATCGCGCCGCCCTGAAAGCGATGGCGGAGGTCTTCACGCTGCGGTCCTACTTCGAGTGGCGCGGGATGGGCTTCATCTCGCAGTCCGCCCTGGCGCTCCGCGATACCTATGCCGATTGGGATGCCGAGACGCGCTTCTCCGTCCCTGGCATCCGCGTGACCGATCCGAAAGCGGCGCAGTGCGGCGAGGTGTTGAAGGGAGTGTTGAAGCCGGCGCAGTGCAAGCTCTTCGGCAACGAGTGCACGCCCGAGCGGCCGGTCGGCGCGCTGATGGTCTCGTCGGAAGGCGCGTGCGCGGCTTACTACCAATACGAGCATCGGAAGTCCCAGTTGGTTTCGATTCCAGCCTGAGAGGAACCACGCCATGCATGCCGTCTCCCCCAAGATCCGGTTTCACGACGCGCAGATCGAAATGGCGCACGGCGCGGGCGGCAAGGCCAGCCGCCGCCTGATCGAGGGCCTGTTCGCACCCATCCTCTTCGGTCCGTCCGCGGAACCTCTCGGCGACGCGGCGCACATCAGCTTGAACGGCACGCGCATCGCCATCACCGCCGACAGCTTCGTGGTCAGCCCGCTGAGCTTTCCGGGCGGCTCCATCGGCGAACTGGCGGTCAACGGAACCGTCAACGACCTGGCCGTTTCGGGCGCCCGCGCGGAGGCCCTGGTGGTCACGTATGTGCTGGAAGCCGGCTTGCCGACCGAAGTCCTGGAGGCCGAAGTTCGCGCCATGGGCCGGGCCGCGCGCGCCGCCGGAGTCATCGTGGCGGGCGGCGATACCAAGGTTGTCGAGCACGGCAAGGCGGACCGCATGTACATCACCACTGCGGGTGTCGGCAGGCCCATTCCCGGAGTCCAATGCTCGGCGCGTTCCGCGCGGCCCGGCGACGTGATCCTGCTTTCGGGACCCATCGGCGACCACGGAATCACCATCCTGCTGGCGCGCGGCGAGTTGGACCTGGAAGCCGATCTGTGCTCCGATACGCGCCCCGTGATTGAGCTGGTGGAAGCGCTGGCGGTGGCGGCGGCGCCCGGGCTGCGGTGGATGCGCGATCCCACGCGCGGCGGCGTGGCCACCGCACTTGAACGAATTTGCGCGCGATTGCGGGCTCGCGGTGTTTCTGTTCGAAGACCGCGTTCCGGTGCGCGATGCAGTCCGCGGCGCATGCGAATTGCTGGGCCTGGATCCGCTGCACATCGCCAACGAGGGGCAGTTCCTCGCCGTGGTGGCGCCCGAGTTTGCCGATGCGGCGCTGGCGGCGCTCCAGCGGACGCCGGGCGGCCACGCATCGCGGATCATCGGCGAGGTTCGGGAGCAGCCGGCGTGCGCGGTCCTCTCGTCAACGCCCTACGGCGGCACGCGGATCGTCGACATGCTGGTGGGCGATCCTTTGCCGAGGATCTGCTGAGGGAGCGTGTCATGGCACTTCTGGCTAATCCAACCGAACTCGCGGCAGACGTTGCGAAACGCCTGCTCCACCGGAATCACGTATGTGAAGAGTTCTTCTCGCGGGAGGCGCACCGCCTGGCTCAAACCTGCCATGCCATGTCGGAGCGCTTCCTGCGGGGAGGCCGTCTGCTGGCCTTCGGACGCGGTCCCTATTCCACCGACGCACAGCACGTGTCGGTGGAATTCGTGCATCCCGTCATCGTCGGCAAGCGCGCGCTCCCCGCTCTCGACATCTCCATGCTTTTCGGCCCGTGGCTAAAAGCGATCGTTCATCGCGATGACATCGTGATGGGGTTCGGCCCGCCCGAAGGCGACTACGAAGTGTCCGCGGCCTTGCGAGATGCCCACGACGCCGGCGCCATGACTTTGGCGCTGCCGGGCGCGGAAGGCGACTACTACTGCGAGCCGGCCTCGGCGGACCCCTTCCTCCATCAGGAAGCGATCGAGATTCTGTACCACACGCTATGGGAGACGGTGCACGTTTTCCTGGAGCGGCGCGAGGAAGGTCTCGATTCGGGCGACGCCGCCTTTCTCTATCCGTATCTCGGCCGGCAAACCCAGGACGCGGGCGATCTGATTCCGGAGGTGGCGGGTTCCATTCGCATGAAGGCCGCGGACGATTCCCGGCTCCGCGCGCGCATGGCCGAAGAATCGGCCGGCGAGATCTGGTGTGCGTCCGCCGCCATTGCCGGCCGTGTGGCGCGCGGCGGAAAGTTGATCCTCTTCGGCAACGGCGGGTCGGCCACCGATGCCAATGACTGGGCGCTGGATTGCGTCCTGCCACCGCCCGGATTTCAGCCCGTGCCCGCCGTCTCGCTTTCCATGGAGCCGGCCAACATCACCGCGGTGGCCAACGATGTCGGAACGGAGTTGATCTTTCTGCGCCAGCTGATCGCGCAGGCGCGGCCCGAAGATGTCGCCATCGGAATCTCTACCAGCGGCGGATCGCGCAACATCGTGATGGCGTTGGAAGAGGCGCGCAAACGCAAGCTGCTGACCGTGGCGCTGCTTGGCTACGACGGCGGGGAAATCCGCCGGCGCGGCCTGGCCGACTTCGCGCTGGTAGTGCCGTGCGACTACATACCGCGCATTCAGGAAGTCCAGGCGTCTGTCTACCACGAAATTCGCACAAATCTGGAACTGATCGGACGTGCCCATGCTTGAGCTTTTTGGAACCGCCAGTTGTCCCCACACCCGCGAGATGCGCGAGTGGCTGGAATGGCGTGGATGCGATTTCGTGGAATACGACGTGGAAGCGAATCGCGATGCCCTCGCACGGATGCGCGAACTCACCGGCCAGCGAATCGTGCCCGTGCTGACCGAAGACGGCAAACTGATTCAGTCCGGCTGGCAGGGACGTGGTTGTGTCGTAAGCGAGAAATAGAGGCGATACGCCGCACTTCCGGTCGTCACTTTCCGCCTGGCAGCTTTTTCTTGATATCCGGCCAGAACTCGGACAGCAGATTGCCAAGCAGGCCGGATCCGAGCGTCACCGAACCCTGGATAGCGCCCAACCGCACCGTATTCAGACGGTCCGGGTACCACTGGTTCGAGAGAAACGCTGCGCCATAAGCACTCCCGATTCGCCAGATGGACAGTGTTTCGCCGCCGCGATCGGTGCGTGTGAGAACGGTTCCGCGGATAGCATGTCCCGACCGGCGCCAGAATCCGGTGCCGGTCGATCGGAAGTATCTCGGGTCCTCATGCAGCATCGAATCCAAGCCGAAAGCCAGCGTGCTGTGGATTCCCGACCACGCCAGCGTTGAAGCAAATCGCTTGCCGTAGGCTGCGGCGCCCTGTCCCCATTCCGTCGGGGCGTTGGCTTCCTGGAGGACTCCGGCGTAGGCCGCCATGCCCAAAACGGCCGAGGGGTCGTACGTGGTCTTGGCATGGAATTGCAGTTTGCCGGTGACGTCGAGCGGTTCGGGAGCCTGACCAAACCCCGTAACGGGAAGCATCGCCGATACAGTCAAGATCAGGATGACTCCGCGGTTTGGCCGAACGGGCGACAGTAATTGCTTCATGAAATCTCCGTACCAATCACTTCGCCGGAGATCACGATCTTCACGCGGCGATTCTTTTTGCGGTGAGGCCTTCCGCACCTAATCTTATACTACTTGCCGTATCCCGCGGATCACACCGGTTATCAGTTCCGCCAAATGGGAGTGGTGAACGCGCCATTGCCGGCGACGTCCCACAACGCCACGCGCGCCCACTTCCACTGCGGAGCGCTCACCTGCCAGGTGAACTCGTGTTGGTCGAATTCCCTGGTGCCCGTTAGCGGAATCGTCTGGTGATGAGTCTCCTGCCCGTCGCCCCAAACAATCTCCGCCATCCGCAAGGGGAAGGTCCAGGTGGCCGCGACCTGTGCCGTGATCCGGTCGGCGTCCGACACAAGGCGGGTGCGCGGCAGCAAGACCTCGCCTGTCGTAGTGAAATAATCGCCCTTCGCGAGTGCCGTAAGCGCGTCCGCCCAGCGGTCGAACGCAGGCACGGCCGGCAGTCGCAGATAATTCACGTTCATATGGCCGTAGAGTTCGTGGGTGGAATCGAGTTGGAACACATCCACCTCGCCGATCATGCGCTTGTGCAGGCCCCAGTTATTCAGGTCGTCCACCGTCTTGAAGGCGCGGTCGCCCAGGCGGGGCGAAGAGAGGTCCGTATTCATGGCCTTCCATCCCGCACCCAGGTGGAACGGGCTTTTGAGCTGCTCACTGTCCTTAATCTGGTCCGGAAATCCGCTCGAGCCCTTGGTTCGCGGATGCGTCTGATACATGTAGCCGTTCTCCGCGCGAAGCAGCGCAATCGAATCTTCCGCGCTGCCCACACGATAGACCGTTCCGTATTTGGGGTCGTTGGCCCGGAACGGTTCTTCGGGCCTGCGTTTCATGAACCAGTAGACCGGCTTCGGAAATACGATTCCCCAGTGGCCGCCCAGGTAAGTGCTCATCTCTTCGCTCGGAATCAGCAGAAAGCTGGCGTCCGATTGTGCGCGGCACGCGTCGAAGTACGCCTTCAGCTCGCGTAGGCGGATCTCGCCCGTGTCGGACGGATGCCCGTCGCCGTGGAAGTCCATGATCATCGCCATGTTCACGCCCATCTCTTTGAGCACCGGCTTGAACGGTGGCGTCCAGTCATTGCCGTGCTCCATCGCCTGAACCGTGTACGCGTAATGCCAGTGCGGCGCGAAGGTCTTATATCCATCCAACGGCAGGAAGCGGTCGCGATGCGTGTAAGGCAGCACCGAATCGAGCACTGCGATTGCCGGGCGATCATCCACCAGCAGGAACAGGTCTAATTCCTGCTGCGTACCCGGCGGAGCGTTCATCCACGGATAATATGGCGAGTTATCGTCAGGGAGTTGTCGAATTCCCAGCGACACGTTCCCGCGCCATGAGGAGTGCCACAGATATCCCATGTTGCTGGTGTAATCGCGCGCCATGAAATACCGGTGCGGCGGAGGGAACACGGCCACGCTGCCCGCGCCCGTCGCGGCGGAAATCGCACGGTAGCGGACGGCCACCGGATTCCACTCGGAAGCATGCGGAGATCGCACGGTTTGCAGTTTGCCCGCGGTGTCGTAGTAATTGACGTTCGTCTCCATGGTGCCGCCGGCGCGGCGGTCTTCATCCACGGTCATGCGAATTCCCGCGTCGTAATAGAACGCGGTGTCGGGTTCATTCGTGCTCACGATGGCGCGCTGCTGGATCAGCGTGCTGCCGGGAAAGAAGAAGTAGTGTATGTCACCGTGAAAAATGCCCAGAGCGAGTCCATCAAAGGATATGTCCAGGCGATCGCCCTCGAATTTCGCATGCGCCGCCGTCATTTTGAAATCGCCTAGGAAGCTGCGCGTGCCCTCCGGATGGCTGGGAGGAAAATCGAAGAACTGATCGAAGCCGCCTCGTCGCTTGCCTGTCGAAGCGCGGTATACCGGTTGCGCGCGGCTGATCACGATTTTGCCGTTCACCGCGATCGATGTGATCAGAGGCTTGGCTGGGTCCAGCGAGAATTGCGCGCTGCAAGGGCGGCCGGCTTTATCTTTCCAACTGACCATGGCCGAATCCGCGGTGGAACTCACCGTGATCGAACCGGGACCGGGTGCCGCGATGTCGAACGGCACTACCGCTGCCTGGGCGGCCAACGCTGCCCCGAGCAGGACGAGGATCGATTTCATGTTTGCCCCCGCTCTTACAATTTCAGCCGGCCCGAACCCTGCCCACGGAACTTCGTGCGTGGCTCCGCGCGCAGTTCCAGCACCAGCTTCATCACCAGTTCTTCGATATCGTCCCGAATCTCGCAGTGTTCCGCATATTCCATGAACACCGGATCCGCCACTTCCCAATCCACAATACGCCCTTTGAATTCCTGCGGCAGGAAGACGCCCGTCATATTGATCACCAGGTCGAAATCCGCACGCCCCAGTTGCCGCAGACTTTTCGGAAAATGATCGCGCAGGTCGATGTTCTTCTCGTCCATCGCACGTATCGTGTCCGGAGCCACTTCCGAGGCCGGCGCCAGGCCGACGCTCGCGGGAATCATCACGTCGCTGCCGTACGTCCGCGCGAAGCCTTCCGCCATCTGGCTGCGGCAGGAATTACCAATGCAGACGAATAGCACACGCTTCAGGGCAGGCGGGATCACAGCTTCTCCAGAAACAAGCTGTGCACACGCGCGTCCCTGGTCAGCTCCGGGTGGAAAGTCGCTACCAGGTGCCTCCCCTGCTCGATCAGCACCGGATCGCCTTCGTACTCGGCCAGCACCTGGATCCCGCTGCCCGCCTGCCGGATGATCGGCGCCCGGATGAACACCGCCTCCAGTTTTCCCGGGCCGGTGCGCTTTTCGAATTCCGGATCCGGATCGAGTTCCACTACCCGGCTGTCCAACTGCCGCCCGTAGGCATTCCGCTCCACCGCAATATCCATCAATCCCAGGCTCTCCTGCGCCGGATGGGTGACGTCCTTAGCCATCAGGATAGCGCCGGCGCAGGTGCCGAACATCGGCTTGCGCCGGCCAAACTCGGCCAGGTCGTCGAACAGGCTTTCGTTGCGCAGCAGCTTGAGCATGGTGGTACTCTCGCCGCCAGGCAGGATCAACCCGTCGATCTGGCCCAGTTGCGAGCGCTCGCGGACGTAAACCGGCACCGCGCCGGCACGTTCCAATGCTGCGCCATGCGCCGCGAAATCGCCTTGCAGCGAGAGCACGCCTACTCTTTTCATTACCAACCTCGCGTCTGCAACAACTCGCCTTCCGGAATCTTCGAGATCTCCAGGCCCGGCATCGCCGCACCCAGACTCCGGCTGGCTTCCAGCAGCTTCTCCGGGTTGTTGTAGTTCTTGGCGGCCATCACGATCGCGTTAGCACGGTTGGCCGGATCGCTCGATTTGAAGATCCCCGACCCCACGAACACCGCCTCCGCGCCCAACTGCATGACCAGCGCCGCATCCGCCGGCGTCGCGATGCCGCCCGCCGAGAAGTTCGGCACCGGCAGCGTGCCATGCTGCGCCACCCACTCCACCAATTCCAGCGGTGACTGCAGATTCTTCGCAGCGGTCGCCAGTTCTTCCTTGCCCAACACGGTGAGCGCCTTCATCTCGCGGACGATGGTGCGTATGTGGCGCACCGCTTCCACGATGTTGCCGCTGCCCGCCTCGCCCTTGGTGCGGATCATCGCCGCGCCTTCGCCGATGCGCCGCAGTGCCTCGCCCAAATTGCGCGCCCCGCAGACAAACGGAACTTTGAAATCGTTCTTGTCGATGTGGTGCTCTTCATCGGCCGGCGTCAGCACTTCGCTTTCGTCGATGAAATCCACTCCGAGCACTTCCAGCACCCGCGCTTCCATGAAATGCCCGATCCGCGCCTTCGCCATCACGGGAATGTGCACCGTGTTCATGATAGCTTCCATGATCTCGATGTTGGCCATGCGCGCCACGCCGCCCTCTTTGCGAATGTCAGACGGCACGCGCTCCAGGGCCATTACCGCGGAAGCTCCCGCATCTTCGGCGATCTTCGCCTGCTCGGCATTGGTGACGTCCATGATCACGCCACCCTTCAGCATTTCCGCCAATCCCACCTTCAATCGAAACTGCTCGCTCGAAAACTGAAACATAATCGCTCCTCTCTTTCTGGTAACCTTCAGACCATCGCGGGCGAAGGTTCGTAGTTCCGCACCGTATTCTCCAGCTCGGCACCAATCGTTCGTCCCAAAATCGCCAGCCCTTTGCGGATCTGCTCCGGCGTCAGCCCGGCAAAACTCAATCGCAGCGCTCCCGGCTCCAGCCGCGAAACCGCGAAATATCGACCCGGCATGTACGCCACGCCTTCGCGCTGCGCGCGCGTCAACAATTCGCCCGCATCCAGCGGTTCCGGCAGCCGGACCCAGACATTCATGCCGCCCTCCGGCCGCGTCCAGCGTGTGCCCGCGGGCAGATACTTCGCACATGCCTCCAGCGTGGCCGCCAGCCGCTCACTGCCTGCCTGGCGCATGCGCGTGCGGTGCGCCTCCAGGCGGCCCGATTCGGCAAACTCCAGCAATACCGCCTGCGAAAGCTGATCTGTGTGTAAGTCTGATGCTTCCTTGGCATGCCGCAGACGGTCGATCAGCGGTTTCGGACCTACCGCCCACCCGACGCGCAAGCCCGGGAAACTGACTTTGGAGAAGCTCCGCAGTAGCACCGTTCCGCCGCTATCGTCCAGTTGCTTCAGCGCGGGCAACGGCTCGCCGCTATAGCGGAGTTCGCCATAGGCGTCGTTTTCGATCACCGGCACGCTCGCTTTGCGCGCCGCATCCAGAAGCGCTTGCCTGCCGGCCAGCGGCAGACTTACACCGGTCGGATTCTGAAAATTCGAGGTCACCACCAGGAACCGCGGCTTCTCGCGTTCCAGTACGCGCTCCAGTTGCGCGGCGTCCATGCCGTCGGCGCCCACCGGAATGCCGCATAGCTGCGCGCCCATTCCTGTCAGCAGATTCTTCAGGCCGGTGTAAAGCGGATCTTCCACGGCCACCATGTCGCCCGGCCGCAGGAGGACTCGCCCGATCAGGTCCAGCGCCTGCTGGCAGCCGTTGGTAATCAAGAGGTCGTCCCCCGGACCCGCCAGTTGCTGCCGCCGCGCCTCTTCCATCAGGTAGCGCCGCAAAGGTTCGTATCCGCTGGGCGACCCCAATTGCAGAATGTCCGCCAGATCGCGGCGCGCCAGCACAGTGGCGCAAGTGGCGCGAAACTCATCCAGCGGGAACAGGTCGCGCGACGGCCGCGAAACCGCGAAGCTGATCACGTCCTTGCTCCATCCGCCATTGGGACCGGAGACCGACGCGTCGTTACGCTCCAGCAGTCCATTCCAGTCCACCCCGCCGCCTGTCTCGACGCCACCGGTGACGAAACTCCCACGGCCCACCTGCCCCGAGATTAAGCCCTCTGACTCGAGAATTTCGTAGGCTGCGGATACTGTAGTTCGGTTCAGTCCAAGCAGACCAGCCAATTCGCGAGTGGCGGGCAATCGCTCGCCGTGAGCCAGTGCCCCGGCGCGGATTTGCTGGGCTATCTGTTCAGATAGCTGGCGGTACAGCGGCACCTCGGCGCCATGATCGAGCTTTGGCTTGAAATCCACTCAGCCATACCATACCACATTGGACTGCCCAGCGGCGGACTCCCACCGCACGAACCCCAGATTTTCGGCAGGCAAATTCCCGTTTGATACAATCCTAATGCTAGCCCCCGCAGCCCATGACACCAGCGCCAGTGACGGCCAAGCGAACCCAAACGAGCACCATTTTCGCGTTAGCGACAGCCTTCTGCCTCGTCGGTACTCCCGCGGCAACCGCGCAGAAAAAGACCAAGCCCAAGAAGGAAGAAATCACGCAAACCCTGCAACTCCCCAAAGAGCTGCCGGGGGCCGTCACCGGAGAGACCCGCCGCCTCACCTTTCACGTCACACCCCTGTCCGCACGCGGCCTGCTTTCCGCCCAGGTGCGCGACGCCCTCAAAGCCCTCACCCACGAAACCGGCGGAAACCCCGTGCTCAAGATCCGCGCCTTCGTTGCGGGCTCCGGCGACCTGCGCCGCGTACGCGACCTCGTCAGCGAAGTCTTCACTGACCACAAACTGCCTCTCCCCGCGCTCAGCCTGATCCAATCCGGTGGACTGCCGCTGGAAGGCGCGCAGGTGGTCCTCGAGGCCATCGCCGCCGGGAAAAAAGATGTCAACCCGCACGGGCTCGTCTTTCTCTCCGCGCCCGCCGCCACCAGCGATAATCCGCTCGACCCCGTCGCGCCCCTCGCCGCACAGTCGCTCGACCGCTTGAAGGTCGCCCTCAAAAACGCTGGATCCGAGCCCGCCGACGTCGTACGCGTCACGTGCTTTCTCAGTTCCCTGGAGAATCTCGCCGCCACCCGTAAACTGGTCGAGGCCGACTATCCCCGGGCGGCGCTCAACTACGTGCAAAACCAGCGTTCCCCCGTCCGCGCGCTGGCCGCCTGCGAAGCCGTCGCGCGACTCACCCGGGACTCCGGCACGCGCGTCTCCTTCCAACCGGAAGCAGGCGAACGACTCGCCGCGCTGGTCTCTGCGCAGCACGTCGTGCTCACCGGCACTCAAGTCAGCTATGGTTATCAGGAATCCAATTCGCGGCTGGCCTTCGAGCGTCTCCAAAAAGTCCTCGAAGCCAACGGAGTGTCCGGCCGCGACGTCGCCTTCGCTCACTACTACCCGTTGGCCGACCCGCTCGCTGCCCAGGTTCGCAAACTGCGCAACGAGTTCTTCGCCGCTTCCGCGGGATCGATGATATTGTTCGAAGGTCTTCCCGGCATGGACGCGGGTTTTGCGGTCGAAGTCGTCGCCGTGAAAGATTGATGTGGTTTCGCCTACAATGTATCCCGAGGCATATAAATATGAAGATTAAGTTGTGCGCGCTGATCGTACTTGCCCTGCCGGTATTCGCCCAGACGGGTATTAAGGATGCGTTGGCTAAGCACTGGAAAGTCAGCGGCGATTTGACCATCGCGGTAGCCAAGGCCATGCCCGCCGCATCCTACAATTTCCGGCCGAATCCAGAGGAAATGAATTTCGGCCAGTTGATGGCGCACATCGCGTTGGCGAATGTGGCCGCATGCAGCCGCGCTAGCGGGATGACGCGTCCGGAAGTGCCCGCCAAGATCCTGGCATGGAACAAGGATCCCAACAAGATCGATATCGATCGCGACATGGCGATCCAGTTCCTGACCGATACCTTCAGCTTCTGCTCGTCCGCCGTGAACAGCATGAGCCCGGAAACGCTTAGCGCCATGGTGGGCCCGGAAGGCCGGCAGATGAGCGCCTTTGAAGTGTTGTGGTCGTACTTCACCCACACCGCACACCATCGCGGACAGGCCGAAGTCTACCTCCGCGTCAAGGGCATCAAGCCGCCCGATTACGTGTTTTAGGGTCTGATATCCTCCTTCCCGGCGTCACAGAGTTATACTACAAGTTGACCTCTACAGCCCTGTCTGGTGCATCCCTGCAAACGGCCTGCACACTACAAAGGATCTCCGCATGAGTACAATTGCGATCAATCCCGTTCATCGCGTCGTCCGCTTCTACGAAGCCCCCATCGGGAAGAAGGTCGTCATGGCCTTGACCGGTGTCATTCTCTTCGGCTACGTGGTGGCGCATCTCTTGGGAAACCTGCAGATTTTTGCCGGCCCGGACCAGATCAATAAGTATGCCGCCTTCCTGCACAATCCGGCCAATGCCGGTTTGCTGTGGTTCGCCCGCAGCGCGCTGCTCGTGGCGGTGATCCTGCATATCGTCGCGTCCCTACAGCTCTGGAAACTGAAGCGCGACGCGCGCCCCGTCGCCTACATAAAGAAGGACGACCCGGCCGCCAACTACGCCTCCCGCACCATGATGTGGAGCGGACCGATTGTGGCGGCGTTCGTGATTTTCCACGTGCTGCACCTTACCGTCGGCGCGGTAGTGCCCTTGCAGGAGATCGGGCCCAATGAACCGAACGTGCGCGCCAACGTGATCGCCGGGTTTTCGAATCCCGCCATCTCGGCGTTTTACATCGTGGCCATGATTCTGCTGTGCATGCACTTGTATCACGGCCTGTGGAGCATGTTTCAATCCCTGGGCTTCAGCCACCCCCGCTACACTCCGAAATTGAAAAAGGGCGCGGCCATTTTCGCCATCCTGATCGCCATCGGCAACTGCTCCATCCCGATCGCGGTGATGGCCGGCCTCGTGAAATAAGAGAGAAACGCCAGCATGGAACTCAATTCGAAATCTCCCACAGGCCCGATCGAGACGCGATGGGACCGCCATCGTTTTAATCTCAAGCTGGTGAATCCGGCCAATAAGCGGAAGTACACCATCATCGTCGTGGGCTCGGGATTGGCCGGCGGCAGCGCCGCGGCGAGTTTGGCCGAACTCGGCTACAACGTCGACTGCTTCTGCTTCCAGGATTCGCCCCGGCGCGCGCACAGTATCGCGGCCCAGGGCGGAATCAATGCCGCCAAGAATTATCATAATGATGGCGACAGCGTCTATCGCCTCTTCTACGACACCGTGAAGGGCGGCGATTTCCGAGCGCGCGAATCCAACGTCTATCGCCTCGCTGGTATCAGCCTCAACATCATCGATCAATGCGTGGCCCAGGGCGTACCCTTCGCCCGCGAGTATTCCGGCTACCTGGATAATCGGAGCTTCGGCGGCGCGCAGGTCTCGCGCACCTTCTACGCACGCGGGCAAACCGGGCAGCAACTGCTTCTCGGCGCCTACCAGGCGCTGGAGCGCCAGATCGGTCTCGGCACCGTGAAAATGTTCCCGCGGACCGAGATGCTGGACCTGATTGTGGTGGACGGCCGCGCGCGCGGCATCGTCACCCGCGACCTGATCAGCGGAAAAATCGAGAGCCACTTCGCCGACGCCGTCGTACTCGGCACCGGCGGTTACGGCAACGTCTACTACCTCTCCACCAACGCCAAGGGCTGCAACGCCACCGCCATCTGGCGCGCGCACCGCCGCGGCGCCCTGTTCGCCAATCCGTGCTTCACCCAGATCCACCCCACCTGTATTCCCGTCTCCGGCGAATATCAGAGCAAGCTCACCCTGATGAGCGAATCCCTGCGCAACGACGGACGCGTGTGGGTTCCCCTCAAAAAGGGCGACAAGCGCGCTCCCAGCCAGATCCCCGAAGCCGAGCGCGATTATTTCCTGGAGCGCAAATACCCCAGCTTCGGCAATCTGGTGCCGCGCGACGTCGCCTCCCGCAATGCCAAAGCGGTTTGCGATGAAGGCCGCGGCGTGGGCGAAAGCGGCCTGGCCGTCTACCTGGATTTCCGCGATGCCATTCAGCGCCTCGGCGTCTCCGTCATCAAGGAACGCTACGGCAACCTGTTCGACATGTACAACCGCATCACCGGCGAAGATCCTTATAAGGAGCCGATGCGCATCTACCCCGCCATCCACTACACCATGGGCGGCCTCTGGGTGGACTACAACCTGATGTCGAATGTCCCGGGACTCTACGTCATCGGCGAAGCCAATTTCAGCGATCACGGCGCCAATCGCCTGGGCGCGAGCGCCCTCATGCAAGGACTGGCCGACGGATACTTCGTGCTGCCCAACACCATCGGCGATTACCTGGCCTCCAACAAGTTCGAGAAGGTCGATGCGTCGCAACCCCGCCGCGCGCGAGGCTGAAGCCGGCGTTCAGGCGATTACCCGCAAGCTGCTCGATACCAAGGGCACGCGGAGTGTGGATTCCTTCCACCGCGAATTGGGCAAAATCATGTGGGAGCATTGCGGCATGGCCCGCACGGCCAGCGGTCTGAAAGAGGCGCTGGCCCTCATCCCACCGCTCCGCGAACAGTATTGGAAAGATGTCAGGGTGCTCGGCTCCGGCGAGGAGCTCAACCAGTCGCTCGAAAAGGCCGGACGCGTGGCCGATTTCTTCGAGCTCGCCGAGTTGATGTGCCTCGACGCTCTGGACCGCAACGAGAGCTGCGGCGGCCACTTCCGCGAAGAGTATCAGACGCCCGAAGGCGAGGCCGCGCGCGACGATGAACACTTCTCTTATGCCGCCGCCTGGGGCTTCCAGGGTGTGGGCCAGCCGCCGGCGCTCCACAAAGAGCCGCTGACTTTCGAATACGTGCACCCCTCGCAACGGAGCTACAAGTAATGAGAATCATTCTTCACATCTGGCGGCAGCGCAACGCGAACGATGCGGGCAAAATGGTGCGCTACGAAGTCCCCAACGTCAACCAGGAAATGTCGTTCCTCGAAATGCTCGACGTGCTGAACGAGGACCTGATCGCGAAAAACGAAGAGCCCGTGGCGTTCGACCACGATTGCCGCGAAGGCATCTGCGGCATGTGTGGCTGCATGGTGAACGGCATGGCCCATGGCCCGCTCCCCGGCACTACCCTCTGCCAGCTTCACATGCGGCATTTCAAGGACGGCGACGAACTGTACCTGGAGCCGTGGCGCGCCAAAGCCTTCCCGGTGGTCAAGGACCTCGTCGTAGACCGCACCGCTTTCGACCGCATCATCGCCGCCGGCGGATATATTTCCGTTGCCACCGGCAGCGCTCCCGACGGCAATGCCGTGCTCATCGCCAAGGAAAACGCCGAACGCTCCATGGACGCGGCTGCCTGCATCGGATGCGGCGCCTGTGTCGCCATGTGTCCCAATGCGGCGGCGGCATTGTTTACCGGTGCCAAGATTGCCCACCTCGGTTTGTTGCCCCAGGGACAGCCGGAGCGGGAACAGCGCGCCATCGCCATGGTGGCGCAAGCCAAACAGGAGCTGTTCGGCAGTTGTACCAACCTCGGCGAGTGTGAAGCTGTGTGCCCGAAAGAGATCAAGCTGGAAGTGATCGCGCGAATGAATAGAGATTTCATTCGCGCCAGCCTGAACGGCCGCTAAATCGGGCTACTTGCCCTGACAATTCCGCCCAGGAAGACGCCAACCATCTCGTCGACGATATGGCGGCGGCTGCTCACCTTGAAACGTCCCGGGAAGAGTAGCGCCACCAGCCCGTGATAGGAGATCATACCGATCAAACCGCGCGCGGCGATTTCCGCATTGACCTTGCAGAATCCGCCCTCCCGAATACGGCGGCGTATATAGCCCGTGACCAGCTTATAAAAACCCGAGTAAAGCCGCTCGAAGAAGAGGTCGGATAGTTCGTGACGTTCCAGCGAACTGAAGAACAGCAGCCGGCTGAGCTCCGGGTCCTTTTCATAGCGCCGTAGGATAACTTCGCCCAGCATGCCGAAAAACGCCCGATCGTCGCCCGAATGCGCCAATTCCCTCAGTTCGGCAGCGTGTTCGGAAACCTCCGCGGCCTTCGCCTCGATGATCGCACTGTAAAGGTCGCTCTTGGCGCGGAAGTGTTGGTACAGCACGGGTTCAGTCACGCCGGCCGCCGCCGCCAGTTCGCGTGTAGTAGCACCGCGAAAGCCCTTCTCAGCGAAAAGATGAATCGCCGACCGGACGATCGCGGCGCGCCGCTCTTCGCTCTTCATGTGGACTTTCATTCGTCTGTCGGTGCAAACTTAGCGTTTGCTAATAAGAGGATACCACGCCCGCCTCGACCTCTTTTCCTATCCTTGACACATGGCGCAATTGTAGTTAGTCTAAACATAGACTGTGTCTAAATTGACCGCCGAACTCGATCAGGCATTCCAGGCCGCTGCCCTGCGCCCTACTGCGCAGCGCTACGCCGTGTTGGAGTTTCTGGCCAAGGGTTGCGTCCACGCCACAGCCGTCGAGATTTTTCACGCGGTCAACCGGAACGATCCGCGGGCCTCGCGTGCCACCGTCTATAACAACTTGCGATCGCTGGCCAAAGCCGGTCTGGTGCGCGAAGTGATGTCGGATGGTAAGGCCGCACGCTTTGACGCGAATTTACACCGTCACCATCACTTTGTTTGCGAGCGATGTGGAACGGTCGAAGATATCCCATGGTTCGATCTGTCGCCCTCGGCGGGACAGGCGGCACTCGGTGGTCGCGAAGTCAACAAGTACGAGGTGGTCTTCCATGGCGCCTGCGTCGGCTGCCGCGATTCCCGGCTGAAACAAGGAGCAAAATAGATCATGAGCCTTTCCACCAAGCGCTGCATTCCCTGCCGGGAAGGCGTCCCGGCTTTGCGGGGAGAAGAACTGGAAAAACTGAAGTTGGAGGTGCCCGGATGGCAGGTTGTAGACGGGCACCATTTATGGAAGGCCTTCACTTTCCCGGACTTTCGGACGGCCCTCGACTTTGTCAACAGAACGGGAGAGATCGCCGAAACCGAAGGACACCATCCTGATCTGCTCCTGTCATGGGGCAAAGTAGAAGTCAAAATCTGGACTCACAAGATCGACGGCCTGACCGAGAGCGACTTTATTCTGGCGGCTAAGATCGAACTAATTCATCAAAAGTAAAAGGAGCACCATTACATGTTAGGTGTTGGACACAAGTTCCCTGCTTATTCCCTGCAAGCCGCCGTGAGCCTCGAAAAAGGGAAGGCGTTTCAGACCATCGGCAGCGAAGATTTCAAGGACAAATGGAAGGTATACTTCTTTTGGCCCAAGGACTTTACGTTTGTATGTCCCACTGAAATCGCTGCCTTCGGCAAGCTCAACGGCCAGTTCCTCGACCGCGACGCGCAGGTGCTCGGCGGTAGCACCGACAGCGAATTCGTCCACCACGCATGGCGGACGCACCACGCCGATCTCAAGGACCTACCCTTTCCCATGCTGGCCGACGTCAAGCGCGATCTCTGCACGGCGCTTGGAATTCTCGATCCCCAGGAAGGCGTGGCACAGCGCGCCACATTCATTGTCGATCCGCACAATGTGATCCGCTTCGTTTCCGTAAACGATCTCAGCGTTGGCCGCAACCCCCTCGAGGTGCTGCGCGTGCTCGATGCCCTTCAGACCGATGAGCTCTGCCCCTGCAACTGGCAGAAGGGCGAAGAAGCCCTCAAAGTAACCGTCTAGCCTTACCGCTCCCT
>CAWDWK010000033.1:0-203802 GCA_963805775.1 uncultured Solibacteraceae bacterium | reverse complement strand
GCGACATTTATGTGGTGCTGAAGAACGCGTTTCTTAACGGATTGCAGGATTGCGGTACGTTGGTGTTGGTTGAGTGACATGGCGAGTCTTCTCCATCTCGTTGTGAGGAATCATGGTTTCATCGGCTGCACCTTCGAGGGTGTAACCGGCCCAATAATACGGAACTGCGCTCTCCCCATATTTTTGGAGCATGTCGCGCTTGGCGGCAGCAAGAGCGTCCGCGGGCGATCCCCAATTGCGAGGTGCTTATAGAATTGCTTCATCAGGAACAGCGAAAACGAATCGTCAACCGACCATAACGTTGAGATAACGGTCCTGGCGCCGGCGAGGAGGAAGGCCCGCGAAAGCGTGGCGATACCCTCTTCTCCTTCCAGAGGGCCAACAGCCGTCTCGCAAGCTGAGAGAATGATCACATCGGCTGCTATTCGGAGTTGAACGATCTCTGACGCGTGTAAAATACCGTCTTCCAGCGCTGCCGGGTCGCTCAAGAGAAACAAAGCGGCCTTGTCCGGGTCAGTTTTATCAGCCAAGCCATGTACGGCAAGGTGAACCAGTCGGTAGTCTGTGAGACTGGCACGCTTGAATGCGGATTCGGTCGCCATGTCACCAAGCAGGAGCTTGTTGCGGGGATCGTGAAAGGCAGCATTTGCAGCCAGCACTTCGTCCTTTGATGCCGGCAAATCGAACATCCCGTTGGCATCGTACCCGCGAGTCAGCCTGGCCTGTTTCACTTCCTCCGATCCGTATGGAACGCCACCTACTGCCAGAAGAGGACGGCGGGGTGAAGGCTGTCGCCTGTCTGTGGTAAGAAGGTAAAAGCTGCTGGCCGATGGCGCGTATACAACGGTGTGGGTCTGCGCGACATATAATCCGGCGTCGCCGATGAACGCATCAAATGGCAACAGGTGGAGGAGTCCGTCCCGCACGACCACCAACGTTTTTGCCTGCGCGATTTCACCAACAGGCCGAAGCAGCGCATTGTACAGACGACGGGCCTCAACCTTGGCGGGCTGCTTTGTCTTAACAGCCCTGAGATAGGCCTGACTAAGCGCTTCGACCTGATGAGAAGAGTCCAGTGGTACGAACCGCACCCCCCCTCGCGAAATGGCGAGGCAGTAGGATCTTGGTTCCGACAATACATACTCAAGAACCAAAGCCGAGGAGCTCAGGGTGTGCTGGAGAGTTGATAGCTCCACGCTGTCGTGCGAACGAGTTTTCAGGATACTGACCCCCGGCGCCACCCACCGGGCCTGTTCAGCGATAAAGATCTGCTCTCGCAGGCGCCGAATCTCAGTGTTGGAGCGCGCCGCCATTAACTTCAGCCGCATTGCGGAGAGTACCTGCTCATTGTTCTTGGACTGATCTGAGCTGACCGAACCAGAAAGCAGCAGGTCCGTAAGCACTCGGCCGCGGACCTGCTCCACTATCGAGTACGCTCGCGCGGGAATTTTGAGCTTTTCAGCGACGAGGGCGAAGTGTCTGGCGTACAGGTCACTTGACGCACGGATCAAAGCCGTCTTTTCGAAAACCCCAGAGTAGTTTCCGATCATGCCGTCAATAAAGTCGCCGGCTCGCTCAAAGGCCTGATCGGCCTCAACATACTTGCCCCGAGTGATTAGCAGTTCGGCAAGGGTCTGGAGACGCCGGGGGAATGCCCAGGCATCTCCACTCTGCTGTGTGGCTTTCGCCGCACGGTCGGCCAGGCGCTCCGCTTCGTCCAAGTCTCCCTGGTCTCGATACAACTCTGCCAACTGAGACTGCACTTCGCCAAGTTGTCTTACTAACCCAGCTGTCTCCATAACGGCGAGTGATCGCCGAAGGGCCGATAGCGCGGTGGCTTTGTCACCACCGGCGAAAGCAATTCGCGAGCTTAGGCACAAAGCGTCTGCTTCCTGCGCGGGGCGGTTGTCTTCCCGGGCATGGTGCAAAATGTCATCGGCAAGGCGCTGGGCAGCATCCAGCCGCTTCAGAGCTATCTGGCATTCCAATATGCCTTCATTCGTAAGATACTGATAGCCTGCATCTGGCGTAATGCTGGCTATCTTAAGTGCGTTCTCGAAATAGGATAGTGCCTGCTGGTACATTTTCGACTGGACAAACCCCAGTCCTATGGCGCTCAAGAAGCGAATCCGAGCTCCCTCATCGGAGTTGGATGTAGCTTTTATAAGCGCTGAGCTGACATTCTTGGTAGCGGTGGGGAGGTCCCCGTCATAGTACGCCACCAAGCCGAGCTGAGCCATAGACCGGTACTGCCATTTCGTATCATCCAATTCCTTGGCGAGAGCCTGCACGAGCTCCCAATCCCGTCGCATGGCTCCAGAATTGAACTCCTCGTCGATGTCACCTTTGACAATCAGGCAAAACATCCGGAGTTGCTTATCATTTTGGGGCACCGCGCAGGAATCCGACAACCTACCCCAAAGGCTAGTTTTCTCTGATAAAGGTCTTTGGATAGCCTGAAAGGGTGAGGGAACACTGTCAACGCCGGATGAATATTCCCCAGTTTCCGCCGGTTGAAAATTCCCCACTTTCGCCGGTTGAAAAATCCCCAGGTGTGGAAAGAAGATTGTAGGCATGCCCCGGAGCAGCAAGCAAGTGCCTAGGATGTTCCGGGGCAGAATCAGCATTATTTCGTTTCCCTCATTTCGTCTTGGCCCGGATTACCCTCCGGCCGGAGTGCGATCCAGCCACATCCTTTCAAGTTGGTTCACTTTGTTCTGTATGTGCTTCCAGTAGTCTTCTCCGATGGACGTTTCGGCGACCTCATTCACGAGGGCGGAGAAGTAGTTCAAGCTGGTGACAAGCATCGGAGTGTGCTCGCTGCCGTTCAGCAACGCCGCATACTTGCGGGCACAGCCGAGCCAGATGGCCCGCTGGAGATGAACCAGCGTGACGCCGCGCCGGTAGAGAATGGCCGCTAGCCGTTCGTCGGCGGCGCTAAAGTTGACTCGTACGCAGGCAGGGACTGACAGCATCTGCCGGGCCTGCTGGACAAAGTGGTTCTGGTCGATGCCAAACTCCTCAACTGGCGGCTTCTCATAAGGCCAGAAACGGTCGCAGATCTCGACCGAGAGCCGGTCGATGGCGATCCGATTGTCGGCGTCAGGATGCCGGCGGCAGACTTGGCACCTGCACAGTTCCTCCAGTGCGTCGGTTACGCTCTGGCGGTCGCGTTGTAGCAGATTTGCCAATTCCATCGGCGCCCAGATCATCCGTGCGCTGTGGCGGTCCACGTTCAGGCACAGGAAGACATAGAGTCTGAAGGCCGCATCGGAAAGCAGTGGTAACGCCGCGGCCACCTCCTGGCCGGCGGCGAACCAACCGGCGCGTCTTTTCAGTCGCAAGCGTGGCGCCGGGATCATGCGGCACCTCCAGAGACGCCCGGATCGGCGGCCGACTGCGTCCACACGCCGGCCTTGCGCTTGTCCTTCAGCCGGTAGCTGTCGCCCTTGATGTTGATCGTGTGCGAGTGGTGCAACAGACGATCGAGGATCGCGCTGGCGATCACGTTGTCCTGAAAGATCGATCCCCATTCGCCGTAGCTCTTGTTGGACGTCAGGATCATCGAGCCCCGCTCATAACGTTCGCTGATCAACTGAAACAGGCAGGTAGTCGCCTGCTTGTCTAAGCTTCGGTAGCCGATTTCATCGAGCACCAGGAGTCGGCACTTGCACAGATGGGACATCTTCCTGCGCATGCGGTTCTCCGCCTGCGCCTGTACCAGGCGGTCGAGCAGGTCCGGCAAGCTGACGAAGTAAACACTAAAGCCGTGACGAATGGCTTCCATGCCCAGGGAGACCGCCAGGTGCGTCTTGCCAACCCCGGGCGGCCCGAGAAACAAGGCGTTCTCGTGACGCTCCAGGAAACGCAGACTCGCCAGTTCGCGAATCTTCTTCTCGTCGATGGAGGTAGGGAACTTGAAGTCAAATTGCTCCAGCCGCTTGAGGTCTGGAAAGCCAGCCAGTTGCGTGCGCACTTTGATGTTGCGCTCCTGCCGGACGTTGGCCTCACTCTCCAACACCTGCTCCAGAAAATCGCAGTACGGCAGGTTCTTTTGGGCGGCTTGCTCGGCCAGCGCTTCATAGCCGCGCGCCATTTCCGTCAGGCTCAGGCGCTGCATCAGCAGCTGGATGCGTTCAGATTGCAGCGACATCGGCCACCTCCTCGTACACGGCCAGGGAGCGCTGCTCCACTTGCGGCGCCAGGAACCCGCGGCCGACTCCCGGACCGGGCGTCAACTCCACTGGGCTTGGCGAGCCCTCCGGCGGTGGTGCCGGTCCGCGTGGGCGCCGTTTCTCCACCAACCCCGCATAGTGCGCCGGATCAACGACCATGACCCCACGTCCTTCGGCCAAGCGATGCTCGGCGATTACTTTGATATCGCTGTAAATCTCGATGCGCCCACCGCTCACCGGTTCCCGCACCAGTACGGTCTTGCCGGCGAAGCGGAACGGTACCGAGTAACGATTGCCGCGATAGCTGAGCATGCAGTCTTTGGCCACGCGACGATCTTCCATATAGCTGGTGTCGTAATCGGGCTGCTCGTCGAGGAGCAGCAGCCGCTCCTGAGGCAAGCGCTGGTAGGGGACCTCCCGCGTGGTGGAATGCACCTGGTGATTGACCTTTTCCATCCAGGCGCGGGCCTGCTGGTTCAGGTCCAGCAGCGAAGCGAAGGAAATCCCCGGCCAGAAGTTCTGTTTGACGAAACGGATGGTCGACTCAATCTTGCCTTTGGTTTCCGGTCGGTAAGGCCGGCAGACGCGGGGCACGAAGCCGTAATAGGCGGCGAACTGGAGGAACTTCTGGTTGAAGTGCAGCTCGCCGCCTTTTTGGTCGAGCAGCACGGTCTTCATGCGGTCGGTGAGCAGACTTTCAGTCACCCCGCCGAAATAGCGGAAGCCGTGCACCATCGAGGCCAGCAGGTGATGGATATCCTGGCGCTGCGTGAACTCGATGTAGCGCATGCGTGAGTAGCACAAGGTCAGGGCGAAGCCGTAAAGCCGGCGTCCGCCCCAGTTGCCGAAGTGGCCCCAGTCCATTTGAATCTGCTCACCAGGACCAGTCTCGAAGCGCACGAAGGCTCGCTCGCGACCCTCCTCCCGCCACGGCAGAACAGCCAGTTTCAGTTGTGAATAGCCTCCGTCATATCCGCGGCGACGAATCTCGTCCAGCAGTTTGCGGGCGTTGTGGACACCTTTCTCCCATCGCTCCCGTAAGAAAGGGCGGTACGGATCAATCTTGCAGGGCGCCGGGTTTTCCCGTTTGTAGGGCTGCGGCGCGTCCAGCAGATGCTTGCGCACCGTCTTGCGGTCGAGGTGGAGTTCGTCGGCAATCGCCGACACACTCCACCCCTGCTGTTTCAAATCGCGTATGTTCATAAAATCCTCCAGGTTGAGCATTGGGCTCCTTGGTCAGCCCAACGATTCCACACCTGGGGATTTTTCGACCGGCGCTACTGGGGAATTTTCAATCGGCGCTTTTGGGGAATTTTAGACCGGCGTTGACAGGAACACGATTGGACGAGGGTCCTTGGATGGCCTGGATATAAGGTCTATCGCATGGAAATTGATGAGCAGGACAAGAAGCTGAAGCTGTGGGTGAGGCGGAAGAAGACGGGGTTGAAGTTGATTTGTTCCCGGTGTGGGCAGCACGTATCAGCCGGGTTGATCCACGAAGTCTGCGAGCGAGAGGTACGCGACCTGCCCTGCTTTGAGTACACGACGACGGTGGTGGTGGAGACATATCGGGTGAAGTGCCCTCGATGTGGGATACGGGCGGAGAAAGTGGCCCAGTTGCCGAGCAAGGCGCCCTATAGCAAACGCTTCGAGGAGGCCGTGGGACAAGCTTGCGAGAGCGCGGCGGCGCGCCAGGTGGCGCGACGGATGGGCTTGGCTGCAAGTACGGTGCGGGCCATCGATCTGCGCTACCTGGAGCGGTGGGAAGCGAAGCGTCGGAAGCCACCGCTACGCCAGATGGGAGTGGACGAAATCTTCCGGGGCAAGAAGGGCAAGTTCCTTACTGTGGTGTGCAATTTGGAGACCGCTGAACCGTTGTGGTTTGGCAGAGAGCGGAAGAAGGAGACCCTGGACGATTTCTTTCGCAGTCAGTTGGTCAGCCGGCAGCGGAAACGGATCGAGGCGGCGTGCGTGGACATGTGGGAGCCGTTTCGGCTCAGCCTGTCGGAGTGGGCGCCAGGGTGCCGCATCATCTACGACAAATTCCACATCCTCCAGCACGCCAACGACGCGGTAGACGAGGTGCGGCGGGCAGAGTTCTTCCGCAAAGGGAGACAGATGCGCGATCTGATCAAAGGGAAGAAGTGGCTATTGTTGAGCCGTTGGAAGAACCTGGCGGCGAGGCAACGCGGCGTGCTGAACCAGCTCTTCCAGTTGAACCGGCGGGTATTCAAAGCCTACATGCTCAAGGAGAGTCTGGAAAGGCTTTGGGACTACCGCTATGAAGGGGCCATGGTCAAATACCTGAGCAAGTGGGTGGATCAACTACGGTGGCAGCGCCTGCCTTCGTTTCAGAAACTAGCCGCAATGTTGATCAAGCACCTGGACGGCATTCTCAACTACTGTCGGACCAAGATTCGCTTTGGAGTGGTCGAGGCTGTCAACGGGAACATTCGCATGTTGATCAACCGCGGGCGCGGTTATCAGAATCTCCGCTACCTGCTACTAAAGGCCAAGCGGATAGCCGTGACCAACATCGAATTCATCGCTGTTCAAACGGTCAAGAAAGCAGCCTAAAATGGCCTATCCGTCGGATTCTCGTCCAGCGCCCATTTTGGAGGATGGGGTTGGAGTCGAGTTGTGCTGCCAATTCGGCCGATGTAGCTGGGAGCGACCGCTGCTCAATCGTCGCACGGATCTTTCCGACTCTGGCGTAAAGGGCATTTCGCTGGTCGCCGGCCGCTGAGAACAGCTGTTCTGCTGCTTTGAAGTCATTGGCGGCACCAGCCCAATTATAGAGATCCGCAAGATGAAGAGCCCGCTGCAGCGTCTGAGTGGCGGATTGCTGCGGCTGTTGGCCCTGGAACGGTGCCCCAACGAGTGCAAGCACAATGACGGACGTAACCCGGACTAAGGTCCGTGTACCACTCCTTTTGCTATACAGCATTGGAACAGACGGTTGCATAGTTGGGTTCCCCAGCCGACGAAGACTCCGCAGCGGTCGTTAATTGACATCTCCCAGAATCAGCGGATAAACATGCCATGCGGAGCCGCTAGCACGCAGAGCCATGGTACATCTCCCAGCCGGCAGGTTTCGGAGATCCAATTTCGTGGCCAATGTTTCAGCGGTCCCGTTCCACCGCGCGCGCCCCACCGCCTGGACGACAACCTCGCCCGACGCATTTCGAACTTCAATTGAATACTCGCCATCCTCGGTTCCGAATGGGAGCAAAACCGTCAGATCGAGTTTCACGTTCCTCAACCTGGGCGTCTGTGGGTTGTGTCTTTGCGGCTCCGCGGATCTGGTTGGCGACAGCTCCCGGAAATCCACAGTGGCTGTTTCACTCGGAGTCGACGGATTAACCATTGCTGTCGGCTGTCGATAGGGAAAGAGGGAGGACACATGTGGACGCCAGAGCGTCAACGCCAATATTCCCGTCACGGCGACCACGACCACGCTGCCGGCCCGCACTCGCTTACACTGCCGGCGAAATCGCGAGTACGCATCGAAGCAAGGGGCGCAGGTCGCGATGTGGTCCACGAGACCGGCAGTTTCTGTTATAGGAATGCGTCTACGCGCAAGATCGCGAACGGAGCGGGGTTCAGGACAGTCAATCCGTTCAGGATTGGGAAAGTCCGTCTCAACGGCTGCTGCAGCGGCGCCCAGCAGTTTCTTTTCCTCGCTCCTCGAAAGATAAAAGCCACTCGGTTGACGTTCCATTGCGCTAATCCTCCGCTGCGCTAGCGCTTTCCAGCGGTTTCAATTTAGCTTCTCCGATGCCAGCTGGATCCCGTAGTAATATTGGCTTCTTGCCAGCTTGGCCGGAATTCCTGTCGCCTCTTCGATCTCTTTCCATGTGAAATCCAGGAGTCGATAGTGGGCAATTCTCCTTGCCTTCTCGGGCATTAGTGCGAGGACTTGACCAACACAAATTCTCACTTCAGCGGCCAGGAGCCGATGTGGAGGTATGGAGCCGGGTTTCCCTTCTAATTCCGTGAGGATGCCTTTATACGTGATGCGGGCGTCTTTGAGAAGTTCCAACCCCACGCGGTGCCGAAATGCGGTAATCAGATATCCCCTGAGATTCCGCCCAACCTCCGGTTCAATTCTTAGCCGCGCCGAGACGGCCAGCGCAACCTCATCGAGCAGTTCGGCGGCGCGTGGCGGATCGTGAAGCACGAGTTCAACATGTCGATATGCCCACGGCCAGAGCCGGCATGACGCCTTACGAACATCAGGGTGTACACCGTTCCCCGTCAGGTCGTACTCCTGAACCCAAAATGGCGGGAAATCGCCCGTTCCCGGTTTGAATCCCAGCGTGTCCCTCATACGATGGCCTACGTCCGAAATCGGATTTCGAAGAGGGCCGATAGGAATCGCCAATGAACATGGGGTGGTCCCTCTTTTGAATAAGCATTGAGCAAAGGAAAATGTCGAAAAGAACTTTCTGGGCTTAAATTAAGCTCCCTGGAAGCCCCATATTGGCAGAGCCAGGCGGGTTATTTCAAGAGGGGCAAGGTAGTCAAATGTGCGATAATTGCCGAATCCTATACCAAGCTGATCCGAAAATTGCCCTGATAACTGCTGATTTCAAATAGATGGCACTGGCATGGCGGACCGCGCGGATAAGCCGCACTAAACAAGAAATGCCGGGCCCGGTAAGAAAGCCCCGCTGCCTCTGGATCCCGCCCTTCCCCCCGCACTCATTGGCCGGGTCACTTCAGATAGAGTCCTGGCGCTATTCGTGGGTAATCGAGGCCTGTCCAGAGGCTAGAACCGAAAGCCTGTTCCACAAGTGCGACCGTCCGAATAATGACGATTCGGACCCAGAGGAAGCACACGCTTCGCGGCGTTCCGGACAGCAGGCCAACTTCATGAGAAGGCTCGAATGCATGGTCCGAACGCGGCCCGCTACGTTCTCCGCCTTTGACGCCGGGTAAGAATTTGGCCAAGCCGACCTCTAAAAACGTTGGCGTCACTCGTAGCTACAATCCGGGGAATCGCCGAGATAGGCAGCAAGTGTGAGTTTTCGTCCCTTACGGGGTTCTCCCAACGCTCCACAAGTCGTAAGTGACGCATTTGCAACTCATCGGCACTTCCATGGCGATTATGCGCGATCGCGCAAAATAGGGCAAGGGCTGCCAGCTGAGAAGAAGGGCTCAGCTCCACTCCCGCTGCACTATACCAAAGCGTGCACCCTCTCCTTTTAGCCGCTGCCGCCCTCGCGCCCGCCCGCCTGGCTCCCGAATCCGCCGAATGGGAGACGCCTCACCAGCCAGGCCCGCGAGTACCTGCGCGCCGCCAATAGCGAGCGATGTCACCCTGCGCGCCTTCCGCGCCGACTGGTGCCACTTCGAGGCCTGGTGCCGGCAAAAGGGCTTTTCCCTTCTCCCCGCAGCGCCGGACACGGTGGCCTTCTATCTGGGAGAAACCGCGGCGACCCACCGGCCCTCCACGCTCGCCCGCCGCCTGATTTCTATTAATTAATAAGGTCCCCCGCGCGGCCGGCCTTGCGGCGCCAGCGCTCACCGCGAACCTAGCAGGTTGCGGAAAAACGCCCTTTTTCAGATAAATACGTAACTCTCATTATGCCGAATCGAAGATAGACTACTCCTAGATTGCGCCACACACGAGTAACTTGTTCTATCTGCGGCTCTTTTCGGCCGCTTTGCCCGCGTTCGGGCACACTTCTCCCCTGACTCATAAGGCACCAACCGTGCTGGCCAACAGTTTCCGCATCCGCACCAAGTTGTACGCCGCCGCCGCGAACGTGAACACCCAGCCCACCTTCTCTATTCCCCGATGCCGCACCTTCCGCATCAGTGCGATCGTCTTCAGCCATCCGAAGCATTCTTCAATTCGCTTCCGCTTCTTCTGACTGACCGCGTATCCCTCGTGCCGCGCAGTACGTCCGTCGATGGCGCTGCCCCCACTCCGCTTCGTGTTTTGCGCCACGTGCGGTGTCACCTTCATGTTCCGGCATTCGCTCACGAAGTCTCTGGTGTCATACGCCTTGTCAGCACCGACCGTGACTCGATGCACGCCCGGGATCTGTTCCAACATCAACATTGCTGCATGACGCTCGGCGGTGCCGGTGGCTGGGAAGACTTCCGTCGTGAGGATGAATCCGTTGCGGTTCTCCGTCAGCAGATTCCCGTTGTAGCTGAGCTTGGCTTCCTTCCCGCTACCTTTGCGCGCCAGAAGGGCGTCTGGATCGGTGGTAGACTCATGCGTCTCGTTACTGCGCTTCTCCCCGTGGAAGTTCACCGTCGGGTTACCCGGATCCTCTGGTGGCGTATTCTTCCCATCCTTCCGCTGAAAACTCTTCAGGCTCGCCCAAGCCTCGATCAGCGTGCCATCGACTGTGAAATGCTCGTCGCTGGTCAGGTTCTTCTGCCGCGCTTGTTCGACCACTTCACACAGGAACTCGCGCGCCACGTCCCCTTCCAACAGACGGTCTCGGTTCTTGGTGAATACCGTCACATCCCAAACCGGCTCGTCCAGGTTCATGCCGACAAACCACCGGAACAACATGCTGTAATCGATCTCCTCCATCAGCAAACGCTCGCTCCGCACTGAGTAGAGCATCTGGATCAGTTGCGCCCGCAACAACTTCTCGGGTGGAATGGAAGGACGTCCGGTCTTAGCGTACATCCCATCAAATCGCTCTGACATGTTTGCCAACGCACGGTCGGCCATCGTACGGATAGCCCGCAGAGGATGGTCGGCCCTCACCCTCATTTCCGGCGAAAGATAGCTGTACATGTCGGCTTGCTGATGGTCAATTCCGCGCATGTCAGAAAGACGCTCAAAACATTTCGACCGTAACGTGTCTCAGGAAGTTTTTCCGCATCCTGCTAGGCGTCGGCGAAACCCTGAAGGCGATTCGGCGCATGCATGGGACCGAGCCAACCGGCATCCTCGCAGAGCCGGCGCGAATAATGCAAGTACGCGCAGGGTTTGATTGTGCAGTTCGACCCAGGTATCTCGAAAGCAGAATTCAGATATTCAGGCTGTCGCTGCTTATTTAACTTGGGAGGGTGCAAAGCATTTCGGTTAGCCGTGGGTATAGCCTGGTGGGGAAATAACGGTGGGGTAGTTTCCTCATTGGTGACCCGGAAACTGGATGCGCACACCAGAGGTCACCAAGGGCATGCCGGAGAATCCAGCTCGCTTGAGTCTGACGGAGTTCTTCGTTGAACACGGTTGCACTCCTCTCCAAATTTCGGAGTTGACCTCTTGTGGGGACAGGCCGGGCCCGGCCTTGTGCGTGCGACAGTGCACCGTCGAGTTGGATGGCGTCTGCCAGCACGGATGCCCGTCTGTACTCCTGATGCTCATGCAGTACGCCTATGAATGGGCAGATATTCTCGGTTCGAGCACATGAGCGCAGCATTGGGGCCGCTTGTTGCTTTGCTAATAGTCGAAGCCGATTCGCATGAGCCGTTATTGCGGCAGCTCTAAACTAAATATTTGTCGCCGAAAGGCAAGGCAGACTGAACAAGCGGGACCATGCACGCAGAACGAGGCGCTGGCACTGTGGAATAGATGTGCCTGCAGCCCAGTGGTCGTTCGCGACTCCCATTAGAATAGTTGGCTTCTCCAACAGCGAAATGACAACTGGCAATACCAGGAGTTGCTCGTAGCAGATCAGTACGGCGGCCCGCTGACCGCCGATCATAATGGTGCCGGGGCCGAACAAGTGCAGGCGCGCGCCATCGGGTATGAACGGTTTCCACATCGCGACCGGGACCGGGATGCGCTGGCGGAAGACTGCTGCCTCAGCGCCCCGGATGATGACAGCATTGTCGTAGCGAAAAGATGTGGAAGTCCGAGGTGAGGCATTGCACGGTCCGCTACCACGTAACGCCGCGAGGGCGGCACCGAAATCGTCAGTCACGAAGGAAGGAATCCTGCCGCCAGAAACGGGGAATCGGGCCCCGACGAGAAGCGCTTTCCCGTCTGACCGCAGACGATCGAGCGTTAGCTGCCAGAACGTATCGGTAGCTGCCGTCCAGGTGGGAACTACTGTTTCGGGGAAGAGTATGACCTTGGCGTTGGCCGCAAGCGCGGCCCGTTGGACCGCTTGGGCCGCTTCGTACTCCGCAGTCACTCTGCTGGCTCCGTGACTAATTCCTCCGAAGTGCGTATCGATGGCGATCCATCCAGGAGGCGGCTTGTGGATCGGCGCACAGGTCAAGTTGCACAGCGCGGCTGCTGCGGCGATAGCCAATGTCACGCTGCGTGGCCAGACAGCAAGGAGTCCTGGCGCCAGAGTACATGCCGCCAGACCCCACCAAGCCGTGCCCGGGAAAAGCAATCCCGCGGCGGTGAGCGGTGAGGCCCAGCCGATGAGGCCGAGAGGCGGGACCACTCCGAGTACCAGCGCGACCGCGGCACGCCACCAGGATTGACGACGATTCAGCGACCAAACGAGTGGCCACGGTGAAGCGAGAAGGGAACAAGCGACCGTCCAAAGAGTCAGGGCCGTGAGGATCGTGACGTGGGGACCGAAGAAGTTCCTGGCACCCGGCATCAGCGGCCACAGCGCGCCGGCGTAGTAGCACAACGCCGCAAAATAGGCAGCGCGTCGCGTTTTCTGGCGCATAGCGAGCGCTGGCATGACTATCGCCACAGCTAGGCCCAGCGGGTGAGCCGAGGACACGGTCAATCCAATGGAGAACTCCACGGCGTAACACAGGAAGGAACGGCGCATTCGGGCTCTCAAAAGGAAAGAAGTGGTTTCAGGCGTCCGCGAATGGCCGTTACGGGGACGGGGCCGAAGTAGCGGCTGTCGAAACTGCGGTCGTTATACGACGACGCTACCCAGACCATGCCTGCTGAGATGGTGTAGCGTCCGAAAGGCCAGTGTGACAGTGGGCGACCCCTGGAGTCCGCGGCCAACGGTACTGTGTTCGGAATCTGGATGCCGTTGACGTCCAGGCCACCGGGCAACACGTTCACCACGTCGCCGGTAGTCGCTACCACCGGCTTCAACAGCGGTGCACCGCCATCCGCACAGGCGCCCCGAGTGCGGTAACCTCTCGTGAGGGCCACGCTGGCAAAAGGCTCGGCGGGACAAAACTCACCCAGGCTTCCGCTGTCGGTCGAAATGTACAGACCAACTGGGAGCGAAGGTGAGACATTGATCCTTAGTCCCAGCCACACGCAAGCCTGAAAGATGCCGACGCACAAGCCGATTCCCAGTAGGCCGCTTCGGATCAGACTCCCGAATTTAACCGACCTGCCCAGGTTCATGTTCCCCACCTCCGTTCTCGGCATCGTCTGGCGAGATCTTTGGCCCGACAAAACCTTCGCTGCTGCGCCAAGAGGCGCCGTCACCAGATGACAGCTCCGCGCGATGACTTCATGCATCGTTCGTTGTCCACCGTACTTCGGCGTAAACTTGCGCTGCTCGATGGCGCCTTCCACGAAAATGTGGTCTCCCTTGTCATAGGTAAGGGCGACGTCGGAAGTATCGCCGTAGAACGACAGGTTATGCCAGTTTGTGTGTTTCTGCGTGTTGCCTTGGCTATCCCTATACGTATAGCTCTCGCCGAGCCGGACGTTGGATACCGGCATTCCGGAGGGGAGATACTTGTGGGATGGCTTGGCGGCGATGAATCCGTCCACGTCAATTCGATTTCTCTGCATGGCTGACTCCTCTTTCAATTCCCATTTCTGTAAGGAGGCGTTGCTCGGCGGTCCCGAGTGGATCCGCTCCGCGCGCAACCACTTCCGGTTTGCTGATCTTGTTCCGCGTCCGGTCGAGCGGACATTGAGGAACAGGGCTCCCTTCCTCCAGGGTGAAGAAACTGGTCGGTGGCTCCAGCGCGGCCCGAGACGTGAGCTCCGGGTCTAGAAAATACAGCATCTGCGTGCCCAGAATCGGATGGTGCCCACTGACGAAGATAAGCATCTGGCCCGGCGCGACAATACGCTCGGACGTCTTATCGCCGCGCTTCGTCGGTGGCTTCAGACGTAGCACCTCGTCGGGCGTCATCAACGGCCGCTCGATGTAATCCACGCTGGCATTGACGTGACCCATCACCGGCGAAAACCGCGACCCGCTGAAATTGTACGTTGCTTTTGGAACGGTGGTCGTGCCGGTCATCTTGCTCAGCAGTTCGGCCGTCTCGAACTGGTTGGGTGCGAAGGCGATGCGGATATGACAATTTGAGACGATGCTCTCGTTGTTGCCATACGCGTCTACAATCTGTCGAATGTCCTGCGTGATCAGGTACGCCTTCAGACCGTAGCCCGCCATGTAGGAAAGCGCATCGGCAAATACCTCCATGCGGTTAAGAGATGGAAACTCGTCGATCAGCAGCAGCAGCCGATGTCGGTTCTTCTTCTGCTCAGATCCCTCAAACACCATCCTTTCGGTGAGGCGGTTCACGGTCATGGTGAGCATCAGGCGGATCAGCGGACGCAGCCGAATCTTGTCGCTCGGTGGCACGACGAGGTAGAGCGAAACGGGCCGGTCATAGTTCACTAGATCGTCGATCGTGAAGTCGCTGGCGGAAGTGTTCATGGCAACCAGCGGATCGCTGTAAAGCGACAGCGCCGTTTTCGCCGTGGAGAGCACGCCACCGAAGTCCTTCTCCTCCTTGTCTAGCATCTCCTGTACCTTTTCGCGCACAACAGGGTGCGTGACCGTCCGCTCGCCAGTGGGCATTCGCCAGCCGTGACTGAAGCCAGGATCGTGCTCGAAATTGAGCAGTTCGGCCAGTGTTTCGCGGAAACTCGTACCCGGCCGCGTGAAAACGTGCGCAAGATCGGCTAGACAGGCGACGCGCCCCGTCAACTCGGCTTCGTAGCAAACGTGCAGGATCATGCCGGTGGTGACGGAGGTAGCGGCATCCTGCCAATAACGCTCCTGTGGACTGTCTTCACCGGTGCGAACGATCATGTTGGCGATGTTCTGCGCGTCGCTCACGTCGCGTAGAGTGAAGAGGCGGACCTCACCCAGGGGGTTGAACCGCGAACTGGCTTTGTCCTCCACAGGGGAGAACTTGAAGCAGAGATGCCCCTGCTGTGCGCGGAAGCCCGCTGTCTTGGCCCAGTTCTCACCCTTGATGTCGTAAATGACGGCGCTCTCGGACCACGCCAACAACGACGGAATCACAAGGCCGACGCCTTTGCCGCTGCGCGTGGGCGCGAAGGCCAATAGGTGCTCTGGCCCGTCGTGGCGTAGGTAGCGTAACCGGTGTTCACCCTCAGGGCACCACCCGCCCACGTAGACGCCGCATTTCGTGGCGAGCAGCCCAGTTTCGCGGATGTCGTCGTTGTTGGCCCACCGCGCCGACCCGTGCAAGTGGTCAGCGTTCTCCGTGAGCTTGCGCGTACGACGGTTTGTGACCACGAAGAAAACGGCGATGCAGAGGAAACTGCCGGCGAGGACGATCATTTCGCCTTCGAAGAACGGTTGCCGGATGCGCACATCTTGCGATGTGCAATAGTGCCATCCCCAAATCACCCAGGAGAACGGCTCATAAATACCGCCGCCCCTGGTTTGGAGGAACGGCGGGCCCAGCGCCGGCTGATACTGGAATTTGACGGCGATGTATTGCGTCGCGCCAAAGTTGACGGCGGTCAGCAGCAGCAGACCCAGCGTGGTGGCCCGCCAATTGTACGCTCCCAGATATCCCGGCTTTCGGGGCACGCGATAGAGTTCCGATTGTGTGGCCATGATACTCCCCCATCAGCGACCCAATTCCGGGGATCTTAAGCGTTCGTGGGATTCGCGCACCGACCCCTTCGAGTTGGAGTAGCTGATGCGCACCGTTTCACCAATCTGCGGATGGCGATCCAGTAGGTCCTTGGGGTGGGAAACGGCGGATTGGCCGGATTCGCGCTGAATGATTTGGAGCTCGGTTTCGCCGATGATGGCACCCCGGTACACTCCGCTTTCGGTTTGAGCGGAGCGAAGGGTTGCGGACTCGCCGAGGGCCTTCGCCGCTATAGCTTGGGCATCCGCGAGCGATTCCGTCCCCTGGCGTTCGCCCGCCTCTTCTTCGGTGGCCGGCGCGGCTTCCGTTCCCGGCTCGAGTTCCTCCAGCCGTTCGCGGTTGCGATGAATTTCGGTAGTTTCTTTTTCGAGGATCGCGGCCGGCGAAAGCCCGGCAGCGGCACTCGGGTCCTGGGATGCGGTGAGTTCCTCTTCGGCCAGCGACCGTTCGCGCTCCAGCGATAGCAGGAAATCGGTTGCTGCCGAGGCATCGTGCGCCGCCCGGAAGATCTCGTTCTTGTCTTCCTTCAGCGCTTTGACCCACGACCCGACGTAGGCGGCGTGCTGCGCCGGATCGTGCGGGATGCCGCGTTCCGCTGCAAGGAATACGCTGGCCAGCTCAGCCCGGAGTTCCTCTTTGGCATAATTGATGTCGCCGAACCGGTACGACTCGTTGAGCGTGGCGCGATTCAATCGCGTGGGATGCCCGGTCCAATGCGCCAGTTCGTGAAGGGCGGTTCCGTAATAGCCCGGTGCGTCCTTAAACGCCTCTTTGGCTGGCAGGTGGATGGCGTCCCCAGCTCGATCATAGAAGGCGCCTCCCGCCGGGCCTTGTATGATCGTCGCGCCGGAACCGGCGAGAACCCGCTCGCCCGATTGGGCCACATCAAACGGGGAATGCTCCCTGGCTGCATATACCGGAATTCCATCGATCTGCGCGGCGTTGAAGACGGTGTACACGCGGTGAATGAGCCGCGGGCGGTCGTCGCCGGAGTTGCGGCCCTTCCGCGCATTGTCCGCCGCGTCCGCAGATCCGGACTCGGCTCTGTCTTTGCCCGGCCGCACGTCCCAGAACTCGATCTGCGTTCCCTTTTCACCACGCCGCACCTGCCAACCGCGGTCGGAGGCCTGTTTGTACGTCATCCAACGAGGGTCCTGGTAGCCCTTTTCGAGTGCGGTCGCCATCAGGTGGATGGCGTTGCCCCCGCGATACGCACGCTCGCTGGTCGGGTTCATCGGCATGCTTGCGGCGGCAGCGCCTGAATCCCAAGGCTTCTGCCAAGGCGCCACGCCGTTTTCGAGCATGCGAATGATGTTGTCAGTGACTTCCTGCCGGAAGTCCCGCAGCGGTTTGCCGCCGGCCTGTTGTTGGGAATCAGGCTGAGATGTAATAGTCGCCATGGCAGTTACTCCTCACCTTCTTCGCCAAATCTTTGCATGGCAAAGTCTACTTCCGGGTGCTCACTCGCAAAGCCGGACCCCGCCAGTTGCTCGCCGCCAATGTCATCCAACAGCTCTGGCGACTTATCCCAGACGTCCTTCAGATTTTTCACAATGACCTCCTTTGGTCCCCGAAGTGAGTCCGGGGGCCCTCAACAACAAGGGGGTGGGATGACGCGGTGCCGAACAATCAGCGCCCACGCGCATCTTTAGGCTTGGGTGAGCGTTCGCCCTCTCTGGCTTGAGTCTGCCGAACTTCCTCCGCAGCCTGCTTCACGGCTGCTTGATACTGCCCCAGCCAACCACCCCACCCCTCTTCCTCCGGGATGATGCCCCGCTGCACCAACTGGCGAGCGGTCTCACCCAGATACCGCTTGTTCCGCAGGATGGCTGCTGCGTCTCCGAGGTCTTCTGTCTCAACGAGGTGTGCTCCGCCGATCAAATATCTCCGTAACCGGACGAAGGCGTTAATCCGTAGTTGGCCCCGGTTCCGGGCTTCCTCGATCTCTGGGGTATAGTAAATGTGATGTACGCGCGCGTCGGTGCCCTCCAGCATTAGGTAGCATCGACCTGCTTCCTCCTCCTCGCCGTGAACGAGGACTCTCCCTTCCAGCACCTTCCAGTCGCGACCATCCATCGCATCAAAAGGTAGCCGCTCGTCGGACATCAACGCGCCATGAGTGGCGAGGGTTCGCTGGCGGTCGGCGACTCGTTGCATTCCGCGGAGTACGCTCTCGAAATCCTGGCGGACCCGCCATTCGTTTGGCTCGGCCGCCTCTGCCAAGCCCATTCTTTGAAGTGCGATCAAGCGTTCCACCACGTGCTGGTTGCGCAACCGCGAGCCATCCCTAATACCGCGTGTTTCTGGGTCCGTGACGACGACGTTGAAGAAGCTCGAATTGCCGCCGCTGGCGGTCGGCGTCCCTGACCGGCGAATGATCCTGTCGAGGGATGTGAATCGGAGTTGACCCACCTCGCTGCGTTGCGCCGCAGCGGCGTCGAATTCCGAGCGGTACCCAAGCTGCTGTGTGCACAGATTCCCGGCAATTTCGCGAATACCCTGTTTGATGAACTCCCGCCGGAAGCTCACAGCCTGGTTTTCCTGGTCCACGCCGCGTAACGCGACGTGAACGTGCGGATGCTCGGTGTTGTAGTGGGTAGTGGCGACCCATTCCAAAAGCGCGCCGTGGCGGCTCGAATCAATCCGCTGCATCAGTTCGCGGGTCAATTTTTGTAGGTCGACCCGGTCGCCAAACTCCGGCGAGATGATGAGTTTCCAGACCAGCTCGTCGCCTGCGCGCTGCCACGAGTCGAGGTGCGCCGAAATGTTGACGGATTTTCCCTCCCTGTCAAAGCCGACTGCGGCCGTCGCGTCACGGTGCTGAGCACTTTCCCGAGCGATATAGCGACCGTGGGCGGCCCATTGACCCTTTACCGCATTTCGGGTGTAAGTGATGCGGACAGCACAACGCTGATGGTAAAGTGGCGTGCTCTTGGCTGGTCGCCCTTTAGAGCCTCTACTCCGGTTACGGCTCATCCGAGCCTGCCGCATCACAGCTTTGAACAGTACCGACCAGGCGCCCACCTCGTTGCGCTGCTTGGTCCCGAGTGGCTTCCTCGGCCTGAGCCGGAATGGTTTCTCCTGATCAGTCAGCATGATTCATCAGGTCCTGCATAGCGGTTTGGCTGTCGCCAACCATGGCTTGGCCGGCGGATTTGACGAAACGCGCGTAGCGATCTCGGGCACGCGCCACGGACTGCGGCAATCCATCCTGTGGTGGCTCGGGTACGCAAGTGAGGAAAGTCTTCACCAGGACATCCACCACCGCGAACAGAGCCTGCTGGCCTCTCACGGCGCGACGGATGTCACGTTCCAGGCGCTCCATGGTGGCGGCCATGCGCTGCTCGGCGTCTCTCTCCGCTTCCTCTCGCTCGCCCAGTACCTTCCAAATCGCGTCTCGGATCAACGCGCTGGTAGTGGCATATCCGCGGCGCTTCACGCCGGCCTTGAGTTGCTGTTCCTCGTCGCATGTGAGTCGGATCGTGACCTTTTTCGCCGTCTTCGGTTTCGACATTCAACGTCGCCCCTAAGTGGGAGGGGGAGGCGAGTTCTACTCCGAACAGAGGTACCCGAAAGCCAGGCCGTCCGACGACGTCCGACACGACAGATACCGTGTCGGACTGCGGAAACGAAAGAACCAAAAGGCAGATCCGGGCGCGGTCAGAGCGCCCGGTCCGGCATTCCTTTATGTTCCACTACCCGTTTTTTGGCTGCCGGGTGGGCGTTGGCGGATGCAAAGCAGGTGCAATCCGGCTGCAAACCCGCCAGGGAGGCCCGGGTGTGGTTGCAGGCACGGCGCAAAACAGGTGCATTTGCGGTTGGCTGCCGCCATCAAGGACGCAATCTGGGTGCAAACAGGACGCACAACGACCCAGGCAATTCTTGTTCGGACTCGTGACAGACACCCCCTATATCTGGGAGGCGAATCTTCGATGGACCGCACACGCTCAACCCGAGACTGCGGCGCCGCGGCGGCGGCGCCAAAAGAGCCCCTCCCGGTCAGTGGTCACAGCCCGCATCCCTTAGGCGCACGGGGAGCAGATGCGGCACATCTGGACACCCTGCCCAAGCGGAGACCCGCTAGGAAATCAGTCCAGATCCGCTGTTTGTGGCCGAAGATCAGGGCGGCCCTAGCGGCGGGGCACAGTATCCGTGATGTGCGACGGGAGTTGGCCCTCGACGGACTTGAGATCTCATATTCGAAACTCCGCACCTACATCGCTCGGCTTCGCAAAACCGACCCACAGATACTTGCCCCCAATGGCATCCCAGACCGTGGCGCAACGCCCCCGAACGCGCCACCTGCAGAGATTCCTTCGGGCGCTGAGGCGACGATCCGAGTTCCCTCAACCGCGAAGCCGCCCGACTACGATCCGCTGGCGAATCTGCGGGAACGGTTGACCCGACGACCGGGATTCCACTACGACGACCGGCCCCCAGACGAAAAGAAACTGATCTGACAGGAAAGGAAACCTCACCGTGACACCCAGCAACGGAACCGAGATCGAGACGACCGGAAGCGTTCACCTCTCGCTGCAAGGAAAGGGCGGAGTGGGAAAGAGTCTGGTTGCCAGCATATTGGCGCAGTATCTGAACGGAAGAGCACCGGCGATCCGCTGCATTGATTCGGACCCGGTCAACAAGACATTTTCCCAATACAAGAGCTTACGGTGTGAGTCGTTGCCACTCCTTCGTGAGGGCGGCGTCGACCAGCGGGCTTTCGACGGACTCATGGAGGACTTGCTCACGAACGACGGAATTTTCGTTGTGGACAACGGCGCGTCCACGTTTATTCCGCTCTGGAACTATATCCTGGAGAATAATGTTCACCAGTTGCTGCGCGCCGCCGGCAAGAAGCTGTTTGTGCACACTGTAATCACAGGCGGCCAAGCGCTTGCCGACACGTTGAACGGCTTCGGCCAACTCGCTGAAAGTACTTGCGGGAGAAACGTTGTCGTCTGGGTGAACGAATACTTCGGCCGGGTCGAGCGCGACGGCAAACAATTCCTGGATATGAAAGTCTTTGAGGACAACGAAGAGAAAGTGTGCGGCACGGTCGCCATCACCAAACGAAACCATGATACCTTCGGACGCGACGTCGAGGACATGATCTCGCAGAAGCTGACCTTCGATGAAGCTATCCGCGACGGCCACTTCACTATCATGACCAAGCAGCGGTTGCGCGTAGTGCAACGCGACCTATTCGAACAACTGGACCGGATGCCGCTGATCTGAAGCCCAAAAAGGGGATTGGCAAAATGCTGGATACTCAAAAGTTGATCGCCGAAATCGCTGAGCGGCACCATGTGAGGGTAGATCCGGACGATCCGGTATTTGTCGCCGTCACGTTGCACCGGCGTGTGATGGAAGACACCATCAAGGAGATGCTGAAAGCCGTGGAGGCAACCCTCGCGCGGTTCGACGCATCTCTTGAACGAGCGGAAAATCGTGCTGGAAGAATCCTGGCGCAGTCCGTAAAGGAATCGGCAGAGGGCATCCGCCGCTCGGTGCATGAGGATATCGGAGCTGCCAGTATTAAGGCAAACGAACTCGTCCGCGAGGTGCATAGAGCGCACACTGGGCGTCCTCTCCGGCTTTGGGCTGGTATGGGATTGCTCTGCTTGACGATATTGTGCGCCGGCAGCTTCTGGCTGGGTCGGTTGACCGTGATGCGATGAGCACCGCAGGAAGGGGGAGTTTGCTATGAGGAAACAACTGTTGTTTTGGGCCGTAGCAGGGCCGAAACACTTGCAGCGATTTCTCCTGCTTTGGCTGGTCTTGATGGGACTTTTCTTCTACGCGTTCGTCCACGAAGCGTTCGACGGCCAGGCACAGCGGCCATTGCCGCCGCGTCCGCCGTCGCCAGTGGCCGGCAACCGCTAACGTCCGCGCCCCGCGGCCGGTCCCTCGATAGCGTCCAACGCCTTCTTGATCGTGCGCTCGACGTAGTCGTCCTGGCGCCGCTCGTTGCCCTTATGGGATAGGTCTCGGGAGCGGACCGCTGCCGACACCTCGGCGATTCCGATTCCGTGAGCAAAAGCGTAGATCGCATAGGCGAGGTCGATCCGGTTGCCATCGCCGCCATAGCGTGCGTCTGAGCGGAAAGCGTCGATGTTTTTGAGCGGAGCGGGCGTTTTCGATGACTGGGACGAGGCCCGCTCCTGGAACCGCCTTCGCTCTTGATGCTTCCCTTCCAACTCCGTCGAGACGTCCGTCAGAAACCGCTCTGCCTCCGGGTAGACGTGCCCCCCTGCCTCCAGGAGTAGGACAAAGGGGTAGAGACCGGTCGCCGAATCGCAGTGCCGGCGTTTCCGGTTGGCAAACCCAGCAAGCCGCCCGAAGTGCCGCCAATCCGCTGCACCGCGGTCGCCGCCGAATCGCTCAGCCAACGCCCGAGCCACCGCAGTTCCAAGCTCTCTGTCTAGCTGCCTCGGGTGCTTTAGCCAAGCCTGATGATTTCCCGGCGATGTGCGCACAACCAAGGCAGGAGAAAATCCTTCTCCCTTCATTGCCGTAATTGCATCCGCGGTCAAGTCGTCAACCAAGCTCAGATTGTGCTCGCCCTTGGGCCGAACGTAAACGTTCCGCCCATTCCGGTTCTGCAGTCGCATCCACGGAACAGAGTGCAAGAGGGTCCGGCGATCCCAAGTACGGGGCAACATGATCGGCTCGCCGACCGCTACTGGATCGAACAGCCCGACCTCAAACACATCACAGCCCATCGCTTCGATTTGCTGTCTCACCGCTTCGGACGTTTTTTCCGCTCCGGCCGTCTTCTGCAGCATAAGAAGTCCCTACCAGTAAGGGGCTGAGCCACGAGGTTCCGAACGAAGATAGCTGGCGATGACATTCACGAGTTCGTCTATTTCCCAATTCAACGGTGGCGTCTGGAGCCTGCGTTACGCTCGCGGCACTGCCGGGCACTGGCCGACCGGTGGGGACACATACGATGCCGCCCTACGATTTGCCGACTGCGCGGCAGTAGAGGAGGACTCTGGTCTTATCAGATGGGGATGAAATCAATGAGGTGCGGAGGGTTCTGCCCGGATCAGGACCGATAGACACGCTTGCATCAGGAAATCTGCCCAAGGGGCCTTTGGCAGTTATCTGCCGTGGCGCGCGGGTGCCCCTCTCCGGGTCAGCACACCAATCCATACCTATTCCAGGACCCTTCTCGATGCCCGCCACTCCTCTTTGAACTTCAGGAACTCCGCATAGCAGGGCGAGCAGTGGGTGATGTGCTCCCACACCTCGTCCTTCGTGAGTTCCTCCCGAAAGGCGACTTCGCGAATCATCGCATTCTCCGGGCACCCTACACGGCCCGGGTTGGGATAGTTCGTCAGGATTGCGTCCCGAACCGCCTTCCGAAGACGGTCGTATTTCTCTTGCGGTGTATCTGCCATCGGTCGATGCCATTATGGCAGTTGGGCAACCGCGGTGCACGACCAGCCCGGCTCAGTCGGCGGAGGTCCGAGTTCTTCGCCAGCAATCCCTTCGATCACAGCTTTCGAATCAGAGCCAGGACTCACGTGCCCACGATTTTCGCCGTCTTCCGACGGAACCGCATCCGTGCGGCGTCCGCACGCCGGCCCATCCGCTCACCGATCTCGTCCCAGGTGGCGCCGTCGCGCAGGAGGTCCAGCATCTGGCTGACGTCTTCCAGCCCCTCTTCGACCAGGCGTGCACTCAGCGCCCGATAGTCGAGATCGCCATGATACCTTTGCACATAGTTAGCCGGGTCAACCAAGATCCGATTGCGGACAACCTGCTCCAGATCGTCCAGTCCCGAAACAATACCCCGGCGCTCGTGCCACGATCCGGCTTGCAGGTCTCTTGCGTGCCACGTGGCGTGAGCGTATATGCGGTACTCAGGTCGCCGGCCGAAATCGGTGCCGTGCTTGCGCCAGACTCGATGTAGCGACCCCTCCGAGAGTTCAGATACGCGCCATGGATCGCACAAGTATCGCCTCGCCAAAGCAACCATCCGATCCGGGATCCGTGCGATGGCTTCGAACCATCCCCACGCGATCGGGCTTCCCTGTTGATCATTTCTTGCGATGCAGATCGGAATGACGGCAGTCCGGCTCGCATCGGGCAGCTCGTTGTAATCAAATGGAATCGTTACGAATTCCATGCGGCACGCTCCTCCCCGAAGCGTCTGTGCGCTATAGAACGCACCTCCGCTGCAAGAGTTGAGATCCTGTTCGGTAACATCTCCAATACCCCCTTTCCAATAGAAGGCGGCATCGAGTTGACAACGTGTTGCCGCGAATATAGCACATGCAGGAAGGGATGGCGGTGGCAAATCTCACAAACCCGATTGCAGTTCATGATGAACAGCACCAGCGGCTCGAAGTCAAATTGCGGCGAGAGGTCGGCGAGCAGGTTCTAGCATTGCTCGCCGACGACCGCACCGAGGATATCCTATTGAACCCGGATTCCTCGCTCTGGGTGAAACGCCTGGGCGAGAGCTTTCAGTGTCTGGGGAGTATGCCTGCAGCGCAGGCTGCGAGCGCGCTCAGCACGATTGCCGCATGGCGCGGAACGGTCCTCAACCACGAGCACCCGATCCTGGAAACTGAGCTTCCGCTCGATGGCAGCCGCTTCGAAGGGATTGTCGCCCCGGTCGTACGCCGGCCGGTGTTCGCGATCCGGCTCCGGCCGCGGCGCATCTTTTCGCTCGCTGACTACGAAGCTGGCGGCATTCTGACACACCGGGAAGACCCTCTGAACAAGCTGCGACGACGGCACGACTTCGTCGGCGCAGTCCGCGGACTTCGGCACATTGAAATTATCCGCGCCGCCGTGAAGGCGAAGAAGAACATCCTCGTGGTCGGATCCACGGGCAGCGGGAAGACCACGCTGGTTAACGCGATTCTCGACGGGCTTTCCACCCTGACGCCAGACGACCGCGTGATCTCCATCGAAGACACAACGGAGCTGCAGTGCGGAGTGAAGAACTACCTGGACCTCCGCGCCGTGGGTAACGTCGGCATGCTCGACTGTCTGCGCGCCTGCTTGCGCCTGAAACCAACGCGCATCGTGGTCGGCGAGGTCCGCGGTGCGGAAGCACACACCCTGCTTAAAGCATGGAACACGGGACACCCGGGCGGCGCCGCCACGGTCCACGCCAATGACGCGATGAGCGGGTTGATCCGCTTGGAAAGCCTGGTGGCCGAAGCCACCAGCTCACCACAGCAGACCCTGATCGCCGAAGCTGTGGATCTCGTGATCTTCGTCGATGAGGAATCAGCCGTGCCCGCGGGGCGCAAAGTTCGTGAAGTTTTGCTCGTCACTGGGTATTCCAACGGGGAATACGCAGTCGAGCGCGTCTGAAACAAACGCAATTTCGATGGGAGGGAAGGAATGCAGCTGATTCGCAGTTCACGAAATTCGGGCCTGTCTCGCAGGCTCGCAACGCTGGTAACGGCGGCGCTGGTCTTCGGCCTTCGCCTGCATGCAGCGGCGGCCGGCAACCTGCCGTGGGAGCGGCCGATGACTACCATCGCAACCTCGTTGACCGGACCGGTCGCGTATGCGATCGGTTTGATCGGTATCGCGATTGCCGGCGGTGCGATGCTTTGGGGCGGCGAGTTGACGGAGTTTGGCCGGCGCGCTTGCATGATCGGTCTGGTGGTGTCGGTCTTGGTATTCGCCGCGCCTATGTTAGCGAGTGCGTTCGGCGTCAACGCCGCGGTCGTGTAGTATATGCCGGAAGTGGATGTCCCACGCGAGGTCGTCATTCATCAGTCGGCGAATCGCCCCAACCAGATTCTGGGTGGCGACCGCGAACTGGTGCTGATCGCTATCCTCACTGCGGTGAGCCTGGCCTTCAGCCTCGGTACATGGTGGGGGATAGGTCTCAGCGTTGGCTTCTGGATTGTCGCGGTGGCGGTGTTGCAACGCATGGGCAAAGCCGATCCCCTGCTCCGCCGTGTATACCTGCGCCACATACGATACAGGTCGTTCTATCCGGCAAAGAGCGGCCTGTTCTCCCGTTGCCTGCTGCCGCCACGGAACTGGAGGTAGGACGCGCAACCAGCGTCAGGTGTGCGCGAACTGGCGGAGCCGCGCACCGTTTCAATTGCAGCAGAAAGGACTACTCATGCATCGGAGCGAACATCGCGACAAACCGCGCGGACTTGCAGACCTGCTGTTGGCCTGCGCCCTCGTAGACGACGGCATATTGCTGCAGCAGGACGGCTCACTTCTGGCCGGCTGGTCCTATCGCGGTCCAGACATGATGTCGGCCTCTGCGGCTGAGATGGATGCGCTTAGCGCACGGCTGAATACGGCGCTACGGCTCGGCGGCTGCTGGATGGTCCACTGTGACGCTATCCGCTCGCGTGCGCCCGGCTATCCCGAACAGGGCGCGTTCCCGGACCCCATCTCTAGATTGATCGATGATGAGCGGCGGCAGCAGTTCATGCAAGAGGGAGCCCACTTCGAATCAGAGTACTTCCTCACTTTGACGCATCTCCCGCCGATGGAGGCCGAAGAGCGTATCAAGGGTTGGATGTTCGAAGGGCAGAGCCGGCACACTGGTTTGCGAACGGCCGGGCAAACCCTCGAACGATTCCGCAGCCACCTCGATTCATTCGAGAACGTCTTTGGACAGTTGTTCCAGATCGAACGCCTCCGACGCAGAGACGCCATTGACGATGTGGGCGGCACACACCCCCACGACAGTCTTCTTCGCTATCTGCGCCGTTGCGTCTGTGGCCTGGATCACCCCTTGGTGTTGCCGGAGTTCCCTTGCTATTTGAATGACCTGCTGGCATGCGAGGACTTCTGTGGTGGGATCGAGCCGCGCGTGGGGCGCAAACACATCAGCGTGGTTGCCATTGACGGATTCCCTAAGCTGAGTTCGCCCGGAATCCTACGTGCGCTTGACGCACTACCCATCGAATACCGCTGGAACACTCGTGCGATCCTGATCGACCCAGCGGAGGCGCGAGGCATGCTGGATATGCACAGGAAGAAGTGGCGTTCGAAAATTCGTGGTTGGAAAGACCAGGTCTTCAAGACGCATACCGGCGCCATCGATCTACATGCGAAGGAGATGGCGGAGGACGCTGAGACGGCCATGGGTATCGCGGCGGCCGGCGACGTCCAGTTTGCCCTGTATTCGGCGAACGTCATCTGTTTCGACGAGCATCGCGACCAGCTCCACGAAAGCACGCGCACTGTCATGAAGACGATTCAGAACCTGGGATTCTCCTGTCGCGTCGAGACAATTAACGCGGTGGAGGCGTGGCGCGGAACAATTCCGGGGGACGGCTACTCGAATGTGCGGCGCGTCCTGCTGCACACGCTCAACCTGGCGGATATGCTGCCGATCACGTCGGTTTGGGCGGGATTACGCGAGAACCCATCGGCACTGATGCCGAAACACAGCCCGCCACTTGTTTTCGCAGCAACCAGCGGGGCGACTCCCTTCCGCGTGAATCTACACGTGTCCGACCTCGGCCATACCCTGGTCGTCGGGCCATCCGGCGCCGGCAAGTCCACCGCACTGGGGCTGATTGCTGCCCAGTGGTTCCGCTATCCGCGTGCCCAGGTTTTCGCTTTTGACCGCGGCTATTCCATTTGGATGCTGACCAGAGCGGTCGGCGGAGAATTCTACGACCTCGCCGGTCCGAAAACCGAACTGGCATTCTGCCCCTTGAGAGACATTGGCGGCGAATCCGACTTGCAGTGGGCGGTCGGATGGATCGAAGTCCTCTGCGAACTGAACGGTTTGAAGTTCGGGCCGCGCCATCGAAACGCGGTGTCGGAGGCGATGTTACGGCTTCGTCTCTCACCTACGCGGACACTGACGGAGCTCTCGGCCGAAGTGCAGGACACCGAAATCCGAGACGCCCTTCAGCACTTCACCGTGATGGGACCAATGGGGCAACTTCTCGACGCCGATCACGACATGCTCGGCGCCGGCAGGTTCCTGAGCTTCGAAACGGAGAACCTGATGCAACTCGACGATAAGGCGGTAATTCCTGTGCTGCTCTACCTTTTCCGGCGCATTGAGCAGCGGCTCGATGGTTCCCCGACGTTGGTGCTACTGGATGAAGCGTGGTCCTACGTTCGCCACGAATTGTTCCGCACGCGGCTGCGGGACTGGCTGAAGACCATGCGGCGAAAGAATGCCGCCGTCTTGATGGCCACGCAGCAGATCAGCGACATCGCGAAATCGGATATTGCCGATGTTGTGCTGGAAAACTGCCCAACGAAGATCCTGCTTCCCAACGCCGAGGCCAGGAACCCCGGCTCGCGGGAGTTCTATCAACGCATCGGTCTGAATGATCGGGAGCTGGAAATCTTGCAGGTCAGCATCCCGAAACAGCACTACTACGTGGTCAGCCCGTTGGGTCGCCGGCTAGTAGATCTGGGCGTTGGCAAGGTCGCCCTGTCCTGGGTCGGCGTGAACGGTCGCGAGGAACGCCAAATTGTGGAGGGTGTCATGGACCACTTTCCAGATAGCTGGCGCGAAGAATGGCTGCGACTGAAAGGTCTGGATAGATGGGCGGACTATCTTTGCGCGCTAGAGGGACAAAACGAGGTGCTTTCATGCGTAAGTGCGTGATTGTCTTGACGACTCTATTCGCGTTAGCGGTGGACTCGCCGCGGCCCGCCGAGGCGGGCGCATTCGCTACCGAGTTCACCCAGCTATTGAACCATGCTCAGCTCGTCCTGCAGTATATCCAGCAGGGACAGCAGTTAGCAATTGAGCTGGCGATGTATGCCGACATGTTGCACAACAGTAGGACGTTGGGAAGTCAGACGTTCGGCTCGGTCGGGGCCGACATCACCGCGCTTGCCAGCGATTGTCCAAGGTGGCCAGGCGCTGGCGTATTCCCTCGGCAATCTCGACCAGATTTTCCGGACGACATACCCCGGATATCGGACCGCTCCGAATACCTACTACCTACAATACCGAGATTGGAGCCAGACGTCGTTGGACACAACGCTGGGAGCGCTCCGCGCTGCCGGGCTGCAAGGCCAGCAGCTCCAAAGCGAGCAGGCCATCGAGAGTTCACTGCAGGCCATGGCACAGAGATCCGACGGGCGAATGGAGGCTTTGCAGGTCCTGGCCGACATCAACGATCAACAAGTCCAGCAACTGATGAATCTCCGCGAGATCATGCTGGCGGACATGTCGAGCAAACAAGCATATCAGGCGACCGTAATCCAGCAGGAAGCGGCAAGCCAAGCCGCCACGGAGTGGTTCTTCACCACTGGTAAGGTTACCAACGACGGTAGAACGTACTTGCCCGGATTGCGTTGATTCCTGGATGAGGGCATCGTGATGAAACGCCTTTTGGAAACCGTCTCGCACTGGCTTGCGCTCTACTCGTTCTGCGGGTACGTCCTCTTCGCCCAAGCCAATCCCAGCTACAACACAACGGTACCCAGCTCCATCATGGACCAGTTCCGCAACCAGCGCATCAATTGGACGGCCAACGTTTGGGTCTACGCCAACGCTCTGTTCGGCCTGTTAGCGATTATTGAATTCGCGTGGAGCGCCGCGGTGATGCTGCTGGAAAAGTCCGACCTGCAGAGCTGGACCTCCGCGCTGATACGAAAGATGATGTGGCTCGGCGCCTTTTATGCGGTGCTGCTCTATGGGAATTCCTGGATTCCGGCGATTATCGACAGCTTCACCGCCATCGGACAGAACGCCTCCGGCGTGGTTGCACTTTCTCCCGGCGACATCTTCGCGCAAGGGCTTCAGATCGCGGGCGCACTCCTGGGAGGCGCAAGCACCTCGGCCTTCTTCACCAACCCCGGACCGTCGCTGGCCTTGGTTTTCTGTGCCCTGCTCATCTTCATCTCCTACGTCATCATCACGATCAACTTCATCGTGACCATGGTGGAGAGCTACATCCTGGTCTCGGTCGGGTTCGTCTTTCTTGGCTTCGGTGGGAGCCGGTGGACTGCGCCGTATGTCGAGCGCTTCATCGGCTTGGCCGTCTCCATCGGCATCAAGATCCTCTTGCTGTACTGCCTCATTGCCGCAGGCATGAACCTCGGTGTGAACTGGATCGACGAGGCGCAGAGCGTGAGCGCGTCCACAACCCCATTGATGACAGCCTTCGACGTGATGGGAGCCGCCGTGATCTTTATGATGTTGTGTTGGCAGATTCCGAAACTCTTTGCTGGTGTTCTTGGTGGCGCCCCAACCCTGACAGGCGGCGATTTCGCTGCAACCGTCGGTGCGATCGCCAGCGCCGGGTTGGCCGCGGGATCGGCCCTGGGAGGCGGCGCGGCGATGCTGGCGGGAGGAGGCATGCTGGCGTCTGGGGCTGCCGGCGCCAGCGCGGGCGCTGGAAGTAGCCTGGCGCCAGGCGCGTCGAGCGCCGTTGCCGGCGTTGGGGCCGCGAGAGTCGCAGGCGGTGGAACCGCCGGTGTCGCCCCTCCCAGTTCGCCGTCTGGATCGGCCGCTGGGTCCAGCGCAGGCACGAGGCGCCAGCCGGATCCTCCTTCAGGAACCGTGTCGAGTCAAACGTCGGCGATAGCTGCCATCGGTGGCCAGCCACTGGCTGGATCAGGTTTCGAAAACGAACGCGCAGCCAAGGGCTTCCGGCCGGCAACTGCGGCAGTGAGTTCGCCCGACTCCATGGCGCCGGTCGAGGAGACCGGTTTTGAAGAAGCTGGAAGTGCCACTGCCGCCGGGCCAAATCCCGGAGTCTCGGCCGTGACATCCGTCCTTTCCGGCAACTCCCCTGTGGCCGCGCCGGCGCGAGTCAGCCGCTGGATGGAAATGGCATCCACCGCCCAGAGAATCCAGCGCGTCCTGACCCGGGCAGCGTATCAAATGAACGCGATTCGACGGCGAGTCCCATCGGATATTGCTCCAGCAACAACGCCGCCACGTATGCCGATCGATCATCACGAAGACTGACGGAGGATTCATGACGGAAGGGCACAATCCGTATTTGGCCGCTCGCCGCGAATGGGACGAGCGTTATGGTGATTTGATCACCCGCGCCCGGAATTGGCGCACCCTGGCGGTGCTCTGCGCCCTGACCGCTCTTGTCGCTACTGCTGGCATTATGTGGCTGTCTGCGCACTCACGCATCGTCCCGTTCGTCGTGTTGGTGGACAGTCTCGGGCGCCCTCTCGCTTCCGGCATTGCCGAGCAAGCAACAGTGAATGACGACCGCTTGAAACGGGCCAGCATCTTGGCCTGGCTCGAAAGTCTCCGGCTGGTCACCACCGACGGCATTGCCCAGCGCAAGGCCATCGATCACGTCTACGCACAGATCGCAAGCGGCAGCGAGGCACAGACCTTCATCAGCGAATTCTACCGCGCCGGCCCACCGTTCAAGCGCGCGCAGACGGAGACAGTCTCGGTGGAAGTCAATTCCGTCCTGCCCACAAGTGACCGCACATTCGAAGTCGATTGGGTCGAGACCACTCGCGATCTTTACGGCGGAGTAAAGGCCACCGATCGATGGAAGGGCTCCTTCTCCATCGCCCTGAATCCGCCTACGGATGAGCGGCTGGCTCGGATCAATCCACTCGGCGTTTACGTCACCAACGTCAGTTGGGCAAAGGTTCTGTAGAGGAGGGAATCGTGCGAAAACGAATCATCGCCCTGTTCACGGCTGTGGCGTCGCTGACGCAGGCGCAAAAGCCGCCCGAGGTCAAGGATCCGACAAAGGTTCCACCATTGCTCCAGCAATATGACTTCGGCGCTCAGGTCAAGACGCTGCAAAACCCCGATCCGGTGTCGCCCGCCTCGGCGAAGCCGCGCTTTGTTGTGCCACCAGTCCCGCCGGCGCAGTCGCCATTATTGCCGATTTCGAAGGACCCTCACGCTAAGGACGTGCCGCTAAACCAGAGCGAGCAGGAGGCAGTGAGAGTGAGCGAGCACTGGCGCGCAGAAGGGACTCCGCCTGCCGCCGGGCCGGATGGCCGTGTGCTGTACTCGTATGGTGCCGGTCTCCCCACCGTTGTATGCGCCCCGCTGCGGGTGTGCATCATCGAGCTCCAGGCCGGCGAGAAGGTCGTTGGCGAACCCCACATCGGCGATTCCGTCCGCTGGAATATCTCCCCCGCGACGTATGGCACGGGCGACCAAGCCACCTCGATCATCGTGCTCAAGCCCCAGAGCCCCGGGCTCGATACGAACCTCCTCGTCACCACGGATCGACGGGCTTACTACCTGCGGCTCATCTCAAAGTCCGACGACTACGTCGCCCGTGTCGCGTTCGCATACGCCGAAGACGACAGCGCCCGCAAGTGGCAACAACAAATGGCCGCGCAGCGCGCCCAGGAAAAGCTCGAACACCGATCCGCTGAGACGCCCTGCCGCCATCGTGGTCGCCGATAAGCTGAACTTCGACTATCGGATCAAAGGTGGCGATGACAACATCCGCCCGCGGCGGGTTTTCGACGATGGCGCAAAGACCTACATACAGATGACGGCTGAGATTCAGCACCGGGAGGCGCCGGTCTTACTGGTAATCGGCAAGGACGGCAAGGGCGAGATGACGAACTACCGCGTGAAGGACCAGATTTACATCGTGGACCGCCTGTTCGATCGCGCGAACCTGGTGCTGGGATCGGGCAAGAAAGCCCAGAAAGTGGAGATCAGCCGTGAGCCCAAAGGATAGTCAACCCCAAGTCCGCCCGATCGAGTCCCCAAACGGCCTGGATCTTCATCCCCAGCCACAACAGGCAGTCCGCATCAGCCGACGTGCTGGGGGCGCGGTGGTCGGCGTCATAGCACTAGTGCTGCTGGCCTTCGCCTACGGCGGTTATCGCCGAAGCGTCAAAGACGAAGCCGCCGCACGCCAGGCTGGTCTACCGAAGACCGTCGCGCCAGCCACCCAAGCCGGGACGGAGTTCGTGAGCGCAATTCCTTTAGGAACGGCCCCTCTGGCTAAGACAAATGAACTTCAGCCGCCCGCCGATTCCAGAGGCCTCCTCCCAGTCCCGTGCAGCACAGATGTCCGAACTGGCCAGCGGTATCGCTACAATCCGCAGACCGGCCAGCCATGCGACAGCCTTCCGCAAGAGCGGCTTGTCGTGCGCCGGGCTCCGCCTACTGCGCAGCCCAGGCAGGTTGAATCGCAACGAGAGCCGACGCCCGAAGAGCGATCGGCGGCCCTTGCCTACCAGCGCGAGCAAGAGGCAATCCTGGCCCCCACAGGAACTTCTGGTCCGCGGTCTATGAATGTCCCATCATCTCCGGTGCGCACCCCTGACGCCGGCAATCAGCCGTTACCAGACGTGAGCCAGATTCTGGCGCGTAGCCAAGCGGCGAACCCCTCGCCGTCAGAGTTGGCACGAACACTGGCAGGGTCCAACGACGACTACGGCACCCAGAATATGCAGGCCAGAAAAGAAGCATTCCTGGCAACGGCGGGTGGCCGGCAGACCGATGACTACCTTCGGTCGATTCGGGCCGCGGCGATGTCGCGGTATGAGATCAAAGCCGGCTGGGAAATCCCTGCTGTCCTCGAACAGAGTTTGAACTCTGATCTGCCCGGTGAACTGAAGGCGCTCGTCACATCGAACGTCTACGACACCGCGACGGGAATGTACCTGTTGATCCCACAAGGCTCACGCCTAATCGGTCAATACGACTCCCGTGTGTCATATGGCCAGGACGGCGTGCAGGTTGCGTGGAGCCGAATCATTTTCCCGGATGCCTCCGCAATCGACCTCAACGGGATGGTTGGCCTAGACTCGCACGGAAACGCCGGCCTTCGCGACAAAGTCGATCGACATTACCGGCGGCTGCTTGGCTTTTCGGTTCTGACCAGCATGTTCACTGCAGCGTTCGCAATCTCCCAGCAGCGCAACCAGAGCGTCCTGGTGAACCCCAGCCCTGGCCAAATTGCGGCGGGAGCCGTCGGACAGGAACTGAGTCAGACGGGTGCCCAGATCACCCGCCGAAATCTGAATGTACAGCCAACCATCAAGGTCCCGGCTGGGGTACAAATTCACCGTGCGCGTAAACCGCGACATCCTCTTCGAGTCGCCGTACGAATCCGGTCGACCCGACGGCAATAGGAGGTTGTCGTATGGCCTCAGAAACCATGCACCGAATCGTCGAACTGATTGAATCCAGCGCCCAATCGCGGCCTTCGCCAATTGAATTTGAGATGGCGTACCAAGTGCGTGTTGCTATGGACAGAATTCGATTCGCTATCAAGCATACTGAGCAATTTGGACCACATACCGACCCGATGTGGGAGGCCGGCATCCAATTGCTGGAGGCCCTTCAGCGGCTCGAAGTGGTCGATCGCCGGTTTCAGGCGCGGTCACGAGCGGGTTCCGGATCGCAGTGCGCGAATGATGAGAAAGCGCCAAGACCCGTGAACGGACGGCGCAAAGCGTAATGGGACAGACTTCTGCCAATATCGGTCTTAAGATCACCATGGCCTCAGTCCGAACCGCAAATCGCGCAGGTGAGAACTGAGAACGGTTGGCTAACTTAGCTAAGGCTGGGAATAACGACTGGCTGAGATTTTACCGCTTAGCCATTTAGCTGTTACGGAGGGAGGTGAGTGTCATGGACGCAGGGTACATGCGGGTTAAACAGGTCGCATGCAAAATCGGAATGTCATCGGACTGGGTCCGCCGCTTCTTTGGCGAGATCGAAGGCGTTCGCAAGATCAAGTCCCCGGCCAAACGCTTCAGGCGTCCCTATACAATACTCCTGATTCCTACGGCAATTGTCGAACGGGAGCTGCGAAAGTTGGCCACCGGACCGCAGAAGAGCAACAGGACGGAATCATGTCAGGTCATGCGTGGTTCTTCCGCTCCTTCGTAGCCAGCAAGCTCTTTGGCATCCCAACTCTTTGCGACCGTCTCATCTAGTGCCTTCTGCCGAGACTGCACCCAGGCGGAATAGTGCTTTTCGACAATTTTGTAGGTGTTACCCAACAATTCAGCGATGCGCTCGAGTGATGCACCGGCATTGATCTGCTCGAGAACGAACGTGTGCCGCATCTGGTAGGGATGGCCATACTTCTGCTTACCGGCCCGGTCTAGAATAGGCTGTCCCTCTTCGTCACGCAAGGCGATGTTAGCGCCCTCGGGACCAAATACCCGGCGAAGCTGTCGCCGGATGTTTCCAGTAGCTGTCTCGTGCTTGGAATCCTTTTGACGGTTCCAAAACCAGAACCCACCAGCCTGTAGACGGCAGGCTCCGCAGCCGGTCAGCGACGACCGTCGGAAGCAGGACCTTGACCCAAGTCTTGGTTTTGGTGCGGTGGAGCCGCAGGTGATTCGTCGGTTCAAGTCGGTCGGGCGTGAGTTTCACCGCATCGACGGTGGCGAGCCCTGAATAGCGCATCACCAGAAGGAATGTCCTCAGATACTCGTTGTCGCAACACGACTTGAGAATCGCCGCCAACTTGCTCTTTCGTGAATGGCACAACGGGCGGCTCGTCGTTATCAACGGGCGGTCGCAAGATTCTCGCAGGATTCTCCGTGATCCATTTCATATCAACGGCAAATTTGAAGAAGCTTTTCAGGCGTTCCGTTTGCTTGAGGCTTGTCTTCTGAGACACCTGCCAACGCTGCCGAAATTTCATCACGAGGTCAGGGTCGGCCACAAAGACTTGCAGCGTTGCGATAGCCTGATCGGTTGCAAATTCCATGAGCGTCGGCGAGAATTTTTCAGGATTTCTACACTTGGCCCGGTTGGGCGAGCCGATGAGGAATTTGCGGAAGCTCTTCAGGGTGGAGTCGGCCATTCCTCGACTGGCTTGTTCCGCCAGGAACCCTTCAATGGCGTCCAGTACGGTAACGCCGGCCGCCCTCGGTTCTTCAAATTCTAGACGCCCCGTTTCGATGATCCGGTTGACGAGCCGGATGGCGGTCTTCTCATCGTTCGTACGTAGCGACCGGTGCCAGCGAGTTCCCGCATGGCGGCCCTCCACCCAGAACGGGCATTTCTTCTTGGATTTGGAAGGGCAGTCGCGGTCTTTGCCATAGGAGTGACAGTCCTGAACGTGCTTTCGGACATGACGCAACATGCGGCGATGATACCACCGGTTTTCAACGGATGCGACACCATAGTGTCACTGCGAGTCTAGCGGTTCGTGTTAATTATAGGATTTTTAATTGATTTAACTATGGTGAGCCGGGCGGGACTCGAACCCGCGACCCTGTGATTAAAAGTCACATGCTCTACCAACTGAGCTACCGGCCCTCAAAAAGGCGTGAATCGCGTGACGGGTCTCTCTCAGTTTAACAGACACGCGCCCCGCTTTCACACTTTTAGCCTCCCCCCTCGCCCAACGCATCCCGCTATACTTGAGCTGACGTCACCATGAATCGGCTCACACGGCGCTTCGTCCTGATTGCTGTGGCCATCGTCACCACACTCACCATCGGGACCGTAGGCTTCTCCGTCATCGACGGCTACCCACCCTTCGATGCCTTCTACATGACGCTGACCACCATGACCACGGTCGGCTACGGTGAGATCCACCCTCTCTCCCACGCCGGACGCATCTTCAATTCCTTTCTCATCGTCTTCGGTGTCACCACCATCTTCATCGCCATCGGCGCCATGACCCAGACCATCATCGAGCTCGAGTTCGGCGACGCCATTGGCAAACGACGGAAAAAACGCATGATCGACAATCTCAAGGACCACTACATCATCTGCGGATTTGGACGAGTCGGCCGCGGCGCCGCCAGCGAACTCAGCCACGCCGGCGTCCCCTTCGTCGTCGTGGATATCGATCCCGACCGCGCCGAGCGCGCCATGCTCGCCGGCATGCTGGCCGTCGCCGCCGATTCCACCCACGACGAGACCCTCCACCTCGTCGGCATCGAGCGCGCTCGCGGCCTCGTAGCCGCCTTGGCCACCGACGCCGATAATCTGTTCGTCCTCCTCTCCGCCAAGGGCCTCAACCCGCAGATCTACGTCGCCACCCGCGCCGCCGAGGAAGGCGCTGAAGCCAAAATGCGCCGCGCTGGCGCCGACGCCGTTTTCGCGCCCTACGCCATTACCGGCCACCGCCTCGCGCAATCCCTCCTGCGCCCCCACGTCGTACAGTTCCTCGACTTCACCACCAAGGATGTCGGCGAGGATATCGCCATCGAACAGGTGCGCGTCATCGCGTCCAGCGAAATGGTCTCCAAAACCATCAAGGAAATGCAGCTGCGCAAGGAGGTCGGCGTCATCGTCATGGCAATTCGCAAGGAAACCGGCGAAATGTTCTTCAACCCGCCCGCCGATACCGCCGTGCAGGCCGGCGATTACCTCATCGTCATGGGCCGCCCCGATAATCTTCGCACCCTCGAAACCCTGCTCGCCGAACCTCGCGGCGCACGCCGCTAGCCCAGGGGACTGACATGAATTTCCGGCGCATTTTGCCGGAAATTCACTGTCTGTCCCCGCGTTGCCCCGGGTTGCACCCAGCGGATTCTCCTAGTCTGTCCCACGCTATACTGGCGAATGTACGGCCCAGCGGCAACACCACCATGAAGCGAATCCGCGAATTCCTGGAATCGATCGTCTTCGCAGGCATGAAGCCTGGCACCCAGGCGGTCCCGAAGCGGAACCTCCAGTGGCTCGGACCGCTACGCGACCCCATTGAGCGTCTTCTCTCCGGTGGTCCCGCACCTACCGACCCACTCTATCTGTCCAACCGCACCCCCGCCCAAAAACTCAAATCCTGGAGCCTCATCGCCATACCCTGCCTCGTCCTGGCTGTCGGTATCGGCGTCACGTTGAGCAACTTCCTCGATCCCTCCGATTCCAAGCCCGCCAAGGAACCGCCACCGGGAGAGGTCACGGCGAAGTTGTTCCCCAACGTCACCAAAAACCTGAAACTCGCGCCGCCCTCCGACGTCCAGGTGATCGAAGTCCGCGTCGACGGCTCCCGCCTGGTCGGCGTAGTAAGGAACACAACCACACGCGAGATCGCCGCCGCCGATCTGGTCATCGATCTCACCGATTCCGCCGGCTCCCAGGTCGGCGCCGTGACCGGCACAGTGGAGAAACTCGCGCCCTCGTCCAGCAGGGAGTTTCAGATTCCCATCAAGCAACAGGACGCCGCCATCGCCCTCGTCCGCGAAGTCAAATCGCGCTGATCGACGCCAATTATGGAGCGAAAAACGCGATCGGCTCCAATCCCACGATCCGCCACTTGCTTCCCTGCTTTTCCACTTTGCACGTCACCACCTGCTCGCGTCGCGCAAAGCTCGCCGAATTTTCTCCACGCTTCCATCGCAGCGTCCACTGAAACTGATGCACCCGACGCCGGTCGTCCCCTTCGTCCTCCAAAGGTTCGATCACCGATTGCACCTCGCCCTGCGCGATCAGCCCCGTGACGTTCTCACGCAGCGTCGTGTAGCCTGCCATCGCGGGGTCGAACGCCTTCATAAACAGCGACAAATTGCCCGCGCTCAGCGAGCCCGCCGCATCGGCAACCAGATCCAGCACCTCCCGCGCCGGATCTCCGGCCCGGCAGCAGGCGGCCAGCGGAAGCATCACCAACAGGCGGCGCGTCATCTCAGGTCCGGTAGCTGGCGTTGATCCGTATGTACCCTTCCGTGAGGTCGCAAGTCCAGAAGCGCGCTTCGCCCTTTCCCTTCCCTCGAATGGCCACCCGGATTTCGCAGTCCGCCGCGTCCAGCTTCGTCTTCAGCTCCTGCTCGGAAAATGGCGCGGCCAGCCCGCCTTTGCACACCGCCACACCCTGCATGTGTATATCCGTCTTCGCCGGATCGAACGCGACGCCCGCATTGCCCGCCGCCGAAAGTATGCGGCCCCAGTTCGGATCCGACCCCGCGATCGCCGTCTTCACCAGCGGCGAGTTGGCGATCGCCCGCGCAATCCGCGCCGCGCCGTCACTGTCCGCCGCCCCCGCCACCTCAATGGTGACGAACTTCCTCGCGCCTTCGCCATCACGCGCAATCTGTTTCGCCAGCCCCTCCATGACATCCGTGATCGCCGCCTCCACCATTGCCATCTCCTTGGCATCCGGCCGCACTCCCGACGCGCCGTTGGCCATTAGCAGCAGCGTGTCGTTCGTGGAAGTGTCGCCGTCCACGGAGATGCGGTTGTAGCTTCGCTCCACGCCGCGCTTCAGCATGGCGCGCAATTGCGGCGTCGGCAATATCGCATCCGTCATCACGAACCCCAGCGTGGTCGCCATCATCGGCTGGATCATGCCGCTGCCCTTCGTCATGCCCGCCACCCGCACCGCGCCGCGCCGCAGCCGCGCCTCCGCGAACGCCGTCTTCGGCACCAGATCCGTCGTCATGATGGCGCGCGCCACGCTCTCGAATCCCTCGCCGCTCAGCCCTTTCACCAGGCGCGGCAGCGCGTCGGTAATCTTGCGCGCATCCAGTTCCACGCCGATCACCCCCGTGGACGACGGCAGTACCTGCGTCGCCGGCAGCTTCAGCAGTTTTCCCGCCGCCTTGCACGTGGCCAGCGCCACCGCCTCCCCGGTCCGCGTCGCGCAATTGGCGTTCCCCGCGTTGATCACCACCGCGCCGCACAGCCCCTTCGATGCCTTCAGATGACTCCGGCCCAGCCGCACCGGCGCCGCCTGCACACGGTTCTGCGTAAATACCGCGGCGGCATTGGCCGCGAGCCCGCTGACAATCAGCGCCAGATCGTCTTTTTCCACCTGCCGTATTCCTGCGTAGGTAGCGGCGTACGAATATCCCAGCGGAAGCTTCAAACTCGTGGCTCTCCTAAAATGTCATTGTCCGTCAATCTCTGCCCGTTCGCGAAATCCGCGGCCGAGATTCGCTTGCGCCCTTCCAACTGTACTTCCAAAAGCTCCAATCCCCCGTCCCCGCAAGCCACGACGAGCGGTCTTAAACTGACCACCTGCCCGGGAGTCTTCCCATTGGTGGGGCGGACCCCCTGGTCCGCGCCCGACCCCCCGGTCGGGCTCTTGCTTTTCCAAATATGCAAAGGCCCCCCCGAAAACGAGTCTGAGCCCCCGGCCAAGGCTGCAGTCCCCGCACGCGATTGTGTATATCCAGCGCCGCCTCCCGCCAATCGATCGCCCCGTCTTCCTTCTTCAGCAGCGGAGCCAGCGTAGCCTGCGCGTCATCCTGCTTCTCCGGCACGATCCTCCCCGACCGCAATCCCTCCAGCGTCTCCACCAGCAGGTCCGCGCCCATCACCGCCAGCCGGCGCCCCAGTTCGATTGCATTCTCCTCGGGACCGATCTCCGTCTCCGCCTTGAGCAGCATATCGCCCGTATCCAGCCCCGCATTGATCCGCATCGTGGTCACGCCGGTGCGCGTCTCCCCGCGCACAATCGCCCACTGAATCGGACCGGCGCCGCGATACTTCGGCAGCAGCGACCCGTGTACATTGATGATGCCCATCGGAGCCAGGTCGATCACCGCCTGCGGAATAATCTGCCCATAGCCCACCACCACCATGGCATCGCACCCGATGCCGCGCAGATACTCCACCGCTTCGGGACGCCGCACGCGTTCCGGCTGGTAAACCGTCAGTCCCAGGCGCAGCGCCACCTCCTTCACCGGGGACGCCGCCGCATTCTGCCCCCGCCCGCGCGGCCGGTCGGGCTGCGTGAGCACCGCCGCCACCTCGTGACCTGCCTTGACCGTGGCCTCCAGCGTCGGAACGGCAAACGCCGGAGTCCCTAAAAATACCAGCCGCATAAATGGTAGGGCGGACCCCCTGGTCCGCGCGGGTCCCCCTGGACCCGCCTCTTAGCCCCTAACTCTAACTCCAGTCCCCCGCCCGCTGCAGCTTCTTAATCTTGCGCTTCATCAAATCCCGCTTGAGCGCGCTGATGTGCGTGATATACAGCTTCCCATGCAGATGATCCGTCTCGTGCAACAACGCGCGCGCCAGCAGATCTTCCCCCGTCTGCTCGAACACCTCACCCTTCGCGTTCTGCGCCTGGACTGTAACACTGCGCCCGCGCCGCACCTGCTCGCGGAATCCGGGAATGCTCAGGCACCCCTCTTCGCCTTCCTGCTTCCCATCCACTTTCACGATCTTGGGATTGATCAGCACCAGCTTGTCTTCCGGCCTCTCGCCGTTGGAAACGTCAATCACCGCAATCTTGCGGGAAAAGCCGATCTGTGGCGCTGCCAGGCCCACACCTTTCGCGGCGTACATCGATTCGAACATATCCTCCAGGAACTTATGCAGTTCCGGAGTGTCGAATTCAGTTACTTCCGCGGCCTCGCGCTCCAGCACCGGGTCGCCAAACTTCACTATCGGATACACCATATTCCTTAGTAGTTCTTCACCTGTTCCTGATATCCATCGAAATTGCGGCGTGTCTCCGTCAGCGAATCGCCGCCGAACTTTTCCAGAAACGCCTGCGCCAGCACAATCGCCACCATCGCTTCGCCAATCACCCCCGCCGCCGGGACCACGCAGACATCGCTTCGCTCGTACGCCGCCGGCGACGCTTCCCGCGTCACCAGATCTACCGATTCCAATGGCCGCCGCAGCGTCGATATCGGCTTCAGCATCCCCCGCACCAGCACATCCTGGCCGTTGGTCATCCCGCCTTCCAATCCGCCCGCCCGATTGGCGCCGCGCGTGAAGCGCCGCCCCTCGCGGTCGTAATGGATCGTGTCCTGTACCTTGGAACCCATGCTCGCCGCGCCCTCAGCCGCAAACCCCACCTCGACGCCCTTCACCGCCTGCATTGAGACAATCGCCTGCGCCAGCCGTCCGTCCAGCCGCGAATCCCACGTCACGTGCGACCCCAGCCCCACCGGTACGCCGCGCGCCACCACTTCAAACACGCCGCCCACCGTATCGCCGGTGCGATACGCCAGGTCCACCACTTCCTTCATGCGCGCTTCCGTGGCCGCATCCACGCATCCCAGCAGGACCTCTTCCCTCCGGCTCAGCTCCACCAATTCGTCCCAATCCGCGGCGCGCTCCAGGCGTACCGGACCCACCGCAATCGCATGACTCAAAACCTGTATGCCGAATTCTCCCAGCAGAGCCTTCGCAATCGCGCCCACCGCCACCCGCGCCGTGGTCTCCCGCGCGCTGGCGCGTTCCAAAACATATCTCGCATCATGGAAATTGTATTTGATCGCCCCCGCCAGGTCGGCATGCCCCGGCCGCGGACGCGTCACCGGCTTACGCTTGTCCTCGCCGCCATCCAGGTCTTCCACCGGCAGCGCTTCCGTCCAGTTCTGCCAGTCCTTATTGCGAATCAGTATCGCTACCGGCGAACCGATGGTCTGCGAGTGCCGTACCCCGGCCACAATCTCAGCCCGGTCCGTCTCGATCTTCATACGCCCGCCGCGCCCGTAGCCCTGCTGTCGGCGCCACAGTTCCCGGTTGACGGTTTCCAATGATATAGGTATTCCGGCGGGAAGTCCGTTGATCGTAGCCACCAGGCATTCGCCGTGGGACTCGCCAGCCGTCTCAAATCGCAGCATCAGGTAAGATTTTTATGGTACCAGACTCGAACATTTGCCCGCCCTTCTGCGTAATGTATGAGGTGGGTGGGGCGGACCCCCTGGTCCGCGCGGGTCCCCCTGGACCCGCTTGCTGCGTTTCTTAAGGAGCCGAAATGAAGTTCCTCTTATGGTGTATTCTGCTCGTGCTGTGCTGGCCCCTAGCCTTAATGGCCCTGGTGCTTTATCCGCTGGTTTGGCTGCTCCTCCTGCCCTTCCGCCTGGTCGGAATCGCCGTCGAAGGCGCGCTCGAGCTGGTGTGGGCCATCATCACCCTGCCCGCCCGTGTGCTCCGCGCGCTTTAGCCCTTGCCCCGAAACAGGGGGACCAGTTCAATAATAAGGATGATCACCACCAGCACCTCCAGCATGAAAGCCCGGCTCTGGTGAAATTGGTCCATCATAAACTCGTAAAGTTCGCCCGCCGTATGCAGCTTCCCGTCCACCAGCCTCCGATAGTCGTCCACCCCGACCTTGGCGGCCGCCAGCCGGTACAGGCGGGCCGAGAACATATCGCTCAGAAACTTGATCGATGTATCCGCCCGTTCCGTGAGCTCGCGTATATCCAGGCGAATCTTATTTAAATGCTGCGCCTGCGAAGCCAGGCGCCAGCGCATCAGGAAGCCGCCCCCTTCCTCGAGTGAGCGGTACACCCCTTGCAGCAACTGGCTCAGCATCGCATCGTAATAACGAAATTCGAGCAACTGGGTGTTGGCGTATTCCAACAACTGAATCGTCGGAGCCGCGTCCTCCGCCGTGTCATGTATGAATGCGGCCGACCAGCCGACCACCAGCAAATCGTCGGGATAGTACGATAGCCTGGAACCCAGTATCTCCTCGATCTCCCCTACCGACAGTTCCGCCTTCTCGCCGCGGACGATTCTGGCGATCTCCCCTCCATGCTCGGCAATCAATTCGCCCGCCGTCAGGCCGGGCTTCGTGTCCTGCAGGTGAATGATGTAATAGTCTTCGCTGAGCCAGGTCTCGTGCGGCTTGATCAGCGCCGCCCGCACCCTCACCAGGCAGCGTTGAACCGTCTCTAGCGCCCGCGCTTCCAGCTCAGGCGTAGCCATCCACCGGCTGGACAGGTCGATCAGTTGCGGCCAATCCGCCTGGAAAGGCCGTTCCAGCTTGATACTCACCACGCCGTAATCGTAGTAGTTCAGCTCTCCCTGCAAGCGACTGCCGCTGTCGAGCACCATCGGCTCCACTTGCTGGACCACGGGAGGGCGTTCGAAACGAACATATTCCGGAGATGGATGGCGGAAACCGGGTTCGCGGCGCGGTTGCACTCCCAGAATCGTCCGCAGCACCTCCAGATCGATCTCCTCGCACACATCGTACAGCCACAGCATCCACAGCGACCCGCCTAGAGGAGTGCCCGCCATCGTCAGCCGATTATATCCCGGCCGCCATTCCGGCGCGCCAATGCGAAGATCGCCGTACAAAAACAAAAGGCCGCGTCAGGTCCCGGGACCTGCGCGGCCACAACCGTTCAGTGGGTGCTAAGCCAGACGTAACTCTGCGGAAGGTGCCACCGACCCTTGGAAGGTGCGCGAACCCTGCGTCCGGAACTCGTAGCGCTCAATCGCCACTGCGGCACCCTTTTCGTTGCTGCGGATTACGCATCCGTAGATCATCAGCTTCATGGGGCAGGAATCGTTCAGCAGCACCGGCCAGTTCATCGAAAGTTCCACCGGCATGCCGCTCGTCAGCATGTTCTCGGTACTGAACCAGACCCCGCCGCTCGAGATATTCAAGGTTCTGCCCACGCCGGTTTCAGCAATGCGCTGGCCGTAGAGCATCTTATAACGTACTTCCTGATCGATCCGGAAGCGACGTTTGATCCGTCTTTCCCGGTCGCTCTTGCCGTTGAATGTTCTGTCGTAATTCTCCATCACCCAGGCACCGCCTTCCAATCGACAACTTACATCGCGCCAGTCGGAGCCTCAAGCTGTCTTTGGTTATTTGGCGACCACTATCACCCCCGGGTACCAGCCCTTAACAACAAATCTATCTAATTTATTTTCAGTAACTTGCGAGAACCAGTAGTGGTGGTAGTAACCAGTACTCTCCATGTAGTTTTAGTCCTCTTTTCTTTGATCTCACCTATGCTGGGACCTGCCTTCAGCCTCCGTGGTGGGACAGGCCTTCAGCCTGTCAATCCGAGCAGAGCTCGGACTCCCCCCTTGCCACCCAAAAATAGCTCCAAATAATACTAGACAACAAGGTCCGAAATTGTTAGTATGGATTCACAGACAGCATCCCAGGCGGTGAGTCCCCTCCCACCGCCTCCCTCTGAGTGCAGGCCCCGAGTTATTCAACTCGGGGCCTTTAACTTTTTAGAGAAGCACTTCCGTCTCTCCCCCCAAAATAGTTCGAAATAATACTAGACAACAAGGTCTTAAATTGCTAGTATGGATTCAACAGACAGCATCCCAGGCGGTGAGTCCCCTCCCACCGCCTCCCTCTGAGTGCAGGCCCCGAGTTATTCAGCTCGGGGCCTTTAACTTTTTTGCCGTACTCCCGAGACCGCCCCCCCCAAAAAAAATAATACTGGACAAGCATATCCTAAACTAGTAATATGGTTGTAACAGACAGCATCCAAGGCGGTGAGTCCCCTCCCACCGCCTCCTCTGAGTGCAGGCCCCGAGTACCCAGCTCGGGGCCTTTAACTTTTCCCTCGCCCTTCCAAACCTCCTAACCCTGAACAGTCGTGGACAGCCGAATCGTTCCCAAGTCGCCTCACTTAGACACAATGCCCCAGATCATCGCGACCATTTGACCCCACGTCCAAGCACGAGGATGAATACCAGGCTGGCGACGGCCGACGCAGCGATCCAAGCAGCATTGCGCCGCACTGGCTCAACTTGCCTTTCTTCGCTGCTCCACCTACGCATCATGCTGGGCAGGCTCAGCATGCCGGCATTTGCGCCCAAAGTAGACGGCAGCGCCGACGCAATGACATAAAACAGGCCTAGAGGATTGAATAAGCCCCCGATCCCAGCCAGAATCCCGTCCGTGAAGTAAGGCGTCCACCACAGCATGCGAAGCCCTCGCGAACTCTCACCCTTGCCCGCAAAGGGCCGCATCTTGCCGGCTACCACCAGCATGGATACATAGTACGAAGCCAGACCAAGCAAAACGAGCCCAATCCGCCACATCCAGTGCGGCTGTAAACCCCGGATTACCGCCGCCCAATCGCCAAAGTTGAGAATCCCGGAAAACAAGAAGTAGCCGGTGCCAGTAAAGAGATTCCCCGCCATCGCAAGCACCAGGAAGTAGCGCGTAGCCGGTCTGTAGCAATGCGACCCGGACAGCATGAGCCAGAAGATCGCTGCAAACAGAAGATTCACAACCGTGCCATTCGCTGAGATCCATCGCGTGTAAACATCGCTCTGGAGTGCGACGGTGCTCATCGTCAAGTGATGGGCTCCGTTTAGCCACGCTGTCACACCGTGGCCCAGCCCCTCATGCAGAACATCCTGGACGATACACGCAACCGCTGAGATGGCAATCAAAGTGAGCCTGTCATCTCTGGCGGTGGCCATACTGATGGACATGCCCTCAATTTGTAGCACAGCCAGGCAAACTTTACCGGACCGGCGTCGCCCTCGTACCAACGCCATTATTCTGCTGGGACTTCAAACGGAGTATCATGGCTGACAATGCGTAGGATTCAACTTGCCGCCGTAGCGGCCGGATTGGCTGCCACCCTGCTGATGCCCTGCCCTTCGAGTGGCCAAACCTTCACTCTCGATTCGACAAAAGGATTGCAGCCACACGACGTGACAGTGGACCCGACCACTTATCAGGGCCGCAAAGCGCTCCGCGTGATGCCGGACCCCGCGTCAGCCGTCAAAACAGCCTCGGGCGGCGGGATCGTGGTCCTTTCCGGCGCCACGTTCCACAACGGCATCATCGAGTTGGAACTCGCCGGCAAACCCGGAGCCGGAGCCCCCGGCGATGCCCGCGGCTTCGTGGGCGTGGCGTTCCGCGTATCCAAAGACGCATCCAAGTATGAATGCTTCTATCTCCGCCCCACCAACGGCCGCGCTGACGACCAGTTGCGGCGGAATCACTCGGCGCAGTACATCTCGTTCCCGGACTACGAGTGGAACCGGCTGCGCACGGAGGCACCGGGCCAGTACGAGTCGTATGTGGACCTGGTTCCCGGCGAGTGGACGAAGATCAAGGTCGAAGTAAATGGCCTGAAGGCGCGACTGTCCGTGCACGGCGCCTCACAACCGGCGCTGATAGTGAACGATCTGAAACTCGGCGACAGCAAGGGTGCCGTGGCATTGTGGATCGGAGTCGGCACTGAAGCCTACTTCACCAACCTGCGCGTGTCGGAGTGACTCGTGGGACAGACCATCGCATTTCGTGGTCTGTTGGGATGGGCGTTCCGCCCGCGAAACTTCATGAAAAACTGCACGTGGGACGTGCAATGGTGGGGCGGACCCCCTGGTCCGCAGCCGACGCCCCCGTCGGCTTGCTTCGTGTGGAAACTGTCGCGTCATGCTGGTTTTTCGACCCTGTCGTGCTTCGAAACACCGCGTCTTTCACGCTGCCACGCTGCATTCTTCCCGCAAGCCGGTCTCCGTGGAGCGGTCTTTCAGGCTGCCATGCCCCCTTTCAGGGGGGCATTCTTTTCGCCCCCCTTACCTCACCGCGCTCACTTGCCGCTCGAACCCAGCACCGCCTGCAAGAGTTCCACTAACCTGCCAGCGCCTGCCGAAGATACATCGCCGGCCAGCAGCGTCCTCAACTCGTCCATTGCCGCGCTCCGGTCGGCCTTCGCCTCCAGCGCCAGTAACAGATGCTGCCTGTATCCTTCATTCCCGGACTGCTTGCTCAGCGCCTTGGCAAATAACCCGATCGCCGCATCGGTCTGCTTCCGCTTCAACTGAACCCATCCGGCCGTGTCGATCACGTCCACATCCTCCGGCATCAATTCCCCTGCCCGCCGCGCGAATCCCAGGGCCACTTCCAGATCCTCTCCCCGTTCCGCCAGCAGGTATGCCAGATTGTTCATCGCGATCGCATTGTCCGGATCCAGTTCCAGCGTCGCGCGGTAAGCCCGCTCGGCTTCCTCCTTCTTCCCGCAGCCCTCCAGCACCAGCGCCAGCGTGCCCAGAACCATCGGCTGATCCGGCAGAAGCTGGCTCGCCCGCGTCAGCGAAGCCACCGCTGCCTCGGCGTTGCCCATCCTCCGGTACGTTTCGCCCATCCGTAGGTGCACGTCCCCCGCACCCCGCGATTCCGGCTCGAGCCTGTCCAGCACTTTCTCGAAACTCGCGATCGCCAGTTCAAACTTGCCCCCCAGAACCGCCGCATTCCCCAGCTCAAGCTCCAGCTCGAGCCGCTCCGGATTGGCGGCCACTTCCCCCTGCAGGCGTTCCAGGGACTGCGCGATATCCTCTTGTGCGCCGGCAACTTGCACGCCGGCCCATAACACTGCCAGCCCTACCACGCCCCATCGCATCCCTCTGCGCATTGGCACCCCCAAAAATAGTTTAAAAAAACCTTCCTCAGTACTGGACAAACAGATCTTAAATTGCTAATCTGGGTTCAACACAGACAGCATCCTGGCGGTGAGTCCCCTCCCACCGCCACCCTCTGAGTGCAGGCCCCGAGTACCCAGCTCGGGGCCATTACTTTTTAAGGTCTCCAATTTCGCTCCCTCATACCACTACTTCCCAAACGTAATATTGCTCTCCGTCGTGAACTTCTTGTAATTCTTGAACTCAATCGCGTTCCGCGTACATGCTCCGCTACCGCTCATGCAGCCGATATTCTCGCTCGAAAAGGGCAGCAGATAGCTCTTCTGCTCGATCCTCACCCAGGCGTACTGCAGCTTGCATTCCGCCCGGCTTACCGCGAAATCGCGCGGGAAATTCGTAGTCGTCTGCTCGATCCGCAGCACCCTCCGCGATTCCCGGTCGATCCACACCGCCCCCTCGTACGCCGGCTTGTACTGCCGCCCGTCCGGCGACACCATCGTCCAGTGCGAATTGGCCTGCGCCACGCTGTAGTCGTACACTACCGCCGTCCGCCCTGCCATCTTTTCCTCGCCCCGCCGCCGGAAGGTGGCATTAGTGCCCACCGACATCACATCTTCCAGCGTGGTGCCGAACTCCCCGGTGGACCACGAACCGCTCCGCTCCGGACTGTTCACCGGATAGCCGTTGATCTGGAAGTTCTTGTAATCTTCCTTCCCGTTCACATAGGCCAAATCGGCGGTCACTACGTCGATCTCCTGCCAGTGCGTCGGAAAACCGGTCGCGAAATAGCGGCTCGTCACCTGCTGCACCAGGTAGTTGGGCAATCCCGCACTGAACGCACCGGCAGCCGCGCGCGCGTCTTGAATAATCTGCGCATCGGTATAGCGCCGCGGATCGTTGTTGCTCTCCGGCGGGGGTCCGGCATCGGCCGGCGCCGCCGCCGTATCGCTCGCGCCCGCCGCGCTCTCAGGCGTATCGCCGTGGCGCTGCAGCTTGGGCGCGTCCCCGTCGTCGGTCGGTCCCGCCGGTGCACCGGTCTCCACCGGCGGCGCGGGAGCTTCCCGCGTGGTCACCGTGTGCGGCTTGCTCAGGTCCCCCGCCCCGGGCGCCCGCACCGACGCTTCCTCCACCGGCTGATTCGCCGCGGCACGTTCGGGATCGGTCCCACTACGCAATAGGATCACCCGCAGCGCCGTCTCCGTATCGTCCGGACTCACCTGCACCGAAATCTGGTCGCCCGGGTGGATCAGCGAATCCCGAATCGTCTCGCCGGCCTTATTTTCGAACTTGGTCTTCGCCAGCAATCGGAAACGCAGCACCCCGTGCTTGCCGGCCTGCAACAGTAAGTCTTTCTCGCCCACCTTACGGAGCGTGCCGTCGGCCGAACAGACCGTCGTGCGAACTTCCTCTCCCCCACCCTTGTCCTTGCCCTTCTTCCCCGGCAGGTGGATGTTCGGCATCGGAATGCCGCCCGGCAAAGGACTACCGGGATACGTGTTGGGATATTGCCCGGGCGGATACTGCCCCGGTGGGTATTGTCCGCCGTTGGGGTACTGGCCGCCGTTGGGATATGTGTTGGGCGGATACTGTCCCGGCGGGTATTGGCTGGGGTATTGTGCGTAGGCGACCAAATCGCACAAAAACATCGCGGGCACGGCAACCATGGCCGTACGGAATCTCCGCCGCAACATATTTAATGCCCCCTGGAAGCATATTCTATACGCAATTTGCCCCCCGCGGTGTTCCGCTTGTCACACGAACAAAAAATAAACCGTAACCCCCTAACCCACAAGTGTTTAACTCCAATCGAGGGAATCCCGTCTACCCCGATTTCACAGGCCCGTGTGCCATCCTGAAATTGGGGATGCTCTTGGTTCAAGAATCCGCAAGCGGAACCGGGACATGCATGTCCCGCTTTTTTGTCCACAAATGCCCGTAACGAACGTCCTATCAGCAAACCGCCCACAGCAGGAAGGGACAAGTAGGTCCCGCAGTAGGACAGGCCTCCTGGCCTGTCCCTTGCCACTCCCCGGCCCCTACGCCATCACGGCCCGTGCAATCTCCGCGCACGCAGCCTGCAACCCGGGGACCAGCGAGCGTGCCCGTTCCAGGTCCATCCGAAATTCCGGACCCGAAATACTCAAAGCCGCAATCACCTGCCCTTCCGGACCGCAGATCGGAGCGCCCACGCACCGCCCTTCGATTTCATTTTCCTGGTTATCCAGCGCCCAGCCTTGCTGCCGCACCCGCAGAATCTCCTCCAGCACCGCCGCCTTCGAAGTCAGCGTCTCCTCCGTCAGCTTGGGCATCCCTTTCAACCGGAGCAGCCGCTGCACCTCTTTATCCGCCATGCCAGCCAGCATCACCTTGCCGATCGCCGTGGAATGCAGGTGGCGCCGGTTACCGATCTTCGAAGACATGCGGACCGCCTGCGGGCTCTCCACCGTGTTGATCACCACCACCTCGCCGGCGTCCACAATCCCCAGGTTCACCGTCTCCTTACAACTCGCCGCCAGCCGCTCCATCACCGGCTGCGATACGCGATGCAGCGTCTGCTCCAGCGGCACGGTGCGCTGCAGGTCGAAAAGCTTTTTCGCCAGCCGGTAGCTGCCGTCAGCGCTCCGGTCGAGGTAGCCCCGGCTCTCCAAAGTCGACAAAATCCGGTAAACCGTCGCCTTCGGAAGTTCCACCTTGCGCGCCAGCTCCGCCAGTTTGTATCCGCCATCTGTGGTCTTGATCCGCTCCAGGATATCCAGGGTCTTGTGCAGCACCAACACGCCCGATGGTTCTGCCGGCTCGGTATTCATCGTTTCACATTGTAATACACGCGGGTTCATATTATCTAAAAAGAGGATTGACTCCATTTTGAAATGCACTTAGACTAATGAACGGAATATGATCTATACTGTTTCACGATGTGAATTGATGGAAACCCTATGAGCGCCGCCGCCCCACCCATCACGGCCGCGACCTGTGTGCTCCGAGCCACTCACAAAGGTAAAGGACGAGTGCGCTCCCTGGCCCCCGACAATTCAGCGGTCCGCCACCTGCATTATGGCCGCATCATCCTCGCTGCCGGCGATCCGGCAGTCGAGTTCGCCACCGGCACCCACGAAACCGGCCTGATCGCCCTCCGCGGCAAGGCCACCGTCGAAGTCGCCGGCCAGACATTCACCCTCGCCCCCTACGACGCCCTCTACGTGCCGCGCGACCGCGACATCTGCGTCGCCACAGCCCTCGATGCCGCCACCTGCGATCTCGCCGAAGTTTCGGCGCCCGTGACAGGACAATATCCCCTTCAGTTCATCCCCTTCTCCGACGTCCGTCGCGATCCGAACCTTCACTTCGCGGCCGGCACGCAATCCTGCGAGCGCGATCTCAACATCGTGCTCGGCAAGAACGTGACGGCTGGCCGCATCATGGCCGGAGTCACTTTCAGCAAGCCCGGCAACTGGACTTCCTGGCCGCCCCATGAACATGGTCGCCTCCTCGAAGAGGCCTACCTATATATAGATATGCCCGCACCGAACTGGGGCCTGCAACTCGTCTTTACGGATTCCGAAGAACCGGAACTGGTGGCCAAAGTGGGCGAAGGCGACGTCGTCGTCATGCCCGCCGGCTATCACCCAAACGTGGCCGCGCCCGGAAGCTGCATCAACTTCTTGTGGATGATGGCCGCCCACACCGAAGTCGATGACCGTCAGTTTGGTGTGGTCAACGTCCACCCCGCGTATGCCGCGGGCGGCAGCGGCCTCGAAGCCGCGCACGAGACCAAATGAATCTCGGACGCTGTGCGCTCGCTCTCGCGCTGGCCGCGGCCCTGCACGCCGCGCCGCACATCAAACGGATCCAACTCTCCATCACCAATCCCGTCCCCCTCGCGCGCACCGAAAACGTTGTCCTGCCGGTAACGCAACTCAAGCGCATCGACCCCGCCTTCAATGCCGGCAACGCCATCGTCGTCGCCACCAACGCCGTCAACTTCGCCGACGACGCGGGCGTCCTCCAGGCCACCGAACTTCCCTCCCAGGCCGACGATCTCGACGGCGACGGCAAGTACGACGAACTCGCCTTCCAGATCGATCTCGCCGCCGGCCAGACCCGTGTCGTAACCATCGCGTATGGCGATCAAGCGGCCATTCAGCGTCTCCGCGGCCGCTATCCCGTGCGCACCGCCATGAAGTTCGCGACCCGCTACGAAGGACTCGGATGGGAATCCGAGGACATCGCCTGGCGCATCTACTTCGACAAGCGCAACGCCATCGATATCTACGGCAAACGCCGTCCCGGGCTCTACCTCGACATGTTCGCCGCGCCCGAATACATCTACCACCTGGAAAGTCCCATGGGCCGCGACATCTTCAAGGTGGACCCCACGCTCGGAGTCGGCTCCGTAGCCGCCATCGTCAACGGCAAGGCGATGCCCGTGGCCGATGTCGCCGAACGCAAGTGGCGCGTGCTGGCCACCGGGCCCGTGCGCTCCATCGGCGAGTACGAATTCAAGGGTTGGAAGATCGACGGCAAGACCATCGATATGGTCAGCCGCTTCACCCAGTGGGCCGGAGAGCACGGCTTCCACCACCGCATCACGGTCAGTGACGGCACGGGACTGCAACTGGCCGCGGCGCTGCCCAAAAAGCCCGGCATCGATCCGCTGATGACCTCCCTCGGGCACGACATGCAGGCAGTCGTCACCTGGGGCCCGCAAGTAGTAGTCCCCGGCACCAAGGCGGGCACCACCGAACTGCCCAACGAGAGTCTCGGCCTCGCTCTGATAGGCCGCAACAGTCAACTGGCGAGTCGAATACAGGACGCCGCCAATTACCTCTTCCCCCTCATCCTGACCAACAACTCGGCGGAGTGGTACGCCGCCGCCATGTGGGATCAGGAAAATACCGAAGTGCTCGCTGGCAGCGTCGTCCCCAATACCCCGCGCGCCACTCGCGAACGCTTCGCGAAATTAGTCAACGAAACCAGCATCAAACTAGCCGACCCTGCCAAAATCACAGTGGGGCAGGTGCTTCCGCCTGCCAACCAATCCGCCGACCAACACCGCACATACTCCGAAGCCATCGCCCTCCTCCAAAAAGACGCCGACCGAACCGCGCAGCATTTCGAGCCCATGATCACGGCGGGCGCCCCCGCATCCTACGACAAGTTCAACGGCTTAGGCTTCTTCACCGAAGGCAACACCAACACCGGCGAATGGAAAGAACAAAAGGGCTACTTCTGGACTGGCGGCTTCTGGCCCGGCGAACTCTGGAAACTCTATTCCTACACGAACGACCCCCGCTACAAGAAGTGGGCTGAACTGTGGACCAGCCGTTTACTGGGCAACGAGCACAAAGAGAATCACGACACCGGCTTCCTGAACTTCTACTCCTCGGTCGCCGCCTACGAAGTCACCCACGACCCGAAATATCGTGAAGGTGGATTGCGCGCCGCGGATCGTCTCAAGCAGCACTTCAACCCGCTGACCAACCTGGTCTCCTCGTGGGCGGTCAACGGCGACGACACCATCATGGACACCATGATGAACCTGCAGATCTGGTGGTGGGCGTCGAAAGAAACCAAAGATCCCGCGTGGATGGAACTCGGCCGCAAGCACGCCCTCAAGAGCGCGCAGTGGCTGGTGCGCCCCGACGGCAGCGCCATACAGAGCGTGCATTACAACCCAGGCGACAATCGCCAGAAATTCACTTCCAGCGAGAAGGTCATGGACTTCCCGAACCACGCCGCGCCGGGCGAACTGGTTTTCACCCACACCCACCAGGGCTTCTCGGCAGATTCGGCATGGTCCCGCGCCCAGGCCTGGGCCGTTTACGGCTTCACCGAGGCCTACCGCGCCACCCGTGATCCCCAACTGCTCGCCACCGCCGAAAAGACCGCCGACTACGCCATCGCGCATCTTCCCGAGGACGGCGTCCCGTGGTACGACTTCGACGACCAGGGCGTCTTTTTCCGCAATCGCGATACCTCCGCCGCTGCCATCCTGGCCGGCGGCTTGCTGCACCTCGCCGCACTGACTCCGGACGCCGCCCGCGCCGCCGCCTATCGGAAACAGGCGGAGACTACAGTGCAGAGCCTGATCGACCGATACCTTTCCGGGGAGGGGGTTCTGCGCCATGGCTGCAGCACCCGCCCCAACGACGTCACTTTAGTCTACGGAGACTACTACTTGTTGGAAACGCTTCTCTCGCTGGAGCGAAAAAACTAAATCGCAGTCTAATTTCGAGGGCAAGAATGAAAAGTTGCAGAACTCTAACATTATTTGTGTGCGTGTTGATCTCCTCGTGTTTCGTAGTGAGCCTCAGCGCACAGACCACAACCACTCTCTATGGCACCGTGACCGACAAAACCGGGGCCATCGTGCCGGGCGCGCAAGTCACGGCGACCAACACCGGCACCAACCTGGCTCGTAGCGCGCAGACAAGCGGGGAAGGCACGTATCGCTTCGAGTTCATGCCGATCGGCGCCTACACCGTCGAAGTGACCGCGACCGGCTTCAAGAAATTTGTACAGAAAGGCATCGCGCTCGACGTCAACGTGAATGCGCGCGTGGACGCCTCGCTCGACATCGGCGCCATGACCGAAGAGGTCGATGTCACCGCCGCCGCTCCGCTAGTGAACACCGACAACGCGCAGATCGGGCGCACCGTCGAGAATTCGGAAATCACCACGCTGCCGATCGTCGGCCGCAACGTCTATACCCTGCTCAACCTGATTCCGGGCGTCTCCTCCACCTCCAACAGCATCGTGCTGGGCTATCCCGAACAGCGCACCATGATCAACGGCGGCGTCGATGGCGGCGCCGGCTCCGTGAACTATTACCTCGATGGCGGCACCAATATGACCGGCCTGCGTAACACGGGCAACATCGCGCCGAACCCCGACGCGGTGGAAGAGTTCCGTGTGGTCACCAATAGCTACAGCGCCGAATACGGACGCTTCGCCGGCGGCGTGATCAACATCATCACCCGCTCCGGCGGCAACGATTTTCACGGCTCGCTGTTCGAGTTCTTCCGCAACAACGACCTGAACGCTTATCCCTGGCTTTCGCTCACCACCTCTCCGCTGCACCGCAACCAGTTCGGCGGCGCATTCGGCGGCCCCATCCGCAAGAACAAGACTTTCTTCTTCGGGACCTATTCCGGCCTGCGCCAGATCCAGAGCTCGTTCCTCAATTCGGCTGTAGTGCCCACCGCCCTGGAGCGCACAGGCAACTTCTCGCAATCCAAGATCGCGCCCAAAGATCCCAATAACAACAACGCGCCGTTCCCGGGTGCCATCATCCCCGCTACCCGCCTGGATCCCGCCGCGATGAACATCCTCAACAAGTACCTTCCCATGGCCAATCTGCCGAACAGCTTCTGGCAGGGAACCATTCCCAGCCCCTACGACACCGACGAAGTGCTCGTGAAGATCGATCACGCCTTCAGCGACCGGCAGCGCCTGACCGGCAGCTACTACGAGACAGCCGGCAGCAACGCCATCTCGCCCGGCGGGAATATCTCCTGGTCCACCGAGAATTTCAACTGGCGCCAGCAGAACGTCAACGTCAGCGACACCTTCACCCTCAACGCCAACACAGTGAATCAATTCTGGCTCGGCTACACACGCAATTTCGGCGGCCGCCTCAACACGCCGCAAACCTCGCTCGGCGACCTGGGTTCAACCTTTAACGTCCAGGGCCCGCCGGCGCTACCGCAGATCACCGTCAGCGGATATTTCACCCTGTCCCAGGCCATCGCCGGGCCGGTCGCCGGCACCAACTTCTATTCCCTGCGCGACCAGGTCAGCCTAACCCACGGCCGTCACACGCTGAAGTTCGGCGGCGAGATCTCCCTCAACAAAGACATTCAGCAGACGCTGCTCAACAACTACGGAGTCTTCTCGTTCACCGGAACCAAAACCGGCAACGCACTGGCCGATTTCGTGGCCGGTCTTCCGGTCAGCATGAATCAGGACGCGCCCATCACCGCCATGGATAATTTCTGGTCCGGCGCGCTCTTCTTCCAGGACGATTTCCGCATCCTCCCGCGCCTCACGCTGAATCTCGGAATGCGCTATGAATTGCAGCAGCCGCCCACCGATCCGTTCAATCGCGAATCCACCTTCGAACTGGGAGTGCAGTCGCAGGTGCTCAAGGGTTCCCAGGTTCCCACCGGCCTGCTGGTGCCCGGAGACCCCGGTATCGGCCGCGGAATCGTCTCCATGAAATGGAATCACGTCTCGCCGCGATTGGGACTGGCCTGGGATCCGTCCGGCGACGGCAAGACTTCCATCCGCGCCGGCGCCGGCATCTTCTACGGCAGCGTCAGCGGCAACGAATGGAACTCCACCTCCAACTACAACCCGTTCGCGGTGCGCCAGACGTTCCCGAATGTGGGCACGTTGAGCAATCCGTATTCGAACCAGCCGGGCGGCGTGTCGCCCTTCCCGTTCACGTACGATCCCAACAATCCCCGCTTCATCCTGCCGGCGTCGATCTACGGAGTCGCACCGAACTTCGTCTGGCCCTATACCTATCAGTTCAACTTCTCGGTACAGCGCCAAGTGGTCAAGGACCTGACCGTGACGGCCGCCTATGTAGGCTCCTTCGCCCATCGCCTGCCGTTTGCGGAAGATTTGAACTATCCCTTCTACAACAGCACCGCCACCTCGTCGAACGTGAACAACCGGCGCCCCATTCAACCGGGCACGCTCTCGCAGATCTACTCGGTGCAGTCGGTCATGCAGGCTTCGTACAACGCCCTGCAGATCACCGCCGAAAAGCGCTTCTCGCACCATGTCAGCGCCAAGGGGTTCTTCACGTGGGCCAAAGCGCTGGAAGACGTGGAGCTCGACAACAACACCGTCAATGGCGGTGCACAGGATTACCACGCACTCAACCTGGAGCGCGGCCGCTCGGATAACGATCGCCGCGATGTCGCATCGGGATCCATCATCTGGAAGATGGACTACTTCGATCGCGTGAACCGGGTCCTGCGTGCCATCGTCAACGATTGGGAACTCTCCGCCATCGTCAGTCTGCAAAGCGGACTTCCCTTCACGGTGACTACTGGAACCGACACCAATCTGGACGGCACCAGCAACGATCGCGCCAACCTGATCGGCAATCCGTTCCTGGATCCGAATCGCTCGCGCAACGACGTATCCAACGCCTGGTTCAATATTGCCGCCTTCGGTAAAGGCGCCAACGGAACCGATGGAACCGCAGCACGCAATCTCATGACGGGACCCGGTTCGAAGAACGTGGATATGGGCATGTTCCGCAACATGAGATTCACGGAGCGCATGGTGCTGCAGGTCCGCGGCGAATTCACCAACGTCTTCAATCTCGTGAACCTGAGCAACCCTAACGGCGCGCTCAATGCGGCGGCGTTCGGCACGATTCGCAGCGCCGCTGCCATGCGGCAGATGCAGTTGGGCCTCCGGCTGACGTTCTAACGCATAGCTCCTAAGCACTAGTCCACTTTCGCTCCTGGTTTGGTAGAGTGATGGGCGGGGCTCCTCCCCGCCCTTTTTTCATGCTCGCTGAGTTATTTCTGCAAACGGCCCTAACGTTTCTTTCCCGCGAAGTACCCCGCTGGCCGCTTGAAAACCATTGCTACTCCTGCCACAACAACGGCGACGCGGCGCGAGCCTTATATTCCGCGCAGCGGCGCGGCTACGCGGTCCCCGATGCCGCGCTTGCGGACACCACGGCGTTCCTGATGACACCCGCCAAATGGGACGAAATACACGGCGCGCCGGCGGCCAGCGACAAGAAACTCGCGCTGATCCAATTCGGGGCGGCGCTGGCGGAAGCCTACCACTCAGGCGTAATTAGAGACGACGGCGCATTACGTGCCGCGGCCGAATCTCTGGTCAAACTCCAGGATCCCGACGGCAGCTGGCACGTCGATACAGGTGGACTGCCGGGCGCGCCGGCCACCTATGGCACGGCGCTCGCCACCTATATGACGCGTCGCACCCTGGTGGTGGCGGGCCGGTTGCAATACGCGGAGCCGATCGGCAAGGCGACCCTCTGGTTGGAAGCGGCGAAACCCGCATCGGTGTTGGATGCCGCGGCGCTGCTCCTCGCATCGCCGGGCCGCAGCGATTGCCGCAAGTTTCTACGCAATGCGCAGACCAGCGACGGAGGCTGGGGCGCGCAACCCAAAATGCCGGCCGAGGTGTTCGACACCGCCATGGTGCTGATGGCGCTCGACGCTCCGGCTGCCGCTATCGAACGCGGCCGGGAATGGCTGCTCAAGATGCAGGATAAGGACGGAGGGTGGCCGGAAACCACAAGGCCCTCCGGAGGGCACAGCTACGCCGAACGCATCTCGACCACCGGATGGGTAGTGTACACCCTGCTGGAAATGGAACGACGCGGCCGGTAGGGCGGACCCCCTGGTCCGCGCGGGTCCCCCCGGACCCGCTTCTCGCCAACGAAATCAGCCGCGCCGCGTGAAGCAAGCCGACGGGGGCGTCGGCTGCGGACCAGGGGGGTCCCACCTGCTACTTGATGTGAAAGGGAAGCGTCACCGTTTCCGCGGCGACGGTCCGCGTGATGGAGTCGAAGGTGTCCACGTCGAACGCCCGGTTGATGTGATTCCCCGCCAGATCTTCCAACGTAGTACGAATAACGATGACGTACGCGCCGGCGTGCCAGGGGACCTCGGGAGTGAATCGCCATTCCGTCTCGTCGCTTTCCACGGAGATCTTGCCGCCGACTCCCGTGACTTCGATTTCATGCTGGAGCAGCGCGTAATCCAGGGGCTTGGGGAAGCGAATCACGAGAGGGTCTGCACTGCCCGAGTGCGGCGCCATCACACGCCATTTCTTCGGGTCGGGCGGCGTGCGATCGGCGGCAGACACGCGAAACTCTTTGCGATACTCCTCCTTCAACGGAGCGCCGCGCGAGTCCAACCAATCGCGATCAATCACCAGGGTATACGTGTGCCCCTCTTCGAGCGCGGGTCCGGCCTCGGCCAGTGAAGCGAGGCCGCGCTTGATGCGTCCGGGATCGAAGAGCACGGTGAAGCGCCGCTGTTCGCGGTCCCACAGTTCCTGGTCGAGTTCGAGGAAGGGGTACGCCACCGGGACTCCATCCCGCAACAGGTGCAGGTGCTTCCACGAGTCACCCTTGCGCATGGGAGCGTCGAAATAGACATAAAGCTTCAGGGCATTCGCCGGCAGGACACTCGCCGACGGATAAACGTGCGCCACGCGCGTCGTGGAAGGGATCGGTGCTGCGGCTGGAATATCGAAGACCGACTCCACGCCCGGGCCATCGGGAGGCTGGAAGACGGCGCGCACGTGCATGCCGGGCGACAAAGGGAAACGCGGACGGAACACCAGCGTCGCGGCTTCCACACTGTACGTGCCAAGTAGCGGCGGGACATCGACCGCGCCCGCAGGGCCGGCATACACGGAGAAGACGCTGGACCATCCGGCGGGAGGCTCCGCGCCAGCCTCCCAGCCGGTGACTCGAAACGCGCCGCCCTCAAACTGTATGGCGGCGAGCAGAAGCAGGGCCAGCACTACGGCAGCGGCACCGTGCGCAGATCGAGCGCGGCGCCTTCGCCCATCAGCACCAGGGCGTTGGCGTCGTCGTACTTATCGAGGTGCTGCACACCCTTGAGGCTGGCGATAGTTTCGTACGGTACACCGGTGACCTCGGTCTGTTTGGTGATGGGCTGATAGCCTTCCAGATGGTCGGCGGTCAGTTTCATGACGCCACGGCTGGAGTTCGCCATCAGGATATAGTTCTTGCCGTCCTTGGAGTACACAATCATGTCGATGGGCTTGTTACGATTACCCAGCTCCGCGATGGTGGTGCCCTTCACCTTATTGCCGGCCTTGAGCTCCGAGACCGGGATGCGCACCAGCGGGGTGCAGGTGTAAGCCGCGAGGATAGCCTTTTCGCCGTTGATCTCATACGGCACGAACGTGCGCACCGGCGCCTGGGTCTCGAAACGCCCGTGCGAGCCGTGCCAGATCTCGATCCCGACGCCCTTGCTTGCGGCCTGGAACGGGAACGGAATGCTGCGCAAGCTGGAGGAGAACTCTTCGTTGGAAAGCCCGGCGATCAGCACTTTGCCATCGACGTACTTCAACTGGGTGATGGTCTCCATACGCTGCCGGTCCTGCTGCGGAGTATCGAGCAGGGCGACCGACATGTGCTTGATGCTGGCCAGTGAAACTTCGCTCAGCTTGCCGCCCGGGGCAGCGCGCAGGATCACGGGAACGGCGTCGGCGCCGCGTCCACGCGAGACGGCGATGTAGACATTCTTCGAGACCGGGTTGACCACCACGTCCTGAATCAGGATCTGATCGGCGGCAGTGCCGAGCATGGACGCAACCTTTTCGTTGATGCCCTTGATTTCGAGAGCGGCGCCCGCTTTCGACGGCGTGCGGTCGTCCACATCGAGGGCGACGATCGCGCCGCCGACGGAATCGCCGACGAAGAGGATGCCATCCGGGCCCATGGCGAGCGCGCCGGCGGATTTGAGTTCGACTTTACCGGCAGGCATGTTGATGCCGGCGGCGAAGGTGATCGCGGCTGCGCAGCACGCGGCCGCGGCAAACCGGAAGAACGAATTCGAAAAGCTCAATTTTACCCTCCAGGAGTGAAATTGGATTCATGCTATCACACGAGGGTTGGGTGTGACGGGCGCAAAGTGTTAACGAATACAGGTGATAGGCAGGGACGCTGCAGGGGGACGCCTGTCCTACCGATACAGCCGCCGGTACATTTCGGCGTTGCGCAGCACGGCCTGCACGTAGTCCCGCGTTTCCGTGAAGGGGATGGATTCCACAAACTCGGCGGGCTCCCGGTACTTGCTCCACGCCATCCACTCCACTACCCGGAGCGGGCCCGCGTTGTACGCAGCTAGTGTCTGCTCCACTTTGCCGCCCTGTTGATCCAGCATGGAGCGCAGAATCGAGCAGCCGATTTTCAGGTTCGCCGCCGGCTGCGAGAGCACGCGCGTCGTGAACTTCGGAACACCGGACTTGCGCGCAAACTGGCGCCCGGTGGCCGGACGAATCTGCGTAAGCCCATAAGCTTTGGCCGGAGAAATGGCCTCCGGATTGAACTCCGACTCCTGGCGGATCAACCCGGCCAGCAGATATGGATCCAGCGACCGGTCCTGCGCGGTGCGCAACAGGTCCGCCCGGTACGGCAGGGGAAACAGGAGTTCCCAATACTTGCGCGGCGCCGCCGGCACCGGCAGGTTCAGGTACTCCGGACTGTTGCTCTTCATGATGCGCATGGCCTGGTACGGTGCGTCGGCCGACGCCGCAAGTTCCATGGCCAGCAGCGCCGCCTGCCCGTCCGTGCGCATGCCAAAGCGCAGTTCGGAATCAGCCAGATCGTTCAGTCCGGCCGACCGCAGCAGGCGCGCACGCTCGATGCGCGATTGCGTAGCCGCCGCGGCTTGGGTAGCCACCGGAGCGGCCGTAGCAAAGCGGATTGCAGCGACAAACTGCGTAATCTCCGCGGACGCCGCACCAGCCGGCGGCGTTGCCTTCAGGCGCTCGCGGGCCAGCATCGCATAGTAATGGTTCTCGAACGCCGCGGCCAGTTTCTGGTAGCAGGTGCGCGCCCCGGCAACATCACCCGTGCGCTCCAAAAGCCGCCCCAGGAAATAGAGGGCAGCCCCGGCGGAAGAGTGTCCCGGGTATTGCCGCAGGTGCTCGCGCAGCAGGCGGGACGCGTCCTCCCGATCGTGAAGGTAGGCTTGGAACGTGACCTTCCAGTGACTCAACGCAGCCTGTGGCGCGGCGGGAAAATCCTGGTAAATCGTCTGGTTGAGCGGCACGTAATTCTCCGGCCGGTTCAACAGCAGATACCGGTTGGCCGCCGACATCAGCGCCTTCATGCGCCACGGCGATTGCCTGTAGCGCGCCTCCAGTTGCTGCACCGCCGACATCATCTCGCGATCGTCGTCGCGCCGCCGGGCGCATTCGGCAAGATAGTACAGGCGTTCGGCCGCAGCTTCGGAATCGGCAAGCTCCAGACCGCGCAGATAGGGCCCGGCCAACGCGGCTTTCCCCGCAAGGTAGTCGGTCGCCCCGATGCGTACCAGCGCCTGGTCGTGCTCCACGCCGCCGGTCTGCGCCGCAACGCCTTCGTACTCCTTCCTCGCCTGCGTGTACTCGCTGGCCTCCATCAGGCGGTCGGCGCGATGCAGCATTAGCGCGGCGCCGGGAGGCGGATAGCCGGCGCCCATCGCGTCTTTCAGGGTGATCAGCGCGGCGGCGGCGCGCGATGCGGCGGCGCCGCTCAGATAGTTGTAGTAAACCCGCTGGTAGAACTCCGCCGCGTGCGGCAGGTCGTTGGCCGCCTGATAGCAATCGGCCAGCGTGACGTCGCCTTCGGGCTGCGGCAGTTCGGCGTAGTGGTCGCGAAGGAGGCGAACCGCGTCCAGCGCCGCCGACCCCTTGCGCGCCCGCGCCTCGAGCAGCCAGCTCTTGCCGTTGAGCGGCGAATTGCGGTGCGTCGCGGCCAGGTCCGTCGCGCTCACCTCGAGATCGTTGGATTCCACGCGCGCCGCGGCCAGGTAGTAGGCGGAGTAATCCGCGATCGCCGCCAGCTTTCCCTGCAGCGGCTTGAGCGCGGCGATGGCTGCCGTGTAGTCCTTCTGTTCGTACGCCGTAATCCCCAGCGCCAGGTCGACTAGCGCCGCGTCCTTGGGATGTCCCGCCAGATACGACGTGAGTGCGCTGCGCCGCGCCGGGCTGGGCGATTCGCGATAGGCACGCGCCAGTGTCGCCAGCGAGCCGGCGGCGGGAGCCGCGCCGAGGCTGCTATACGAGAGGGCCAGGATAAGTGCTGCCGAACAGGTCCGGATCGTCATTGGCTAAGGTTCTGGTAAGTTCCAGGTGCAGATAATCCACCATGCTGGGACAACCCGCGAAGAATTTTGTGCGAAAGGCCTGCCGCGCATCGTCGATGGGCTGGCGAAGCAGGTCGTAAAGATTCCGCCGGCTGCGGCCGGCCTGCACCGCGTCGGCGTGATAGAGCCGCATTTCCGCCGCCTGCACGCGCGCGAAACGTTGTGCCCGCAGATGGATCTGCTGCTGGTCGGCGAGCAGGTCACTCCAAGCGGATATCGGCCTGGCTGGGGTTGACACCGGGGCCGGCGCCATCGCGATGCTGACCAACTGCGGAGGAGGAACGGGAATCGCGCTCCACACGGCGGATGCCGCCTGCGCCAGCAGCTCCAGCGCGGCCACCTGCACGGAACCCCAGCAGTAGACCAGCGCGGCCACCTTCTCCCCACAGACCACCGGAAAAATCGAAACCCGCGTATCGGGCGTATGCGCCAGCAATTCCACCAGCGGTGCGGATAACTCGCCGGGAGTTGCCGCTGCAATCAAGGGATCCTGCGATTCCGCGGCTGCCGCAAGGGCGGGCGCGTCGCTGAGCGGAACACCGATGCGGTCGCTAGTGGCAGTGCCATCGGCCACGCGGAATAGAATCGCTCCGGTGGCGAGGCGTGCCGCGGCATCCTCCAGGGTGGCGCAGAGTTCGCCGGCATCCGGCGCGATGCGCAGGCGGCGGACCGCCTGGTTGAGCTGCTCCGCCTGCTCTCGCCGCGCGTGTTCGCGCGCACCCTCGAAGAGCACTTCGAGTTCGGTGGAAACTTCAGCCATACGGTGTTCGAGAAGCTCGCGGGGGCCGGAAGGCATTGCTACATTCATTTTAGCAGGCGCAAAACGTTGTACCCTAATCTCCAATGAAGCTCCTTTCCGTCTTGCTCCTCTCAGCCTCTGCGTGGGCTGCGCCCTGCATTACCGTCGCCAACTGCACGCAGTGGGTCGCCTTCCCCGGCGGGCCCGCGCGCTCCATGGTCTACCGCACCTACCCGCTCGACGTCCCCAATCCACAGATCACCCGCGCCCTCATCGTCATCCACGGCGCCGGCCGCGACGCCGACAACTATTTCCGCACCGCCCTCGCCGCAGCCTTCCTCGACGGCGCCCTCGACGACACCATCGTCATCGCCCCCCGCCTCGCCTCCAGCATCGGAACCTGTCGCGACCAGTTGGCGCCCAACGAAGTGAGCTGGAGCTGTACCGGCGACAGTTGGCGTTCCGGAGGCACGGCCACCAACAACAGCAAATTGACTTCGTTCGATTTCACCGACGAGATCCTGCGCAAGCTCGCCAACAAAGATACCTTCCCCAACCTCAAATCCATCGTGGTCTCCGGACACTCCGCCGGCGGCCAGTACGTGGACCGCTACGCCATGGCCAACACCGTACACGATACCCTCGGCGTACCCGTGACCTACGTCGTCTCCAACCCCTCCAGCTACGCCTACCTCGACACCGCGCGTCCCACCGCCGATGGTTCGGATTTCCGTAACTTCACCGAAGGACGCAACTGCACCACATTCGACCAGTGGCCCTACGGACTGGAGCGTCGCAACGGCGGATACACCGCCAAACAAACCGACGATCAGCTAAAGAAGCAGTTGGCGGCGCGGCCCGTCACCTACCTGCTCGGCGAAATCGACATCCTCCCGCTCGGCGGCTTCGATGCCTCCTGCCCCGCTATGGCCCAGGGCCCCACCCGCCTCGCGCGCGGCCAGTCGTTTTTCAAATACGTAAATCAAAGGTTCGGCGCAAAGCACGCCCTCACCATAGTCCCCCTCTGCGGCCACAACGCGCGCTGCATGTTCACCGCCGAACCCGCCCTCCCGATACTGTTCCCATAGAGCATTCCTCCGTATTCTCTTCTCTGCGCTTATCTCCGTGTCTCAGCGTCTCTGCGGTGAATAGACATCTCCCCACCCACCCCACCCCGCTACAATCAAAGATCCATGGTCGAAGCCATCCATCCCGGCGCCTCTGCGCCCGGCGCCCGTATAGCCGTCTTCGATTTCGACGGCACTATCTCCCTCATCCGTGCCGGATGGATCGACATCATGCTGCCCATGATGCTCGACATCCTCACCGCCCTGCACACCGGTGAAAGCGAAGACGACCTCCGCCGCGCCGTCGAGCCCTTCATCTGGCGCCTCACCGGCAAGGACACCCTCTATCAGATGATCGCCCTCGCCGAGCAGGTAACCCTCCGCGGCGGCACACCCCTCGATGCGCGCGAGTACAAGCAGCAGTTCCTCAATCGCCTCTTCGCCGTTTCCGGCCTGCGCATTCAGCAACTCCGCGACCACACCTGCCCGCCCGACCACTACCTCGTTCCCGGCACACGCGCCCTGCTCGAAGACCTGCGCGCCCGCGGCCTTCGCCTCTACCTCGCCAGCGGCACAGACGACCTCCATCTCAAAGAGGAAGCCGCCCTCCTCGATGTCTTTCGCTACTTCGACGGCGGCGTCTACGGCGCGCTCCCCGACCCCGACGCCTTCTCCAAACGCATCCTCATGGAGCACATCCTTCGCCTTCCGGGCATGCGCCCCCACTACCTGATCGGTTTCGGCGATGGCCCCGTCGAGATCGAAGAATTGAAGCGCGCCGGCGGCGTCGCCGTGGGCCTGGCCACCGACGAACCCGTATGCCGCAACACCAGCCCCTGGAAACGCCGCAACCTGATCGACGCCGGCGCCGATTACATCATTCCCAACTACCTCTGCCGGCAGGTCCTCCTGCCGATGCTATTTGCCGAACATGACCCGATATGAACAATTCGACCGCTCGCGCCTGCTGGTAAAGCCCTTCGCCGAGCGCCAACACGATTTGCACCTGGACCGCTGGCTGTCTCTCAACGACCCCACGCCGCCCTTCGACCATCCCGACCTGGGCGCCCTTGCCGCGCGCCTCACCGCCGCCAAATCCACCGGCGCGGCGCGCATCTTAATGATGGGCGCGCATGTGCTGCGAGGCGGAGTCAACCGCCACATCATCGATCTGGTGGAGCGCGGCTTCGTGGATCACATCGCCATGAATGGCGCCGGCGCCATTCACGATTACGAAGTGGCCCGCTTCGGCGCTACCACCGAAAGCGTCGATCGCTACATACGCACCGGCGAATTCGGCCTGTGGCGGGAGACCGGCGAACTCAACGATTGGATCCGTGAAGCCGCCGCCGATTGCCTCGGCCTCGGCGAGAACGTCGGCCGCCGCATCGACGCGAGCGGCTACCCCCACCGCGACCTCTCGGTCTTCGCCGCCGCGTGGCGCGCCCGCGTCCCCGTCACCGTCCACGCCGGCATCGGCTACGACATCATCCACGAGCACCCCAACTGCGACGGCGCGGCGCTCGGCGCGGCCAGCTATCGCGATTTCCTGATCTTCGCGCGCACCGTCGAGCGCCTCGAAGGCGGTGTGCTCCTCAACTTCGGCTCCGCCATCATGGGCCCGGAAGTCTACCTGAAAGCTCTCGCCATGGCGCGCAATGTCGCCCACCAGGAAGGCCGCGCCATCCGCCACTTCACCACCGCTGTCTTCGACCTCGTCCCCATCCTGGGCGACCATCGCAAGGAGCTGCCCAAAACCGATCCCGGCTACTACTTCCGCCCCCACAAGACCATGCTGGTCCGCACCGTCGCCGATGGCGGCGAGAGCTTCTATTTCCGCGGCGAGCATCGCGCTACCCTGCCCGCCCTCTGGAGGTTGCTATGACAACTTCCGAGATCCTGGCGGAATTCCGCAAGCTCCGCGTGCTTGTGGCCGGTGATGTCTGCCTCGACCGTTGGTGCCGCTACGACCCAGCGCTGGCCGACCCCTCGCGCGAGACCGGCATTCCGCGCATCGGCGTCGTCGCCACCGAAGTCACTCCCGGGGCCGCCGGCACCATCGCCAACAATCTCGCCGCTCTCGGCGCTGGCGAGGTCGCCGTGCTCGGCATGGTCGGCGACGATGGGTTCGGCTACGAACTCCGTTCGGCCCTCGCCGCGCGCGGCGTTTCGCACGAACTCCTGGTGGATGCCCCCGGCGTGCCCACGTTCACCTACACCAAGCTGATCAACACCCGCACCGAAGAAGAAGATCTGCCGCGCGTCGATTTCGTGTATACCAATCCGCTGCCGGAATCGGTGGAGCGCCACTTGCTCGCACACCTCCAAAGCGCTGCGTCCGAGTACGATTTGATCCTGGTCTCCGATCAGGCCGAAACCAGCCAGGGCGGCGTCGTCACGCCCGCCGTGCGCGATGCGCTCACACGCCTCGCCCTCGCACGCCCGGACAAATTGATCTGGGTAGATTCCCGCTTACGCCCCGAGCACTTTCATCACACCGTCGTGAAGCCCAATCAGCAGGAGGCCGAAGCCGCCTCCAAGCGTGTCCTCGGGCGCGTGGACTATCCCGAGCTGCGCCGCCGCATGCAAGCGCCCTGCCTGATCGTCACCCACGGCGGAAAAGGCGCCCTGGTGGTAGACGAAGGCGGCGAGCAGTGGGTACCGGCGAAAACCGTCGCCAACCCTGTCGACATCTGCGGTGCCGGCGACAGCTTCACGGCCGGCGCCGCCATGGCCCTCGTCGTGACCGGCGACGCGCTGCAAGCCACCCGTTTCGGCAACCTCGTCGCCGGCATCACCATCATGAAAAAAGGCACCGGCACTGCCTCCCCCCAGGAAGTCCTGCGTTCCTGATGTGAAGCCAGAGGTGGGACAGACCATCGCTTTGCGTGGTCTGTCATGCTTCACTAAGTCCCCTGCTTACTGCCCCGCAGCCGCTGCCGGAGGAGGCGCCATATCCGGAGTCGTCTTCCCGCGGTGGCAAGTGTAGCAGCTCACGTGTGCCTTACCATCCGGGAACTTCGCATTGATGTCGTTGACCATCACCATCATCTGTCGCGCCACCAGCTTCTTCGGAATATCGTCGCTGGCAAAGTCGCCCTGCGCGTGGCAGAAGTTGCACCGCTGGCCGAGAGCGCCGGTCATCGCCCCCATCACCGGACGCACTTCGTCGTCCTTCAACACCTTCAGATTCTTGTGCGGAGCTTGTCCGCCTCCCCCACCCTTCTTCGGAGCATCCTGGGCGCCAACGGTCATTGCCGTCAGAAACAATACTGTGGCTAAAAAACGCATGTTCTAGGATACTCCATGCTCCTCGCGTTTGGTCAACCATTCCGTAAGTTAAGTTTTGTAAGGTCTCTCTACTGCCCGCGCCCGCCCCGGCCCGCGCCCGGCTTCGGCATCGGATTCCGCGGGATCATGTCCGTCCGCGTCGCCGTATTGTAGACGAACCACGCCATCACCGCCGACGCCTGCTCCAGGTCGCCGCTCTGCAAATGGTCGTACACGTCCATATTCGAATGATGTGTGCGCGTGCCGTATTCCAATGGGTCCTGAATAAACTGGAAGGCCGGCAGCCCCACCGCGTCGAACGAAATGTGGTCCGTGCTGCCCGTATTGCGCAGCGTGAGCGTCGTCACACCCAAGTCCTTCAGCGGCGCGATCCATTCCTCGAAGATCGGTCGCGCCTGGTCGTTGTCCTGCACGTAAACGCCGCGGACTTTGCCGCTCCCGTTGTCCAGGTTGAAGTACGCCGAAAGCTTGCCATGCTCGGGCTTCGGCTTCATATCGGCCGGGTCGGCGAAATGCTCTTTCACATAAGCGCGCGACCCCAGCAGTCCCTGCTCTTCGGCCGTCCACAGACCCAACCGCACCGTGCGCGCCATCTTCAAATCCAGCGTCTTCAAAATGCGCATCGCTTCCATGGCCACCGCCGCGCCCGCTGCATTGTCCGTCGCGCCCGTGCCGCCCGTCCACGAATCGAAGTGTCCGCCCAGCATCACGAAGCCCGCATTCGGATTGCTGCCCGGAATCTCCGCCACCAGGTTGAACGAGTCGGCCGGCTCGGTGAACTTCGCGCCGATATCGAATTCCAGCGTCACCGGCAGGTTCTTCTCCAGCAGCCGCGCGATGCGGTTGTAATGCTCGTTCGTCAGCACCACCGAAGGCGGCGGAAGCGGGTCGCTCGCGTTCTGCGATCCGGCCGCCTGCCCCATGATCGTCCCGCCGTCCGGACCATTCCCCGGTGTCAGCACCACCAGCACGCCCTCATCCTTTAAGAACTGGTTCAACTGATTCCGAAACGCCCGTGGATTGGCGCCGGCCCCGCCGCGCCCACCTCCCGCCGCCCCGCGACCACCCGCCGCTGCCGCCGCGCCCGCCGCCGCCGGACGCCGGAAGCCCAACGGAAGCGCCGCCGGATTGCCGCCCGCCGGATCCGGCGCAGTCGCCGCCGCATCCAGCTCCGCGTCGGTCAAGCGGTGCGATAGAGGCTCTTCGTTCAGCGCCGAAGCGTGCATCGCCGCGGTCAGCACGATCTTGCCCTTCAAACTGCCCTTGAACTTTTCCAGGTCCTCCGGCCCACTGATCACCGCCATCATCGCCTGCCCCGTCACCGGACCATCCGTACCCGGCGACCATGGTTGCGCAAACCCGATGATCGGTTGGAACTCGGGCTCTTTCATCATGGCGGAGAAGCGCGTCGGCGCCCATCCCCGGCCGAACGGTCCCCACTTCTCCATCTTCACGTTCACCAGGCCCCAATCCTGCATCTTCTTGACCGCCCAGTTTCCCGCATCGTTGATATTGGGAGACCCGGTCAGCCGCGGACCGTACACGTCCGTCAGGTAGAACAGCGTGTCCATCACTTTGGAATTCCGCGCGAAGGCCTCGCTCTTGATCCGGTGCAAGACACCCAGATCTACCCTCTCCGGTTCCACCGCCTGAAGCAGCACAACAACGCCCAGCACCGCCGGGCACATCACCAACCATTTCCGCATGTGCGCGAGTTTACCACGTGAACCCAACTCAAGAACTCAACCCATCCCCTCAGCGCTGATCGGCTGATCGCATTTCCGGCGCGCGGTTAGTCCGCGTCGCAGCCCAGGGAAAAACGCAGGGCCGCGCATACCTCCCTCATTCGCAGTGGAGCGAGGTGAGCCACACGCTTACCCAAGCGTTGTTGCGACACGGTCACCGTGTTGTGAAGATTCACCGCACAAGGGCTCTTCATACCATCTTGCTCGTCCAACCTCACCTCGGACGGAACTCCTCGGATGGTGGACGTGATCGGCGCGACCGTCACCGTGGACAAGTACCCCAGCGCACTGTCCCGGGTCAGAACGACGACTGGCCTGGCTTTGCCCGGAGGAACAAAACGGTAAAGCCGAATGTCGCCCCTGACTATTCCTCCGGCCAAATCGCCTCCGCTTCCCAGCCGGACAAGTCTCCAAGGTTTCCCGGGCTGGCTTCGTAGCCTTTGCGGTCGCGTAATTCCCGTTCCTTGATGGCGAGGTTCTTCAGGTGAGCTCGCAGCGCCTCCCGAATCAGCGCCGAGCGATTCAACTTGGTTCGCCGCGCCGCAGATTCAGTGGCGCGCAGTAGTTTGGAATCGAGGACGACCTGAATCGTTTCCATATGTGGAACCCACTCCACAGTGAATCGTCCGGGCGGCAGTATTGCAACTTTGAGGCGGCAGCGCATGAGAGGCACGATGGCGTCGGCGCGTCAGATTGCAATCTGGAACAGCCCAGCGATGAAATGGAGTTGGCGGACAATCTGACCGACGCCTACCCACCTGGCTTGCCCCTTCCGAATCGCATGCACGGCTTCGTAACCTTGGATCGTACGGTAGGCTCCCCAGAACGAGCGGAAGCCTTGGCTCGCTCGCACCCTCCGCTTGATGGCCCGATGATCTTGCTCCAAAACGTTATTAAGGTATTGCACCGGCCTTAGTCGACAGCGACGCCGCAACGTGCCTTCTGACTTCTGCACCTCAACGACCGCAGGGTAGGAGGGATTCTTGTCCACATTGATGACCCGCGGCGTTGGGTGGGTCGGTGAACACAATGCCTTTTGAAAGAACCGCTCGGCTGCTGCGGCATCGCGCCGGGCGGAGAGCAGAAAATCGATGCTGGCACCGCCAGAGTCCACCGCGCGATACAAGTAGGTCCACTTGCCTTTTACGCGGATGTAATTTTCATCGACACGCCAGCTCCTGTTAGTGGGCTTCAGGTATGACCGGAGCCGCCGGTCCAGTTCGGGCGCGTAACGCTGAACCCATCGCCAAACGGTGACGTGGTCCGCCGACATGCCCCGTTCTTGCAAGAGCTCTTCGACAGCGATACGAAAGGGAAAAGCGCAGGTACCAACCCACGGCCATTACAATCGACTGAGGCTCAAACTGCCGCCATTTGAACTCCACCGGCCATGGTTCGGTCACCTCACCACCCTACCAGCATTGGAAACGCCAAGGTTGCAACACTGCCGTCTCCTGAATGTCTGCCTGGCCCCGCGGGAACAAGCGAGGCAACAGACGAATGATAACAGATGTTTGTGTCCGATTCGGCAATCGGGGGGAGGGCGACGATGGAAGAGTAGGCCCACTTCTGCGGCCAGACAAGTGTCTCGGGGCCCGTCTCAGGTAAGTCAGATTCGAACGAAAAGAAAAAACAGGGAGCGTCCCGCGAATCGTGATTCACTCTTCGAATCGGCTCACGCCGATGTGCATCGACGAACTCGCACGTATACCCTCCCTCGTTGAACGAGTCCACAGCGCCGTGTTTAAGCGTTAATGAACAAGCTTATTGTTCGCAAACCTCGCTGTGGAGACGGAGGCCGGGTGGCCCCTGAAAGCCGGCGGAGTTTCAGCTGTGTCGGTTCTTTTTACACAGCCTTGCGGCGACGCCGGACGAAACAGCCAAGACCAGCGCCGAGGCCGAGCAGCGTCAGCGAAGCAGGTTCCGGCACCGCGGTTGGGGTTGAAGTAGCCTGCAAGACGGCGGGGAGGTCGTTGACGTCTGCATACCATAGATCATAGGTGCCCGGCGCAATGCTGACTGAATCGGTCCGGGCGGCGGTGGGCTGCGCCGCCGACGTCGGCAACAGATTGCCGGGACAGCTGGCGATGGTGCAGGTGGTCGTTTCGGTTCCTGCGACGAACAGGCTGATGCCATCATCGTGGATGGCCGAAAAGGTTTCTGCTGTAGTTTCTGTAAAAGTGAACCGAAAAACTGTCGCCTGCGCGAAACCTCCCAAGCTCAGGGGATTAGTCAGGCACGCAGCCGAAGTACAAGTCGCCGGAGTTGGCGCGGGGGGTGAATCAGAGGCAAAGAAGCCTGGGATCGTATTGAGGCCCGTGTCATCGTAGTTGATCGGAAACGCGAACGGGGTGCTCGCCGCAACCAGTGGAAGCGGGCCTCCGAATAATCCTACTGCCGTTGGCAACCCCTGCTGGCTGATCGAAGAGGAAGTCGCCCCGGGCGTCGCGGCATTCCAGATCGTTACGGTGGCAGAGGTTATCACCTCAGCCTTCGCCGTGAATATCGTCCCGACCAGACCAAGAACCGCGGATGCAAAAAGCAAACGTTTCATTAGTCCTCCTCTTCGGACCATTGAACGGCGTGGTGCCAACCGGAATTTCCATCTTGGGCTCCCCACTCGTTCGACTAACAGAATTTTATACCAGAACTCCTCCGATTTGGCCTGATTTGTTCACCTTTCATCGCCTCGAATTGTGCTAGCACGTACCGAGCAACTGGTTGTACCATCTCTATCTTGGAAGGTGCCAACCCTCAAGCCGGCCCAGCTTTTAAGCCGTTTCCCGGACACCCTTCCGCGATCCGCAAGAGCAACATCGGGTCGATGAATTTGGCCTGGAGTTTCGGCAGCGACATTGTTGGTTCCAGCCAGTCTACCGTACCTAAGCACAACCCTCAGTACTGTCCCGAAGGCCCCGCGCCCTCAACAATTGGTGTCATGGAACGACCGGCGCGACTGCCGAACTTCTCTGGACCGGAGCGCCGGGGCAGCGTCCGATTTCCTCTTGCTCTAGAAGTCCACTACGTCTCGCATCGTCTCGGGATGGTGGAGACGCGCGGGGTCAAGACCATCGACATAAGCTGTTCGCAACAAAAAGCGTGGCGGGCGTTTCCGGAAATCGGCCTATTTTATCCTATGATTCGGCGATGTGACTCCGTCTATCCCGCCCGGAGTCATCGTCCAGCAGGCCAACGCTCTGGTCAACCCAATCACCAATTTGGCCCGATCACCGCACCTCAAAATCCATCCACTGTGAGGCCGTCCGGTATTTCTCTTTGGCCAGCTTGTCGGTCACCACGATCTGCAGCACGTAATCGCCGGGGGGAAACTTCTCGCTGAGCTTCATACTTCCACCCGAGTCCAGCCGCTTAGGGTCGCCCAGTTGGCCCAACAATTCGAGCGCGGAGAAACCACCCGCGTAAAGCGGCTTGCCATCGTGGAATATGCGCGTCTGCGACTCCAGCGCCGGCGGCTTGCCGGATTCCGCCTGCGCATTGAAAATATGATAGCTGTACTGGATCGATGACCCGGGTCTGAACACTCGAACCGCCTCGCTCCCTTCTGGGTTTGCATCCGCCACCTGGCCCTCTGCCCCCTCCCCGGCCGTCTGACGCGCCTGCCGCGGCTGCTCCCGGACGGTGATCGAAGAGAGCGTCAGCCGGCCCAATTCGATATCCGGCACTTCGATGAACTGGCTGGCCGAGCCAAGCTTCGCCGAGTTCGCATCGCGCACCACCGCCCGCATCTGATAGGCTCCGGCATTCTTCACCTGAAAGGCGACCGAATAGAGCAGGCCCTGTTTGAGCGCCTCCTCGTAAACTCGGCTGGAGGCGCGAACCGTATAGCTACGAGTGGTCGTATCCACCGCCTGATCGCTGTCGCCGAAGGTCATCGCCACCACGTCCACCACGGCCTGATGAATTCCGTCGGGCTGCTCGGTGAACTGTAGATCTTTGGCATCGATATAGAGCAGCGTCCTCAGGTACGAACCGGTCTCCGCGGTGTTAGAGAACAGCGGCGTGAGCCGCACGTGAATCCCGCTGGCCGAAAATGGCGAGCGAAGAGCGTGCAGGATCTCGCCCTCGCGCCCCGTTGGCGGCCCCTGCGATTCGCGGTCCGGTGCGCCAAAGAAGCCGCTGCGCGAACGCACCTGCAAGCCTGCCCGCCTCACGCGCACAGTCACTCTGTGAAACAGCGCCTGCCCGCCTTTGCGCTCGAAGGTGCTGCTGTCCGGATGGTAGCCGATCAGGTAGTAGCCTTCGGTGTCGCGGACTACTTCCCGAACCGCCCCGTCCAGGTCGTTCGTGTCGCGCAGGAACATGCCTCCCGTGCCCGCCGCGAGCGCCACCATTCCGTCGCGCGAATAAAATTCCTCCGCTGTTCGCCGCATCGGCACCGCAGCCACCTGCCGCGGCGAACTGTTCCTTGTATTGTCCGCCGCAGTCGGCGAATGCACCTGCAGGCCCCGGGGATCGATGCTGTAGATCACCACCGAAGCGCGGTTGGCGGCGTCGGTCAGATGCTGCACGAGGGCATCCACCGGAAGTCCTCCCTGGCGGTTGAAGACCAGCAGATTTTCCGAGAACAAGACGATATATTTGCGGCTGGGCAAATCGCGCAGCCCATCCAGCACGAATCGAATCGCCGCGAGGGTGCCGTTGGTAGAGATATCCTGGCGGAATGCCCTGAAGTTTGACCGCGCCATTTCAGCGTCGGCGTTCGCCATGCGAGGCACCGAACCCATCGGTGTAAAACTGTCCACGCCCACTCTTCCGGAAGCGTTGAATCGCACGCGGTCGATGGCTGCGTGGAGCAGGTGCGGATCCGACGTGAATTGCTGAAGTGCCCCCATCCCCGCGCCGGTGCGGATCACCGCAATCAGGTCGCCGGGCTGCATTTCCCGGTCGACAAACTTGTGGAGCGCCAGCCGAACCCGCGAGATGCTGTCGAACGATAGGCCGAGATCGTCCACCACCAGGGCCATCGTCCGCCGAATCTGGGCAGTCTTGAGGACGGCGGGCGGCGGGGCGGCCTGTCGTTTTTGGCCGGGTCGCGCCACTTCAGTCGGGGCGCTCCCAACTACGGGATGGGCCGCGAGGAAAGAGAAGTTTGTGATGGCTTGCGCGCGGCCGTCCTGAAGAACTTCGAATTCCGACGCCTGCAGGTCCGTTACTGGTTTGCCATGCTTGTCCGTCACCACGGCATCGATCTGAACCAGGTTGACGTTGATCCGGATTACGGCATCGGTTGGCGAGGCGGTGCGGGTTTGCGGGAGGAGGATGCCCAGCGCCAGAAGAAACGCTACCGGCCGAACGATCATGCCGTGCACTGACATCCTCAGAGTCTACGCCCAATGTCACTGCCGGTCGATAAAAATAACTCGTTTCCCTGCTGTGCGTTGTCACTTTTCGATTTCAGAGTCGAGGCCGCCTGCGTGCTATAGCTCGAGGCAGGAGGGAATCCCACGCCCTGCCATAGACTCTTGTGCGTGTACCGGCGTTTTAGCCTGCGAACCCAGGAAGTGGTTGATTTTAAAGGAAGTCTTGATCAAGGATTGGACCCAACGAACCCAGGGAACCCAACCTATCCGCAATCGTATACAAATGCACTTAAATTTACTTGACAATATAATGCGCATATTTTATTATCGTAATCAAGTGAGGTATCAAGAGCCTCCAAATCTAAAACATCAAGGAGCTTAAAAACATGTCTCTCAGCCATTACGATCCGCTTGCCAGCCTCCGCGCCGTCGAAAGCGCCTTCAGCCGTCTCCTGACCGAACCGCAGAGTAACCGCCCCTGGGCGCCGTCTGTGGACATCTACGAGACCGAGAACGAACTCGTGGTCAAGGCCGATCTGCCTGAGGTAGACCCCAAGGACATCGACGTACGCGTCGAAAACCAGACCCTTACCATCGCCGGCGAACGCAAATTCCAGGACGAGAGCCACGACAAGGGTTATCACCGGATTGAGCGCAGCTACGGCAATTTTGTGCGCAGTTTCGCCGTGCCCAACACGTTCGATACCGATAAGATCAATGCGGCCTTCAAGAACGGCGTCCTCACCGTAACGCTGATCAAGAAGGAGACCGCCAAACCGCGGCAGATCAAGGTCGAAGCCAATGTCTGACACAAAGCCAATGTTTGACGCAACTGTGTAACGCATCGAACCTTCATCCGTCGCATCTATATAGACAGGCGGCGGCAGCCGAATGCCGTAGCCGTGAGTTTTGAGGGGCAGGCTTGAACCCGGTGGGTTGCCTGCCCTGTGTTTTCTGGGGGATCTATATGTTTCGCATCGACAAGTTGACCCAAAAGGCGCAGGACGCCTTGCAGCAATGCCAGATTCTGGCCGAAAAGAATGGCAGCCAGGTAATGTTCCCGCTGCATCTGTTGCTCGCCCTCGCCGAAGAAAAAGAAGGCATCGTCCGCCCGGTACTGGAGAAGTGCGGCGTGCATCCGGACGCCATAATCTCCGAGGCTATGCGCCTGCTTCCTACCCTCCCCAAAACCGCCAACATGCAGCCGGGCATGTATCTCGCCCCGCCGCTCAATACCATCCTGGAGCAAGCTTTCGACGAGGCCGTTCGCTTCAAAGACGAGTTTGTTTCCACCGAGCACCTGTTGCTGTGCATCGCCAAAGAGCGCAGTGACCCGGCCGGTCAGCTTCTGGATCGCGCCGGTGCGACACACGACGCCATCCTCAAGGCCCTGGTTTCCGTTCGCGGCACGCAGCGCGTCACCGATCAGAACCCGGAGACCAAATATCAGGCGCTCGAACGCTACGCGCACGATCTCACCGAATCCGCCCGCCAGGGCAAACTCGATCCGGTGATCGGCCGTGACGACGAAATTCGCCGCGTCATGCAGGTCCTCAGCCGCCGCACCAAGAACAACCCCGTGCTCATCGGCGAACCGGGCGTCGGCAAGACTGCCATTGTGGAAGGTCTCGCCCAGCGCATCATTCGCGGCGACGTGCCAGATCAACTCAAGAACAAGAAGCTCGTGTCGATCGATCTCGGCAGCATGGTCGCCGGGACCAAGTTCCGCGGCGAATTCGAAGATCGTCTCAAAGCGGTGGTCAAGGAGATCATCGATTCTAACGGGGAGATCATCTGCTTCATCGATGAGTTGCACACCCTGGTCGGGGCGGGCTCTGCGGAAGGCGCGATTGACGCCGCCAACCTGCTCAAGCCGGCGCTGGCGCGCGGAGAACTGCGCTGCATCGGCGCCACCACGCTCAACGAATACAAGAAGCACATCGAAAAGGATGCCGCCCTGGCGCGGCGTTTCCGTTCGGTATTCGTCGGCGAGCCTTCCGTTGACGACACCATCGCGATTCTGCGCGGGCTCAAGGAGAAATTCGAAATCCACCACGGAGTTCGCATCAAGGATTCAGCCATCCTCGCTGCAGCCGTGCTTTCGCACCGCTATATTGCTGACCGCTTCCTGCCCGATAAGGCCATCGACCTGATCGACGAAGCCGGCTCAGCGCTGCGTCTGCAAATCGGCTCCATGCCGATCGAAATCGACGACCTCGATCGCCGTACCTCGCACCTGGAGATCGAACGCCAGGCGCTCAGCAAAGAGAGAGACCCCGCCTCGCGCGAACGCCTGCGCCATCTGGAGAACGAACTCGAGACGGTACGCGGTCAGGCCGCTTCGCTGAAGGAACGGTGGAATCGCGAAAAGGGCGCTATCGCCCGCGTGCGTACCTTAAAGGAAGAGCAGGACACGCTCCGCCAGGAAGAGGAGAAAGCCAGCCGCGCCGGCGATTGGGAAAAGGCCGCGCAGTTGCGCTATGGCCGGCTCTCGCAAATCGAAAAGGACATTCTGGCGGCCGAGCAGGAGATGGAGGCCGTCAAGGAACACGCGCTGCTCAAAGAGGAAATTGACGAAGAGGATATCGCCCGCATCGTGGCCAAGTGGACCGGAATTCCGGTGGCGCGCATGATGGAAGGCGAAATACAGAAACTGGTGCAGATGCCGGAGCGCCTCAAAGACCGCGTGATCGGCCAGGACCCGGCCGTGCAATTGGTGGCCAACGCCATTCTGCGCAACCGCGCCGGCTTGAGCGATCCCAACCGGCCCATCGGCAGCTTTATCTTCCTGGGACCGACCGGCGTAGGCAAAACTGAACTGGTCCGGGCGCTTGCCGAGTACCTTTTCGACGACGACAAAGCCATGGTCCGCGTCGACATGAGCGAGTACATGGAGAAACACGCGGTGGCCCGTATGGTGGGTTCGCCTCCCGGATACGTCGGCCACGAAGAGGGCGGCCAGCTCACCGAGCAGGTGCGCCGCCGGCCCTACTCGGTGCTGCTCTTCGACGAAATCGAGAAGGCGCATCCCGACGTTTTCAACATGCTGCTGCAGATACTGGATGACGGCCGCCTGACCGATGGGCAGGGCCGCACGGTCAGCTTTAAGAACACGGTGATCGTGATGACGTCCAACGTGGGCACCGGAATGGTGGAGCGCAATACCATCGGATTCTCGGTCCACGGCAAGGATACGCGCACCGATGATACACGCAAACGCCTGCTGGAAACGCTGCGGCAACAGTTCCGGCCCGAGTTCCTAAACCGCGTTGACGATATCATTGTGTTTAACTCGCTGACGCGCGAACATCTGGCGCGGATTGTGGATATCCAACTCAATAACGTGGGCAAACTGCTGAAAGATCGCAAGCTGAAACTCGAAATCACCACCGCCGCCAAGGACCGCATTATCACGGAGGGCTACGACCCGCAATACGGCGCCCGTCCCATGAAGCGGGCCATACAGCGCCTGATCCAGGATCCGCTGGCGCTGAAACTGATCACCGGCGACTTTGCGGATGGCGACACCGTTCTCGTGGACGCCGCCGCCGAGCCGGACCGCGAACTGACCTTCACCAAGCTGGTGCCCGCGCCAGTCGCGGCGGACACCGCCGAGGCACTCAAATGAGCAAGAATGCACTCAAAACCGCCGCGCTGCTCGGCTTCCTGACCGCCATCCTCCTGATCGGCGGTCAGGCCATTGCCGGGCGCCAGGGTCTCTACATGGCGCTCGCGATCACCGCAGTCATGAATTTTGTCAGCTACTTTTACTCCGACAAAATTGCATTGATGAGTTACTCGGCGCAGCCGGTATCGGAGACCGAGAACGCCGACGCGTATCGCCGGGTGGAGCCCATCGTGCGCAATCTGACCCAACGCATGGGGCTGCCCATGCCGAAGCTGTGGATCATCCCGGACGATTCGCCCAACGCGTTCGCCACTGGCCGCAACCCGGCGCACGCGTCGGTCGCTTTCACCGCCGGCATCCTGCGCCTCATGTCGGACACCGAACTGGAGGGTGTCATCGCGCATGAACTGGGCCACGTGCTGCATCGCGATATCCTGATCAGTTCGGTGGCCGCGATGATCGCCGGTACCATCACGTTCCTGGCCCGTATGGCCTTCTGGTTTGGCGGCAGCCGGGATGACGACAATCGCAGCGGCGGCCCTATCGCGGCCATCGCCATGATGATTCTCGCGCCTATCGCGGCTATGCTCATACAGATGGCCATCTCCCGTTCGCGAGAGTACGATGCCGATGCCGCCAGCGCGAAGTATATCGGCTCGCCGTACCCGCTGATCGGCGGCCTGCAGAAACTCGAGACCTGGTCGAAGCGCATTCCCATGGATGCTTCGCCCGCTACCGCACACATGTTCATCATCAAGCCTTTCACCGGACAGAGCTTCATGCGTCTGTTCTCCACCCACCCGTCCACTGAGGACCGCATCGCCCGCTTGCAGGAAAATCGATGAATGAAGTCCGGGTGTCCCGCAAGGGCGCCGAGAGGGTGGCCAACGGGCACCCGTGGATTTTCAGCAGCGATATCGCCGATCGCGATGGCGCCCAACCGGGCCAGGCAGTGAAGGTGGCAGATCCGCAGGGTCGCCCGCTGGGTACGGCCCACTATAGTTCCAGTTCGCAGATCAGTTTGCGTATGTTGTCGCGGCAGGTGGAAGACATCGGCCGCGATTTCTTTTTGGGCCGCCTGCGCGCCGCCGAGGCTCACCGCCGCACCGTTGTACGCAATACCGATTCCTACCGCGTGGTGCACGGCGAGGCCGACCAGTTGCCCGCGCTCGTGGTGGATCGCTACGGCGATTACCTGGTAGTGCAGACGCTTGGACCAGGGCATGGACGCCGCCAAGGGCGTGATCGCGTCGTGCCTGGAAGAAATCTTTCATCCCAAAGGCATCGTGGCGCGCAACGATGTTGCGGTCCGAGCGAAAGAGGAATTGCCCCTCGAGACGGGCACGCTCGCGGGCGAAGTTCCCGAGTCGGTGACCGTGCAGATGAACGCGCTCACGCTGCGGGCCGATCTCCTCAAGGGACAGAAGACGGGCATCTTTCTGGATCAGCGCGACAACTATCGCGCCGCCGCCCGGTACGCGCACGGCGGGAAGGCGCTCGATTGCTTCACCTCCACCGGCGGCTTCGCCCTGCACGTCGCGGGCAAGTGCGAGAGCGTGGAGGCCGCCGATAGTTCGGGTCCCGCGCTGGTCACGGCGCGCGCCAACGCGGCAGCCAACGGCATCGCCAACATCGATTTCAAGGAAGCCGACATCTTCCAGTTGCTGACCAACTATGCCAGCGCGCGCCGCCATTTTTCGATGGTGGTTCTGGACCCGCCGGCCTTTGCCAAGAGCCGTCGCAATCTGGAATCGGCCACCACGGGATACAAAGAGATCAACCTGCGTGCGCTGCGCCTGCTGCAGCCGGGCGGCATACTGGTTACCTGTTCCTGTTCCCACCACCTGGGTGAAGCCGCGCTGCTGGAACTCGTCGCGCAGGCCAGCCTGGACGCCAACCGCACGCTGCGCGTGCTGGAGCGTCGCACGCAGAGCCAGGATCACCCCATCCTGCTGACCGTGCCGGAGACGCTCTACTTGAAGTGCCTGATATTGGAGGTGGTCTAACCCACCCCCTCTTCCCCTTGCAGCAGGTCCCTTCCGCCGAGCGATCGCCAGAACGCCCACACCGCGATGCCGATCAACAGCGAGAGGCTCGCGATGCCATACGGCGCGATACCAGGTATTCCAGTCCGTACCCAGTATCACCGTATTTCCGCTATCAGCGAAGAACAGCGTACTGATGGTCGCCACCAGCCCGCTGCGCAACAGGACGAAGGTCAGCGCGCCATATACCACGATGTATAAACCCATAATGACGAGCCGTTCCTGCGAATACGACACTTCGCCCTGCATCAACGTAAAGAGCAGGGCGGCTGCCAGCGCGGCCAAAAGGTCGCTGCGCAGCATCCGGCGTAATCCGAAGATGGTCAAAAATATCAGCAATCCGAATCGCAAGCCGCCGACCAGATTGTGCGCATGGCCGCCCACCCACTGGCGAACCCCCAGGGCGAAGTGCAGGGACACATCGGTATTCAAGGGATTGACCTGGCGCGGCAGCAAAATGGACAACAGTTTGAACAACGTGAAAATCCCGGTACCGACAGCCGCGCCGATCAGGATATCGGACGCCACCTGGGCGTCCCGCCAGCGTCCTGCCAGCACGCGATTCCAGGTGACGATGGAATGCGGCCAGCGCGCGCGCACGGCCGGTTCCAGCGCGAGATATACCAGGAACAGGATGGCCGCCGTAAGCAGCCAGTCGCCGGCGCCGGCGACGGCATCTTCGAGGAACGCCTGGCTCGGCACTGGATGAACCATTCCGGCCCAGGCGACTCCCGCCAGCAGGAAACACGCGCCCGCCACACGCCAGGCGCCTTGAATGTCGGTGCGCTGCAGCTTCCAGTTCCGGTGCGCAAGCAGCAGCACGAAAAATCCGCCCAGTCCTTCCAGGGTCCACATGACGATGCTCTGCAAGTGGCCCAGGTCGCCAGTGCGCTGCGGTGGCCGTGCCCGACGGACGACGAAGGCTGACGGTCGCCTTGGTGATCTGTCCCTTCCATGATGCGATCTCGATCAGCACCTCAGTATTGGGGATCTTCGGGTGCGGCCCTTTCCACGCGCGCCACTGGTCGAAGGGATGCCCCGGCAGCTTCTGCGGAGCGGTTTCGGTGAACGCCGTCATGTCCAATCCGGCGGCGCGGAATACGGTTTCCGGTGGCACGGGCGCCGAGCCCTCGGCGTACGGCACGGCCGCGAAATCGCGCAGCCTGCCATTCCCGTCGAGAACGACGCTGGCCATTCCAGTGGTGAGCGGCGGCGGATTCAAAGCTGTGACGATGCCGAACGGCCGGGAATCCAAGGGCTGCGGACTCTCGCGGTAAATGGAAGCGATGGGCGCCTCGGCGGCGTACCATTCGTCCCAATGCCGGGGTTCCGGCAGAGTTTGCAGATGGCGGATCAGGTCCTGGCGGTGCTCCAGCCAGATGACTCTGTCGGCGGGCTTTCGGGTGTAACCGAAGCTCTCGGCGGCTGTGCGCGAGAGGTGCGCCAGCACGTCCGGCGGGCGATCCAGCGCGGCGCGGAAGAGAGCGGTGCGCTGCTGGCGAATGGGAAGCTGTGCGAGCAGGAAGCAGACGACGAGCGTCAGGCAGGCCAGCGCCCACTTGCGCGGCATGCCTTCGACGGCACCGGCGGCCGCCACCATTTCGGGCGATGGCGTCTCTCCGGCGGCGAGCGCGGCGGCCAGCGGGTCGCCGCCGGGCAGCGCCGCGGCCACGGCCAGGGCGCTCGCGGGCCGCTTCCCCGGGTCGGGTTCGAGGCAGCGCCGGATCACCTTTTCCACGGCGGGATCGATGTCGGCGGCCACGCTGGTCATGCTGGTGAGGTTGACCGAGTCCTGCAGGTCGATCAGTTGCTGAACGTTCCTGGCATCGTATGGGCGTTTGCCGGTGAAAAGCTCGTAGAGCACCAGGCCGAGCGAATAGATATCGCTCTTGGCGGTGACGCCGGTGCCTTTCAATTGCTCGGGCGCCATGTAGGCGGGCGTGCCGTTGCGCACCTCGGCGCCGGAGAGCTGATCGGAGATCGCGGCCAGTCCGAAATCCATGATGACGATTTCGCCGCGCTTGTTGATCATGATGTTCTGCGGCTTGAGGTCGCGATGAATCACGCCGCGGTCGTGCGCCGCCGTGAGTCCTGCGCAGAGCTTGCGGGCGGCCTCGACGGCTTTGTCCGCGGGCAGTCGCCCGATGCGCAACAGCAGCGACGCGAGGTCTTCGCCGTCCACATACTCCATGGAGATGAACGGCATGCCTTCGATTTCGCCGATGTCGTAAACGCGGCAGACGTTGGGGTGCGACACAAGGCGCGCCACGCGCACTTCGCCGTGGAATCGTTCGAGCAGCCGCTGGTTACGCGACGCCTCTTCGGGCAGGAACTTCAAGGCTACGGACTGTCCGAGCGTCAGGTCGGTGGCGCGATAGACCTCGCCCATTCCGCCGCGGCCGAGGAGTCCGATGATGCGGTAGCGTCCGCCGAGCAGGGTTCCCGAGACAAAGCGTCCTTCATCCTCTTCCGCCGCCGAGGTTACGCGGGAGATCTCGGGATCGCGGCCCGGCGCCGGGCTTCCCATGAGGCTGTCCGATGCCACGGTCTCCGCGACGGAAGGGTTCACCTTGCCATCCATAGCTCTTGATTATACGGCTAGCGGGCGTAGTAGCCGGTCTTCGCGCGCACGGTCAGCCCGGGCTGCCGGGACTTGATCACGATCTTGTGAAACGTCTTGTCGCCCGCGGGATTGGAGGTGTGATACGCCAGCTCGAACGAAGAGCGCAACTGCTCGCCGATCTGGCGGAAGCCTTCGAGCAGACCCTTGCCCTGTCCGTCGAAATTGGCGCCGCCGGTCTCGCGCGCGATGCGCTCCATCACGCTGGTGCCGTATTTATTGCGCGCATTGAGGCGTCCGTCCCGCACCTCGGTGTAGCGTATGGTGAAGAGCAGAACGTCGTTGGCCTGCGCCGCCTCGATGGCATCCAGCATGTGGTGCGCGCTCGAATTATCCTCGCCGTCGCTGAAGATAATCAGGGCCCGCCGTCCGTGCTCGACGTTCTGCATCATCTGTGTGGACGAGTGGTAAATGGCGTCGTAGAAGGCGGTGCCGAGGACACGGTGCTCACGCGGCCCGATGGTGGGAAATTCTTCGATATTCTTGCCGCGTTCGAACTCCTTGAGGGCATCCACGAGATCCCTGGCGGAATTGGAGAGATCGCTCATGAGGCGCAGGTTATTGCCGAAGCAGACCAGGAAGGCGCGGTCCTGCGGCTGCAGCACGGTCTTGAGAAACGCTTGCAGATCGTTGTGGTGAGGTTTGACGAAACTCTGTTGGCTGCCGCTCACATCCATAATCAGACCGAGGGTCAATGGGACATCGGTGCTGTGGGCAAAGAAGGAGATTTTCTGCGGCACGCCGTCTTCGGTAATTTCGAAATCGTTCTGCGTCAGGTTGGTGACCAGATTTCCTTTTTCGTCGCGCACGGAGAACCCGACGTTGACCAGGCTGACATCAACTCGGATCTGTGCGGGTGCCTGGGCGCGACAAAGGAGCGAAGCAGCGAGCGCAGCCAGGCACACCACGAGAGTCAGTTTCATAAGGATCTCAGAACCGCGGACGACCCGGTAAGCTGCGCAAATTTCTCCAGGTCGATGTTGCCTCCGGAGACGATGGCCGCGACTTTGCCCGAACCGGGGCGGCCCGACAGGGCGGCGGCGATCGCGCAGGCCGACGCGCCTTCCACGATGACGCGGTTGCGTTCCGCGACCAGCTTCATGGCTTGTGCGGCTTCCTCGAGCGTGACCACGAGGGAGGCATCCAGCAAGCGCTGCGCGTGTTCGAACATATTGCGAAACACCATCTTACTGCCGATTCCGTCCACAAATGAGGGCGTGTATTCCACGGTGCGCGGTTCGCCGGCGGCGAGCGAGGCGGCGAGCGGCGCGGCGGTCTCCACCTCAGCGGCGTAGATTTTCACGCGCGGCGCGAGTTGGCGCAGCACGGCCGCGATCCCGCAGGAAAGGCCACCGCCACCCCAGGGAATCACCACGGCATCCAGCGACGGCAGGTCTTCGAGGAGTTCGAGGGAGATGGTTCCATTGCCCGCCATCACGTCGAGATCGTCGAAGGCGTGAATGAAGGTGGCTTCGACGCCAGGGTAAGTGCGGGTTTCGAAGGTGCGCCACCAGTCGGCGAAGGGCGCGAGGATGACGCGTCCGCCCAGGCGCTCGACGGCGCGGATTTTGGTGGCGGGCGCGGTATCGGGAGCGACGATGGTGGCGGGCACGCCGATGCTCCGCGCGCAGAACGCGACGCCCTGCGCCATGTTGCCGGCCGAGGCGGTGAGCACGCCGCGCGCCAGGAGTTCGGGAGGGGTCCGGGCCATGACGTTGGCGGCGCCGCGGATTTTGAACGAACCGATGGGTTGAAGGTTCTCCAACTTGAGCCAGACCTCGGCGGGTGAATCGGCAAAACAGCGTACCAGCGGAGTGCGCAGGGCCACGCCAGCGATGTTGGTGCGCGCTTCCGAAACCTGGTCCAGCGTAATCGGCATCTCCCTATTGTCCACGAAAGTTTGGCAGGGGCGCGTTACAATGGGGCGGTTCCGTCGCTATGCGACTTAAAATTAGTGTGCTGGCATCGGGCGCCATTCTGTTGGACGGCCAACCGGGCGACCTGGAGCAACTCGATGCCGCGCTGGAGCGGGCGAAACAAAGCCATGGGCAGATCTGGTATTACCGCGAGTTGGCGGGCGCCCCACCGCCGGCTGCCGGATTGGCGGTGATCCAACGCGTGGTGCAGCGCAAACTGCCGATCAGCCTGTCCAGTAAGCCGGATTTTTCGGACTGGGTGGATGGACAGGGCGTGTCGCACCCACGCGCGGCGGAGGGCCCTGCCGCCGGCGCTCCGGGCGGCGCGCCGCGCATGCCCGAGATCAGCATGCGATCAGACATCCAGGAAGTTTTCGCGCGCCTGCGCCACACCGCCGCGGCGCCGGGCACGGAAGGCGGGATCGCGATTCTGAAGCCGGACCGCACGCACCTGGTGATGCCGCGGCTGGCGACGGCGCCCTCGCTGGAAAGCATGGCGAAGAACCTGAACCACATGATTCCGGCTGAGGTGCCGCGCAACATCGCGGTGATCGCGTACACGCTGTTCGAGACCCAGACCGGGGCATCGCCCGGCCTGGCGGACGTCAACAAAGCGATCCCATTTCTCGGCATTCTAGTGGGCCTGAGTTACATCGGGCACGCGGTGTGGGTGTTTGAAGGGCACGCCTCAGCGCTGGCGGCGGGATGCCGCGATGCCGATGTGCTGATCGTGGATTCGGCGATGCGCGCGTGCCTGGCGCCGGCGTGGGAGGGCGATGCGGCGGCAGCGATGCGCAATTCCAATATTCTGGTGTACGACCGGGCGACCCTGCAATTGGCAATCGTACGGGGCGCAGATGGCGGCGGGATGGAATTCCCAATTTAAGAGTCAGCGAGAAGCGGGTCCAGGGGGACCCGCGCGGACCAGGGGGTCCGCCCTACCAATCAGGCGGCGGCGGCTCGGGCGTTTGGTTTGCGCAGCCATAGAACACCGGCGACGCAGATGACAAGCAGCATCACGGCACTGCCGAAATACAAATTGCGGAGGCCTACATTCTGCGCTACGGGCCCGGCGACAAACATGGCCAACACCTGGGAGACGGCCATCAGCGACATCAGGCTGCTGCTCACGCGCCCCAGCATATCCTGCGGCGTCTCCTGTTGCAGCAGAGTCTGCGACGTGACGATGATGAAGGCCGCGAAAAATCCCAGCCCGAGCATGCCGATTACAGTGCTCCAGAGCATGCCGAACAGGGCCGTGACAAAAACGGCGGCGCCCATGCCGGCCAGCCCATAGATCACCATGTGCTGGGGCGAAATGCGCGTTGCAAAACGGCGTATCGACTGGGTTCCGGCGATCATGCCGAAACCGATCAGTGAATTCAGCGTGCCGAAGAGCGCGGCGTTGGATTGCAGCACGTCGCGCACGTAGACCGAAAGCAGGGCGCCGAAGCAGCGAACGGCAAACATTCCCGACGACATGGCGATCATCACGAAGGAAATCACCGAGTGAGTGAAGATGAAGCGGAAACCATCTCCCATGGAACGGATCAGGGAAGCGTGGGGGCTTGGCGCCGATTCCCGGCGGATGGGCAGGGACGCCACCATGGCCGCGGAAAAGAAGAAGCTCAGCACATCGTAAATGAAGCACGAATTGGCGCCGAGGGCTTGCACCATCAGGCCGGAGATGGCCGGGCTGATGATTTGCGAGGCCTGCATGGCCTGACTCATGAGCGCGTTGACGGTGAGCAATCCACCCGGCGGGGCCAGCGTGCGGATGGCCACGGATTGGGCCGGGATGTAGAAACTCGATACCGTGCTGAGCAAGAAGAAGATGGCGTAGATGGCGTTGAGATCGCGCACGAAGATGAGGGCGATGACCAGGACGCCGCGAATCAGATCGCTCGCGATCATGGTCCACTTGACGTTCCATTTGTCAACGAAGACGCCGGCGAGCGGGCTGATTACGGCCAAGGGGGCAAGGTACGCCGCCAGAATCATACTGACCTGGGTGGGCGTGCCGTGGAGTTGAAAGGTGACGACGCTGAAGACGGCGAAGATCGCCAGGAAATCTCCGAAGATGCTGACGATCTGGGCAATCCACAGACGTTTGACGGACGGATTCTTGAGGACGTCGCGGAAGCCAAGAATAGACGCAGTACTTGACATGATGGTAACGAACCTCTTGGGGGGGATTTTGTCTATGATAGCATTCCGGACGCGGTTCTCGACAGCGCAGCATGATATGCTTGGACCCAATGCACGAGGGATCGATCATGCGGCTGACCGACCGAAAGGACATCGGTGTGGGTCTGCCTAACGGGACAATCGTCTATCATGCCGGGTGCCTGGTAGAAGAGCACGCGGATGGCAGCATTACGTTACACGGCCGGGCGGGAGACGTTCACTACCCGCGAGACCAATATAAGAAGTGGTTCGTGGACGACACGCAAACCGACGAGGCGCGGTAGGTCACTGCAGGTGCCGCAGCAAATACAGATAAGGAAAAATAAACCCGGTGGTTTTCTTCGACTGCGCGAGGTAAGATCCGGGCGCCAGGTTGCCGACTCCCATCCCCAGGCTGGTCCTGCCATCGAAACTGTAAACGAGCTGGGTGTCCAACCCCTCGCCTACGTGAGCGCTAGTGGCCCTGGCGTTGGTGACGGTCTTGACGCCGCTGCAGTTGTAGAGCGAGTCCTTGATGTTCGCGAGCCAGTAATCACGGAGGGAGACCCTGGCGGTGAGCTTCTTGAACGGCCTGAAATCGACACCGGCGCGCCAGTCCTTGATATTTTTCCAGCCGAATTGTTGCGTGAGGCTGTTGATACTTTGCGGACCGTATAGATAGTCAAAGCTCTGATGGTGGCCGTCAATGGCGCCGCCGTCGCCGGTGGCGAATCGCTGTTGAGGCGGAGCGGGCCAATAGATCTACCGATCGCGGTCGCGGTTCGAAGATGGGAAAATAAATCTGTTGCGAGTGGAGCGCCGAATGAAAGTAGTCTACGACCCGGAAGTGGACGTCCTCAGCGTCCTATTGAGCGACGAGGCGATTGCGGAAAGCGATCAGGATAAGCCCGGCGTCATCCTGGACTACGACGCCGGGGCAATATGGTTAGTTTCGAGATTCTCGATGCTTCGAAGCGTATGGCAAATCCAATGTCCGTCGAGTACACCATTACTCCGCCGCTCCGCCGACCGGCCTGATCGGTTTTTGGGCCGGTTCGCGATAAACTAGCGCCATGGCAAATGCGCTCTCGTTCTATCCGGCTCACACGGCTGTGCTCGGAATGGACTGCCAGACCGGCGTAGTTTCCATCTATGCGAAACCGCAGGAAGCATTCATCGGGCGATGCTCGAGCGTACTGCGGGGGGCACGAAAGGCCGGAATGACGGTGATCCACGTGAAGGTAGGATTCCGGCCAGGGTTGCCGGAAGTGACCATGCGGAACAAGCTCTTTGCGTCGATCAAATCGTCACCGCAGCGCCAAAGCTTGTTCGAGGGGACGACAGGCGCCATTCATAGCGGGCTCGGACCCGAGCCGGACGACATCGTGGTGGCTAAACATCGCATCAGTGCATTCCCGGGAAGCGATCTTCAGATGATCCTGCGCGCGAAGGAGGTGGACACGCTCGTGCTATTCGGGATTGCGACCAGCGGAGTAGTGCTGTCCACGTTGCTGGAGGCGTGCGATGCCGATTACCGGACGGTGGTGATTGCGGACTGCTGCTCGGATACCGACGCGGAACTTCACCGGGTCCTGATAGAGCGGCTATTTCCACTTCGAGGAGAGGTGACGACGGCGGCGGAGTTTGTAAAGGCCGTGGAGGGGCGGGCGTAAGGACCCTGAAACAAATGCCAACAACGGCGCGCTTCGCGCAGACGATTAGCCGATGCTGGTAAGCTGTCCATTCCCTCCGGGAACTTCCGTCCGCCCCGTCTCTCCGGCGAGTAAGGCAAAGGTGGCCCGGAAAACCGATCCCTGCTCCTCCCTGCTTTCCACGGAAAGGGACGCCCCATGCACATTGGCGATCCACATCGCAATGGAGAGTCCGAGCCCGGCGCCTTCCACCTGGCTCCGCGACTTATCGGCGCGGTAGAAGCGGCCGAAGATGTTGGGCAGGTCGGCGCCCGAGATGCCGATGCCATTGTCCTCGACGGTCACGGCGGCCTGATTGACGCCCACCGCCAGTCTTCAGCCGGATCGAGCCCGGCGGCGGCGTATACTTGGCGGCGTTGTCGAGCAGTATCCACAGCAGGCGGTGCAGGCTCGCGTAATCGCCGAGCACCGTGGCATGGCTGCCGGCGTCGAAATCGATCGTCAACGTGTGACCGCGTTCCCCGGCCAGGAGCGTTCCCTTCTGGCTGAAGGCGCGGAGCACCTCCACCAGGTCGACCGGTTCGAATGCGAGCCGCGAATGGCCGGTATCGGCACGTGCCAGCGTCAGCATGTCTTTCAGCAGACGGTTGGCTTTGCCGTATTCGGCGACGATATCCTCGAAAGCGCGCCGGCTGGCCGGATCGGCCTCCCGGTTGCGCAGCGCCAGTTCCGCCGTCGTGCGCACGAAGGAGACGGGATTGCGCAGTTCGTGAGATGCATCGGCGGTGAACCGGTTGATTTCGCTGACGGCCGATTCCAGCCGCGCCAGCATCTCATTACAGGTCTCCGAGAGCCGCTGCAGTTCGTCGGGCGAGCGCGGCACGGGCAGCCTCGCGGAAAGGTTCGACACGCTGATAGAGCGCGTGGCCGCGGTAATCTGGTCCACCGGGCGCAGCGCCCGCCGGCTGAGCGAATAGCCGCCCAGCGCGGAAATCGCCAATAGTGCGGGAACGGTCCACAGCAAGCCCGCGGTGAACGCGCGGAGCACCTGGAGGTTATTTTCGAGCGGCGCGGCCATGTACAGGACCACCGCACCCAGATCGCAGGAGAAGGGACGCACCAGCACGCGATAGGGCTGGCCCTCAAAGGCGACCTCTGTGAACCGGTCGTGGGCGACGGATGCCGCGCGCGGCCAGGGGAAGACTTGCGAGTCCGCCGACGGCGAAGGCAGCGCGCGATCCCCGTTCGCGCGGAAGACCTCGATCAGCCCTCCTCCGGTGGCCTTGGCAAATGCCTGGAACTTGCGCGCGCGCTGTTCCGCGAACAGTCCGTGCGGGTTACTCAACAAATCGCCGAGGCGGTCGGCGCGCCGCTCCAGGGTATGCGACCGGCCGCTGGTTAGCGTGCTTTTGAGGACGAACCACATCCCGCAGCCAAAGAGGACCAGCACCGCGAAGGAGACGCCGGAGTACCAGATGGTGAGCCGCAGCGAGATGGAACGTTGGGCTAGCAACAGTCCTGGCTCCGAATGGAATAGCCCACGCCGCGAACCGTGTGCAGCAGTTCCTCTTCACCGGGCCCCGTGATCTTCGAGCGCAGCGCACGCACGAAGAAGTACAGGTTCGCGTCGCTGACGTCGGAGCCGAGACCCCAACCTTCCTCGATCAATACCTCTCTGGGGACGACCGTACCGGCGCGCCGGATCAACGTCTCCAGCAGGACGTACTCGGTGCGCGTCAGCGCCATTGTCCGGCCGCCCCGCTGCATCTGGTATGTGGCAGGCTTGAGCTTCAGATCGCGGAACACAAGGTCGGCCGCCTGCGACGCCGTCCCGCGGCGCGAAACCGCGCGCACCCTGGCCAGAAGGATGTCCAATTCGAAAGGCTTAGTGAGATAATCGTCCGCGCCGGTGTCCAGGCCCTGCACGATATCCGGCCCGGCGTCCCTGGCGGACACGATAATCACCGGCGTGTTCAGCCTGGTATCGCGCAGCCTCTTTAGCACCGTGAGTCCATCCATGCGGGGCAGCATGACATCCAGCAGGATGACGTCGAATTCCGCCGTCAGGGCGAGCTGGAGCGCCCGTTCTCCGTCGTAGGCCAGTAGAACCGAGTGTCCTTCGGACTCAAGGGCGCGACGCAGGAGGTCGGCCGTGTTCGGTCTGTCTTCTGTAACAAGGATACGAATGTCCTGATTATGCGGCGGTCCCGTCAATTTCTGATGACGAAACGGTGAATTTTGCTCTTTATGCGCAATTCCTCAGATTGTGCTCAGAATGGCCTGTTCCAATGCGGTAGTAACGCCTTCACCCCGTCCTTCGGAAGGCACTCCAAGAGAGGACTGTTATGACCACTGCAAGACGAAACACGACGATCGGATTCATTCTGGCGCCGGCGATTGCTTTCATGCTGGCGGGCGCCCTCTGTGCTCAAGGCAACAGGGCGACCATCACAGGACGCGTAATCGACGCGACCAGTGCTTCCTTACAGGGAGCCCAGGTGCAGGTTCTGCCGAAAGGCGTGACCGTAGTCTCGGACGCGCAGGGCGAATTCCGCGTCGCGGATCTCGCTCCTGGCGACTACAAACTCGTCGTGAACTACGTGGGCTTCAAGTCCTCCGGGACGGAAGTCCACGTTGAAGCCGCCGATGTGAAGAGGGTCGATCTACACATGGAGGTGGCCAGCCAGGCCGAGTCGATTTTGGTCACGGCCGACCGGCCGCATGGTGAAGCCGCAGGCATCGAGCGGACCCGGAACACCGACAACGTGGTGCAGGTACTATCGGGCGAGGTAATCCGGTCGCTGCCGAACGCCAACGTGGCCGATGCGCTTGGCCGGCTGCCCTCCGTCACGCTGTTCCGCGACGAGGGCGAGGGTGCTTACGTGCTGATACGCGGCACGGAACCGCGCTTGACTAACATGATGATCAATGGCGTTACGATCCCCTCGCCGGAGGCGACCGCCCGGCAGGTTCGTTTGGATGCCCTGCCTGCGGGTCTGGTGGAGTCGGTGGAAATCAACAAGACTCTGGCGCCGAACATGGATGCGGACGGGATCGGCGGTTCGGTCAATCTGAAGATGAAGACGGCGGGCGACTCGCCCATCGCCACACTTAGCGGCCTGGGGGGCCGTAACACTATCCTGGGGGGAAGATATAACGATCAGTTCGATGCCACTCTCGGCAAGCGGTTCGGGAAGGCCCGCCGGCTCGGTACTCTGATCGGTGTATCGTATGACTGGAACGGACGGGGAATCGACGAGATAGACCCTTCCATCGACCCGACGTCCACACGCTCGAACGTCCTTTACAAGAGCGATACGGACCGCGAATACAAATACTATCGAACCCGATACGGCATCTCCGGCGCGATCGACTATAAATTTAATGACCACACGGATGTTTACATCCGAGGCATTTACTCCGAGATCAAAGACTATGGCGAGAAGTGGTACTACTCGCCGGCCGCAACCGCCGCTGCAAAATTCTATACTTCCCAGAAGAGCCCGGAATATTCGATCGGCAGCATCAACATGGGCGGCCATCACTATATGAACTCTTCCTGGCTCACGTGGGAAGTGGCCGCAGGGAGGGCTTTTGAGACGGCCTCCGCGGGGAACCCCAAAGCCGACTTCGCCTGGATTGGCTCGAAGCTGACATGTGGCTACGATCCGGCCGCGCAAACCAATCCGAGCATTCCCACATTCGGCAGCAACTGTGAAGGCCCCAACTCCCCGCTCCTGAACGGGAGCAACTGGGGTTTCCAGGACATCACAACCTCAACCGGAATCACGGCGCATCTCAATCTCACCGCTTCCGCTTCGTACACCAAGGAATATTCACTTGGCGGCCACCGCGCGACGTTCGAAGCCGGAGGGAAAGTCCGCAACGGGCATAAGTTCTCGGAGGGCACGGAAGCCGTATACGACGGGTGGACGCCTTCCAACTATCCATTGACTAAATTCGAGAGCACATTCACCAATAACAATTATTACGAGGGCGCCTATTTCGGCGGCCATTACGGCCCGGTCTCCGATTTCAATCTACTCAAGATCTACACTCTGAGCAACCTGTCGAACTATCTGGACGGCTACAAGACGGCCCAGAACGATTACCCCAACAGGTTCAACCTGATCGAGCGGATCTCCGCGGGCTATATCATGAACACGATCGATTTCGGTAAGTTGAGAATTATGGCGGGCCTGCGTTTGGAACATACTCTGATGAATACTTTCGGATACGACGTGACTTTGTATCCGGCGGGAAGCAAGAACTGTCCGACGAGCACCGGCTGCGGTACGCCCGTGCCGGCGACGACCAACCGCTCGTACATCGATCCTCTGCCGAGTGCCACTTTGCGTTACGCGCTGACGCCCGATTCCGATATCCGCGCAGTATACGGCCGGGGCATCTCGCGGCCGGATCCTTATCAATTGATCCCCTATGTGACGGAAGACGATTCCACAAACCCTGCCCAACATTCAATCGGAAATCCGGACCTGCGGCCGACCCACGCCAACAACTACGACCTGCTTTACGAACGCTTCCTTCGCCCGATTGGGATGATCCAGGCCGGTGTCTTCTATAAGCAACTGAGCTCGCCCCTGGTTTCGACGCTCTACACGCCGACCACCGGTGAATGGGCCGGCACGCCGGTCACTCAGGAGATTAATGGAACCAACTCGCACATCGCAGGATTCGAAGTTTCTTACCAGCAGCATTTCACGTTCCTTCCCGGCCCTCTGAAGGCGCTCGGAGCAATGAGCAATTACAGCTACACCGCCTCCCGCGTAAAGAGTCTGCCGGGCAGGCCGGACAGCCCGGCCTTGCAATGGCAGGTGCCGCACACGTGGAACATCAGTCCGACATACGATCATAAGCGGGTTTCGATCCGGGTTGGCATGAATTACAACGGCGCCAGCATATTCTCTTACGCGTATAAGTTCGGATCGGATCCGACCGGCGCCGGACCGACGGGACCCGCCGGCGACGTATACCTCCATTCCCATTTCCAGGTCGATGCTCAAGGTAGTGTACGTGTGTACCGGGGCCTGACTGCGGTGGCTTACGGTCTCAACCTCAACAACGCCGTGGATTGGTACTATACGGGTCAGCCGATTTATGTGAAGCAGATGAGTTTTTTCAGGCCGACCATCGCGATCGGATTCAAGTACGATTTCGTCCATGACCGCTAATACGAAAAGACGACTTATCCGGCAGGTCAGCGCCATGCCTATAACCGCGAAGGCTTGCGCGATGCTGGCATGGGCTGTGCTGCTTGGCGCCGGGCGTGCGGGCGCGGCCGACGGTCCGAAGGCGGAACTCAAGTACGCGGTCATCGTAAGCCGGCACGGCGTACGCTCGCCCACCTGGGACGCCGTGCGTCTCAACGAATACTCGACCCAGGCGTGGCCCGATTGGGGCGTGGCGCCTGGGGAACTCACGCCGCACGGCCGCGCGGGCGTCGAAGCTCATGGGCGCTTACTATCGCGCCTGGCTGTCGAAAGCGGGACTCTTCGACTCCGGCGGCTGCCGCGACGCCGCGCGCATCTACATTCGTGCCGACGCCGGCCAGCGCACGCGCGAGACCGGACGCGCGTTCGCCGAATCTCTACTGCCGGGCTGTGAGATTCCGGTCGCGATAGAGGCGGCCGGGAAGGACCCGCTCTTCAGTGGAGTGGGCAAAGCGGACCCGGAACTGGCGGGAAAGGCGGTGCGTGAACGCCTCGGTCCAGCAGCAGCAGTGCTGACGAAGTACGCGCCGGCTTTCGACACGCTGACACAGATCCTGAGCGGCGGAGGGACCGCTCACCGAACTGTGATGGGCGCCGCGCCGGACGAAGGCGGGGACGGCGGTGGAGCGGACGTTCCGCGTCCGCTGGCCACCGCGTCGACGTTAAGCGAGGTGTTTCTGCTCGAATATGCCGAGGGCATGCCGCAGTCCGCTCCAGGCTGGGGCCGGCTGACCAAAGAGAAACTTCTCCAGATACTCGAGTTACACGCGGCTTACGCAGACGTGGCGCGGCGCACGCCCTATCTGGCGCGTGCGCGGGGGTCGAACCTGTTGGCACACATACTCGCCTCCCTGGAGCAGGCCACGTCGGGCAGGCCCGTCGCAGGAGCGTTGGGGCAACCGGGCGGCGCGCTGGCGATCCTGGCCGGGCACGACACCAACCTCTCCAACCTTTCGGGCATGTTGGACCTCTCCTGGCGGGTACCGGGACAGGTCCCCGACGATACACCGCCGGAATCGGCGCTGATCTTTTCGCTGTGGCGCGAGAGCGCCGGCGGCGGGTGGTTTGTAAAGTTGGAGTTTGTGACCCCGTCGCTGGACCAGATGCGAACCCTGGAACCGCTGACGCTGGACTCGCCGCCCGCCCGCGTGCCGGTGGCGATTCCGGCTTGCAGCTCCCCGCACGCGGTCGACGGCTGCCCGTGGCCGGCTTTCCGCGCGGCGATGCAAAAGGCGATCGATCCGAAGTTCACGGATATGCGATGACCGCCGGGACGTGGCTGTTGGTCGGCGTGATCGAGGCCGGCTACATCGCGCAACGCTATCATCGCCCTGCCCAGCCGGGCGGACGGAGACATGTCCGAGCTGCGCTCGGATTGACAGGCTGAAGTCCTGTCCCACCCCGGATGGGTGGTGACGCGGAGCTTCACCGGATCCTGCGGCGGAGGGAAAAGAGTCCCACGAGGCTCGTGGGGATGAGGAACCAGGTCGCGGGCTCAGGTATCGCGTCAATCGTCGCGAAGCTCGGACCTCCGGCGGGGTTGGGGAGCGCTTGGGGCGTTATGTTGCCCTGAGTATCAAGCTGGAACCGCACAATCTCGCCATCGGTGACGTCCTGAGTGAGCAGGCCGTCGAAGGTAGAGTTGAAAAGCGACAAATTGAAGACATCGCCCGTGTTTCCGCCTGGCGTTCCTGTGAACGTTAAAAGAAAGCTTATGGGCGTGCCATAGGTGATGCCCTCATCGTAATCGCTGTTATTGCTACCCAGAGTTACGATACCGGGAAGCGCGCCGGAAGCGTCCTGCAGAAAGATGGTAGAGGCATTGAGCGAGCCCCCGGTGTTGGAGAAGTTAGAGATCGCGGCGGTGGCGGAGAAGCCGCCGTTCAGTGTGAAATCGATGAAGCCGCTTGTGGCGTGCGGGAGCGAGCTTGCGTCGACTGTAATCTGGAAGGCCGCGGCAAAGCCCGAGGCGGAAAAAAGCAGGAAGATGGAAACTTTTGCGAGTCTCATAAATATCCAAAATTAGAATGTTCCCGTGTATACGAGTGTCGTGAACGTGGGGGCGGTGGTTAGCGGAGCATCAATCCGGAGGGTGACTTGCACCGAGCCCCCTGGCGCCAGTGACCCGCTGCCGAGAGCAGTGATGTAAGGCCCGGCGGCGCCTGTGCCTGTCGCATTGGCGAGCGTATCGCCGGGAGGCAGGTTGCTCAGCACGAGTTGGAGCGGGGCGGCAAGGGGCGCATTGCTGGTGTTCGTGATGGTCAAGGTGCCGGAGTATTGCTTGCTCGACCGGCTGTAGGAGAGACCAGTCGAAGCGATACTCACGCTCGAAGTGACATTCGTACTGGAGGGCGTGGTTGCGGGCGGCAGACTGAAATATCCAACAATCCAATCGTGATCCGAAATTCGCTCCGGACGCGTGAACATTCCGCGATAGGACTCCGGAAAATCGGCATTGACGCGCGCGGTGGCGGAGCGGCTGTAGATCGACATCGCGGCGGGGTTGAGAAGAACTTGATCGAGCTCCTGCGCGTTACCCGAGAAATCGTAAGAGTATTGCTGCGAAGGGTCTTCGAGATTGACAAGCGCAGTCAACCTGGGATTCACCAGAGGATTGCTGGCGAGCACGACCTGGTCAAGCGGCGCGGGGCTGCCCTGCACCGTTCCCACGACATCGACATATCCATCGTTGAACTGATAGGCATTGAAGTCGCCAATCGCGATAATTTTTTCATTCGGATCGGCCGCCTGGCGCGATTGAATCAGATTGGCGAGATACTCCGCCTGCTTCTGTCTCTTCAGGCGAACGAAAGGGCCGTCCGTGGGGTCGTCGATACTGTCGAGCGAACGCAGATGATTCACAATTATGGTAAACGCTACCGAATTGTTGCTCCCCGGCTGGGCGGCTTGCGCGCGAAGCACCAGCGGCGGCCGGTCGTTCAGCGGTGAAACGCTTCCGCTCGTAGGGTTCGTGATGGTGTCGCCTTTTCCGTATTGCGTGACGTCGACTACGGTGATGATCGATTTGACCAGAAACCCGACATTGATATTGCTAATGTCGTTCCCTTCCACCAGGTAGGCCGTGTAGCCGGGGTTCACTCCGGTTTGCGCCATTGCGTCGGAGTTAATCTGGGCAGCGACCTGTTGCAGCGTCTGGAGATTCAGCATCTCCTCGACGCCGATGACGTCGGGGAGGTTCAGAACATTGCGGTAGCCGAGCGACAACTTGCGAAGCCGATTCGCGAAGGCCACGGGATCGACGTTCGTGGACGACGCTCCCGAAGGGCGGTTCGGGTCCTGCGTCGTATTGTAAAAATGCTCGAGATTTGTCGAGGCGATCGTAAACTCGGTCGCCGTCTTTTGGGGGACGGCGGTGAAGGTTATGTTGCCGGACGCGCTTCCCGAGCCAGGATCGGGCAGGATCTCATACAGGCTGGGGAAGTGACTCATGATCCCGGTCAGGTTGGTGACAGTGGCGCCGGTGGTTACCTCGATTGGCGTCGCACCAATCTGGCCCGGTCCATAAATCTCGATAACTTGCGGATTCGTGTTCCAGCGGGGAACATTCGCCGGCGTCCCCGGGGGCAGCGTATCGGTCAGGGCGATGCCGGGTCCACGGAATGGCCGTGCAACTCCCGTAATCACCCCGTAGAAAACTCCGTTGCTTGTCGAGTTTGCCTGGACTTCATTCACCGTGCCGCCGGTGGGTCCACTGACGGTCAGGCTCGGGATAGTGACCCGCATGCAGGAATATTTTTCGAGCTGATCGATGGGGCCGTTGGGGTTCAAATCTGTCGTGGTCAAGACATGAGGAGCCGGCAAAGCGTTGCCGCTCGACGTCGCAAAAAACGCCGGCGAATCGAGTTCGGTCTGGCCGTTGAATTCGGCCACCTTTCCGGTGGTACAAACGGAGTTGCCCACAATGGCATTTCCGGAGGGCGCGCTGCTTGTAAACACGAAAATGCCATCGGAGGTGGCGGAATTCCCGTCGCCCGTATCCTGCATGTAGAATCCGTTCGTGGCCAGCCCGGTCACGATGCCCTGAACGGTGACCGTTTGCCCGACGAGGGGAGAAACATCTCCCGTTCCCTGAACCGAGCCGATGGTAACCGGGGTACACGTGGGAACCGGGTTGATCGTCAGCGGGAGGGTCGTGCTGGCCTGACCGGTGGAATCGGAAACCATAAAGGTAACCGTGGTGGTGCCTGTCGACGAGGGAATGCCGCTAAGAATCCCGCTCGAGGAATCCAGCAGGAGGCTGCGCGGCAGCGTGGTTGAGGTCCAGGATTTGGCACCGCTTCCGCCGCTGGCGGTGAGAGTGGTCGAGTAGACGTTGTTGAGGGTCCCCGCCGGAAGGGTTGTAGTGGTAATCGTGAGAGTTGCGGGCGCCCCGCTGCAGAGATTCGCCGCGGTCGACGAGTTACGCGGGTTCGGGGAACCGGCGGCGAAGTCAGTGGAGTTGTTGTCCGTGTCCGTGCAACCCGCAGAGAGGCGTAGGTTGGCCGTGGTATTCGTAAGGACGGGGGCGGACGACGTCTCCGAGCAACTCACGCCGGAGCCGTAACCGATGAGGTCGACGACATTCGCGGCGGTGCAGCTTGCGATGGCGGAGGTGCCGTTCACGAGGGCGACTTTTCCCGTGGTGGCACTCATATTGATCGTGCCCGTGGCGTCGGGCGTCGGAAGATCCGCCGTGCCACCGGTGCCGGCGGCTTCCTGGATCAGAAAATAATGGCCCGGCTGAAGGCTCGTGTTCGGCAGCGCCGTGAGCAGTGAGCTCGAAAAGCTTCCGGTGGACGAAGCGTATTGGACACTGTAGCCATTCAGGCTGACGGGTGAGCTGCTGAGGTTGAAGATCTCGATGAAATCGTTCTTTAGGGTGGCGCCAGAGTTGCCGCCGCCACCGTAGACTTGACTGATCACAAGGGTGGCTGAGGCTGCCGAGGCGACCGGAAGGCAAGTGGCGGCGAGCCAGATGGCTAAAAAGGTGCGGGATGATACACGCATAGGGATCTTATGGCTCCGATGCTTGGGAAGAATCAAGACCATCAGTCTACATGAGTGTCTTTTCAATTGTGTTTCAAACGCAAGGAAAAAGGTACTGGGTCGCTGCTGGTGCCGGATGGACAGGCAGGGAAGCTTGGCCTACGCCAAGCTTGCGACATACTCGCTGGGGCAACCAAAACCCTCGACCTTCACTCCCAGGCCTCGCAGGGCGTCGATTGCGAGCATTCGCCTGTGGGCATTGAACGTAATCACGTGAGCGAACATGCCGCCAAACGTGAAGGTCTCCGGCGGCTCGCACAGCGCATCGACAAAGGTGTCGTCCCATGCACTTCGATTGCGCACTTCGGTCAGGACGCCATGGAATCCGGCGTCCGCGCGGTCGAGACGCGCCAGCATGGCGGAAGGAGTTCGGTCCGCCGGAGGAGTGTTGTCGAGTGGGGGCATGCTGCCACCTGTAAGCGCCGCAGCCCAGACTTCCTTGGTTTGCACGATCCGCTCCAGAATCTGGCGGAGACTCTGATCCGGGTCATCCCACGGGAAGACTTTCACCTGGTTTTTCAGCGGGCAGTCAAGCTGTTCATCGTTCAGTGTCTTCGCTAGCTCAAGAAGACGCCGGGTGTGCCAGGACTCCTGGCCGGAGAAAATGTCGAAGAGGTCCATCGATTGACCGGCTCCTTTCCGGTCGTTACCAGAATGGTGGTGGATTCCGTTCGCCGCGTGCAGGTGAGTATAGGTCGCCCCCATACGACGATACAGACTGGGTGAAACGCGGAACGCCTTGCGGAACGCCCTGGTGAAGGCTTCGAGCGATCCGTAATTGGCATTTAGACTGATCTCGGTCACCGAGAGTTGAGTACGAGACAACTGCCACGCCGCTCTTTCCAACAACAGCCGTCGCCGCATGGCAACCGGCGTTTCCTCGATCATCGCCCGGAACAAGCGATAAAACTGGCTACGGCTTCGATAAGCGTGGCGGGCGAGGCCCCTGGCATTCTGCTCCCGGTCGAGCGATTCCAGAACCACTCCGCGTAGGCGCTGCGCTTCATCCACAAGAGAAAAATACCATTTCAAGGTCCACCCTCGCCTGATCGGGAGTCCCAAAATGACGGGTTCGCAGGGGCCAGGTCGAATCGGACGGGTGGGACAGTTCGGACGGACGGCGGTCTGGTCTACTTCTCTTTGACGGGGGCATCCGGCACGATGGAGTTGTGGACAGGGAGCGCGAGCGGAATGCGCGCTGCGATGCTGACGCTACACGCGAACTCATCACCGTCTCTTGCAGACGCTTTGCTGTGGCCCCGCCTGGCGCTGGGGCGGGTCATGGGGGGCCGCGCGCGACGACGTGCGTGGCGGGGACTGTTTCCTCCCGGGCAGGAGCTTCAACTCGAGAGGCTTTCGATCGAAGAGCGGGCGGATGCTCGCCGTGCGGCCGATCTGATCGCCGACAGCCATCGTATGTATTTTTCGGCCTTCAATTCCCTGACGGCGGAGGCCCAGGAGACTTTTGAAAAGCGTGCCTGGATTCAAGCGACGTTAAACGCCGAGCGCCGGGTCCGACTCTACCGGACGGCCGTGGACGATACCTGGCAAAAGATGCAGGGACTGTTTCCCGAACGGCTATTGGACCGGCAGTTTTGGATGGCGGCGCGACGGGCCTTTCTGGAACGGATCTTCAATGATTACGAGGCCGACCTTGCGCTGACCTTCTTCTACTCCATCTTGCGGCTCGCCTTCGACCACAAGGACACGCCCGTGGAGTATGCCGACGACGGCTTGGCTGAGCATTCGCAAATATGGAACCCTCACCGCATCTGGGAAACCTATGACGTCAGTCCGAAACAGGTGAGCCTCGCGATACTCCGCATCTTGCGGAATTGCGGATTTCGCGCGCCTTTCGAGGATGCGGAGCGGGATGCCGGGCTTGTGTCGGCGCGGCTACTGGACGATTGGAGGAGGCAGATTTCGGGCAGTGCCCCGAGACGGCTCCGGATACTGCGGCCAGTATTCTATCGCGACCGGGAGGCGTACCTGGTTGGGGAACTCATGTCGCGCGGCCAGAAGCTGCCGGTGGTGCTCGCGCTTAGAAACGAGGAGACCGGCATCAGAGTGGACGCAGTACTGACGGGGAAAGAGGACATGCGCAATATCCTGTTTGTCTCGACCCGTTCCACATTCCACGTGCACACCGACGATTACCGCGAGGTATTAAGCTTCCTCGACACGCTGGCGCCTGACCGCGGCCATCCCGCCATGTGCGCAGTCCTGGGATTCACGCACCCGGCGCGAGTGGCCCTCAACCAGCGGTTGCAACAGCACCTGAGGGTGACCGGCGAACGATTCAGCCGCACGCCGGGGCGCGAGGGCACGGCAATGGTGGTTTTCGCTCCGCCCACGTTTTCCTATGTGTTCAAGGTAATTCGCGATTTTTCATCGAAAGCGGGTTGGAGCGGGAGAGCGCGGATCATGGACCTGTACCGCTGGGTGCATGAGATCAACCGAGGCCGCCTGATGTTGGATGCGTGGCTCTATCGAAATCTGGCTTTCCCGCGCAACCGCTTCGACGACGGTGTGCTGCACGAACTGCTGACGAGCGCGCCCAATTCGGTTCGCATCGAAAACGATCGAATCATCCTGAAACATGTATACGCCCAGAGAAGGGTTAAGCCCCTGAATGAGTTCTTTGAAGAGAGCCGGGACCGGGCGGTACGCGAGGGCGTAATCGATGCGTTGGGTACTTTTATTAAAGGCCTGGCGGGGATGGGGTTGTTCACTGGGGATTGCTATGGGTTGACCTCCAATACCGGACTGACTCACGGATCTAATGTGACGCTGTTTGATTTCGATGATCTCGGCCCTCTGTTGCGCTACCGCTTTCGAGAAACACCGCAAATGCCCAACGAGCGGGATGAACTTCTCTGGAACACCGAGTTAGACGGCGCCTGGTTCGCAGTGGACGAGTTCGATGTCCTCGTGGACGAATGGGAGCGGTACCTGGGTGTCCCGCAGGATCTGCGCGACTATTTCCGTCGGAAGCACGGGGAGCTTTTCACGACCGGTTACTGGACCGGCGTGCAGCGTCGTGTTACGGCCGGTGAGCTCCACTATGTCGTTCCCTATCCGCCGGAACGACGCCTGGCCAATCACGTGCCGCTCTTTGTTCAGCAGTAAGATCCAAGTACGATTCTCCCTTAGGAGATCATTACTTTCCGCGGGTGCTGTGAGTTATCCTCCAGGAAGGTCTTCTTGGTTGCCAGTTCCTCCGCCGTCGGCTGGACCTTTCCGGTGATATCGGTTACGCGCGACACAAGTGTATGCTCACCTGTAGCAGCGCCACTCCAAGCATATGTGAACAGCTTCCATGAATATTTGCCGCTTGTGGCCGGATCGATTACCGCCGGCTGCCACGGGCCGTCGTCCACGCGAACCTCAACCGATTTCAGTGGGGTCCCGTCGTTCAACACGACACCAAGTACCTTGTGACGGCTGCCGTCGCGGGTGACGCGTGCGATGAAAGACTTCAACTGCATGCGGGTGATCGCAGTCTCCTTCCACTTCATCTCTCCGCCGATCATTTCACCTTTCAGTGTGCGGTACCAGCGGGCTTGGAACTTACCAAGATAAGGATCTTCCTGAACGTGGATGTTAGAGAGCCACTTGACGTGGGCCACTCCGTACCACCCGGGGACGAGCAATCGAAGCGGGAAGCCCTGGGCACGAGTGAGTGGTTCGCCATTCAGGGCATAAGCCAGGAGCGGCTCGGGGGACAGCGCCATCTCGCGCGTCAGGCTCCGGCCGAACTGCTGGTCCACCTTGTTGATAACCCCGCGGAAATCCACCTCTTCTTCACCATGGTCGGCGCCAAAGAAGACGAACTCGCGCGCCCGGGGCTTCACGCCGGCCTGATCGAGCACTGCCCTCAGCGGGACACCCGTCCAGCGGCCGTTGCTCACGAGACCCTGCAGCGGACGACGATTGCCTGAGCACTCGAACCCGAACACGAGTTCCGTCCGGCGCATTCTGCGCAGGTCATCGAGCGAGAACGATTTCGGTCGTTCCACCAGCCCGGAGACCTGCAAGGTAAACGTCGCAGGGTCTATCACCGGATGACCGAGGTGTTGCGTGGTGAAGAACTGATCCTTCGAAGTGAGCGGGCCATCGATCTTTCGTATATCGAGAGTTCGCCGTTCCGGGCTCGGTGTCGGATTGAAATTCGCCGGTAGGTCGGTGAAGGGTACGATGGTTTCGCTTTGCGCCAGGGCCGGGATGGCCCAATCCGGTACCAACGCCAGCAGGCTCGCCGCCGCCAGTCCTCTTCTCACGGTCTCTCTACGGGTAATGTGTTGCGACATGCTTTCCCTCCAGATCGATCTCAGGGCATTCTACCTCTCGCGATAGATTATCGCCAGTGAGAGCGGCGGTTTCGCCAGGAGATTTCGGCGTGGAGGATCTTGCTGATCTAGAATCGAATACATGATGCGGCGAGTGCTTTTGGCCCCTTTATCTCTGCTACTGTGCTTCCCTGCCCCGGCAGCCGATGCGGACCTGATTCTGCACAATGGCAAAGTTGTCACGGTGGACGCAGCGTTCCGGGTAGTGGAAGCTATCGCGGTAAAGGGCGGGCGCATCACGGCGGCCGGCACCAGTGCCGCCGTCCTGAAGGAAGAGCGTTCTCCGCGCACGAAGGTGGTCGACCTTGGCGGCAAGTGTGTCCTCCCTGGCCTGATCGACGCACACGTCCACGCGCTTGACGCCGGCCTGAGTGAATTTCGCGCGCCCCTGCCCGCTCTCGATTCCATCGCTGCCATACAGGACTATATCCGCGCGGCCGCGCGTTCCCGGCCTAAAGGCGCCTGGATCGTCGTGCCGCGCACTCTGCCGCCGCGTCTCAAGGAAATGCGCTTCCCGACCAGACAGGACCTCGACGTCGCGCCCGAGTACCCGGTTGCTTTCGACGGGAGCTACGTCTGGGGCGCCAACTCTCTGGCGCTCAAAATCAGCGGCATTACCCGTGACACGCCCAACCCGCCCGGCGGCGAGATCGTGAAAGGTCCCGACGGCGAACCCAACGGCATCCTGCGCAATGCTTCGCAACTTCTCAAAGGCGCGGCGCGCGTGGAAACTTTCAACGACGAAGACAAGGTGGCCGCGCTCGGCCAGATGCTCCAACTTTACGCCTCCGCCGGACTCACTTCGGTGGGAGACCGCGCCGTAACACCGGCGGAGGTGGCCATCTATCAGAAGCTCAAGTCGCAGCAAACCTTGCCGGTTCGCGTCATCCTGACGTGGCGGATCAACGCCGCTCGCCCCGTCGAACAGGTCGTGTCCGAGATTCGGGCTTCCTCGTGGAGCACCAACCAGGGAGACGACTGGCTACGCTTCGGCACGTTCAAGGTCACACTGGACGGCGGGCAGAGCGTCGGCACCGCCTACCAGCGCATGCCCTACGGGGCGTTCGGACGACAACTATACGGACAGACCGACCCCGACGCCCGCGGCACCCTCTTTATCGAGCCCGAAAAGCTCTATCGCATTATGAGCGCGGCTCGCGACAAAGGCTGGCAACTCACGGCCCACGTGCAAGGCGGAGGTGCCATCGATACGCTGCTCGATGTCTTCCAGCGGCTGGACCGCGAGAAGCCCATCGCGCCCTCGCGATCGCACGTCATGCACGGCAGCTACATGAGCGAGGATGCGTTGAACCGAATGCAGCGCATGGGCGTCCTGGTGGACGTGCAGCCCGGGTGGCTGTACTTCGATGTCCCGGCGCTGAAGCGCGTATTCGGCCTCGACAACATGCGCTACTTCTTCCCGCTGCGCAGCTATATCGATCGCGGCATCATCGTTGCCGGCGGCAGCGATCACATGATCGGTCACGATAAGAATGCGGCTGTGAACGCCTTCAACCCGTTCTTCAACATGTGGGCGTGCATCACACGCCGCACGCGCGAAGGCGAAGTGATCTACCCGCAGGAAAAGGTCACGCGGCAGGAAGCGCTCAAGATGTGGACTATCTGGGCGGCGTATCTTCAGTTCGGAGAGAAAACTCGCGGCTCCCTCGAACCCGGCAAGTTCGCCGATCTCGTGGTCATCGACCGCGACTATCTCAATTGTGCGGAAGACGATATCGCCCGCATCGCTCCGGTCGCGACCATCGTCAACGGGCGGGTGGTATCGGGCCGGCTTTAGCCACCCGTGTCTTTTGGCCCACATAAACGTTGACCCGGCTCAACGACCCGCGTACCATCCAATAGAACATGAGGCTCAACGTCTGAGCCGGAGGGTTACAGCATGCCAGCGAATCGTGGAGTTGCTTATATCAAACCGGGAACCGTCGAAGTGAGATCCATCGACTACCCGAAATTAAGGATGCCAAAGAGCGAGTCAGACCCGTTCGGCGGCAAGGATGCCCCCCATGGCGTGATTCTGAAGATCGTCACGACGAACATTTGCGGCTCTGACCAGCATATGGTGCGAGGCAGGACCACCGCGCCGGCCGGACTCATTCTGGGGCACGAAATCACGGGTGAAATCATCGAGAAGGGCGCGGATGTCGAGATGCTGGAAGTGGGCGATCTGGTTTCCGTGCCGTTCAATATCGCCTGCGGCCGCTGTCGGAATTGCCGCGAAGGCAAGACGGGAATCTGCCTGACCGTGAACCCGGCGCGCCCGGGCGCGGCGTACGGTTATGTCGATATGGGCGGTTGGGTCGGCGGCCAGGCCGAATACGTGATGGTGCCCTACGCCGATTTCAACTTGCTCAAGTTCCCGAACAAAGAGAAGGCGATGGCGAAGATCCTGGATCTGACGCTGCTGTCCGACATTTTCCCCACCGGCTATCACGGCGCGGTGACGGCAGGCGTGGGCCCCGGTGCCACTGTCTATATCGCCGGAGCTGGTCCCGTCGGTCTGGCGTGCGCCGCCTCATGTCATTTGTTGGGCGCGGCCGTCGTCATTGTCGGCGACATGATTCCCGAGCGTTTGGCGCAGGCAAAAAGCTTCGGATGTGAAGTAGTCGATCTCCGAAAGGACGCAACCTTAGCTCAACAGTTGGAGCAAATCCTCGGCGAGCCGGTGGTGGACGCCGCGGTGGACTGCGTGGGCTTCGAGGCTCACGGGCATGGGAAGGACGCAGCCGCGGAACGTCCCGCAACCGTGCTGAACGCGCTGCAGGAGGTGTGCCGCGCTGGAGCTTCCATCGGCATTCCCGGCCTGTACGTCACCGGCGATCCCGGTGGCATCGATGCCGCTGCCAAAGTCGGCGCGCTTAGCATTCGGATCGGTTTGGGCTGGGCCAAATCATGCTCGTTCTACACTGGCCAGTGCCCGGTTTTGCGCTATAACCGCCAGCTCATGATGGCGATCCTGCATGACAAAGTGCATCCGGCGCGCGCGGTAAACGCCACCATCATTACCCTGGATGAAGCCCCGCAAGGATACAAGGACTTCGACAAAGGGGCGGCCAGGAAGTTCGTCATCGATCCCAACGGAATGGCTCGCCGCGCCGCCGCATAGTTGAGGTCCGCTTGAAACATATGACTCGAACCTCCACGCTCGCCTTGGGCTTGGCGCTTTTGTAGAACCAGGCTGTCGCACAAACAGGAGCGGACGGCCGGCGGTCTTATCAGGCGGGCTGAGCCGGCTGCCACGGCGATGGAAGCGGCGGCGGACACGGCCCCAACATCGTAGATGTCCGCCGCCCTCGCGCTCCTGGCCACCGGTGAATTCGGGGCCGGGGTGCGCTTCGCTGATATTGCCGACCCGAAGCCTGGCACGTGGCTGCGGGTCCGACCATTCTTGCGTTCAGCCTGCGGTGACGGAACGGGCAAAGAGCTGGAACTGCGTCACACCTTCAAATCGCGAAGGTACGGGACGCTCGCCCGCATCAGGTCCAGGTTCATTTCGACGAAGTAGTTCTTGATTCCGCCGGTCTTTGCGGCGGTGAAGATCTTCTTCCAATCCAGCGTGCCCTGTCCCACGGCCATGGTCTGCTTGGTTTCCGACGACCAATCCTGCACATGCATTGAAATGAACCGGCCAGGGTACTTCGTGAAATACTCCGCCGCGTCGTAACCGCGGCTGATTGTGGAAACCTGGAACTGGAACTTGACCAGTTTCGGATCGAGCAGGTCCAGCAACAGGTCGTAAGTTCGTTTGCCGTCGACCGTAGAGAGCTCGAAGCCCTCATTGTGAAGGCCCTGCTGGATACCGGCCTTCGCCGATTGCTCGCCCATCTTGTTGTATTCGTCGGCCGCCCGCCTCACGTCATCCATGGTCGGGTTGCGCGGCCCGCCGAGGCTGGGCACAAGCATTTGAGTCAGGCCGACGTCTTTCGCCCACTCGATTCGGCCCGCGAGATTCTCCCTGAGTTCCTTCATGTCGAAGTGGGAGCTCTCGCATTTGACACCGAGATCGGCGAAGAGCTTCCGCAGTTCCGCGCCTTTGTATTTGGCGATGACGCCGAAGCCGGAACTGGCGTAACCCACCGGCGAGCAGAGTTCGATGGTCTGGAATCCGGCAGCGGCGAGTTGTTTGATGGTGCCGGGAAAGTCCTGGCCGATCGACGCTCTCACAGGATACGTTTGGCATCCAATCGGCATTCCCAGTGGATTGGCGCCGAGCACGCGCGCACCCGCGGACAGAAGCCCTGCGACGGCCGAATCTTTCGCCGCCCTGTTGAAGAATCCTCTTCTCGAAATTGCGCCCATACACCTTCCGATGGCCAGCATTGTCTCACAGTTTGTAGTTCTAAATGTTCCACCCGGCGAGCAGATGCGCGAACTCTCGAAATAGACGTACAATGCAAAAGTTCGGCGCTGCGCCCGGAATGTGGCGCGGAGTCGCTAGGGATGCTGGGATATCGGAATCTGACGATGAGGTGAAGGATGCGGGTCAAGGTAGCCGCAACTCTGTTCGGACTGACGTTTGCCGTGGCTGCTGGTCTCACGGCGCAGGAAACACCGCCGCAGGGCGGACGCGGAGCAGGCGGACGCCGCGCAGGTGGGTTCGTCCCAGGCCAGCAGCGGCCGCCGGGCGACCCCGCGCAGATCGCACGTGGGAAAACACTGTACGGTATCAGTTGTACCGGCTGTCACGGTGCGGACCTCCGCGGCGGCGACATGGGTGGACCGAACCTGTTGCGCTCGCAGGTTGCCTTGAGCGACCGCGAAGGTGAGTTGATCGTCCCGATCATACAGGGCAGCCGCAAGGATTCGGGCATGCCCGCGATCGAAATGAAACCCGCGGACGCGGCTGCGGTCGCCGCGTACGTACGCAGCGTTCTGGAGACAATTGGAAGACAGGGCACTCCGCCATCGGTCGGCCAGGCGGCTCCGAGTGTGTTGGCCGGCAATGCCGTCGAAGGTAAGGCCTACTTCGCCACGAAGTGCGCCAGTTGCCACTCCGCCACCGGCGATCTGCAAGGAATCGCCACGCGGATCCCAGATCCGAAGACATTGCAGAATACCTGGGTGGCCGGGGGAGGGGGTCGCGGTGCCCGTGGCGGACGCGGCGGCGCAGCGCCGGCGGAGTCCAGTGCTCGAACCGTAACCGTCGTCGTCGCCCTGCCCTCGGGAGAGCGCATGGAGGGCCGGCTGCTTCGAATCGACGACTTCCTGGTCACCGTGGGACTGTCCGAGGGAACCCAACGCACCTTCCGCCGGGACGGTGACGTGCCGAAAATCGAAATCCACGACCCCTTGCAGGCACACCGTGATCTGCTGGCGGTTTACTCGGACCGCGACATGCACGATGTTACTGCCTATCTGGTGACCTTGAAATGAAACCTGGACAACTATGTTTGACAGCGGCGCTTATATTAGCGCCCGCCATCCTGATGGGACAGGGCCGCGGCGTGGCTCCGGCTGACCTGCTCAAGCCGCTCCAGGATTCGTGGCCGACTTACAACGGCGACTACTCCGGCAAGCGCTACAGCGCGCTCACTCAGATCAATCAAGCCACTGTGAAGAACTTGACTCTCGCCTGGATGACCCGGTTGGCACCCGGACCTGGGACTCCGGGAGGTTTCGGTGGGCGCGGAGGCCGCGGGGGAGGCGGTGGCGCGAGCCCGAACCTGATTGTAGGGGGCGAGGGAACGGGCGACTTCGCCGCCGGCGGCGGCAGCATTAAAGCCTCCGTGTTGCAGGTCGACGGCACCCTGTATCTCACCATGCCGGACAACGCCTGGGCCGTGGACGCGCGTGACGGGCGCGAGCTGTGGCATTACTTCTGGAAGACGAAGGGCGGCACGCACATCGGCAATCGCGGGCTCGGAATGTGGAATAACTACCTCTACATGGAAACGCCCGACGATTACCTTGTCTCGCTCGATGCTAAGACAGGCAAGGAGCGCTGGCATAAAGAAATCGCGGATCTCTCGCAGGGTTACTTCTCGACGCCGGCGCCGGTTGTAGTCGGCAATCATGTGCTGGTGGGCACCGGAGACGACATCGATGCACCCGGCTTCCTGCAGTCCTTCGATCCGGAAACCGGTGATCTGCAATGGAAGCTTTATACCGTGCCGATGAAGGCAGGCGACCCCGGGCTGGACACGTGGGCCAGCCTGGATGCCGCCAGACACGGCGGCGGTCAGACCTGGATTCCGGGAGCTTATGATCCCGAGACCAAGCTATATATCTTCGGTACCGGCAATCCGACACCCGCATACACCACGGGTACCCGCGGCGAAGGCGACAACCTGTTCACCTGCGCGCTGGTCGCAGTGAACGTAGACACCGGTAAGATGGCCTGGTATTTCTCGACGTCGCCGCATGACATGCATGACTACGATTCCGCCCAGACACCGGTCCTGGTGGATGGCATGTTCAACGGCAAAATGAGAAAGCTGGTGTTGACGGCCGCGCGCAACGGCTACTTCTTTGTGTTAGATCGCGCAACCGGCGAACGCCTGGTGACCACTAAGTACGGTTTGTTGACCAACTGGGCCAGCGGATTGAATAAGAACGGAGCCCCGCAGCACGATCCCGTAAAAGACGCGACGGTGTCCGGCGCACTGGTGTCGCCGACTTCGGACGGCACCATCAACTGGGAGCCGCCGGCTTACTCCCCGGACACAGGCTTGTTCTATACGGCGGAGGGCAACGGTTACTCGATCTTCTATCTGACCGACGTGGACCCTCGGGGCTCGATGGGCCTCGGCGGCAAGGAAGAAGTTCGCGCCGGCGACGGGGGGAGTTATCTGACCGCTATCGACTATAAGACGGGGAAGGCCGTCTGGAGACATCGCTATTATGGCAACGGCGGTGGTGGTGGATTGCTAACCACGGCGGGAAAGCTGCTGTTCGCGGGCGATGGCGCCGGCAACCTGGTGGCGCACGACGCGGCTACCGGAAAGCCCCTGTGGAACACGCGCATCGGAGGCATTACCAATGCGCCGCAGACGTATATGCTGGACGGCCGGCAATATTTGATCGCAGCTACCGGCGATTCGCTGTGGTCTTTCGTGATCTATTGACGGAGGTACGATGAGAATCGCGTTCGCAGCAATCGGCATCTTCTTAATCGCTGGTCCACGCCAGGCGTTCTCTCAGGAACGGCCGCTCAATCAGGCCCCACAAGGCTTCACCGTCCTGTTCAACGGGAAAGATCTTTCCGGCTGGCGCGGACGCCCGGGGACTTATAGCCCCCACGCGGAGGCCTTGCTGACTAAGGACGAGTTATTGGCCAAACAAGTCCAGTGGAACAGCGAACGCGATCTGCACTGGCGTGCCGATACCGCCAAGGGCGAGATCGTCTCCGATGGCAAGAGCGTCCACCTTGCTACGGCCAAGAATTATGGCGACTTCGAACTCTACGTCGACTGGCTCATGGTGAACCACAATGGCGACTCCGGAATTTACCTCCGGAGTTATCCGCAAGTGCAGATCTGGGACGTGGACAATCCCCGCGAAGCCAGGAACGGTGCGCCCAGGGGGTCGGGCGCCCTGTGGAATAACAACGCCGATAACCCCGGCAAGTGGCCGCTGGTCAAAGCCGACAACCCGGTAGGTGAGTGGAACACGTTCCGCATCAAGATGATCGGCTCACGCGTTTGGGTCTGGTTCAATGGCAAGGTTACCGTGGACGGCCAGGTGCTTGACAATTTCTACGATCGGTCCCTTCCACTGGTGCCCAAAGGCGCGATCGAACTGCAGACGCACGGTTCCGAAATACGCTTCCGGAATATCTACATTCGCGAGATACCGCCGGCCGAAGCCAAGGCCAGCCTGGAAAAGCTCGAGCACTAATCCACGTACCCCGGCGCGGCGAAAGTGGTCACACAAACGCAACATTCGGGTCGATCTGTTGTTCGGAGTAGGTCAGCGGTTGAGAACCATCATTCCGAAACCCATATGAAGCGGTTGGTGGAATCAGGAACACGTCGCCGGCGCCGGCGCGAATCGCTGCATCGTCGAGTCTGCCCAGTTCCGAGTCGTCTGCCAGCCACAGAGTTCCCTGGCCCGAGAATACCCGAACAATCGAAGCGGCAGTCCCAGACCGCATCATTTCAGTGTTACACCCGCTTTCGATCCGGCGGTGTGAGGCCCTCAGGAAGGAATCCTCCAAAATCGATGCAGAGCCCCCCTGGCACGGCTTGCGCGGGATCACGCGTGTTGTCCACGTCGCGAAATCGACCAACCGGTTATTCTCTGGCAGCGTCAGCTTCAGCAGTTCGCTTTCCGAGTATGCCCGCGTGAAATGAGGCGGAATCGGCCGGCCTGTGTTCTGGTCGTGCAGCCGGTGCACCATGTCGGTTGACACGGTGGCAAATTCCTCCAGGATGCAACCGATGACGGTATGCACCACGCCCAATTCGGAGATTACAAAGACGTCGCCAGGACTTGGACAAAATGCACGTTGATCGAAGAAGCGATCCGGAGAACCCGAAAGCCACCGGCTGAACCTCTCGGGCTCGTACTGCCGCTCCCAGTCTGCGAACTCGCAAAGAAACACGTATGCCCCGGGCCTTGTATCCAGTACGTGAAACACTTCGGTCTTGTGAGTAACATGCTGCTGGAAGCTAAAACCCTGCCCCTGTGCCTGGAGGAAGATCGAGTAACCCAACGGCGTAGCCGCCTTCACCGCATAGGACTTGTACTTCAGCGCGAAGCGATAAGCGTTCTGGAACTGGGCGAGCTGCCGGCACTCAAGGCCAGTGAGAGGCCCTTGAAACAACGTTGCCAGAATGGACTTGAGCACCTTCTCCACGGCTTCAATCCGGTCGATGGTTGAATCCGCCCGCAAGTGGCTCTCGAGCGCAGGTAGCAGTTCGACGCCCTGTGAAGTTAATTCAGGCGGCACCGGCGTGTTGAGTGGCGCTCTCAGGTAATCATTGAGCAGAACGTCAGTCTTGTGGCTGGACATTGAGCAAACTCTCCGGGGATTCGGCGGCAAACCTTACTATACCGGATTGACTACCAGAGGCGATTCACAGCACGCTACGGCGGCGGGGGCCGAGAACTACCGTGGTGCGCGGCTCCTTATGCCGCAGAAGCCTGAAGGCTGCTGACCGCGGCCTGAAGAGTTAAGATCTGCGCCTGCATGGTCGCTACATTTGCCTGCAGATCGGCGATCTGTGTTTGAAGCGAGGCGATCGTTCCATTATTGGCGACATCCGTCGCGACAATCTGCGAGAGGTTGTTGATCTCATCCGGAAGAGGGCCTACGGTGTTTTCGAGAGCCGCGATTCTAGTTGTCAGGCTGTTGATCGATTGCAAGACGGACACATTGCCGATCAGGACGTCGGTACCCGCCGCGACTGTGCCGGAAACGGACAGGGCGCCCTCCACGAGGACGTTGCCGTCGAAGGCGCCGGCTGGTTCGCCCGCGCCGGCGCTTTGCGCAGCCAGCGCCGGAAAGCCGGCGAGTGCGCTGTAAGCGACCACTCCTCCGGTTTGGCGAGGGCCGGCAGCCTTGATGGCCGCCAGTGCGGTACTGGTCGCGAGAATGCCCCATGCGCCGGCGGAGTTGCCGTGAGCGAGCACGGCTCCGCCCACCGGGGCGACGATGCTTAACTGGCCGTAGCTCCCCTCGGGTTGCGGAAGAGGTGCTTTTACTGGCGATGTCGGTGACATATTTGGGTCCTCTCTTTCTCCTGCCTTCGATAGGATTCTCGCGTTTTGAGGCTCGGAAAATCTTGCGGGAATCCTGGGATTTCCTGACTGAAATTTGAGCGTCGCAATTCGCGGTAGGACCAGTCGTTCCTGATAGAATACCCAAGTCGGAAGCAACGCCCGAAATGTCCAGTCCACCACAAGTCGACTATGCGTTCGGCAAGTTCCGTCTTCTCCCAACCGACAAGCAACTGCTACACGATGGCACGCCGGTGCCGCTGCCACCCAAGGTGTTCGAAACTTTGTGTCTGCTGGTGGAGAGCCGGGGCCGCCTGGTGGAAAAGAAGGAATTTCTACAGCGGGTCTGGCTTGGGAGCTATGTGGAGGAAGTGGCGCTGGCGCATGCGATCTCTCACTTGCGCAAGGTTCTGAACAATGGTACGGATGGCGCCGGGTTTATAGAAACAGTGCCGAAACGTGGATACCGTTTCGCCGCGCTGGTCGAAATCATTTGTGAAGAGCCTCACAGTGCCGCGCGCGTGGCGCTTGCCGTGCTCCCTTTCGAAAATTTGAGCACCAACATTGAGTTCGAATACCTCGCTTTCGGCTTGACGGAGGAGACGATCGCCGCGCTCGGCCAAGTCGATCCCGATAACCTGGGAGTCGTCGGCCGTACTTCAAGCATGGCCTACAAGGGCACTACGAAGAGCCTCGCGGAGATTGGCCGCGAACTCGGCGTCGCGTTTCTGGTAGAGAGCTCGATCCGGACTGGAAGCGAACGGTTGCGCATTACCTCGAGACTGATTCGCGCCAGCGATCAGATGCAGCTCTGGTCCGAGTCCTACGATAGCGAACCGCGCAGCGTGATCGAGTTTCAGCGCGAACTCAGCGTCGCGATTGCGCGACAGGTCCACCTGCGGCTCTCTCCCGAACGTCTGAACGGACTGGCACGCCGACAGACCCAACACCTGGAGGCTTACGATCTTTACCTCCGGGGCCGTTACTTCTGGAGCCGCCTCTCGCCGCTCACCACGCGGCGCGCGCTGGAGTTTTACGCGCGGGCGACCGAGTTGGATCCGAATTATGCGCTGGCGTGGTCCGGTATCGCGGATGCGCACGCCTCCAGCCCGGTCAACGGCGACGCGGTTCCGCTGCAAGTCTGGCCAAAGGCTCGCGAGGCGTCCGCCCGTGCGGTGGGTGGCGCTCCCCACCTTGCTCAGGTCCAAGTCTCACTGGGTATGGTTAATTTCTGGCTGGACTGGGATTGGCCGGCCGCGGAGACAGCCTTTCGGACAGCCATCGCACTCGACCCCAGCTATTCGCTCGCGCACCGCATGCTGGGAATCGTCTTGTCCCATTCGAGGCGACACGAGGAGGCCATTTCGGCGGCACGCCGTGCACGGGAACTGGACCCGCTGGACTTCACACACCACGCGCTCTCCGCCCAAATCGCCTTCAACGCCCGCGACTGCCAGGCCGCGGTGGAGTTCGCCCGCAGGGCCAACGTCCTCGACCCGGAGTTCTGGGTTGGCTACATACAGCTCGCCCAGGCGTACGAGCAGTTAGGCGAGAACGAACTGGCCTTAGACGCGTTGCAGAAGGCGGGGCTATTCAGCGGTGGAAACAGTAAGTCGATCGCACTCCGCGGCTATTTGTTTGCCAGGCTCGGGCGCACGGACGAAGCGCGGGATGTGCTGACAACGCTGGATGCCGTGTCGCGCGAACGATACGTCCCGCCTTACGCGACGGCCCTTGTGTACGCCGGGCTGGGAGATCGCGATGCCGCCCTCGAGTGGCTGGAGCGCGCCTACAACGCGCATGATGTCCATCTCGCGTTTCTGCCGGTCGATCCCAAGTGGGACGCATTCCGCGCCGATGCACGGTTCGCCGCGCTGATCGGGCGCTGTACCTTCGGCGGCGCGAACTCCTCAGGCGCGGGCGCACTCTAAATTACTTTGCCGGGTGCTGGGAAATTCCTCCCTGCGTCATCCAACACCAACACCCAATCGCTGCCGAATCCCTGGGAAGGCGGCTCGAAATCGTGAGTGCCGCGATTGTCCAAAGTCCCGGCCTCCATCGAGTATCCGCCGCGCGGGCTGTACCACCAGCTTTTCACGCGATCGCCGGAAATCTTTCCCATGTTGACAGTGAACGGACGTCCCTGCGCGCTATAGACGAAAAGATAGCCATCGCCGCGCGTGGCCGAGATGTGGTCGGCACCCTCCAGAGCGTTAGCCACAATCGATTGATCCGGCACGCGGCTGAGGAAGGGCCGCGATTCAATCAGTGCCCGCAGGTACTGCATCTGGATCGCGCCGGGGCGATATACAGCCTGAGTCCAGTAAAGCAGCGGACCATTGATCGGCTTCCGTTGGGGTGCGTACATCTGCCAGACGGAGTGGTCTCCGTAGGTATGGCCGAAAGCACCGGAGAAGACGTCCCAGTAAGCGCGCTGCCGCACATGCGCGTCGAAGGAATAGCCGTTGTCCTTGGCACGGAACGCCAGCGGGTGATCTTCGTAAAGCGGCTCGGCATCCATCACCGGCTTGACCGGCGCACGGTTGTAATCGTTGGCGATGCGTTCCCAACTTCTCACGTCCGCCGCCAGCCCGTGGCCGGTCTGCTGCATGTTCACCGTGAGCCATGGATCTTCGTGGAACCAGCGTGAGGACGTTCCGCCCCCCGACGGGTGAAAGCCCATCACCATGCCCGTGTAGTCTTCTTTACCGTTGACTCCGATCGCAATCCCGCGCGCCATGGCGCGCCAGGTGTTGGCGGTCTGGTCGGCAGAGCGGTCGCCGCCCAGAATCCAGATGATGCCCTTCTTTCCGAAACGCTTCCCGAGGAATTCACCGTAGGCCTGCGCGTTGCCGGCATTGAGTATCTTATTCACGCCGGGACGGCCATCCTCCAGCCACGCGCCCCACGAGGGCAGCAGACCGACGTATAAGCCCTGCCGGTTGGCCTCGTCCACAATGTATTCAACGTGGTCCCAGTAATCGTACTGCCCGGCCTTCCTGCGGTCGGCGCCCGGTGTGACCGCTGGACGCGTGGGATCGAGATCCACGAGCGGCAGTGAACCGTACGCATCAGGCACGGTCAGGCCGTCGAATTCCGCCAGCGCGACGGCTTGGATCACGGTGAACTTTTGCTCCGCCCGCACTTTCAGGTACACGGCCGCCTCCTCGCGAGTCAGGCGATGGAACAGTTCCCACGCCGTATCGCCGAGATAGAAGAAAGGCTTGCCGTCCTCCTGAACCAGGAAGCGTTTGTTGTCGCTGACCTTGAGGCGCGGCAGCGTGAGGCGCGCCTGGGCCGGCGCGGTGACAGCGCCCGCCAGCAGCAGAACCGTTGTCAGAGTGAACGTCAGAAGTTTCATTGAATTTTCGTTTGGTGTGAAGGGCGCTCCCGCCGGCCCGTTGGCCACATCCAATACGCCACGGCGCCCGTGGCGACAATCACCAGCGCCATCGCGGAAGGCAGCGGCTGGGTCACCACCGCATCCGCCATGAACCACACGGACACCGCGACGAACAACCAAAGGGTCCAGGGATAGGCCCACATACGATATGGCCGCGCAGCGTCGGGCAGTTTGCGGCGCAGCACCATCACCGCCGCCACGCTCATCGTGTAGAAGATCCACGCGGCCAGAATCGCATACGAGTAAAGCGTATCGTACGATCCGCTGATCACCAGGATGGCCGTCCAGATTCCGCCGCAAATGATCGCGAACCCGGGCGTCTGAAATCGCGGGTGCGCCACACCGAAGCGCGCGAAGAATAGGCCGTCCCTCGCCTGCGCGAACGGAATCCGCGCCCCCGTGAGAATGCAGCCGTTGATCGCGCCGGTAATGGAGAGCAGCACGGCCAGCGATACGAACGCTCCCCCGATCGAGCCCATCGTCCGCGTCGCGACGTCGGCGCCCACGCGCTCGGTGGCGGCGATCTCCGGAATGGTCATCTCCTTCAGATACGCCAGGTTCGCCGACACATAGAGCACAGCCACTGTCAGCATCCCGATGACCAGCGAGCGCAACAGGTTTCGCTCTGGATCCCGCACCTCCCCAGCGACGAAGCTAACGTAGCTCCAGCCGTTGTACGCCATCAGGCACGCCGCCATTGCCACACCGAAATGCGCGACCGCGGGTTGGCTGGGCGCGAGTGTGCCGGCAGGCGCGGAATGCCCGCTGAAGAACGCGGCGCCAATCAGTATCGCCAGCGCCGCCACCTTCAGACACGTGAATGTACGCTGCACCCGAGCCCCTTCTTTGACCCCGACGTAGTTCACCACCGAGAGCGCCGCGATCAACCCCACGGCCATGGCCTTCCCTTCCCATGGCGTCAGCCGTACGAAGTATCCGGCATAGATCGAGAACGTAACCGCCAGCCACGCACTGCCGCCCGAGAGTACCGCCAGCATGAACGTCCAGTTGGACACAAAGGCGCACAACGGTCCGTAGGCTTCTCGCAGATACACATATTGCCCGCCCGTGGCAGGGAGCATGGCGCCCAGTTCCGCGTAGGCCAGCGCTCCGAAAAACGAGAGCACACCCGCAATCACCCACACCGCGACGATCCCGGTGAACGACGGCACATTGCGCGCGATCACATTCGGAAGCACAAAAATGCCCGAGCCGATCACGATGCCCACCACAATCGCGGTCGCATCTACCATCCCCAACCGGCGCGGCAGATCGCGCACGATTCTACCAGGCGCGGCCATATCAGCGGCTCGCCCGCATGGCGAGGAACCGCTCGCCCGTGTGCTCTTCGACCGCGTCCATATTGAGGACAACGCCCAGCCCGGGGCCGTCGGGGATGCACAGCATGCCCTCGGCGTCCAGACTCCACGGCGTTTCCACCAGGTCATCGATGAACGGAGAGCCCATCAGGTACTCCACCATATCGGTCTTCCGGCTGGCCGACGCGAGCTGCAGATCCGCCGCCAACCCCAGCGCCGTGTTCCACCCGTGCGGGATGAATTGCACGCCGTTTTCTTCCGCCATCCATGCGATGCGCCGCTCTTCGCTGATTCCGCCAACCTTCGTCACGTCCGGCTGCACGACGTCGAATGCGCGCTCCCGCAGCCATGGAGCGAACGCCTGCCTCCGCGTCAAAACCTCTCCGCCCGCGATCGGTACCGGGGAACTATTTCGCAGCAGCACGTAATCGTGCAGGTTGTCGGGATCGAGCGGTTCCTCGAACCAGCGCACGCCGTAAGCGGCGAGCATGTGCGAGGTCCGCGCCGCCCATTTGAAATCCTGTGGCCAGAAGGCGTCGCTGGCCCCGGCGTCCACCATCAGGAAGGATTCCGCGCCTACTGCCTCGCGGGCCGCCCGCACAATGGCTTCGTCCATCGCGACGCTGTTGCGCCCGAAGGGTCCCCAGCCGATCTTGAAAGCACGGAAGCCCTGCTCCAGGATGCCGCTAAGTTGTTCGGCCAGCGCGCGCGGTTCGCGCATCAGTACCGAAGCGTAGGGCCGCACACGCTCCCGATACCGCCCGCCCAGCAGCCGGCCCACGGGCTGTCCGGTCGCCTTCCCGAGGATGTCCCAAAGCGCGATATCGATCCCGCTGATGGTGTGTGTGATGGACCCGCCGCGCCCCATCCAGAATGTGTTCGCATGCAGTTTTTCGCTGACACGCTCCGGCTCCAGCGCGTTCTCGCCGCGATACAGCGGCTCGAGCACGCCAAGCGCTCCACGAACCAGCGCATCGTTGGTGAAGGCAGACCCCCATCCGGTCACGCCTTCATCGGTGAAGACCGCGACTAGTGTGTGGACGCAATCTTCGGGCTGGATCTCATTTGCCCACCCGCCTTCCGGAGTGCCATGACGCAATCCCGCCGCCCGTATCTCGGTAATTCGCATTGAACAACCTCGACGAGAGTATAATCGGATGCATGTTACGGCGCAATTTCTGTGGAAGTTTGGTCGCCGCCGGCGCGATCTCCCGCTTAGCGCATTCGCGGCCGCAACCACAACAACAACCGGCCCAGGCCGCTTCCAACGTGGTGCTGGAGCGCTCCAACCCGGGACAGCCCCACAAGGGAAAAGTCCTGCTCGCGCTCCAGGCGCACTCCGACGACATCCCGCTCTCGTCCGCCGGCACTGTCGCGAAGCTGATCGAAGAGGGTTACACCGGCTACCTGGTCCGCGCGTCGAATGACGACATGGGCGACGCCCCCGGTCTCGGCACGCCCGGCACCATAGGCGAGAACGTGCTCGGTAACGAGCGCGACACCGACGAGGTGGCTCGCGTTCTCGGCTGCAAGGCCCACTTCGATCTGAACTACAACAATCACCGTATGGGCGATGTCTCGCTCAACGAGTTGATCGGCCGCATCATTTTTCTGATTCGCCTGGTCAAGGCCGATACCGTGGTCTGCTGGGACCCGTGGGCGCACGACGAAGAGAATCCCGATCACTACACCGTGGCGAAGGCCGTGGAAGCTGCCTGCTGGATGGCCGGCCGCGCGCACGATTATGCCGAGCACTTCGCCGCCGGCCTCCAACCGAAGGCCGTGCAGGACAAGTACTATTTCGCGCGCCGTCCCGAGATCACGCGGGTGGTGGACATCAGTAAGCAGATCGATAAGCGAGTGGACGCCATTCGCGCCAACGTCGCCAAGGGCCCCGGCGGACACTCCGGATCGCGCCTCCGCGCCGAGCTCGCGAAACACAATCAGCGACTGCCGCTGCTTGGCGATGACGACGTCACCGCCGATCGCAACTACATCAAAGAATTCAGCCTGACACAGAGTCGCGAGTTAGGCAGGCAATACGGCGTGGAATATGCCGAGGCGTTCCATTACATCGCTCCTGGCGCAGCCGGCGCGGACTTCGATCCGCGCATCGAAACTTATATCAAGGAGCACATCGTTCCGGCGAAATGAAGTCAGCCTCGCCGCCGGTTGTCATGACCATCGGGCACTCCACTCGCCCTGTGAAGGAGTTCATCGGCCTTCTGAAGGCACACCAGGTGCAACGGCTGGTGGATGTCCGCACTATCCCACGTTCGCGGCACAATCCGCAGTTTAACCGAAGCGAATTGTCCGCAGCGATGCATTCCGCGCGGCTTCACTACAAGCACATGCCCGGACTGGGCGGGCTCCGTCATGCGCGCCCGGATTCCATAAACACGGCTTGGCACAACGCCAGCTTCCGTGGCTTTGCCGATTACATGCAGACGCCTGAGTTTCTGGAAAATCTGGATGAGCTGATAAAACTCGGGACGGTAGAGCGAGTCGCAGTCATGTGCGCCGAAGCCGTTCCCTGGCGATGCCACCGCTCCCTGATCGCAGACGCGCTTTTGGCTCGAGGCATTCAGGTGCTGGAAATCAGCAGCGCCACCGCCGCACGACCGCACACGCTTACACCCTGGGCGGTGGTGAACGGAACGCAGGTCACTTATCCTGGCGGAGGCGAAGAGCAGTAATTGCCGGACCGATTCAACTTCGCTTGCCTTGGGCCGCAAGCAGCATGGAGTTCATACAGCCGAGCAAGTAGGCCAGCGCCGGATTGGGGCGGAACCCTGCTCCAGGAACCCGGCCTCCTCCGCCACCTCCCCGGCCGCCTTCCGCCGCGGGGTCGCTTCCCAGTCCCGGAACATGATCGGGGATCACAATCCCTTCGAACTTGACGTCCACCAGGGCTCTCATGATCTTGTTCATGTCATAGTAGCCGTCATCAATCATGGTCTCGGTGAAATGCGGTAAGGGTGCACTTACGTTGCGGAAGTGGATCTTGAAGATCTTCTTCGCGCCAAAGTAACGGATCATCTCTTCCGGATCTTTGCCGGTGAGCCTGCCGCCTTCGAGCCAGCTTCCGCAGCACAGGCAGATCCCAATGTTCGGACTGTTCGCGATCTCCAGCGCCTTCTTGTAGCCCTCAAAATTGGAGAAGATACAGCGAGGGACGCCCGCGAGCACTGGCTGCGGCGGATCGTCCGGGTGGATGCCGATTCGGACACCCGCCTCTTCAGCCACCGGGACCACCTTCTTGATGAAGTAAGTATAGTTATCCCAGATCTCCTCCTTCGTGAACACACGGCCGTGGGAGAGAGGTTCGGTATAGCTCTTTCCAGCCCAGTTTCCTCGCAAATTGGGGCTCGACAAATCGCAGGAGGCGCCTGCATAGCCACGAGGCAGTGTCTCCCGGCCGCTGCGCCAGATGCCGTTTCCCATGTGTGCGTAAGTGGAGTAAGGGATTCCGGCTTTGCCCAGGTAGCGAATGTAATTCAGATATTCTTCGATCTTCTGGTCGCGGCCAGGAAGATTCAGCGTGACCTCCGGCATGTTATGGAGACTGCCGCTCGGGCCCACTCCGCTCCCGATGTTATAGACCTTGAAACCGCCGGCTTCCCATTGCTCCCGCATCTTGATGAAACCTTCGGCGTTGGCCGTTTCAGGCGTCGGCGCGAGGCTGACCCAGGTCACACCAAGCTGCTTGAGATAGAGCATGTTCTCCGGGGTCGGTTGACCCGCGCTGGTACCGATCTTGATTCCTGGCGGGATCGGACGCAGCGTGGCGGAACTGGTGCTCGCGGACGACAAAAACGCCGCTCCGCCGAAAGCCGCCCTGGCGAACTCTCTGCGCCCCAGATTCAACGTCTGGTCGCTCTTCTTCTCCGATTCAGGATTGCTCATATGCCTTCTCCCTTGATCTTTAAAACTCCGCCCGGATGGATGCCTGAACGTTGGCCTGTCCAGTGCCAAAGTTCGAAAAGTCCCCGAGCACACCCGTGAACCTGGCCCACGAGGTGACGCTGTTCAAATTGTACGTCGTATTCGGGGCGGCAAGATTCGGGTGTTTCCACGGCAGGTTGTGCCCATCCAACCGCAGGCTGAGCTTCACCCGCTCGTCCCACACCTTCCAGCTCTTGGTGGCGAAGCACTGCATCCACAAAATCCCCGGCGCCTGCAAAACTCTGGAGGCCAGCGAACCGATTGTATAGGAGTCGGGGTACGCGAAGTCGCTGATATTGAAGTAGGGGTTCTGCGCCGCCGTGGGAAAGCGGTTCCCCATCTGCCAGTTCGGGACTTTCGCCTGGTCGATCGGCACCAGGGCGTTGACCCGCGCGGTCGTCAGGTATTTGTTCGGACTGCCGCTGTAACCTACTGTGAGCGGTATGCCGGACAGAATGTTTTCGCTCAGGTCGACCTTCCACCCGCCCAGGATTTCGTTCACGACACCGCCGCGATTGAGCCACCGTTTCCCTTTGCCGACCGGCAGCTCGTACGTCACGTACGCTCCGAACGCCTGCTCCTGGTCATAAGACGTCCTTGCCTTTCCTTCCCTGTCGTAATATGCCAGGCCATCGTCATTGCTTAGCGACTTCGACCAGTTGAAGCTGGCGTTCAACGTAAGGCCCCTGCCATAGCGCTTCTCCACCGTGACATTTCCACTGTGCCATGTATTGTGGTTGAAGTTAGACAGCAGGTTGACGCTCCCGAACTGCGGATACAACATATAGTTCTGCTGCGCCTGGTAGACCGTGTCCTGTAAAGCCCGGTTGCCGCCCAGCGCAATCGACAGAGGAATCTGGTTGATGTTCCAGCTACGCTCCAACCCCACACCCGCTGTTCCCTGGTAAGTCAGGTTCAGCACCCACGTGGGAGCCATTTGAAACTGGAACCCTGCCGACCAGTTCATTACATAAGGGCTTCGCAGATTGGGGTCGCGCCAGGTGGCGGTACGGCTGGAATAGCTGGCGCCGGTATAAGGAACCGTACCGTCCGGGTTTACCGTGTATTGGATAGGCCCGGGACCGTTCTGTAACTGGAATACGTGCCTCGGGTCGCCGGTTGGCTGGAGAATATTGAAGCTGCCGGCGTACTCGTCGAAGCCGCCCATTCCAGGGCTGTCCACGGTCATGATGCCAAATGAGGACCGGAATACCCACTTATGGCTGAAGTTCCACGCCAGGCCCAGGCGCGGCTGGAAGTTGTTCAGGTCGCGTTTGCCAATGACCCCGGTCGGGTGGGTGATCGCCCCCATCAACCCGGTCACCGGGTCTTTCACCGTCGGATCAAACTGCGATTGTTGCCCGAACTTCGTCTTAAACGGCGACGAGTACGACCAGCGAAGTCCCAGGTTCAATGACAGGGAGGGTGATACCTTCCAGTCATCCTGAATGTACAGTTCGTGGTCCCATTGGCGCGGCAGGAAAATGGCTAGCGGCTTGGTGAATGTCGCGCTGGTCACTACCCCCATCTCGAAGGCCGCGAAGTCATTCCCCGTGTTCGGTGTAAATGGCAGGGCCGTGCCGCCGGTAAAGCTGTACTGTCCGGAAGGCAGGGAGGTGGTCATGTTGCTGTACAGTGTCCAAATCATTTCGTAGCCGAACTTAAGACTGTGCCGGCCTGCAATGCGCGTCAGATTGTCCTGGAGCACTCTGTCCTCACCCACTTCACGGGAGTAGTTTAGTGGGCCGATGCCGTAGCCGATGTTAAAGTACGGGACGGTTTGCGTACCAATGCCGGGTATGCCCAGGTCGTACTTGCTCGCGTCCGGACGGGCCGGGTTGGAATTGGCCCGGCGATTGTAGCCAAGGCGGAACTCGTTGAACATTACAGGCGAAAAGATCGATGTATGGCTGATCACGCCATTGATATCGTCCACCGGGTTAATTTCCCTGCTCGGATTGAATTCCGGCTTGGCGTAATTATCGCCGTTCTGGCCGCGATTATGGTATTGCGAATAGCGGAAGAAGATTTTCTCGCTCGAGGAAAACTGATGGTCTACCTTCTCATCCCAACGGTCCCGGTGCAGACACCTACAGGTGTTGTCGAACAGCAAATTCCCCGACGGACCGGTCCGGCTGGGCGCACCGGGCTGATTCGGTGCGTACCAGATACCTAACGCAAGAAACTTTGCAGCCACGGGGTCAAACAGACTCTTAGGAACGATATTTCCCGGTAAGGGGTCCCTCGTCCACGTATTACCAACTTGCCTGGTCGAGAATGGGTTGTAGATAGGTAGCCCGCCGCCCGGAGCGTCCGCGAAAGAGAAGTCGCCGTTGAGCATCGCCTGCGTCGGCACGGTTCCCACCGTCTCATTAATCGTGTGCTCGTGATTGATAGCGTAGTCGGAGAGCCAAAAAGTTTTGTTCTTGCCGTTGTAAAGCTTCGGAATGATGAGAGGACCGCTCGCCACAAGGTCGAACGTCTCGTAATACCAGGGAGCAGTCGGCGGTAGAGGATTTTGCACGAGATAGCTCCGGTGCACCCAGTTGCCGTTCAGGTAGCGATCCTCAAAAGACATATGCAGGGAGTTGGTGCCCGACTTGTACACCATCTTCATCGATCCGCCGGCCGTATGCCCGTATTCGGCGGAGACGCCTGTTGTGAGCACCTTGACCTCTTCCATGGCGTCCGTGCTGCCTTGAACCACTCCATCCACCTGGTTCACTACGCCGGTGTATGGCGACTTGGCGGTGATGCCATCCATCGTGGCGCCGATATCGTTCTGCGCCTGTCCCACGATGTGGTCGCCAGCCTGGCTCTGCACCGCCACCACCCCAGGCATATACTGCATCAGGTACACCGTTCGCTTCATAACGCCTGGAACGTCCTTGAGAACTTCCGCGGGGAGCACATAGGAACTGACTACGTTCTCTGTGTTCAGCAAAGTCGCAGCGCCGCTAACGGTCACATTCTCGGTCACAGCGCCTAACTCCAGCACGATATCGATGCGTGGCACCTCGGCAGATCGGAGTGTCAGTCCTTCACGTACAAATTCCTTGAAGCCCGGCGCCTTGACCGTCACGCGGTATTCGCCTGGAATGAGATATGGCACATAGTATGCGCCTTCGCCTGTTGTCACGGTTGCCGTAACGAAGGCGGTCGCTGTGTTGACCACAGTCACGCCGGCTTGCGCCACGGCTGCTCCAGTTCCGTCCTTGACGGTTCCCACCAGGGTGGCGCCGCCGCCGGTTTGGGCCATAATTGCCGCGGCGGTAACCAACGAAGTTACGACCGCGCGGATTGCGAAACCCCTTCTCTTTTGCGTCATCGAGAATCCCCTTCCCATTACATTTCTCCTGGTCGGAATTTTGACGGAGCCAATGCCGCCGCCTTGCCCGCGCTGAAGATTCACCCGGTGGATATCCCCGTTCCGTTACAGACTGCGATTACTCAACAGTCGATCCCCAATCTGACTCATGCGAATGAAGGCAATGTGGAGGAGCTAAGGCTTGAGTCGAGGAGTAAATGCCTGGCATCGACGATATGCCATCTTTCGGTTTCACACAACGTTTCGCTGCGGTTCTAACGTACACGAATGGTGATAAACAATGCATCTGTAACGGTAGCTACCTGGCTCAGGCGCCGGGAATCTAACATCTGAGGAGTGAACTCGCCCTAAGAAGATCGTAATCATCGGTTCGGGCCGCAGGTCTCCGGCGGTTCCATCGAGGAGGCATGGGACTTAGGCGACGCGGCTCGCAGCTCTCGAGCGTCAGGGCGTAATGACGGCCGCACCATCGATCGAGTCGCTTTTCAAGGCGCGCAACGCTTCGTTGGCGTCCTCCAGGGCGAACGTAGTCACCTTCGGTCGAAGACCGATCTGCTCGGCGACCTGAATGAAATCGTGGGCATCGGCCCGGGTCATATTCGCGACGCTGCGGATTTGCCGCTCTCCCCAGAGCAGGTGATCGTAATCGAATTCGGGAATTCGGTCCAGGTGGATCGCGTTGATCGCCACTATGCCGCCTTTTCTCAGGCTGGACAGAGCGGCGATCACGACGTCGCCGGACGGAGCGAAAGTGATGGCGCGATCCAATTCGGTGGGCGGCCGATCCGTCTCACCGCCGACCCAGTCCGCCCCGAGCGAGGCGGCCAACTGGCGGTGCGACGCCCCCCTTGTCGCAACGTACACTTTGCAATCCCAAGCCTTCAGGACAGCGATAGCAAGGTGCGCGGATGCTCCAAAGCCGTACAGTCCAACGTGATCCCCGTGCTCGACTCCCGCCACTCGAAGGCTGCGGAAACCGATGATCCCCGCGCAGAGGAGCGGCGCCGCGTGTAGATCGTCCAGAGATGCGGGAAGCTGAAACACGAAATCGGCGCGGGCCAGCGCGAATTCCGCGTAGCCCCCGTCAACCGTGTATCCGGTAAACGCCGGTTCGTCACAGAGGTTTTCGCTGCCCAGCCGGCAATAACGGCAGGTGCCGTCGGTGCCGCCGATCCACGAAACACCCACGCGTGTGCCCGTCGGAAGTTCCGGTGTGGATCCGCCGGCGATCTCCCCGACGATCTGATGGCCGGGAATCAACGGCCGCCGTCGCACCGGCAATTCACCTTCGACAATGTGCAGATCGGTCCGGCAGACGCCACAGGCCCGGACCCTGATCAAGACATGACCGGGTTGGGATTCAGGTTGGGGTACCTGGACAATTTCCAGCGGATGCTGCGAGATGCTTCCGGGTGAATTCAGAACAGCCGCTCTCATGAGAGCCCCTCTTTAAGCTTACGCAATGATAGGCGAAGAGAGGGCGGCAAGCTCGATGGGAACCTGGCGTGGCGGGGCGCCGAATCGACTCCCGTACATGCCGCGTGGCCCGGCACTGGAGCGGACCCTGTAAGCAAGCGCCTTCAGGACACCAATACTTCGCGGACCTTGGTGGCCAGCCCGTCGGGCGTGTACGGCTTCGCAATATAAGCCACGTCACCGTACAGCACGCCCCGATTCGCGATCAGGTTCTGGCTGTAACCGGACGTATACAGCACCTTGACCGCGGGAAGCAGTTTCTTGAGGCACTCTGCAAGTTCCCTGCCGTTCATCCCCGGCAAGACAACATCGGTTAGCAATAGATCGATCGGCCCCGGATAACCGTTGACCAACGCCAGCGCTTTGGCTCCGTCCGCAGCCTCCAGAACGCGGTAGCCGTAATCCTGTAACACCTTGGTGGCCAGACCGCGCACCTCATCCTGGTCCTCTACCACCAGCACTGTTTCCGAGCCCTCCAGATTCGCACGGCCCTGTTCCGTATCGGTATGGGTTTCAACATCCGCAGTGACGCGTGGCAGATAAATCTCAAACCCGGTTCCTCTACCGGGTTTGGTGGATAACCCAATCCAACCCTGGCTTTGTTTCACAATGCCGTACACCGTGGCTAACCCCAATCCGGATCCCTGTGACGGTCCTTTCGTCGTGAAAAATGGTTCGAAGATGTGCTTACTCGTTTCCTCGTCCATTCCAGTCCCGCTATCGGTGACCGCCAGGAGCACAAACGCGCCAGAAGCGGCCTCGGGATGCTCTTGGACGTAACTGGAATCGATCTCCAAATTCGATGTTTCCAGGATAAGTTCGCCGCCGTCGGGCATGGCATCCCGCGCGTTCACCACAAGATTCATGAGGATTTGATGAATCTGTCCAGAGTCCGCCATCACCTGCCCCAACGATGAACTGAGGCACGTTTTTAGTTCGATATCCTCTCCTAGCAGCCGCCGCAGCATCTTCTCCGAGTCCGCCACTATTCTGTTTAGATTCGAGCGGCCGGGGTTGAATCATCTGCTTTCGGCTGAAGGCCAGCAATTGTTGCGTGAGATCGGCGGCTCGTGCGCCGGCCTTTCGGATCTGGTCGATTTCAACCCGCAGCGGCTCTCCCTCGCCCAGCTTCTGAAATGCGAGATCGCTATATCCATTGATCACCGTCAACAGGTTATTGAAGTCATGGGCCACGCCGCCTGCCAGCCTGCCGATGCTCTCCAGTTTCTGCGCTTGCAGATACCGCTCCTGCGACTCCCGCAACGCCTCTTCTGCCAATTTCCGCTCGGTGACGTCGTGCACGCAGCCTTGCACTCCGATCTGCCGGCCCGTTTCATCCAGGACTGGCCCCCAAGTGGCGCTTACCCACTTTACATCGCCCCCTTGCGAGACGAGCCTGAACTCACCGGTCTGGTCGTTTGGCCACTGGAACAGCCTGTCCCAACACTGGAGCACACGAGCCTTGTCGTCCGGATGAACCAGATCGATGTAATCCCTCCCTTGCAGGCAGGCGAGCGAATATCCAGTCAGTTTCTCCACTGCGAGGTTCGCGAAAAGCAGCCGCCGGTCCATATCGTACGCCAGCACCACCTCGCTGAGATTGTTTGCCATTAGCCGGAGTTTCTGCTCGCTTTCGCGAAACGCCCGCTCCGTCGTCTTGATCCGGTTCCTTTGGCGGCGGATCCGGTCCGCGCCGAAAACCGTCAGCACCAGCAACGAGCCAATCAACCCGATAACCCCGATCAACCGTCGCTCCCGCTGCTTTGCATTCAGCAGCGAAGTCATGGAATCGATATTCCGTGGGGAGAGGTAGCCCCAGCGCGTTAAGATCCGGGCCAACTCGCCATCCTGTGCGGCGGCTCCGATCCCTTCTCGAATCTGGTCCGCAACCGCGGCGGCTTCCAGGGTCGATCCAACCCCCAGGGTAGTCCGCATCGCCGGATGCGAGATCAGGCGCAGCGGCTGTCCGGGACAGGGCATACCGCCGAACAGCACGGCCAGGCCGGTGAATTCGTCCATAAATGCGGCATCCGTGCGCTGCTCGCAGACGTCCTCAATAGCGTCCCGCAACGAGGGCCGGGCGCGTACGTGGGCATTTGGGCTGACAGCATGAATCAGATGCTCATTGATCGGCAGGCTGTTACAGCTGACGGCGGCGCCTGCCAGGTCTTGGACCTCCAGGTATCGACTACCGGTGTGGACCAGGAAGCAATTGTCGTGCTGCATGTAGGGATCGCTGATGTGAAGCACCCGCTTTCGCTCCGGGGTAATCGTGAGCAGCGGCCACAAGTCCACTTTCCGGTTGCGCAGCGCCTCTTCCGAACCCCGTTGCAATACCCATTGCAGGCGGATTCCGTGGCGCCGCGCCGCGTCCCGAACCAGTTCGATGGCAAGTCCGGTGGGTCCGCCATCCGCGTCCCTTTCCTGAAACGGCGGATCCACCTCCCATCCGATGCGATAGACCCGGTCGTTGATCTTCCCCCTGCGATAGGCGGAGATGCGGTTCGCGGCTACGGCGAAGAGGAGGATCGCCACCACGATCCAGCCGGCTGCCTTTAGTTTCGATCTCATCCGCGATTCGCTATCCACGACATTCTATCGTGGATTGACTGACCCCGCTGTTGATCGAAGGGCGACTGCGTGGCCAGGCCGTTACTACCCTAGAAGAGCACCCTCACGTGCATCGTAACCTGGCGGGGATCGAAGGCTCCCACGCCGACGGTGCCGAATGTGGCGCTGTTGCCCAATCCAGGGATGAGGCCCGCACTCGGATTGTTGGTGAGATTCGTGTTGCCAAGACCGCCGTTGAAATTTCCACTCAATTCCGCATGATTGAGCAAATTGGAAGCGTCCGCGGAGACCTGCAACTTGATTCGTTCGCGAACCGCAAAAGTCCTTCGCAGGCTCAGGTCAACATTGAAACGGCCCGGCCCCCTGAGGTCTCCGATGGTTGCGGCGGAGTTACCCACCCAAAATTGATTCGCGATGAAGCTTCCGTTTGGCGCCTGCAGCACCTCGCCTTCAAAAGCGCATGCGTTGTACTTGAGGAATGTGTTCTTGGCCGGCGTCACTACCAGGCCGCAGGGCAGCGTGACTTTTGTTTTACCGTCGTACCAGTGTTGCAACTGCGACGGTACCGTCAGGGAGACGCCTGGTATCCTGTCGGGGCGGGCCACCATGGCTCCGGTGGAAGCGCCGGATATGTCGAAGGGCATGCCGCTCTGCGCGGTGATGACAGTGCCAATGTTCCAATCGCCCGCCAGGGCCCGGCCGACGCGATTCGCAATCGCAAGGCGCTTGTTCTTGCCGAAGGGAGATTCGTACGCCATCACGGCCACAAAGCGATGCGGCTGATCGGAGAATCCATAGTGTTTGTTGTTGTTGGAGTTGATCAAATCCGCCTGCGAACCGCCGAATGTACCGCCCGAGTTCACTCCTTGGCCGTCTTCGATCGCGGTGCTGGTGTAATCCAGTTCCTTGGACCACGTATAGTTGAATTCCAGATGTAACCCCGACGCGAAGGAGTGGCTCAACCGCGCATTCAGCGAGTTATAGCCGGCGAATCCGTTCGACTCATCCACGCCCGCGCCTGAGCCGTACAGTAGCGGATACGGCAGCATCGTAATGTACTGCGGTATGGTGCGGCCCGCCATCGTTCCAGTGAACGGCAGAAGGGCGCCGGTAGCCGGCTGCCAGGGATTCTGCACCTGCACATTGGCCGGATTCGTCGCTCCATTGCTGGCGACGTACTGGGCCATCCACGAAGAAAGCGTGGCGGCCGGAATGTTCTGCATGCTCTGTAGCGGCCAGTTTCGATTCGCCAGGTTATTGGAGTAAGACATGCTGTAACCAACCGCTGCCAGCCATTGCCCGTGACTCCCAAACGACTTCTCTAGAAAGATGTTCGCCTGCTTCGCGATCCCATTCTTCAAATGGTTCGTAAACAGAGCGTTCGAACCGCCATAAATTTGCGGAGCGGCGGCATTAGATCCCGTTGCCTGGACGATGGGAGCCGAATCGGTAAAGGTGGTCGTGGGAACGCCGTTCGGGCTGGTGCCGTACGGAATCATTTGTGTGCCGGGACTGAACGATTCTTCGCCATATTCGTTCGGGCTGGAGAAGTAGCCGGTATTACTCGGCAGGTAAGAGATTCCGAAGCCGCCGCGCAAGACCGTGTTGTGGCCCAATTGATAGGCTGCTCCGACACGCGGGCCAAAGTCGCGGTATTCGGTTGCCCACAGGTTTCTGCTGTTGCCGTTCGCTCCCGGAAAGTAGATCGCACCCATCGTCCCGAATGCATTCTTTTGGGTAAAGTCGTAAGCCGCGATCTGGTTGTAGCGCTCCGTCGTGCCGGGCTGCAATTCCCACCGGAGCCCAAGGTTCACCGTCAGGCGCTTGGTGGCTCGCCAGTCGTTCTGCGAGTAAGCCGCAAAGTACTTTTGAGCGAAAGCCGGCCAGACATTTTCTCCAGGCCGGACCCACCAGACATTCTCCCCGACCAACATGGCGGCGGCATTAATGCCAGCCTGCAAGGGCGACGTATTCGTGGAAGCCGAAGCGCCGCTGGCCGTCGTATTCTGGAATGTGAAGTTGCCTCCCACATTGGCACAGCAGGATGGAATCTCGGCCGATGCTTCTTCCATGTCCTGATAATTCGAATGCAGGATGCGCGCCTCGATGCCCGCCTTGTGGGTCCAACTGCCCCGTACCTTGGTGATGCTGGCATTCAGGGCGTGACTAAGTTGGTGTTCCTGCTTGTTGACAAACTGGCCGGACGAAAGACCGGTCCAGTTACTGCCGCCGCCGGAGCCGCCGCCGAACCCGTTCGGCAGAACGATCGGAGCCGAGCCATAGCTGGCGAACAGCGCCTGTGTGCTCTGCGGAATGCCAAACGCCGCATAGTCCGTGAAGCCGGTCCGGTTGCCGCCGAGATTGAGTGCAATGATTCGCGTCGCGCCATATCGGATGTCCAAAAGCAGCGTTGGGCTGATCACGATCGTGTCGCCGATCTGCCCGTACGGATTCCTGTCTTTGGTGATGGTGGGCGCGTCATTGAAGCCCGCTGTACCAAACGGGCGAGGTTGCGACACGTCGCCGTAGTCGAAGCCGCCGCTACCGTAGATCGAGTGCTTGCCGTGTTTGAAATCGACGCGATTGTTCAGCGTGTGCCGGCGCACCGTGTTGACCTCGCTGGAAGCGTAGTTGTTCACGTTGCTGGGGTCGTCGGGCGTCCGGTTCGGCTCCGGGTAAAAGCTGTACATGTGCAGGGCGTAAGGGTTGGGGTTCGGAATGATCGCGTTCGGAAAGGGCGCACGCTGATACAAATCTGTAGCCAGTTGGACGACGCCGAACGGATTGTACACTTGAACCGGAACCCAGACGCCTGCGTTCGTAAGCAGGCTCTGGCTGAAGTTGCCTTTGCGCTCCAGATCGGTCGGAACCGTGCTTAGGTAATTCTGCCCCTGATTGAACCTCAGGAAATGATAGCTGGTGAAGAAGAACAGCTTGTTCTTGATGATGGGGCCGGAGATGGCGCCGCCGAACTGATTCATCTTGAAAGCGGTCCGCGCAAGTCCATTGGCCTTGTTGGAATTGGTATTCCCATTCAACGCTTCGTTGCGAAGCAGGTAATCCACCTGGCCATGATACTCATTGGTGCCCGACTTAGTACTGAGAGCTACCACGCTCTGTCCATGGCCGTAATCCGCGGTGAAATTGTTGCTGATCACGCGGACTTCCTGTAGGCCTTCCGTGTTGGGCAGAATGGCCGCTTCGTTGAACCCGCCGCCCATGATAGGGAGCCCATCCAACTGAATGTCGTTTGTAAAAGCGCGACCGCCGTTGACTCCGATGGCGGAAAATTGCGCGCGGCCGGCCACGCCGATCCCAAAGGAGTTGAGCGAGGTGCTGCTGGCCGTCTCGTTGCGCGGCTGAACGCCGTTTTGCAGCATGGCGTAAAACAACGGATTTTGCGTGACATTCGGCACCGCGTCGATCACTGCCGTTCCCGTGGCGTTCGACACTACGCTGCTGTCGGCCTGGATCTGGGCGGCCTGGGCCGTCACCTCCACCGCCGCGTCCACCGCGCCCACCCGTAGACTCACGTTAACCCTAGCGGTCTGACCGGTGGAAACAATCAGTCCAGTCTCGCGATAGGGCACAAAACCCGAAACAGTTATGCTCACTGTGTAAGTTCCAGCTTCCAGGTAAGGCATTGTAAACTGGCCCGATTCGGTGGTCAGGGTCTTATAAGAGACATTGGTTCCGGTGTTCGTAATGACTGCCACCGCGTTAGGCACCGCTGCCCCGGACTGATCCAACACGGAGCCGGTGACGGTAGCAGAGCGGATCTGGGCGGTTGCCGTAGCCTCGAACCACACGAGCGCTAGCGGCAGTATCAAAAGCATCTTGGCTAGTGACATACTTACACCTCTTTTACTTTGTGGGGCCCTACTATTGCATAATATGCAATGACTGTTGCGCGATTAACGCAAGGGATTTTATCAAGCAAGAAATTGAAAGTCAAGGATAATTCGCCGCTGAAGCAGCAGCCGTTGCGTATAATACAATTCAAGTATGCGAAAGAACGGCACCCGTAAAGAGACACCTCCAATTCAGAGCCTGGACCGCGGTCTGGTCATTCTGGAAGCAGTCTCCAAATCGAGCGAGCCGGTTTCGCTGGCTGAGTTGACCGACCTTCTGGAGATTGACCGCAGCAGCGTTTTCAGGTTGGCCAACACTTTAAAGCGGCGAGGGTTTCTGGCCTACCCCACAGGCCGGAAGGATTACATCCTGGGCTCCGCCCTTTGGCGGCTTGCCCACCAGTACGATTGGGGCAACATGCTGATCCGTGTTTCACGCGAACCATTGAAGAAGCTGGCGCTCCGGACCAACGAAACCGCACACCTCGCCATCCGTGAGGGCAAGCATGCTCTTTTCGTGGACCACGCGGCCGTCAACCACGTGATCGCAGTATCGGGTCAAACCGGCGAGATGGTGCCCCTCTATTGCACCGCCCATGGGAAGGCATTGCTCGCCGATCTCGATCACCAGGAGCTTCGCAGTCTTTTCGGTACCGCTCCCTTGACCACGTACACGAAGCAGACCGTCGGCACCGTGACACAACTGGCCCACACTTGTGCGCAGATCAAAGCACAGGGCTACGCGACTGACGACGGCGAGTTTCAGGAAGGCGTCCGTTGTGTCGCCGCGCCGATTCGCGCCCACAGCGGAATGATCATCGGCTCCATCGGCATCTCCGCGCCGGTGTTGCGCTTTCCGAAGGACCGGTACATGGTCTGCGGAGGGCACGTGCGCGAGGCCGCGCAGGAAATCTCGGCCACGTTTCACACTCAATCGAAAGAGGCGTGACTTTCACCATGCTCGCACCGGCACCAGCGGTTGTTCTATAATCCCGGGTGTACATCAGCACAAGATCTATTGCATAATATGCAAGACGTTCAGGTGCGGAAAGGCGGCGTCAATGCAGGCTAGGATAAATCGCCGGGGGTTCATCGGAAGCGTAGGGGCCGCTCTCGGCCTCGCAACTCAAAGTGCAAAAGTCGGATTGGCGGATCCGAAGCGAAGGCTGAAGATCGGCCACACCGGGATCACATGGGGATTCAAGCCCGAAGATGCTGCCCAGGCAATTCACGACGTCGGTTCCCTGGGTTTCGCAGGCTACGAATCTTTCGGCGAAGTCATCGAAGCGTGGGAACTGAAAGGCGGCATCAAGCGCCTTCTCGACAGCAGTGAAGTACCCCTGATTTCGGCTTACTGCAATGTCAACCTGACCGATCCAACGAAGCGCAAGGACGAGTTGGACAAGATCGTTCGCTGGGCGAAGCTGATTCAAAAGTGCGGTGGAGTAACTTCGGTGGTAGGACCGAACGGAGTCAAGCGATCCTCTTATGACTTCAAGGCCAGTAAGGCGGACATTGTCGCGGCGCTGAACGAGATGTGCAAGGCAGTGACCGACGTTGGAATCATCCCCGCCCTGCACCAGCACACCGGAACGTGCATCGAAAGCCGCGAAGAAGTCTACGCTGTGCTGGAGGCGGTAGACTCACGGTACGTGAAGTTCGGCCCTGATGTGGGCCAACTTGCGAAGGGCGGCTCCGACCCGGTCAAGATCGTGAAAGATTTCCTGCCCCTGATCCGCCACGTGCATTTGAAAGACTGGAACGGCGGACCGTACTGGGCCGAGTACTGTCCCCTGGGCCAGGGCAAAGTAAACGTGCCCGCAGTGATGGACCTGTTGGAACAGGCGCCGGACCTCAAGATCGTGATGGTCGAACTTGACCCCAGCGGCAATGCTCCGATGGCGCCCCTGGAAACCGCGCGCACCAGCAAGGAATATCTGAAGTCCCTGGGGTACACGTTCCGTACCTGACCGCCGAGGAGCATGCCCATGGTCCGCAATCCGGTGCTCGATTTTGAAATCGACAAAGCTTCGATCCGCTATGTGGGTGAAGCCCTGCAACGTCCCGAGTGCATCCTCGCCGAGCCGGACGGCACGCTGTGGGCTGCCGACGCCCGCGGAGGTGTCGCCAGGATCAATCCCGACGGAACCCAGCAGATCATCACTCAAAAACGTTCCGCTTCTTTCGCGGGCGCGGAAAATGAGGCGGCGCGCTATCTGACCGGCACGCTCCCAAATGGTCTCGCGTTCGCCAGTGACAGCTCGTTCCTCATCTCGAACTTCGGCACTGATTGTCTGGAGACCATGACGCGCGACGGAGACACGCGCATTCTGGCCGATAGCATTGACGGCCAACCGGTGGGCAAAGTCAATTTCGTTCTCCGCGACTCCAGGAACCGCATCTGGATTACCGTTTCAACGCGCGTCCGAAACTGGATGCATGCGCTGCGCACTGATCTCGCCGACGGCTACATCGCGCGCTACGACCGCAGCGCGTTCCACATCGTCGCCGACGGCTTCCGCTTCACCAACGAAATTCGCTTCGACGCCCGGGAGGAGTTTCTCTATGTGGTCGAGACCACCGGCGGCTGCGTTAGCCGCCTGCGCGTGGACGACGAGGGCAACCTGAGCGGACGCGAGGTCTTTGGGCCTTCGACACTAGGGACGGGCGCGTGGCCCGATGGAATCGCATTCGACAGTGCCGGCAATCTTTGGGGAACCATGGTGTACTCCGACAAACTGTTCGTCCTCACGCCCGAAGGCGACCTCAAGATTCTCCTCGATGAGGGCGACCCCGCGAAGGTGAGCGCTCTGGAGCGCGCGTTCTTCAACAACCACGTCACCGAAGAAGTGCTCTTCGCCACCGGTCAAGGGATCGCGCCGTGGATGGCCAGCGTGACCTTCGGCGGACCCGATCTGAGAACCGTCTACATCGGATCGCTCAAGGGAAAACAGATTCCCTATTTCCGTGCGCCTGCGCCCGGCCTGCCCATGGTGCATTGGAATGCCCACCGTTCGCCTACGCGCTAAGCGCGGCAACCCGCTCCCGCACTGTCACGGCCAATTGCAGCGGAGCCAGTCCAAACGCTGGAAGTAGCTCCTCGTAAGTCCCCGAGTGAATGAATCGCGGTTTGCCCTCCGCCGTCAGCGTATTGATCGCGACGATCTTATCCACCCTGCAATCACGCTTCCGCCTCTGATACAACACCTTGAGAAAGCTTTGCCATATGTAACCGTTATTCTGCTCTGCGACAAACAGTACCTTGTCTGAATCGTGCAGCCGCAGCAGCAGCTCTTCGTCGATGGACGGCATATCCACCACGCCCACCGCGAGCCCGCGCCGCGCGCACTCATCCGCCGCGGCCAAAGCCTCATAAACGCCCCGTCCGCTACTGATAATCACCGCTCTTTCTGCGTCGCTCTCCCGCAGGATGTGCCCCTTGCCAAACTCGAAGATATAGTCCGCATCGTAGAGGACACCAGATGGAGCGCGATTCACCCGGACGTAGGCAAGACCGCGATTCCCCGCCATGATCCATTTCATGACGCCGAGTAGCTGTTGGGGGCAGGAGACGTCGACGATCTTCAAATGCGCGATACCGTCGAAGATGGTGATATCGTCGTTCCCCATGTGCGTGGCACCGTTCGTGCGTGTTTCGAAATTTGCCCCCGTGGCCAGAAACGTCAGGTCGAGTCCGTGTCCTTCACTCAACCATCCGCCGGCAGCCTCGATTGCTTCCAGTCGTTCCTGGTATCCCACCGCGATCCTGCGAAGTACTTTCCAATCGAAGAACGGGCAGAACGTGCTCACCCACGTATTGAAACCCAGCGCGGCGTAAGCCTCCCCGATTCCCATCATGTTCGCCTCGGCCACGCCGACATTCAGCGCGCGCCTCTGGTCTACGGCCGCAATTCCGGCCTGCAACCCACTCGTAGAAGCAAGGTCGGAATCGATGGACACCACTCGCGGATCCCGCGCAAATATCTTCATGGCGCCGGTGACGATTTCGGCAGCGGCGTATTCCTTTTTCGGATCCAGCCGGGGCAATTGCCCCTCGTCGTAGCGTATACGCTTATCCCGCGCCGGCACACGATCCAGGATCACCGGCCCGACCACGGATGCCAGCGTCCAGCCTTCCGCGGCACTCCTGCGGACATCGAGGTGCATCTGCGCGGCCAGGCCCAAAAGCGTCTCCCGGATGCGCTCACCATCGGGATTCTGGGCCAGGTCCATGCAGAACCCGCCGAATTCCTTCACACGCGCCTCGCGCTGGGCCGCCTGCATCGCGAGTTCCTGCTGAATCAGGGCATCGGGCCCCACCACTTTGTGCCGGTTCAGGAAGTCCGAAAACGCGCCCTGGCCTTTTGCCGCGCGGCAGACAATCGCCGTCGGCTTTCCATCCCGGACACCATATTTGAATTCCTCCAGTGCCGCGTAGACACCGTCGTAGTGGGTAGCGTCCACGGTTCGCGCGTTCCAACCAAATGCACGGAAGACCGTTTCCAGGTGGGGCATCGAAAACGCCATGCGGTCGAACGTGTCCAGTTGGCCATTGTTTTGATCGACCAGTACACACAGATTATCCAGATGATGCTGGCCGGCGTACATCACTGCTTCCCAGATGGTCCCCTCCTGCAACTCGCCGTCGCCGCACAGGCAATAACAGTCGAAGCGTGGGCTCGCGTGCCCCGCCAGCGCAAAACCTTCCGCGACCAGCAGACCTTGACCCATCGGACCGGTAGCGAGATGTATGCCCGGCAGCACCGGTCCCGGGTGGCCGTTCAAAATGCTGCGGTAGGAACGCGAGCCTTGCAGAACGTCCCGGCCGAAATATCCGAGTTCGGCGTAGATCGCCGCCAGCGGCGCCACCGCGTGCCCTTTGCTGAGTACGAACAGATCTTGACCCAGCCGCGTGGGATTGCAAACGTCCGGAACCAGGAAGCCTCCGTAATACAACGACACGAGCGGGATTACCGCCGAGAACGCGCCTCCCGCGTGCAGCCCCTTATCCACCGCATCGCGGCACTGTTCCAGCGTCAGCATCCGAACATCGGAATCCTTGATCGCGAGAAGCTGCAAAATACCTTGACGCAGCAGGTGATTGCGGCTCGCCAGGACCACATGTCCGGCTGCACGCTGCTGCTGCGGAGAGACTGCCTGTTGACTCATGATTCGATCCTCATTGCACAATGCGCAATGTTGATTGCAAAATATAGAGGGATGCTATCAGGCGCTAGGCGTGAAGTCAAGATCGCCCGCAGTCACCGAACCTTGTTCCATCAGCCACCTCACGGATTCCTGCACGGCCTCCAGCGAACTGTACACCGGCTCGTAGCCCAGCATACGGCGAGCTTTATCGATACTGCAGTTCGGAGAATGCGCAATGTGATCCCATGTTGCCGCTGCATCCTTTTCCGCGAACGCTCGACGCCATTCTTCCCACGGCAGGAAGCGCAAGCGCGGCGGCCTGCCAAACCACGCCGACATGCACTCCGCATAGCCGCGCAACGTCAAAGCACTTCGCGAGACCACATGAAAACTTTCGCCGAGCGCCGCACTGCGCCGCGCGAGCGCTTGCACGAACGCCTGCGCCACGTCGTCAGCGTGAACGTGATGCACCGTCTCCATACCCAAATTTGGAAGCAGCACCTCGCGCCCCGATGCCAGGTCCGAGAACACCTGCGGGTTGAAGTTGCCGGCCGGGTTGAGCGGAGTCCAACCGGGTCCAACGAGATGCCCGGGATGCAGCACCGTCGCGGGAAACTCCGCGGCGCGAGCCTCCTGAAGAAGGTATGCCTCGATCGCGGCTTTCCGGCACCCGTAATCGCCGAACGGCTCTCGCGGCGCGTCTTCCGTAGTCGGCACCTGCACGCTGTGTCCGTGTACCCAGATCGTTCCGCAATGCAGGAAGTGCCCGACTCGCCCGCGCAGCGCATCCACCAATTGCCGTGCGCTCGCCACCGTATAGCAGGTCAGGTCGATCACAGCATCCGCGCGAAGCTCCGCGATTTTCTCCCCAAATCTTTCGTGCGATTCCTCCACCAACCGGTCGATTGCGACCGGAACAATCCGCTTCCACGCCTCATCAGTGCGGTATGGTTCGCGTTTCCCCCGGCTCACGCAGATCACGTCGTGCCCCGCCTTGGCAAGCCGCGGCGACAGATACGTTCCAATATGACCGCTACCACCGATGACGACAACTCGCATATTCAAATTGACTGCATTCTGAATTGTATATTAGACATATGCACCGGAGGAACAAGATGCGATGGGCTCTGCTATCCGCGCTCTGCTGTCTCGCCACCATCGCCGCCGCGCAAACTCAATCCGCGCCGCGCGACGATGAAGCAAAGGCCCTGCTGGAGCGTACCTGCACCAAGTGTCACAAACTCACCGCAACCCTTAGCCAGCGCAACAGCAAAGAACGCTGGTCCGCGATCCTCGACGACATGGTCGCCCGCGGAGCGGAGGCCAGCGACGCGGAGATCGAGACACTGGTCGATTACCTCGCAAGGAATTTCGGCAGCAAGGTCAACGTCAACAAGGCCGCCGCGGCGGAACTCGCCGCCGTGCTCGAGTTGCCCCCGGCCGGCGCATCGGCGATTGTTGCATACCGGGAAAAGAACGGCGATTTCAAGAGCCTGGACGACCTGAAGAAAGTCCCCGAGCTCGATTGGAAAGCCATCGAGAGCAAGACAGACCGGCTTGATTTCGCCGCGAGCAAATAACGGGCAAGGAACTGCTCGGCCGCTTACTCCGGAAAATCGACGCCTTCGAACATCCGGTAATTCTCCAGATTGGTGGACGGTGCAAAAAAGCAGACCACCTTCATCTCTTCCTCGCCCGTATTGTGCAGCATGTGCACCGCACCTTGCGGAAACAGAACGGTCGTCCCCTCGCGGACCGCAGCGACTTCTCCCGCCACCATCACCCGCCCGGTCCCGCGGATAATATAGATGATCTCGTCGCCGTTCGGATGACTGTGCGCGGGCCGCACCTTCTCCCCGGGCGCGACACGTATCACGCACGCCGAACAGTGCTTCGCCGGAATGCGGTCCTCCGACACCACCCAGCGCAGATGCCGCCCCGGCAGATCGAGTTCTTCCGCTTCCGTTTCGTGTATCAGCGGCACGCTCACTTACTTCCTCCCACCAGTTGTTCCGATTCCTGCACTGCCAGTAAGTGCCGCACATAATTCGCGATTCCCACGTCCGGACGGTTCGCCCAGATCGGCGTGCAGTTCTTGTACTCCTCACATTCGCCCCAATACTGCGCACCGGGGAAACGGTCGAGCACAGGCTTGGCGCAGTCGCCCACCACGATCACGTCGCCGTCTACCGGTTGGATCTGCTGCTCGAACTGCAAGCCGGTAAACACGTAGAGCGGGCGCTTCAGCCGGTCGAGCGTGCCATCCGCCTGCAGTTGGTCCAGTTGTATACGCACAATCGCTTTGCATCCGGCTTCGCAGGTCGATCCCATCACCACATTCACGTTCGGGTATTGACCCTGCAAGATCGTGCTATGCCGCCGGAAACGCCGCTTCACCGAGTCGATCGGCGCGCCGGTCAATTCGATCTCGTGCAGCTTATTCGTGCCCAACCCTTCGGCTGCTCCCAATACCGTCGAAGGAACGTTCGTGCCGGGATAGTCCCAATCCATCAGCGCTTCGCACACCGTGTCCACTGCTACCGGGTCTGGGCCGCCGCAGATGGTGTTGAAGTCCTTGATCAGATCGTCGCTATGCGGGCTGAAAGGTCCATTGCCCTGGCACGCCCACAGCGAATCCATCACAAACCACTTCGGATTGGCCGCCCGCGTAAGATTGCAGATCTTCTGAAAAATATCGTCGCGATGGCACCGCACCATCCAGTCGTAGTCCGGCAGATTGCCGAACTGCAGTTTCATCGCCCCGGTGAAAGCCGTATGTACGTGGACCTTCATCTTGGGTAGGCCGATGTAAGCATCCGCCTCACGCACCGGTCGCGGCACGGGGAATTCGTTGAAGCTGATCGGCCTGTCGATCTTGTACATATCGAACGGCACGTGCTCGAACGGGCACAACTCCACGCCCGTCCGCTCGGCCACCTCCACGATGCCACAGGCCTCCATGGCCTTCATCGTGTCGCCGCCCATTGCGCACCGTTCTCCAATCTGTACGCGCCGCGGGTTCTGCTCTTTCACCAGTTCGATCAGGGCTTCCAGCATGCGCGGGTCGGTCGTGAAACCGGCGTTGGCGGGAACCGGTATCACTGTGTTGATCTTGATGAGCACCTTGTCGCCCGGCTTGACGATGTTGTGCATTCCTCCCATGGTCTGGTCCGCGATCTGGCGGATCAGGTCTTTCACCAGTTCGAGTTGCTCCCTGGTGTACTCGGCCGGTTTGCCGAGGTCCGCTCCACTATGGGCGATCGCTACCGTAGTCTTCTTTGCCATCTGCTGCTCCGTTCGAAACTCCGTCACGTAAGTGCGGCGACATGGCCAGATCTAAGGCAAGGCGAAAACGTACAATCGCCCACCCGGGTTATCCGCTCCGCGGTTTTCTCCTCCACCTGCAAGAATCGCCACGTATTGCTTTCCGTTCTTCCCCTGGTAAGTGATCGGCGTGGCCTTCGCGGCATCCACCAACTTGGCCGTCCACAACTCTTTGCCGGTGCGCGCGTCCAGTGCTCGAAAGCGCGAATCGATGGCCGCGCCGATGAACAACAGCCCGCCGGCCGTGGCGATAGGACCGCCTCGCGGCTCCGGCGTGCCCGTCTTCGGCACGCCAAGCGCATCTAGTTCGTCGAAGGAGCCAAGCGGAATCCGCCACGCGACATCGCCCGTATTGACATTGACGGCGATAATCTCGCTCCACGGCGGCTGCTGGCACGGCCATTTCTTTGCCCCGTCCCAGAATCGGCCGCCGGAATTCGCCGGAGCACTCTGCGCCCCCACACGACTGTATGTGGAGCCATCGGCGGAAGGTATCATCTTGTTCAGGTTGCCCAGGTCATGCGATGTAACAAAGAGATAGCCTAAGTCCGGATGAAACGCCGGAGGACTCCAGTTGCCTCCACCCACCCAGCCGGGAAAGATTACCCTCAGTTTGGGACCGTACTGGGCATAAGGGCCGCCTCCTATTGCCCCGCCTTCCAGGGCCAGCAAACCCTTGCAGTAAGCTTCGTGCTCTGGAGTTACTTTCGCGACCTCGTCCAACTGGAAACTCATTCGCGCCAGTGGCGGCGGTTTCACCGGGAACGGTTGCGTCGGCCAGTTCTTATCGCCCGGATTCGGATTGTCGGAGAGCACCTCGCGCTCCTCTACCTTATATATCGGTTCGCCGGTCAAACGGTCGAAAAAGAACAACAGGCCCTGTTTCGTCCACTGCGCCACCGCCGGGATCTTCTTGCCGTCCCGGGTTACATCGATCAGTGACGGAGCGGCGGTCAGGTCATAGTCCCAATTGTCATGATGGGTGGTCTGAAAATACCATTTGAGTTTGCCGGTGGCAGCCTCCAGGGCCACCAATGATGAGCCATACAGGTTGGCGCCTTTTCGACTGCCACCGTAGAAATCCGGCGTGGGCGTGCCCAGTGGCACGAACAGCATCCCGCGCTGCACATCCACTGTCATGAACCCCCACGAATTTGCGCCCGACCGGTCCGCCCACTGGTCTTCCTGCCAGGCATCGTGGTTGCGCTCGCCCGGACGCGGCACGGTGTGAAACGTCCACACCAGCTTTCCTGTATGTATGTCCCACGCCCGTATATCGCCGCTCGGCCCATTGGCAGGCTCTTCTTGCAATTGCGCGCCCGTGACGATCAGATTCTTGTAGATCACGCCGGGCGAGGACATGCCGTACCGGCCCCGCGGAAACTTATCCGCCACCCCATTCTTGAGATTGACCTTTCCGTTGTCGCCAAAGCTCGTCGTCAACTTACCCGTCTTGGCATTCAGCGTGAAAAGCCAGCCGTTCATAGTACCCACCACAATCTGCGGCGGTAACACTTCGTCGCCCGCCCAATACGCGATTCCGCGGCCAGACGGCGTGTACTCCGATTCGTACTCCCAGATCTTCTTGCCCGTCTCCGGTTCCATCGCGACCACACGATTGTACGGCGTAGACAGATATAAAACCCCACCGACCATCAGGGGCGTAGCTTGCGAGGCGCGGTTGCGAGGCGCCGGCTTGGCTTCCACACCCTCGGATGCCGGCACCGCCGGAGGCCGCGTATCGTAAGTCCAGGCCACCTGCAATTTTGTTACGTTCTTAGTGTCGATCTCTTTGAGTGGCGAATACTGCAGCCCGCCGGGATCGTGACCGTAGATAGGCCAGTCACTCTGCGCACCCGCCACGCAGGCGATTGCCACTGCCAGTACACTGATTGTCAGGACTCGCATATTGTTGTGATAAGACACTACTTCTTAGCCGCTCCCTTCTTGGCCGCGTGCATCTTATTCCAGAAAATGAACGTGCCCCGATTGGTGGAGGTAATGATATCGACAGCACCGTCCCCGTTCAGATCCACCGCAGCCAGGTGAGAACCAACTCCCGATCGGTTGTGTATTAGTTCCGGCACAAATTCGGCTCCGCCTTCCGCCTTGGGATTCCGCACCGTCCGGTACCAATACAGCACGGCAGGTCCGTACGGGTCGGGGTCCGTGTAACTCTCCAGGTGCGACCAGTGCCGCTTACCTACGATGAAGTCCGGTATACCATCGCCGTCCAGGTCCGCAAAGGTTGCGCCGTGAGGCTCTGAAAATGTGACATCCCCGGCGTTCTTCGTCGAGAAGTCTCCCATGATATTGTGCTGCACAAACGAGATATTCCCTTCCTTGTCCCGCTTCTGCTCGAACCACGCGAGCCCCCATCCATGAGCCGAGAGCGCCGTGACCACATCGGTCAATCCGTCGCCGTTCACGTCGTAAACACCCATCTCCGCGCCACCGCTGCCGAAAGCCGCTGGGTGGAACGTCCACGGTTCCTGTGTGGAACCTTTGGGAGGATGCTCCCACCATCCGCGCGGGCCAACCACATCCATCCGGCCGTCGCCATTAATGTCTCCAACACCCATACCGTGCGCGCTCACGCCGATCCGCTCGGAGATCTTGTGCACAATCCACGGCGCGGTCGGATTTGCCGGGTCTGGTTTGGCATACGCCATAGCGCCGTCGCCGCCAAACAGCACCGCGGGTTTCCCATCCCCGTCGATATCTTTAAGCAGTTCGATCTCCGTCGAGGCCTGCGGAACCACATTGTAACGGTCCCACCGCCGCGATTCGCCCCTCGGATTCACGTACAGGTAGATCGGCCGCTGGTCCACCATTAGAATGTCCGGCCAGCCGTCTCCAGTAAAGTCGTAAGCGAAGTTCACCATCGCCTGCGAGAACTGGTTGCTCGGGTTGTAGGTTCGAGCGGCAGTGAACTCTCGCCTCTCGGTATACTTAGGTCCAAGATAGTAGAAGGGTCCGGAGATCACATCCATCACACCGTCGCGGTTGATGTCGGCCGCCGCGGCACACCATCCATAATAGAAGTCGCTGATGCGCTGCATCTCGAAATTCGGAGAAACTGCTTCTTTGGGCTCTATCTTGGAATTCAGGTCCTTATAACTTACCTCTTTGAACCGGACCTCCCCGGAGCCGCCCGCATAAAGCGCGATGGGTCCGAACCCCATCATCCGGTCGCTGGTCGTGGCGCTGCCCCCGCCCCGTCCGTTGATCGACAGGCTTAAGACATCGGCATCCAGAATGATCTGCGCTGTGTGCCACTCGTTCGCGGTTAATGCCGGTCCACCCCCGCGTCCGCCACGCCCTCCTCCACCGCCGCCACCGCCGGCAGCCGCCTTTGCAGCAGCCGCCGCGTCTATCTCCGCCCGGGTCGGCGCCGGCTTCGAGAAACCGGGCACCAGGTCTTCCCCGCCGCTGAACCTTCCGCTTGCCATTCGGATCATTGCCCCGGGACCCGCGCCCAGTTTGCTCCGCTGCACTTCCTTCCCTTGCGCGTCCAGCTGCAAGTCGTAACTCGCCACGTCGCCCTCGGTCAACGACACATAGACGCCCTTGAGACCGTCGGGAGTCTTCTCGGCGCGCAGTAGCACCCCCGTCTTGCACCCGCCGCTACATCGAAACGATGAGTAAAACGCGATGTCCTGATACCCCTTATCGAGAACCAGCCAACCGCCACCCTGCCCCGGAGTACCGATGATCTCGCCATTCTCCGCGCGCCAGTCGGCTTGGCCCAACCGGTGCCATCCCGTCAACGTGGACCCTTTGAAGACTACGTCGGGCAGAAAGTTCTGACTTGCGGCCAGAATCGCCGAGACGAGCACGCAAACTGCTGCCGCGGTGATTACGCCGCGAGTTCTATTGGGCATCGCTATTCCTTCCGGACTCAGCAGCCGAGCCGGCCGCCATCATTCTGAATTGCATATTATGCAATAGCACTTGCACAAGTCCAGGCCTGGTGAAAAAAATGCTATCAGCCAAAACGGTGGAAGTCAAGGCGAAACGCTCGTTAAAGGAAGGCCCGATCTTGTTGCATAATGTGCAATTAAAGTTGAACACTTGAAGGAACTGCGCCGTCGATACGTGATATTCTCTTTTCCACTGGGGTTCTCGGATGGCTGGCAAAGTAGACGGAGCGACTCACGCCGCGGCAATCGCCAAGATCGGCGAGGCGATAAGGCATGAAGTAGAATTGCGATCTCATCTCGATGAGATCGTCAACGGAGCTGCTTTCAAGGGCAGTCACCGCTGCCAGGCTTTCTTAAAGCACGTCGTCGAACTCGCGCTCCACGGCGACCCGGCGGATCTGCGCGAACGCAGCATCGGAGTCGCACTATTCGGCCGGTCCGCCACCTACGATACTGCCGACGACGCTATCGTTCGCGTCACCGCCAGCGACGTGCGCAAGCGTCTCCTGCAGCACTACGGCAACACCGGCGCCCACTCGAAATTTCGCATCAACCTCCCCTCCGGTTCGTACGTCCCCGAGTTTTGCTTCATCCCCGCCTCCGCCCTCGGATCTCTGGACATCCCCGTGATCGTGCGCCCCTCGCCCGATATCGAGCTCGTTCCCCATCCGATGCCCCCTGACAACCCGCGTTCATGGTTTCGCAGTTGGCGCGCGCCGGCTGCGGCCGCCCTTCTGATATGTATCCTGATCGGTGCCGGTTGGGCCGTGCGTCGCTGGGTTCTCAGCAGCGGATCCAGCGACAGCCTCATCGTCGCCGCGTTTCAAGGTACGCCTCACACCGCCCAGGTAATTGTCGCCGATGATGCGCTGGTGCTGATTCAGGTCTTGCTCGATCGCCGCTTCACTCTCGAGGAATACGAGAATCTGACCTACATGAATGTTCCCGAGCTGGCTCTCAAAAAGGATCTTCTCCGCTTCTGGAGCAGCCTTTCGACGCGCCAGATCACCAATGTCGGAGACCTTCAGAACGCCAACCGAATTGCCGGCGATTTGCAGGCGCGGGGCTGGGAAGTCACCATACGGCAGGCTCGTCAAATGCATGCCAGGTCTTTCCGCTCTGGAAACTTCGTAATCCTCGGCAGTTCGCTCTCCAACCCCTGGGCGGCCCTGTTCCCCGCGGCCGAGTCGAATTTTCCCTTCGACGAACTGCCGCGGCCGGGCAAGCCCGAGGTCATACTGAACCGCCGTCCCCTCGAAGGCGAGCCCGCGAAGTTCGAAGTCCACCCGGACGCCAAGACCGGCAAGAAGATCACCTTCGCCCGGGTTTACCTGCTGGAGAACACGGCCCACTCGGGACGCGTTCTGCTGGTGGCGGGCCAGTCTATGTCGGCCACCGAAATGGCCGGCGAACTGCTGTTGCGCAATGATTCCACGGAGCACGTCCGGCGCATGTTGGGACTGCCGCCCACTGAGAGGATTCCCGATCTCGAGATGGTGCTGCGAGTTTCCGAGCAGAACGAAATCGGCGACAGTGTCGAAGTGGTGGCGTGCCGCAAGGTCACTCCGCACATCGAGTGAAATTCCCAACCCCGTGGAGGATGAATGCAACGCAGAGACTTACTCAAAGGACTCCTGGCAGCTTCCGTGATGCCGGCCACCGCGGCCGCCGACTACCAGGATCGCCTCAAGGGCCTGCCGCCACTGACCATCAAAGACGTCAAAGTCATCACCACCAACGGAGGCCGCAACTACCGCTGGGTCTTCGTGAAAATCATCACTAGCGAAGCCGGACTCTACGGAATCGGATCGGCCAACGACAGCTACCAGACTTTCGCCGTCGCCACCGCGCTCGAGAAGCACCTCAAACCGTGGCTGATTGGCAAGGATCCCGACCGCATCGAGGACCTGTGGCAGAGCGCGAATTTCCGCACCTACTGGCGCGGCGGCCCCGTCAACAATAAGGTGCTCGGTGCCATGGATGAAGCCCTCTGGGACATCAAAGGCAAGCGCGCCGGCATGCCCGTCTACGAGATGCTCGGCGGCCGCGCCCACGATGCCGTCGCCTGTTACGATCACGTTTCCGGACGCACCAAGGAGCAGGCCGCCGAGGTCGTGGCCAAGTCCATGGAGAACGGCTTCCGGCACATTCGCCTGCAGTACGGCGAAGGCGGTTATGGCGGCGGCGGCTTCATCCGCGCCGGCGAAGGCAGTCGAGCCGAGGGCGGCTACCAGGGTCAGGCATTCGATGAGGATCTGTACGTCGAGACCATTCCGCCGGTGTTCGAGTACGTCCGTTCCAAAGTGGGATTCGCGCCCAAACTCCTGCACGATGTGCATTCGCACCTGACCGGCGCTAACGCAGTTCTCTTCTCCAAGAAGATGGAACCCTACCACCTCTATTTCGTCGAAGACCTGCTCGGACCCGAGCATCTCAACTGGTATCAGGAGGTGCGCAAAGTCTGCGCCACCCCCCAAGCGGTAGGCGAGGTCTTCTCCAATCCGGCGGAGTATTACCCGCTGATTGCCTCCCACGTCATCGATTTCATCCGCACGCGGGTCACCGCCATCGGCGGCATTACGCAGGCCCGTAAAATCGCCAACCTCTGCGAGGTCTTCGGCGTCAAGACCGCTTTCCAGGAAGGTGGCGAGAACGATCCCGTGAATCAACTCGCCGCCTACCACGTCGACATCTCCAGCAGCGCGTTCGGCATTCAGGAGGAGAATCACTTTCCGCCCCAGGTCCACGAGATGCTGCCCGGCACCGCCGAAATCCGTAAGGGCTACCTCTATGGGAGCGGACGTCCCGGCCTGGGCATCGACATCAATGAGGAGATGGCCGCCAAATTCCCCATCGCCGAACCGCGCAACGGTGGCGCCTACGGCACCGAGCGCACGCTCGATGGTACCGTCATCATCCCCTGAGAGCGCCGGCTCACTTTCCGGGAACAATTTCGGCGCGAGTTCCGTCTTTGTCCACAAGGGCCAGTGTCGGACACTCGAAAATTTCGCCTTTCCGCGTCGTTCTGGGAAGCTACCCGGATCGCGGTCGATTCGCTGCGCAAAAATAAGCTGCGCAGTTTCCTGACGCTGCTCGGCATCATTCTTGCTACCACCACGCTGATCGCCGTCACCGCGCTCATCCACGGGATGAACCTGTATATCGCTGAGAAAGTTTCCAACATGGGTTCAGACGGCTTCCGCGTGGTCCGTATGGCGTGGTTCGGCCCGTGGGACCCCAAGAAGTTCATGGAGATGAACAAGCGCAATCCGCAGCTCCGGCCGGACGAATATGAATTCGTCAAGGATCGCGCCACCTTGCTCAAGGACATCGGCATGATGGCGAGTCGCAACGCGCGCGTCTCTTTCAAGGGCGACAGCATCCTGGGCGTGGACGTGCAAGGCGTCACCGACAACATCGCGGCCATCAATAACGTCCAGGTGGATGTGGGTCGCAGCATCACCTACGAGGAGGTCCGCCGTCATGCGCCGGTAGTTTTCCTGGGCAACGATCTGCGCAACCGCTTCTTCGAAGGCCGCGACCCGGTCGGCAAGTTCATCGAAATCGAAGGCAACCCGTATGAAGTGGTAGGCGCTGCGAAAGCTTTGGGCAGCGTCTTCGGAAACTCGCTGGACAACTTCCTGATGATCCCCATCGAGAGCTACTTCAAGACGTACGGCAACCGCAACGGCATACGCATCGTTGCCAAGGCGCGCTCGCAGCAGCAACTGAACGAGGCCGAGGACGAAGTACGTGTGCTATTTCGCTCTTACCGGCACCTGCGGCCCGGACAGGACGATAATTTCAGCCTCTTCGCCTCGGATACAATCGTCAACCTCTGGGAACGGCTCACCGCGACCATCTCTGGCATGGCGATAGGCATCGTCAGCGTCTTCATGATCGTCGGCGGGATTGTGATTATGAACATCATGCTGGCCGTAGTGACCGAACGCACGCACGAGATCGGCATCCGCAAGTCGTTGGGCGCGCGGCGACGTGACATCCTGAATCAGTACCTGGTGGAGTCGAGCGTGCTCGCTGGAACGGGCGGATTCGCGGGCGTGTGCGTGGCGTGGGTGGTGGCGGTGGTGGTTCGCAGTTTTACAAGTGTGCCGATGGCGCTGCCATGGAGCAGCGTGGTGATCGGCGTGGGCCTCTCGGCGGTAGTGGGACTCTTCTTCGGTATTTACCCCGCGCAGCGCGCCGCCAAACTCGACCCCATCGAAGCGCTGCGGGTGGAGCGGTAATCCATGACGAAACTGGCGTTCACCAACGGACTCGTGCTGGCGCTGCAGACCATCCGGTCGCACAAGATGCGCGCGTTCCTGACGGTGCTGGGCGTGATCATCGGCACCGGGACGATCATCGGAGTGGCCGCAATCCTCACCGGCTTCGATGCGAACATGACGGCGGTCCTACGCAGTTTCGGACCGAATTCGATTATCGTTTTCAAGTTTCCCGTGGGCTTTCGCGTGAACAATCTCAGTCCGGAAGAGCGCACACGCAAGAACCTGACTTACGAAAACGCCATGCACTTGAGGGAGCGCTGCAAGAGCGTGGAGAATGTGTCCGCCATGCTGTTCCCAACGAACAACATCGTCAACGTCAAGTACATGGGTAACGACATGTACGACATCAACCTCTTCGGCGTCGAGGAAGGCTATGCGACCGGCAGCGGGCAGGTGGATATCCACGTGGGGCGCTTCTTCACCGATGAAGAGAGCCATCGGCGGCTGCCTGTCGCCGTAATCGGCGCCGATATCGAGAAGGGACTATTCGCCAACGTGGACCCGATCGGCAAGGTCATCAACGTGGAGGGCCACGAATTCACGGTGATCGGCACCATGCTGCGGCCGGCGGCCTCTTTCTTCGGCGATACTGACAGCCGAGTGCTTCTGCCCTACGGCACGATGCAGAAGATGTACCCCAATGCGCGCGAGAACGCAATTGTAGTCACCGCGATCAACGGACAGTTGCCGCAGGCGCTCGACGAAGTGCGCACTGTGTTGCGCATCGACCGTCGCGTGCCCTACGACAAACCCGACACCTTCGCGCTTTCCACCGCGGAGCAAATGGTGTCGGACTTCCGGCAGATCACCGCCATGACGTTTCTCGTAATGGGGGTACTGAGCTCCATCGGACTGCTCGTGGGCGGTATCGGCGTGATGAACATCATGCTGGTTTCGGTGACCGAGCGCACCTATGAAATCGGAATCCGCAAGGCGCTGGGGGCGCGCAGGTTCGATATTCTGGTGCAGTTTCTGATTGAGGCGGCGGCGCTGACCGGGATCGGCGGAATCATCGGCATCATGTTCGGCTGGGCGATCTCGCTGATTGCGCGAGCGGTCTTCAGTTCCCTGCCCGCCGCAGTGCCCGCGTGGGCTGCGGTCACGGGCATCGTGGTCTCCGTCGGCGTCGGGCTGTTCTTCGGGATCTGGCCGGCGAACAAGGCGGCGCGATTGGATCCGGTCGTCGCGTTGCGATACGAGTAAGGACTCTACACTACGCGTCGCTGTTCGGAGAAGGGACGGCGGCGGAGCAGTTCGCGTTCGGCGCGATACCAGTCTTCCTCGTGGGAACCGTGCTGGCGGCCGCGAGCTTCCCAGTAGGCATAAGCGAGCCGGGCGATTTCGTCATGGGAGGGGATGGGCGGAGCGACAGGAGGGAGTTGGTAGATTTCGCGACGCGCGCGGCCGATATGGGTTCTTGCGCAGGAATGGGTCATAAAATCCGAACACCATCAGTTATAACAGAAGTCGGCCGGGCACGGATGACCGGTTTAACCTATCAAGGTTACAGCCAGCGGGTTCTCCGGCCATGCATGCCTCGGGTAGCGGCGCGAGAGCTCTTTGCGTACCTGCGGGTAGAGGCGCTGCCAGAAACCGGCGAGATCGCTGGTCATCTGTACGGGACGCTGATTGGGCGCCAGAAGGCGGACCACTACGCGGACGGTGCCGCGGCCGACAGTGGGCGTCTCGCGCATGCCGAAGAAATCCTGCAGTCGGGAAGCGATCCACGGAGGCTGGTCCGCTTCGTAGTGAACCACCACCTGGCGACCGCGCGGCAGCCGAATCGCGGAGGGCGCGATCTCTTCCAACAGGCGGCGCGTTCCGGCCGGCATCTGCCGCTCGATGGCGCGCAGCAGGCCAGCGCCACGCGTGACGGATTCCAACTCGGCGAAGCTCTTGAGTCCGGTGGCCAGCGATGCCAGCGCGGCTTCGACGGCGGCATGATCCAACGGGGTCACGGGACCGTGCTGCGCCGCGAATTGCACCCGCGATTGGAAGGCGGCGATTTCGTCAAGATCGGCGAACCGCGCCAGCCCGGCTTCCACGGCCTTGTGCGCCAGGAAAATACCGGCCTGCCCGGGATCGGGCGGGGTGCGGCGCGTTTCGATGGCGATCTGGTCGAACATCAGCGAAGTCATCGCTTCCACACGTTCGCCGCCGCGGTTCCATTCGAGCGTGGAGATTTCGCGTAAGCGGTCCGGGAAGAGATCGAGCAGCCACTCGGGCTCGATGGCGCTGGCCAGGCGCACCAACGGCGCTTTCTGATCTTTGCGATCTTCGGCTTCGACGGCCACCAGGAGGTCGTGGGCGGTGACGGTGGTGTTGGGCGCCTGCTGCGCGGGGGCGCCGCTCGCTAACTGCAGGTCCGCACCCTGACGGCGGCGCGCTACGCGATCGGGAAAGGCGGTCAGGATGCTCAGGAGCAGCGCGTCATCGTCGCCGGCGTGATGCTTCGCGGCGCGTGCTCCCGAGCCGCCCAATTGCCGGAAGAGGCGCGCGGCGTACGGCGACCACTCGGATTCCAGCAGCACCAGCAGGTCCGAGCGCGACGCGTGTGGTGCGCGCGCCGGGAGACGCTCGCCCGCACTGAGTAGTGCGGCCACCGCGCAGCCGTCGCGAGCCACGCCGCGGCGGCGCGCTTCCACCATCAGTCGGGTCAAGCGCGGGTGCAACGGATATCGCGCCATTTCCCGTGCCGTATTTCCCGTGGCACCTAGCTGGCGCAGTAAGTCCTCGGCATGCTCGATGGCGGCGGCGGGCGGAGCGTCCAGCCAATGGAGCGAACCGAAGTCCATGTTCATGGCTTGCAACAGCAGCGCAGTGGGCGCAAGATCTTCGCGCAGAATCTGCGGCACGTCCTGCGCAGGCCGGCGGACGAAATCTTCCAGCGGGTACAAGCGAATGGCGCGCCCGGGTCCGGTCCGTCCCGCGCGGCCGGCGCGCTGATTGGCGCTCGCCTGGCTGATGCGCGCCACTTCCAGCGCAGGCAGCCCGGACCAGGGCGAGTGGCTGGCCACGCGTGCCAGGCCGCTATCGATCACCGCGCCAACTCCCTCGATGGTGATGGAGCTCTCCGCCACGTTGGTGGAGAGGATGATCTTGGTCTGGTCGCAGGGCGCGACGGCGCGGTCCTGCTCCTCGGGCGATTGATCGCCGAAAAGTGGCAAGAGCTGCCACCCGTGACGTCGGGCCAAGGCGGCGCAGGCGTTTTGCGCTCGCCGGATTTCGAGCGAGCCCGGCAGGAACACCAACACGTGCCCGCGGTGGGCGCGAGCGGCCAGACGTTCGAGGGCGGCCGCCACCTGGTCTTCTAGCGGCGCGGAGGAATGTGGAGTGTACTCGATCTCGAGCGGATGCTGCCGTCCCGAGGAGCGCAACACTGGTACAGGTTGTTCGCCCGCCAGGTAGGCGGCGATCGGCGCCGCGTCCAGCGTGGCCGACATGACGACGATCTTAAGATCGGGCCGCCGCGTGAATTGCAAGCGCCGCAGCAGGGCGAGAGCAAGATCGCCTTCCAGATGGCGCTCGTGGAATTCGTCCAGTACCACGCACCCCACGCGGTCCAGGTCAGGGTCGCTCAGCATGCGCCGTGTGAGCACACCTTCTGTCAGGAAGCGCAGGCGCGTGCGCGGTCCGGCCACTTCCTCGAAGCGCACCTGATAGCCCACGGTCTCGCCCACCGCCTCACCGCGTTCGCCCGCCACGTAACGCGCCGCCAGGCGCGCGGCCAGGCGGCGCGGTTCCAGCACCAGCACTTCGCGGGCATCGAGGCTCGAGCAGCGCCGGTGGCACGCGCGTGGTCTTGCCCGCGCCGGGCGGCGCTTCCACCACGAGATCGTTGGCGGTGCGCAGGTGGTTGAGGATTTCGGGAAGCAGCTCGTCGATCGGAAGACGCACGCGAGCTTCTATTGTCGCAATTCGACAATGTTCCGGCGCATGATTTCCGCCTGCGGATAATCCGGGTGATGCTCCAGGAAGTCTTCCAGCACGACCGCGGCCTCGCGCTTCTCGCCGCGCCTCAGATGGATCTCGGCGAGGAAGAGTTGAGGATGCGAGAAATGCGCCGGATCGAGTTTGCGCGCGCGCTCCAAATACTTGATGGCGGAATCGAACTGGCCGAGTTCGAAGTACGTCATGCCGAGCTGCGAGTTGGCCAGCGCGTCGTTCGGGCGCGTCATCGAGGCGTGAACATTCACCTCCAAAGCTTCGTCCAGTTTATGGAGCGTCACCAGCACGCCGCCGAGATTAACCAGCGGTTCGTACGCCGTGGGGTCCTGCTTCAGCGACTGGCGGAAGCGTTGTTCGGCCAGCGGGAAGCGCCGCGTCTGATAGGCGATAGTGCCCAGGTTGTTCCAAGCGGTGGCGAACTGCGGCGCCAGTTCCACGGCGTGCTCCAGATGTTTCTCGGCGGCTTCCACGTCGTGCTTTTCCAGATCGCGTTGTGCGTCCACGTAGTCGTGCAGCGCGCGCTCGGGGATCTTGAGTTCGCTCGTCAGTAACGGAGTGCCGGCGGCGATCGAGGGTGGGGTCGAAATCGGCATCTTTCAATGCGATGGTGAGTTGGACGCGATCGTGCGAATCGGCCAGGCTGGGGCCCACTTCGATGGTCTGGCGCGCCTCGCCGCGTCCAGGCTCGTAGACCGACACGGTGTAAGTCGCGGGTGCGAGTTTCTTGAAGGTGAAGTGCCCGCTCTCGTCGGTGAAAGTGTTAGCGGTAAAGGGCTGGGTTACGCCGAACAAAGTAACCGACGCGTGTCCTTCGGGGGTGATGCGGCCCGCAAGCTCGTACAGGACCTGCGCGGGAGCGACGGCCGCGACGAGAATCAAAAGGCAAAAGCTCCGCACGGCAACTCCGATTGTAGCGCCGCGTGCCGCTACAGTGTGCTACACCAGTAAGCGAATCGGGAGGCACGAGATGAAGGTGAGTGTGGAGGATTTCCGGCGCCAGTACGCCGGTATGTCCGACGACGCGCTGCTCGACGTAGACCGCCGGGAGCTGGTGGACCTTGCGCGTACCTGCTACGAAGAAGAACTGGCGCGCCGGCAATTGAAGATCCACGCCGCCGGCACCGGCGGACCCGCCGGAACCGGACGAAGAAAGCGAAGAGTTTGCGGTAGCCGAGACGTACGAATCTGAGGAGGAGGCCAAACTGGCGCGCGAGTTACTGCGATCGGCCGGTATCCGGGCGCAATTGGGGGCCGGAGGCCTCGCGCTGCTGGTACCTGTTTCCACGCGTGAGGATGCGCGCGAGGTTTTGAATGCACAGCTTTCCGATGAGGAGTTAGCGGAGGCGGCTGCCGCCGGCGCGAGCTATGTTCGGCACGGCGTGGGAACGGTTCGCCCATACCTATATGGCAATGTCGATTTGATCGAGTTCGTGCAGCAGGTGTTCGGCGCAGTGGAACTGGAGCGCGTCGCAATGGGCGCGCGCTCTTTCCACGTGGAGGCCGCGATCGGCGACTCGGTAGTCGTGTTGGAAGTGGGCGACCCGCCCCCAGCGAGCGCGGCGCCCGCTTCGATCTATGTTTACGTGCCTGATGTGGACGCCGCCTTCGGTCGCGCCTTGGAAGCGGGCGCCACGGAAATTTCGGCGCCGGCAGACAAACCCTACGACGAACGCGCCGCCGGCGTGAAAGACGCGTTCGGCAACACGTGGTGGATTGCGACTTATCAGGAGCCTTGAAGTGAGGTAAGACAGGCCGGGAGTCTGCCTGTCCTTCTTACACTTCCAGCTTCCAGGGGGCGCGGTAATGTGACTTCAGGAACGGGCGCACCTGCTCCTGCTTGACGGTCCAATTCTTCTCGTCCCAATCCAGACGCATTCCGTGGCGCATCGAGAGGTTGGCCAGCAGACACGCGGTGGAAGAACGGACGCAGGTTTCAATCTCGCTGGTGGGCTTCTGGCGGCTCTTAATGCACTCCAGGAAATTCTTCCAGTGCGGCACGTTCATCTGGCCCATCTCCGGGTCCTTCTCATAAGTGACAGAGGCGAGCTTGCTGCCTTTGCCTGCGGAAATTACTGTGCAGTTGCTCCGCGTCAGGAGAATGCTGCCTTCCGTGCCGTGAATCGCCGTGCCGGCGCCGGAATTGAACATGGGCAGCGGGTTGCACGTGCGGCTCTCGTATGTGGTGAGGAACTTCGGGTACTGGAAAAGCGCTTCCATGGTGTCCGGCGTGTCCACATTGTCCTGCACATAAAACTTACTTCCCATGGCACTGATCGACAGCGGCATGACCTCGCCGAAGCATTGGTGAATCGGGTCGATGAGGTGTACGCCCCAATCGGTCATCGCGCCGCCTGCGTAATCCCAGAAATATCGGAAAGTGGGGAACGTCGCTTTCTCGACGCCCCAGCGATTGGCGTTGAATGGCACCTTGGGCGCGGGTCCGAGCCACATCTCCCAATCGAGTCCGGCGGGCGGTTGCGCTATCCGCCGGATTGCCGTAGCCTTCGCGCTTGGCGGTACCCGATTGGAAGGCATGGCACATGGTAACTTCGCCGAGCGCCCCACTCTGCACGATCTCCGCAGCCTTGCGGAAGTAGCCGCCCGAGCGCTGCATGGTCCCGGCCTGCACGATCCGTTTGTATTTGCGCGCCGCCTGCACCATCTTCTGGCCTTCATCCACGTACGTGCACGAGGGCTTCTCGACATAGACATCCTTGCCGGCCTTGCAGGCTTCCACTTCCATGTACGCGTGCCAGTGGTCGGGAGTGGAAATGCAGACCGCGTCGATCGATTTGTCCGCCAGAATCTCGCGGAAATCCTTGACGCCTTTTATGGTGTAGCCGCCTTTCTTGGCGGCCGCCTCGGCGCGCTCCAGGTGGGGCTGGTAAACGTCGCAAAGGGCCACCGGCTGGGCTTCGGGCACCTTCATCGCGTAGCCCAGATTGCCGGAGCCCATGGCGCCGAGTCCGATGAATCCGACCGCGATACGGTCATTGGCCCCCCGCACCCTCCCGGTGAACAGGGAGGTAGTGAAAGCCGCGGCAGCGCCGCTCAGAAGATCTCTGCGTGGGATGTTCATACTGCTCCTGTTGGTAACAAAATTAGCGCCGGTATGCAAGCCGGTCGTCTATGCGTAGCACCGTATTTCAAAGATTCGCGCCAGCGGATCGCCGTTGGTGGCCTGTACCTCGATTCGCAGCGATTGTACCTCCACCGCTTCGAAACGGTGGCGTTTGAGGCGCTGGAAATTATTCTTCACCGTGGCGACGCGCTGCTGCGTGCCGTCCGCCAGTCGTACCACCACCGCGTAATCCTTCACCGTCTCGGGTTGCGCCGCGCGCAGAAGGTTGACGTTCTGCGCCTCCTGCGCGGAAAGCGTGAGTTGGCGCTTGAATCCGCTATCGAACGTGATCTGCACCTCGCGAATGCGCTGCGGGCGGTCCCAGCGAAGTTCCACCCAGGCCGGACGGCCTTCGGCGACCGGAGTGGCCCAGTGATGTACTTCAGCCGGATCGCCGTGCGAATCCGGGATATCGCGCACGTGCCCGTCGAGCAGCAGCGCAGCCTTCGCGGCGCCGGATTCGGCGGATGCCGTCAGTTTCGCCGACCGCGCAAGGTCCAGCGGATCCTGATTGGTGAGGCCCTTGATGGTCTGGTCGTCACGCAGCAGTGACTGACGCAGTTTCGCGATCTGCGCGGCATCATGAACGAGGTCGCGCGGCAGCAGGCGTGCCTCCAGGCACTGCGCGGCGGCGGTCCCGATGGCCTGCCCTTCCACCGCGCAGGTCGCCATCACGCGCGCCGATGTGAACGCCACGTAACTCGCGCTGATGTTGCGCCCCGCCATCAACAGGTTGGAAATGTTTCGGCTGTAGAGGGAGCGCAGCGGAATATCGTACACTTCCGGCGGCCGCAGCGTGGTGTTGGGCGGCAAATCCGGCCGGTCGAAGCCCTCCGGCGGGTGGCCATCCATGGCCCAACCACCAATCGCCACCGCGTCCGGGAAACTGCCATGCATCAGGTCCTGCTGCTTGAGCAGGTAGTCTCCCTGCAGGCGGCGGCTGCCGCGCTTGCCGGGCATCATTCCCACCCAGTCCATGGCCCAATGCTTGCTGTCCGGAAAGTCACCGCTGTTCTTGATGTAATCCCACACGCCCATCACGATGGCCAGCAGCTCAAAACGAATGCGTTCGTTATCGGCGATGATATCGTGGTCGCCGCCCCACTCGATCCACCAGTAGCCATACTCCCAGCTCGTGACCGGCCGGTGCTTCAGTTGCTCCTTAGTGATTTTGCGCGCCCACGCCGGCGGCGTGAACGGCATCGGGTTGTGATAGAGGCGCGAAGTAAATAGGATGCTGGAACCCAGCGTGCGATTTTCGGGCGTTTCGGGCGCCAGCGATTCGCCGTACTCGGCGCGCGCTTCCCGGCCGGAGCGCATTTCGGCGCCAGCCTCCAGGCCAAGCCGCGAATCGCCCGTGCAATCGCAAAACATTCCGGCGCGAATGCGGTACAGGTGCTCGCTTTTGTCGCAGCGCGCGACCACTTCGATGATGCGGCCCTCCTTCACGCTCGCCGAGAAGACCGTGGTCTCCAACAGCAGCGTGATGTTAGGTTCGCTCACCACTTTATCGTAGAGCAGCAGATCCCAGAGTTCCCAACAGCGCTGCGGATTATTGACCGCGTCGGCGAGGCGCAGCTCTTCGATCAGTCCGCCCTCGCGCCATCCGGGGCGCGCGATGTGCTGGTTGGCGCCCACGACGTGCATCTTGACCTCGCTCGACGAATTGCCGCCGAGCCGCGAGCGATCCTGCACCAGGACCACGCGCGCTCCGTGGCGCGCCGCCGCAATCGCCGCACACACCCCCGCGAGCCCACCGCCGGCCACCACGATATCGGTCTCCAGCCGGACTTCGCGCATGTGCCGTTCGGCGGCCGCGAACCCCGCGTCCTTGGGATTGACCTTGTCGAAGTCCGCCGGCGCCGGCGATCGGGTCTGCGCATCCGCTGCGCCTGCGAGCACGACTAAGGAATACGTGCCGAGTCCCAGTTGGTTGAAGAAATCGCGACGGTCCACAAGCGCCTCCACCGTCATTGTATGTGAAGGCGGGCTTTAGAGCGCCTTGCGAAATGTCAGGTTGATCCGGCAGCGGCCGGTGAGCGGGTGTTCGCCGTCCTTCAGCGACGCGATGCCGTGGTAGGCCAGGCGGGTCGCTCCGCCCCACACCACCACGTCGCCGCTCTCCAAACGCATGCGGCGCGGACGATCCTTGCGCGTGGCGCCGCCGAACTGGAACACTGCCGGCAGCCCCAACGACACCGACACGATCGGCGCCGTGTAATCGCGCTCGTTGCGATCCTGGTGCAAGGTGAGACGCGCCCCCGGCTCATAGCGGTTGATCAGGCACGCGTCGGGCTCGAAGTCTTCGTAACCTGCTTCGCGCGCGGCATCTACCGCCAGTTGACGGAACGACGCCGGCATCGCGGGCCACGCCATTCCCGTTACGGGGTCGCGGGCATCATAGCGATACCCCTTCAGATCGGACACCCAGCCTGCCTGCCCGCAGTTGGTCATCGCCACCGACATCGTGAAGCCGCCTGGCGTCACCATGCGGCGGAAGGGCGCGACTTCGATGATCTTCGCCAGGTCGTCCATCAGGCGCGGGGCCACCTCGCCAGCGAAGCCGCGCAGCAGCACGGCACCCTCGGCGATCGACTCGCGAGCGGGCGCCTGTGCGTCGAACAAATTGTCCATTCCCTGGCCAGCCCTCTTCATAGCGCGTCGTGAAAAATGACACCGAGCGTGTGACGCCGCCCCGAGCGCAAGCGGCTCACCCCATGTCGCAAGTTTACCCGGTAACTGCCGCGAGTGCCGTGCACCGGACGATGACGCACCGCGAAGATCACGCCGTCGCCGCGCCCCAGCGGCACAACTTCCGCGCGTGATTGCATGCGCGGGCGCTGCTCCGTCATCACAAATTCGCCGCCGGTAAAATCAACTCCCGGCGTGGAAAGCAGAAACGCCGCTTGTAAGGGAAAGACCAGATCGCCGTAAACGTCCTGATGCAGGCAGTTATAATCACCCACGCGGTATTCGAGCATCAACGGCGTCGGCTGGACTTGGCCTGCCCGATGGCAAAGCCCCAGAAACGCCGCGTGCTCTTCCGGGAACCGAAGGTCGATCCCCATGATCTCATTCCAACGATTCGCCACCGGAGCCAACTTCGGATACAGCGTTTCGCGCAGACCGGCCACCAGTTTCGGCAGCGGATAACGAAAGTATTTATACTCGCCGCAGCCGAAGCCGTGCCGCGCCATCACCACCCTGCTGCGGAACAAATCGTCCGCGGCGTAACTCTCTGCCAGCGCCGCGCACTCTTCGGCGGACAACACATTGCCAACCACCGCGCACCCGTACGCATCCAGGTCCGCCAGAATGCGCGGCCAATCCAATTCAATGTTCATCTTGCCGGCGCCTCAGGCCTTAGCCTCCCGGTCCAGCAGCGCGCGCTTGCGTTCCACTCCCCAGCGATAGCCGGACAGCCCGCCATCGTTCCGCACCACACGATGGCACGGAATCGCGACCGCCAGCTTATTCGCCGCGCACGCCTGCGCCACGGCACGCACTGCCTTAGGCGCACCGATGCGCTCCGCAATCTCCCGGTAGCTGGCCCGCGTCCCCGGCGGAATTGCCCGGAGCGCCTGCCAGACGCGCTGCTGAAACGCCGTGCCACGAACGTCGAGCGGCAGATCGAGGCCCATCCGTGGCGCTTCCACAAAGCTCACTACCTGCGCCACCGTGCGCTCGAACTCGCGGTCCCCGGCGATCAGGGTCGCTCGCGGAAAACGCTCCTCGAGATCGCCGACCAATGCAGCGGCGCCGTCGCCCAACAGGATGGCGCACACGCCCTTCTCCGTCGCCGCCACCAGCACCGTCCCCAGCGAGCAAGCGTCCGTCGCGTAGCGGATCGCGGCGCGCTCCCCGCCGGCGCGAAAGTCGGTTGGAGTCATGCCCAAAATCTCAGTCGACTTCTCATAGAAGCGCCCGCTGGAATTGAATCCCGCGCCATAGATTGCGTCGGTCACAGTCTGGCTGCGCGACAGTTCCTCGCGCACGCGCTCACTCCGCCGGGCGTCCGCGTACGCCTTCGGCGTCACTCCCGTGACGCTACGGAAGACGCGATGGAAGTGGAAGCGGCTCATGCCGGCTGCCGCCGCCAGCGAGTCCAGATCCGGCGGTTCGTCCGCGCTCTCGATCAGTCGGCAAGCCTTCGCGACCGCCGCGGCATACTGTTCGGCGAGCCCCGCCTCATTGGGTCGGCAGCGTTTGCAGGGCCGGAACCCTGCCCTCTCGGCATCCTCACAGGTTAAATGGAAATCGACGTTCTCGCGCCGCGCCCGCCGTGAGGCGCACGAAGGCCGGCAATACACGCCGGTTGTCCGCACTGCGTAATAGAATGCGCCATCTGCTTCACCGTCGCGCCGCATCACGGCGTCCCAACGGTCTTCCTCGGTTGTAAAACCACTCATCGCTACTCTCATGATCTCTCCCTTCCACTCCATAGTGAGAGATCACGTGCCACCGCGGCACTCCGTCCCTTGCTTTCAAATCCAGCAAAAAACGCGAGGCTCTACCGGCCGCCGGAACCGGCGGCTGTTGCCGGCTTCGCGGGGCGCTGATAGTTCGGAAACTCGGGCCGCCTGGGCACTACCGGCGGATTTTTCTCTAACAATTGGAGTGTCATTGCGACAGCTCTTTCCAGTTGCGGGTCGTGGCCTTCGCTGACAAGTTTCGGGTCCATCTCCACTTCCACGTCCGGCGCGACACCGTGGTTTTCAACGTCCCACTGGCCTTCAGGGCTAAAAAATCCGAAGTTGGGCGCAGTCACGTTGCCGCCATCCATTAGCGCAGGATATTCCGAAACGCCGATCAATCCGCCCCAGGTGCGTTTGCCCACCAGCGGACCAAGCTTCGTGTAGCGGAACATCCACGGCATGGCGTCGCCACCGGAGCCGGCCAGCTCGTTGATGATCATCACTTTGGGCCCTTGGATGGAAGCCGCGGGCGTGCGGTAGATGGCGCCGTAACGCGGGCTCCAGAAGCCCATCAACTGTCGGCGCATCGCTTCGATGATGTAGTCCGCCATCTGGCCGCCCGAATTGAAGCGCTCGTCGATCACGGCGCCCACCTTGTCGGACTGCGCAAAATAGTAGCGATTGAAATTCGTCAGTCCACCCTGCGCGGTATCCGGCAGGTAGACGTAGGCGAGTTTGCCGCCGGAAAGCTGGTCCACCTTACGCCGGTTTTCCGCGATCCATTCGGCATGGCGCAACTGTGCTTCGCTGGCGATGGGCACCACCGTGATCTCGCGCGCACTGGCTTTGGCTGCGTCGGCTCCGATTTTCAGCAGCACCGGTTTACCGGCGGTATTTTCGAGCAGGCGCGACACATCGTCCTTGCCCGACAGATCCTGGCCGTTCACGGCCAGCAGATAGTCGCCTTCATTGACGTTCAAACCGGGTTGCGCCAGCGGCGCCTGCAATTGCGGGTTCCAACTCTCACCGATGTAGATTTTCTTGAAGCGATAGCGGCCGTTGGCAATCTCATAGTCAGCGCCCAGCAGGCCGCCAGGAACAGTTTTGGCCAGCGGAATATTGCCGCCGCCACCGCGCAGGTGGCCGCTTGTGATATCGCTCAACATATCTTTGAAGATGTAGTTGAGATCGGCGCGCGAGGAAAGCGAATCGAGGTACTTTTCATACTCCTTCTCCGCGTCGGCCGTATTCACGCCGTGCAGATTGGGGTCGTAGAAGTAGCTGCGCTGGATGCGCCATACTTCGTGGTACATCTGCTTCCACTCGGCGATGGGGTCCACGTTGACTTCGATATTGGCGAGCTTTAAAGCGCCCTCGCCAGCCTTCACGGGAGTGGCCGAAGGTACGATCACGTAGGACGGAGCCGCAGGGACCACGCCGGGCGCGCCCCGGCCGCCTGCTCCGCCCATCCGAAGCAGCATCTTGTCACCGTTGGCGGAGAGGTCGAACGAACCCACGCCGTCGGCGAGTTTCTCACTCTTTCGCGTTTTCAGGTCGAATCGCGTCAGAGTCGCTCCACCTCCGCCGGCGCCACGTCCGCCACCGCCGCCGGCCCCGGGTTCCAGCACAAAGAGCATTCCGGGGCGCCCGGCTTCGAGCCCGAGATAGGCGCGCGCGGGCGACGGCAGGGCGACGATGCGCTGCTGCAGCTTGTCGAAATCGATGCGCACCGGCTTGGGAGCAGGTTCCGGGGCAGCCGCCGCCCCGGCCCCACCGTTGCCGCGTCCTCCACGACCGCCCTCCGCCGCGGGACGCGGAGCGCCTTCCTCATCGCTTTCCGGCGCCAGGGGCGATGCGATGTTATTGGGCAACACCGCCAGGTAGATGTTGCTGGTAACTTCGTGCTCGTCGCTGCTCATATCGAGCCCGCTGGTGGTGGGTCCGTAGTTGGTGCTGGCCGTAAAATACAGATACTGGCCATCGCGATCGAATACCGGCCGCCGCGCGTCGCTCATACCGTCGGTAATCTGCGCACTCTTACCGCTATCCAAGGAATATATAAAGATGGCGCGCAGGCGGTTGGGAAGGAATCTCTCAAACGCGATCCACTTAGAGTCGCCGGACCAGTTGAACCCGCGATTGAGATCGTAGAGATAGTTGGTATCCACCTTACTGACTTTGCCGCTGGAGATATCCGCCGCCCACAGGTTGTCCATATTGTCGTTGAATGCGATGGCTTTGCTGTCGGGCGACCACTTGGGGTCGAAATAGAAGGCCGAATGGCCGGCAAGTGGAATTTTCTTCGTCTCGCCCGCTCCGCTCTGCGGCTTAATGTGCAGGGCGTACTCGCCGGATTCATCGGAGAAGTAGGCGATTGTCTTGCCATCCGGCGACCAAGCTGGGGCGCGCTCCATCACCCCCGGAGTGTTGGTCAGATTGCGCACCTCGCCCTTCTCGGCGGGGACGGTGAGCACTTCACCGTGGGCTTCGAAGACGGCGCGAACGCCTGTCGGCGAGATCGCACCGTTACGCAGTTCGCGCGATATGTTCTGGAAGCGGGAACGCACTTCGGTGAGGTCGGCCTCGATCTCGATATCGACGGCGTGTTCCTTGCCGCTCGCGATGTCATAGAGGTGTACCTGTCCGAACTGCTCGTAAACGATTCCGCCGGGTCCGGCACTGGCCGACATGATGTCCTTACCGGTGTTCCCGACTAACTCGGTAACTTTCCTGGATTGCGGATCGTAGCTAAAAAGCGTCATCGGACCGTTGCGATCGGAGAGGAAGTAAGTCTTGGCGCCGATCCACATAGGATAAATATCGTTGGAATCCGTGCGGGGTACTTTGATGGTTGTCAGATTGGCAAAATCGATCAGCCATAGATAACTCGCAGTCCCGCCGCGATAACGTCTCCAGGCGACGAAGTTAGTGAATCCCGGAGCGAACTGTCCGCCGTCCAGCGGTGCATAGAGCATGTGCTTGGCGTCGGGCGAGTAGGCGCCCATGCATGCCACCGGCAGCGGCAGGGCTTCGGGGAGACCCCCATCGACGGGTACGGTATAGAGCTGCGTTGTTTTCGGATGGCTGAGCCGGTTGGAACGGAAAAGGATGCGCGTGCCATCTGGTGTCCAGCCCACAACCCGGTCGGCGTCGGGGTGAAACGTCAAGCGCTTGGGTACGCCACCGGTGACAGGAACAGTAAAGACATCCACATTGCCATCGTATTCACCGGTGAATGCGAGCGTCTTGCCGTCGGGGGAAAAGGAGGCATCGCTTTCGAAGCCGGGCCCGGATGTCAGACGAGTGGCCACACCGCCCTCGCGGCTAACGCGCCACAGATCACCCGAGTAGGAGAATACGATCTCCGTTTTGCTCAACGCGGGTTTTTGAACAAGATGGATGGCGCCGGGCGCACCAAATGTAAACGCGATGCCAACGCTGGACAGCGCGGCGAGGTAAAACAATTTCATGGGTTCGGTCCTCCCCGAACCTCATTCTAACCGAAGAGGACCTGCCACCCTGGTTTGACTGGATCAGTTAGACGCCGCCGCCGGAGCGACGCGTAGTAGTAGTCGTCGTGGTAGTCTTCGTGTCCCTACCCTCGGCTTGGGCTTGCAGCCACTCGTCCGCCTGCCTTTGCGCCGCTTCTTTAGTAATGCCGTAACGCTCCTGCAGCCGGCCCACAAACTGGTCTTTGCTTCCCGCTATGTAATCCAGGTCGTCGTCAGTGAGTTTGCCCCACTGCTTCTTGACGGACCCTTTCATCTGTTTCCACTTTCCTTCCATTTGATCCCAGTTCATGATTTACTCCTCGCTCTTTGGTAAGGCACGCACCCGCCCAGAGTGCTCGCGAGTACAAACCGGGGCCAAGTATTGCGTTATCATGGGCGCCGGGGTTTGATGCAACGCAAGATCCCTGTGTATTTCTTGCTGGCCCTGGCGGCGGCAGGGCAGGAACCGTCGCGCCGTCCGCGCGCCGCCGAGATCGGCCTGGCCAGCGGCACGCTGCCGCGCGGCACCTTGGACGCGATCACGGATGTCGCGGGTGTCCGCGTGGGCCACACGACGCTGGTCCGCGGTGACGACATTCGCACAGGCGTCACCGTGATTTTGCCGCACCCGGGCAACCTCTTCCGTGATAAAGTGCCCGGAGCCGTATTCGTCGGGAACGCCTTCGGCAAGCTGGCCGGATCAACACAGGTGGAAGAACTTGGCGAGATCGAGACGCCCATCGCGCTCACCTCCACCCTGAATGTTCCCCGCGTCGCCGACGCCGTCATCGATTACATGCTGGCGCTGCCCGGGAATGAACAGGTGCAGTCGATCAATCCGCTGGTCGGCGAGACGAATGACGGCTACTTGAACGACATCCGCGGGCGTTACGTGGGACGCGCCGAGGTTCTGGCGGCGATACGCAACGCTCACGATGGTGTGGTGGAGGAGGGTGCGGTGGGAGCGGGCACGGGCACGATCGCGTTCGGCTTCAAGAGCGGAATCGGCACCGCGTCGCGCAAAGCGGGCGCGTACAGGGTGGGCGTGCTGGTGCAATCGAATTTCGGCGGCACGCTGCAAATGGGCGGTGCGCCGGTGGGCAGCGAACTCCCCCGGCACGGGCCGAACTCGGGGAAGGGGTCGATCATGATGGTGGTGGCAACCGACGCTCCCGTGGACGCACGCAATCTGCGGCGCATGGCGGCGCGCACGATGTTCGGCCTGGCGCGCACGGGATCGAGCGGGGCAAATGGAAGCGGGGATTATGCAATCGCGTTCTCCACGGTGAGGAATGCCGCGAGGTTGGTGACGAACGAGGAATGCTCGCCGCTGTTTGTCGCCGTGATCGAAGCTACGGAGGAGGCGATTTACAACTCGCTGCTACAAGCTACTACGATTACGGGGAACGGCCACACGGTCGGGGCGCTGCCTATCGACAAGACGATAGAGATCCTGCGTAAGTATGGCGCGATAACGCGCTAATATGCGGCGGGGCAAGAGTGCAGAAGACAAGAGTCCGAGCTGCGCTCGGATTGACAGGCTAAAGCCTGTCCCACCACGGATCGATACACTTATCCTGGGAAGGGGTGTCTTAAATTCGTTGCGGCGGCCGGGGCTACCGGGTGTTTGCCGGGCGTGGTCCGGCCGCCAGTGATTTGGCTGGAATCTACGAAGACGTAGGAACCGTGCTTATTACCTTGAGCACATCGAGCGTCCCCTCGTTTCGATTCTCAACCTCTGTATCCGGTGGGTCGGCGATCAACGCTATCCGAACCTCCACCGGCGATTATCCGTTCGAACGGAAGATCTTCCCGCCGGTCTCCTCCACGTAGGGGAACGACCGTTAGGCTTTTAAGGGCCTACGGGAAGTCAGCACCACCACAAACGCAACGCATACTGGCCAGTATGAAAACCTGTTGCGGCCGCGCGGTGTGGTGCGCGCGACCTCTCACAATTCGAACGTAGCATGCGAGGTCAAGGGAATTGGCCGAGAAAAAGATGTAAGTGATTGAGAACGGTGCAAATATAATTGTAAATGTTCGCGCAATGCGGGTGGTAGCTACCTGTTACTTCTCTTCCCGAATCTGCTGCGAAAGGTAACGCTCATAGCCGAGCTCCTGGATCTGGTACACCTGCGCCTCCAGCCAGTCCACGTGCTCCTCTTCGTCTTTGAGCAGGCGCTCGAATAATTCCCGTGAAGCGTTGTCGCCTTCTTCGCGGGCGATACGGACAGCCTCGTTATACAGCGCCACGGCCCCGATCTCCAGCTTGAGATCGCTTTCCAGTTGTTCCTTGACGTTCTTGCCGATGGTGAGGTGCATCGGGTCGGTCAGGGTGGGCGTGGCATCCAGGAAGAGGATGCGCTCGATGAGGACTTCGGCATGCTTCATCTCATCGATGGACTGCTTCTTGATAAAGTCGCCCAGCCGGCCGAAGTGCCAGTTCTCGCACATCTCGGCATGGAGGAAGTACTGGTTGATCGCCGTCAACTCTTCCTTGAGGGCTTCATTCAGGGCTGCGATGACTTTCGGATTACCTTTCATAATGGGGTAGTCTAACACCCTTACTTCCAAATAATATAGTTTAAGATCGAAGAGCTTCAGCTTTTGGTAGAACCGCGAAGTACCTTACCGTTTTTGACGTAAAAGACCAGTACAGCACCGTATACAACCTTTCAGCCATACCCCGCCGGATGTAAAATCAGTCGCATTCAGACCCCGCCTAGTGGCATTACCCATAAGTAAAAGCCGAAGAGGAGTGAAACCATGAAGATCTTTCGATTGCCAGCCCTCGTGATAGCTGCCGCGTTGCTCGCCGCGCCCTGTTTCGCACAATTGGATCGCGGCGCCATCACCGGCACAGTCACAGACTCTTCCAACGCCGTAGTGCCGGGAGCTAGGATTGCGATCCGCAATCTGGCCACCAACGTTAAGTACCAATCCGCCACCACGGGCTCCGGCGATTACACCGCGGTAAACCTTCCGGCTGGATCTTATGAACTAACCTTCGAAGCCACCGGCCTGAAGACCCTGGTGCGATCTAACATTGTGGTCGCCGTTTCGGAGACAGTTCGCGTGGACGCCTCGCTTCCCGTCGGCGCCTCCAAAGACACGGTGACTGTGACAAGCGAGGCATCTCCCTTGCAAACCGATAGTCCCGTGGTGGGCGTGGTGCTGCAAAACCGCGTCGTCAACGAACTGCCCCTCAACTTCGGAAGCGGTGGGCGCGACGTGGAGAATTTCGCAATCCAACTGGCGCCCGGAGTGGCGGGCAGCGCTTCCGGCACCGAAATCCTGGGGACTCCACAGTTCTCCAAGGAGGTTCTGGTGGATGGCGCGACCTCCACCGGGTACCGTTCCGGAGACGCCTATCAGCAGAGCCCTTCTCCGGAGGCCGTACAGGAATTCAAGGTGGAGACCACCGGGATGAGCGCCGAATATGGCCGGACCGCAGGCGGCCTTTTTAACTTTGTGATGAAATCGGGCCAGAACCAGGTTCACGGGAGCGCACTTTTTGAACTGCGCAACGAGGCGTTGGACTCCAACACGTTCCTCGGCAACTTCAATCACACACCGAAAAGCCGCGATCGCCAGTTGGATGGCGGCGGATCCTTCGGTGGCCCGGTTTGGATTCCGAAGATCTACAACGGCAAGGACAAGACTTTTTTCTACTTCGCCCTGGAGCGTTTCTATACCAGCGGCGGCGGCGCCAGCACGCCCAACGAAATGCTGCCGCCGCCGAGTTGGATCGCCGGCGACATGAGCAATATGCTGACCAATCAGTCGGTAGGCAAAGACGCGCTGGGGAACAATGTACTTCGCGGCGCTATCTATGACCCCTTGTCCACCCAGACCGTGAGCGGCACCCTGGTGCGCAACATGTTCCCCGGAAATGTGATCCCGCAAAATCGTATCTCCAAGGTCTCGCAACAGGTGCTCGGCATCATGGCGAAGGACTACCCGGCGACGGTCCCCGGTCCCAACGGCGATTACCTTTTACCCAACAACGCCTACGGCACATACAATACCTGGCAGCGATTCACGCAGCTTTCAGTCAAGGGCGACCACAATATCTCGTCACGCAATCATCTCTCTGGTTCCATTCTGCGAACCACCCAACCGCAATATCAAGCCAACGCATCGGGCGTGCATGTGTGGGCTAACCTTCCCGACGGCGGGCCGTTCTCATCGGCCATCGTGAAGCCGGTGGATACCCATCTGGCACGCATCGCTCACGATTACACTTTTACGCCTACCGTGTTGAACCACCTCAGCGTCTACTTCAACCGCGTCACCAATTCGATTGACAACCTGCACGAAGGCCAGCCGAATCCCCTAACCATCCCCGGCACCAGCAATACCAGCGTCCCGGTGATCAACTGGAGCGGCGGCGATCGCTACAGCCTGACCAACCTCGGTCAGGATAAGGCATCCGACTCGGTCCGCTCCGTCACCTACGGTTACTCGGACACACTGAGTTGGGTAAGAGGCCGGCACACGCTTAAATTCGGCGCGGAGTGGCGGGTCTACAAACTCAATTACATCCGTCAGCCGGACGCCGGTACATTCGGCTTCTCGTCCAACGAAACCGGCCTTCCAGGTCTCACCCAATATACCGGCAATCCGTTCGCCAGTTTTCTACTTGGCAACGTGGATAGCGCCAGCGTGACCATCACCACACCGACCCTGGCCACCTACCGTTCGCTCGGTGTCTTCATCCAGGACGATTTCCGCGTGAACTCCCGCCTGACCCTGAATATGGGACTTCGCTGGGACTACAACCCGACCCAAACCGAGGAACATGACCGCATGTTCAGCTTCAGCCCGACCGCGATCGACCCGGCCACCGGATTCCCCGGAGCACTGACCTTCGCGGGGAAATGTCAGGGTTGCATCGGCTCTTCCAACTTCGTTCCGCAACACCACCACAACTTCGGTCCCCGGCTCGGCTTTGCCTATCAGGTGGCTCCGAAGACCGTGATCCGCGCTGCCTATGGCGTCTTCTTCGCGGACCGGGCGCCCAACGACTACTTTGGCGACCCCAACTGCAGCGTGGGATGCAATGGTTGGGGTTGGGGTGTTTCCAATGTAGTCAACAATCCCGGCAACCTCGCCCCGGCGTTCAACTGGGATGGCGGGTACCCCGGGGTAGCCACCTTCACCACTCCGAATCCGTCCCAGGCCGACAACAAAAGCGGCGCGCTTTACTGGCCGTCAAACGCCGGACGCCTGGGTTACACACAGTCCTGGAATTTTAATATTCAGCGCGACCTTCCGTTCGGTATGGTTTTGGATGCCGGATATGTCGGAACCAAAGGGACGGCCCTGATGGCCAACGGTCTCGGCGTACTCAATCAGCTTCCCCCCAGCGCTTTGGTGCTGGGCAGCCTGTTGACCTCCACGGTAACCAGCCAGGCGGCGCTCCCTGCGAGTGCGGTCGCGCTGGGCGCACGCTACCCGTTCGGCACCACCGGGAAATCCATCCCGGTATGGCAGACGCTGACACCGTTCCCGCAACTTCTGAACGGCGCTACGGTGGGAGCCTGGAATGCGCCGCTTGGTTTCTCCACTTACAACGCCCTGCAGGTCCAGTTGAATAAGCGGTTCTCCCGCGGGCTTAGCTGGCTGGCGAATTACACTCTCTCGAAGGCCCTGGGCAATGTGACTAACACTTATGCCGGCGGCACGGGTACGCCGATGATTGCGTACAACCTGAGCTTGCAGAAAGCCATCCTGTCTTACGACCAGACGCACGTGGTGAAAATCGGGCTGACCTACGAGTTACCGGTTGGGAGAGGCAAAGCTCTCGCCCCGCATCTGCATCCCGCGCTCAATGCCATCGTGGGCGGATGGAAAATCCAATATATTGGCAATTACAACAGCGGGACCCCGCTTAATTTCGCAGCCAACAGCGCAGCCTCCGGCACCAACGTGGGCGGCAACCGCGCGCTCTTGACCAACGGCGACGCCGGGTTGGGCGTTCCGTTCAGCACCAGCTCTTTCAACGCCGCGCTGCTACAGGTTTCCAATACCACCAACCAGTATTTGAATACACAGTTCATCAAACAGCCCGCACCTTACACCTACGGCACGGCCGCCGCCAACGTCGCACAGATTCGCGGATTGTGGGGCCGCAGCGAGAACATTGCGCTGCAGAAGAACTGGATGGTGAAAGAGCGCGTTCGCTTCCAATTGCGGGCGGAAGCACTCAATGGATTTAACCGGCATACGCTGGGCGGCATCTCCACCAACCCGAACAGCACCACGTTCGGAGACGTGACCTCAGTCAGCGGCAATCGCACTATGCAGCTCGGGACGCGCATCGATTTCTAAACTGAGTGCTTCAGGAAGTTGACAGGGTCGAAAAACCAGCATGACGCGACAGTTTCCGCACGAAGCAAGCCGACGGGGGCGTCGGCTGCGGACCAGGGGGTCCGCCCCACCATTGCACGTCCCACGTGCAGTTTTTCATGAAGTTTCGCGGGCGGAACGCCCATCCCAACAGACCACGCAAAGCGATGGTCTGTCCCACTGGCCCCGCGCAGATCAAATCGCGCCACAAGGGCACTTGTGTTAGAATCGTCCCCACTGTGTCACTCCCGGGGAAAAGTAGCGGCGGGGAAGGAGTCGGTTTCGCGGCGGGCTGGTCGGACGTGTCCAGGGAAGACGCCCTCGCGCAGCTCGACCGCATCGTCGATAGCCCGCAGTTCCGCTCCAGCAGACGCTGTTCACTGTTTCTCCGCTACGTCGTGCAGCATGCCATCGATAACGAAGTGGACTGCCTGAAAGAGCGAACTCTCGGCGTCGCTGTATTCGATCGCGATCCGCATTACGACACCAACCAGGATCCCATCGTCAGGACCACTGCCGGCGAAGTTCGAAAGCGCCTGGCACAGTATTATCTCGGCCCCGCCCACGAGAACGAGCTTCGGATCAGCCTGCCGACCGGCGCCTATCTGCCGGAAGTTCACGCGGTTCCCTCGCGTCCCGAAACGAAGATCGAAAGCATCGTGTTACCGCCTCCACGGGTGAATCGGAGGAAGTGGTGGGTCGGTGCCGCCATCGCCGCGGGCGTGGCCGCCCTGGTCGCAAGCTATTCGCTGCTCTCCCGCAAGACCGAACTCGACCAGTTCTGGGCTCCGTTGATCAAGGCTCAAGGACCGGTCGTGATGTGTGTGGGACAGCCTCAGGCCTACAACTTTGTGAGCGACACGCAGCGCGCGCTGGATGACTGGTTCGCCAGCGGCGACGGGAAGACCGAACCTCCGCCGGAAATTGCGCGGATTCCCCTGCAGTCCATCGTTCCCATGTGGGATCGCTATACGGGCTTCGGAGACGCGCAGGCGCTCGCGAGGCTCTCTTCGGTGTTCGGAGCTTATGGTAAGAAATTCCAGGTGCGCGGGGGAAAATCGGCGTCGCTGGCCGACCTGCGTGGGAAGCCCCTCGTCTTGATCGGCGCCTTCAGCAACCAGTGGACGATGGGTCTCACGGGCGAGCTGCGCTTTCATTTCGGGCTCGACCGCAAGGCCGGCGCGCAGATCGTGCGCGATAGCCAAAACCCCGACAATGCCGAATGGCAGGTGGTGCACGCGTGGCCGTACTGGAAGATCCCGGTGGATTACGCCATCGTTACCCGGGTGATGGATCCCACCACCGAACAAGTTGTGGTGGTCGCTGCCGGCATCACGCACTACGGCACGCAGGCCGCCGGAGAACTGCTCAGCAACCCGGAATACTTCGCGGAAGCCGTGAGCCACGCGCCGCGTGGATGGTCGCGCAAGAATATGCAAATCGTGCTTTCGGCTAAAGTGATGTCGGGCACGGCGGGGCCTCCGCAAATTCTCAAAGTTCATTTCTGGTAGCCCGCGTACCGTACCGTAGGGCACCTGACAACAGCATCGCAAGGGCGATATCCTGCACGCGAGACCCCGATGAAAAACAGGACCGTCCTCCTCGCCATCGCCAGCGTGCTAGCCGCGGCGGAGGCGCCTCCGCGGATGCCCATCGCCAACAACTATCAGGATTCCATTGTCACCAAATGGCTCGCCAAGCCGGTGCTCGCATCGAAACTCCTCGACGACGCGGAGTCCCTCGAAACCTGGAGCCTGGAGAACGTCGGTCAGGCGAAAGGCCAAATGACTCTCACCTCAGAGCGAAAAATGAGCGGCGCTAACTCCCTGCGCCTGCGCTGTGCCATGGTAGGCGAAACGGCTACGGCCGGCCGCTACTACGGCACCTCGTCAGCGCGCCGCGTGGTTTCCGGCGAGGATTGGTCGGCGTGGAACCGGCTCTCGTTCTGGGCTTATGCGAATTTGCCTGGAGTCCGCGTAGTCTCGCTTATCGTGACGTTTCATAACGCCGGGAAAGAGCCCGTGCCCGATAGTTACGGCAAGATGGGCGTGAACTACGTCATCCTCAAAAATCACGAATGGAACCACATCGTCTGGGAGATTGCCAACCTGCCGCGCGACAAAGTGACGGGCCTCGATTTCTCTTACCGCATGCAGGGCCATGAACCCGGCGCCTCGGACACGGCTACATTCGATTTCGACAAGCTCGAGTTGCAGAAGGTCGATGCGGACCACTACGAAGGCTGGGACGTCGCTCCCGGCGCGATCTCGTTCAGTCACTCGGGCTATCAGACCGGGTCGCCCAAGTCGGCCATCGCCAGCGATCTCCGCGCGGCGCAGTTCGAATTGGTTGACACGCGGACGGGGCGCGCCGTGCTCTCGAAAAAGGTGACTGAGGTGAATTCCCAGATCGGCCGCTTCCAGGTGATGGACTTCTCCGAAGTCCGCGATCCCGGAACCTATATCGTGCGCGCCGGCGGACGAAGCACGCGACCCTTCCCCATCGGCGACGATGTGTGGAAACCCAGCTTGTGGAAGGCCATCAATTTCTTCTACGCCGAACGGTGCGGCTATGCCGTTCCCGGCGTGCACGACGTGTGCCACCGCGACTGGATGCTCAAGCACGGCGACAAGCAGCTCGTGGTGAATGGCGGATGGCACGATGCCGGTGACCTTTCGCAATCGCTCAGCAACACCGCAGAGGCGGCCTACGCCATGTTCAGTTTGGCAGAGCGCATGCAAGCCGCGCACGAAGATCCCGAACTGATGAACCGGCTTCTTGAGGAAGCGAAGTGGGGCCTCGACTGGCTGCTGAAGGTGACGTTTCACGACGGGTTCCGCCCAGGCTTCTCGCAGATGGACCGCTGGACGGACGGCATCATCGGCAACCTCGACGACGTGTCGTCGCAGGCCAGCAACAACCCTGCGCAGAACCTGGCGGCCGCGGCCACGGAGGCGCTTGCAGCCCGCGTGCTGAAAGAGTCAGACCCCATTCTGGCCGGCTACAGCCTGAGGCAGGCGCAGGAAGACTGGGGCTTTGCCATGGCTGGAATGGCCGCCAGACCGCGAGGCAGTGCCACCGAAATGGCGGGGCACGCAATCATCGCGGGGCTGGACCTCTGGCAAGCCACCGGCGACCGCACGTATGCCGACCAGGCCATCGCGCTCTCCAAGAGCATTACCGATTCCCAGCAGCGCAGCTTTCTGCCAGGCCTGAGCACTCCGCTGACCGGGTTCTTCTACACCGGGCCCGACAAGAGCCGCATCCTGCGCTATCAGCATCTCAGTCACGAGGAAGCGCCCACCGTAGCGCTGGTGCGTTTGTGCGAGCTGTTCCCCGACGACCCGAACTGGATGACCTGGTACTCCGCCGTGACCTTGTATACCGAATACTTCCAGAAGCCCATGGCCCGCTTCACCGAGCCCTACGGCATGCTGGCGAATTCTGTCTTCAAGGACGACGAATACCTGCAACAGCCCGAGGGCGGCCGCGGAGCCACCCGCGATGCCTTCCGCGAACAAGTGCTCAACGGCGTCAAGGTGGGCGAGCACCACTATGTGCGTCTCTTCCCGGTCTGGTTCGAATTCCGCGGTAACAACGGCACCATGCTGGCGGAGAATAAGGCCATCGCGGCGGCCGCCCATTTGCGCGGCAACCTGGAATTGGCCAACCTGGCGGAGAAGAATCTCGAATGGGTGGTGGGGCGCAATCCCTTCGTGCAAAGCCTGATGTGGGGCGAAGGCTACGACTACGCGCCGCAATATACTGCCATGTCGGGCGACATCGTGGGCGCGCTGCCGGTCGGAATACAGGCCCATCGCAATGCCGACGCCCCCTATTGGCCGACGGAAAACTGTCATAACTGGAAGGAAGTTTGGGTGCACCCGGTGGGGCGATGGATCTGGCTGATGCGCGACCTGGCGGGGCCGGCAGCGTTGGAGGGCACTGCCGGCAGCCCGGTGCAAGTTCGCGAAATTTCTACCGGCAAGATCTCGCGCATTGCTACCGATCCGAAAACCGGAAGATTTCACTCTTCCGTTCCGCAGGGCGAGTATGAGCTGACGGCCGGCCCGCAGAAGCGTCAGATGACCGTGCTGCCCGGCGAAAGTTACTCCGTCAACCTCGAGAACAACAGCGTGGAGTTCACGCTCTCCAGCGAGAAGAGTGCCGCCGGTCTGGTGACTCTGCGTGCCGTTCTGACCGGCAACGGACGCCATACGATCGGACTGCGAACCGATAATCTGTTGATCGAACCCGCATCGCGCGAGGTCGACCTCAAGCTCGGCGTCCCCCAAACCATCGTGTGGCGGGGCCATCCTGCGGCGGACGCGCCGTGGATTGCAGTGGCGATTCCGGACGGCCAGATAGCAGGGCGGAAGGAGCTGACCGGCCGGTAAACGAGCGGGCACGGTATAATTTCCGGATGCGGAAATTTGGACTTGCCTTGCTGGCGTTTGGCGCCACGGCGAGGTTGTTTGCCGGCGCGGCCTACGATCCCGCGATCTTCAGTTCACTCACCTGGCGGAGCATCGGACCGCCGCGCGGCGGCCGCTCCATCGCGTCCGCGGGAAGCTCCAGCCGGCCGCTGGAATATTATTTCGGCGCCACGGGCGGCGGTCTATGGAAGACCACCGACGGCGGCCTGACCTGGCATCCCGTGACCGATGGGCAGTTGAAAAGCTCCTCCGTCGGCGCCGTGGCGGTCTCGGAATCCAACCCCGACGTAGTCTACATCGGCATGGGCGAGACCGAGCTGCGCGGCAACATCATGCAGGGCGACGGCGTGTACAAATCCACCGACGCCGGCAAGACCTGGAAGCACATGGGCCTCGGCGACACGCAGGCCATCTCGCGCATCCGCGTGCATCCCACCAATCCCGATGTGGTCTACGTCTCGGCACTGGGCCACCCCTACGGCCCGAACGCGGAGCGGGGCGTCTTCCGTTCCAAAGACGGCGGGCAGACCTGGACCAAAGTCCTCTTCCGCAACGACCGTTCCGGCGCGGTGGACCTTTGTCTCGACCCCAAGAACCCCAACGTCCTCTTCGCCGCCGTCTGGGACGCCTATCGCACACCGTGGAGCCTCTCGAGCGGCGGACCCGGCAGCGGCCTGTTCAAATCCACCGACGGCGGCGACCACTGGACCGAAATCACGCGCAATCCCGGCATGCCGCAGGGCATCATCGGCAAGATCGGCGTGGCGGTTTCCGGCGCCGACGGCAATCGCGTCTACGCCATCGTGGAAAACGAGAATGGCGGCGTGTTCGTTTCCGACGACGCGGGCGCAAGATGGAAACTGCTCAGCGAAGACCGCCGCCTGCGGCAACGCGCCTTCTACTACTCGCGCATCTACGCCGACCCCAAGGTGAAGGACACCATGTACGTCCTGAACACGGGCTTCTACCGCTCCACCGACGGCGGCAAGACATATCGCACGCTGCCTACGCCGCACGGCGACAATCACGACCTTTGGATCGATCCAGCCAATCCACTGCGCATGGTGGAGAGCAACGACGGCGGCGCCAACGTCTCGCAAAACGGAGGCCAGACGTGGACCGGCCAGGAATACGCCACGGCGCAGCTCTACCACGTGGCCACCACCCGCGACATTCCGTATCACGTCTGCGGCGCCCAGCAGGACAACTCCACCATTTGTGTTTCGAGCGCGCCCGCCGGACGCGGAGGGCGCGGCGGCACGCCGCCCTACGCCGTGGGCGGCGGCGAGAGCGGCTACATCGCGCCGCATCCCACCAATCCCAACCTCTTTTACGCGGGAAGCCAGGGCGCACTCCTGACGCGCTTCGACCGGCGCAGCGGCTACACGCGCGACATCCAGGTCTATCCCATGTTTTTCTCCGGCGAATCTGCCGGCTCGCTGAAAGAGCGCTGGCAGTGGACCTTCCCTATCGTCTTCCACCCCATGGATTCCAGCATCCTATACACCTCTTCGCAGCACCTCTGGAAGACAGTGGACGACGGCCGCACCTGGCAGCAGATTTCGCCCGACCTCACCCGCCGCGACCCCAAGACGCTCGGCGATTCGGGCGGACCGATCACGCACGATCAGAACGGTCCCGAGATCTACGGCACCATCTTCACCATCGCGCCATCGCACAAAGAGAAGGACACCATCTGGACTGGTTCCGACGACGGCGTAGTGCAGATCACTCGGGACGGCGGCAGGCACTGGACCAAAATCACCCCGCCCGGCATGCCGGATTTCGGCCGCGTGAGCCTGATCGACGCCTCGCCCAACGATGCGGCTAGCGCCTATGTCGCGGTGAAGAATTATCAGAATGACGACCGGCGGCCGTACATTTTCAAGACCTCCGATTACGGCAAGACGTGGATCCAGATCACCAATGGGATTCCGGAGAACGATTTCGTGCATGCCGTGCGCGAGGATCCGGGCAAGCGCGGCCTGTTGTTCGCGGGTACCGAACACGGCATCTACGTTTCCTTCAACGACGGCGCGGAGTGGCAATCGCTCGCGCTGAATCTGCCCGATACGCAGGTGTCGGACCTGGTGATCGAAGGCAGCGACCTGGTGATCGCTACCCACGGACGCTCGTTCTACATCCTGGACAACATGACGCCGCTCCGTCAGTTGACGCCGGCCATCCTCACCTCCAGCGCCCATCTGTTCAGGCCGCCCACCGCGGTGCGCAACGTCGGACAAGGGCGGATTTCGTTCTTCCTCAAGCAGCCCGCCGAAAAAGTGCAGATCGATATCCTCGACGCCAAGGGCCAAATTGTCCGCACTTACACCGGAAGCCCGGAGGACGATGCCCGCGGCGGACGCGGTGGCCGCGGAGGCCGCGGCGCGGCAGGGGCGGCGACGGAAGATGCGCCTTCGGACGACGAGGGCGGCGGTGGACGCGGCGCGGCAACCCCGCCGGTGCCGCGCAAAGCCGGCATCAATAATTTCGCGTGGGATCTACGCTATCCGGGCGCCAAAGGCTTCCAAGGGATGATCCTGTGGAGCGGCGGACGCGGCGGAGCGGTGGCGGTCCCGGGCCAGTATACGGTGCGCCTCAGCGTCAATGGACAGGTGCTCTCCGAGCGGCTCAATCTGGAGAAAGACCCGCGTATCGACTCCGTGACCATCGCCGATCTCACCGAGCAGTTCAAGCTCGCCATGCAGATCCGCGACAAGACTACCGAAGCCAACGAAATGGTAATCGCTATCCGCGAATTGAAGAGGCAGATGGAAGATCGCTTCAAGCAGAATTCCGACGCAGCACTGAAGGCGGCGTTCGAGGACTTCGGCAAGAAGCTCAGCGCGGTGGAGGAAGATGTCTACCAGGTGCGCAACCGCAGCAACCAGGACCCGCTGAATTTCCCCATCAAGCTGAACAACAAGCTGGCGGCCCTGGAGCGCGTCGTGGAGAGCGGCGACGGCAGGCCGAACGCTTCGTCGTACACCGTGTTCAAAGAACTGAGCGACCAGGAAGCGGCGCTGAAGGCCAAGCTGGACGCAGTGCTCAAGACGGACCTGCCGGCGGTGAACAAACTGCTTGCGGACCGCAAGCTGAAAGCCCTGGAAGTGACCACAACCGAATCGAAACCGGCGGGAGCCGTATAAATGAAGACACTGGTGATTTGCTCGCTCTGCCTGGCTATGGCAGCGTCGGCCGCGTGGGGCGCCGACATCGCGCCCCTACGCGGCTATTCGTCCGGGATGGCGCGCACCGAGCGCGAATGGGAATCGAAATTCCGCGCGGTCCCGGATCCCGCGGCCCTGCGCGCCTACATGCAGCGCCTCTCCGCGCGGCCGCATCACGTTGGATCGCCCTACGATAAGGATAATGCGGAGTGGATCGCCGCCAAGGCGAAAGAGTGGGGGCTCGACGCGCAGATTGAAGTCTTCGACGTCCTCTTCCCTACCCCGAAGGAACGTGCGCTCGAAATGATCGAACCCGCGCACGTCGTGGCGAAGATCGCCGAACCCGCCGTCGCCGGCGATGCGACCTCCGCACAGCAGAACGAGCAGCTACCGGTGTACAACGCCTACTCGATCGATGGCGATGTCACCGCGCCCCTGGTCTACGTCAACTACGGAATTCCGGCGGACTACGAGGAACTCGATCGCCTGGGCATCTCCGTCAAGGGCGCCATCGTGATCGCGCGCTACGGCGGAAGCTGGCGCGGCATCAAGCCGAAGGTGGCCGGCGAGCACGGCGCCGTGGGATGCCTCATCTACTCCGACCCGCGCGATGACGGCTACGCGCAGGGCGACACCTTTCCCAACGGTCCGTTCCGCCCGTCCGACGGCGCGCAGCGCGGCAGCGTGATGGACATGCCCGTGTATCCCGGCGACCCGCTCACCCCAGGAGTCGGCGCCACCAAGGACGCCAAACGCCTGCCTTTGAGCGAAGTCAAGACCCTGACCACCATTCCCGTCATGCCGATTTCCTACGGCGACGCGCAGCCGATGCTGGCCGCGCTTAAGGGACCCACGGCGCCCGCCGCCTGGCGGGGCGCGCTTCCCATCACTTATCACGTGGGACCGGGACCGGCCAAGATCCATCTAAAACTGAAATTCAATTGGGACACCAAGCCGCTCTACGATGTCATCGTCCGCATTCCGGGCAGCCAGTTCCCCGACGAGTGGATCATCCGCGGCAACCATCACGACGCCTGGGTCAACGGGGCCGAAGATCCCGTCTCCGGCACCGGACCGCTCATGGAAGAAATGCGCGCGCTCGGCACGCTCCTCAAGCAGGGATGGAAGCCTAAACGCACCATCATTTATTGCGCGTGGGACGGCGAAGAACCGGGACTACTCGGCTCCACCGAGTGGGCTGAGACGCACGCTGCCGAACTGCAACGCAAAGCGGCCGTCTACATCAATTCGGATGGCAACGGCCGCGGCTTCCTACGGGCGGTAGGTTCGCACACCCTCGAAAAGTTCATCAACGGCGTGGCCCGCGACATCGACGACCCGGAATCCAAGGTGACCGTGTGGAAGCGCCTGCAGGCGGAGCGACTGGCGCGCGCTACCGAAGGAGCGGCGCCGGACCGGCAGGAAGCACGCACGCGCGCCGACCTGCGCATCGGAGCCCTCGGCTCGGGATCGGATTACACGGCGTTTCTGGATCACCTCGGCATCGCCTCCATCGATCTCGGCTTCGGCGGTGAGGATGAGGGCGGCATCTACCACTCCATCTACGACGATTTCTACTGGTACACACATTTCTCGGACAAGGATTTCGTCTACGGACGGGCGCTGGCGCAGACCGCCGGGACTGCGGTGATGCGCCTGGCGGACGCGGATTTGCTGCCGCTGGATTTCGACAACTTCACCGACACCCTGCGCCGCTACATCGACGAAGTGCAGAAACTGGCGCGGGACAAACGCGATCAGATTGTGGAGCGCAATCGCCAGATCGACGACGGAGTGTTTGCCGTGATCGACGACCCGCGGAATCCGCGAACGGCGCCGGCCCGCGAGACCGTCCCGCCGTTCCTCAACTTCGCTCCGCTGGAGAACGGATTCGCCGCGTTGCAGCGCACCGCCAAGGCCTACGATGAAGCGCTGGCGCACGCTTCGGAGAATGGCGGCGACGTGCTGGCGCGCGCGTCGCTCCGCGAAGTGAATGCCCGCCTGATCGCTATCGAACGCGCCATGACGCTGAACGAAGGGCTGCCCAATCGCGACTGGTTCAAGCACCAGATTTACGCACCGGGATTTTACACCGGTTACGGAGTGAAGACGCTGCCCGCGGTGCGGGAGAGCATCGAGCAGAAGGATTGGAAGCTGGCCGAAGAACAGATCGTCCGTGTCGGCAAGGTATTGGAAAACACCGGCGAAGCAATCCAGGGCGCTACCGCGGAACTAACTCGCGCGGCGCAATAGGTAGCATCAACGCTTACGCGTGATTTGCAAATGCTGGTTCACATGTCCGAGGCTGGCAAACTGCCCGGCAAATTCGGCTGTACGCGGCGGACGCGGCGGGCGGCGCGCGCTGAAATCGCGACGGCGGAACAGATCGCTCTTCGAGATCACCGCGGCGCCCATCGGGCAGTATTCATAAGTGCCCTGCGCCCACGCTAACTGCTCGTCCGTCCAGAGATAGAAGCCCATTGGCTTCATCTTACCCCGACCACAGCTCAACTCAGGTCAGCGGCCCTACACATGGCGGCCGCGCCGCAGTACCTGGAAGCGGTTGCCGCAACTCCGGCATCGGAAGGCGCGAAACCCCAAACGCAGAATCCAATCCAGCATGCCCCTGGTATGTGAAGGCCGCGTATTGCGCCAGCCACACCGTGGACATGTAGGCCGCTCGGGCTCGCTACCCTCCGCCAGGCCTACCTTCTGGGACTCGTGCTCCGGCGCGTCCTGCTCGTCGTATTTGGATTTCTTATGCGGATCCATGGCGGAACCCTACCAGTATTGCAGGAAGACACCGGGGAGTCATTTCCGCGCTTGTATCATTTCACACCAGCGTCCAAACACCTGGCAAGATAACTCCACCAGGCGGGATGCATTGAGGTAAGGGTCGATCACCGACTCGAGTTCGCGCACATCCCCGCAGTTTTCGTCCTGCACACACCAGTCGGCGATCATCACCGGCGTGACTTCCAAATGAAATTGCAGGCCGTACACATGTTCGCCGATGCGGAAGGCCTGATTACGGCACAGATCCGACGACGCCAGCAGCTCAGCTCCATGTGGCAGGTCAAACGTCTCGCCATGCCAGTGAAAAACCGTCTCCTCCGAAAGCCCGTGAAAGAGCCGGTCGTCCGCCGCGGCCTCTGTGAAGTGCAGCCCGTACCAACCGATTTCCTTGGCGGGATTCCGCCGCACCGTCGCGCCCGCCGCACGCGCAATCAACTGGGCTCCCAGGCAAATGCCGAGGACCGGCTGACCCTGGTCCATCGCCTGCCGGATGCACTTCATCTCGTGGCGGAGATCGGGCAAATCGTCGTTGACCGACATCGGGCCGCCCAGGAAGATCAACGCATCGTACGCGGCGATATCGGGCAGCGCCGCACCCGCCCTGTAGAGATCGGCGTATTCCACTTCGACACCGCGCGCGCGCAACACCGGCTCCATCAATCCCAGGCCTTCGAAGGGCACGTGGCGGAAAGCCAGCACGCGCATGAGCGTCAGTTCGCCGCCATCTGGAAATGGCTGAGGCTCTCGGCATACTTGGCAACGCCGCGATAGAGCGACTCGGCCAGTTTTTGCCGGTAATCCGATTTCTTCAGCAGGCTCTCTTCGCGCGGGTTGCTCAAAAAACCGATTTCGGCCAGCACGCTGGGCATGCTGGCGCCGATCAGCACCACGAACGGAGCCTTCTTGACGCCGCGGTTCTTCTGCCCCGGTATGTTCCGCGAAGAGAAGCCGAAAAGAGCGGTTTGTATGCGGCTGGCGAATTCCCGCGACTCGTCCAATTTCTCGTGCAAGGTGATCTTCTGAATAATGTCCTGCAATTCGAAAATCGATTTTTGCGAACTGGCGTTTTCGCGTGCGGCCACATCCAGCGCGTCCTTGGAATCCGTGAAGTTCAGGTAAAACGTCTCCATTCCGGCGATCCGCGGGATGGGCGACGAATTCGCGTGGATGGAGAGAAACAGGTCGGCCTTCTTCTGGTTCGCAATCGCGGTGCGTCCCTCCAACGGGACGAACGTGTCGTCGGAGCGGGTGTAAATCACCTCGGCATTCATGCGTTCTTCAATCAGCTTGCCCACACGCTGCGCGACGTCCAGCACCAGTTCTTTCTCCACCAGCCCGTGCGGACCCTGGGTGCCCTGGTCGTGTCCGCCGTGGCCGGCATCGATCACAATCCGCCCTACCTTCAGCCCCAGCGCTCGGGTCAGGGAACTGCCTCCGGTGGATGTGCGCCTGGCACCTTTGCTGAATTCGCCAGGCGACGGCGCGGACGGAGCAGGCGGTGTGGATGCTGCGGATACCGCCGACACGGGAGGAGACTCAACTTTGAGATCGGCCAACTGGCCGCGCGGCTCCGCGGCTGCACCGATGGGTTCGGCCGGCAGCCCCTGGCCCGCTAATACAGCCGGAGCGACTTTCGACTTCATCGCCGGCGCCGATTTGGTTTTCGCCGGCGGTGTAGTACTGAGTTTTACCGGCAGCGGCACCGCTTCAGTCTTGATGTCCGGCGTTTCCGGCTTGGCCTGCACTAACGGTGGTATCACTTCCGACGGTTTGGCAGCGGGCTCAACCGGCGTGGAGTTCTCCGCCCGGATCACTGGAGGAGGCTTCACCACAGGTTGCATCGGTGCCGTGGGAATCGCGGGGCCGCGCCCGGCGCGCAGTTCAATCATCAGCCGGCTGGGATTGGAAAGCTGCGACGTGCTCACTTCGACCGGACCGGACAGATCCACTACCACGCGCGTCGTGCCGGGCTGTGTCTCGGCCACTCGCACACGCTGCACCAGCGGGTCGTCGACCGCCTTGGACCAGATCCGCTTAGCGTCGATGCGCGGCCGTGCGTTCAAAATATCGAAGTAAATGCGCTCGGGATTGTGGAGCCGGTCGCTCCGAAAATTGAAGTCGCCAGTGACTTCGATGGCGATCCGCGTGACGTCGCCCAGCGACCAGTTGCGCACGGCGGTGACGGAATGCAAAGGGGCGCGCTCGTTCTGCGCAAACAACATCGTGGCCGAAATTGCGAGCGCAGTTAGCGGCTTCATATCATCGCGTTTTATCTCGAGACGTATCGCACGGAACCATCCGCCTGGACTATTTCTACGACGTGGGCGGGACCAGATTCCTTGGCCTCGACGGTTGGGGGCGGCGCCGGCGCCGCGACAGCTTTGGCGGCAGCGGCCTTCCTGGCCAGTTCCAACTGCCGCCGTACAAGGATCACGTAATTCTGGGTCTCAGCGAACGGCGGCACCCCGCCGTAGCGTGCTACCGCGGCTTCGCCTGCATTGTAAGCGGCCAGTGCCAGCGGATAATTATCGTTATAAAGATCCAGCAGGTAACGCAGATATCTCGCCCCGCCCTGGATGTTCTGGATGGGGTTGAACACATCGCTAACGCCGAATCGCCGCGCCGTCGCGGGAATCAGCTGCATCAGTCCCAACGCGCCCTTACTCGAAATCGCGTTCGCATTATAGTTGCTCTCCACTTTAATTACGGAGTGGATCAACTGCGGCGGCAGCGAGTGTTCGGCCGCGATCCGGAGCACCGCTTCGTCAATGCCCGCCGGGGGCGCGACAGCCTCCGGGAGCGGTGCGGAATCGTCCACCACCCGCGGCGCCACAACCGCTTCGGTTACCCGGACTGCGGCGACCGGCTTTGGACTGACTACGACGCTCCTCACCAATTTCCCTGTCTTGAGGTCTGGATGCACCACACTCGTTATCCGTTGCGGTTTATCTGAACCGGCGCCAAACAGCGCACCGGCTGCAAAACCTGCGATTAATATCTTAAAACAAAATTGGCGCAAAATGTTTTCCCTAATTCTATCACTAAAACCCCGGACCTTCGCAGCGGCGTCCGCTATTGCGGCGGTTTTACGGAAACCTAATGTTATCATTTCCTTGTGACTTGCTCGGGGTATGTGCTGGCTGGGGGGCGCAGTTCCCGGATGGGCCGGGATAAAGCCCGTTTGCCGTTTCGCGGGGGCGAACTGGTGGCCGCCGTGGCCGATATGGTAGCCCGCGCCGCCGGAAATGTCACCCTGGTTGGCCACTCCGAACTGCCAGCAATTCCCGATCTCTACCCGGGCGAGGGTCCCCTGGGTGGAATCCTCACCGCGCTGCATCACACTTCCGCTGATTGGAATCTCATCGTGGCCTGCGACATGCCGCAACTGTCCGACGCTTTTCTCGCCGAACTTGTTGGGCGCGCCAATCGGTCGCCCGCCGATGTCATCCTTCCGATCGGCCCCAATGGAGTGCCGCAACCGATCTGTACGGTTTATCACAAGCGCGCCCTGCCCACCCTGGAAGATCAGTTCAACCGCGGCGTCCGTAAGGTGACCGCGGCCCTCGCGGGACTCGCGGTAGAGCGGTTGGCTGTGACGGAACTCTCGCTTTTTCAAAACGTTAACACTCCGGAGGATTGGGCTCCCTATGCCGCAAAGTGATCCGTATCCGAACTACATCGAGTTCCGGCACATCCATAAGACGTTCGATCATCCGGTTTTAGTCGATTGCAACTTTCACGTGAAGCCCGGCGAGACGGTGGCTATCATCGGCCGCAGCGGTGTCGGCAAGTCGGTTACGCTCGGCGTCATCATGGGCTTCCTCAAGCCCGATAGCGGACGCGTCATCGTGGCCCACGAGGACGTCACCGATTACTCCGAGACCGAATGGCGCCGCGTACGCCGCAAAGTCACCATGGTCTTCCAATCCGGGGCGCTCTTCGATTCCCTCACCGTCGCGGAGAATGTCCTATTCTCACTGGAACTCCGCGAGGATTACGACTTTCAAAACAAGGAAGACGTCGTACACGGCCTGCTCGAAATGGTGGACATCGCCGATGCCGCCGACGCCTATCCGGCCGACCTTTCCACCGGCTACAAACGCGCTGTCGCCATCGCCCGCGCCCTGGCCGCGCAGCCCCAGTGCGTCCTCTACGACGAGCCCACCACCATGGTGGACCCCATCATGAGCGACCACCTGGGGGACCTCATGCTCCGCCTGAAGAAGCAATTGAAACTTACCAGCGTGGTGGTGACGCACGATCTCGATCTGATGTACAAGGTGGCGGATCGCGTGGTGTTCCTGTACGACGGCGGCGTCATCTTCTTCGGCCCGATCTGCGACCTCGAAAAGAGCGACCATCCCCACATTCAGGAATTCCTGGAGATGGATCGGGTGCTCAAGGTCTGACGTACATGCTCCCCCTTCTGGCTGCGCTTGCGCTCAAGGCCACACTGGATCATCGCCCGGCCATCACCGGCAACTGCAATCCCGCGCGTGTGCATTTCACGGGACACATCAGTGCCGATGCCGCCGGCCCCGTCAAATACTCCTGGGTGCGTAGCGACAAACCCTCTACTGCCACCTTCACCCTCAACTTCAATGGTCCCGGAACCCTGCCCGTCACCTACGACTGGCTCCTCAAGGGCCCGGCCGACGGCTGGGTGGTCCTCCAGGTGATCTCGCCCGAGAAGGTCAATTCCGGCAAAATGCGATTCGAAGTGAAGTGCGGTAAGTAGGCTGCTACTGGCCCGAAGCGCGAAATTCGAACTCATCCAGCACCTTGCCATCAATCGAGATCGCCTGCACTTTGGCACTCTTCCCATTGACGCTGACGGAAACGAAATTCTCGATGCTGGCCACCTTCTGCGTGATCGCCGGATCCGGTTTGTTCACGTCGTACAGCGGTGCCCCGCCTCCGCCGCTGACAATGTAGTGGACCCCGTTCTTCAGGTAGTGCTGATAATTGTGGTCGTGTCCAAAGAGGCCTGCGGTGACATGATACTTTTCGAACATCGGCGTCAGCGCGGTAATGTGCGGATTGTCGCCCTGCCGGCGTTCCACCGCGGTGAACGGCGGGTGATGCCCCGCCACAAACCGGTAGTCCGCCTTCTGATTCGCCGCCAGGTCCTCCTCCAGCCACCTGGTCTGCCTGTCCCAGAATTCGTCGCGCGCGATCTTGCTGGTCGACACATTGCCTATGTCGGTGTTGATCACGATAAAATGCGCGTTCCCCCAATTGAACGAATAGTAAGGCGTCCTGGTCTGGAAGAAGTCGTAAAACTCCGACGCGTTGCGGTCATGATTTCCCAACGCGGGAAAGAATGACGTCTGACGCAGCAGTTCGTGCTCGATGTCGAAGAACATGGCCCACAGCGCGGAATCCTTGCCATTCTCGGCCATGTCGCCGGTCTGCAGCACGAAATCGGGCACGCCGCTCTTCAAAATCGCCCCCATCACCCGGCGATGTACATCGTGACGCGTCCGCACGTCGCCATAAGCCACGAACCGGTAGGGCTCGGACCCGGCCGGCGCGGTCTTGAACGATCCCTTCTGTCCGCCCACCTCGTAGTCGTAGCGTGTGTTCGGCTGCAATCCCGTGAGCCCGGTGTACTCCACTCTCAGCGCCGGCGACGTCCTCGCTGGTGTCCCGGCCGCCTGGACAGTCACCTGGTCGCTCTCCACGATCCACGCCACGGTCGCCGCGCGCGAAGTCGCGTTCACCACGTAAGGACCGCCCACTATTTTCGGTCCCGCGCCAAGCACGGCGGCGCACATCACAGCAAGACACCCAAGACGCCAAACAGTCATCCGTAATTCCTCCCTCAAGGATTCTCCAGTGTATCCGCTGGCGTTGACAATCAGGTGAACGGGGCCGTTAAAGGTGTAATCTGAACTATGGCTCCCAAAAAGCTAGTTATGCTCGGAATCTGCTTTGGCGCGGTACTCGGCGGACTGCCCCTCTACCCAGCCGCGCCGGCCCGTATCATGCTCCTGGATGGAGAGAGCGGCGGTCCGTATCATAAATGGCAGTTGACCACGCCCGTGCTCAAGAAACAACTGGAGGAGACCGGATTGTTTCAGGTGGACGTGGTGACCGCTCCACCGGCCGGTGGCGACTTCAGCAGCTTCAAGCCCGAGTTCAAAAAGTACTCGTGCGTCGTCCTGAATTACGATGCGCCCGACGATCGCTGGTCCCAGGATGTGAAAGCTTCCTTCGAGCAATACATGAAGGATGGCGGCGGCCTGGTCATTGTGCACGCCGCCGACAACGCCTTCCCCGGGTGGGAAGCCTTCAACGAGATGATCGGCGTGGGCGGCTGGCGCGGACGAAACGAAAAAGCGGGCCCCTTCTGGTATTACAAGGACGGAAAACTGGTCTCCGACCCTTCACCGGGAAACGCCGGCGCTCACGGCAGCCGTCTGCCCTTCCAGATGACCCTTCGCGACCCGAATCACCCCATCGTGAAAGGCCTGCCGCCGCTTTGGATGCATCAGGGTGACGAGTTGTACGGCCGAATGCGTGGACCGGGAAAGAATATGACGGTCCTCGCGACCGCCTATTCCGACCCGGAGAACCACGGCAGCGGCCACGATGAGCCCATGCTGATGGTTCTCTCTTACGGAAAAGGCCGCATCTTCCACACCGCTCTTGGCCACGACGTCAACGGAATGAGTGCCGTGGATTTCGTAGTGACGTTGCAGCGCGGGACGGAATGGGCCGCCACCGGCAAGGTGACGCAAAAAGTGCCGTCCGTCTACCCGACGGCGAACACGGTGGCCTATCGCGCCGACATTGCCGCCATGGACCCGGGCTACAAAAAAGGCTTGAATCCCCTCGACAAGTAGGTAAAAGCAAAGTAGTTGACAGACGACAAAAGGCGATCGTCTGTCCCACATCTAATCCGCCCTCAGAGCATCCACGGGCGGCATACGCGACGCTCGCCGCGCCGGGAGGTATGCCGCCAGCAGCGCCACCGACGCCAGAATGACCGGCACCGTCGCGAACGTCGCCGCGTCATGCGCGCCCACACCGAATAGCATCGACCGCAGCAGGCTGGTGAGCAGCATCGCTCCCGCCAATCCCGCGATGGTTCCCCCCAGCACCAGCCGCGCGCCCATCCCCAAAACCAGCGCAACGATCCGCCCCGGGTCCGCGCCAAGCGCCACGCGCACGCCGAACTCGCGCGTACGTTCCGTGACCGTGTACGCCAACACTCCGTAAATCCCGACTGCCGCCAGCAGCAGGGAAACCAGCGAGAACCCAATCAGCAGCAGTGCGCTGAATCGCTGGCGCGAGAACGTCTCCCGCACGATCGTCTCCATCTCCGCGATTTCCGCCACGGGCTGCGCCCCGTCGAGCCCGCGGATCACGCGCCGCGCCGGCTCCGCCAGGCTCCCCGAGTTGCCCGACGTACGCACCACGAACACCATCTGCCCGCTCGCCATGTGGCTGTGCACGTAATACACCGTGGGCGAGGGCTCTTTGTCCACCGCGCCTTCCTTCACGTCGCCCACCACGCCGATAATTTCGCCGAAGGGGTTGGTGTTTTGCATGAGCGCGTTGATCTGTTTGCCGAGCGGATTTTCTCCCGCCAGGTACTTGCGCGCAAAGCCCTCGCTGACGATGAAGCGGTAGGGTGAGTCCAACGTGTTGTCCGCGGGGGAAAAATCGCGCCCGCTGCGCAGCGGAATCCCCATCGCCAGGAAATATCCCGGCGTGACCGTGCGAATTGTGGCCAGCAGCTCCTCGCCTGGCTTGGCTTCCGGCCGCCCGCCGATGTTGACATATGTTCCCGCAGCCTGGCCGCGAAATGGCAGGTAGTTGATCGCGGCGGCCGCGCGCACCCCCGGCAGTCTCCGGATCTCCTCAATGGCGCGCTGGTAGAATTGCAGCCGCTTCGCCGCCTCCGGATAGCGCGCGTTCGGCAGGCTTACCCGGAATGTCACGACACCGGCGGCATCCAGTCCGGGGTCCACGCCCTCTAAGCCCATCAGGCTGCGAAACAGCAGGCCCGCTCCGGCCAGCAGCGCCACGCTTAGCGCCACCTCTGCCGCCACCAGCCCGCGGCGCACACCGCTGCCGCCACCGATGCTGCCGCGGCCGTCTTCGCGCAGCCCGGAGAGCAGGTCGGCGCGCGAGGCGGCCAGCGATGGAGCCAGTCCGAACACGATTCCCGTGAGCAGTGATAGCCCCACCGCAAACGCGAGAATCCGGAAGTCGATGGCGATTTCGGCATTGCCCACCAACTCGCGCGGAGCCAGTGCCACCAGACCGCGCACCGCGCCGAGCGCCAGCAGAATTCCCAGCAGCCCGCCAGACATCGAGAGCACCAGGCTCTCCGTCAACAACTGTCGCACCACGCGCGAGCGTCCCGCGCCCACGGCGGACCGTACAGCGATCTCCCTCCTGCGCGAATTGTGTCGAGCCAGCAGCAGATTCGCCGCGTTGGCGCACGCCACCGCAAGCAACAGTCCCACCGCGCCCAGCAGCACCCACATCGAAGTCTTCACCGTGCGCACCATGGAATCGCGCAGCGGCTCCAGCTTCACGCTCCAGTTCTTGTCGAACACCGGGTAGGCTGCCTCCAGCCGCTGTGCGATGGCGATCATCTGCGCCTGGGCCTGCTCCATTCCGACCCGCGGTTTGAGCCGTGCCACGCTCATCATGTACCGTCCCGAGCTCTTGCGGTAATCACGGGCCGGATCCAACCCCATGGCGCTCCAGATATCGATTTCACGGTTGCGGAAATAGAAGCCCGGGGGCATCACGCCGATCACGGTGGCCGGTCGCGCGGCAAACCGTACGGTTCGGCCAATCACGCTTTCGTCGCCCCCGAACCAGCTCTGCCACAAGCGGTAGCTGAGCAGCACCACGTCCGGCGTCTTCGGAAGGTCTTCGGCAGGCGAAATGAGACGGCCCCGATACGGCGGCACGCCCAGCATGGGAAGCAGGTCCGCTGTCACGTACTGTACGCCGACCTCTTCCACACGGTGCCCGTCGTCAAGCACGCCGCGCCCGTCTCCGAACGCGCCCATACTCTCAAACGCGCTGTTCTGCGCCTTCCAATCCCGATAATTACCGGGATTCACTACGTTGTATTCGGAACTGGCGCGCGTCTGGTGGGTCTCCCAGACCATCACCAGCCGCCCGGGGTCGTGGTAAGGCAGCGGCCGTATGATCAGGTTGTCGGCCACGGTAAAGATGGAAACGCTGGCGCCGATCCCGAGCGCCAGCGAAAGTGCCGCGGTCAATGCGAACGCGGGATTGCGCCGCAGCCCGCGCACCGCGTACACCAGGTCCTGCCGCGTGGTCTCCAGGAATCCCACCGTCCAGCCGCTGCGCACGGATTCTTTGGCGCCTTCCACGCTGCCGAATCGCAGCACCGCATCGCGGCGCGCCTCCGCCGCACCCATCCCCGCGCGCAGATTGTCTTCCATGTGCATCTGGAAATGCGCCTCCATCTCCTCGCGCAGTTCCCGTTCGCGCCCTTCCCTGCCCCACCAGCCGCCCAACCGGACCCACGCGGCGCGCAGCTTCCTCATAACCCCTCCTTCTCCGGCGTCAGAAATCGCGCGATGATGCCGGCCGTCTCATTCCACTCCCTCGCTTCCTGTTTCAGCCGCGCGTGACCCGCCCGCGTCAGCTTGTAGAACTTGGCCTTGCGATTGTTGTCCGAAACGCCCCATTCGGACTCGATGTAGCCCTCCTGCTCTAATTTGAGCAGTGCCGGATACAGCGTGCCGTAGTTGAGCAGCAGGCGATCTCCACTGGTCTGCTCGATCCGGCGCGCCACGCCGTACCCGTGCAGCGGCCCCAGCATCTCCAGGGTCTTCAACACCATCAAGGCCAGTGTGCCCTGCCAGACGTCGCTCTTCTTCCCCATATTGGATCCCCATACGAGTATGCCCGCATTCCTATGGGAATGCAATAGAGGGCCCCGAGGCCGCCTACTTCACCGCGAGGGTGGCGCCGGGCGGGCTGGTGTATTCGCCGACCGAGATCTGTATGGGGATTGCTGGACCGCCGATCAGTTCTTTGGGGAGCACGATGTTGATTTGCAGGGCCCCGTTTACCAGACCCGGCGCTGTACCCGCATAGAGGACCTGCGCGGGCAGTTTGCCGACACTGACGAACACGGGCGCACGCGGCGCTACCAGGTGCGAGCCCGTGATCTGACCGTCGGGGATGGATTCGGTCCAGGCGCCGCCGCCGGTAGCGTAGAGCACCACCGCCTCGCCCGGCGCCGCGGGGTTCGACGGGGAGTTGATGGAGGAATCCTGATTGAGCGCGGCGATCTGGCCGCTACCGCTGGCATTGGCGGTGAAGAGCGCGGGCGCGCTGTCCGTGGCGCTGATCTGGATGCCGACGCTCTGCACGCTGTTGAATTCCGTCCGCACTACAGTGGTGGTCTTGCCGCCGATCGCGAAAGGCACCACGGCACTGACCTGGTTTGCCGACGTATAAATGACCGGCGACGGCACACCGTCGAAGAGCACGCGCGTTCCGGCGAGGTTGGTGGCGATATTGCCGTTGGCGTCGAACTGCGCGGTGGTCAGCGATGGCGGTCCGATGGCGGCGCCGCCGGAGAAGATGGTGACGATCTCACCCGGCGCGACGGCGAATCCGGCGGCATCGAACTGCGGCGTGGCGTAGTAACTGGCGGCATTGAAGATGCTGAAAGGGAGCTGCGTGCCGAAGTACGCCGTGGCATCGCGCTGATCGTCCATGGTGACGGATTGCTGCAGCGTGCCGCCGGACAAATCTCCCAGCCAGTAGCGCAGCGCGGAGCCTGAACTCGGGACGGCGGTGAGTTGCACCTTGCTGCCGGCGTCATAGTAACCGTCCGGGGAGGACGGGGAGACGGTGACAGTGCCGGCCCCGATGGTCTCGGTAGTCAATAGATACTTCGTGGAGAAACTCGCAGTGAACGCAGTGGCAACAGTGCCGGCTGTGACAATGCGCGAAGTGGCGGGGCTTCCGTTTTCCCAATTGGTGAGCTGGTAGTGCGCGGTGTTGTTACCCGCGGTCTGGCTGGCGGCCAGAGTGAGCATGTGCCCGCTGCCCGCGGTCCATGCGAAGCGTACCGGGGTCAGATAGGACGTCCCGTCTACCGCGATGGTAAGTCCTTGGGGCGATGAACCAATGGTGGTTAGGGGCAGGGTGCTGAAGGTTCCGACAAATTGGGAGTTGGCGAGCAACACCTCGACCGTGGCGTCGGTGGCGGACACGCTGGCCCCGGAGGCTTGCAGATCTATGTTGCCCGTCCATCGGACGAACTGACTGCCCGCGGACGGCGTGGCGGTCACGTGCACGGGTTGCCGCTCGGGATAATAGCCGTCGGCGGAAACCGGAGTTACTGCGACGGAACCGGAACCGGAAGCTATGTCGAAGGAAAACCTGTGCTGGGTCTGGTACACCGCGCAGTAGACGGTCTGGTCTGCGCTGGCTGTGACGGTGTGGCTCGAGTCGCCGCCATCGCTCCAGCGCACGAAGACGTAGCGCGGGTCCGTTCTCTCCGCCTGGGCGGCTACGGCGATGGTATGTGTGCTGCCTGCAGGCCAATCGAAGGACGCGGGCGAGGTGGCGGCAACTCCATCGACGGTGACGGGTAGACCAGCGGGGGCCGTCGTGATCGTCGTCGCGGTGGGGGTGAGGTTGTACGCACGCGAGATTCCGTCGATATCGCCGGCGGAGAGTCCGTTGCGCTGGCCGATGGGGATTCCCACGGGCACGGTCTCCATGGAATCCTGCCCGTTGCGCGTGAAGCCGGTGGCGGGGTAGTGCATGATCGAATCGAAATCGTAGTAGCCGGCGTCCCTGGAGCTGGTCAGCGCCTGGTCGAAGTTGTACATGAAGCGCTTGTCCATATTCTGATAGAGCACGGTGACGTTGCCGTTGCGGTCGGAGCGGACCTGTTCGTGCTCGAGTCCCCAGGCGTGGCCCAGTTCGTGGATTACGCTGCCGGTGGGGCAGTTGTCGGTGGTGGCGATCGGCTGGCCGCCGCCCATCATTCCGAGGTAAGAGGAGCAGGCGGCATCGAGCGTGGTGCTGCGAATGAAGTGAACGTAGTTGGCCTCCCCGTTGCGCGGCACGATGTGGAACTGGGTCTTGGTATTCCAGTGTGCGATGCCATCCAGAATGCGCTGCGAGTTGGGGATGTCGGGGTCGATTACGTAGGGCATGGTGGCTTTGGGCCACTGCTGCGGGCTGGCGGTATTAAATAGGAGAACGGAGGAGAGCGGCTCGAGCGATTTGCGGTTGACCGCGCGGCGGGCCGTTTCCACTTCGGCAGCGGTACCGATGATGATGTCGCCCTGCACGACGGCGAACCCGCCGCGGACCTGGTAGCGGATCAGGTGTCCGTTGGATTCCAACGTACGGACTTCCGGCTCAGTCTGAGCGGAAAGAATGGCGGCTAACGCGGCGGCCGCTGCGATGACACCGGCATATGAGCGCATCACTGGTAATAGTAACTCGCAGTGGGACAAACGATCGGTTTGTGTCGCCGGTCACGCCCGTGTTTTCGCTAGGCAAAACCTGATGAGTTGACAGACCACGCAGGGCGATGGTCGGTCCTACCGGAGTAACCGCGCATTTGGAATCCGATTCACCCGCGCTTGCAAAAGGTTAACTGCTTTGATATAAATTTGCTGGACTCAGTCGGTCCGGAAATGCATTTCGCTCGCGAGGGACACGGTGAGGGGTTAAGGTCTTCAGGAACTGGGTTGTTTCCATATCCACTCATTCTTTTTGAGAGTAGGCTGAGTCGTTAGGACTAGGCCTGTCATCTTTTGCCGGGTTCCGAGCACGGAGTGAGCTTCCAGCGATCGCTGGGCCGTGCATTTGAGGGATAAGGTCCGGAGCAACTCCGGACATGGGGACAAGATGGCGAATACTACGTTAGAGCCCGCAGGCTCCGCGCCACCTCCGCCGAGGACGAAGCCGTCCTTAGCCCAGGCATTTCGAGCGATATTTTCCAAGAGCGAAGAAACCGACGAAGGCAAGGTCATCGCGCGCCGCAGGAAGTTTGTCATGGCGGCGGTGCTGGGCACGCTCAGCGTCAACCTTCTGATGTTTCTGCGCTTCTTTTATCCGCGCGCGCTATACGAACCGAAGGTGAAGTTCCGCATCGGGTACCCGTCTGACTTCGGCTTCGGGGTGGACACGAAATTTCAGAATCAGTACCGCATCTGGGTGGTGCGCAATACCGAGGGCGTGTTCGTGATCTCCGCGATCTGCACGCACCTGGGCTGCACGCCGGACTGGAAGCCGAGCGAGAACAAGTTCAAGTGCCCGTGCCACGGCAGCGGCTACGATCCCGAAGGCATCAACTTCGAGGGTCCGGCGCCGCGCCCAATGGACCGGGCGCATGTGGAGCTGGATCCCGAGGGGCAGATTGTGGTGGACCTGAGCCACGTCTACAAGTGGCCCAAGGGCGAGCCGAGCCAATTTGGCGACCCGGGCGCAATTCTACGGGTCTGAGGACCGATCATGCCTGAAACCAACGGACACAATGGCACAACCGCCGGGAACGGCGGCAGTGGCGGCAATGGGAATGGCAGCGGCGCGGGCGGCGAAGGCAAGCTGGCCGCCGTCGTAGCCAACGCGAAAGCCGTGCAGGCGCGCGCCGTCGAAGAATTAAGAGAGACGGTGAAGGCGCCGGAGAAGACCGACGTCTGGAAGAGCGTCCTGCGCGTCAAGCACGATGAGACGCCGCGCAGCCGCGCCCTGGGCGTGCTTAGCAACGTCTTCCTGCACCTGCATCCCGCCAAGATCAATCGCGATGCGGTGGCCTACAACTATACGTGGGGCATGGGCGGCATGACGTTCTACGTGTACATCACGCTGGTGTTCACCGGGACGCTGCTGATGTTCTACTACCATCCTTCGAAGGTGGTGGCCTTCCGCGACATTCTCTACCTGGAGAGCGACGTACCGTTCGGCAAGCTGCTGCGCAACATGCACCGCTGGGGCGCGCACCTGATGGTGATCATGGTGGAGCTGCATATGTTCCGCGTGTTCCTCACCGGGTCTTATAAGAAGCCTCGCGAGTTCAACTGGGTGGTGGGCGTACTGCTGCTGGTGCTGACCCTGCTGCTCAGCTTCACGGGATACCTGCTGCCCGACGATCAGCTCGGCTTCTGGGCGGTGACGGTGGGAACGAACATGGCGCGCGCCACACCGCTGTTGGGGCACGACGGACCGTTCGGCCCGCAGATGGGCATGACGGCATTCAACGACGTGCGCTTCGGCCTGCTGGGCGGATCGATCGTGGATTCGAACGCGCTGCTGCGCGCGTACATCTGGCACTGCGTGGCGATTCCGATCATCGCCAGCCTGTTCATGATCGTGCACTTCTGGCGCGTGCGCAAGGACGGCGGCATTTCGGGTCCGGCGCCGATGATGCTGGAAAGCGAAATCAAGGAACCGAAGAAGGTCTGAGGCGAGGGTACAAACATGGATCTGCATCAACTCTGGACCATCCTGAGCACGCCGGACAACGTGCCGATCGTGCTGTTGCTGTTCGTGGTGCCGTTCTACACGTGGTACGGGCTGCGGCAGTCTTTCGCCAACGACCGGCTGATTGCGCAGCTCGAGGCCAACCCCGAGATGGCCAAGACGCATCACCGCAAGACGCAGCCGTGGCGGCCGGAGTGGACGCGCGAAGTCCACGTGTGGCCATTTCTGCTGCGCATCGAGTTTCTGGCGGCGATCATCGTGACCATCATTCTGATGGTGTGGTCGATCACGTTGAACGCGCCGCTGGAAGAGCCGTCCAACCCCACGCTGACGATGAACCCTTCGAAGGCGCCGTGGTACTTCCTCGGACTGCAGGAAATGCTGGTGTACTTCGACCCGTGGATGGCGGGCGTGGTGATGCCCTCGTTGATCATCATCGGGTTGATGGTGATTCCTTATATCGATACCAACCCGCTAGGCAACGGCTACTACACGTTCAAGCAGCGTAAGTACTCGATTCTGACGTTTATCTTCGGATTCATCGTGCTGTGGGTCACCATGATCGTGATCGGCACGCTTGATACGAGGTCCCGGATGGATGTGGTTCTGGCCGGGGACCACGTGGGATCACAACCGGCTGATCTTCGAGGTGAACCGCGATCTGCCGGATATTTTCGGCATCCATACGCGCGTGCCGAAGATTATTTTCGGCGCCATCGTGGTGGGGTTGTATTGCGTCGCTCGCCGCCATCGGGATGCACAAGCTGATCACGCGGACGTCGTTCAACCGCAAGATCTACGCGCGCATGAGCGTGTTGCAGTACACCACGATGCAGATCTTCCTGGTGATCATGCTGGCGCTGCCGGTGAAGATCCTGATCCGGCTTATGTTCCGCATTAAATACGTTTGGGTAACACCCTGGTTCAACATTTAGGCGACCTCATATGAGCGATCAAGAGAAAGACCCGGTAGTTCACTCGTCGTTGAGCAAGCCGCTGTTCATTTCGTCGGCACTGCTGGTGCTCTCGATGGTCTGGGGCCTCTACGACGAGGCGTACGGAATCCGCCCGTGGAAGGGCTATCAGGCGCGATTCGTCAAGCTCTACTCGCGCTACCTGAAGACGGCGGCGGGTGGAGAGGCGGACGTCGAACGGCAGATCAAGGCGTCGTCCGACTACAAGCGTCTGGATGCCGACATGCAAACGGCCGAGAAGGCCGCCATGCCGGGCGCGTCGGTTATCGATAAGAAGATCAATCAGGAGCTGGTACCCAAGATTCTGGCGCTCAACGATCCCTTCCAGGAAGTGCGCAGCCACATCGGCTCGCTGACCTATGAGATCGAGGTGTCGCACAGCGAGAGCAGCAAGGACTCGCTACGCAAACAGATCGTCGAACTGCGCGCCGAGAAACACGATGTCGCGCTGCCTGGCGAACCGCAGAAGCGCAGCATGGATTTCCAGGCCATGAGCGACCAGCTTCAGGCGTGGAAAGACGAGAAGGCCAGGCTGCTGCAAGAGCGCGTGGATTTGATGAAGCAGGCCACCGAGCTGCGCGCCAAACGCGATCAATATCTTTCGGACCGCATCGCGGAGGCCAGCACGTCGACCATCGCGGCGGTGCAGAACTCGCTCGAAAAATTCGATATCCGGATTCGCCAGATCCACGTGAAGGATGTGGACCTGGTGGACCGCTGCGAATCGTGCCACCTGGGTACGCGCGAGCCGGTGACGATTACCAAGGCGTCGATGGGCGGCGAGGAGGTGTTCACCAGCCATCCGAATAAGGAGCTGCTGAAGATCCACGATCCCGAAAAGTACGGCTGCACGCCGTGCCACGGCGGCAACGGCGCGGCGCTTTCCAGCGTGGAGAAGGCGCACGGGTACAACAAATTCTGGTTGTGGCCGCTGCATCATAAGGAAAACATCGAGGCCGGATGCCAGCAGTGCCACGCGAAGGAAATCGTCACGGAGATGTCCGACACGCTCAACCAGGGGCGCGAGATCTTCCGCCTGCGCGGCTGCATGGGGTGTCACCGCTACGAGGCGTTCGATCGCGAAGCCGACGAGATTTCGAGCGTCAATCAACAGATCCGCCAGTTGGAGCAGCAGAAGGCCGAGTGGAAGCGCGAGGTCGGGTTCAGCGAACAGAAGGCCAACAATCCGCGCACCAGCGACGACGATGCCAAGAAACTTGCTGGCGCATTCCAACGATCTGAAGGTGCGGGCCAGCGGGCTGGACGCCAAAATCGAACAGCTCGACATGCGCTCGCGCAGCCTGGTGCGCGAGGTGAAGAAGGTGGGCCCGAGTCTCAAGGAAGCGCGCGTCAAACTGCGTAAGGAATGGATCCCGGTGTGGCTGAAAGATCCGCACCAGTGGCGCCCCGGCACGAAGATGCCGACGTTCCGCCTGGACGATGGCGAGATACGCGCGATTTCGGCGTTCGTGTGGCAATCCGGCGTGAAGGCCGAGTTGCCGCAGCAGAAGCCCGGCGACCCGGCGCGCGGCAAGGAAGCTTTCGAGACGCGCGGCTGCATGGCCTGCCACTCGATGGGCGAAGGCTCCGCCAAGCAGGGCGGCACGTTCGCCGCCAACCTGAGCCGCGAAGGCGAGAAGGCCAATTACGATTACCTGGTGCGATGGGTACACAATCCGCGGCAGCGCTCCGCGCCCTATTGCACCTTCGAGAAGAAGGACCTGACCGCCGAAGATTATCGCGCAAAGGACTGCCGTATGTCTTCGACCTGGAGCACAGCAAGTGTCCCAACGACGGTCATGAACTCCAAGTGCAGCAGATGACTCCCATGCCGAGCCTGCGCCTGACCGAGGACGAAGCGCGCGATATCGCGAGCTACCTGCTCACTCGCAAGCACGACAACGCCAGCTACCAGAACGCGGATTTCATGGACGACCCCGGCCTGAAGAATCAAGGGCCTCGCGCTGGTGCGCAATTACGGCTGCGCCGGCTGCCACGAGATCGCGGGACTGGAAGAGGAGCAGCGCATCGGCACCGAATTGACTAAGGAAGGCTCGAAGCCCATCGAGCGTCTCGATTTCGCCCTGCTCGGCCACAAGGCCGAGGCGGAGGACTGGTACACGCACAAGGGATTCTTCGAGCACAAGCTGGAGAACCCGGCGGTCTACGATAGGGCAAGGAGAAGGCCAAGCAGGACCGGCTGAAGATGCCGAACTTCAACCTCTCCAAGCCGGAGATCGACGCCGTGACCACCTTCCTGGAAGGCTCGGTGGACGCGAGCGTGCCGGCGCGCTACTTCTACAATCCGACGGACGCGCGCCAGGACATCATCGATGGCTGGTGGGTGGTCCGCAAGTACAACTGCATGGGCTGCCACAAGGTGCACGTGGGGCAGAACAGCATTTTGGACGGCATGGCGAAGTACCAGGATCCGGACTGGAAGGATCAACGTCCGCCCACGCTGATCGGCGAGGGCGCGCGCGTCAATCCCGACTGGCTGATGCGGTTCCTGAATAATCCGGCGCTCAGCGAGACGGATACGAATCGCGATGGCGTGCGGCAATATCTGAAGGCTCGGATGCCGACGTTCAGTTTCTCCGACGGCGAGATCCGCAAGCTGGTGCGCTTCTTCGAGGCGCTCTCTTCGCAGGCGGAACCTTACATCGCGGAGAAGCTGGATCCGTTGACCGATACCGGAGCGCACCATGGCGCGGAATCTGTTCACCAGCGAAGGCGCGCCCTGCCTGAAGTGCCACATGACGGGCGACCCGAAGCACGATTCGCACGCGACGGCGCCGAACTTCACGGTGGCCAAGGATCGCCTGAAGCCGGGCTGGACCAAGCGGTGGATTCTGGACCCGGCGCTGATGAGTCCGGGGACCGCCATGCCGAGCGGGCTGTTCCGCATGGACAACGATCACTACGTCTTCACCGGGCCCACGCCGCCCAGTTTTAACGGATACCAAAAGGACCAAGCGGATCTGCTGGTCCGCTACATGTTCCAGTTCACACCGGAAGAATTGTCGCGTTTGCGCAGCAGCGCGAGCGCGGGAAATTGAGATTCAAGGAGGGTCACAGGTAAATGAAGAAGATTTGGATGGGAGCGGCGCTGGCCGGCGCCGTGCTGCTGGCGGGCTGCGGCGGCGAAAAACCGGCGGAAACGGCTAAGAGCGAGGCTACGGCTCCGGCAGCGGCCGGCGGCGCTGCGGCCGTGCCGGACGAAGTCAACGGTGGCACCATCACCGGAAAGGTGGCGTTCGCCGGCGATAAGCCGAAGATGGCGACGCTCGATATGTCGGCCAACCCGGCGTGCGAACGCGCGCACAAGGGCTCGCCGCAAAAGAGCGAAGAGGTAGTGGTAAACGACAACGGCACACTGAAGTATGCGTTCGTTTGGGTGAAGTCCGGGCTTCCTGCCGACAAGCAGTGGGCCGTGCCCACGACCCAGGTCAGCCTGGATCAGAGCGGCTGCATGTACAAGCCACATGTGATCGGGTTGATGACGGGGCAGACTTTCGAGGTGAAGAACGACGACCCGACGAACCACAACATCCACCCGATGCCGACGGTGAACCCCGACTGGAACGAGTCGCAGTCGCCGGGACAGGCGCCCCTGATGAAATCGTTCGCCCGCCAGGAAGTCATGATTCCGGTGAAGTGCAATGTGCATCCGTGGATGCGTTCTTATATCGGCGTGGTGGGGCATCCGTTCTTCGCCGTGACGGGCGACGACGGAACGTTTACAATAAAAGGATTGCCTCCTGGGACCTACGTCATTCAAAGCTGGCACGAAAAGTATGGACCGATGGAACAGACTGTCACCGTCGGGCCCAAAGAGAGCAAGACTGTAGATTTTTCCTATAAAGGATAGATAAAAAAGGGGCAGGTTTTTGGGAGCCTGCCCCCGACTCCATGCATCTTACAAGGGTGGCTCCTCTCTGGTTACGCCGCTACGCGGTGTTGGTGGCGTGCTGTACCTTCGGGTTGGTCATTGCCGGCGGGCTGGTCACCAGCAACGACGCGGCGCTCTCTGTGCCCGATTGGCCGCTTTCGTGGGGCCATCTGGTGCCGACGCTGGAAGGCGGCATCCGTTATGAATTCGCGCACCGCGTGACGGCCATGGTGGTCGGCCTGCTCACGGTGGGATTGGCGTTCGGGTGAGGCGGGCTTCAGCCTGCCAATCCGAGCGGAGCTCGGACTCGATTGGCATTCGGCTGGCCTGGGCCGCCGTGATCGTAGTCCTCGCGCAGGCCGCGCTTGGCGGCGTGGTGGTTCGCTTTCTCACGCCGGCGTGGGCCACCATCGCGCACGCCTCTCTGGGACAACTCTTCTTCGTAATCCTGGTGGCGATTTGTGTCGGACTGTTCACACGGTTCGACGGAGGCTGGGCTGCCCCTGCCTTAATATGTACAGTCGGCCTCTTCGCGCAGACCATCCTGGGCGCCGCTGTGCGCTATGGAGTGGTCGCGCCCGCGGTTCACATTGCGGGCGCGGTATTGGCCACCATTCTGGCGATGTGGGCCGGACTCTCCATTCTGATGCGGCACATGGACAATACGACGCTCCGCCGCGCAGCCATGCTCCTGCTCTCGATGACGTTTTCCCAGGTTTTCCTCGGCATCGCTGCCCTGATGGCGCGCGTGGCTTACGCCGATGCGCCGCAGCCCATGCCGGTAGTGGTGTTGTTCACGGTGGCGCATGTCGCTGTGGGGTCGCTGGCGGTTGGCGCGGCGGTCGCGCTGGCCATGCTCGCCGGGCCCGATGCGTTTCGGGTACATGGAGGGATGGTCACCGCGTGATGCGCGACTATATCGAATTGACGAAGCCGCGGATCACCTGGCTGATCCTCATGAGCACGGGGATCGGGTATTTCTTCGGCCTGCCATCACACGCCTGGCGCGAGATCAACTGGCTGCTGCTGCTGCACACGGTCCTCGGCACGGGGCTGATCGCCTCCGGCACGGCGGCGCTCAATCAGTGGTACGAGCGCGCGGCAGATCTGAAGATGCGCCGTACGGCGGGGCGTCCACTGCCTTCGGGCCGCCTGGTCGCGGGCCGCGCGCTGGCGTTCGGCATCGCGCTTTCCGTGGCGGGTTTCGTCGAGTTGTGGCTGGGAGTGAATCTGCTGAGCGGCCTGATCGGCGCCTTCACGCTGGCCAGCTACCTGTTCCTGTATACGCCGATGAAGCAGCGCACCTGGTGGAGCACCACGGTGGGCGCGATTCCCGGGGCCATGCCGCCCATGATCGGTTACGCGGCCGCCGCCGGCGCCATCACGCGCGAATGCTGGGTGCTGTTCGCGATTCTTTTCCTCTGGCAGTTCCCGCACTTCTACTCCATCGCCTGGATGTACAAGGAAGACTACGCCCGCGCCGGCATACAGATGCTGCCCGTGGTGGATCCCGATTGCCGCTCCACGGCGCGACAGATCGTGCTCTACGGCATCGCCCTGATTCCGGTCAGCCTGGTTCCGGCTATGCTGGGAATGTCCGGGACGCATCTATTTGATCGGAGCTTTGATCTTGGGCCTGGTGTACCTGTATTCCGGCGTGCGTGTGGCGTTGGAGCGCACCCTGGTGCGCGCGCGAGCGGTTCTGCTCACCTCCGTTCTGTACCTGCCGCTGATCTACGGTCTGATGCTCCTGGATAGGCCGGGTCTGTGATCGCAGTTCAAAACCTTACTCACCGCTACGGGGACCGCGTCGCCCTCTCGGGTGTCAGCTTCGAAGTGAAGAAGGGAGAAATCTTCGGCCTGCTGGGGCCGAATGGCGGCGGCAAATCGTCGCTCTTCCGCATTCTCTCCACCATGATGGTGCCCACCGAAGGGCGCGCCGAAATCGCCGGCCACGATGTGGCGCGCGACCCAGCCGCAGTGCGGCGCGCGGTGGGCGTGGTGTTCCAGACGCAGAGCCTCGATAAGGCGCTGACCGTGGAAGAGAATCTCCGCGCGCAGGGGCATCTGCATGGGCTAAGCGGCGCCACGCTGCGCGAGCGCATGGAGGGCGCCATGGAGCGTCTTGGCCTGACGATCGACGCAAGGATCTGGTGGACACGCTTTCCGGCGGTCTGCGGCGCCGCGTGGAAATCGCCAAGGCGCTGCTTCACAAGCCGCAAGTCCTGCTGATGGATGAGGCATCCACGGGGCTCGATCCGGCGGCGCGCCGCGACCTCTCCCACCATATCGAAAGCCTGCGCGACTCACGAAGGCGTCACGATCCTGCTGACCACCCACGTGCTGGCCGAGGCCGACCGCTGCGACCGCCTGATCCTGCTGCATCAGGGGAAGATCGTGGCGCAGGGCAGTCCCGCAGAGTTGCGCTCGCGCATCGGGGGCGACGTGGTGGTGCTCGAGACCGACGGATGCGGAGTCGCTCGCCGCCGGCATACGGCAGCGCTTCGGCGCCGCGGCATCCACGCGCGACGGCGCAGGTGCGCGTCGAGATCTCTAACGGCCATCGCTTCATCGCGGAAGTGGTGGAGGCGTTCCCCGGCGCGGTGGATTCGGTGGGCCTGCACAAGCCCTCGCTGGAAGACGTATTCGTGCGCGAAACGGGGGCATCCATTGAATAGCTTCATTCTGCCCGCGGCCACTCTGTGGCAGCGCGAACTGGTGCGCTTCTGGCGGCAGAAGAGCCGCGTCCTGAGCGTGGTGGCGTCTCCGCTGATCTTCTGGCTGCTGATCGGCTACGGCTCCAACGATCTGGCGCGGTATTATTCCGGAACGCTGGTGCTGACGGTGATGTTCTCCGCGATCTTCTCCACCATCTCGATCATCGAAGACCGGCGCGAGGGCTTTCTGCTGTCGATGCTGGTATCCCCTGCGCCGCGCACCAGCCTGGTCTTGGGCAAGATTTTGGGGTC